>JBOGCF010000041.1:0-40022 GCA_051656605.1 Tannerellaceae bacterium | reverse complement strand
AGAACTTTTATTTCAAACCTCCAAATAATTTCGAAGTTTTTTTCAAAGTTTCTTTTCAGCGTTTAGCTCGTTTTGGATTCTTGCTTGACATTGTCAACCTCACCGCTTCGCTTCTAAACCGCAGCATCTTCAGCATTTTTCTTTCGTCGCATTCACTCTCGATTGCGGATACAAAAGTAGTGCATTTTCCTTTCCCTCCAAATGTTTTACTAAACTATTTTACCTCCGTTTTAACACATTGTCTCTTAAAAGCTGCTATATAGCACATTACGCCTATGTTAAAAACTGTATACATATTCATTTCTTTCGGCCTTTATGCAAAAACAAGAGACTTTCCGTGGTATTGGGCCCGGAAAATAATTCGGAGATCAGGGTTATTTCGTCGAAAATTGGTTGAAACGAGATAAAAATCACCCAAGATCACGAAAAAAGATCCGATAAAAATGAAAAAAAGTGGGGAGCTCGGAAAAAAAAGAGCCTAATCTGTCCATGTTATGTAGTCGAAGAAATAAAAATCAGAAGTAATCGCTGCGATGAAACTTTATATATAGGCCTACAAAGTTTCTTATAGAAGGGAGAAAAAAGAGAATGCTCGCCGAAAAAAAAGCCCGGCAATGGAATAAAAGAAAGCTCGAAGAGGATCAACTTAATAAAAAGAGAAGCAAGAAAAAAGCAATCCTCGTTCTATATTAAAGGCTCAGCACCCAAAAATAAGCCTGATATATTCACAAAATAAACCTTGCAAGGTTCTTCCAAAAACCAAACTTACTTTTTCGAAAAACCTAGAGAGCTTTTTCCAAGAACCTTGCTTGGTTCTAAAATGAAGCTTATTGCCAAGAAAAGCGCACTCATTTTCAATCGTGATTAAGCACTCACAGGTATTCAACAATAATATAGAGAACCGAATTGAGAAAGTAATCAAGACGTTTTTCCTTTGACGTAAGTATTCTGTGTAATCAAAAGGTGGAGATCTAATTTATTAGAGCTTGAAGAAAATGTACAAACGATTAAAGAATCTAAGTATCGATATACTTAGCCAATTCTGTTCGTTAGAAAAATGGCATAGATAACAATACCACAAGCCACACAGTAGTGACATCTTCAAATCGCGTTACACTGAACTCTTCTTTTTTCTTACAATATAAGGGGATTGAACACGTCTGAAACACATCTAACTTTCAACATATTAGGATAAATAATACACGCAGACATCAAAAAACCTCTAGTAGTTTTTTGAGCAATCTTTTCTAGAAAACAATATAAACACCTATTAATCAACATACTACATCAATACAAACATCATTTCAAAATCGATATAAACCTAATACACAAACAGTTAACAGTTTAATACAATCATAAGATTTCACGACACAAACGCCAAGTAAGCAACCAAAACCAACAGAGATCAAGGCACAAACAAAAAAAAAGAGTCACCCGCAAGCGGATGACTCTTTGTAAACTTTTATAGCGTAATATTATTTACCACCTTCTAGTTTTTCTTTCAATGCAGCTAGTTGCTCGATATCACCTAGAGTTGTTTTTTCCATTGTTTGTGATGGAAGTTCTTCTTTCTTAGTTGATTTCTTAGCAGCTTTCTTTTCAGCAGAAGCTTCTTTCTTAGAACCTTTTTGCTCATCTTCGAAGATACGGCTGTGAGAAAGAATAATTCTCTTAGACTCTTTGTTGAATTCGATTACTTTGAATTCTAGTTTTTCGTCAACTTGAGCTTGAGAACCGTCTTCTTTAACCAAGTGTTTTGGAGTAGCAAAACCTTCAACACCGTAAGGTAGAGCAACTACAGCACCTTTGTCAAGCAATTCAACTACAGTTCCTTCGTGTACTGAACCTACTGTGAAGATAGTTTCGAATACATCCCAAGGATTTTCTTCTAGTTGTTTGTGACCTAGGCTCAAACGACGGTTTTCTTTGTCGATTTCAAGAACTTGAACGTCGATTTCTGCACCAATTTGAGTGAATTCAGATGGGTGTTTGATTTTCTTAGTCCAAGAAAGGTCAGAGATGTGGATCAAACCATCAACACCTTCTTCGATTTCTACGAATACACCGAAGTTAGTGAAGTTACGAACCTTAGCAGTGTGGCGTGAACCTACAGCAAACTTAGTTTCGATTGAATCCCATGGATCTGGTTTCAATTGTTTGATACCTAGAGACATTTTACGCTCTTCGCGGTCCAAAGTCAAGATTACAGCTTCAACTTCGTCACCAACTTTCATGAAATCTTGAGCGCTACGTAGGTGTTGAGTCCAAGACATTTCTGAAACGTGGATCAAACCTTCTACACCAGCAGCGATTTCGATGAATGCACCGTAGTCAGCCATAACAACAACTTTACCTTTTACTTTATCACCAACTTTCAAGTTTGGATCAAGAGCATCCCATGGATGTGGAGTAAGTTGTTTCAAACCAAGAGCGATACGTTTCTTTTCGTCATCGAAGTCAAGGATAACAACGTTGATTTTCTCGTCAAGTTTAACGATTTCTTCTGGGTGAGATACACGACCCCAAGAAAGGTCAGTGATGTGGATCAAACCGTCTACGCCACCAAGGTCGATGAATACTCCGTAAGAAGTGATATTTTTAACAGTTCCTTCAAGAACTTGTCCTTTTTCAAGTTTAGAAATGATGTCTTTCTTTTGTTGCTCAAGTTCAGCTTCGATAAGAGCTTTGTGTGAAACAACAACGTTTTTGAATTCTTGGTTGATCTTAACGATCTTGAATTCCATAGTTTTACCAACGAATACATCATAGTCACGAATTGGCTTAACGTCGATTTGAGAACCTGGCAAGAATGCTTCGATACCAAATACGTCAACGATCATACCACCCTTAGTACGACATTTGATGTAACCCTTGATGATTTCGTCGTTTTCAAGAGCTTCGTTAACACGATCCCAAGAGCGTGCAGCGCGAGCTTTCTTGTGAGAAAGGATCAATTGACCTTTTTTGTCTTCTTGGCTTTCGATGTATACCTCTACTTCGTCACCAATTTTAAGATCCGGGTTGTAACGGAATTCGTTCATTGAAACGATACCGTCTGATTTGTAACCAATGTTTACTACAACTTCACGTTTGTTCAACGAAGTTACTTTACCCATAACAACTTCTTTATCTTTGATAGTATTCAAAGAGTCGTCATAAGTTTTAACTAGCTCATCTCTGCTTACACCTGTAAGTGCAGAGCCGTTTTCGTAAGCATCCCAATCGAAATTTTCAACCGGAGCAATGTTTTTGTAAGTTTCCATTTTTAATAATCTCTTTTTAACTAGTACGTTAGACATTATATTGTTTAACTATAAAAGCGCCGCAAAGATAGCCTTTTTTTATGAGACGCAATTTATTTGGTCGTAAAATTATGTTTATTAGCAGTAAATAACCTTCTAATCCAATGATCCAACAGCAATAAGATTGCAATTGCAGCTAAAACGTAAGCAAAAATAGAAGAGGTTAGAACTCCATAAAAAGCATAGAGCGATAAAAATATATCGTCATACGTCTGAAACAAGTCTGAGAACATTGATTTAAAGTATCCACCAAAACCAATAAACTTCAAAGCATAACCCACAAAAACAATCAGAAAAGCATATACAACAAACGCAGCGATCTGCGTACGTCTTTCCACTTTTCGCTCTTTAGCCACTTGAGCAAGTCGAATTTCACGCATTAGCTTTTCATTAAAACCAAAAGACAAACCTTGTGCAGGTTTTCTATTCGCATATTTTTTGAGCAAATTATCTTCTTGCATACCTTTATTCATTAAGATTTTGCATAATAACAAATAGCTTTTTTCGAACTCTGTGAAGTCGAACTTTCACATTTGAAACAGATAGAGTCATTATCGAAGCTACATCTTCGACAGAATGTCCTTCTAAATAAAATAATGTAATTAATGCTCTTTCATCGACCAACAAAAGGTCCATTGCTTTTTCCATTAAAACGAGCAATTCTTCAGATGAGTCGGTATTGAAATAATCATCCACCAAATACTCGGATGTATTTTCAACAAGCGCATCATCAAACACCAATTTATCTTGCTTCGCTTTTCGAAAAGCAGAAATAGCCGTATTATAAGCAATGCGATAAATCCAAGTTGAAAAAGAAGCATCTCCATGAAACTTTGGCAATGCTTCAAATACTTTCATAAATACATCTTGAGTCAACTCTTCCGCATCTTCTTTATGTCCCACTATCTTATATACCAAGTTATATACCAAAACACTATATCGGTCTATTAATATCGAAAACGCATCGATATTGCCAGAACAAACAGCTTTGATAATACATCTATCTTCTTTTTTTGTATATGACATGGTATAAAGTATATCCTTTGCTAATGATACGCAGGACTAAGAAAAAGGTTACATCAAAAATAGAATAAAAAAAATCATTTTCTTCTGTAACCAAACAAATACTACTGCGTCAATAGGGTAGCAAACAAAAATTAGTAATCATTTAATACGTACAGCTATGTTTGACTTTTTAACACCTCCACTTGTAACATTCGTGATATTTTACAGTATTTACTGCATTTTCGACCTTTTTGTAAGAAGAAAAGAACGAATGGAAATCATCGAACGAATGGGTGACAAATTAGATCCGGATCTTTTAAAACCATCATTCGGATTTAAAGGAAAGATCAACTTCTCCTTCTCATCATTAAAGCTTGGTGCTTTACTTACAGGCATAGGATTAGGAATCTTTGTCGGAAGCATCTTATGCGTATTTGGCAATC
The DNA here is from genome assembly GCA_051656605.1 of Tannerellaceae bacterium. Taxonomy (GTDB): domain Bacteria; phylum Bacteroidota; class Bacteroidia; order Bacteroidales; family CAMTPD01; genus UBA12018. Next base: position 35,272 of record JBOGCF010000041.1, on the reverse strand, counting down.
CTCAATCTAATGCTCTTACTCAATCTATTATGGGTGGCAGTCTTTTGCTTTTCGGCGGATTAGGTCTTATTGTCGCTTTTGTGATTGAGCTTAAGATGTCAAATAAAAAGAACCATTAATGAACAACGACCATGAAAAAGATTTATTGTTTACTTATTCTATTGAGCTGTACAATTCAGCTATTTGCAACTGAAGCCACAAAAGTTATCCGCAATCCATATGTTAGCAACCCTCAATCATGGTTGCAAATAGATTCGATCGAACTAACATCTGATACGACTATCTTTTATGTTACAGGGAAGAATCTACCTAGAAATTGGATTAGCATAAACTCTCAATCTGTGCTTGAGCCTATACAAGGCGACGAGCGATACAAGTTATTAAAATGTGAAGGTCTGGAACTCGATAAAAAGATATTTATGCCAGAGAGTGGAGAGGTGAAATTTACGTTATACTTTGAGCCTATCGACACAACGATGTACTACACTCTGATCGAAGAAGAGCAACTACGACCATCTTCAATTTCCGGTATTCATTTAATCGAATCTGACAACATCAATCATGTGCCAGTTAAAGAAAGATACGATCGCTTTAAGCAATTTGAATACGCGAGCAACAAAGCGATCCAACTTTTGCCTTCTCTTTGCACCTTCTTCATGTTATTTATTTGCATGATTGTAATTCTTGCTTCGCGTAAAGGCATGCAGAATAATATTTTCATGATCTTAAGGCTCGGGATGTTCTTTTGCGGAATTGGAATTGGTCTATTATTTGGAACAAATATATTTATGCAGACCGACCCTTTATTAACAACAATATATAACATCCCGCTGAGCATTCTACTATTCAACACGTTACTGCTCATTGCTCCGGGTACAATGTTACTACTTAGCTTTATCATAGAGCTACTGCTAACACGCATGCTCCACAATAATGAGAAATAGAGGAATTATTTTTAATACTCAGTATAAAGCAAGAAGCCCCGAACGATTGAATTCGTTCGGGGCTTTGTATATCGAAATAAAGTGTGATCAAAATTCTGATGTAAAGTGGAATTTGATGCTTGGAAAATCTTGCTGAGCCATCATCAATACATAGCTTGAATCGGCAAGATATACATCACGTCCATCTTTGTCGACAGCCATAAATTGAGATTTGCGACGTTTGAAGTTTTCAAGTGCTTCGCTATCATCGCTCTCAATCCAACAAGCTTTGTACAAACTTACCGGCTCCCACTTACATTGAGCTCCATACTCATGAAGCAAACGGTATTGAATAACCTCAAACTGAAGTTGACCTACCGTACCAATAATCTTACGATTATTAAATTGGTTGACAAACATCTGTGCAACACCTTCATCCATCAACTGCTCAATACCTTTGTTCAGCTGTTTTGTCTTCATCGGATCTGCATTCTCAATGTATTTAAACATCTCTGGAGAGAAGCTAGGTAGACCTTTGAAGTGAAGATTTTCACCAGAAGTTAACGTATCTCCGATTTTGAAAGTTCCATTATCCGGCAAACCGATGATATCTCCGGCAAAAGCCTCATCTACGGTCTCTTTCTTCTGAGCCATAAATGCAGTCGGACTAGAGAACTTCATCAATTTATTGTGACGTACGTGTTTGTAATTTGCATTACGCTCAAAACGACCCGAGCAAATCTTAACGAAAGCAATACAGCTTCTGTGATTAGGGTCCATATTGGCGTGAATCTTAAAGATAAATCCTGAGAAAGCATCTTCATCCGGCTCTACTACTCGCTCAATTGCCTGTACCGGACGTGGCGACGGTGCAATACGAACAAAACAGTCTAAAAGTTCTTTCACACCGAAAGTATTCAGTGCTGAGCCGAAAAATACCGGAGCGATTTCACCTTTAAGATATGTATTCACATCAAATTCAGGATAAACACCTTCGATCAATTCTATGTCTGAGCGAAGTTTCTCCGCTAAACGATCGCCGATGTGCCCTTCAAGTTCCGGGCTATTGATATCACCAAATTCGATTTTCTCAGTAACATATTGTTTGCTCGGACTGTACAGGTCAAGCTTTTGCTCAAAGATATTATATACCCCTTTGAAGCTTTGTCCCATATCGATAGGCCAGCTCAACGGACGCACATTAATCTTCAATTCTTCCTCCAACTCGTCGAGCAAATCGAAAGGATCTTTACCATCACGGTCGAGCTTATTCACGAATACAATAACGGGTGTATTACGCATGCGACATACTTCCATTAGTTTTCGGGTTTGTGCCTCTACCCCTTTTGCGATATCAACAACAATAATAACACTATCTACCGCCGTAAGCGTACGATATGTATCTTCGGCGAAATCCTGGTGACCAGGAGTATCTAGGATATTAACCTTATAACCATCGTAATCAAATGCCATTACCGAAGTAGCAACAGAGATACCACGTTGCTTTTCGATTTCCATCCAGTCGGAAGTTGCTGATTTTTTAATCTTATTCGATTTTACAGCACCTGCCACGTGAATAGCACCACCAAAAAGTAGCAACTTTTCTGTTAGGGTTGTTTTACCGGCGTCGGGGTGACTAATAATCGCAAATGTTCTTCTTTTATTAATTTCTTCAGAGTACTGACCCATATTTTATATTCGTTTCTTTAGCTCAATTCGTTTTACAACGCAACTTAATCTTCTCAAATACAAAGGTAAGCAGCAATCGTATAAGATTAAAACTGCCTATAGTTAAGAATCTATTCAGCTCGTTAAAAAAGAATTTACATAAGATTTATTCAAGTTCGAGCTCTCCGGCTCTATCTTTTTTGTATTTATCAGAGAGTAATGCCAAGAATGTAGAGATCTGCTTAATCGCTTTCATTGTCTCTTCGCTCACTGGTTTTTGCTGCATTTTCAACAACAAGAAACCATAAAGCGCATCAAAACAAGTTTCAATTTCGCCGTGCGGATCGTCGCCCGCTTTGCTACGTAACTCTACAATATAAGGAAGTGTTTGATAATAAGCCGCAGCATAAAATTGCTCTTTAGGAGCTTTTAAAAGACGAAGATGCAAATCGGTCAAATCGATAAGAACATTCTTATTGATCTGAATATGCCCGGAAGTTTGCACTTCTTCAGTTCGCATCATATCGATTAAGTATCCATACCAATCTAGAATCTCCTTCTTTACCTCCTCCGGCTGATCGTATCGATCTACTATATTGGCTTTAATAGCATTGACATCAAACTTATATGCTCGCAGCAAATCTTCAATTTGCCACATATAAAGTAGATACTCTGCAATATTTTCTTTCTTTTTCTGACTTGCTATAATCATGATAACGTCTGTTTATATTCTGCAATAGCACTGTAAAAAGCTTTATCGTTCACACCAATCTGACGACAAGCCAAACGAGCAGCATTCAAATACTCGACAAACAGCGGATCTTCGCTGTATACCGGCACCAAGCCGTATCGTGTATCCAAACAGGTTCTTCCATTCTCATCTAATGTAGTTGCATGTGTTTCGAACGGAATTGAAGTAATGTCCTCACGCACCTGAGAAGCCAAAGACTTCAAAGTAGCATCCTTTTCACTATATATTAGTTTACCATCACGTTCTATCAAGTTAAAAAAGTCACGATACATCTCTATATATGATTCAAACGTAGGGTACTCACTGCTTTCAATCCAATCGATATTGGAAACAACAGCCACATGTGGTCGATAATATTCCAATTTAAATCGTTTATCTAAGATAGACGTTAAATGCTCATCGCCTTCTATCAAAGCCACGCGCGCCTCGAATGATAAATGCACACGACTATCAAACTCCGGAACATCACGCATCAACGCATAGTCGAACGGTATTCTTTGCTTCTTTAAAACAAAAGCCATAATCGATAAAATAGCCCTTTTATCTTTACTTCCCGAAACTACGAAGCGAGTTTTATTTTTTGTGCGCAAGAAGATAAACTCAGGAATAGATACAATATATAATCCCAGTTCTTTGGCTTTCTCAAGTTCCGGATTACTTTGATCCGCTTGAGCACCTAATACAACACAATGCAACTCTTTTTGTACTACAGCAGGAAACCAGCCGTTTTCTTCACAAAGCACACCTGCATCTTGCAAGCATGTAATTTGCGATTCCGACAAACCAATTCCTGAAGCACTTACTTCATATTCTTTATTGCGAAGTGCGAGAGCTAAATCAAACATAAAAGGCTCTTGCACCGATATTAAATGAACTTTTTTCATCAACTCAGCTGAATATCACCGATATTTCGTTATTTTGGTGCAAAAATACGACAAAATGGAGTTTAATTCTATCGAATCAGGATTTTTTTATGCCGATGGCGGCGCAATGTTCGGAGCAATTCCGAAAACTTCTTGGATTCGCAGATACTCTTGCGATGAAAAAAACCGCTGCCTGTTAGCCATGAGATGTGGATTAATAAAAGACGGAAAAAGAAATATTCTTGTAGACACGGGAGTAGGAAGTTTTTCCGATGACGCAAATTCGTTTTATGAATTCCACAATCTGACAAACATGTATGATGCTCTTAAAGAGCATGACCTCGAACCGGACGACATTACGGATGTTATCCTAACCCATCTCCACTTCGATCATTGTGGATTTGCAACCTATTATTGCAAGGAAGAAGATACATATAAACCCTCCTTCCCAAAAGCCAATTACTGGGTATCCAAAACACAGTGGGAATCGTTTCGTAACCCGTCGGAATTGGAAAAACCCTCTTTCGATCCGAACACATTACTTCCGGTTCTCAATGCCGGACGTCTTCGTTTAATTGATAGAGCTTGTTCTATTGCAAACAACATCCAATTATACCTCTTCGACGGACACACAAACGGACAGCTTGTTCCGGTTTTTGAATCCAAAGACCAGACACTTATTTTCCCGGGCGATGTGATCCCGACTCTTGCACATCTATCACTCGAATGGATATCGGCTTACGATGTGATGCCATTAAAATCGTATGCAGCGAAAAAGAGATTGCTCGAGTATGCTATTGAAAAGAATGCTACACTTATATTCTACCACGATACCCAAGTAGCTTCTTGCTCAGTTAAGAAAGTTGGTGAATACTATAAAGCAGATACCATATCGAGATCTGTATTGTAATGCAGACATAAAAAAAGCGGCAACTCCAGAAACGTGAGTTGTCGCTCTTTTTATATTATAATATAATGGTTTTATTCTTAGAAATAGATCTCTCCGAAGAATTCAGGCAAGTGAAAGTTTGGTATCGGATTGTCAATTGCATTCCAGCTTACAAAGTGAGGATATGCAGTATCATCAGCACATTTATAGAAATTTGCGTTTATCTTGTCTGGCAAACTATCTGAAGAAAGTCCCATCAACGAAAAAGGAATTGCAACAACAAGTTCCCAAGTATATAATCCTTTTTTCTCGTCAAAAGTATCACGTCCGGCAGTAGAATAACGGCGAATCATTCTGTATTCGTTTTCGTTTAATCCTACTTTCTCAGTCTTCGATTTTCTTCTTGCTGCATCACAAACGCCAATGCAATTGAATTCGAAATTCATATACGTATCGTCACCTGGTTTTTTCATAAAAAACTCTACGCAACTGTCTTGATGTACCGGCGATCCGTCTACCGAATGAGAGGCCTTCAATGCATTTCCTCTTACAAAGTAACGAATATATAAGTCTTGATCTCCTCTTGCAATATCAAAAGAAACAATCGGCTTATAAGCATATTCGGGCCAGTTTACTACATCTATACTTTCACGATGCCCTTTTTCTTCCATCAACGATCCGATAGAAGACAAGTGCAAGGCATCTAATGTCTTTAAATAAGGAACCTTTAGTTTCTTCATATCCTGATATTATATTTTAGAATATTTGTTTTCCGTTTAAGTCCAAAAGGTATAAACCAAACCAAACAAAGCGATAATAGTCATAACTATTCCGATTGTATGATTTAAGATCTTCATACCTCTCACATTAAAATGATTTTTAATTTTCCCTACAAAATAAGTAATGGCAAGCCACCAAGCTACAGCTCCGATACCAATTCCCAACAGCCCCAAAACCAGATTTGAATAATTCATTTCCTGATCCCAAAAGCTTAGGCGGGCAAAAAGCCCGATATAAAGAAATATAATCAATGCATTCGACAGGGTTAGCAACAATGCCGTAATAAAATCTTGTGTATACGAGGTTGTCCCCTCTTTCTTCTTTGATAAACTCTTAACCGGATTCGAATTGTATACAACGTATGCAAAAACCAGTAAGACCACACTACCTAGTACCTGCAATGGCCGAATATTTGCTTCGATAAAATCGATTACAAAACCCATACCAAAACCAGTGATGGCAGCATATATAATATCAGAAAGAGCAGCTCCTAGTCCGGTCACAAAACCATGCATCCTTCCCTTGTTGATTGTACGTTGAATACAAAGCACTCCGGTAGGGCCCATAGGCGCCGAAACTAATACACCAATAATTAATCCTTTTAACAAAAAGCCAAGCATCAACTTACAGCTTTAAATATATATAATAATTTAGCTTTCGTATGCAAAGATAAGAGCTATTCTGAAAAAAAGCGCAAAATATGAGTTGTTAGGACATATTAAGAAAGCTTTTAACTATCTTTGTGGCATGAAGACATGAGTCTTCTCCTGCTATCTGGTTACCAAAATTAATCAACAATATGATCCTATTTTTTAGATCTTCAACACAAACGGTGATTGCGGTAGAAACCAAAAATCACTTTTCAACTGAAGAAACACAAAAATTAACATGGCTGTTTAGTGGTGCATTGCCTCTGGAATCCGAATCCTTAGAGGGTTGGTTCGTCGGGCCGCGCAAAGAAATGATCACTCCGTGGAGTACAAATGCCGTTGAGATTACTCAAAACATGGGAATGTCGGGCATTACTCGTATCGAGGAATACTTTGAAGTGAAAAACGCGGACGCAGAACACGATCCGATGCTTCAAAGAATTTATCACGGGCTTACTCAAGACCTCTTCAAGATTAGCAAGCAACCCGAAGCTATCGTTTATATAGATGATATTGCTGCTTATAATGAGCAAGAAGGTTTGGCGCTTAGCGAAGAAGAAATTGCCTACTTAAATGGTATCAGCGAACAACAAGGTCGCAAACTTACCGACAGTGAAGTATTCGGCTTCTCTCAGGTAAACTCTGAGCACTGCCGTCACAAAATCTTTAATGGAATCTTCGTTGTAGACGGAGAAGAAAAAGAAAGCTCTCTTTTCAAGCTAATCAAGAAAACATCCGAGACCAATCCAAACAAACTTGTTTCTGCCTACAAAGACAATGTTGCCTTCAGCGAAGGTCCTACCGTTGAGCAATTCGCTCCTATCTCAGGTGATAAACCAGACTACTTCCAAGTAAAAGATATTAAAACTGTTATCTCTATTAAAGCTGAGACTCACAATTTCCCTACTACCGTAGAACCATTTAATGGTGCTGCAACAGGTACTGGTGGTGAGATTCGTGACCGTTTGGGCGGAGGTAAAGCCAGTCTTCCAATTGCAGGTACTGCTGTGTATATGACTTCATACCCGAGAACAGAAGGTGCCCGCGAGTGGGAAGAAGGAATGCAAGAGCGTGATTGGTTATATCAAACTCCTGAGCAAATCTTGATCAAAGCATCAAACGGTGCTTCTGATTTTGGTAACAAATTTGGACAACCTCTTATCTGCGGTTCGCTTCTTACATTCGAGCACGCAGAAAACCATAAAAAGTTTGCATACGATAAAGTAATCATGCTTGCCGGTGGTGTTGGTTTCGCAAAACTTCGCGACGCGATCAAAGGCGAACCTAAACCAGGCGAAAAAGTAGTGGTACTTGGTGGTGACAACTACCGTATCGGTATGGGTGGTGGTGCCGTTTCTTCTGTAGATACAGGAGTATTCGAAAGCGGTATCGAGCTTAATGCTGTACAACGTGCAAACCCTGAAATGCAAAAACGTGCGTCTAACGTAATCCGTACGCTTGCAGAATCAGACAACAACCCTGTAGTTTCTATCCACGACCACGGTGCGGGCGGTCACTTAAACTGTTTGTCAGAGCTTATCGAAGCAACCGGTGGTGTGATCGAACTAGACAAACTTCCTGTGGGCGACCCTACTCTTTCGGCTAAAGAAATCATTGGTAACGAAAGCCAAGAGCGTATGGGTATTCTTGTAGATGAGAAACACATCGAACAAATTAAGAAAATTGCAGAACGCGAACGCGCTCCTATGTATGTAGTAGGTGAAACTACAAACGACATGGCACTTGTTTTTGAACAAGCTGACGGTCAAAAACCAATCGATCTTAAACTAGAAGATATGTTTGGTAACTCACCTAAAACTATTATTACAGATAATAGCGTAGAAGAGCATTATGCGAATGTAGAATATACTCCTTCAAACATTCACCATTATCTTGAAAACGTGCTTCAACTTGAAGCTGTAGCTTGTAAAGACTGGTTAACAAACAAAGTAGACCGTTCGGTAACAGGTAAGATTGCACGTCAACAATGTCAAGGTGAACTACAATTGCCTTTGAGCGACCTTGGTGCCGTATCACTTGACTTTAGAGGGAAAGCTGGTATCGCAACTTCAATCGGCCACGCTCCGCAAGTAGCAATGGCAGATCCTGCTGCAGGTTCGGTTATGGCAATTGCAGAGTCACTTACCAATCTTGTATTCGCTCCACTTGCAGACAAAATTGCCGGTGTATCGTTGAGTGCAAACTGGATGTGGCCTTGTAAGAATGCAGGTGAAGACGCTCGTCTTTACAAAGCAGTAGAAGCTTGTTCGGAGTTTGCTTGCGAATTGGGTCTTAACATCCCAACAGGTAAAGACTCTTTGTCGATGACTCAAAAATATGGCGACGACAAAGTATACTCTCCGGGTACAGTAATTATCTCTGCTGCCGGTGAAGTATCTGACGTGAAGAAAATCGTTTCTCCTGTTTTGGTAAACGACGCTAGCACGGCTCTTTATTACATCGACTTCTCATTCGACGCACTAAAACTTGGCGGTTCGGCATTTGCTCAATCTTTGAATAAGATTGGTGACGATGTTCCTACTGTTACAGACTATGAATATTTCCGCGACACGTTCAACACAGTACAACAGTTGATCGAAGACGGATACATCCTTGCAGGTCACGATATCTCTGCCGGTGGTATGATTACTGCTATGCTTGAGATGTGTTTTGCAAACGTAGAAGGTGGTCTTGAAGTAAACCTAGACAAACTTGGCGAAGAAGATATCATCAAGATTCTGTTTGCAGAAAACCCTGGTATCCTTGTACAAGTAAAAGATAAAAAAGCGGTTGAAAAGATTCTTGAAGAAAACGGAATCGGTTTCGCTCGCATCGCAAAACCTACATCAGAGCGCCACGTTCTTGTTTCGAAAAACGGTGCAGAATACCAATTTGGTATCGACTACATGCGTGATGTATGGTACTCTTCATCTTACAAACTTGACATCAAACAATCAGGTTCTGTATGTGCAGGCGATCGTTTCGAGAACTACAAAGTTCAACCAATCGAATACAAATTCAACAAAGACTTCAAAGGAACACTTGCATCATTTGGTATCTCTGCCGATCGCCGCGAAAACTCGGGCGTAAAAGCAGCAATCATCCGCGAGAAAGGAACAAACGGTGAGCGCGAAATGGCTTACGCGATGTACCTTGCCGGATTTGATGTAAAAGACGTTCACATGACCGACCTTGCAACAGGCCGCGAAACTCTTGAAGACGTAAACTTGATCGTATTCTGTGGTGGATTCTCTAACTCTGACGTTCTTGGATCAGCAAAAGGATGGGCCGGTGGCTTCCTATTCAATCCAAAAGCGAAAGAAGCATTGGATAAATTCTACGCACGCCCTGACACATTAAGCTTAGGTATCTGTAACGGATGTCAGTTGATGGCAGAGCTAGAACTTCTTTACCCTGAGCATGAAGTGAAACACAAAATGGTTCACAACAACTCACACAAGTTCGAATCGAACTTTGTAAGCCTTGAAATCCCTAAGAACCACTCGATCATGCTTGGTTCACTATCGGGAACTAAACTAGGTGTATGGGTTGCTCACGGAGAAGGTAAGTTCAATCTTCCATACGAAGAAAAAGAATATCACGTAATTGCTAAATATGCATACGACGGATATCCTGCCAATCCAAACGGATCTCCTCATGCTATCGCAGGTCTTTGCTCTAAAGATGGCCGTCACCTTGCAATGATGCCACACCCTGAAAGAGCAATCTTCCCATGGCAATGTGGTTTCTACCCTAACGATCGTCGCAACAACGACGAAGTTACTCCTTGGATCGAAGCATTTGTTAATGCTCGCAAGTGGGTAGAATCTCAAAAATAATTCAGATTATCAGATTACATAACTAATAGTTTGATCAATCCTATCCATACAAAGAGAAGGCTGTCTGTTTACCGGACAGCCTTTTTCATTTCCTATCAAAGCAAGCTCTAAACACAAACCTCTCCAATCTTAAACCTTGTGTGGGCCCACACAAAGATGGTTCTGGGCCCTTGTCAGTCTTTGTGTGGGACGACACAAAGACAAACCTCGTACCACAACAAGCTTACTCCCCATTCTCATATCCTTTACTCTACCCTACTATTACATTTAGCTAATTAAGTGCATGCAAATAATCTTCTATGAAATATATATTTATATTTGCAAAAGACATCTTTCTTTTACTTTTAAACAAAAAACAACACAACGGGATTTTGTCTGTTATATATTAGCCAGCTCACAACAACGTGCACAATAAAACCGGATCCGATGATTGAAGAAATAACCATATCTCAGCTATTTACAAATATTCTCTTCCCAATTTATGTTATCATAACATTGAGCCTGATCCTCGTAGTCATTACCGAGAATCGAAATCCGCTAAAAACAATCGCTTGGGTCTTGGTATTACTGTTCGCCCCATTCATCGGCTTGATTTTTTATTTCTTTTTCGGACAAGACAATCGAAAGCAACGCATCATCTCGCGCCGTAGTTACAAACGTCTTACCAAATATCCGTCCCGAGAATTATACCAACACGTAAAGACAGAAGCAAGCGGCCACTACAAACCGTTGGCCACGTTATTATACAACAACGCAAAAGCAACCATTTTGCAAGGAAGTCACATCGAGCCGTTTACTTCCGGTAAAGAGAAATTTGACAAGCTCAAATACGAACTTCACAAAGCGCAACATCATATTCACTTACAATATTACATCATTGACGATGATAAGATTGGAAATGAAATCAAACAGATCCTTATCGAGAAAGCTCAGGCCGGCGTAGAAGTACGCGTGCTGTATGACGACGTAGGATGCTGGAGTGTTCCAAGCAAATTCTTCAAAGAAATGATCGAAAAGGGAGTGGAAGTACATACGTTTCTACGTGTAGCTTTTCCGCTTCTTACCAGCAAAGTAAACTATAGAAACCACAGAAAGATTGTGGTAATCGATGGTAAATGTGGCTTTGTAGGAGGTATGAATATTGCCGATCGCTATGTACAAGGAAGCGACTTGGGCGAATGGAGAGATACACATTTGTTTATCGAAGGGCAAGGTGTGTACGGTTTGCAATCGGCTTTTCTGGTAGATTGGTATGTGGCAAGTAAGAAGCTTATTTACTCTCCTTCTTACTTTCCTGCTTGCAAGCTTTACGGAACCAACAAACTTCAGATCGTAACGGGCGGTCCGGTAGGACCATGGCGTACCTTGCTTCAAGCTGCCATCTGGACCATTGCCAATGCTAAAAAGTACGTTTACATACAAACGCCTTATTTCCTACCCACTGAGTCGATCAATATGGCGCTGCAAACAGCTGCTTTATCGGGTATTGATGTGCGAATCATGATCCCGAAGTATTCGGATAGTAAGCTTGTGAATTTTGCATCGCGATCGTATATCGATGAAATGCTAAAGGCTGGTGTTAAGGTTTATTTCTATACAAAGGGCTTTTTACACTCGAAAACGATGATTGTAGACGATTATCTGTCTGTAATAGGGTCGGCGAATCTTGATTTCCGGAGCTTCGAACACAACTTCGAGATCAATGCATACATGTACGACCCGGAGTTGTCGGTGAAGATGCGCAACATTTATCATTTTGATGAAAACAAATGCGAGCGCGTGATCCCGGTAATGTGGTTCAGGCGCCCGCTTCGTAAAAAGATAGCAGAGTCTGTTATGCGTCTGTTTTCTCCACTTCTTTAAAGAAGATCGAGAAGTTTACAGATCCGTATACACGATGCTCGCAAAAATAAGGAAGTTTTGAGAAGTCATTGTCCTTTGAGTGCTCCATAATAAAAAGCCCTCCATCGTTGAGCATGTCTTTCTCTAGGATGATTCTCGGAACCGACTCCAACTCTTTAAGAGCATACGGAGGATCGGCAAATATGAAATCAAACTTCGCGTTTGTCGAATTCAAGTATTTGAAGACATCTCCTCGAATGAGGTTCATCTTATCTGTTTTTAATTCCTTCGCAACTTTAGCGATAAATGCGGCGTGATGAGCATCTTTCTCTACCGAAGTGATGCGCTCGCAACCACGAGAGATCACCTCAAAAGTAATGTTGCCGGTACCGGCAAACAGATCTAAAGCTGTTGCATCTTCGAGATCAATGTAGTTATCGATCACGTTGAATATGTTTTCTTTTGCGAAGTCTGTTGTAGGACGTGCCTTGAATGATTTTGGCACATCAAATCTTCTTCGCTTATATATACCACCGACTATTCGCATAATGACAATGTTTGGATATCATAGGGCAGATTCGGAAAACCTTTGGACGCAAAGAAATGCTCCGATGGTGTTTGAATGTCCCTGATGTTTTTGAAATAAACTTTTAAAACCTCTTTAAGTCTTACTCGTACTGCATTGGGCGCGTGAATCAACAACTCGTCGTTGATTTGATCCATCGCTTGTTGCTTCCACACGTTTGTAATAAAATACAGAATGTCTTGCAACTGATCGAAGCTATACGAGTTTGCAAATTGAAGCTCTCGCTTGTGCATGCTCACAATGTCGAGCATCTTACCATCTATAAATACCGAAAGTTGTTTTCGGTCAGAGTTGACAGAAGATTTTTCTGTAGAACGTATCTCGGGCGCAATATGATGAATGTATTGAGGCGCTAAGAATGAACGACTGCAAAACTCATACAATCCGGCAGGAAGAGAGAATACAATCTCCAGATTTAACTCTTTCAATGAGTTGCGCAATACTACACGCTCATCATCATCAAAACAAAACGAGTAATATATAGTTTCAGCTCCTTCTCGCATTGCTTCATACGGAACCAGTGTATATTGTTTTGAACAACTTATGATTCTTACTTTCTTATATTGAGCCGAAAGAAACTCGTTTGCAAAGAAAAACTCTTTGAAGTTTTCCTCATAAGAAAGTGTTTTATTGAGCAATACACGATGAAAAAAGAACTTTTCAGGTGCAGTTGAGTCCTGTATAGAAAAAGAAAATCCATCCGGTTCGAGCCGGATGGATAATATATATTCCTCAGATTGTTCGAAATTAAACTGATCGGGTATATGTATGTTCATGAAAATTACTCCCAGTTACCTGCGTAGTTGTTTGCTTCTGTAATAGAACCAACCTTCAAACCAGGGAATTTGTCTTGTTTCACTCTCAAGTCGATCAAGTTTGCAACTTCTTGTTTGTTTAGGTCGCCAAGATATACTGGATATTCAACGCTTGCTTCAAACAATTGTAATGTATAACCTGATGCGTTTGTAATAGAAGCTGTATCCATTTGGAATGTAGCAGCTGTACCCGGAACAAAACGTAAAGAGTCTACATTTTTACCACCAAACAATGTGTCTTTAGCTAATACCCAGAAAGTATCACGCTTGATAAGACCTTTCTTTACAGCTTCAGCTTCAGTCATACCACTTTCTAGCTGCTCATCTGTAAGTACCCCCTCTTTAAGCAAATATGGAAGCTTTTCTGTGTTCAAGAAAGTAGTCAACTCGTCAAAGTTTGCAGCATGCACACCTTTACGGTTTTTATACTCGATCTGAGCAGCACGAATGTCCATAAGACGCTTAATAATTCTGTCCTCTCTAAGAGTTTTTTCATCTTGAAACTCGATCGGACCCATAATACTTCTATAGCACATGTAACTTAGTAAAACTACAGCGCCAAGCAATAAAATCTTTAAAGTAACTTTCATGGCTTTATATGTTTTTTTAATTTTATTTCGCCTCGCAAAATTAAGAAAGAATATTTAATGCACTAATTTTAGTGCAAAATTATTCTTTTAAAATGATTGAAGAATTTATTCGAGAACAAATAAAGCGAAATTTTCAATATAATCCTACAAGTGATCAGCTTTTTGCACTAAATTCATTAGCAGATTTCATGGTTTCTACCGATAATGAAAGCTTGCTATTGATCAAAGGTTATGCCGGAACCGGTAAAACCTCGCTCATTGCGACTCTTGTACGCACAATGAATCAGCTTGAACAGAAGTGTATTTTGCTCGCGCCCACCGGACGTGCGGCAAAAGTAATGAGCAATTATGCACACCATCCTGCTCTTACCATTCATAAGAAAATATACCGCCAGCGCGCGTTTGCCAACGAAGCTTCCGGTTTTGCCCCAGCCGACAACTTGCATAAAGATACTCTGTTTATCGTCGACGAAGCATCCATGATCTCAAACGACGGACTCGACTCTGTTTCTTTTGGGACAGGACGCCTTTTGGATGACTTGATTCAATACGTATATGGAGGCGAAAATTGCAGATTGATTTTGATCGGAGATTCGGCACAGCTTCCTCCTGTGATGCAAACAGAAAGTCCGGCTCTCAACAAAGATGTTCTCGAGGGATATGGTCTCAATGTAGGCGTTGCCGAACTAACGCAAGTGGTGCGACAAGCTGCCGACTCGGGTATCCTTTTTAATGCAACACGTATACGTGAAGACTTACGAAACGATCTGGTTTTTGAGTTTCCTCAATTGCGGGTCAAAGGTTTTCCCGACATTATCAATGTACCGGGCGACGAACTGATCGATGAAATATCGAATGCATACTCTCGTAGCGGTATGGACGAAACCATGATCGTAGCCAGGTCTAACAAACGGGCCAATATCTATAATCAAGGTGTACGAAACCGCATTCTCTATCGGGAAGAGGAACTCTCGGGTGGCGACCTATTGATGATTGCCAAAAACAACTACTTCTGGGCTAAAGAGGTAAAAGAAATCGACTTCATCGCCAATGGCGAAATTGTTGAAGTGCTTCGTGTAAGACGTACTTATGAAATGTACGGCTTTCGATTTGCCGACATCTTGGTTCGTTTTCAAGCCTACGATATAGAGCTAGAAATTAAGATATTACTAGATACTCTGCACTCAGAGAGTGCCTCATTGCCGAAGGAGCAAAGTGACAAGCTTTTTTATTCGATCTTGGAAGATTATGCCGACATTCCTACGAAAGCCGGCAAGTATAAGAAATTGAAAGAAGACCCGCATTATAATGTGGTGCAAGTAAAGTATGCTTATGCAGTGACTTGCCACAAGGCTCAGGGGGGCCAGTGGGAAAATGTGTTTCTTGACATTGGCTTTATTTCGGAAGATTATCTGGGCATCGACTTTTATCGCTGGCTCTATACTGCGATTACGCGTGCTACAAAACGCCTTTACATTGTCAACTTGCCCGAAAGCATGGAAGATAAAGCTCTTGATTGATATTAATTTGCGTTAATTTGGGGCATCTTTCACATTATTAATTACATTTGTTATTTCGATAAAAATTCGCAATCATGACTGTTAGGAATAGGGTAGATCATTTATTGATTGATATTAAACACCTAGAGGAGCAAATCTCATCGGGCAGAGATGCCGAGATTCTTCCGGTTTCATTTTTTTCTGAAGCGTTTGCCGCTCTTTCAAAACTTGCTGTTGATCTTCAAAACATCGAAGTGCAACAAATAGAAGATTTAAAGAAAGCATTAGAGTCTCGCACAAGTGTTATTCCGGAGTGGAAACCGGCGGTGACGATAGATGACTTTGAGCCGTTGCCAACTATAGAAAATCAAGACAAAGAGATCAAAAAAGAGAACGAACATTTTGCCTCTCAAATAAGAATAAAGGAAGAAGTATCAATCGATACGGAGCCTATAAAACAGACGGTTGAAGTAAAAGAAGTGGAATCGACTCCTCCTGTCTTGGAACAAGTTGAAATAAAAGAAAAAATAATAGCACCTATTGCCGCTCCGTTAATTAACGAACACATTGATACCACTCCGATTAAAGAGGAGGTTATTGAGGTTGAAAAAGAAATCGTACGAGAGGAAGTTGTTATAACTAACGAAACAATCTCAACTACTCCGGAGCACAACAACATTCCACTTTACGAGCTTATCGAGAAAAAACGATTGGCCGATTTCAGAAAAGCCTTCAACCTAAACGACCGTTTTAGATTTAGAAGAGAGCTTTTTGGTGGAGATGAAAATAAAATGAACCAAGCCATAGAAGCAATCAATACAATTGAAACATTGAATGATGCATTGGCTTACCTCGAACTCAATTTCAGCTGGAACAGAGAAGATGAACCGGTAAAAGAGTTTATTACTTTATTAGAAAAAAGATATCTATAAATATATTTGAATGAGTAAATTGTTTGTTGTTCCCACTCCTGTAGGAAATCTTGAAGATATGACCTTCAGAGCAATCCGCGTTTTGAAAGAAGTTGATTTTATATTGGCCGAAGATACACGTACGACCGGATTTCTGCTCAAGCACTTTGAGATCAATAACAAAATGCAAAGCCATCATAAGTTTAATGAGCATAAATCAGTAGAACAAATTGTGGCTCGTATCAAAGGTGGAGAAACGGTTGCTCTTGTTTCTGATGCCGGAACTCCTGCAATCTCGGATCCGGGATTTCTTATCGTAAGAGAATGTGTAAAAGAAGGTGTAGAAGTTGAATGCCTGCCGGGAGCTACTGCTTTTGTACCGGCATTGGTCATGTCTGGCCTTCCAAACGACCGTTTCTGTTTTGAAGGATTTCTTCCTCCTAAAAAGGGCCGTGTTACAAAAATGAAGGAACTAGCATTGGAGCCTCGAACTTCAATCATTTACGAATCACCTTACCGTATTGTAAAAACACTAAGTCAGCTTGCCGAACACATGGGGCTGGACAGACAAGCGTCGGTTTCGCGTGAAATTTCTAAATTGCATGCTCAAACCGTGAGAGGTACTCTCGAGGAACTTATTTCGCATTTCACGCTAAACGATCCGAAAGGCGAATTTGTTATTATCCTCGACGGGTATAATGAGAAAAAACAAAAGTCATAACCATCAATTTTTAAACAAAATGAAAAAGACCCTGTTAGCAGTATCTTGTATTGTAATTCTTTCTTCTTGTGGTGGAAAGAACTCGAGTGAGTACAAACAACTTCAGGCGCAAAATGATTCATTAAAGCTTGAAGCTACAAAAACAACTTCTGAATTAAATGATATGCTTTCACTTCTGAATGATGTGGAAGATAACTTCAAAAAAATTCGTGAAGCTGAGAACTATCTTACCATTCAGCAAAACAGCAATGGTGAGATGTCTAAATCTGTACGTGAACGTGTAATGAGCGATGTTCAATTGATTACTGAGACTCTTCAAAAGAACAAAGAACAACTTGCTAAACTTCAGGATCAATTGAAGAACAGCAATTTCAAATCTGCTCAATTACAAAAGACTGTAGACCGTCTTTCGAATGAATTGAATCAAAAGACAGCATTGGTAACTTCTTTGCAAGACGAATTGTCTCGCAAAAACATCCGCATCAAAGAACTTGATGAAGCAGTGACTACACTTACTGTTGATAATGAATCATTGACAGTTAAGAATACATCTCAAGCTTCAAAGATTAAAGATCAGGATAAAGAAATCAACACTGCGTACTATTGCTTTGGCACTTCTAAAGAGTTGAAAGATCAAAAGATTATCACAGGTGGTGGTTTATTCTCTAAATCTAAAACACTTGATGGAGACTTCAACAAGCAATATTTTATGGCTATTGATATCCGTAAAGTAACTGAAATTCCTTTGTTTGCCAAGAAAGCGAAGTTGAAAACAAACCATCCGGACGGTACTTATGAGTTTGTAAAAGATGAAGATGGTAATCTTACATTCAAAATTACAAACCCTAAAGAATTCTGGAGTATTAGTAAATTCTTAGTTATTGAAGTAAATTAAATAATGTATAAGCATCTATTTATAGATCTTGACGACACCCTCTGGGATACATTTAATAACAACAAAGAAAGCCTCAAAGAAGTATATGATATCTATGAATTCAATAGATCATATGCCTCTTTTGAGGTTTTCTTTGATAGATGGTTCCCTTATAATAATCATTTGTGGGATTTGTATCGTCAAGATAAAATCAGCAAGCAGCAACTTGTAACGAAGCGTTTCGAACACATGGTAGAACCAATGGGAATTACCGATCCCGACTTTATTCAACAACTAAATAAAGAGTTTCTCCAACGATCAAGCTCCAAATCGGGATTACTACCTTTTGCGTTGGATATCCTTCATTACCTGCAAGATAAGTATACTTTACATATCTTATCTAATGGTTTTAGAGAGGTACAATATAAAAAGATGGATAATTCGGGGCTAACGTCCTTCTTCGACAAGATTATTCTATCTGAAGACGCAGGGGCAAATAAACCGAGCAAAGGTATATTTGACTATGCTTTGTCAATTACAAGTGCAAATAGAGAAGAGGTTTTAATGATTGGCGATAGTTGGGAAGCCGATATTGTAGGAGCTCATCAATCGAATATACATCAAGTTTGGTACAATCCGCATCGATTATGTCCTTCTGATTTTACTCCAACTTATGAGATTTCAAACCTCAAGGAACTACAAAATATTTTATAAACTAAAAGCGAGCTGCAAAATAATCTTCTTATAATGCGGCTCGCTTTTTTTTAACTAAACGCGTGTTTTATAGAATCTCCCGACTCAGAATTAATAAACACACGAAACACAATAAACCAACCTATAAAACGTTTAATACCCCTATTAAACCTCTTATTTTATTTTTTATTTCTTATTTCTTTTACAAGATCTAATGCAAATTGACAGTTTGCGGTAATGATTGCCCAATCTTTCTTCTCTAAGACTTCTTTCGGAAACAGATTCGACCCCAAACCTACACATGTTACGCCTGCACTAAACCATGCACTAATGCTCTCTTTGGTAGGTTCAACACCACCTGTTGGCATCACACTGGTCCAAGGACAAGGTCCTTTTATTGCTTTTACATATTGAGGACCTCCTACCGACGAACCTGGAAAGATCTTAACGATTTCAGCACCTAGTTCTTCTGCACGACTAATTTCATTGAGCGTTCCACAACCCGGAGCCCATGCTATTTTTCGCTTATTACAAACAAAAGCTGTAGGTTCGTCAAGAATCGGTGCTACAATAAAGTTTGCACCTAGTTGAATATACAAAGAGGCCGTCCCGGCATCAACAACCGATCCTACTCCCATTATCATCTCCGGACAATGAGTCGATGCCCATTTATTTATTTGTGCAAACACTTCGTGTGCATAATCACCTCTATTGGTAAACTCAAACACCCTAATGCCTGCTTTATAACAAGCTGCAACAACCTCTTGCAACAACTCTATATTTTGATGATAGAAAACCGGTACTATTCCGGTTTCTTCCATTGTTCTAAAAACATCTAATCTTCTAAATCGAGCCATATTCTTATCTGCTTACTCTTCCTGAGCCATCTCCGCTCATTAGTTTCATTACTTCATCAACAGTTACCAAATTAAAATCTCCATAGATCGTATGCTTCAAACAAGAAGCAGCAACTGCAAAATTTAATGCTTTCTCATCGTCTCCCTCAAAAGTGATCAAGCCATAAATAAGACCTCCCATAAAAGAATCTCCTCCTCCTACTCGATCTACAATATGCGTAATATTGTATTGCTTTGAGGCATGTAACTGATTTCCGTCATATAATACGCCATTCCAGGTGTTATGACTTGCACTAATCGATCCACGAAGCGTAATGATTACTTTCTTAGCCTTTGGAAACTTGCGCATCACTTCTTGGCATACAAACTCGAACTTATCACTTTCGATTGCACCATTCGTATTGGATACGTCAAAACCTTCGGGCTTAATCCCAAATACTTTCTCCGCATCTTCTTCATTGCCTAATATCACATCACATTCTGCAACTAACGCCGGCATCACTTCATGTGCTTTTTTTCCATAGTTCCATAAGTTCTTGCGGTAGTTTAAATCACACGACACGGTAAGCCCCATTCGTTTTGCTGCTAAAATAGCTTCATAGCATACATCTGCAGCCGCTTGCGATAATGCAGGTGTGATACCAGTCCAATGAAACCATGTAGCTCCTTCAAAAATCGCCTCCCAGTCAAACATTCCGGTAGTGACTTCTGAGATCGATGAATGACTTCTATCATAAATTACTTTACTAGGACGAGCAACAGCACCGGTTTCTAGAAAATAGATTCCCATGCGCTCTCCTCCATATTTAATATTACTGGTTTGTACCCCAATACCTCTCAACTGTTTTACACAAGCTTGTGCAAGATCATTTTCTGGTAAACGAGTTACAAATTCAGTATTAATTCCAAAATTTGCCAAAGAGACAGACACGTTTGCTTCACCACCACCATATGTCGCAATAAGCTCATTCGTTTGTCCGAATCTTAAATTGCCGGGAGTTGCTAAACGAAGCATGATCTCCCCGAAGGTTACTACTTTAGAGTTCTTCATTTTATTTAAGGTTTGTAATAGCCGCAAAGTTACAGAGGAAAATCTGTTAATATCTCTCGATATTTAAGATATGATTAAACTATATTGATATTATTTGATTTTTACATATAAATATCTTTCTTTGCAAAACGAAGAACATTTATCCGATATTATGAATTTCGACTCAAATAATTAGAAATAAAACAACATAACCTTAAAAACATGAAACCTGCATTAAGAAGAATAACAATAAATCCAGAATGCTCTTTTCAAGTAAGAAAAGATACAGGACCTAATGTTTATAACATCTGGCATCATCACCCCGAGATAGAGTTATTATTTATCAGAGGAGGTAAAGGAATGCAAGTTGTGGGAGATGATATACGCAACATAGACGAGGAGACTCACATGATTATTACCGGTCCGAATCTTCCTCATACCATAGTATATGACACGAGCAGCCCCAATGGAGTAGTCGAAGCTATAGTCGTACATTTTAGTCGTACAATCTTTGGAGACAAAATGCTCAGTCTTCCTGAATTATCGAATTTGAGAGACCTAATGGATCACGTTAACCAAGGTATTGCCATCACAGGTGATACACTAGAGAAGCTTGAACAAATTCTGTTCGCTCTTCCGGATGCAGATTATCAAGATCGATATTTCATGCTGATCGAGGCATTACGTACTTTGGCAAAAACAAAAGAATATCACCTCTTATCAAGTGCCGGTTATACTCCGGTATTGACTTCGAAAGATAATACTCGTCTGAATTTGGTATATGATTTTACTTTCAAAAACTTTCAACGCCAGATTTCAATTCAAGAAGCAGCAAAACTACTTGACTTGTCGCGTGAGTCTTTTTGTCGCTATTTTAAACAGAAAACTGGTAAATCGTATGTTGAATTCTTAATGGAAGTACGTATCGGCCATGCATGCCGGATGCTTATTGAAAACGAGAAAAGTGTAGCTGAAATCTGTTTTGAGTGCGGATATAATAACGCATCCAACTTTCACCATCAATTTAAAATTATCAAGGGAACGACTCCTCTACGCTATCAGAAACAATATTTTCATCGACCAGACACCGAAGATCCGTGTGAACTACTAGATATGAGTATGGTTAGAAACACGAATCAAGCTGCTTCCTTTGCGGAAGTATGAAAAATTGATTCGATGCTAATATACTTGTAAATTAGAATTACATAAAAGAGGGACAAAATGCATATAAGGCATTTTGTCCCTCTTTTAATTGTACGCTTTTTGGTGCAAAAAAAAAGCACTGACAACATTGTTATCAGTGCTTTTAAGCTTTGTGATCCGCCTGGGGCTCGAACCCAGGACCCCAACATTAAAAGTGTTGTGCTCTACCTGCTGAGCTAGCGAATCATCGCTTTTTCTTTATTGCATTGCAAAGGTACGCAAATAATTTGAACACACAACACAGTTAACATAAATAGCGTATAATACTTATTATTTCACACTATCATCACTCAAATTCTCTTCGCGCAATACAAACCGTTTATAATAGGATAAAAACAAGGTTGTCAATGGTAATGCTATTATTAACCCAAGGAAACCAAGCAAACTGCCCCATATTGACAATGAAAGAAGGATTACCGCAGGATTCAGCCCCATTGCTTTACCCATAATCTTTGGAGTTAAATAAAAGTCTTGAATAATCTGTACAACAATCATAACACCCGCAGCAGAACCAGCTATTAACCAAAAGTTTCCTCCTGTTTCGGCCGACTTCAACAAAGATAAAATACAAATAGGCAATATCGTTAATAGCTGCATATAAGGAATCATATTGAGCATACCAGCAAACAACCCTAGTCCAATTGCCAACGGGAAGTTCACAATTCGAAAACCAACAGCAAGTAGTATACCAACGCATGTGGCAATAAGAACTTGTCCTCTGAAATAACGATTCATACTCCCCTCAACATCAGTCGCTAATTCGACTACAAATTTTCGATACTTCTCAGGAATCAACGTAATCCATCCGCTTGCAATTTTTTCATAGTCTAACAAGATGAAAAACAAATAAATAAAAACCACAAAAACAATCGTAAAACTCACAATAACAGAGAAAGTACCACTAATAAAGTTCCAAACTGTCGGTGCAAACTTTTTGATAGTATTCTCTAAGTTCTCAATCGAAAAGAAAGATCTTATTTGATTTGGATCTACGTTTTGTGTAATGAATTGTTTTATCCAATCCGGTAATAAAGGAACATCCGGATGAGAAGCATTGTATGCTGATAACAGGTCTGTTGCTTTGACAAACTCCTCTTGAATAGAAGGAATCACAGCCCATAAAGAACCGGCGATAAGCAAAATCACAGAAAGTAAAACTGCAAAAATAGACAAAAGTCTGCTCTTGAGTTTTAGTTTGTATTGAAAGAACTTAACAGAAGGTTGCATCATATATGCCAATAACCAAGCTATAAAAAATGGGATAAGCGCATTTCGTAATTTCGCGACAAGAATGATAATTGCAGCAAAAACCAATACACCAATCAGGATGCGAACAACTCTATCAAATGTAAATGGTTTATTAAAAGTGGAATTCATATTCGGTTTTTATCTTAGTTTTGTACAAAAGTAGCATAAAGTGATAATTGACATGAAAATATTAAGATATTTATTACCTCTTCTCTGCTTAGTCTCAACCTCATTTCAGGGACAAGATCTGAATAATAAAACCATTCAAACGTTGGTCAAAAAACAAGGACTCGAAGGTGCTTCTATCTCCTATCAACTTAAAAACCTAAATACAGGGGTAGTTGTTTCACAACTCAATCCAAATCTTTACCTCACACCTGCATCTGTTCAGAAAATTATAACGACAGCAACAGCATTCGAAATATTAGGACCGAAGTACCAATATGAAACTATACTTTCTTACGATGGTACAATCGATGAATCCGGAACCCTTCATGGCAATTTATATATCGAAGGAAAAGGAGACCCTTCTTTAGGCTCAAGCTTTTTTGACGATGCACCTGAAGCTTTTAGTTCAAAATGGATACAAGAAATTAAGAATTGCGGAATCAAAAAGATAGAAGGCTCCATCGTACCATTTTCTTCTACCTTTGATCAATTAGGAATATCTCCTCGTTGGCTTGCCGAAGATCTGGGAAGTTATTACGGAGCAGGATCTTATGGTATAAATATCTTTGACAACCGATATACACTCTATCTAAAATCAGGAGCTGTAGGCTGTAATCCGGAGGTCTTATATACATCGCCGCGACAAAACTACTCATTTATAAACAAAGCTACGACAGTACCAACTAGCAGCGATAGCTTGTTCATATTGGGTGCTCCATTCGACAATACTCGTTATATCTTGGGAGTTGTACCTCCCAATAAAGAAAAGATTTCGGTAAAAGGAGATATCAGTGATCCTTTCGCGTTCCTACAGATCTACATGATCGATCAATTGACACTATCCGGTGTTCCGATTCTAAACAAACAAGCAAAAGATGCACGAATACCCTCCGATCGCAGTGTGATTTTCAAACATTACTCACGACCGATAGAAGAGATCATTCGTGTAGTTAACTTCTCTAGTCACAATCTTTTTGCAGATTGTCTTCTCAAGACATTAGGAGAGCAATGCCAAAACCCTTTCCCCGGCGCATCTTCTTTTGATAAAGGGTCTCTTGTTCTTTCTCAATTTTGGAATAAGCAAAATATCCCTTTCAACTCCGGACTAATTGTAGATGGAAGTGGTTTGGCACCGGGCAACAAAGTCTCGGCAAGCTTGCTCAATCAAGTTCTTTCCTATATGTATACAAAAAGTAAATATAAAACAGAGTTTATCAAAACACTGCCTCAAGCCGGTAAAGAAGGCTCTGTTCGAAACTTTGGAAAAGGAGCACAACCTGATGTTGCCATTCTTCTAAAAAGCGGAAGTATGGGAGGCTTTAGAGTAAAAAGCTATACCGGTTATATCACCAAGGGTAATACAACTTATGCCGTGAGTATTCTGGTAAACAACTATACTATATCGGGACGTGAAGTAACTGCACTGCTTGATCGATTCTTCAGTGATCTAATCAAGTCGCTCTAGCAACATCTTGCTTACAGGCACAAAGCCTGCATCTTCGGCTATTTGTTGGCCGGTAGGTGAAAGAATGTATTCAATAAAAGGATCAACCTGTGCAGATTTCTGTTGATCATAGTAATAATACAACGGACGCACTACCGGATAAGCACCATCTTTTGCATTTTGCATCGTTGGTGCTATCGGGCTTTCATTTGCATTCATTTGTATACTCAGAGCTTTTACATTGCTGCATAAATAAGCAAGTCCCACATAACCGATCGCACCTTTGGTCTGACTCACCGACTGTATGATTGCACCGGTAGCAGGCATACTCATAATACCCGAAGCATAATTCTTCTCTTGCAAAACCAACTCTTTAAAGAATTCATACGTTCCCGAGGAGGTTTCTCGTGCATAAGGGATAATCTTCAAATCAGGACCTCCTACTTCTTTCCAATTCTTTATCTTGCCTCGAAAGATATCCTCCAATTGATCCCTTGATAAAGCATTTATCGGATTTGATGAATTTACAACCACAGCTAGCGCATCAAAAGCAATCACCTCATGCAGTACTGTTACTTTATTTTCAATGAACATAATCTTTTCATCAAATGTCATTGCCCTTGAGCACATAGCAATGTCACAATTATTCTCTAACAAAGCCGCAATCCCAACACCCGAGCCACCACCTGTAACCGTAACATTCGCATTGGGATGAAGCACCATATATGCTTCGGCTGCTTGTTGCGTCATCGGCAAACAAGTATCACTACCTTTGATACGCTGTGCAAGAACAGCATGCATATTAAATCCTAATATAGCAATCAGAAGACCTATAGTACGAGACGTCTTCACCCAAGAAAACTCACCTTCAATATACCCCTTCATAAGACAACTTCGTTTATGTTTTAAATGAAACGAATCTACCGCACATTTTGTTGCAATTAAGGCACGAACACCACAGCGCTTAAACCTCTGACTATTAACACAAAACGGTTTTTAAACACTTAAAACAGGCATGTTCGTTTCGAGTTATAACACTGTGCTACAATACATTAAACACAATCCCATCAAGTACGGCAAAAAAGTTTTCAATAAGAAATTTTGATGTCTGCACAGCGAATGCTTCGTAAGCATTTGTTTATCAAACATGTGCTAGTAATGCTGTCGCCCATTATATTGTAGAAAAAAAACGAGTTCGATATAACACGATACAAAAAAAGACCGTGCATGAAAGCAAGCTTTCAGCACGGTCTTTGTATATCAAATGTATTCTCTCTTCTTAGAAGTTTGGACCTTCTCCAAAATTAGGCGCTCCAAAGTCAAACCATACACGCTCTGTATTAAGTGTAGCTGCTTCTTTATCACCCATTGTATAACCTTGAGCTTCATAAGCAGCAGAAGTAATATCAGCCATAATATCAGACAAGTCTGGTTTGTTTACAGGAAAACGACGAGGAAGCAAATATTGACTACCACGGAACTCTTCCCATGCAAGGTACTTACTATTTCTCATAGGAATACCTGAACGACGTACGGTAGCAAACATATCTGTAGGAGATGAAAGCAAGTGTACATATTGTTGGATATAAACTTTTTCCAATTGATCAGCTGCAGATCCAGTTAATTGATATGCTTCGTTATCAAGCAAATCCTCAATTTCTCCCGATTTAAGTTTGATTGTCGCTTCAGTATCGTCATAAACGCTAGAATAGTAAGGAACTTTATTGCTTGCAGCCATTTTATCCATTACCGTTACAGACTCCTTAATACCAGCTGTAAAGTACTCTTGCGCTGTACCTGGAAGATTTGCACCCAAAAGCTTCAATTCAGCAAGGTAAAGATTTACCTCTGCAGAAGACATGAACAGGCCAAACCAAGCACACTTCAAATTATCTTCAGTTGCTGGTACATTTGGTGCATCCGGGAATACATATGTTTCTCCACCTTGAATCATTTCTTGGTTATACAAAGCCATAGGCATGTATTGCTTTGTGATACCATCAATTGTGATCTTGAATGAGTCTGGAGTAAAATAGTCATCTTTAATTGCCGGATCAAAACGAGCTTCTACACTCACAGGAGCACCATGATAACGTACCCAAGGCTCACCCGGAGCTTTCCATCCTTTAAATACTTTCTTACCATCAACAACTTCGAATTCTACTTTTTCGTCAATGTATGAAGGAAGTTTTTTGTTTACATCAAAAAATGCTTGAACAACTTTTGAGTTGAAATCATTTTTTTGGAAGAAGAAACGTACGCGAGGGTCTTTATTTTCAACAAGAAAATCAATTAGATTCTTGCTACCTGCACCAAAACGGATATCATCCCAGAAGTGATAATCTTCACTTCCTTTATTATAGATAAAATCATCTTCATGCGTAGTCATAACACCCGCTTTGTTAGCCATAACCTCTTCTGCGATTTTCAAAGCTCGCGCTTTATCTACATGCAACATACGCACAGCTATTTTCAACTTCAACGAGTTGATCATTTTTGCCCATTTAGTAATATTGCCTTTGTAAATAAAATCTTGGTTATTCAATTGAATCTGAGACTTTGCATCTACTGTTTGTAGCGTATTCAATGAGTTATCCAATTCACCCAACCAAGTGTTGAAGAGCTCTTCCATTGTATCGTATTTTGGCTTCAACAATGGAGGATAAGTATATCTCGCTTTGAATGCTTCTGTATAAGGAGTAGAACCATACATATCCGTTGCAAACATACCCATGTACACTTTAAGTGGTGCGCACAATGCCTGAATATGTTGATATTTTGAAGCAGTTTCGGCATCATAAACTTTCGAAACAAGATAAATGATCTCCTCTGTAGAAGACATTACGTTGTAAAGTTGAGATGTTTGACCTTCCCACTCTGCTACCTCATTCATCTCTGGAAGGTTACCATCTTGAGCAACCAAAGCCTGAGACCAAGGCATTGTATAGCGGTTATTATTATAATACCATTGTTGATATTTTGAAGGCTCGAAATCTGCCAATGCTTTTGTGAAAAGGAAACGAACGTCTGCCTTATCCACAACCGAAGGATCGGTGTTGATATCCGAAAACTTATCGATACAGCCTGTAGTCATAGCTGCAAAGATCAAAGCTGACGAAAAGATATATTTAAATTTCATATGATTTGCTGAATTGTTAAGGTAAAGAGTGGCTCTATTTCAAGAGCCACTTCATATATTTTGAAACGCTAGGATTAAAACTCAACGTTTACAGACATTGTATAACTTGCTGTATATGGAATGAAAGAACGTTCCATAAATGAGTTTGTACTACTGCTACCACGTACACCTTCTGGATTCAAGTTGTTTGGAAGAGAGTTGTACAAGTAACCAAGGTTACGAGCTGAGAAGCCAAAACCAAGACGACGAGCACCGATTTTGCTAGCCCAATTCGCAGGAGCGCTATAATGTAATGAAACCTCACGAAGCGCAATGTAATTCACTTCGCTAAACCAGTCATCATTTACCGTACCACGAGACCAGCTATTGTTATATTGGTGCCATCCCGAAGCATGTACCGGCTCAACATAACCAGCATCCATTGCATCTTTAAATGACATACCACCTACATTCACCAAGTCACCGTTAGGAGCTTTCACTTGAGTTCCTTTCTCGAAAACCCCATCAGGAATTACACCATCGTTAAACTGCATACCTTTTGAGTCTTCAAACTGGCTGATCCAGCTCACACCACCGTTTGCAGCATCACGATAACGAAGAGAAGTCTCAGTCATACCATAAGCTGTACCATAACGGTTGCTGTATGAAGCAATCATACCACCAAAGCGCATATCAAGTAGCACATTTAGGCGAAGGTTTTTCCAGCTAAGACCAGAGCTTACAGAGCCAAGGAAATCCGGAGTCATCTTACCGATCTTTTGAACCTCACCGCTTCTTACAGGATAAGCCGTACGATACGATTCATTCCATGCTAAAACAACGTTGCCATTCTCGTCACGTTTAGGAGCAGCATCAGACATCAAAACACCATAATCACCACCAATATAAGCAACAGAACCTACACGATAGTTACCATATGATGGGTGTCCTTCCAATACTTTATAATCACCTACCGACTCGTGAAGAGAGATGATTTTATTTTTGTTGCGTGTATAGGTTAGGTCAATTGTCCATTCCCAATCTTTATTTTGAATTGGAGTCGTTTTCACCATCAACTCAATACCTCTATTTTCGATATTACCGGCATTGATCAACTGTGAAGAAATACCCGAAACGATTGGAGCCGGAATCTCAAGAATTTGATCTTTTGTATTCTCTTTGTAGAATGTAAAGTCGAATCCGTATCTATTGTTGATAAATCTCCAGTCTAGACCAACTTCGAATGCATTTTTACGCTCAGGTTTCAAGCTTGGATCATACAATTTGTTAGGAACTGTATTGGTAAAGATATTACCACCCGATCCTTGAAGAATGCTACCAAACGCATAACCTTGATTGATGTAATAAGCACCGGTATCGTTACCTACTTGAGCCCAAGAAGCACGGATTTTACCAAGACTTACCCATGTAGGAAGTTTAAAGGTATCGTTGATCAACCAAGAACCTGAAATCGATGGATAGAAGTACGAATAGTTACCTGTATTGTTTGAGTACACAAGAGCTGAAGACCAGTCGTTACGACCTGTTACCTCAAGGAAGTATTGATTCTTGTAAGCTGCAGTTGCCGAGAAAATCACAGCACCCATGTGTTTACGACCAAAGTTACGAGCTTTTGCGATTGGTGTACCCTTACTGTTACCTAGGAAATACTGACCAGGCATAACCAATCCGTCTTTTGTTTCAGCAAGAACTTCAGACTGTGCATTTGTCCAGTATTCACCACGAAGGAAACCACCGAATGAGAATTCTTTGTAGTCTTTATTGAACGTAAAGGTTGAAGCAAAAGTTGTTTGCTCTTTTGTCGATTGGCTCATACCGTAGTAACCGCCATCGTTCATATAGCGTTTACCTAATTCTTTTTGTTCTCCACTATTTACATAGTAGTACATATTACCTTCAAACGATGCACGCATCCAATCAGTCATCTTCACGTTCACTTGAACTTGAGGACGAACCATTGTTTCTTTTTGAACACGATCAAAGTTGTCTACCTCAAACCAAAGGTCTTTACCTTCTACGTTTGCATATGCATCACCATAGTTTTGGTCTGCAATACCACCATGCTCTCCAAGGTATTTATTTCTGTAATACGATGGATTGTACATACGAGAAAGACCTTCAACAAACAAACCACCCACATTACGAGCAGCGTTACGAGGTTTTGAGTGAGAAAGATTCACCGATGCATTGATATCAACGATTTCACTGATTTTGTGAGAACCTTTTACAAGCAAAGAGTAACGTTCGAACGTGTTGTTCGGAAGTGTACCGCTTGCATATTTGTAAGATGCAGAAGTATAGAACGATGTTTTATCGTTACCACCTTTTACCGCAACGTTGGTATTGCTATTGAAACCAAGTTGATAAATATCAGTTTGGTTGTTTTTCATTGGAGAATAAACACCCATCGAATAGTCTTTCAATTCGATTTCACGACCATCAAAACGTGGTCCCCAGTGCATACCCGACAATCCGATTGTTGTAGGAATACCGTTTGTATATTTAAACTGTTCTGTATCCCATTTATTAGTACCATGCGTAATATTACCCGCAAAAGTACCCGGACCATAAATATTTTGAAGTTTAGGAGCACTAAATACGTGATCCAAACCAAACGATTGAGAAACAGAAACACCGAAACCTTGGAACTTACCACCACCTTTTGTAGTGATCACGATCGCACCATTCAAACCACGAGAACCGTAAAGAGCAGTTGCCGCAGCACCTTTCAATACAGATACAGATTCGAAGTCGTCCGGATTCAAGTTTTTCAATTCATTACCGTAGTCATTGGCATTAGCATTAAAGTCGGCATTACCTGTATCGGATACTCCATTATCCAAGATAACACCATCAATAACGTAGATTGGTTGGTTGTTGCCACCTAGTGTAGAAGCACCACGAATTTGAACTTTCGAGTTACCGAAGATACCACCATCGGAACCTGAAATCTCCAAACCTGCTACTTTACCTTGAAGAGCGGCTGTAGGGTTAATTGTGTTTGATCCTGCAATTTCGTCACCCTTGATCTCTGTTACAGCATAACCAAGTGCTTTTTCTGCACGTTTCATACCAAGCGCTGTTACAACAACTTCGCCTAGCACCTCTGTATCTTCGCCCATTTGAACGTTGATCACAGCCTTTCCAGACACCGGAATTTCTTGCGATTTGAAACCGATGTACGAAAACGTGATTACTGCATTTGCAGGTACATTTTTTAAAGTGTAGTTACCATCTAGGTCTGTAATCGTTCCATTCGTAGTTCCTTTTACTACAACGTTTACACCAGGAAGTCCTTCGTTCAAGTCGTCTTTCACATTACCTGTTAGGGTAATTTGCGCTTGTTGAATCCCGGCAACTCCAGTCTTAGTGGCAGCATTACTTGCCATAACAGGAGCACTACCCAACATAAGAGAGGCACAAGAAACACTTAGTAAACTAAGATATTTCCCCTGCTTGAGATTAAAGCCTTTTAATCTTTCCATAGATTTTGAGATAGAACATTTCATTGGTACTGCATAAAGAGGGTTAGATTCTTTAGCACCAACTCAAAAATTATAATTAATACTACTTATTTACACGAAAAACACACTGAAATTATTGCGCTGAGTATATCGAGGCAATAATCATGTAGGAATTAGGATAGTGCACATTTAGATTTTGACAGGCGTTCACTCTTTTATTCATAGAGCTTTTACCACAAGCAAGCAACAACAATATAGTATAAAAATTACACTAGATTGACTTATAAAATTTATTATTTAGCGTTTAAGTGTCTACCAATTTTCCAAGTGCAAAAAAAGAAATATTTTTTGTAATGCACAAGAATTGATTGTTAAAATTAACCGAACACAATAACTGCTATAGAACACACAAAGCAAAAACATAAGATATACCCCTAAAAAACAAACAGATAAACCCATAAAAACTCTAGACAAAGTAGAAATACGCTGTTAGATGTTAATCGAATAATTGACAATAATATTACATTATCACTACCTAAACCACAGATGTTTTACAATATATTTACCGAAAACAGAAGCTAAACTAAATTGACATCCTTGCAAAACTTAAATTAAACACTCGTTAGCGATTAATTTTACATCTTTTCAAACAATAAAAAACCCTCTTAAATAAAAAAACGGATCAGCGTTGCCGCCAATCCGTTTTAATGAAATATAATTTTAGACCATTAATCATTAATGTCTATGCCCACGCATCATCGAGCGCATTTGATCGCGTCCGCTAGGAGCTGCAGCCCCACCTTTGAAGATACTAAAGCGATACACAAAATAGACCATAAAGTAACTATTCAACGTATTGTATTCGGTATCTTGAATCGACTCTGCCGTTACGGAGCGAACGATGTTGCTACGTTGTTTCAAAATGTCATAAATCTTGAAACGAACCGTTCCGTTCTTTTGCTTGAATAACTCTTTAGATACCGAAGCATTCCATAGCCACTCTTTTTGTTTAAATCCGTCGGCATAACCCGAGTTGGTAGCATAGTTGATATCACTTTCCACACGAATATCCCAAGGAAGATAAACGGTTGTTTCGGCCGCACCGTTGTAATTAAATGTGCGACGGTCGTTATTCTCCTGAAACGAGTTTACTACACTCGAATAAGCAACCGATCCCGAAAGACCGAAATCAAAATACTTAGACCTGAAATTGATCCCTGCACGCTCTGAAAGCGAAAGGTTTTTCGTTGTATTTTCGTCTGCATTCACATATCCTTTCATATTTGAGAAGCGGAAAAAGGTATGCGAATTGACGGTAAACTTCTGGTTACGCAATGGCATATTAAAGATACCGCGTGCATTCGTTCCCCAGTTTCCGTTTACGTTCTTATAAGTAGTAAGACGTTTACCCGTTTCGTTGTTGTACGTTGCATAACTCACGATATCATTCACGGTATAGTCTGCACTGGCAAACAACATAAAAGCCGTTTGTTTTTCGGGCAAGAACTTTTGAAAACGCACATTCAATGTATTTACATACTTCGGATTCAAGTCAGGATTTCCCACAGTAGTATTCAATGGGTTCGAAATATCTTCGATCGGATTCAACTGCGTAAGCGACGGTTCTTGCACACGACCTACATAGTCGACACGCAAGTTGGTTCGTTTATCGAAGCGGTAATTGAACTGCGCAATCGGTGAAACATTTGTCACGCTACGCGACAACTCGGTAAGCGTACTATCGCCTACAAAGTTTCTACTCTTCGTATACGAAGGATCCACGTTGATACCAACCGTATAATCAAATTTCTCACGCACCGATTTAAAACTAAAACGGATACGTTGATTGATAAAGTCATTCGCATAACTCTTACTATAAGCCGTATCGAGTACATTATAGATACCATCGGCATCTTTCGAGTACGTACTACGGATCGACTCTTGATGACGTTGCGAGTATGAATACGTCAATTGAAGAAAATTATTACGTCCTATCGGTTCCACGAATGAGGCATATGCTCTGTAATTGTAGCTTTTATTATCGTAACGAAACTCTTGATCGATCGTTGATACACTATCTGCAAGTAAGAAATCTGTTTCGGACAGGTTGGTTCCTCTGTTATAAGAATCCTCAAGTCCCCCACTCAACGAGAAGCTCAACACGCGTCCCTTGCTATTTAGCTTGCGACTAAAATCAAGAAGAGCATTTACACCGGTCGACTCTCCTCGAGAGTAATAATTAGAATTACCAATATTCACCGTATCCTTAAGTCCGCTCAACGTTTCGAAATATCCCGTTTCCTCCTGCACGTTCTTGCTATATGTAAAAGCCGGAGTAAAGATGATGTTGGTCATGGAGTCGGGCTTCCAGTCCATACGCAAGTCGAGTCCGAAGTTGTCCGTTTTATTGTAATTGTTATTGATTTCGTTATAATACGAAGTACTATCCTTGAGAAAGTTTTGCACATTACTTTTACTCTTCGCCTTGTTGTCTGTTTCGCCATAACGCGTGTTACCGCCCAAAGAAAATTTCGGATTCAACTCCTTGTTAAAGTTCAAACCGGCATTGCCCGAACTGGTAATCCCGTTGCCTCCGCCAAAACGCATGCGTCGGCCACCGCCACCCATACCTTGGAACATTGAAGAAGCATTGTCGGAGAATCCCATATTGTTGGTATTGTTTATACCTCCGATAAAACTCAGCTGATCGCTTTCTACAAATCGGTTCAACATGGCATGTCCTTCGTAACGATCCTGACTACCATAACCAGCAAAGGCATTACCAAACCAGCCTTTCTTCATACCCGGCTTCACCGTCAGATTAATTACGGTCTGTTCTTCGCCGTCGTCAAATCCGGTCATCATAGCCATGTCTGATTTCTTATCCAGCACTTGCACCTTATCCACCATTTTGGCTGGAAGATTCTTAGAGGCTACTTTCGGGTCGTCGGAAAAGAACTCCTTCCCATCGACAAGCATTTTCTTTACTTCCTTTCCGTTTACGGTGATTTTGCCGTCTTTGTCGATTTCTACACCCGGCATCTTCTTTAGCATTTCTTCGAGCGCAGATCCTTCGGCCACTTTAAACGATTCGGCATTGTACTCTACCGTGTCGTTGCGCACCACTACTTCGGCTGCTTTTCCTACCACAACGGCTTCGGAAAGAAGAATACCTTCGTCAGACATTTCCACCTTGCCTACATTTACTGTTGCATTCTTTCCGGTTACAAGTAAGTTCTTATCAACTGTCGTATAACCAATATAACTGATCTGTACAATATAAGAGCCCGGCTTTACAGTCTTAATGGAGAAAAAACCGTTCTTGCCCGAAGCCGTACCCTTTACATAGGCACTATCTTTAGCGTTTAGTAGTCGTACATTGGCCTGTTCTACAGGTTCATTTAATTCTTTATCAATAACAGTACCGGTTATTTCTACGCTTTTGTTTTGCGCCATAGCCGTTACCGACACCAATAAGAGGATAAACATGAGATGTTTCTTAAATCGATTCATGGTTTAATCTTGCAATTAAGTTTATGAGATAGACTATGTCTACGTTCGGATGTTTAATGAGCAACCCTTATTATTAACATTGTTTAAAAAACAAGTTCAAATAAAATAGGAGGACTTTATGCAACATTCGAATCGTCAGATGGCGACCTGACGATTCTGTTATAGTGAAGAATGAATCGTCGTACGTTGTTATATAATTGTTATCTCTTAAAAAAGGTATAGAATAAGGCAGAGGAATCGTTTGTATAGAAAACTGTATCTGACGTTCGGTCCCTATATCTTTTACATCAAAAACTGAATAGTTCGCTAGGC
>JBOGCF010000040.1:0-97079 GCA_051656605.1 Tannerellaceae bacterium | reverse complement strand
AAGATATTAAGGTGGTTATAGCGTTGGGGTTCCACCTCTTCCCATTTCGAACAGAGAAGTTAAGCCCAATAGCGTCGATGGTACTGCGTATAGTGGGAGAGTAGATAGTCGCCGTTTTAGCTCGCAGAGAGCAAACAATAGAGCGAGTCAGTCGAAAGATTGACTCGCTTTTTTTGTATCCCGTCAATTCGTTGGGTAAAAATGTTTTAAGTAGGACAGCTATGGCTTACCTGATAAACTAGACCTATCTCAGTTTCATATGAGATTGATAAATTTAGGCTTTGTCTCAAACGTTGGAGAAATGCATCATTTCCGTTAGGAGAGTCGTGTTTATACGTCTTTAGCTCCTCAATTATAAATTCATTTCAATTATCGATACTACCCTTCGATGAAAGTCGATAGAGATTATTTAGATAACCTTTCCATTATATTCAGCAACCTTTTTACAGTTTATTGTTTCTATAAATATAAGAGCTATTCTAATCAATTGTTGATATGATACGAGAATACAGAACAGATGATATCGAGAAGATTCTAGCAATTTGGTTAGAAGCATCAATCATTGCTCATAACTTTATTGAAAGTTGCTTTTGGGAGTCTAAAATGGACGATATGCGCAATTTGTATTTACCGTCAAGTATTACCTTCGTATATGTTGATGATATAACAGAAGATGTACTCGGCTTCATCTCTTTGGTTGATGATCACATTGCAGCAATATTTGTGATTCCGAGCAAGCAAGGCATTGGCATTGGTAAGTCATTGATGAATCATGCAAAGTCACTCTATCCACGACTATCGTTATCCGTATTTAAAGACAACAACCGTTCCATATCCTTTTACAAACAGCAAGGATTTAAGATTAGCAAGTCGCAAGTTGATGAAACAACAGGGCTCGAGGAATTAGTCATGACATTTCACTCCAATTAAAATAATAACGGCTCATTGAAGACTAACTTCAATGAGCCGTTATCGTATCTATTCGATTTATATGCTATTCATTTAGCCATTTTGTGATACGTTGCATCACTTCCTGTTTAATCTCTTCCGGAAGCGTACCAATACGCGCTAAATGGCTTCCATTCGGTTCTACTGCAATAAATACATTCTCTTTATTTTTCAGAGAAGTAATACCCGCAGCCGTCCAAGGGTCATTTTGTCCATAAACGAAGATCATTTTCGGATCGTTCGCCTTTAGAAACGAATTAATCTTATTGTGCAACGTATGATCAAACGTTGTTGTAAGGCCGTCAGGAAGCATAATTGCATTCAAATAACCCTTCGTATCCTTTACCTTCAAATACTTTTTAAACGGTTTGATATCGTATCCATAATAACCCAATTCCTTCGAAGCTTGCACAAAGAACG
The DNA here is from genome assembly GCA_051656605.1 of Tannerellaceae bacterium. GTDB lineage: Bacteria > Bacteroidota > Bacteroidia > Bacteroidales > CAMTPD01 > UBA12018. Next base: position 95,711 of record JBOGCF010000040.1, on the reverse strand, counting down.
ATTCGGTCGATTGACCCTTTGCGAAATAATCCGGAGCACAGATCTTCATCAAATGATCGTAAATCTCTTTAGTAGATGCATCTTTTGTTGGGATGGTTGATGTAGGAGTGCCCCATTGCCAGATCGAGAATGAATACTCCAGCACTGTATAATCTAAAACCTCTTCTTGGCCGAGGTTAAATTGAAGCCCTTTCTCTTTGCAGTAAGCTTCAAACATCGGTTGAATCTCCTCTCGACGCTTCAATACCTCCAACTGATAATCCTCAATAATCTGACGATCTTTCTTCGTTCCCACTTTACGAAGGAACGGCTCGTGGCGTCCATCCTCTACATCGCGACACACCGGAGCCACATACGGAACAGAGATATCTACATCTTCCGGGAAGAAAGTACGATAGATAATTGTCGTTTGTCCACCTTTGCTGATCCCCGTACTCATCCACTTACCAGGATAAATCTTCTTCATAGCCGTAGTCACGTTATGCAAATCATACGCAGAATTTTCGGCAGTAAGATATGACCAGTCGAGTGGTTGCGGAGTAGACTCCAAGAAGTAGCGATGCTCAACAAACACCACATTTGCATCAAACAGCTTCGAAAGCTCCTCACGGTATCGAGGATTCATGGCATAAGCACCACCATACCCTTCGGTAACCAATACAGTCGGCTTATCAAAACCCACATGCATTACCACAAAACGTTGTTTGAAACGATCCGAATTCTGGTTGGCATGATCGAGCGGTTGATCGATAAAGCACACATACTTTTCGGCATAATGATCACTTTCGAGCTTCTTTATATCTGAGAAACGATTTTCCTTTTCAAGCTTTGATACAAGGTCACTCTGTGCTACTTGTTCAGAAGCTGTTAGTTGCGTCGATGCATATACCGACGGATACACACTTGCCAATGCAAGCAACAATACAAGTCTAAATAATCTATTCATGGTATTTAAATAATTAATTACAGTCTTAGTCTTTCGATAGCAAAGCGGCATTCCGTTGCCATCCTTCAAATTTAGCTCTTTTTACGGCCGAACCCTTAAAAATCCGGTTGAACTCTTCACGTGACATCGATTGCACAAACTCCTTAGTCCAACTTAAAAGCTCCGCCTTCGGTTTAAATTCAGGCGTTTCATTTGGTTTGGCAAACTTATTCCACGGGCACACCAGTTGGCACGTATCGCAGCCATATACACGATTCCCCAAAGCCTGCATAAACTCATCAGGAATATCCCCCCGATTTTCAATCGTCAAATACGACAAACAACGGTTGGCATCCAGTTCAACCCCATCGATCAAAGCCTCAGTAGGGCAGTTATCGATACAGCGCGTGCACGAACCACAGCGCGATTCCAGCGGAGTAGCATAGTCTAGTTCCAAGTCGATGATCAATTCGCCAAGAAAGAAATACGTTCCGGCATTGGGTATAATCAATTGCATACTCTTGCCTATCCAGCCCAGTCCGGCCTTCCAAGCCCAATAATGTTCCCATACAGGTGCCGAGTCGGTAAACATCCGTCCTTCTATGGGAGCTATTTCAGTATGAATATATTGAAAGAGTTGAGCGAGTTTGTCTTTAACGACAGTATGGTAGTCTTCTCCGTAAGCATAATAAGACACTTGCGGAGCGTCGGGATTTTGCAGTATTGAGGGGTAGTAGTTGAGAGCTACTACAATAATCGATTTAGAATCCTCCACGAGCAAGCGCGGATCCATTCTTTTTTCGAAATGATTATCGAGATAAGCCATTGAGGCCTGCTTCCCGCAACGAAGCCATTCTGCATATTTGTTACGGAAAGCAGGGTCAACAGACTCAGAAGGAGCAAAGCCACAAGCCGAGAAGCCCAAAGAAAAGGCCTTATCTCGAATCAGCTTTGTTGCTTCTATTTTATCCATTCTTTTGGGAGTAATTTAAATTCATATCCTTCTGCCTTTAGCCATTCCACAGCCTTAGGCATTGCATATTTCATATTCTTTTCCGCTTTAAGCGAATCATGAAAAACAATGATAGACCCGTTACGGGTATATTTCTTAACAACTTCAAAAACCTCTTCAGGTGTAAGTAAAGGGCTGTAATCACGGGTCACAACGTCCCACATGATAATCTTATAACTTCTTCGTAGAAGTAGGGTTTGCAATATTCGCATGTGTCCGTGCGGAGGACGGTAGAGTTTACTTTTGATCAATTCTGCCGCTTTGCGAATATTCTTCATATAATTCTTGGTCCAATAGCGCAGACCTTGAATATGGTTGAAGGTATGATTTCCTACGTCGTGGCCTCTGTCGAGCACCATCTTATAAACATCAGGGTATTTCCTCACATTATCTCCAACACAAAAAAAGGTCGCCTTCACATCCAGGCGATCCAATTCATCCAGTACCCATGGTGTAATCTCGGGAATCGGACCATCGTCGAAGGTGAGGTAAACACACTTCTTCGACGACGGGATTCTCCAGATTGCCCCCGGGAACAGCACTCTGTATAAAAGCGGGGGTTGTTCAATAAACATAAAATCTTATTTAGTCAAAGACTGCAATGCCATACGGTAGTTGCTAAAGTCTTCCATATATTCCTCGCCAAGTTTCGAGTTATATTCTTGGGCTGTACGGATTACTTCCTGTACAAGGAATAAGTCTTGTTGTACGTCTTGGTATGCCGAAATAAACTGATTTGTTTTCAAGCGGAAGAACCAGTTCAAACTCTTGATTCTAGAGTCACCCATTCTTTTCAAGATCTCTTCAGCTTTGGCATTTTCACCAAGTTTAAAGTAGTTGATCGCTAACGGAATCGCATTGTACTCGAGCGGAACGTTTTCGAACGGAAGCACTTTCACGCAATAGTCTAGCGCTTTTAGAGCCTGTTCGTTTTTACCTTCTTCGATCAATTGACCAGTTAGCTCAGCAAACAATGTACGCATCGATTGGCACATACGTAAGCTATTTTCATCCAAGTATACCTTCGGATTATCCACGCCACCCCAAACGAACTTATTCATCAGGTTGTCGTACATCTTATCGGTATTCAACGCATGGTCGCCATTTGCGGTATTCATCGGAACAATACGATAGGTAAGCCCCTCCTTTTGGAAGTAGTCAGACAAACCGGCGTATTGATCTCTTGCAACCGAAATTGCATAATACATCGGACGTTCCCAATTGTTGTTTTCAAGCATATCATAGATCGTAAGCACTTGCTTTCCGATTACGTTTTGTCCTGCAAGGCTGATACTCATTGTATCCAAAATAGAAGCAGAGTCGGCCACAGTAACCACACCATTCTTCAAAGCAGCCGCTTTATCCACCGGATAAACCAGATTGTCGGTAGGGATAAAGTCGAGACGTTGCGACGTACCCGGAATCTTTTTCGTTCTATCATCGTCAGACAATACAAACGCCAATGCATCTTTCAATTCAAGCGGTTTGTCTACAAGGTTTACCACGTACGAGAAATCCCTTGTACCTTCCACATACTTGTCATACGACATGCTGATTGGAAGAGGAGCCGAATTGTAAGCCTGCTTTTGCATCTGTTTGATGTACCAATCGGTCTGTAAGTAGCTCGTATTACATACACGCACGTCGGTTCTGAAGCCCTCTACCTCTTGCGCATACCACAATGGGAACGTATCGTTGTCACCGTTGGTGAAGATGATTGCATTCTCATCGCACGAAGTAAGGTAGTTGAATCCCATATCGCGAGCAATGTAACGATCCGATCTGTCGTGGTCGTCCCAGTTTTGTCCGGCCATTTGGAACGGAACAAACAAACAAACAAACGACGAAACAGCAGCCGAAACCGTACCCGAAAGCTTCGCATACTTTTCAAGCCCTTTCGCGATAGCCACCACACCAAAACCAATCCAGATACAGAACGCATAGAACGAACCCGCATACGCATAGTCACGTTCGCGTGGCTGATAAGGCGTTTGATTTAGGTAAAGCACAATAGCCAAACCAGTCATGAAGAACAAGAAAAAAGTAATCCAGAACGTTTGCACACCCTTTTGGTTGTAGTAAACTTGAAACAGCAAACCGATCAAACCAAGCAACAATGGCAACATATAGTACACATTGTGTCCCTTATTGTCTGCTATAAAATCCGGAAGATTATCTTGCGGACCCACCAACATCGAATCGATAAACTTGATACCCGTAATCCAGTTACCGTTGGCAACGCTACCGTATCCTTGAATATCGTTTTGGCGACCCGAGAAGTTCCACATAAAGTATCTCCAGTACATAAAGTTTACTTGGTACGAGAAGAAGTAACGAAGATTCTCCGCAAAGGTAGGCTTCATCACCGTCTTTGTTTCTCCACACTGAGTAAACGTAACCGGAGTTCCTTTGAAATCACTCCACTCCTTATACGCCGAAACGTGGTTAGGAAGCGAGCTGTACATACGAGGGAAAAGCATATTCAACGCGTCGATATACTTATAATCCTTGTCGTAACGCACTACGAAATATTTATCTTTTTCGTTGGCATCTTTCTTGATTACGCGCTTCCATACCGGAGCCTCTTCAGACATTACCGGAGAGCAATCTCTGCCTTCACGTTCTACGTCCGAAACAAACGTCTGACCGTAAATCAAAGGAGTTTTACCATATTGCTCACGTGCAAGATACGTGCGAAGCGTAAAGATATCGGCCGGATCATTTTGGTTCATCGGCGTATCTGCGGCAGCACGAATCATAATTGTAGCATACGATGAATAACCCACAACGATTACCATCAACGAAATCAAGATTGTATTAAGTGTGTGTACGTTCAACTTTTTGTAGTAGAACATAAACCCTGTAAGTGCGGCAATAATGATAAGACCAAGCACATAACCGCTTCCGATAAACGGAATACCCAGCAAGATCACCGAAAGAATAAATGAAATACGCATACGCACCGGATGAACCTCTTTGCGCATCGTTTCATAAATACCCCAGATCAATACACCGGCAAGCAAGAACAAGTGAATAAACACACCCGAATTATAAGGCAATCCAAGCACATTCACCGCAAATAGTTCTACCCATCCGCATACTTCAACCAGCCCTTGTACCACGCCGTACATCATAATACCCACAATGGCAAAAGAAACTACCAGTGAGATAATTGTACCTTTCAAGGTTGGGTTCGGATACTTTTTGTAATAGTAAACCAGTACCATAGCCGGGATACACAGCAAGTTGAGCAAGTGGACACCGATCGAAAGCCCCATCAGGTAAGCAATCAAGATAATCCATTTGTCCGAGTTTGCGTTATCGGCAGCATCTTCCCATTTGAGAATCAACCAAAAGACCACCGCGGTAAAAAGAGAAGAGTACGCATACACTTCACCCTCTACGGCCGAAAACCAAAACGTATCGGAGAAGGTGTAAACCAATGAACCTACCAGACCGCTGCCCATGATACCGATCAGTTTCGAAGTACCAATGGTTTCGCCGTCGGTTGTCATCACTTTGCGAGCAAGGTGTGTGATGGTCCAGAATAAAAACAAAATAGTAAGACCGCTGAAGATTGCCGACATCGCATTCACCATGACTGCAACTTTAGACGGATCCGAAGCAAACTGAGTAAATAGGTTTGCAGTTAGCATAAAAAACGGAGCGCCCGGCGGGTGTCCTACTTCAAGCTTGTAAGCCGAGGAGATAAACTCTCCACAATCCCAGAAACTGGCGGTTGGCTCCATCGTCAATAGATAAACGGTAGACGCAACAGCAAATACCAGCCAACCCAGTAGATTGTTGATTAACTTATATTTTCCCATATTTAGATTGAAAATTAATACACATAGCCTTGGAACGTTTCGTTCCCTGATTTTCAATTACAAGACACAAAGATAAAAACCAGATTTAATAATGAATTATTATTTTCATATTATAATATTCTTATATTGCGGGCATAAAGGCTATTTCCTCAAAAATCAGTGATGATTAATATTATTTAAGTCCTTTATTTTAATATATCTTTGTTCTCACATTGAAGAACATAGTTTCAATTATTAATAAAACCGTTTATGAGTCTAAGACAGAAATTCATGCTGACGCTGCTTTTATGCGTTAGCTTTGGAGTGTTTGCACAGCAGCAACAGCCCCAGCCGCTACCAATCGACCCGAAAGTTCGATATGGCGTTCTAGACAATGGCCTTACTTATTACATCAGACATAATGAGTTGCCAAAAGACCGTGCCGATTTCTACATCGCACAAAAGGTAGGATCTATCCTCGAAGAAGATTCACAAGCCGGACTAGCTCACTTCCTCGAGCACATGGCTTTCAATGGAACTACCAACTTCCCCGACAAAACAATGATGAATTACCTCGAATCGATCGGAGTTAAGTTTGGCGAAAACCTAAACGCATACACCGGATTCGACGAAACGGTATACATGGTACTCAATGTGCCTACTACGCGTAATTCGATCATCGACTCCTGTTTGCTTGTATTGCACGACTGGTCGGGATTCATTACACTCGACCCAAAAGAAATAGATAAAGAGCGTGGCGTAATCCGCGAAGAATGGCGTACGCGCGGCAATGCACAGATGCGTATCTGGGAGCAAATGTTTCCTCAGATTTATCCGGGCAGTAAATACGCCAACCGCCTTCCTATCGGTAGCATCGATGTTATCAACAACTTCAAACCACAAGAAATTCGCGATTACTACAATACATGGTATCGTCCCGATCAACAAGCAATCGTTGTGGTTGGAGACGTAAACGTAGACAAAGTAGAAGCAGATATCAAAAAGATGTTTGCCGATATTCCAAAACGCACCAACGAAAAAGAACGCGTATACTTCCCGGTTCCCGACAACGACGAACCGATTGTGGCGATTTCAAAAGATAAAGAAGCTACTTCTACATCGATCAATCTGTTTTTCAAGCACGATCCGTTGCCGGATGCAATAAAATCAACAGCGGCAGGACTTGTTGTTGATTACATGAAGTCGGTTGCAGCAACGATGATGAACGAACGCTTCAACGAGATGCGTCAGAAAGCAAATGCACCGTTCTTGTATGCAGGAGCGAGCGACGGCGAGTACTTCGTATCGAAAACAAAAGACGCATGGTCGGTATTTGCAGCTTGCAAAGAAACCGGAATCGATCAGGCTCTTACAGCCATCACGGAAGAAACAGAGCGCATGAAGCGTTACGGTTTCACTCCGTCCGAATATGATCGTGCACGCATCAACGTATTGAAGATGTACGAAACTCAATACAACGAACGCGAAAAACAAAAGAACAATCGTTACGCACAAGAATACGTGACACACTTTACCAGTGGCGGTTATATTCCGGGCATTGAAACCGAATATACATTGATCAATCAAGTCGCACCAAAGATTACGGTAGAAGACGTTAACGAATTCTTGAAACAAATTATTACCAACAAGAACATCGTCATCTCACTTACTGCTCCTGAAAAAGAAGGAGTAACACTTCCTACAAAAGCCGACCTTCTTGCCGTATTCAACAAAGCAGCGCAAGCAACCATCGAGCCGTATGTAGATACCGTATCGAACGAGCCTTTGATGAGCGAACTTCCGAAAGCCGGAAAAGTAGTAAGCGAATCGAAAGACGCAGCATTGGACGCTACGATCTGGACGCTTTCTAACGGTGCGAAAGTAATCTTCAAGACTACCGATTTCAAGAAAGACGAAATCACAATGAGCGCGCAAGGTAAAGGTGGTGTGTCTATCTTCCCTACGTCGGATATTATCAATACAAAGGTTCTTACAGAGGTTGTTTCGCTAGGCGGACTAGGTAAGTTCAGCCAAGTTGAGTTGACCAAAATGCTTGCGGGCAAACTGCTTTCCGTTACTCCGTATGCAGGAGCAGAGACGCAAGGCGTAAGCGCATCGACCAATCCGAAAGACCTTGAAACCATGATGCAGTTGGTTTACATGACGTTTACCCAACCTCGCATGGACCAAGAAGCATTTGATTCATACATGGAGCGCATGAAAGCGCAATTGCTCAATGCACAAATGAATCCGATGGTAGCTATGGTAGACTCTATCAACAAAGTAGTGTTCAACAACAATCCTTGGAAAACACGCTTCACGGTAGAGGATCTTTCGAAGATCAACTATGCGCGCATTATGGACATGTATAAAGAACTCTTTGCTTCGGTAAAAGATTACAACTTTATCTTTGTGGGTAACATCGATCCGGCCACTTTGAAACCATTGGTTGAGCAATACATTGCGTCGCTTCCTGCGGCAAAAGCTCCTCTTAAACCAACACAAGCTGCTGCTGTGAAAGTAAACAAAGGCGAGATCAAGAATGTATTCAACCGTGCGATGCAAACACCGAAAGCTACCGTACTCGACTTCTATTCGGGCTCGATACCATACACACTTGAAAACACCATGACATTGAGTTTCTTTGATCAGATTCTTGATATCCTGTTTACAGAGAAAGTGCGTGAAGAGCAAGGCGGTACCTATGGCGTAAGCTGTTCGGCAGGCATCTCTCGCTACCCAATGAACCAAACCATTGTTCAAATCTATTTCGACACCGATCCTGAGAAATACGCTCAACTAAACGAGATCGTGAAGAGAGAGATTAAGAACATGACCGTAGCCGGCCCACGTGCCGAAGACTTCAGCAAAGTAAAAGAGTTTATGCTCAAAAAGCGTAAAGAAAACTTGCAAGAGAACGGTTTCTGGATGGGCGTATTGAGCTCTAAATACAACCTAAACTTCGACAGCTATACCCAATACGATGCATTGCTCAACGCAATGACACCGGAAAAGGTAAAACAACTAGCCAAGAAGTTGATCAATCAAAACAACCAGATTGATTTGATCATGCTACCCGAAGGCGCAGAATAAACGCAACAACCTTCATATACAAACGGTCGCTCCACCCAGGGGCGACCGTTTTTGGTTTTAGATCACAGCTTGTATTGTTCTACCTAATTAGCGTTTGTTTTATTCGCTAACGTTGAGCGTATAAATCATGAGTGCGTGTCCTCCGTCTTTTAAGTGTTTAATGACGGCATCGGGATAGGTTGTATTTTCTGATATATCGCTCGACAGGTAAGACACAAGTTTGTTTCCTTGCATGTCAAACCATGCGTGATTGTAACCGTCGATCGAACTTTCATATCTTTTCTTCGCTGCGGTATCGAGAATAAATGCCTTGCGCTCCTTTCCTTCTCGTATTGTACCAATAATCAGATCGTCTGCTGTAGCTGTAAAATTAATAAGCAACGTGTAGTCGTTGAAAGCCTCTAACTTGGATTCGATATCCGTTTTGTCGGAATTGGGAACATTGCGGTTTCCGAAATCAATCTCAACAGTTTCGGCTAATTTCCCTGCTTCATCAAATTTATATACTGAGTTATCGATCGTTTGATTGTAAAAGATACCGGACGAGGCGTTAATAAATCGGTAAGCCGAAAACCACATGTTGGGATCAAAGAACTCACCATAGGGGAGAATCGAATCGGTAAGAATAAAATTGGAAGTAGTGGTTGCCACTTTATAACCTTTGCCTTGTCCGTTATTCCAGGAGGCAAGTCCGAATAAATACCCTCCGTTAGCAATACATGTTAGGATATCGGCTTCGAAAGGAAGGTTATGTGACGACTGAAACTCTCCATTCGTATTGTAGATAAAAACACGGTCGCGACTACCGTTGCCGTCTAGCAGATGAACGTTTTCGTTTTTATCGATCGTGAAATCCGATATTTGAATGTATTCGCCCGGTCCCTGACCTCGATTGCCTATTTTCGAGATAAAGACACCGTCGTCACTAAACTTCAGAAACTCCTTCTTGTTGTCTACTACGTAGATGTGGTTGCCGAAAATTTTTATTTTATCAAGTTCTTGCAGCGGGTATTGACTGTCGTCGAGTAAGACGAACTTCTTTTCTTTGATACGATGTTCGGGTATGTCTTCAAGCGCAACTTGCTCGTAATCGTAATAAGGGATCGTTTTGTGATTATTCGCTTTGTCTGCTGCTGATTTTTCTTTGTCGTTGCAAGCAGGTAAAAGGAACATTGCTATTAATAGCAGAGAGATAGATTTTAGATTCATGGTAGTCTACATTAGGGTTTTCAATTCAAATATAGCAATAGTTTCAATCAAAGTACATTCGATCTACGATAAATGCTCCAATTGCATAATTTGATCATAAATAAGGCTTTTAGTTCAAGTTTTCTTCGTTTGTATTGTTGGGCTTATTGTATTATTTGATTCAAGGGCCTGACTTTTGCCCCGGATGTATAAATGAGGTAAATATCCCGAAAACAGGATTGTTTTTGCTGGTTGAACTTAATTGTCGACATAAATTTAGCTAACGTTTTGTCGCTGAAAAGGCATGGTTGTGTTACGGGTTTTGAAATTCGTTACCGAAGGAGTTTTTGAGAGGTTGCAAAAAGACGAGGATAAGACAGAGGGAAGAACAAAATGTAACGGCTCAACTGCCGCTCAGTGGCTTGGGAGCAAGGGTAGATGTGTGATGGGGCAGTCGTTGTAGTGTCATCGAAACAACGGCGTATTTACTGCATGAAGACGTAAAACCTTTTCAATGAAGACTGTTTTCAGTTACTGCGGTGAGTGTAAAAAGTCTTCGTGGAGAATGCAGAAAGTCTTCGTGGTGAGTAAAAACAATTACCGTGAATACTCAAAAAGGTCTCCACGAAAACCTAAAAAGCTTTTTGAAAGAAGTAAATGACCTTTTTGGAAGAACCAAATAGGATTTTTTCAAGAACAAAGTAAGGTTTTTGGCCAACGAAAGCATGGTTTTTGAAGGATTTGTACCTTTTTGCCCGGTCAATGCAATTTTACAAGCATTGAAACATCATAAATCCGGCTCGAAAACTCCATTTTCTGAAGGTGAAAAATCGACAGATTCTTTCAATCTAGCACAAAAAATAGCCCTAAAAACCACAAATCAACCTAGCAAAAACCAATAGCTATTTTTATGAAAGTCTGGCTTATTGTAGATTACCTTTATTTGAGCTTGTAGAATATTTTCTAGTTACTCTTCTTCATATAGAAGGTGAAGTAATAGACCAGAAGTCCGATCCAGTTGGTAAGGAGGATGAGGACAATCCAGAGGATTTTCTTTACGACAGGGAGGAACGGATTCTGCAACACGGCGGTGACACCGAGGTAGATGGAGACGATTGCGACGATAAATCCGATCTCGGGTAGCGAAATCATTAACAGTGTGTTCATGGTATTTTAATGGATCAATACCTTCGTTTATTTTTTGGTATTTTGATAAAGTAAATATATGTACAATGAGATGAATTATACATATATTTATTTCTTATTGTAGGATCAGTAATTCGATTCCGCATATTTATTTGTGCTTTGCCCATTCTTTAGGAGGATTGTCAAAGCCAAAGCCTTCTTTTTGTCGCATAGTTGAATAAAATAATTTTTCGATTGCTTTTTCGTTATTTAAGATTGAGTCAGGTATTATTCCTGTTATTTCATTGTTACTTAAATCAAAGTAAGCAACATCCTCATTACAGTATTCAAAAGGGAATTCTGTATACTTATTTCCGATAAGAACAACGTTCGTTTCGTCTAATTTTAGACCTGTGGGTATTTTTCCTGATAAGCTGTTGTATTCAAAACGTAGGTAGAGCATATCTTTGGGTAGCTCTAATATTTCCACAGGAAGTGTACCTGTTATTCCGTTATTACCCATGATTTGAATTGATTTTATATTAGGTAATAAGAATAGATATCCTGGTATCGTATCGGATATACCGGAGCTGGTTAACGTGAAATTATAGAGGTTATTGAGTTTTTTAATTGATTCTGGAAATTCTCCTGTTATCCCTTTTCCTCCAATCACAAGGTTTCTTAGCTCTGTTAGTTCTGCAAGCTTAGGTGATATAGTACCTTGAACAAATGGATCCTCTGGGACATTCACGACTAGCTTTACAATTCGGTATTCATTCTTTTCTTTATCGAGGACAATGCCTGCTCCACCCCAAGTCCAAAAGTTTTTAAGATCCCAATGACTAGCCCATTTTTTTCCATCTGATTTCTCCCAAATATCGACGATTGCTAAACTGTCATTTACATTAAGTCGAGGAGCTTGTGGTTCTATATTCACTTCAGGATCATTAGAACATGCCGCACAACAAAAGAGTGCGATAAATAAATAAATGAAAGGCTTTTTCATGGCTTCTCTATTTTGAGTGATTAGTATATGCTTAGAACCAAAAGGTTATTGTTATTATGGATATTATTTTTACCAGTCTGATGGTGCATTCTCAAAACCATATCCTTCTTTGGGATTTAAAGTTAGAAGATTAAGCTTTGTTAGTTTCTTTGGAGAATCCAATATTGAGTCTGGGATTAATCCTTGTATTTTATTTTCACGAAGATATATTATAGACGCATTATCATCTAAGTATTGAAAAGGAAAGGAGGAGAAGTTGTTTCCATCTAGTAATACATTCTCGACTTGAATGCCTGACGGAATAGTACCTGATAAACTATTATGATTGAGTCTTAATGAAATAATTGATTTTGGACAATCTGTAATACTCGCTGACAAATGACCTGTTATTCCTTTATTATTTGAGATATCTATTTCTAATATATTTTTATTTGAAAAGATAGAATCAGGAAGTGAGTCTTTAATGCTAGTCAATTGGATTGTCAATATTTGGAGCTTGTCAAGATTAGATAGTGAGCTTGGAATCTTTCCTTTGATACCATGTCCGCTAACTCTAAATGTTCTTAACTCTGTAAGTTCTCCTATACGAGGAGATATATATCCATCAACATTTTTTCCTTCAGGTATGTTCATATTTAATTGAACAACTCGATATTCATTTTTCTCTTTATCAAGAATAATACCAACTCCTCCCCAAGTTTGAAAGTCTTTAAGGTCCCATTTATTATACCAGTTTTTTCCGTCGGCTTTTTCCCAAATATCGACGATTGCTAAACTGTCATTTACATTAAGTCGAGGAGCTTGTGGTTCTATATTCACTTCAGGATCATTAGAACATGCCGCACAACAAAAGAGTGCGATGCATAAGTATAATATAGGCTTTCTCATGGTTGTTTGTTTTGTTCATTTGCAATATAAGTTATTAAATTAAAACAAACATCTCTATAGTAAATAATTTTTTATAATAATTCACTATAGGAGTATGAGATGATCACATTGCTATTGCTTTGTCGATATATTCTTTATTAGTCGTGCTGGTGTGTTTTGAGCACGCGGTGCGGTAGGGATCCATGCCCTACTAGTTCGAACGGACAGCCAAAGGTTTCTTCCAGCCACTCGCCGCTTACTTCTCTTCCCGGGTGGTAATGCAGGGTTTCGTTTACACAGGCTATGTTTTTTACAAGCGACAACACGGTGCCGATGTCGTGCGAAACAAGAACGATGGCAGCTTCTTGGTTGATCTCTTCCAGCAGGTGGTAGAATTTAGATTCGAAGCGTTTGTCAACGTACGAGTTGGGCTCGTCGAGGATCAAAAGTTTAGGGCGCGACACGATTGCCCTGCCTAGCAAAACACGTTGCAGTTGTCCGCCCGACAGTTGTGCAATGGGACGATCGGCCAGTTCGGCTATCTCCATTTGCCCCAATACATGTTCGATTTGTTGTTTTTGCTCTTTGGTAAACGAGCGGAACAAAGGCTTGTGATCGATAAGCCCCGAGGCCACCACTTCGCGCACACTGATGGGGAAGCGGCGGTCTATTTTGTTTAATTGCGGTAGATAGCCGATATTTAGATGCGGCACGGAAAGGTTGTTTTCGAAAAAACGCACCGATCCCGACGCGGGCTTGAGGAGTCCGAGTATCACTTTCAGCAGTGTTGTTTTACCGCCACCATTGGGACCGATAATGCCCAAGAAGTCGTTCTCTTCGACCGAAAGCACAATGTCTTTCAGCACCAAGCGCTTATCGTATCCGGCCGAAACGTGATCTATTTGTATTAGTTTATTGTTCATTCGAAAGAGCTTTGGCAATGTTGATCATTTCACCGTTCCAATCGTAGGCAAGCGGATTGATTTGTACCAGATTGCATTCGGTTTCTTTCGAAATTACTTCCGCGTTTTTCTTGTCAAACTCCTGCTGAATAAAGACCACCTTCGCACCGCTTTCGCGTGCACCTTCAATGAGTTTCTTGATTTGTGCCGGAGAAGGCTCTTTGCCGTTTATTTCGATACAAAGCTGTGTAAGCCCGTAATCGCGAGCAAAATAAGTAAGTGCCGGGTGGTAGATGATGAAGGTTTGTGACGAAGGATGCTGCATCAGGCGATCTACTACCGAAGCCGTAGAATCGATCGTAGCTACAAGTTTGTTGTAGTTTGCCTGATAAACCGACGCGTTTGCCGGGTCTAACTCTTCAAAAGCTTTCAACATATTGGCCGAGATAATACGGGCTCCCTGAATCGAGCTCCACGTATGCGGATCTACTCCCGCATGGTCGTGATCGTGTGAAGCCGAGCAAGTGGTTCCGTCTTCGTGGGTATGCTCTACCCCCTCAATCAGCGGAAAGTTGTCGGAGTTGTCGTATATCTTCAGTTGCTTGTTGTTGTCGATGATGTTTTGCATCCATGCTTGTTCGAATCCGATGTGACCGATCTTAAAGTAGGCTTCGCTCTTGCCCAAATCTACCATTTGCTGTGTGGTAGGATCGTAACTCTCAGGATTAGATCCTGCCGGAACCATGCAGTTGATCTTAAAGTTGTCGCCCGCAATTGCTTCTGCAAAGTAACGCTGCGGCTCGATGGTTACGGTTACAACCGGTTTACCGTCTTTCGGTTGTGAGCATGCTGCAAGCATGAATATGGTAAATAATGATATAGCTGTGAATAATCTGTTCATAGGTTTTTCGTTTATTGTCTTTTGTGTAACAAAGAGATGGTTTCTCTTTCTACAAATATAACTACAAAGTTGCATTATTAAAACTCAACCGTAACCCCAATAGTAGGTAAAACGGTGCCCGATGATCGGTTGATGCGTTTCAGTTCGTAGCGTTGCTCGTCTTGCGGTGCCGTCGGATTCAGGATCTTTCCGGTTGAAATATACGTTTCCTGTTCCTTGTATTTCGTTCCCAATACATTCTGAATATCAAGGTATAGACCAAACATCCAGTTCTTCATGTAAAACGTTTTGTCTACACGGATATCGAGCTGCGTGTAGGTGCCCAATCGCTCCGAATTAAACTTGTTGTAGTCGAGATAAGGGCGACCTTTTGCGTTCCAGGCATCGACCAAACTCGACTTTTCGAGGTCGTAAGGGGTGTAAGGCATACCACCCAAAGCTCTGAACTTAGCACCGATATCCCAATGTTTAGGTAGGGCATAGGTTCCGGTAAGCGAAAGGATGAAGCGATTGTCCCATGCGGTAGGGATGTAATCGTTACGTCCTTCGCGGTTGTCTTTAAATTCGCTTCTTACCAAAGTAAATGATGAGAGGAAAGTAAGCCCGCGGAAGTTGTAGCAACGAGCCAAGAACTCCAAGCCGTAAGCCCGGCCTACTCCGGTAGAAACGACCGACTCATCGCCTACTACTCCATAATCTGCCCCTTTTGAAGCGAGAGGAATGGAGTCGACCAACGAAAACGGGTAGTCGCCATATTGCTTGTAAAATCCTTCGAGTCCGAATTTGAAGTTGGCATTGGGCACGAATTCTGTCCCCAACGAGTATTGATTGGATGAGATGTACGTAACTCCGTTTGACTTGTTTACGTAGTTGCCGTCGTTGTCTTTATAGCCCAGGGTTACGTACGACGGGCGTTCGAAGTAACGACCTGCTGCGGCGTTGATATTTACCGTAGGGGTAAGGGCGTAACTTAACGATGCGCGTGGCGAAAACTGCTTGAAGAGGTTGTTCATCTTCGAAGAGTAGTCGTTTGCATCCATGCGGAAAGAGGCCGATGCGGTGAATCGTTCGTCGTAACTCTTGTATACGGCCGAAGCATATAGGTACCATTGCCACATGTTGAGATTGGTATCGTAGATCAAGAACGACGGTTCGTTTTGGGCAAACATGCGTTGTTTGGTATGGTTTTTATACTTGGCGTAGTTTACTCCGCCCCCTGCCGACAGGTCTACGAAGGGTAGGCGAAACGTATTCTCGGAGCGAAAGCGGGTTTCGATTTCGTCTGATGTATAGTGTTGACGCAACGAGTCGGGGTTGTTGTCTTGATTGTTGATGTATTTGATGTTCTTGTTGTTCAAATAGTTCTGGCTTACTACCAATGTATGTTGCGAGCGCGATGTGAAATGTTTGTATACCGCACCAAGCGTATAGGTTTTCTGCTTGATTACAGGAAGGTAACTGAGGATGTATAGATCATCGTCGTCGGGATCTTTTAGATCGGTGTTGAGTTTCATATCATCTATCGCTCCCAAGCCGATAAAGGTGATTTCGTTCTTGCTGTTGAATTGATGTTTTACCTTAAACTGTGCGTCGGTAAACTTAGGAAGGAAAGGCAGACCCAATAGATTGAATAGCATTTGCAGGTAGGATTGGCGTGCCGATACCTGATAGGTGGTTTTGCTTCCGATAGGACCGTCTACCGAGACTCCTACTTCCGATGCTCCTACTACGCCTCTGAAGTTGGTGCGTTCTTTGCTTCCGTCTTTCAGTTTGAAATCAAGCACGGCGCTGAGTGCATCGCCGCGTGATGCCGGAAAGGCTGCCGAGTAAAAGTTTACTTCGCGTATGAAGTCGGGGTTGATGATACCTACCGGTCCGCCCGAAGCTCCTTGGGTAGAGAAGTGATTGATATTGGGAATCTCGACGCCGTCGAGGTAAAAACTGTTTTCCGATGGGCCACCACCGCGTACAATGAGGTCGTTTCTAAACTCTGCCGATGATGCTACGCCGGGAAAGGATTGTATTACTTTCGAGATGTCACGGTTGGCTCCGGCGCTTTTCTCGATGTCCTTGAACCCGATTACGTTGAGTCCGAGCGGCGACTCGGCAACGCGTCTGAACGGTGATGCCGTCACTTGTACCTCTTGCAAGGCTTGTGTGGTTTCCTCCATCTCGATGGTTATATACACATCTTTTGATCCTACCATGTAGTCGGGACTGATAAAGTTCTTGTATCCGATATAGGTGGCACCGATGCGATAGGTTCCCGGCTTTACGTCTTCAATGACAAACTCACCGTTGTCGTTGGTGGTTGCTCCTTTGCCGGGATTGTTCCAGATGGAGACATTTACATAGGGCAGCGGTTCGTTGTTGAGTTTATCTTTTACGATCCCTTTTATTGCGTAATTGTTTTGAGCACTCAGGCTGCTAATAGCGACCAATAGAAAGAGAAGTGTGAGTCTGAATGTGTTGCGCATGGAGGTTTCTAGCTGAATAAGTTTATACTGTTTATAAAAGAAACAACAAATATCTAAAATTGATTTGTAAGTTAACTTATATGTCTGTACTTTTTTAATTTTTACAAAGCTTGTATCTTTGATTGATCTAAAAAGAAAATGAAAGATGGAACAGTTTGAAAGTGTGGATCGTGCGCCTAAACTGATGGTGACGGCAGATGGTTCGCATACACTTTATATAGAATCGATGGACGAGCATTACCACTCGGTAAACGGTGCGGTGCAGGAATCGAATCACGTCTTTATACAAGCCGGTCTCGACCAAGTGCAAAAAGAGGAGATTCACATCTTGGAAGTGGGTTTCGGGACGGGACTAAATGCGTTTTTGACGTTGCTTGAAGCGAAAAGAAGGGGCGTGCGTGTCCGTTTTATTACGACCGAATTGTATCCGCTCGGTGACGATATTGTCGCGGCTCTGAACTTTACGGCCGAATATTCTGACGAAGAGAAGGCTTTGTTTCGTAGTATGCATGCCTGCGAATGGAACAAGCCGGTTGCGATTACCGACTACTTTACCATCTTGAAGCTCGAAGGTGATATCAACACCATGGAGTTTGAAGACGGCCTCGACTTGATCTATTTCGATGCCTTTGCTCCCGACAAACAAGCTGAGATGTGGAGCGAAGAATTATTTCAACGCATCTATGATCGTACCAACAAGGGTGGCATTCTGACTACGTATTGTGCAAAAGGTGTGGTAAGGCGTACCATGCAGGCTGTTGGCTTTACGACCGAACGCTTGCCCGGACCTCCGGGAAAACGCGAAATGCTCCGCGCCACAAAATAAATAAAACAAGAAGAGGATATGCCACAATGGTCATATCCTCTTCTTGTTTCTATCTTAAATAGGTTATCGAAATCTACCTTCGGTAAAGCAGACCGAATTATAACATGTCTTGTACTTTGAATACCATCTCCATCCAGATCCAATAACGGACAAACTTTCCGGTGAGTAGGCAAAGCCCTACAACAAACGGATTGGCACGAAGAAAGCCCAACGCCACGGCAATGAAGTCTCCAATACCGGGCAGGAATACAAAGAAGGCCATCCATGCACCTTTTTTACTCACATAAGCTTCTACTTTATCGAGCTTGGCCAAATCGAGTTTGAGGTACTTGACGATCCACTCTTTCTTCCCCATGCGTCCCATATAAAAGCAAGTCATTCCTCCGAGTGTATTACCGAGTGTAGCTGCTATCATACAAGGCCAATAGCCTGCACCAAGAAGAAGTACGCCCGTGAGCACAACTTCCGAACTAAACGGAACTACTGTTCCGGCCAGAAAAGCGGCGATGAAAACGCCTATATATCCCCATTCGATTAGAAAATCCATAATTGATATGCGTATGTTAGTATATATGATGTAACAATCAGCGAAAACAAAAGGCTTGCGCCGCGACTGCTATTTATTGCAAAAAAGTGTCCTACTAATACGGAGCAAGGTACAATGGAAAGTTGTATGAATTGTCCTTGATCGAAGTTAAAAAGGCAGCCCAAAATAAGCATTGCAAAGGTGAGCCAACTGAGAAATGATAGATAATCTCTGCTACGGATGTTTTCGGAATGTTGATTGGTAATCAGGTGAAATATTGAGATTAAATACAATATCACGAGTAGAGCCGGCTGTATTAATACAGGCCAGTTTGTTGCGTTGATGCGTATCGGGTTCAATGCATACACGAGTTTGAAGTTGTTGATCAGTTCTTCGGGGGTATGCTTGTAAAACGACCATGCAAAGGCAAACCAGTAAACCATGAAGAGGCCAATGAGGCAGGCGCCGACGTTGCGCGGATTAAGTATTCTAAACTTATACATCCCCAACCAAAATACCGGAATAATCCAGATAATCTGCGTCCATAGCAAACTCGATAAACCGATCATGAAGAAGGCATTGAATATATATCCTTGCGAGCGCTCGTAATGATACGACTTGAAAAGAAAATAGATAGCCAATACCAGCAACAGAAGTGCCGGGGTTGCCGAGGTAAGCGGTATAAAACGAGGGGCAGAACAGAAGAAGAGAACAAAGAAAAGTAGGGGCATTGCTGTTTTTACACGAATGATGTTCATCATGTAATTGGTTCGTTGCAAAAGAAAAGCGCTGCATCCCATGATGGCAAAGCCCATGATGTAGGCTTCGATATTGCTGAGTTTGGAAATAAAGAGATTCCAAACCGAGTTGTTTGTCAACGCTTGTTGGTAGTCGAATGTGTCGAATAGGAATGTAGCCGACCAACAAACGAAGGCCAGTAAAATGGAAAAAACGATGGTTCCTAAATAGGAACTCACCGTTTTATTTGTATTTCTGTAATCGTATCTCATTAAAGATCGAAACCGATATCTGAGCGGAAGTATTTTCCGTCAAAGTTAATAACTTTCGCATTTGCAAATGATTGTGCCAATGCTTCGTCTTTATCTTTTCCGTATGAGCTTACAGCGATAACACGTCCGCCATTGGTTACAATGCCTTCTGCTGTTTCTTTTGTACCCGCGTGGAATACAATGCTGTTTTCTACTTTGTCTAGTCCGCTGATTACTTTTCCTTTTTCATAATCGCCAGGGTATCCGCCCGATACAAGCATTACTGTTACAGCTGCTCTTGGGTCTTTTACCAATTCGCGTGTTTCAAGGTTGCCTTCAGCAACGCCTTCAAGCAATTCAACGAAGTCTGATTGGATACGTAGCATAACTGCTTCTGTTTCCGGGTCACCCATACGACAGTTGTATTCGATCACCAATGGCTCGTTGTTTACTTTGATAAGTCCGATGAAGATGAAGCCTTTGTATTCGATACCTTCGCTTTTCAAACCTTCGACTGTAGGGATGATTACGCGGTCTTCTACTTTCTTCATGAATTCTTCGTTTGCAAACGGAACCGGAGAAACGGCACCCATACCACCGGTATTAAGACCTGTGTCTCCTTCGCCAATACGTTTGTAATCTTTTGCTTCCGGTAAGATCTTATACGAGTTACCGTCCGACATTACAAATACCGAGCATTCGATACCTGAAAGAAACTCTTCGATCACAACGGTTTTGCTGGCATCGCCAAACATACCTTCGATCATTCCTTTTAGTTCTCTTTTTGCTTCGTCAAGGTCTGAGATAATCAATACACCTTTTCCTGCTGCAAGACCATCGGCTTTCAATACGTATGGTGCTTGTAGTGACTCAAGAAAAGCAAAACCTTCTTCAAGATTGTCGGCACTGATACTCTTATATTGAGCGGTAGGGATGTTGTGACGCATCATAAATGCTTTTGCAAAATCCTTGCTGCCTTCTAGCTGTGCACCTTCTTTTGAAGGTCCGATTACAGGCACTGAAGCTAGTTGACTATCGTTTTTGAAATAGTCATATACGCCTTTAACCAACGGATCTTCAGGTCCGACTACGACCATATCCACTTGATTGTTAAGCACAAATTCTTTAATAGCAGGAAAGTCGGTTGCTGCAATTGCAACGTTCTCGCCAACAAGTCCGGTTCCGGCATTGCCCGGAGCAATGAAAAGTTTTTCAACTTTAGGACTTTGTTTAATCTTCCAAGCTAGAGCGTGTTCGCGACCTCCCGAACCTAGTAATAAAATCTTCATGGATGTTTTGTCTTGTTATTTAGTTATTACTTCTTGAGATAATCATCAAAATAGCGGGTAATCTTCTCGTGCAGATGTACTCTGTCTTTGCCGATTACGTTGTGCTCGTGTCCCGGATATACAAAGTAATCGGGATAAGTGCGGGCTTCTACGCATGCTTTCATAAAAGCAAGACTGTGTTGCCACACTACAACGGGATCGATGTCGCCGTGAATCATCAGTAGATGTCCTTTGAGATTGCCGGCTTTGTTGAGAAGATTAGAGTTCTTGTACCCTTCGGGATTCTCCTTCGGAGTATCCATATAGCGTTCGCCATACATAACTTCGTAGTATTTCCAGTCGATAACCGGTCCGCCGGCTGCACCTACTTTAAATAGTTCGGGGTATGTAAGCATGAGGTTTGTTGTCATAAATCCGCCGTAACTCCATCCGTGTACGCCTACTTTGTCGGCATCTACATAAGGAAGTGACGTGAGGAATTCAACACCTTTTACCTGATCGGCCATTTCGTTTACACCCAGATTACGGTGAATTACGTTTTCGAAGTCACGACCGCGATTGGCCGATCCGCGACTGTCTACCGTAAACACGACGTATCCTCTCGATGCCATGTAAATGTCCCATCCGCGTGTTGCCGCCATCCACGAGTTGTTGATAAGCTGAGCATGTGGTCCGCCGTATACATAAACGACAGCCGGATGTTTTTGGGTAGAATCGAGACCAACGGGTTTTACCAATCTGTAGTATAAATCGGTGACACCATCGGCTGCTTTTATTGTGCCTACTTCAATCTCCGGAAATGCATATCCTTTGTATGGATTCTCTGCCTGAAGAAGGGTTTGCGACTTCTTTTTGCCGGTTGAAGAGATGTTGATGGTGCGAGGATTGTGTTGCGAGGTGTAATTGTCGATAAAGTATTTACGATTTGCCGACAATGCGATGTTGTGCATACCTGCTTCTTGTGTCAACTGCTCTGTTTTCCCACTTTTCAAGTTTAATTTGAATAGGTCTCGGTCGAGCGGACTGCGGGTAGTAGCCATGTAAAACAGGTTGTTGCCGCTCGGGTCGAAGCCCAAAACGTCGGTTACAATCCATGCTCCTTTGGTGAGTTGTTTCAACTCTTTACCGTCTGTATTGTACAGGTAAAGGTGGTTGTATCCGTCTTTCTGACTTTGCCAGATAAACTTAGAAGCATCGTTGGGTAAGAACAATGCCGGAGTTTGCGGTTCTACGTACTTCGAATCCGATTCGCTAAAGAGTGTTGCTTCTTTTGCACCGTTGTTTACTTGGTAACGGTTGAGATCGAAATGATTTTGCTCTCTGTTTATCTCAGCTACATAAATAGCTTCTTCATTCGGACTCCAAGCTAGGTTGGTGAAATAACGGTCGGCCGGCTTTCCTGTTTGAAGGAAGGTGGTTTTACCGCTTTCTGTATCGTAAATTCCTACCGTAACGTGGTGACTTTTCATCCCTGCCATTGGGTAGCGGATGTTGTTTGTTTTTGCCACGCGAGCATCTACGTCGACAAGTGGATATTCGGTTACCATGCTTTCGTCCATGCGATAGAAGGCAAGCTTTTTGCCCGATGGTGACCAGAATGTTCCTTTGTGGATGCCAAACTCACTGCGGTGTACTGATTGCCCACATACTACGGCCGGATCTTTTTCGTCCGTTACTTGTACGGATGAACCATTTGCATCAACGATAAACAAGTTGTTGTCGACGGTGTATGCCAGTTTGTTTCCTGCCGCGGAATAGTCTTGATTGGCCCAATTTTTCTCTGTCTTTACTACGGAAACGATTTCTGCTGTAAACGGATTCAATACCACACGGTTGCCGTTGGCATTGAAGACAAATAGAGAGGTGTCGTTGTTTATAACAGAAACGGATGGTAGTGACTTGAGTGTCGGAAGTGCGGCTTTTTGGAGGGAATTGTTGATTTGCTCAAGGGTGAGCAGTGTGTTTTCTTTTGTATTCTCGGGATTACCGATTTTGAATTCATTGGATAGGGCATAAACATATTGATCGCCCAACCACTGAAGCTGTTGCTTCGTGGCTGGTACGAACTTAGAATATGTTTTGCCACCCGGAGTAAGGTCCTCCAGGGTTAGCGCTTTGTTCTGTGCTTTCACGTTATCTAAAATACTAAAGGACAGAATAGCGACAAAAAATAAAAGTGATCTTTTAAATCTCATTTGTTTTTAGTCTTGTGATTCGCCTTCTTTTTTGATTTTAAATCTTTCACGTAATACTTTGCCGTCACGTTGGTGAGCTGAGAAAGTTCCTTTTGGCTTTTCTTCTTTTCTGAAGTCGCGTCTTTCACGTCCTTCAAATTCTTTCTTCTCGCCAAATGGCTTTCTTTCGCCGTCGCGACCTTCACCGAATGATTTTCTTTCACGGAAACCGCCTTCGCGTTTCTCTCCGAAAGGTCTTCTTTCGCGTCTTTCACCATCACGACCTTCACCGAATGATTTTCTTTCACGGAAACCGCCTTCGCGTTTCTCTCCGAAAGGTCTTCTTTCGCGTCTTTCACCGTCACGACCTTCGCCGAATGATTTTCTTTCGCCGAAACCGCCTTCGCGTTTCTCTCCGAAAGGTCTTCTTTCGCGTCTTTCGCCGTCACGACCTTCACCGAATGATTTTCTTTCACGGAAACCGCCTTCGCGTTTCTCTCCGAAAGGTCTTCTTTCGCGTCTTTCACCGTCGCGACCTTCGCCGAATGATTTTCTTTCGCCGAAACCGCCTTCGCGTTTCTCCCCGAAAGGTCTTCTTTCGCGATTTCCCGACTTTCTGTCAAAAGTTGGTCTGTTAGCTTCGCGTCTTTTGAAAGTTGGCTTTTCTTCTTCTTCGGTTGAAGTCGTTTCTACGCCCTCTTCGCTCAAGCGTTGTTTGTATTCTTTCTTTTTACCGTCGAAGATCTCATATTTGCGGAATTCACATTCTAGTGAACCGTTGATCAATTTGATGCGTTGAGACGGACGAAGACCGATTTGATCGAAACATTCATCTTTATAACTCAAGATCCAAGCTTGGTATCCAACAAAGACGTGTTTTAGGCGTTCGCCAATCATTTCGTACAAACCAAGTAAGTCTTTCGACGTAATACGTTCACCGTAAGGTGGGTTTGTAATCAAGATACCAGGACCGTTGCCCGGAGCTTGTTGGTATTGTTGCAACGGCTTGCATTGTAGGTTGATACATTTGCCTAAGCCTGCGCTTTTGATATTGTTTTCTGAAATCTCGATGGCTCTTGGAGAGATATCCGAACCGTAGATTCTGAAGTCGAACTCTTTTTCTTGACTGTCGTCGTTGAAGATTGCGTCAAACATTTCGGCATCAAAGTCTTTCCAACGCTCGAATGCGAACTCCTTGCGGTGTACACCCGGAGGAATATTCAATGCGATCATCGCAGCTTCGATAAGAAGAGTACCTGATCCACACATCGGGTCTACGAAGTTTGATTCGCCTTTCCAGCCTGTTTTAAGGATCATACCAGCAGCCAAAACTTCGTTCAAAGGAGCTTCGTTTTGATCTACGCGGTAACCTCTTTTGTGAAGAGACTCACCCGAACTGTCGATTGAGATGGTACAGTCGTTGTGTGAGATATGTATATTAATAATAAGATCAGGATTGTTGATGCGAACAGAAGGTCTTTTTCCTGTTTTTTCTTTGAAATAGTCAACAACAGCGTCTTTAGTGCGGTATGCAACAAACTTAGAGTGATTAAAATCATCTGAGTTGATAACTTCATCGATAGCAAAAGTAGAACTGTCGTCAAGATAATTAGACCATTCTATTTTCTTTACATTCTCATAAACCTCGTCCGCATCTTTTGCTTTGAAAGTGTGGATTGGTTTAAGAATACGCAAAGCGGTGCGACAATGGAAGTTTGCTTTATACATCAATTCTTTATCGCCATGGAATGCTACCATTCTGCGACCAATTTCGATGTTTTCGGCGCCAAGATTCTGTAGTTCTACGGCCAATACGTCTTCCAAGCCATACAAGGTCTTAGCGACCATTTCAAAATTATTACTGTTCATATTTTTTGTTATATCGTTTTTACGTTTTGTTTTATTTCGGAGGAGGGAGCCACATCTTCGCTCACCCATACGTTACCATATATAGTAGCACCTTTACCTATTGTAATATTACCAAGAAGCGATGCATTTGAGTAGACCGTTACATAATCCTCAAGCAACGGATGTCGTCGCTGGTCGGAATGTCGGTTTATAATAGCAGTGTCGGGCTGTCCGGCCAAACTTACTCCCTGATAAAGTCTAACGTGATTTCCAATGATACTGGTTTGACCTATTACAATACCCGTGCCATGGTCGATTGAGAAATACGAACCAATTTGGGCGGCCGGATGAATGTCTATTCCGGTTTCGGAATGCGCCATCTCCGAAATAATGCGCGGAATGTAAGGAACGCTCAATGTATAGAGCGCGTGGGCTATGCGATAGTTTACAATCGCCCGAATACCCGGATAGCAGAAGATTACTTCTCCGAGGTTTTGTGCTGCCGGGTCGTTTTGATACGTTGCGTCGATATCGGTAGCAAGCGTTTTACGAATTTCCGGAAGCATGGAGATAAACTTAGCAGCAATCAAAGCTGCTTCATCATGCAACGAGGAGCATGCACAATCAGATTTTCTTTTATCGGCGAAACAAAGACCGGCATGTACTTCTTGTTTCAGTATAGCAAATAGCTTCTCCGTATTTACTCCGATATGATTCTGAATCGTTTGCATACTAATCCTGGAGTTACTAAAATAACCCGGAAACAAAACAGCCCTACATAAATCTACTAAATGTTTCAAAGCTTCAATAGACGGTAATGAATCGTCGTCATTAAGCTGGTGAAACAGTGATTTATAGGAAGAAGGGTCTGAAAGTTCTTCTATTGTATGCTTGATCAACTCTTTTTGTTCCGTTGATGTCATGCCTTTTGTGTCATTATTTCGTTTGCAAAGGTAGTAATAAAGATTGAGATATAGTTGATAATCTATTAAATAGGATTGCCTTTATGTGGCGCTCCAAATACTTTACAGGTTATTTGATCTAAATTAACTTTCCAAATCTTTACGTTTCGAATGGCCGGATCAGAGTACACAAACTCTTTATCAGAATATTGCCCCATCAGGATGTTAAGGATTTCAATTTTTGCTTCAAAATCTTCAATAAACTCTACTTTACCCCAAGAAATAACACTTTTTGATTTCATTCGATAACTACATGCCACTTCCGGATGTTGAAATACTAGAGCATGATCAATACTAAAGGTGATACATACTTTAGGATTTCTTTGTATTATATCAATCGCACGACCGGTTTGAGCCGAATGCAAATAGACCGTTTTGTCGCGATAACCGAAGTTCATCGGCAATACATAGGGTGTTCCGTCCGTATCTGCCAGACCAACGTAGCATACTTTGCAGCGCTTTATAATACTTTCAATATCTTTTAGTTCGGTAATTTCTACTGTTCTCATTTTAGATATGGTGCTTTCATTTATATTTATTTCTTCACAAAGAAACGAAAAAGTTAGCAGTTTACATTAGTGAATAAATTCTGTAATCGTTTGCTTAATAAGGGTAATTGCTCTACATTTGCAGCGCTTTTATGGCTATAGGTAGTAAATTTTTTTGAAACATATAAATAACTTAAATTTATTGTCTTATGTGGTTACTTAATTCTTCTATCGGGAGAAAGCTTATTATGAGTTTATCTGGGCTTTTTCTGATTACTTTCCTGATCGTGCACCTGAGCGCGAATCTTTTCATCTTCGGAGGTGAAGAGGCTTATGTAGCAGCGTGTCACTTCATGGAAAATCCTGTAATTATAGCAATGGTTCCTGTACTTGCAGCCGGTTTCATCATCCACATTGTGTACGCATTCATGCTTTCTATGCAAAACATGAAAGCTAGAGGTTCTGAGCGTTATGCGAGTGGAAACAAAACTCCAATTTCATGGGCTTCAAAGAACATGTTGGTTCTAGGTATCTTCCTTTTGTGTTTCCTTGTACTTCACCTTGCTCAATTCTGGGCAAAAATGCAGTTGCCATTTTTCTTGGGCGAAGAAGGAGCTAATCCATGGGTGCTTGCTGTAGAAACTTTTTCTAATCCTATTTACAGCATTATCTATATCATCGGTATCGCTGCATTGTGGTTCCACCTTACTCACGGTTTTTGGAGTGCATTCCAAACTGTAGGTTTGAACAACAGCATCTGGATTTCTCGTTGGAGAACTTTGGGTAACATCTTCGCTACAGTTGTTTGCCTTGGCTTCATCAGCATTCCTGTTTATTTCTTGTTAGGCTTAGCTGCATAATCAAGTAGATAAGATCCGATTATTATTTCACAAATTGAAATTTCAAAAGATATGACTAAGATAGAATCAAAAATCCCTCAAGGCCCTTTGGCTGAAAAGTGGAGTAATTATAAGGCTCATCAGAAGTTGGTGAACCCAGCAAACAAACGTCGTTTGGATGTAATCGTTGTTGGTACTGGTTTGGCTGGTGCTTCGGCTGCAGCTTCACTTGGTGAAATGGGCTTCAACGTATTGAACTTCTGTATTCAAGATTCACCACGTCGTGCGCACTCTATCGCTGCACAAGGTGGTATCAATGCTGCTAAAAACTATCAAAACGACGGTGACTCAGTATACCGTCTATTCTACGATACTATCAAAGGTGGTGACTACCGTGCTCGTGAGGCAAACGTTTACCGTTTGGCTGAAGTATCAAATAGCATCATCGACCAATGTGTTGCTCAAGGTGTTCCTTTCGCACGCGAATACGGCGGTTTGCTAGACAACCGTTCATTCGGTGGTGCTCAGGTATCACGTACATTCTACGCAAAAGGTCAAACTGGTCAACAGTTGTTGTTGGGTGCATACTCAGCATTAAGCCGTCAGGTAGAAAAAGGAAAAGTTAAGCTTTTCACTCGTTACGAAATGGTTGACCTTGTAATCGTTGAAGGTCGTGCTCGCGGTATCATCGCTCGTAACTTGGTAACAGGTAAATTGGAAAGATTCTCTGCACACGCAGTAGTAATCGGTACTGGTGGTTACGGTAACACATTCTTCTTGTCAACAAATGCAATGGGATCTAACGGTTCTGCAGCATGGCAATGTTACAAGAAAGGTGCTTATTTCGCTAACCCATGTATGGCGCAAATTCACCCTACTTGTATTCCTGTACACGGTGAGTTCCA
Source organism: Tannerellaceae bacterium (assembly GCA_051656605.1). Taxonomy (GTDB): domain Bacteria; phylum Bacteroidota; class Bacteroidia; order Bacteroidales; family CAMTPD01; genus UBA12018. The sequence continues at coordinate 67,563 of JBOGCF010000040.1, read as the reverse complement.
ATCGAAACTTACATTGATGTCAGAGTCTCTTCGTAACGATGGTCGTATCTGGGTTCCTAAAAAGAAAGAAGATGCTGAAGCGATCCGTAAAGGAACGTTGAAACCAACGCAAATCAAAGAAGAAGACAGAGACTACTATTTGGAAAGACGTTACCCTGCATTCGGTAACCTTGTACCACGTGACGTTGCATCTCGTGCAGCTAAAGAACGTTGTGATGCAGGTTTCGGTGTTGGTGCAACAGGTCTTGCTGTATATCTTGACTTCTCAGACGCAATCAACCGTCTAGGTCGTGATGTAGTAGCAGCTCGTTACGGTAACTTGTTCCAGATGTACGAAAAGATTGTTGATGACAATCCATACGATACTCCGATGATGATTTATCCTGCTATCCACTACACAATGGGTGGTATCTGGGTAGATTACGAATTACAAACATCAATCCCAGGTTTGTTCTGTATCGGTGAAGCAAACTTCTCAGACCACGGTGCAAACCGCTTAGGTGCATCAGCGTTGATGCAAGGTCTTGCTGACGGTTACTTCGTACTTCCATATACAATTCAAAACTACCTTGCAGATCAAATTCGTGTACCTCGTTTCAGTACAGATCTTCCTGAGTTCGTTCAGGCAGAGAAGGAAATCAACGATCGTATTGCGAAATTGATGAACATCAAAGGTAAACGTTCGGTAGACTCGATCCACAAAGAGCTTGGTCTTGTAATGTGGGACTTCGTAGGTATGGGACGTAACAAAGCAGGCTTGGAAACAGCTATCGCTAAGATTAAAGAAATTAAGAAAGAATTCTGGACAAACGTATTCATCCCAGGTTCTGGCAACGACTTGAACACTGAGCTTGAAAAAGCACTTCGTGTAGCAGACTTCATCGAAATCGGTGAGTTGATGGCACTAGACGCTTTGGATCGTGAAGAGTCATGTGGTGGTCACTTCCGTGAAGAATATCAAACACCAGAAGGTGAAGCACTTCGTCAAGATGACAAGTTCTCTTATGTAACTTGCTGGAAATATGCAGGCGATAACCAAGAGCCTGAAATGTTGAAAGAAACTCTTGACTATGAATTCATCGTTCGTCAACAACGTAACTACAAAGCTTAATTTCAAAAGAAGATCTTAAAATGGAAAAGACTATTAATATTACGCTAAAGGTATGGCGTCAGAGAGGCCCTAAAGAAAAAGGTACTTTCGAAACATTTGATCTGAAGAATATCTCTACAGACAGCTCATTCCTTGAAATGATGGATATCCTTAACGAGCAGTTGGTAGGACAAGGCAAAGAACCTATCGTATTCGACCACGACTGTCGTGAAGGTATCTGCGGTATGTGTTCTCTATATATCAACGGTCACCCACACGGGCCAGACGAAGATATCACAACTTGTCAGTTGCACATGCGTAAATTCAAAGATGGCGAAACAATCACAATCGAGCCATGGCGTTCGGCAGGTTTCCCTGTGATCCGTGACTTGATGGTAGACCGTGGCGCATTTGAGAAAATTATGCAAGCAGGTGGTTACGTTTCTGTAAACACTGGTGGTATTCCTGATGCAAACGCAATTCCAATCTCTAAGATTGACGCAGACGAAGCAATGGACTCAGCTTCTTGTATCGGTTGTGGTGCTTGTGTTGCTGCATGTAAGAATGGTTCTGCTATGTTGTTCGTTTCAGCAAAAGTAAGCCAACTTGCACTTCTTCCACAAGGTAAAGTTGAAAGAGCACAACGTGCTAAATCGATGGTTGCTAAAATGGACGAACTAGGTTTCGGTAACTGTACTAACACACAAGCTTGTGAGTTGGAATGTCCTAAAAACGTTTCAATCTCTAACATCGCTCGTTTGAACCGTGAGTTCTTGTGTGCTAAATTGAAAGACTGATCTTAATAGATTTTGATCATATAGAAACTCCCTCTCGGATTATTCCTTGAGGGAGTTTTTTTTGCTTCGACTTAACCAACACACTGATTGAAAGTTGTACGCTTTTTACAACTCGAAAATAAAATATATCTTTGTGAGTATAAACAAGAAAACAGATAAGAACAATGTCTATTATAATAAAGGAAGTCACTACTCCCAAAGAACTTAAGCAATTTGTAAAGTTCAATATTGAGCTCTATAAAAACCATCCCTATCATGTGCCGGGTATTATAGAAGAAGAAATAACGACACTGAGTAAGGATAAAAATCCGGCATTTGACTTTTGTGAATCAGCATACTTCCTTGCGTATAAAGACGGAAAGATAGTAGGCCGTATCGCCGCTATTATCAACCATAAAACAAACGAAATCTGGAAACAGTCGCACGGTCGATTCGGTTTTATCGATTTTATCGACGATCTTGAAGTTTCGGGTGCATTGCTCAAAGCTGCAGAAGAATGGGTGCGATCAAAAGGCTTGGATGCTATCCATGGACCGATGGGATTCACCGATCTAGACCACGAAGGGATGTTGATCGAAGGCTTTGATCAACTAGGTACCATGGCAACCATCTACAATCATCCCTACTATCCACAGCATCTCGAGAAGCATGGATACATCAAAGACCAAGACTGGCACGAATTTAAAATATACATACCAGAAGCAATTCCGGACAAGCATAAACGCATCTCCGAGATTGTGATGAAGAAATACGGACTTACAATTAAGAAGTTTAAGAAGACAAAAGATGTGTGGCCGTATGCACAAAAGATCTTCGATTTGCTCAACACAGCCTATAGCCAGCTATACGGTTATTCACCACTTTCGCAAAAGCAAATCGAGTACTACATCAAGATGTATATCCCGATGCTTCGCTACGACATCGTAACATTGATTGTACGTGAAGACGACGACGAAGTAATCGGCGTAGGAGTAACCATCCCGAATTTGTCCAAAGCTTTGCAAAAAGCAAAAGGGAAATTATTCCCATTCGGATTTATCCATTTATTAAAAGCACTTTACGGTAAAAATAAAGTTGTAGATTTGTTATTGATAGGTGTACATCCCGAATATCAAAACAAAGGGGTAAACGCACTGTTGTTTTATGATCTGATCCCTGCATTCAGAAAGAACGGTTATGAGTATGCAGAGAGTAATCCCGAACTAGAGTCGAACGACAAAGTACAAGCACAATGGGATTATTTCAGAAAAGAGCAACACAAAGCCAGACGTGCATTCATTAAGAATCTAAAATAAAGGAGAAGAGACTCACATGCAAGAAATCAATTCTGAAAATAACAAACAAGTAGCATATTCTGAAGACGATATCAAGACGCTTGATTGGATGGAGCACATCCGCAGGCGCCCGGGTATGTATATCGGTAAGCTCGGAGACGGTACTTACTCCGACGATGGTATTTACGTATTGCTAAAAGAAGTTCTCGACAACTCGATCGACGAATACATGATGGGTTATGGAAAAACCATCGAAGTGCGACTCGAAGAGGGTGAAGTAACAGTACGTGACTTTGGTCGTGGAGTGCCGCTTGGGAAAGTTATTGATGTATCCTCCAAGATGAATACGGGAGCAAAGTACGACTCAAAGGCTTTCAAAAAGTCGGTAGGTCTCAACGGGGTAGGTATCAAAGCCGTAAATGCGTTGTCTACTTACTTCTGCATCCAGAGTTTTCGCGAGGGAGAAACCAAGCGTGTAGAGTTTTGCTGTGCTCACATCACCAGCGAATCGGGAATTGAAAAAAGCGAAGAGATGAACGGAACCATGGTACAGTTTCGTCCCGATGCCTCTATCTTCAAAGACTACAAATACAAAGACGAATACATCGAGTCGTTGTTGAAGAACTATGTATTCCTGAACTCAGGGCTTACGATCCTTTTCAACGGCAAGAAGTTTTATTCGCGCAACGGACTGGTCGACTTGTTGAACGAAAACATGACCTCCGATCCACTTTATCCGATCATACACTTGTCGGGCGAAGACATCGAGATTGTAATCACCCACAGTAATCAATACGGCGAAGAGTATTACTCGTTTGTCAACGGTCAGCACACCACGCACGGAGGTACACACCTTACCGCGTTTCGTGAAGCAACCTCACGCGTGATCAAAGAGTATTATAATAAGAACTTCGAATATTCAGATATTCGTAACGGAATCGTCGCGGCCATCAGTGTAAAAGTAGAAGAGCCGGTATTCGAATCGCAAACCAAAACAAAGCTCGGATCGAAAGACATTGCTCCCGATGGAATGTCGATCGCCAAGTTTGTCGGCGATTTTCTCAAGAAAGAACTCGACAACTACCTGCACAAGCACGGCGAAACCTCAGAGATTCTTTACAAAAAGATCCTTGAGTCGGAGAAAGAACGCAAAGCCATTGCCGGCGTAACCAAGTTGGCCCGTGAGCGCGCCAAGAAAGCAAACTTGCACAACAAGAAGTTGCGCGACTGCCGTTTGCACTTCAACGACAACAAAGGAGAGAAGCTCGACGAAACGTGTATCTTTATTACCGAGGGAGACTCGGCCAGTGGATCCATCACCAAAAGCCGTAATCCCAATTATCAAGCCGTATTCTCACTTCGAGGTAAGCCGCTCAACTCGTTTGGCCTTACCAAAAAGATTGTATACGAAAACGAAGAGTTCAACCTGTTGCAAGCTGCATTGAATATCGAAGACGGACTCGAAGGCTTACGTTACAACAAGGTAATCATCGCAACCGATGCCGATGTCGACGGTATGCACATTCGCCTCTTGTTGATCACCTTCTTCTTGCAGTTCTTCCCCGATTTGATTAAGAAGAACCATGTTTATATCCTTCAAACACCGCTGTTTCGTGTGCGTAATAAAAAGGAAACGATTTATTGCTACAGCGACGAAGAACGTGTGGCTGCCATCGAAAAGTTGGGACCAAAGCCCGAGATTACCCGATTTAAAGGACTTGGAGAGATCTCGCCCGATGAGTTTCGCAACTTTATCAACGAAGACATTCGTCTCGACCCGGTGCGCATGAAGAAAGAAGACTCGGTAAAGGAGATGTTGGAGTTCTATATGGGCAAAAACACGATGGAACGACAAACGTTTATCATCGACAACCTGGTGGTAGAAGAAGACCTCGCATAAGCAATAACACAACGACGAAAAATATAACGCATGAAACGTGCACTATTTCCCGGAACGTTTGATCCCTTTACCAAAGGGCACGACTCCATCGTGAAGCGTTCGCTCAATCTGGTAGATGAGTTAATAATCGCAATCGGTATAAACGATATGAAGCGCACACTGTTTACACTAGAAGAGCGATTGCAGACGATCAGAGATCTCTATGCCGACGATCCACGCGTAAAGGTGGCGGCATACGATAATCTGACGGTCGATTTTGCCAAAGAGCAAGACGCAGCTTTCATCATTCGCGGAGTAAGATCAGTGTTTGACTTTGAATACGAAAAGAACATTGCCGATATCAATCGAAAAATATCCGACGTAGACACAATGATCTTATTTACCGATGTAGAATATGCGCACATCAGCTCCTCTGTAGTGAGAGAATTGTATCGATTTGGTAAGGATGTTTCGGAGTTTCTTCCGAAGAAAAATCAGTAAATTAAGTTATGAAGCACAAGTTAATCTTTTTACTTCTTTCCGTTGTGTCGCTATCGGCATTTGCGCAACCAAGCAATCAAGACGGACGAAAACTATCCATGGCACTATATGCAATCTCTAGTTTGTATGTAGACTCTGTAAACAACACAAAAATCGTTGAAGACGCGATACGCGGAATGCTAGATAAGCTCGATCCGCACTCAACATACACTGATGTGGAAGAAACAAAAGAACTGACCGCGCCGTTGCAAGGTAATTTCGACGGCATTGGCATTCAGTTCAACATGCTTACCGATACGCTTTACGTGATTCAGGTAATTCCCGGCGGACCATCGGAGAAAGTTGGTCTTATGGCAGGCGACCGCATTATCATGGTAAACGATACCGTAATCTCGGGCGTAGATATGAAAACAAGCGACATTATGAGTAGATTGAAAGGTCCTAAGGGATCACAGGTTTCAGTCAAAGTAATGCGTAATAACAAACCCGAGCTCATCGAATTCAAAATCATACGTGATAAGATTCCTATTCACAGTCTCGACGCTGCCTTTATGGTAGATAAAGAGACCGGTTATCTCAAGCTGAATCGCTTTGCCGCTACTACCGGCGACGAAATTAAAGACGCTTTGGCTACCTTGAAGAAGCAAGGAATGAAAAACTTGATTCTCGATTTGCAAGGCAATGGTGGTGGCTACTTAAATGCAGCCATTGAACTAGCCGACGAGTTTTTGGGCAACAACGAACTGATCGTGTATACCGAAGGACGCGAGCAACCACGCGAAGATGCCAATGCTTCGAGCAAAGGACAATTCGAGCAAGGCAAACTCATTGTATTGGTTGATGAAGGTTCGGCCTCTGCTAGTGAAATCGTGAGTGGAGCCATTCAAGATTGGGATCGCGGTGTTATTGTAGGACGTCGTACCTTTGGTAAAGGTTTGGTGCAAAAACCACTTCCTCTTCCCGACGGGTCTTTGATTCGCCTTACCGTAGCCCGTTATTACACGCCAACCGGCCGTTCTATTCAAAAGCCGTATGTAAAAGGCGACAGTGAAGACTATATGATGGACTTCAACGAACGCTTCAAACATGGTGAAATGATGAATCAAGACAGCATCAAGTTTGCCGATTCGTTGCGCTACGAAACGCTTAAAAACAAACGTATTGTTTACGGCGGCGGAGGCATTATGCCCGACGTATTTATTCCGCTCGATACCACCTTGTTCACCAACTACCATCGCAACTTGTTGGCACAAGGCTTGATCAACCGCGAAGCGATGAACGTAATGGATCGCAGCCGAAACGAACTCAAAGCCGCTTACAAAACAAGCGAAGCATTTGCCAAAGACTTTGAAGTAAACCAAGCAATGCTCGACGACTTGCTGGCACTGGCAGCAGCCGAAAAGATAGAGTTCAACCAAGAACAGTACGACAAGGCTTTGCCATTGATCAAACTACAGATCAAAGCTTTGATCGCACGCGACTTGTACGACATGGGCGCCTATTACGAAATCATCAATGAAGTAAACGACGCTTACCTCAAAGCATTGCAACTGATCAAGGATGACAAAGAATACAACGCCATTCTAAACGGCAAGAAAACGAAGTAACCCACATTCGACTATACAAGCACGTCCCGCACCGTTTGCCTTCAAAGCAAATAGTGCGGGGCGTTTTCATATCATCGCATCCATGCGAGTTATAGGATGTGTTATCGTGTGCTATATGTTGAATTATGAGCAATGTTAAGATACCTGGTTGTGAGGATTAAGCTTAGACAGGTACGTGTCTAAGATGTGTACAGGTACGTGACGCATTCTTGTCATATACCTGTCTAAGTTGTGTACACGATCGTGTCTAAGTTTAATGTAGGTAAGGAGTGAGGTTAGTCTTCGTTATGGGCAAAAAAAAAGCATGCTTATTTTCTCACGAAGACAAGCATGCACTAATCCATATTTTATGTTTTATCTAAAATCCTTAAGCTTCAATTGTAACGTTTTACGAGCAAAGAAAATGCGGCTTTTAATAGTGCCCAATGGCAAATTAAGCTCTTCTGCAATTTCGTTGTACTTATAACCGGTTACGAACATTGAAAACGGAACTTTAAGTTCGTCATTCAAGTCGGCGATTGCTTTGTTGATCTCGTTCATGGCGTATGCACCGTCTGGAGATTCGAAACCGCTATCGGTTGTAACTGTTACATTGTAAAGATCAATTTCCTGATCTACTACTGTCTGTGTGCGCAGCACTTTATGGTAATTGTTAATGAACGTATGACGCATGATCGTCAATACCCAACCTTTAAAGTTGACATTATCAACAAACTTCTCTTGATTGTCAAGAGCTTTTAATGTAGTGTCTTGTAAAAGGTCTTGTGCTTCTTCTCTGTTAGCAGTAAGCATCATAGCAAAGTTCATCATGTTGCTTTGAAGACCCATTAGTTTTTGTTGAAATTGTTGCGCGTCCATAACCGTCAGTAATAAATTGGTTTGTAAAATTGTTCTTTCATTTTTTTTTGTCTGAGTTATACAATCTGTTTTCCTTTCGACACTGCAAATGTAAGTACAAATTTTACTTCTCAAAATCTCCTGATTTTGCTATAAAGACAAAGTACTCGTCAAAATATGACCTTTTCAAACATTTTTTACTTGTGAATAATATGTTTTTTGTTGTATTTACATGTTATTCAGTATAGTTTAATGGTTCACAACAAATATAGGTGTTATTACCTAAAAAAAGCATTGTTTTGTCTATTTTTTTTATTCAACAGATTTGCTTGGTATTATCACTCTAAATTGAGAATATATTGATTTCTTTGTAAAAGAGTCTAACTATTTAAATATTAGTACAATGAATAAACTGCTGTCATGTGTTATTTTCTTATTTCTAATGCTATATGCCACTGCCTGTAGTACCGATAACGAACTTCCCGAGGTTCCAACACTGCAATTGAGTCACTCTGAGTTATCTTTTGATCCTTCGGGCGGACAAAAAACGATCGAACTACAAGCCAATGGTGACTGGGTGGCCTCTGATTTGCCTGACTGGATTGAATTAGATAAAAAATCAGGCTCTGCATCACAGGTTCTAACATTGACCATATTGGCAAATGAGAAAACGAAACAACGCGAAGCCAACGTTTGTTTTCAACAAGATCAATTATCTGCGTCGATCCAAGTAAGTCAAGAGGCAAAAGAAAAAGAGATCACTTGGGCTTCGCTTGGCTTCTCCTTTTTTGAGCAAGCAGACTTTACGCTCGCGGATAATCAGTTATCTCGTCAATATCAGTTTGCAACAAACGAATTGCTTATCACCGCAGGAATGAAAGATAAGGTGTTTCTGGGCAATTTAATTAACAGAAACCTTGGTGTGAATTCTCTACTTCCTTGTTACGATCAATATACTTTTATTCCGATTACCGTATTTCCGATAGGGCCGGTAAATGTAAAAGATGAAACGTTTACTCCATCTCTTCAAGCACAACAAGCCTATGCCGCTAAGGTGATAGATGCAAAACCGAATCAGCAGTTGAGTTTTAAAAGTGATTTAAAAGGCATCCATTTTGACTCTTATCGCGAATTACGATTGATCGGAGAGGGAAATATGGGAGTGAAACTCGATGAATTGATCTCTGGAAAGCCTTATACAGAACAAGAGATGGTGAAAAATGAAGGGTTTATCTTCTCATACGATCAAACTGTTTTTGCATTAACGTTGGATTTACAAGAGAAGATGGTTGAAGAGGTGCTGAAGGTGGAGGATTTTCCTGCTCAGAGTTTGTCATATATTTCAATGGTGAGCTATGGTCGTGTGGGCTTGCTTATCGTGGAAACAGATAATGATCTTGATGATGTAAAGACGATTGTGCGCAAGAAGTTGCAAAATAGTACAGACTTGTTTACCGAAGAAGAAACCGCTATTCTTGCAGAAATAGAAGTGAGTCATGCGTATCTGGATCAATCGCAAAGCTTTGTCGCAAAGAGAGGAAAAGCCGAAATAATAACGGACTATCTTACCCGTTTGACCGATCATACAAATGAAGCATATCCTTATAAAATTACCGTTTCCGATTACTTTAGTCATGCTAATGAAGCTTGCTCATTTGAATACTTTTTGAAATAAAAACAAATCTGATCGAAAGGCCCCATACTGCACAGTCGTAGTATGGGGCCTTTCGATCGGATTTATTTAATCATTCAATGTAATGTGTTGTTGTACAATCTTACCATCTTGATCGAAGCCTTCTACGAAGATTGATTCGATGGGATGAGTGGTTGTTACGGTAGTTCCGTCTGTTAGCTCCTTTCCGGTAACAACGATGCATTCATTGTCTGGTTTATGCCAGCTTTCACGGTTGGTACGTTCGCTAAATCCTTTTGGATAAAACTTGATCCCTTGCGAGGGAACATCTTGTGTGGTCCATCCCGACTTTGTTTCGATTCGTACTACTCCATTGAATGCTCTTGTTCCGTATATCGAAGCGCGAATTGCCGAAATGTATTCAATTTTTTCAATATCATTTATATCCAGAAAGTTATTGGCTTCCTCGAACTCATAGAAAAAGTTATCGATTATAATACCAACGGTTGCGACATATCCTTCTCGTATAACTGATGATGGTCTATTGCTGAAGACTACTTTTATGAATAATTTATCATCAAAGCTTGAGGGAATAGAGCCTACATACACGTCTGTCATGCTATTGATAATTTGCTCTAATGAACCGAATACGCGTTCTTGTATTTTTTGAGCTGTAAAAGTTTTTCCTTCATAAAAAACAGCTGCTTCTATTGGCTTTTCTATTTTACGAGCCGTTACTTTTACTTCCGGAATTACATCTTCGAAAGCAATGTCTTTGATGTTTTGACGGGAGATAAATGTATTTGTCGTCTTTTTTATTTTGCCATGAGTGGGTGTAAAAGAAGGCTTATGTGTGGAGTCTATTTCAATGACAAAGAAGTTTGACTTTTCTTTCTTATTGTATGCTTGTAGGTAGAATGAGGTGCTATCGGTAAATGTGCCGAGATCAATATTAAAGACGCCACCTTTGCTAAGAGGTGCTTCCGATAAATCTCTGTTTTGTGAGTTAATCGCAATGATTTTACCTTCATCGACGGCACCCACAACTTCTTTCTTAACTTTTCCCCAAAGTTTGTTTGAGTACCCGTTGGTGTAGATGTTTTTGAAATCGAATGCTAATCGTTCCGATTCTTGTATCATCAGCAAGTCAATGATATAATGTCTTTTTGCAGCCGGAAGTTGGGCATCAAAACAATCGCTTAGTTGGGCCGATTGCTTGGCTGATAACGGAAGCAAGTCTGTAAGTAGCGGTGTAAATGTATTGATGTATACTCTATATGATTGTTCCGGATCTATAGCGTTGAAGTCTACTTTTAGATCGGCCGTCTGAGTTGTGTTTACAATAGATTTGTTTAAAAGAGGCTTTTCAATCTCATCTACTTTATCAATAAAAACAGCTCGTTGGGCTATTTGAGTTGAATCGTTTTGTGTAAGGACAAACAAGAGTGTTGAATTGGGAAGCTTGGATATATCGAAAGACCCGCTGGCATTGGAGTCGTCTAAATTGGATGTATGTAGAAGCTCATTGCCGGTATATATCTCAAGTTTCGTTTTCGAGCCTTTGGTTATTGCCCTGTCTGATAGTGCCGAATAGATAATCCGATCACGATTTTGAGTAAGCTGTAAAGTTGTCGCATTAGGCTTTACCTCGAAAGGAACTTCGACATCTTGTATGCGTACTGTATATGTATCGTTTATTTCTGGGGTAAGCATAATCAACGAATTGCCGTATTCTGAGATGATAGTTTCCGCTTGTCGTATGTGTGCTTTGTTGTAAACAAAAACAGAGTCTCCGATATAACTTGGAGCGGAAATAACAATGCGTTGCTTATGTTTGGGAATCAACACTCCTCCCTCTGGATACAACTTGATTTGTTTGTTTGGGAATGGTGCAAAATCATCTTTCAATGCATTGATATACAAAGGTGCTGACGGGATTAGGTTGTCGGAGATGTTGAGCATTTCATCGGTATAGGCACGTAGGAAATGAATCCCTTTTGAGTAAGGAGCTTGCACAAAGGTGGTGGTTCCTTTTACCGTTGGGAGACTTCGAACCGAAGATATTTCCAATCCGTCTTTATCAAGTAGTTGGAAAGTTACTCCTCCTTCTATAGTAGTCGGTTGCTGTGTAGTCGGATCAATTAGCCAATAATGAACAAGTATAGAGTCTCCGGGTAAGTATTCCGTTTTATTGGTTCTAAAACTAAGTTGCTTTACTTCCGAAAGCCGAATTGTTTCTGCGGCAATTGTATGTGTATTTGCAATGGTAAGTACACAAATAAGTGCACCGATTAGGTATTTTGTAATCATGTTAACTGGTCTTGTGTTGTGTTTCTGGTATTTGTCGTTTACGACAGGTCTAAATATAATATGAAGAATTCAGAAAGAGCCAGTTTTGGTAGAAAAAAAACTGCAGCAGAGTCTTTTTTCTACTACAGTTTTATACATTTAGTTAAAAGCCTTAATAACTAAAATTATAGGCTTCGAGAATATCTTTTGAAGCTTTGCTCTTTTTGGCTTCATGCTTTTTCATCCACCATTTGTTTACTTCATAACCCAACCACGCACTACCTGCTCCGATCAAAGCTCCGCAAAGCACGTCCGAAGGATAGTGTACTCCCAATTGCATGCGGGAGAATCCTACTGAGGCTGCCCAAAGGTAGGATGGGGCAATGATATACCATTTTGGATATGCTAACGTAAGTGCAGTTGCAGTAGTAAAGGCAAAGGATGTATGCCCGGAAGGAAAGGAGGGTGAGTCTTCTCGTTTTCCGCGCAATGTGATTCCATCGGGGTGTGCTTCGAAAGGACGTTTGCGATCTACGCTGTATTTCAGTCCTAAAGTTACAACGCCATTGGCAACAAGAGCTCCGGTCATCCAAAGTCCGTTTTGCAATGCTTTTTTATCGTCTTGAATAAGTCCGTATACAATAAGTCCGGCCGGAACACCACAGCTCACATAAGCAAATGAGTTTGAAAACACTTTGCTGTAATTGGTCACAAAGCGACTATCGATTCCGTTGATACTCTTGAGCATTCGATAGTCGAAACTTTCTGCCGATGCCTTGGGCGTATGCATGCATACACCCAAAACGATCAGTATAAGAATGGTTAGTTTATTTCTCATTCAGAATTTGTTATTCTTCAATTGCAAAATCGAGTTGCTTGCGTTCTAGATTTGCTTGTACAACTCGTATAGTTAAAGGATCTCCTAGGCGATAGCGACGTTTGCGTCTACGCCCGATGAGACAATAGTTTTTCTCGTCAAACTCATAATAGTCGTCGTCAAGATCACGGATTGGAACCATTCCCTCGCATTTGTTTTCATTGAGTTCGACATACAATCCCCATTCGGTAACACCCGAGATAACCCCGTCAAATATTTGTCCGATCTTATCCGACAAGAACTCTACTTGTTTGTATTTGATAGAAGCTCTTTCGGCACTAGCGGCAATCTGCTCCATACTAGAACAGTGTTTACACAAGTCTTCGTATTTTTTCTCGGCAACACTGCGACCTCCACTCAAATAGCGTTCGAGCAAACGGTGCACCATCATGTCGGGATAACGACGAATCGGAGATGTAAAGTGCGTATAGTATTCGAATGCCAATCCGTAGTGACCAATGTTTTCGGTAGAGTATACCGCTTTGGCCATTGCACGAATAGCAACTGTTTCGATCAAGTTTTCCTCACGTTTTCCTTGCACTTCATCCAGCAAAGTGTTGATTCCTTTTGAGATGTCTACCTTTTTGCCTTCTGTTTGCAAGCGGTAACCAAATCGGCGAATGAATGCTGCAAAGTTTTCCATCTTTTCCGGATCCGGAAGGTCGTGGATACGATACACAAACGTTTTTGGTTTTTTGTTGTTTGTCGGTTTACCGATAATCTCGGCAACCGTACGGTTGGCAAGCAACATAAACTCTTCGATCAGTTTGTTCGCATCTTTCGAATACTTGAAGTATACGCTTAGCGGCTTTCCTTTCTCGTCGATTTCGAAACGAACTTCATGACGGTCAAAGTTGATTGCACCGTGTTTGAAGCGGTTGTTTCTCAATATCTTTGCAAGAGAGTCTAGTTTCAAGATCTCTTCTTTGTAGTCACCTTCTCCGGTTTCGATAATTTCCTGAGCTTCTTCGTAGGTAAAGCGGCGATCCGATTCGATTACGGTACGAGCCACGCGAGAAGTTTTTACTTCTCCTTCGTCGTTCATCTCAAAAATAGCAGAAAAACAAAGTTTCTCTTCATTTGGTCGTAGCGAACAGATTCCGTTACTCAATCGTTCGGGTAGCATCGGGATGGTACGGTCTACCAAGTAAACCGAAGTTGCTCTCGACTCTGCTTCACGATCGATCACATCGTCGGGTTGTACGTAATGCGTTACGTCGGCAATGTGTACGCCTATTTCCCACAAACCCGAAGGAAGCTGACGAATAGACAAAGCATCGTCGAAGTCTTTTGCATCTTTAGGGTCGATGGTAAAGGTAGTAATGCCACGGAAGTCTTCACGTTTTGCAATTTCTTCAGCACTGATTACATCCGGAATTTGATCGGCAGTACGCTCTACGTTTTCAGGATATTTGTAAGGCAAACCAAACTCGGCCAAGATGGCGTGCATCTCGGTGTTGTTATCTCCTTGTTTACCCAATACGTCAAGAACTTCACCAATCGGATTCTTTGCTTTATCAGGCCAAGAGGTAATACGTACTACTGCTTTTTCACCATCTTTACCGCCTTTCAATTTATCTTTCGGGATAAAAATATCGTTCGAAAGCAGGCGGCTTTCTGTCATTAGAAACGCATAACCTTTGGTTACATCCAGTGTTCCAACGAAACGGTTATCAGCTCGCTCCAATACTTCAAGTACTTCGGCTTCCAGTTCTTTATTTTTACGTTTGGCAAGTAATTGTACACGAACTTTGTCGCCCGTAAGTGCATGACCGGCATTGCGGTCTACAACCAATATCGGGCTGCTTCCATCTTCGGGAATGAACGAGTTCTTACCATTGCTTCTGCGTTCGAATTTTCCTACCGACGTAGTACCGATTCCATTTAATTTATACTTTCCTTGCTCTACTTCGATTAGGAAATCGTCTGCAGCAAGATCATAAAGTGCATCAATAACAAGTAACTTTAAAGCATCGGTAGAAGCTCCTACCGCACGTCCTACCTGTTTGTAGTTCAACACTTCTTTGGGAGAAGCTGCAAACAAGTCGATGATCATTTTGATCAACTCTTTCTTTTTTACGCGTGTTGCTTTTATATCTTTTTTCTTTTTGGCCATAGCAATCAAAGCATTTAGGCATTTTTAATAATATACTACAAAGTAACGAATAAATTCAATTGTAAAACATTTAAGAACAGGTTATGCCCTTATATTTGCAAAAAAATAACATGCATCATGCGAATTTTAATAACAGGAGCAAGTGGTTTTATCGGAGGATTCTTGGTACAAGAAGCCTTGAACCGCGGATATGATGTGTGGGCCGGAGTACGTGCTCGCAGCAATACGTCTAACTTGCAGGATAACAGGATTCATTTTATTGATTTGAAATATGGTGATATAAACGCACTGACAGATCAATTGAAGGAGTTTAATGCACAATATGGAGCGTTTGATTATGTGATTCATAACGCCGGACTAACCAAGTCGCTGCATGTGGCCGATTTTGATCGCGTAAATTATCAGTATACCCGAAACTTGATCGATGCATTGCGAGCAAGTGGGAGCATTCCGAAGAAGTTTGTATTGATGAGTAGCCTTAGTTCGTTTGGCTTGGGAGATGAAGAACATTATACACCTTTTCAACGAAGTGATAAACCGAATCCGAATACGGCTTACGGACAAAGTAAACTAAAAGCTGAGGAGTATTTGGAGTCTCTAACCGATTTCCCATACATGATTCTGCGTCCTACCGGGGTGTACGGTCCGGGAGAGAAGGATTACTTTTTGAATGTAAAGGCTGTGAAGTCGGGGATAGAGGTTGGGCTCGGTTTTCGTCCGCAACAAATTACGTTTATCTATGTAACCGACTTGGTGAAGGCCGCTTTTCTGGCCTTGGAAAGTCCGTTGCGGAATAAAGCTTATTTCGTAGCAGACGGAGATGTGTATACCGATGCCGAATACAGTGCGATGTTGAAAGAACTGCTCGGAAAGAAGCATTCGCTAAAGTTACGTTTGCCACTTTGGGTAGGGAAGGTTGCCTGCTTTGCTTCGGAACAAGTTGGTAAACTGACTGGGAATGTACCGACGTTGAATCTTGATAAATACAAGATATTAAAGCAACGAAACTGGAAGTGCGATATCGAACCGCTTCGAAAGGAGTTGGGCTTCGAGCCGGAGTATCCGCTTCGTCGCGGACTCGAGGCTTGCATCAAATGGTATAAAGAGGCCGGCTGGCTTTAGATAAAAAGAAAACGGGATCAATACTGAACAAGACTACCTCAGTAATGATCCCGTAGTTATTTATAGAAGATTAAATCGTTCGGGTATCGCATCCAGAATGGCAAACAGTTCTTCTACAGAACCTGCTCGCAACATATCGATACGTGTAGATTTGAAATCAGGAATCCCCTTGAACAAAGGTGTTGCAGCTAAGTGACGTCTGATGTGTAATATACCACGGTGCTCGTCAAGTCGCTCCACACTTTGCATCACTTGCTTTTTAATTACATCCAAGTACCACTGGAAAGATTCGGCAGGAAGTTGCTCACCAGTTTTCAGGTAATGAGAAATTTCTCTGAAGATCCATGGGCGACCAATGCTACCACGACCAATCATTACGGCATCTACTCCGTATTTATCAAACTTCTCTTTACAGCCTTCCGGTGTCGTAACATCTCCGTTTCCAATAATCGGGATGTGCATACGCGGATTGTTCTTTACCTCTCCGATGAGAGTCCAATCAGCTTCGCCGGTATACATTTGGCTACGGGTGCGACCATGTATTGCCAATGCTGCAATACCTGTATCTTGTAGTTCTTCTGCTAGATCTACAATAATCTTAGAATCGTTGTCCCAGCCCAAGCGTGTTTTTACCGTAACGGGAATATTCACAGCTTTTACTACTTCACGTGTGATTTCGGTCATCAACGGAGTATTGCGTAACATGCCTGCTCCGGCACCTTTACCCGCAACTCGTTTTACCGGACAACCAAAGTTGATGTCCAATACATCGGGACGAGCTTGTTCGCAAATCTTTGCGGCTTCAACCATTGCCTCTACTTCGCGCCCGTAAATTTGAATTACGACCGGACGTTCGTCATCACTAACCTTTAGTTTCTGTTCTGTTTTGTTTACGCTGCGAATGAGTGCATCGCTCGAAACGAACTCTGTATATACCATGTCTGCCCCAAACTGCTTGCACATCAGACGGAAAGAGATGTCGGTAACATCTTCCATCGGTGCTAAAAGGATGGGGTATTTTCCTAAGTCAATATTGCCTATTTGCATTACAAAACCTCTTAATTCTCTGCAAATTTAGTGTATTTAGTCCAGATTTGGTCTTTATTTAGTATTTTTGCATGTAAAACTATCTGAAAACGTGGAAGAAAGAAATAGAAATATTCAAGATTATGAAATAATGGCGCCGGTGGGTTCTTGGGAATCACTTGCGGCAGCTATTCAAGGAGGAGCAGACTCTGTTTACTTCGGAATCGAAGGATTAAATATGCGTGCACGTTCGGCAAATGCGTTTACCGTAGAAGACATGCATAAGATTGTGGAGACCTGTAAAGAAAAAGGACTTAAGAGCTATCTTACTGTAAATACCATTATTTACGGAGAAGATATCAACTTGATGAAACAAATCATCGATGCCGCTAAAGAGGCTGACGTAACTGCAATTATCGCGGCTGATGTAGCACCGATGATGTATGCTCGCTCCATTGGAGTAGAGGTGCACCTTTCTACGCAGTTGAACATTACAAACGTTGAAGCATTGAAGTTCTACGCTTCGTTTGCCGATGTTGTGGTATTGGCTCGCGAGTTGAACCTTAACCAGGTGAAAGCAATCTATGATGAAATTATCAATCAAAATATTGTAGGTCCTAGCGGGAACTTGATCCGTATCGAGATGTTCTGTCACGGAGCTCTTTGTATGGCAGTATCGGGCAAATGTTATATCAGCTTGCACCAACAAAACTCTTCGGCCAATCGTGGTGCATGTAACCAGATTTGTCGTCGCGGTTATGTAGTGCGTGAGAAAGATAGCGACAACGAGCTTGAGATCGACAATCAATATATCATGTCTCCGAAAGACTTGAAAACGATCCACTTTATGAACAAGATGATGGATGCCGGTGTGCGTGTATTCAAAATCGAAGGTCGTGCTCGTGGACCGGAATATGTACGTACGGTTGTAGAATGCTACAAAGAAGCAGTATTGGCCTATTGCGACGGATCTTTTTCGGAAGAACGTATCGCAAACTGGGATGAGCGTCTAAGTACGGTATTCAATCGCGGTTTTTGGGATGGATATTACTTGGGTCAGCGTCTGGGCGAATGGACTTCAAACTACGGTTCGGGTGCTACGAAGAAGAAAGTATACATCGGAAAGGGTATGAAGTATTTCGCAAACGTAGGGGTTGCAGAGTTCCTACTCGAAACACAAACATTGAATGTTGGGGATGAGGTTTTGATTACCGGACCTACTACAGGGGCGATTACACAAATGGTAGAAGAGTTGAGAGTGGACTTCAAGCCAGTACAACAAGCTGTAAAAGGTGACCTTTTCTCAATTAAAACGAACGAAAAGATCCGTCCTTCGGATAAAATATTTAAATTGGTGCCAAACGATCCGTCTATCCAATAGAGACAACGGATTTGTAACCCGAGGCACGTGCCCCATGTAAGTGCATGCTTCCATGGGGTTTTTGTTTCCTTTAAAATTAGAATTACAATGAAAAAAGAGTACGCCTATCAATTGAAGATGAAGGTGCGCGACTACGAATGCGACTTACAAGGGGTTGTAAACAATGCCAATTATCAGCACTACCTAGAGCATACACGCCATGAGTTTTGGGAATCGCTGGGTGAAAACTTCGGCGAGATGCACAAGCAAGGGATTGATGCTTTTGTATCGCGTGTAGACATGCAATTTAGAACCTCGCTTACGAGCGGAGATGAGTTTATTTCTTGTCTGAATGTTGGTAAAGAGGGACCAAAGATTGTGTTCCATCAGGATATTTACAGAGCAAGTGATGAGCAGCTTGCCGTGAAAGCGAAGGTTGAATGTGTGATTGTTGAAAACGGCAGACTGACTCGAGGAGAATATTACGAAAAAGTACTCGAGAAAATGTCTAAGAAATGAAACACGACAAACTTTTATACCGTATTGCCCTTACCCGCGTTCGCGGGGTGGGCGATATTACTGCCCGACATCTCATGGATGTAGTTGGCGATGAAGAAGCCATTTTTACCGAAAGCACAGCAAACTTGAAACGAGTCTTTGGTATTACCGACCGGCTTGCTTCCGAATTGAAAAATCCGCAAGTACTTGAAGAAGCAGAAAAAGAGTTGACCTTTGTATTGAAGAACCACATCACTCCCCTGTTTTATACCGATCCGGATTATCCCTCTCGTTTGAAAGAGTGTGCAGACGCACCGATTCTCCTATTTGCCAAAGGCGATATGAATCTCAATGCTTCCAAGATTGTAAGCATTGTGGGTACGCGTAATTGTACCGAATATGGGAAAGACCTTACCGAAATGTTATTGATGGGGTTGGCAGAGCATTATCCTGATTTACTGGTAGTAAGCGGACTGGCTTACGGAATTGATATTGTAGCACATCGTGCGGCTGTGCGACTCGGATTGCCTACCGTAGGGGTATTGGCACATGGGCTAGATCGAATTTATCCGTCAGTGCATCGCAAAACTGCAATCGAAATGCTTTCGAATGGCGGATTGCTTACCGATTTTCCGAGTGGAACAAATCCCGACCGACAAAACTTTGTGAAGCGTAATCGAATTGTAGCCGGTATTGCCGACGCAACAATTGTGGTAGAGTCGTCGATCAAAGGAGGTTCTTTGATTACGGGCGAGTTGGCTGCGTCGTATGGGCGTGATGTTTTCTCCTTTCCCGGACGGGTATATGATCAATATTCTGCGGGATGTGTGCGGCTGATTCAGCAAAATAAAGCGGCCATGATTACCTCTCATACCGACTTGATTGAGATGATGCGTTGGGATGTTACCACAAAAGTGATGACACCAAAGCAGCAAGAGATCTGTTTTGACTATTCTCCCGAAGAGCAGATTATTGTAGATTTTTTATCTCTTTGCGAGTCTTCACATCTAAATATTATGGCACTGAAACTAGGAATCCCTGTTTATAAACTTTCTTCTCAGCTTTTCGAAATGGAGATGAAAGGATATGTGAAATGTTTGCCCGGAGGTTCATACGCACTGAAAAGAGTATGATCAGAGTCTGCTCAAAATAAATTTATGATTTTAAATGTGCTGAGTTTAAAACAGATAAAGAGTATACTATATTTTCTTGAATAGAGGAGACAACAAAACGATAGAGTTGCTTGATTTAATAGTCGTTGGTAGCAGATTAAAAATGGGTTTGTTATCCACGATTTTATTTAGGATAGTTGGGGTAGGTACAAAAAAAATTAAGGAAAGTCTCACGACTTCCCTTAACAAACTTTGTTAACCTTAAATCTAATACTATTATGAAAAAACCACAGTGCAAAGATACTGTGTTTTTTTAGTTTGTCAAGGGTTTTCGTTATAAGAAGTGTTAAGTAATCTAGCATTCTTATCAAAAAGTTTTAATTCGAAGAGAAAACAAATTTAGAGCTTTAAATCGATTCGATTTTCGAACTAATTATTCTTCTGATTCAGCCAAATTCTTTTGCATACCAAAGGTAATAAACCGATTTCTTCTCTGCAATTATTTTGTAGTAAATACACAACCCTTTCATCTCAAAGATAATCGTATCTTTGTTTCATAAAAGTGTAGGTCAATAAGCTTTAGTTTTTTGCATGAAAATAATAAATCTGGAGATCGTATTAGAAGTATTATATCGTGACGAATGGTTCATTGCGATTAATAAACCGTGTGGACTGTTGGTTCATCGTACTCGTATTGCCGAAGAAGATACCGTTTTTGCTTTGCAGATCTTACGCGACCAGATTGGTTGTCATTTGTATCCCGTGCATCGAATTGATCGTCCTACGTCGGGGATCTTATTGTTTGCATTTACTCCCGAAGTGGCAAGAGCATTGAATGAACAATTAGTTTCTCATCAGGCAGAAAAGATTTATACGGCATTGGTTAGAGGATGGATGTGCGAGCCTATTTCTTTAGATCATCCGGTAAAGAATGAAAATGGAAATATCTACGAGGCACAAACCGACTTTAAACCGTTGAAGTGGCTCGAAGTACCTATTTCTGCCGGTAAATATCCGCACAGCAGGTATTCGGTGATTGAGTGCCGCCCATTTACAGGTCGTTGGCATCAGATTCGTCAACATCTCGCACATTTGAGACACTACATCATCAACGATAGGGTACACGGCGACAACAAGCACAACAAACTGTATACTACGCAGCTTGGTATCTATGAAATGTTCTTGCATGCTACCACCATCACACTCGATCATCCCATAAAAAAAGAGCGACTACACATAGCCGCTCCCTTTCCGCCCCATTGGGATCGTATTGTTTCGTATCAGATAGATCCCGAAAAGATGTAGTTGAGCAGATCACCGCTCAATTGCATCAATGAAATCTCACAAATCTTAGTCGCAAACTCAGCCGAGGACTCACGTTCTTCTGCATCGAGCAAACTCAATTGTGCTTCACGGAGTTCGATTCCGGCAATTTCGCCCAGTTTGTAACGATCCATTGCAATGTCGTAATTGTCACGAGCAATCACGACATTCTCCTTTTCAAGCTTTAGGAGTTGAAGGTTGTTTTGATAAGCCATCCAGAGGTTCGACATATCCGCCTTCAATCCCAATTCAAGATTTCCCTTTTGCAGTTCGCGAATTTTGATTTGCGTTTTCGCATTGCGCTGTTCTCGTTTGCGATTGAACCCGTCGAAGATGGTAAATCCAGCCGTTGCCCCATAGTTCAGGCTCATGTTTTCGCGTATTTTAATCGCACTGTCATCATACCAGTTGGCCGAATACCCATAACCTGCATTCAATTTTACATACGGATAGTTTCTTGACTTCGCAATCTTCAAGTCCATTTCAGACAGTCCCACTTCCTTTTCGACAGCAAGCAATTGTGTGTTGGATGAAAGCGTTTTGCTCCAAAGTAAATCCCGGTCGGGGATGGGTGTTAGTACAATGGTTGAATCGGCCGTACGCGTAGGTGCGTAAACCGGTTCGTAAGCCATCAGTTGGTTTAAGGATATTTGCGAGGTATACACCGTTTCCATCTGCGTCATCAAGCGCGAACTGTCTGCATTAAAATCGACGCGTGCTTGCTGCACATCCAAGCGTGAAGCCACTCCCAATTGATAACGCGCTTCAGCAATACGAAGGCGTTCTTTCGATAAAGATACCGTAGAGCGTAAATTACCTAAACGAATCTTTTGACGGATCAGTTGAAAGTATTCAGCAGCGATATCCGCAACAACATTTTCTATGGTAATGCGCGTATTCAAGACACCCATATTTTGTAGCTCCTTCAGCTTTTCATAGTTTGTCTGAATGGCAAAGCCATCAAAAACAGTCCAGTTCATGTTCAATCCCGCATTTGCCTGCGTATTGTTCACCCCTTTGTTTACCTCTTTGGTGTCGTCATCATTCTTGGTGGTTGTATTCGTTAGTGAGCCCGAGTATCCCCCCGATGCATCCAAACGGGGCAAATACCCCGCATTTCCGATGGTTGCATTGTTATCTAGGATGTGTTGATTGCTTTGCTGGATCTGTATATTGTAGTTTTTCTCCATGCCCAAGCGAACACACTGTTGCAAGGTAAGAGGTTGCATAGACAATTCGTTGAGCGAGTCGGCAAAAACACCATTGGCCGAGTAGACCGTGTTTTGTGCCTGAGCACCCGCAAAGGCACAAAACATAAGAAGGTATAAATATATTTTTTTCATTCGATAGCCATATAAAAGTTAGGACGTTTGTTGCTCCGATTTACCAAATCGATCGGTCGAGATATAACTGTAGATAGCCGGTACAATGTACAGTGTCAAGAAGGTAGACACAAGCATACCACCTACTACTGAAATTCCCATCGAGATACGGCTGTTTGCTCCTTCGCCCGAAGCATAAACCAATGGCAAAAGACCAAGCAAAGTAGAAGTACTCGTCATTAAGATCGGACGAAGACGCTGTACCGAAGCAGTCAAAATAGCCTCGGCCTTGCTAAGACCCTCTTCTTGGCGTTGGTTGGCAAATTCCACAATCAAAATCCCGTTCTTAGCCACGAGTCCGATCAACATAATGATCCCGATCTGGCTAAAGATATTTAGTGTAGTACCCGAGTAAGCCATAAAGATCAATGCTCCTGCAATTGCAAGCGGAACGGTAACCATAATCACCATCGGATCTTTGAAACTTTCAAACTGTGCGGCCAATACCAAATAAATCAAGAGCAGAGCCAAAATAAAAGCAAACATCAAGCTCGACGAACTCTCTCTAAACTCCTTCGATTCGCCGGTAAGAGCCGTACGAAAACTGCCGTCAAGGGTTTCTTTGGCAATGCGATCCATTTCGTCGAGTCCGTCGCCAATGGTATAACCTTTGGACAAACCGGTCGAAATCGTTGCCGAAACAAAGCGGTTGTAGCGATACAATTGAGGTGGAGCAACACTTTCTTGCAAAGTCACTAAGTTGTCGAGTTGCACCATATCACCATTATCGCTTCGTACGAAAATAGACTTCAAGTCAAGTGGCGTATTGCGTTGTTGGCGATTGATCTCGCCCAAGATTTGATACTGCTTTCCGTTTAGATAGAAATATCCCATACGCTGTCCGCTTAGTGCATATTGCAACGTTTGAGCAATGTTACGGGTACTTACACCAAGCAATGTAGCCTTGTCTCGATTGATTTCGATCCGCGTTTCGGGTTTGGTAAACTTCAAGTTGGCATCCGCCATTTGGAATACCGGACTCTCATTTACCTGTTGCATAAATTGAGGAAGAAACTCCTGTAGCTTTTCAAGGTTGGGTGCTTGCAAAACGTATTGTACAGGCATACCGCCACGACCGCCACCAAAAGTAGACTGCTGACGAACAAATGCACGAGCTACCGAGTTTTTACGTACTTCGTTCGAAATGGCATCTGCCACATCCATCTGACTTCTTTCGCGATCTTTGATATCGGGCAGCATCACAAAGGCAAAACCACTTCCGCTGTTAGCTCGCGATACGGTCGATGCCCTTTCGGGAACAACAGAATCAATCACAAACGCTACATCATCCGAATAGTCACGGATGTATTCAAAGGTGCTACCTTCGGGTCCGCGCAACGAGATAGTAACTTGCGAACGGTCTTCGAGCGGAGCCAACTCCGAAGGTACTTGCTGGAATAACCAAAAGATCAGCCCCAACAATACCACGACTACCGGAATAGCCATCATTTTACGTTTGAGAAAATACTGAAGCGTATGGGTATATCCGTTGGTAAGCCATTCAAAAAACGGCTCGGTAACAGTGTATAGTTTGTTTTTCTTTTCGCGTCTTTTCAAGATCTTTGTCGCAAACATCGGCGTAAAGGTCAGTGCCACAAAAGAGGAGATAATCACCGAACCGGCGATTACGATACTAAACTCTTTGAATAGCTTTCCGGTCATCCCTTCCAAGAATACGATTGGCAGGAATACCGCAACAAGAGTAATCGTAGTGGAGATTACGGCAAAGAAGATCTCTTTAGATCCCTCGATACCTGCTTCTTTAGGCGACATACCCCGTTCGATGCGCACATAAATATTCTCCGCTACAACGATGGCATCATCCACTACCAATCCTACCGATAATACAATTGCAAGCATGGTAAGTACATTCATCGAGAACCCTGCAATGTACATCACAAAGAAGGCTCCGATCAGCGAAACCGGAATTACCACCACCGGAACCAGCGTAACACGCCAGTCGCGCAAAAAGGCAAAGATGATAAATACCACAAGCAGGAAAGCCACATAAATAGTTTCTTCAACTTCACTGATCGACGCACGGATAAAGCGTGTATTATCTTGTACCATCTCGATGGTTACATCTTCCGGTAAGTCTTTGCGTAGTTGCTCGAGGCGGATATAAGCCTCGTCGGCAATATCGATATGGTTTGCACCCGGCTGCGGGATAATTACCACCATTACATTCGGCACACCATTCTTTTTCAAGATACTGCGCATGTCTTCAGGAGCTAGTTCGGCACGGCCAATATCGCTAAAACGAACAATCTTGTCGTTGTCTTTCTTCACGATCAGGTCGTTAAACTCTTTCGGAGTCGACATCAACCCCAAGGTTCGAATCGAAAGCTCCATGGTATTTCCCTCGATACTTCCCGACGGAAGCTCCACGTTTTCTTTATCGACTGCATTTTTTACGTCGAGCGGAGTTACTCCGTATCCCGCCATCTTCACAGGATCGAGCCACAAACGCATCGAATAGCGTTTTGCTCCCCATAAATCCACAGCACTTACGTCGGAGATCGTTTGCAAACGCTCCTTTACAGTCAGTTCGGCAATCTCGGTCAGTTCGAGAAGCGAACGTGATTCACTGGCAAGAGAAATACGGATAATCGGGTCGGAGTCGGCATCAGCCTTCGAAACCGTAGGCGGGTCGCAGTCGCGAGGTAAGAAACGTTGAGCTCGCGATACCTTATCGCGCACGTCATTTGCCGCACGTTCCATATCTACCTCCAGTTCAAACTCTACTGTAATACGGGAGCTACCTTGGCTACTCACACTCGAAAGGGAGCGAATACCCGGTATCCCGTTGATATTTTGTTCGAGCGGCTCGGTAATCTGATTCATGATTACATCGGCATTGGCCCCCGGATACGAAACATTTACCGAGATAATCGGTTTGTCGACACTCGGATATTCACGAACCCCAAGCGAGGTATAACCGATAAAACCAAACAACATAATGATCAGCATCAACACCGTGGCAAATACCGGCCGGCGAATACTTAATTCAGAAATATTCATACGATTCTGGTGCTACGAGTTAGTTAATACGATCCAAGATAACCGGCATGCTTTTGCGTAGCTGCATTACCCCGCTGGTAAGCAACGTATCACCCGGAAGCAGTCCGTCGATAATTTGGATGCGTGATTCGGTGCGAATACCTGTTTTTACTTCTACCGGATTTGCTTTTCCGTTGTTGTACAGATAAACAATCTCTTTACCCATTTCTGGGATCAAAGCCTCGCTCGGAATCGTAAGTGCATTGGGTATCTCCTTCATATTGATTTCGATACCGGCATATCGTCCTGCTTGCAGTTCGCGGTTTGTATTTGGATACAGGGCACGAGCTTTTACCGTACGGGTGCTTGGATCTATTTTCGATTCCACAGCATATATTTTTGCCGTCATTGGTTCCAAGATTCCACCAATTCTAAACGTCACGTCAGTTCCGTTTTTGATAATTCCGGCATAGCGTTCGGGAAAAGAAAAGTCGATTTTGATGGGAGAAATGCGGGTAAGTTTTGCAATCACGGTATTGGGTGAGGCATAAGCACCTTCACTGATCGAGCGGAGTCCGATTACTCCGTCAAAAGGAGCACGTAGTTCAGTTTGTGCCAAGTTCGCTTTTACAAGGTCTATATCCGCTTCCAGTTTTTCGAGTTCGGTAGTCACCTGCTCGTATGCTTCCTGGCTCACGGCATCTTTGGCAAGCAGTGTTTTCTGACGGTAAACGCGCTCTTTAGCGAGCGGCAATTGCGCCTCTAGTTTGCGAAGTTGAGCCTGTAGCGGTTTGTCGTTTACCTTAGCAAGCAGATCGTTTTTTCGTACACAGCTGCCTTCGGTAAAGAAGATATCGGTAATCTTTCCCGAGGTCTCAAAGGTAAGATCTACCTCTTCGTCGGGAAGTGTACTTCCGGTACTTTTAATGTTTTCAGACAGAGAGCTGAATTTCAGTATTTCAGCATTCACATTCAGAGCTCTACCCACTTTACCTCCTGAAGGAGAGGATGTAACGGGTTTATCCACTTTTTTCCCGTCACTGTTGTTCCAATCCAGTTTGGGATAGATTGCCATTCCGGCAATTAAAAGGCCTATTGCGCCAAACAACGACCATTTTACTTTTTTATTCATATGCTTTTAGACGGATAGTAGGTTAAAAGTTAAGTTATTTGAGATTAATTGATTTAAGTTAGATGCTTTTCATGTACGAAGGTTTAAAGTAAAAGAAAAAAAATCGATCTCTCGTCGAGTTTCCACTTCGAAATGTATCTTTGTATAGAATAAGACGTAAAGAAAAATACCAATTTGCTACTGCATGATGAATCCTTTTGTTCACTTACACGTTCACTCTCAATATTCGTTGCTCGACGGGCAAGCATCAATTTCGGGGCTTGTAGATAAAGCTATAGCCGACGGGATGACCGCCATTGCACTGACCGATCATGGTACAATGTTCGGGATCAAAGAGTTTTACAACTACGTAAAAAAGAAAAACAGCAAATATCAGTCTACTATTAGCGATTGCGAAAAAGAGCTGAATGAGCTGAAAGAGAAAGAACATCTCACCGACGAAGAACAAGAACGTTTCGACAAGCTTCAAGCTAAGATCAAAGAGTCGAAAGCAGCCTTGTTTAAACCCATCTTGGGATGTGAGTGCTATGTGGCACCAGATCATCGTACCAATAAAGGTGGCCGCGAACATCGTAGCGGAAATCACCTTGTGGTATTGGCAAAAAACAAGCAAGGATATAAAAACCTAATCAAAATCGTATCGTATTCGTGGACCGAAGGTTTCTACGGCCGTCCTCGTATCGATAAAGAACTTCTCGAGAAATACAAGGAAGGACTAATTATCAGTTCGGCTTGCTTGGGGGGAGAGGTTTCGCGTCTCATTATGAAAGGTAATATCGCACAAGCCGAAGAAGTTGTACTGTGGTATAAAAAGACTTTTGGCGACGATTATTACCTCGAACTGCAACGCCACAAAACATCGGCACCCGATGCCGACCGCACGATCTATCCAAAGCAGGAAGAAGTAAATGCGGTATTGATCGAATTTGCACGCAAACACAATATAAAGCTGATCGCAACCAACGACGTACACTTTGTAAACGACGTAGATGCGGAAGCACACGACCGATTGATCTGTCTCAATACCGGTTCGGATTTTGATGATCCCAACCGTATGCGCTATACTAAGCAAGAGTGGTTGAAAACCCGTGCGGAGATCGCTCAACTCTTTGCTGATGTGCCGGAAGTAATGACGAATACGCAGGAGATTGCCGATAAGGTTGAGTTTTACTCGATCGACAGCAAACCCCTGATGCCCGATTTCCCTATTCCCGACGGATTTGGAGATAGTGACGACTACCTGCGTTATCTTTCGTATCGCGGAGCCATCAAGAAATACCAACACCGTGCACCCCAGACCTTCTTTGAAGGACGTGATGCCGCAACCATGGCAGAGAATCCGACAAAAGAAGAAGTAGAGCAGTTTCGTGAAAGTCTCGATGAAGAGGTACGCGAGCGTATCGACTTCGAGTTGGAGACGGTAAAGAAGATGGGATTTCCCGGATACTTCCTCATTGTACAAGACTTTATTGCGGCCGCACGTAAAATGGGAGTAGCAGTAGGGCCGGGCCGTGGATCCGCCGCCGGATCGGCCGTAGCATTCTGCCTTGGTATTACCGATATCGACCCTATTAAGTACGACTTGCTGTTTGAGCGTTTCCTAAACCCCGACCGTATTTCGATGCCCGATATTGATATCGACTTCGATGATGACGGACGCGGAGATGTATTGCGCTGGGTAACCGAAAAGTATGGTAAAGAGCGTGTAGCCCATATCATTACCTACGGTACTATGGCAACCAAGTCGGCGATCAAAGATGTGGCGCGTGTGCAACGTTTGCCGCTTTCGGAGTCGAACCGCTTGGCCAAACTTGTACCGGACAAGATTCCGGATAAGAAAAAAGTAACCTTGCGTGATGCGATTGCATACGTACCCGAATTGAAAGAAGCCGCAGAATCGCGAGATCCTGTGATGCGTGATACCTTGAAGTATGCGCAAATGCTCGAAGGGAATGTGCGTAACACCGGAGTACATGCCTGCGGGGTAATCATCGGTAAAGAAGATATCTCGAACGTTGTACCTGTAAGTACGGCAAAAGACAAAGAAACCGATCAAGACCTGCTGGTAACCCAATTTGAAGGTTCGGTTATTGAAGAAACCGGTCTGATCAAGATGGACTTCTTGGGATTGAAAACACTTTCGATCATCAAGGAAGCCGTAGAAAACGTAAAGCAAACAACGGGAGAAACGATTGATGTAAACACGATATCACTCGAAGACCCTAAAACATACGAACTGTATAGTAACGGAAAAACAACCGGAACATTCCAGTTTGAATCCGCGGGGATGCAGAAATACCTGCGCGAACTCCAACCTTCTACCTTCGAAGACCTTATTGCGATGAATGCGCTTTATCGTCCGGGCCCGATGGAATACATTCCGTCGTTTATTGCTCGTAAGCACGGAGAAGAAGAGATCAAGTACGACATTCCGATTATGGAACGTTACTTGAAAGATACCTATGGTATTACGGTGTATCAGGAGCAAGTGATGCTCTTGTCTCGTCTGCTTGCCAACTTTACACGTGGTCAGTCCGACGAGCTTCGTAAGGCGATGGGTAAGAAGATGATCGATAAGATGAACGCCCTAAAGGTGAAATTCCTTGACGGTGCCAAAGCAAACGGT
This sequence comes from Tannerellaceae bacterium, assembly GCA_051656605.1. GTDB lineage: Bacteria > Bacteroidota > Bacteroidia > Bacteroidales > CAMTPD01 > UBA12018. Next base: position 38,082 of record JBOGCF010000040.1, on the reverse strand, counting down.
CACGATGAAAAGACGTTGAACAAGATATGGGCCGACTGGGAAAAGTTCGCGTCCTATGCGTTCAATAAATCGCACGCCACTTGTTATTCGTGGGTAGCTTATCAAACAGCTTACCTAAAAGCCAACTATCCGTCAGAATACATGGCGGCCGTACTGAGCCGAAATATCTCGAACATTGCCGATATCACGAAGTTTATGGACGAGTGTAAGGCGATGAGTATTCAGGTATTGGGTCCTGATGTAAACGAATCGGGACTTAAATTCTCGGTAAATAAAGCCGGAGACATTCGTTTCGGACTCGGAGCCATCAAAGGGGTAGGTGAAGGAGCTGTGCAAAACATCCTCGAAGAGCGTCGTAAGAACGGACCGTTCAAAGGACTTTTCGACTTTGTAGAGCGTGTCAACCTCAATGCATGTAATAAGAAGAACATCGAGGCCTTGGCAATTGCCGGAGCATTCGACAACTTCCCCGAAGCCAAACGCGAACAGTTTTTCGGAGAAAACACCAAAGGTGAAACCTTCCTCGAAGTATTGGTTCGTTACGGTAATAAGTTTCAAATCGACAAGAACTCGGCATCAAACTCGCTGTTTGGCGACGATGACTTTGTAGCCATTGCCCGTCCGGATGTTCCGATGGCAGAGAGTTGGAGTGATTTGGAGCGACTAAGCCGCGAAAAAGAGTTGGTTGGCATCTACTTGAGTGCCCATCCGCTCGACGAATATAAGATTGTATTGACCAACGTGTGCAATACGCAAATGATCGAATTAGCAGATCGCGAAGCATTACGCGGAAAGGAGATGCTGCTCGGTGGTATTGTAGACTCGTTTCGCGAAGGGATGACCAAGATGGGTAAACCGTACGGTGTTGTAAAACTCGAAGACTATTCGGGAAGTGCAGAGATTGCCTTGTTTGGAAACGACTACATTGAATATGCAAAGTATTGCAAACCGGGACTTTATCTCTTGATCAACGCAACGGTGCAGCCGCGACGTTTCAAAGAAAACGAGCTCGACTTCAAGATCGGAGCTATTCGCCTGCTTCCTGATGTAAAAGATCAGTTGATCGAAAAGATAAAAATCATGGTTTCGATGCATGCACTCGACGATACGATGATCAACGAACTGGCTACACTGATCAAGCAAAAGCCGGGAAGTACTTTGCTCTATTTCACAGTGATAGATGGTGAGAGAAACATCAAACTCGACTTCTTTGCACAAAACAATCGTATATCCGTAAGCAAAGAACTCATCGAATATATTCGAGAGAATGAGAATCTTGACTTTAAAATAAACTGATGTTCTTGTGAGGAATCGATTGATTTCTTATTTTTGGAATCGTTTTAAGTAACTCAATATTATAATTATTTGAATTATGGCATTAAAAATTACAGATGCTAACTTCCAAGAATTATTGGAGTCTGGCAAGCCTTTAGTGGTTGATTTCTGGGCTGAATGGTGTGGTCCTTGTCGTATGATTTCTCCAATTATCGACGAATTGGCAACAGAATATGAAGGTCGTGTAAACATCGGTAAACTTAACGTTGACGAAAACGACGACGTAGTTTCTGAGTTTGGTATCCGTAACATTCCTGCTATCCTTTTCTTCAAAGAAGGTAAATTGGTAGACAAACAAATCGGTGCTACACAAAAAGCAAACATCGCTGCTAAAATCGACGCAATTCTTTAATTAGAAGCGCATTTGCAGATCAAATAAACAAGTCCCGCAATCCGATCGAAAGAAAGGTTTGCGGGACTTTGTATTTATATCGGTTACTCTCTTTATAGCGAGATCCCCGACTCTTTGCTGTTAATCAGCTTATCGATTCCGATTTTTTTCTTCAGGTTTTTGCGAAGCGTATATCTAACAAGAATCCAAGGATAGCAGCGTCTGCTTTGTCTGCTATAGGCATTGTACTGCTCGCTATAGGTGAAAGCATCCGATTTAGACTTTCCGATTCCATTGGATAAAGCTGCTGATATATAAAATAGATTCGTAAACTTGTAGGTGAGTTGGAAGTGTGTATAAGGAGTTACCTCCTTGATGCGAGATATAGGTGTATAGGTATAGTTACTTTGGGACATTTCAGTTATAAACGACCATTTTTTGTAATCCAAGTACAGTCCGGCGCCCCAAGAGAAGTTTTTCTTAGGAGATAGACCATCAAAGTAATCAACATGATGGAATGCATTCACGTTTGCACTCCCACTAATGTTTTTATATGCAATATTGTAGTTTAGGCTTCCTCCTACCGCCAAACGTTCAGATCTTCCTAGGTTCTTGTAGGTCTTGATGAAGATGTCATTTTCACTATATCCAAAAGCCTCTATTTTGTCCGTATACATGGTGTAAGTTGCAGAAGGTGAAAAATAAAATCCCCATTTGTTAAATGTATATGATCCGTTCAGTACATGATTTTGCGCAGGAAGCAGCATTGGATTTCCTTTTATGACTACCAATGAATCTACAGATGTATTATAAGGATTCAGTTGTCCTACAGGCGGAGCTTCATTAGAAAGCGTATAACCCAAGCGGAACGAATTATTATTGTTGATCGTATACGTTCCACTAACCGAAACCCTTGGTTTTACATAGCTATTGGAAAAGCCGGCCGATTTGGTCCAGATTCCTTCAACTCCAACAGATGCCATGTAGTACAGCTTCTTTATTTTACTGTTGAAGTCAGCATACAGATATTGATCCCACCTATTATGATGAAATACCGGATTGTTTTCGCTTACTTTATCAATCTTATCATTGAGGTAGTTTGTTGAATTCCCAATATTTAAGCTGTTTACATCCCAATTCCAAGAGTAGTTTATGTCAAGACTACCCGACTTGCGGTTGCTTTTATATTTGAAGAAATCTTCATACAACCACTCGTTATAATCTTCGGTTAACTCATTTTGGTTCTTATCGCCATTTCCATTAAAAGCCAAAGTTGTCTCAAGTATCTTATCTTCGGTAAACCGGTGTTGATGAAATAGGCTACCGGTTACGATGTATGAATTGTTTCTACCCTCCGAGTGTAATATAAACGGATTAGGAGCCTCTGTTGTATAAACTCCAGTTCCATGATTTCGAGATTTGTAGTTATTCTTCTTTGCATACAAAGCACCGATCAAGTAATCTTTTTGCCCAGGTCGCCATTTCAATAAAAGATCTAAGAAATAATTATTCCCATCTTTTCGGTTCTCTTTAGAAGTTTCTTTTGTATAGTTTTCACCTTGTTGCGATTCGTATATATCGGTATCATCATGATAAGTATAGTTGATAGAAGTACGGCCATAGATAGAAAACTTCTGATTTCCAACTTCAGAATAAACAACACCAAAACCATTGCGCAGCGGAATATCATGTCTCGTAGCAGTTTGGAAAAACAAATAAGGAGCTGTTTTACGCTTTACTTTGATGTTGATAATATTTCTTATCCCCTTCTTTGCATACCTTGTCGTTACAATGTCCATAACTTCAACAGACTCAATATCTGCCGGATCAATAGGTGCAACTCCCGAATTGACAGCAATGCCATCGATTAAGATCAGCGGTTGACTACCGTCTGCCATGCTAATCGATTGTGCTACATCATTAACTCTTAACTTCGGGATTTCTTTCAGTGCCATAAAAGGATCACCTTTACTCTTAGCCTCCTTCGAAAGGTAGAATATTTCGCCAGTAGCGGTACGTTTTACCAGTTGACTTTGATCTGCCGTAACCAAGACCTCCTGGAGTTGTACTTCCGATGGAACGAGCGAAAAGTTTGCTTTGATATCTCTGTTGATCGAATAGTTTTCTTGCAATGGGGCATAGCCGAACGCACTGATTTGCAGAATGTAATCACCCAAAGGCAAGTTCTTGAATGCAAACTCCCCTTTTTCATTGGTAAAACCTGCCGCATGGATGGAGTCATTCACCGCCAATACCACTTGAGCCATATCCAACGGCTCTCTTTTAAGATTACTGATTTTGCCCGAAAATGAATGCTGCGCATAAAGAGTGGGCAGAAAGATGATTGATAATAAAACTGTAACAAAGTATGTTCTCATATATATTAGGATAAGTTTCAAGGTAAAGAAAGTCAGCTTTGTATACTAAATGTCCATTGTATAAGCCTCTTCATGGTCTAAAGTATGAGGATTAGTTCCTTTGGTCAATTTATAAAAACAGTATACTATAATTCGTGCTGCGTTTTTCAGGTTGTAAATATAAGTGAATATTTAATATATGGGTATGAATCAGTGTTGTAAATGTTTTCAAGCACAATAAAAAAACCATGCAAGGTTCTTCCAAGAAGTAAGTAAGGTTTTTGTAAGAACCTCATTTACTTTTTCTTAAAACCTTGCATGGTTTTTTGTCTATTTATTGATCGCAAGAAATCGGAATACTAATTATTACGAAGAAGGATACCGGAATCTTTATCCTCATTCTTCATCTTCAATTTTACGTCCGATTTCTTCTTTCCGAATGAGAAGTTGTACACAAAATTAATATATACCATATTGGCATTATTAATGATGCGCTCTGTTTCCCAGCGAGTAATAAGATCAGTGCCGCGAGTCTCTGATGTTTGTTTCCAAGAGTTATAAAAAGGATATCTGATACCGGCCATTACAGTCATGTCTTTGATCGGTTGATATGACAATTCTGCAAATGCCATGCTTGGATTACTTCGCACAGTTTGCCCTATTACTGTTTTCTTCTCGGACTGATATAACAACTGGAATCCCCATTTTTTATAAGCTAGGTAAGCCGAAGGAACAACACGACAACCGGTATAATTCCATTCCGCGTTTTCGAGCTTGTTTCTTTGATGAAATACTTCGGTGTAAAGTCGGAGACGTAACAGATTGTTCGCAAATGGATACCATTGTAAGAACAGATTAGCCTTCATGTTTTGTGCATAATCCAGGTTTCCAAAAGTCTCGATAATATCGGTTTTGTTCGATAGAAATACCGGAGCAATTGCGTTCTTTGCGTATTCATATCCCAACTCGGTACTAATGATGAATTTCTTAAAGCCCTTGAAATAGATTAATGAAACATTGTGCGTATTGCTCGGGTTCAAGTTTGAGTTTCCGGCATATATATAGTTCGGATCCTTGTAATATGGATTATACGTGAGGTTTGAGATAGACGGATTCTGCGTGTTTACTTCGTAGTTTAATGTCAAATCAGAGCTTGAATTGATAAAGTAACCGAGTCGCAACTGCGGACGGAAATAGACAAAATTGTATTGCTTATTGTCAAGTGTCGTCAGCATATTGTTATTGACTCCCGCGCTAATGTTGTAGTTAACTTTTTTGCCAAACATGCCGGTAAAGCCAGCGTAAGAATAAACCTCATTCGTGATGATTTCATTCAAAGCCGGTAGGTTGTTTTGCTTGCTATAATTATACAGATAACGAGCACCTGCAAATAACTGAGTTTTAGGTAGCTTGAAACTATACAATACATCGCCTATTAATGAGTATTTATCTGTTGCAATATCGGTTTCGGTTTCAAAATCAATCACCTTGTTGTGAAGCTCTTTATAGGTGTAATCGTATTTAGACGCATAACCGGTTCCTACGAGATTACATATAATCTCATGCTTTTCGTTGAATATTTTGCTGAAATATAAATCAATAACCGGTCGGGTGTATTTGTCTTTATCAGAACTTTCTCCGGTCTTTAGTAACTCAACATCGTCAAGCTTGGATGTAATATCTTGAAAAGAAGAACGCCTTCTATCGAATGACTTGAAAGAAACTTTTGTGCTGAATAGATAATCGTCGGGTTTAGAGTTGTTGAAGTTGATCTCGGCCAACATGTCCTCATAAGCATAAGGGCCATTCTTTCCTATTTTGTACTTACTATAGGAGTGCTCAGATGTGGAATAGGATAAGAATTCATCCAGACGCCTTTTGTCGTAGTTTCGATAACTGATGTTGTATGTTACGCCTACTTGCGAACGGCCAAAGTTGTACTTGAGATTAACCAGATTATTTCCAAATCCCGTTGTAACTGCATTTTGAGTGTTTATACCCACAGAGCCTCCATTTTCATTTTTCTTCGTGATTACGTTTATTACAGCACCTAGTCCCATATTTGAATACTGCACGGGTGGCTGTGTATAATAGTCAATTTTGGCAATATTGTTTGGAGCAATAGACGACAACTCGATTGGTGTAGACGGAACTCCATTAATCAATATTTTAACGGACTTTCCATCAATCGTCGTCACATCTTGATCGAGTACTTGAATCTTCGGAAGAAACTCTAAAGCCGACAATGCACTGCTATACTGAGCTTTTTCCGCATTTGTCAATTTATATTCTTTCCTGTCTGCAAATCTTTCTACAGATTGGGCTGTGATCACAACATCTTCCAACCCGAAAGACATCTCTTCTAATATAACTTCCCCGATATGAACCGATTTATCCAATACGATTTCTTGCAAATGCTTGGAATAGCCTAAACAAGAAACCTCTAAACTATAACGACCTTGAGGAATATTTTCAAGTTGAAACTCTCCCGACTCTAGCGTAATTGCCCCTTTGCGTAGATTCACTTCTTTGGGTGAGCTTATTATTGTAGCCGATGCGCCAATGATTGGCGTTTTTGCTTTATCTAAAACTTTACCGCTCAAACTGAATGATTGAGCAAAAGAGATTATACCATTACCAAGGAGCAATAGTATCGTGATCATTGTTCTCATATACATATAAAGGAAGGGTTATTTCTATTTTCAAATTATATTCAAGATATCAACGGGTAATAAAACCGATAGCATCAGCCATTACCGCGTCCCATTTGCATTCTTCATAGTGAACTTTACCGTTCTGGTCAACAGGCATAAAGTTGTGATTCAGCCCGATGTATGGTTTTACTATGTAGTTTTCTTTTCCGGCCGCGATAAAATCGAGCGGTAGATAATCACAGTACCAAGTGCCCGGGTCGGCTGTGCCATAACCGATAAAGACAGGAATCGAAAGTTGAGCTAGTTTATTGGCTAAAGGCTTTGAATAACTTATGATATTTTTGTTGCTGTCTTCACCTTCGGAAGATGGCTTATCTATATTATCAGAAGCTGATTTATAGAAAGTGTAGATTCTATTCAGCTCGTTTTGTTTCTCTTCGGCCGTAATCTTACCATTCAAATAATCGATATTACACTTCTGAATCGATTGCGTAATGCGCCCCATTGGATTACATGATAACAAAGCTATCGCATTGATGGCTGTATTGCTACAAGCTAATTCGGTTGCAACTCTTGCCCCCTGAGAATGTCCGACAACAAAAATCTGTTCATTGTTTACCCAATCTTGATTGAGCAAGTAATCGATAACTGAGTTTAAACGTTTTGCGTGATAATCGAGATTATTACAGTTGGTATATGTTTGAGGGTAAGAGTGATTATCAGTCTTGTCTGTTATGTAAGCAAATTGATTATTTAAATCCCCCTCTTTTGCGATTAAAGGAATAAACTGAGGCGATACTTCGATAATATGAAATTGTTGGGCGATCAGCTCATAATTGAAATTGCTAATACCTGTAATCATCCGCGCGCCATCGTTAAATTCGATAACGAGGGGAATGGGAAGAGATCCCTGACAAAAAAGCAATACGGGCTTTTTAGCTGTCGCAGTTCCTACTTTTATAAATTCGACCGTTTCATCGGCATAAGGTACGGCAAACCTGCAAGCATTAACACCCTCGATAATCGTGTCTGGCTTTATTGCGTAAAGGTTGCTACATAACGCAAAGAGGAGAATGATATATTTATACATAGGTCATGTCTTGTTTTCAATGGTTTGTAATTTGATCGTTCAATCAAATCCCTACTTCTGATAACTTAAATCTATATATGGTCATTTTCTCATTTTCATTTTCATCATCACAAATAACATGAGAATAGTAGTACGGAGCAATATACCCCATAATACGCATGTTTTTAGGTATGTCTAAATCGGCAATTAATGTTTTATCTTTGTAAATTTGAAGTCCATCGCTGTTTTCTGACGCACCCTTTTTGTATGTTCTAAAAAGAGTTTTAGTCTGCTCCTCATATTCTACCCAATAGTAATAACCTTTCGTATTACGTTCGTTTCTATAGTTCTTTCTACTATCAGCAAAGTCTGCAATAGAGATATAGTTGCAATCCATATTTCTTCCAGTATACCCAAAGCTTTGTATGGGTTTAAAATTCTTATCGTACAAGTAAATCAATGAGTCTGCTTCATAACTAACATAGAAATTGCCATTATTATCAACATCAAAATTTACTCCGGAAAATACAACGTATTTATTAGGATTCGTTTTGTAAATATCGGGGTAGCCTTTTGAAAATACATTTGTATAAGACTGTTTATCAATATTAACCTCAAGAATATTGCAGCTTTTTTTCAAAAAATCAGTCGTATGCTCAAGGTGGTTTAGCTCAGGATGCTCCGCTCTGACACTAAAATATACATTATTATCAAAACTACGACATACCATGTCATTATATAGAGGTGTATAAATGTATGGGTTATCTTCGATATTTTCAGGTACATCATTGGATGGCTTGATTACGAATGTAGATTTTTTATCGTAATCCTTACTATACAAATAATAGTCCATCTGGTAACCTAATAACATAAAACCACCATCTTTGAACCTTGTTTGTGTAGCAATCCTGCCAATAGTTGTCTCCTTTGGTCCTCCTCCTTGCCCAAGGTCTTTAGACAAGAATTCACCATCTTTACTAAACGTAAGTACTGTGCAAAAATGTCTATCTACGATGTATATATTTTCATTATATATTCCAGACTCAATAAGATGAGAAGATACTGGAGGTGTTATTGATAATGTATCAAAGGTTATACTACTCACTAGTGTTTCTTTATGTGAATTAGGCTGATACGGAAAGAAATCAGTATTGGCATCTTTACAACCAATAAAAGGTATTACGAATAAAGATAGAATAAGGTGTCGCATGTTTTTCTTATTTGTAGCTGATAATTTGATAATTAGTTGTTGTCTCTGTTATATTTCCAACATTTAATATTTTGGCCTCCAATACATTTAGATGGTCTATTGTTATTTGAGCCATAGCTTGCTTCTGACATATTTATACATAGGTCGTGCACAAATATATGATAAAAATTATTTGTACCTCAAAAAAAAGGCGCCTTAATATCAGTTGATTATGATTTTTGAAGCCGATTTTAGGGATGTTTGTTTTGTCTTAATTTGCAGACTGTTAGCGTATTAAGTGTATATTGGCAAAATACCTTCAAAAAGTTTTCAATAAGGAATTTTGATGTCTGCACGGCGAATGTTTCGTAAGTGTTTGTTTGTTAGGTGTGTGCTAGTAGTGCTGCCGCCCATTATATTGTAGAAAAAAAACGAGTTCGATATAACACGATTGCCAACGATAATCATTACTATTGCAAGACGTTTCTGGTTTTCAAGAACGATAACGGACCACACAATTGTATATCATGAAAATTATAAATCTAATGCTTCTGATAACTTGCGCACTGCAAGTGGCATGTACTTCCACTAAAGAGCCGCAATTCCCCATTGAAAGTAGTATCCAGCAAGAGCTAATGCCTTTGCACGGTTTAACGACACCTTTACTGGTCGAAATCAGGCATCCTTATCTGATTATGCAGAACTGGAAACAGAACGATAGTTTGTTTCATATCTATGATTTGAGGACGAATGAATTAAAAAGTGCGTTCGGACAAAAAGGTCAAGGTCCGGACGACTATGTACTGCCATGGTTGATTCGTTCACAACTAAAAGACTTTATTATCTCAGATAATCAAGCTTTTCAGTTTTTTCAAATAAGTGAAGATGGCTCTCCGATATTAAAGACGAGAATACTTCCAAAATATAATAATAACATCAATGAAGGAGCTTTTATCAATGACTCTATATTTGTTGTAGATGCTCAATATACAGGGCCTTATCTATACACTTTCAATGTGGATAGTGATGTTCCTTTAAAAACATTGAAATATCGAAATGGAGATATAATGGATGTGTTGTTAGATCCTAATATGGGGAGAGTGTACGCGAATGAAGACCGAATTATTTTTAGTTATGAATATAAGAAGGAGATTGACTTTATGGATACGGATTTCAATCTATTGAAGAAGGTGAAATTTGATTTTGCAAAGTCTGACGATGCTATACTCGGAAGTGGAGATGAGAATATTGCTTATGGGGTAGGTTACTGTGGAAAACGTTATTTCTATGTTATTTCCATGGGGCAATCATGGAAAACATATCGGGAAAAGGGAATGAAAGGTTCGGTATTGGAAGTATTCGATATGGATGGAAAACCTGTTGCACGGTTTCCTTTCGAAGGTAAGAATCCGACTTATTTTGCAGTGGATGAAGAAACCTTTACGCTATATGGCACAACAGAAGACGGCGATCCGGAAGATTGTTTGTTAGTCTACAAATTGAATGGTTTGTCATAAAATTACTATAACATGAAGAACACTTTTACTTTGAGCATTATTGCTGCCTCTCTGCTAGTGGGATGTAGTGGCAACCAGAATGCAACTCAAGAGCTGATTACATTTGATGTAACAGAAACTCCTTCGGTTCATAAAGATTTAAACATTCAGGATTTTATGGATGTGGAGTATATACCGTTGGAAACAACCGATGAATTTCTTCATCAAGGAGTTATAATGTACGTAGGAGATAAGTATATCGCGCTGCGAAATATGGTCAATGATGGGAATATTTATATTCACGACAGATCGGGCAAAGGTATCTCTAAAGTAAACAGAAGAGGGCAGAGTGGCGAAGAGTATGCAAGTACTGTAGGAGTCGTCATTGATGAAATCAGCAACGAAATGTATGTCAATAGTCATATGAACCGTACAATCCAGGTATATGATTTACAAGGAAACTACAAACGAACACTGAAGCAAGCGAGCGGTTCCGGAGCATTTTATACCGATATGGTTGACTTCGATAACGAGAACTTGCTCTGTTATGCCAAGTTTAGTAAAGATCGGGGCTTCGTGCTTGTGTCGAAACAAGATGGGAGTATTACCTATGATATTCCGATTCCAATAACAGAGCGTAAGCCTTTTGTCGGAGCAGAGGGTGCTACTCCGATGTTTTACCATGCGGTATTTCCATACAATGACGGATGGGGACTGCTAGATAATTCGTCTGATACTATATATGTGCTTAATTCCGACCAACGTTTGCAACCGTTTATGGCTAGAACTCCCGCAATTTCAACGATGGATCCGGGCGTTCATCACATTGTGCGCTTAACTTCGGATCAATACATTTTTATGGAGGGTATAACGAATAAGAAAGACCCGATGAGCGGAAAGACCTTTCCAAAATCTTACTTCGCGTATGATGTAAAAGATAAATCCTTTGTAACATATAAAGCTTATAACGGAGATTTCACGGATAAGGAAGAGCTTTACTTTAGTACCTTCAAGGCGGCAAAGAATGAAGGAGAATGGTTTTGCGTTTTGCATGCTCCGCAACTTGTCGAAGCATACAATGAAGGCAGATTAAAAGGGAAATTGAAAGAAGTAGTTTCTCGGTTAAATGAAGATTCAAATCCGATTGTCATGCTCGTGAAAGATAAAGATAGTGTGTAAGTAATTTTGTTGTGTATTCATATTCAGTATTGTATTAATTGTTCGTTTTAACTACAAAAACTTCGTAGTTGTGGGTGTCTTCTCAAAAACTTTCTTTAATATTGCAGAAAGCACATGCTTTAGATCAAACAAACTGATAATAAATACCGAATATGAAATACACAAGTTTATGCTATACGGCTGCTCTGACTCTATGGGTGGGATGCAGCGGAAATAAAGATGCCGGCAAGCAGCCAGACGAATTAATCACCATTGATGTAACGGCAGAGTATCCCGAAAAGGAATTGATCTTGCAAGACTTTATGGATGTCGAATACATTCCGCTCGATAACTCCGACGAATACATCACGCAAGGTGTTGTAAAAGCCGTGGGCAAAGAACAGATATTAGCCAAGAATTGGAAAAATGATGGAGATATATTCGTTTTCGATAGAAATACCGGTAATGGTATTCGTAAGATCAATCGAAAAGGAGGAAGCGGGGAAGAGTATACGGGTATTACAGATATTATTCTAGATGAAGATAACAAAGAGATGTTTATCGTTAATAATTCAGCTCGGGTTATAGTTGTGTATGACTTAATGGGCGACTATAAACGAAAACTACAATTTGCTGATAGCTGTTATTACGAGAATGTATCAAACTATGATCAAGATCATTTGATCGCATATAAAAGCTACCCACCACAAAAAGAATCCGAACAATCTTCACATGTTTACATTTCGAAGAAAGATGGAAGTATTGCTCGTGAACTCTCGATTGATATAACCAAGGTTGCTTCTCCCGTATTCATAAAAGGAGATTTGACAGTTATGCCTGGCTTCGATCTAATTATACCAGCAACGACAGGGTGGATGTTAACACGTTGTTCTTCAGATTCGATATACTCTGTTGACTCAAAAGGTAATTTGTATGCTGCCATAAAAAGAATTCCTTCTATTCATGAAATGGATCCTCAAACCTTTCTATTTCCAATATTAGATTCAGATCGTTATCTACTGCTTCAAACGCTATTGAAGGAAGTTGATCTCACAACTTTTAAGGGCTTTCCTTCTACATTATTGGTATATGATCGAGAAGAAAAGAACGTGTCGCAATGTACGGTTTATAATAGCGACTATGTCAACAAACAAGAAGTCAACTTCTGGTGGAGTCCTATTAATCCAAGGAGTAATGAAGTTGCATTTTGTATCAAACTAGATGCACCGGATCTGGTTGAAGCCTATGAGAATGGCAAACTAAAAGGACGACTGAAAGAGATTGCATCTACGCTAGAAGAAGACTCGAATCCCGTAATTATGCTCTTGAAAAACAAGAAATAATCTATGAATAAGAAACACACAAGTATGCTTTATATTGCAGCGGTATTCCTATTGGTGGGATGCAGTGGCAATAATAACTATGATAAATCAGCCGATGAATTAATCACCATTGATGTAACGGCAGAGTATCCCGAAAAGGAATTGATCTTGCAAGACTTTATGGATGTCGAATACATTCCACTCGATAACTCCGATGAATACATCACGCAAGGTGTGGTAAAAGCAATCGGAAAGAATCACATTTTCGTTGCGAATAGAAATTTTGACGGAGATATCTTTGTGTTTGATCGCAAAGGGAAAGGCGTGAACAAGATAAACCGTAAGGGTCGTAGTGGAGAAGAGTATAACTATATGTATAATATTGTATGTGATGAAAAGAATCAAGAATTGTTTGTGACAGATTTATCTAAAAATAAGCTGCTCGTATATGATTTTGAGGGAAATTATAAACGTGCATTACCCTATAAAGATGGTTGTAAATTTATTAATATTCAGAACTTCGATCAAGATCATTTAATCTGTTCGAATGAATATTTTTCAAGTGATCTAACAGCTTCGCCTATTCATATCATTTCAAAACAAGATGGAAGTATTATTGCCACCCCCGATATAAAGTGCGGAGAGAGGAAGTCTGCAACGATGCGAACTGAAAGTGATGATCAGAATACGACATTTGTAATGATTCCTCCTTCCTTATATCCGATTTTGCCGTTCGGAGAAGATCGGATATTATTGGAGATATCCTCAGATACAGTGTATCGCTATTCGGCAGATCATAGCATAAAGCCTTTCTTTGTGCGAATCCCTTCTGTACACGCGATGAATCCGGAGGTTTTTCTATTCACAAGCCTATTTACCGACAAGTATTACTTTATGGAAGCGGTAAGGAAGGAGTACGACTTTACTCAAAAGAAAGGCTTTCCTTCTACCAATTTGGTATACGACACAAATGATCAGCGTATTTATACGTATAAAGTATATAATGCAGACTTTACCACACAAGATGAAGTAAACCTGAAGTCTCGTCCGCTAAGTGGAGATATTCTAAGTTGGCAAACACTCGAGGCCTACAAGCTGGTTGAAGCCTATGAGAATGGCGAACTAAAAGGACGACTGAAAGAGATTGCATCTACGCTAAAAGAAGACTCAAATCCGGTTATTATGCTCTTGAAATCGAAGCAGTAAGTCGGCTAGTGCTAAAATGTTAGTTGGTTGTTTTACAGTATTTTGCGATTTTTATTTTGATGTTTGTTTTCGCTTAAAGTGCAGATAGATAGTGTGATAAGTCGACATTGCTAAAAAAGGCGCAAAAAGTTCTCTATAAGGAATTTTGATGTCTGTAAGCCATTTTTCTTGTAACATCTTAGTAATCAGTACACGTTGAGACCTGCTCAATCCCCTTATTTTGTAGAAAAAAACAGAGTTCAGTGTAACGAGATGGTCTCTACCCGAATGACACATTTAAATGAATAGATTATGAATACCACAGCATATCTTATGAAATCGTTTACGAGTTATATTATCGTGAGTGCATTCGTTTTTTGCGGGTGTAGTACGACTAAAAAGCAAAAGTCGTCCGATGAAGAGGCTGAGAGTCTAGCCGTGATTAATTTGTCCGATAACGTGACGAAGGTAGAAAGCTTACTCTTGAGCGAAGCGATAAGTGATGTTCAGGTTGTTCCTTTAGAAACGACAAACGAATCCTTGCTTGCTAGCATTCAAAATGTACAGGTAACCGATGATGATATATGGATTATTCCGTATGAAGATCAACGGCTCTACAGATTCTCACGAAGTGGCAAGTTTTTGAATTTTGTAGGGAGAATAGGACAAGGACCGGAGGAGTATACTCAATTGTATGACTACTTTATTGATGAGAAGAAAAAAGAGGTTTATTGCGTAACAATTTATCAAGGAGTTCAAGTTTATGATTTCGACGGGAAGTGCGAAGGCCTACGAACAAGTTGTTAGGCTACATGTTTAGTTGTGCAATTGGACCTTTCCTTCTTTTTGATAATCATATTTTTATAAGTCAGCACACCCAGGTAGAAAAACCAATCAATAATCCTGTCGACTCTTTGTGGTCTGTTGCTTTGGTAGACAGTGCTTTTCAAAAGAAGAGAAAGGTGATTATGAACAAACACATCAGTGGATCAAAGAGCGCAAAGCATTCGACTATTTCTTGATTCGTGAATATTACCAAAGTAAGGACTTTATCTATCTAGTTGGTAACAAGGGAGAGAATATCTACACGTATTCCTACAATAAGCACGATGGAAAGGTTACGTATAAGGTGGATAAAGGAAATATTCTTGCGCGAAAACTTCCATGGTTTGCTAATCCTCATTTGTATTTGGCTTGTCCGTTTGTATTCGAGAATGATATAACGGGTGGTGATTTTACGGTCGACTACCGTTCTTCGGGCAAATACTGGGTCGATCTATTGGTTCCCTTTAGTGAAGATAATTGGATCGACATTGACGCGGTAAAAGCATCGACTGTAATTGATGCCGCGAAGAAGGAGGCATTTGTCAATTGTCTTGAGAATGTCAATGAAGATAGCAATCCGATACTCCTGATCGGTGTGTTGAAGTGAGCTTCGCTTTTAGAAATAATCATGTTTAATGATTGTATCATTTTCAAGAGGTTAAAAGAGTATGTGAGTTATCTGTATTATCATTATACAGAGATTGTACATTCTTGATTAACATTTAAGAGCAATCGATAGCCCTGGCGAGGCATTGTCTCTATAGAGATTGAAGAATCAGAAGAGATACATTTTCGTATATGAGAAATGTAGTTATTCAAGACTTGATCGCTAGAAAAGTCATCATTCCATATTTGAGCTATTATTGTTTCTCTTGTGACTACGCAGCCAATATTATTAGCAAGCATTTCAATTAATTGTACCTCCTTATTATTGAGAGTTTCAGTTGTATTATTTTCAGTGTTAGTTAGTAGCCTAGAGCTTTTATCAAGGATGAAATTACCTATAACAATTCTTGTATCTGTAGGAGATTTTAGAGCATAACGATTAATATATGCAGCAAGCTCTTCTATATCAATAGGCTTTTTGATATATGTTACTCCTCCATTTTCTAAAGCTTTTACTACATAGGATGTGTCTACATGAGATGAAACAAAGATAATCGGAATATTAGGAAAGAGTATACGGATACGAGCAGAGTCATCAATACCATCTTTATCTCCAATTTCGATATCTAAAATGATAATATTGGGACAAAACTCACTTATAATACTATCCAAAGCTATCATTGACGATTGGTAATGGACGTTATATCCAAGATACGTAAGACCTTGTAAAACCATACTACCAAGTACGGTATCATCATCAATAAAGAGAACTTTTGTTGCTTGTTTACTCATCTTTTTTACAATTTAATATTACTTCAAATTCACTTCCTTTGCCTAACTCGCTAACTACGCAAACTCGTCCACCGTGAGCAAGTGCAATAATTCGTAAATAACTAAGACCTATTCCATAGCCTTTTACAATTGTTTCATTTGCCCTGTAAAATTGTTTGAATATATGACGGAGGTGCTTTTTATCAATACCGATACCATCATCTTTAACTTTTATGCTCAGTGTGTTTGGAGCAGATAACTCAAATCTGACATTGATATTCACTTCATTGTTTGAGTATCTGATACTATTCTCAATAAGGATGTTGAGTATTGTTTCAAAGTGCATTGTATCTACATACAATACTTTGTCTGATTCAATACGATTCTCAATATGTATGGAAATATCCTTATCTGCGGATATTGTTAGTAGCGTTTCTTTAATTTCAGCTGCATATTGCGTTAAATTACCAGACGTTATTGCGTTTTTATAAATGATGATCTTTGAGCGGTTATACCTACTCACTTCTAGCAATTGCTCTACCTTTTTGATGAGTCTGGCAATACCATTAGAGTTGACCGCAATTAGCTTCTGCTTTTCCGGCTCTTTTTCTGTAATCCGGAAGAGACTTAGCATTGTACTAAGTGATGTTAATGGAGACTTTAAATCGTGGATTATTCCATTGATACTATATTCCCGCTGTTTTAGTATTGATTGCTTTGATCTGAGCGTCGTTACCAGATAAAGAAGTGAGAGAAGCGGCATGGCTATAATAATAAGTGAAAGAGCCAAGATCCATATAGATTGTTTAATAAATGACGATAATGGAATGTTGGCGTATACTGTTATAAACTGGTATCCTTTAAATCCCACTTGTATGTGTTTAGAAGCATAGTTGATATTCTCTATACTTCCAGTTTTGGCAAGCAGACTGTCAGTGCTATTTCTTATCTCAATTTCGAGGTTATAGTTTTTGGGGAGACGAGCTTGTAGCATACTGTCTAATACATGTGTATTAATGGGTCTGCCTTGTTCATAGAACAAGTCTTCTTTTTGATGACTTCGAATCTCATCTGTTGAACGGATTATACCAGCATTAATCAATCCTATAACATCATACGTCTCAGCAATAGGAGCTGGTTTTGGAGGGAGGGGATGGATTGCAAGCAAACTGTCTCGCATCTTATCAGACATTGCGCTCATAGGTGTTAGTCTCAGTTGAAACTTCACCTCTTTTTTATTAACAAATCTGTGAAATCGTTCAAGGTCTATCGCTTCGTATAAGCGAGCATCAATATTTTTACATTCTGACTGCATATACTGATCATATAAACTATGAATGTAAAGTGATTGTAAAATAATAATTGCCATCACAGCTAAACTACATAATACATAGTATCTTTTCATTATGTATAAACAGTTGTTTTTTAAAAGTTTATATTGGTCTGTGTAAATCTGTATAACAAGTAAAATCACACAAACATAACAAAAAAAAACGGGATTTATATATAACAATATATGTTTTTGTTAGATCTGCCGGGTTCAAGAGCTCTACTTTTGTCATATAAAATCAAACTAATAAAATTTATTGCATCATGAATGAAATAAGTATCGAAATAATCTCAGAACAAGATATGAGTGTATTGTATGGTGGAAAATCTAAATCATACGATGGATGGGTTTGGGATGAGGAGCTCCAGGAGTGGGTTGAGGATAGTCGGACACGATAGGGTAAGTAGAAGCAAGATTATTTTTACCGGTATAATTATATTGCAGACCAGACTGTTCAAAGGAGGGGATACCGAAATACCTTAATAGAGTAGGAAATCATAAAAAATAGAAACAATGAAAAATTCAGAAATTAAAATCGTAAAGCAAATTGAGACACCAAGCATTGATACTCCAAAAATAGAAAATATGGAAGAATTTAATTTTGAAGAATTAAATGAAATCATTGGAGGTGCAAACGACGAAAATGGAAATGAAAATCTTGGCGATGGGGATAAAGGAAGCGGCGGCGGGTTTATCTGCTGGTGTTAAATAAACGCTCTGATAATTAAAGTAAAACTATATAATGAATACAGAGATATTATGTAATTAAGCATAATGTCTTTGTATTCTTATTTAATCCGAAATACGAATGAATTGGGATTGTGTACAAATAATAAAGGATAAAACTTTAAACATATTATATGTGGGGAGTACATTTAATATGATATCTATTGATGATTCTATGGTTGAAGTTGTAGAATCTCTAAAACGGTGTAATGATGAGATTCGTGTGATTAATGACTATGCTCAATTAGGAATTGACATAAAGCCTTTTATTGAGAAAGTTAAATCGGATTATAATATTGTCTCAAATAAATCTCAAAATAATAACAAGGTAATTAATAGAATAACTCTTCATGTTTCAAATTCATGTAATCTCAGATGTAAATATTGTTATGCGAACAGCGGTAATTATAATATGCCTATAAGTTTAATGTCTAAAGAAGATGCAGATTCCTTTGTTGAATTTTGTGTCAATAACTTTGATAAAATAAAGAAGATAATTTTTTTTGGAGGCGAGCCGTTCATGAATTTGGATATCATGGTATATATATGTGATTCCTTTATTAATAAATTCAATCATGGAGAATTTGCTGTGATTCCTTTATTTGGAGCAATTACAAATGGAACAATCTTAAATAAAGATATAATTAAATTTATTGATAAGTATCTTGATTTTGTAACAATCAGTGTGGATGGATTAAAAGAGATAAATGATGAGAATAGAATTTTTGCAGATGGAAGTGGCAGTTTTGATAAAATTTCAAAATTTATTTATTCTGTAAAATCAGAGACGAAAGCTAAACTGAAGTTTGAAGCTACCTACACTAAGAGGCATATTGAATTGGGATATAGTTATAAAGATATTAATGATGACTTGACAAAAGTTTTTGGAATAGATGGAGATGTAGTTAATGAGAACTCAAATGATTTATCTGGTCACAAGTCTACGAGTGATTATTATAAAAATATAGATTTAATTGATTTCTCTGATATGCCTATTGATTTTTGGAATGTATTGGCTGCAATCACTCTTAAAAAAGAAAATAAGATGTGTTCAATATGTCAAGATAGGTTTGCTGTATCAACTTCAGGAGATATATATCCATGTCAAATGGTAGTAGGTAAACATAAAACTTGCCTAGGTAACACAAAAAGTGATAATATCTATAAGTCATCATTGTTGTATAATGATTTTGAGAAAAAATTATTATCAAATAAAAATGCAGAGTGCTTATCCTGCTGGGCAAATAAGTTATGTGGAGGCTGTACCGTAAAAAGATTTTATAATTCTAGAGATGAGGATTTCAATAGTAGTCCCAATAGAGATTACTGTGAATTAACAAAAAAGAATTTCAGTGAACTGATTCTTTTAATAGCATATGTGAGAAAAAAACCTACAGTTTGGAGAAGATTATTAAGTTATAAAAGCAAAAACAAACTATAAAGGAGGCTTCACAGTATATAAAATTTCTCTATTTAGAAGAAGCGTAATAATCAAATTAACAGAAACCTATCTATGAAGTATCTCCTTGTTTTAATATTATCATTTTGTATGATAAATGTCAGCGCACAGTCTATTAAAGGGGTTGTTATTGATAATGAAACCAAACAGCCTATAGAGTATGCCAATATTATTTTAAAAAACAAAGTCGATTCTAGCTATATGAGTGGCACTATATCTGATATCAATGGTGCCTTTTCGATTAGTAGCAAGGATATAAATAACAGCTATCTTACACTTTCAAGGGTCGATTATAATGAATATATCGTTTCGACTTTATCGAATGTTGATACAATCCGAGTAGAATTAACATCTGCTGTTTTAAGCCTAGACAACGTGGTTGTTACCGCAGCTCGTCCAATATCTAAAATGACAGCAAATGGTTTGCAAACGACCGTGGCAAATACAGTACTTAGTGAAATGGGTACCGGAAATGATGTCTTAAAGCGTATCCCGATGGTTACCGGAGACAAAGGTGTTTTTGAGGTTTTTGGTCGTGGGCAGGCAAAGATATATATTAATAACAGAGAAGTGAGAAACTCTTCAGAGGTTGACAACTTGAACTCAAATGATATTCAGAGTATTGAAGTGATATCTAATCCCGGAGCAAAATATGATGCAACAGTTTCAGCTGTCATTCTTATTAAAACAATTAAGAAGAGAGGAGATGGCTTTAGTTTAAATGTACGATCAAGTTTCTATACAGGCAAGAATCAAGATTATATAAATCAAATCAATACCAATTACCGAAAAGAAAGCTTGGATATTTTTGCTAATTTATATTATACCGATATTACGAATCTTCAAATTGGAGATATATCTCAGACAGTGCGTGTAGACACTCTTTGGCATCAAGAGAATACGATGGATGCCATTCGTCATACGAGTGACCTAAACGGATCGTTAGGTCTTAATTATGAAATTAAGGAGAAGCACAATATAGGTTTTAAATATGATCTTAGAACTTCACCAATAGGACGGAGTGTAGATATTAAACTGAAAAGTGATGTTTATGCAAATGAAGTACTTTTTGATAAATGGAATAATCGCGAACTGCAAGATATTCATACAAAGCCTGAATCTCAAGTGAACATGTATTACAATGCACAAATTAAAGATTTAGCTATTGAATTTAATACAGATTTTTTGAAAGGAGGAGTTACAACCAATACTGTTAATACTGAAAATAGTGAAGAGTATGGTGAACGAGTTATTAATAGTACAGGAAAACTATCTAATACTCTTTGGGCTGCAAAACTCCAATTATCTTATCCTGTATGGAAAGGTAATCTTATGTTTGGCTGTGAGTATACGACTATTTCCCGTGGGGATCAGTATATCAACAATGAGTTGCAAAACTTTTCATCGAGTGTGAATGTAAATGAACAAAGTTTAGCTCTTTTCTCCCAATATCAGGCAACTACCAAAGTTGGTAGTTTTTCGTTTGGTTTACGCTACGAAGATGCAGCTTACGATTACTTAGTCAATAATAAGATATCTGATGAAATGAGCCATCGTTATGGACAATGGTTTCCTAATGCCTCTTATTCGGTGCGTTTAGGTGGTGTAGGGTTGCAACTTAATTACAACTCGAGAGTAGAGCGTCCTACATATCGACAATTAAGTAATAATATGACGTATGGAAATAGATTTACCATTGAATCAGGGAATCCATATCTTACACCAACAATAAAACAAAGTGCTTCACTGATGGGGGTCTGGAAGTTTATTCAAGCACAGGTGAGCTACACACAAAAAAACGATGCTATTGTCATGTGGATAGATCGTTATGTACAGGACCCGAAAGTTTCACTTATTACATATCGTAATATTGATAAACTACCAGCATTGTTAGCTAATATTGCCATCGCTCCTACATTTGGGATATGGAAACCTCAGTTGAGTGCCGGAGTAAATAAGCAATGGTTAGATCTTACTTCATATGGAGTAGATATGAAGCTGAATGCTCCAATGTATTTTGTCTCATTAAACAATATTATTGAGCTTGCTAATAACTTTACAATTAATATTGATGGCGCATACAGAAGTAAAGGTAATAGTGATCTTACTTATTTATATAAAGCTCGTTTTATTGTCAATTGTGGTATATCTAAAAGTTTCTTTAATAAAACACTAAACATAAAGTTGACAATGTCTGATATTCTAAATCAGCAAATTAATGCACTTCAGATCGTTGCTCCTGATACAGATTTCAAAAATCTATATCACTTTGATAATCGCGAACTAAGTTTAAGTGTACGTTATTACTTAAATGCAACGAAGAATAGGTATAAAGGAAAACCTGCAGGTCAAGATGTCATGAACCGTTTATAAACACATTAAATTAATGAATAAATTTCCGATACGAAAACAACCAGATTCAATGGATTGTGGACCTGCATGTATTTGTATGATTGCTGAATATTATGGAAAGAAATTCAGGATAGAAACAATGCGTAGTAGTGCATTCATTGGACGTGACGGAGTGTCCTTACTAGGTATAAGTAAAGCTGCGGAGATGGTGGGTCTGCGTACAGTTGGTGGACGTATAACATTTAATATATTAGCAGAAAAAGCAGTTCTGCCATGTATTATACATTGGAACCAAGAACATTTTGTGGTGGTTTACAAAATTAAGAAGAGTCGTAAGGGGTATAAGGTATATATTGCAGATCCAGCCAGGGGGCAGGTTGAGTATACACAAGAAGAGTTTTGTGAACACTGGTTGACGACTAAGACTAATAATGAGAATAAAGGTGTTGTACTACTACTAGAGCCGACAAATGAGTTTTATGCTAAGGAGAACGATATCCAAAATAATAATCATTTTGAGTTTTTATGGAAATATCTGGTGCAATTTAAACGTTATTTCTTACAAATAACTATAGGTCTATTAATAGGCAGTCTACTTCAATTGTTATTTCCATTCCTTACACAATCTATCGTTGATATCGGTATCAATGGAAAAGATATAAGCTTTGTATGGCTAATTTTAATAGCTCAGTTGATGTTGTTATTTAGTAAAACTGCTATAGGTTTTATTCGTAATAAAATATTATTGCATATTAGTACACGAATAAATGTATCGCTTATCTCTGACTTTTTTATTAAGTTGATGAAGTTGCCAATGAAGTTTTTTGATACAAAACTGACAGGTGATTTGATCCAACGAATTGAAGATCATAAACGCATTGAGAAGTTTATAACGGCACAAACTATTAATCTTCTTTTCTCGATATTTTCTTTTGTAATTTTTGGTATTGTGCTTCTGTATTATAATTTAGTTATTTTCTCTGTTTTTATAATTGGAAGTGCAATGTATGCACTTTGGATAATTGTGTTTCTAAAGAAGAGAAGACAGCTTGATTATAAGCTATTTGAGCAAGAAGGTTTGAATCGTAATATTGTATATCAGATGATCTCAGGGATGCAAGAGATAAAATTACAAGGGTGTGAACAACGTAAACGCTGGGAATGGGAAGATATACAAGCTGATTTATTTAACATAAATCTTGAAGTGCTCTCTTTGAAACAAATACAGGAAGCAGGGAGCATTTGTATTAATGAGACAAAGAATATACTTATTACCGTAGTCGCAGCAATGGCTGTTATTGATGGATCTTTAACAATCGGAATGATGTTAGCTATCCAGTATATTATTGGGCAATTGAATACTCCGGTTGAACAACTTGTTGCATTTATTTATCATTGGCAGGACGTAAGTATTAGCTTGGATAGAATGAATGAAATACACACTCAAACGAATGAAGAAAATGAAAATAAAACAATCTCTCAATTAGAGCTAAAAGCCTCTTCATTTCAAATTGAAAATTTATATTTCAAATACAACAACGCTTTGCCACGATATACATTACGTGATATTTGTCTAAATATCCCACATGGTAAAACAACAGCAATCGTAGGAGCAAGTGGTAGTGGAAAAACTACTCTGTTAAAACTTTTACTTGGTTATTATGATCTAAATCGTGGCTCAATCAGAGTAGCAGGCGAAAGTTTAGATAAGTTTAATCTGTCGTGGTGGAGAACTCAGTGTGGTGTTGTTATGCAGGAAGGATATCTATTTTCAGATACGATAGCTAATAATATTGCTGTATCAGATGATAAGCCTGACTTAGAAAAAATCAGATATGCTGCAACAATAGCAAACATCGCAGAAGATATTGAAAAACTTCCGTTAGCATATAACACTAAGATTGGTCAAGATGGTCAAAGTATTAGTCAAGGACAAAAACAACGTATATTAATAGCAAGAGTCGTGTACAAAAATCCGTCTTTTGTATTTCTTGATGAAGCAACAAATGCATTGGATGCGAATAATGAACGGGCTATTTTGTCTCGTTTAGAGGAGTTCTATAAAGATAAAACAGTTGTAGTAGTTGCTCATCGCTTGAGTACTGTCCAAAATGCTCATAATATTGTTGTTCTTGATGGTGGAGAAATTGCCGAACAAGGGACTCATAATGAATTGACACAGAAGCGAGGATTATATTACCATTTAGTTAAGAATCAATTAGAACTTGGGAATTAATATGGTCACAAATAATTTTGAATTACGCAGTGAGAAAGCTCGTAGTATTATAGGTAAGATACCTCCAATACTAATACGTATAGGTATAATGGTTATTACAGGTGTTATACTTGTAGTTTTGACCCTGATGTATTATATTCCATATCCTCAAACGTTGCATTTCAAGGTGAGAACTGTGGTCCTAAATGGTGAATATTATGCACAAGGAGAGCTAGCAATTAAAGATGCCAAATCAATAATGATTGGACAGAACGGTGATTGCTTATTTTATAGTCTCGACGGTGATTATTTGTTAACAGGAATTGTAAAACAAATAGAGGAGAGTGAAGGTAAATTACTTGTACTAATTGATATGCCTTCGAATAAATACAAAAAACGCCTTTTTATACTACCTCAAGGTGAGGCTAGTGTCCTTATCTCTAAAACTCCAATATTACAGCGTGTTTTGAGGTAAAAAATAATTTTGCATATGTAAGCATAATTAGGGTATTTTAGTGAAGGTCAATTGTCTTGAGAATGTCAATGAAGACAGCAATCCGATACTCCTGATCGGTGTGTTGAAGTGAGCTTCGCTTTGTTTAATTTGTTGTGTAAGAAGAACGAATTCGCTATATTCGTATTATGTTCTGAAGGAATGGTAAAAGCTTTAATATTGAATTTATTATGTGTACATACGCAGAGATAGAAAATGTAGTTCTTTCGAATGGGAAGACGGTGAAGCAAGTAAATGAAGATGTAAGTAAAGAAGTTGAACGCATTTATTTGGAAGGCTGGACAAAAGGGATCTCCATTCCGTTTCGGGATAAGAACGGAAATATATATTTAGCAAATCCGGACGGAAGCGAAGACTTGGTGGAGTTTAATCGCAGAGAGCGCAGTTATAAAGTTTTGTCTCGTGTTGCCGAATGTGGGCAAGGACGCTATGCTTATTTGCTCAAATAAAGAGAGATGGAAGCACGAAGTTTCCGATCACACGTATGGTTGGTTTGATTCGTTTTTTGCGGATGCCTTCCAAGCATTGAAAGTTGATTGATTCAATTGATCGTTGTTCGATAATTATTTACAATAAGCACTGATTTTCGTAGATAGTAGATCTGGTTTCTGTGGCTGTGTTTTATGCTATTTATGCGGTTTTTGCTTTTTAGTTTGTTCGATTTGGTTGTTTTTTCAGGTTCAGAAAATCCGATTTTCAGCTCTATGAATTTCTTTTCCTATCGATGAAATGGGGTGAATTACCTAAAATGATGCCTGTTTTTCATAAAACTTGGCGTTTTCGATGGTAAAAAGGCCAAGTTGAATGCTTCAAAACGCTGCCTACCTCTTTCTCAAACGCCGGGCCCCTTTTTTTAATCGCTCGGCAGCGTTTGGTGAAGACGTTTTACCTTTTCAACGAAGACTGTTTTCCGTTATAACGAAGAGTAAATTCATTTATAACGGTAACGCTAAACACTCTTCGTGAAAACTTTTTTCACTCACCGCGGTAACTATTTGCTCTTAACTCCATGAGGCTCGTGTGCATGTACCTCTGTAAGGTCTTGTATAGGCAAAGGCAAGCATTGGGGACTTCGCTGATTCAATTTGTTTTTCTTTTCTACAGATCACTTTCATTTTCATCATTCATTTTCAAATCGCCACCGAGCAGTTTTCTTTTTCGTAATCAAAGACTGCTTATTTCGTTACAAAATATCAGATTCTATTTGGTCATAAATTCTACTCATCCAGCTAAAAAAAGGCTGTTTTGAGGCAAACGACACTTCCTTCTCGTGAAGAGGCTTCATATTGCTTAAAACTTAAATATTACAATAAGCCAGAGGCATTATTTATTTGTGGTTAGAACTGTTTTCTGCATAGTCTATTACGTTATTAATAGGTTGCTGTTTCGAAATAACTCGTTGATTTATTTGCACTTTACTTGCTTTTTTGTAGTATTGTGATACTGTACGAATACGAGTCAGTTGTGACCAATAATATTCATTGAATTATTCGGCTGATTAACCTCAGATAAATAAATGCATACTATGATGAAAAACCAGAAAAAGAGTCTTGTAGGCTATTGGTGCATGCTGATCCTATTTGGGCTGTTGAATGTACACTGTAGTAACAATACGGGAAAAAGTAGTTCTGAATCGGAGTTGAGCGATGAGAATAACACGATTGTTATTGATTACAAGAATGCGAAAGAAGTTGGTGAGCCTTTAAAGCTTTCGGATATTTGTGAAAGTATTTCTTATACGCGATTGAACGATAGTTTGCTAATTGGTGATGTGAAACTTGTGTCTGTTCATTTCATTCAAGATACATTTTATATTGACACAGATAACATCTACACGTTTACGAAAGACGGGAAAGCCATACGAGCACTTTGTACAAAGGGACAAGGGCCGGAGGATATACTGAAATATGCAATGTGTGCATTTGATGAGAATAAAAGGGAGTTCACCTTTTTCAATAATGCCTGCTATAAGTTCTCGACGTTTACCTTTGATGGGAATTTTGTGAAAAATGAATCGCAATGGGTAGATAGCATTACTTCAAAGAACCTATATGCCCAATTTAAGAACTTTGAAATCTATGATGTTACTTGTGCTAATTCGAAGAGTTTGCGAACTCGGAATACAAGTCCGCTGGGGCCTTATTTGATGTATGTTCGGGATATCGATACAGACTCAATTGTGTATACACTCAATAATTGGGCCGACGATGAAAAGGCAACTTATAGAGGATACGCTGAAGGTAATGAGTTGGCTTGCTATGAAGATGGAGCGAATTGTTGGTTTAAGTTCTGCGCAATTGATACGATTTTTATGACCTCTGATTTTAGAAGAGTGTATCCAAAGTTTGTTTTCGAAACCGGAGGGAAAACGGTTGATCTCCGTACGCATGCTCATATTCGGGTCGGTGATATAGATAAGGTAGATATTTCGGCTTATCGAATTATTGAATCGTTTTTTCCTTTGTCGGGAAATCGACTTTTGTATACCGTAAATGCAGGACATGAGAAAGACCGAATGTTGGGTTTATCTACAGCAGATGGCAACACTGTGCATTATAAGAGCCCATTGGCAACAAACGATTTGGATGATAAATTGAAGACACTGAAACTTTATGAAATAATAAACAGTGGTCGCTTCGATAGCCGTGACAACGCATTATACTTCTTAGTGAATGCAGTCGACTTTTTTGAAGAAGGCTGCAAACCTCCGTTCGAAGATATGGATGAAGACAGTAATCCTGTTGTCGTAAAGCTTACTTTCAAATAAAGAGTTCTTGCATTGGGGAAAAGAAAAACGGCTCATAAGGGATGGTGTATCCGTTATGAGCCGTTGTTGTATCAAGCTTTAGTTGCTTTCTGTTTCTTTCAGGATGGCTTCTGCTTCGTGCAGCCAGGATGCGGAAGAGGCATCGCTTGGCATACGCCAGTCGCCGCGTGGCGATAGGTTGATGGAACCTACTTTAGGTCCGTCGGGCATGCAGGAGCGTTTGAATTGCTGGTTGAAGAAGCGACGCAGGAAGATGACAAGCCATTTGGCAATGGTGTGTTGCGCAAAGGTGCCGTCGAATGCTTGCGTTGCCAGAAAGAAGATCTTGCGCGGGGTGTATCCCAGGCGTAGCACATAGTACAGGAAGAAGTCGTGTAGTTCGTACGGACCTACGATGTCTTCTGTTTTCTGTGCGATCGAACCGTCTTCATCGGCCGGCAATAGTTCCGGACTTACCGGTGTGTCGATGATATCGAGCAATGTATGGCGCGATACGTCGTCTACTTGCGTGTCGGCTACCCATTTTACAAGGTAACGTACTAGCGTCTTTGGTATTCCGGCATTGACTCCGTACATCGACATTTGGTCGCCGTTGTAGGTAGCCCATCCCAAAGCGAGCTCCGACAAGTCGCCCGTACCGATTACCATGCCGCCGTGTTTGTTGGCCATGTTCATCAATATCTTGGTGCGCTCGCGGGCTTGGGTATTTTCGTACGTTACGTCGTGGATAGACGCATCGTGTTCGATGTCTTTAAAGTGTTGCTCGCAGGCTTCGCGAATGCTGATCTCTTTGATGGTAACACCAAGGTCTTTCATCAGTTGGATGGCATTGTTGTATGTGCGATCGGTGGTGCCGAAGCCGGGCATGGTAATACCCAGAATGCGTGAACGGTCTATGCCGATCAGGTCGCACGTTTTTGCGCAAACCAGCAGAGCAAGAGTCGAATCGAGTCCGCCCGAAATACCTACCACCATACTGTGAGCATGGGTGTGTAGCATGCGTTTGGCTAGTCCCGACGTTTGAATGCTGAAGATCTCTTCGCAGCGCATGTTCATTTCACGATCGGAAGGAACAAACGGACGCGGATTGATGCTGCGGGTCAGTTGCGTAACGGTTGCTTCGGGAAGTGTAACGGCTGTACGGCTTTGCGGTGTCGGGTTCTTTACCATGGCAAGTGCTTCGGTAAAGGAGTTGCGACGGATGCGTTCGGCTTCGAGGCGTTGCAGGTCGATCTCTGCGATGAGGAGTTTTTCGTTTCGGTCGAAACGGTTGTCTTGGCTGAGCAAAGATCCGTTTTCGGCGATCATTCCTTTTCCCGCAAAAACAAGATCGGTTGTAGATTCTCCGTATCCGGCAGAGGCATATACGTATCCGCATACGCAGCGTGCCGATTGTTGGCGAATGAGTTCTTCGAGGTAGGTGTGTTTACCAATCACTTCGTTGCTGGCCGATAGGTTGAAGATCAAATTTGCTCCTTGCATGGATAGGATAGACGATGGCGGAAGTGGTGTCCAGAGGTCCTCGCACAGTTCGATTCCGAAACAGATTTGTTTGGCATCGTCGGCAAAGAGTTGGTAACTTCCGAAAGGTACTTCCTGATTGCAAAGGGTGATCTTGGTTCCGTAGCTATCGAGTGAAGAGGCAAACCATCTTTTCTCGTAAAATTCTCCGTAGTTGGGTAAGTACGATTTGGGGATTACTCCGCAAAGGATTCCGCGACTTACCACCACGGCTGTATTGTATAGTCTGTTTTCGAAACGCACGGGCATTCCTACAATCGATGTAAGCTGTAGTGCTTCGCTGGCACTAAGGATAGCCGACAGCGCGTTTTCGGCATCGAGCAACAAGCGTTGCTGCTGAAACAAATCGCCGCAAGTGTATCCCGTAATTGCTAGTTCGGGAAAACATACAATCTGTACGTTCGCTTGGTCGGCTTGTTGCATCAGCTCAATGATGCGTGATGTATTGTAAGGGCAATCGGCCACCTTTACTTCGGGGATAGCCGTTGCCACACGTGTGTATCCGTAGTTCATACGCTTAGTGCTGATTGGTTGCGATCAGATGGTTCTTTACCGGGTTGGCATACATCTCGTACATCTTACCAAGTAAGTATTCGCTGTCCTTATTTGGAAGTTGAATCTTGGCAAGCTGACCTTCGAAGTACTTGTCAACGGCTGCGATGTCTGCTTCGTTGTATTTATCTGCAAAACGGTCGTCGCCAAATGCTCGTTGGTATGCGATGTAGTTGATCGGGAAGAACATGTAGTTTTGATGAATCTCCTTGTCGATAATTGCGGCAACTGTGCTGTATAGCTCAGCTTTCTCCATCGAAGGGTCGAGCTTTTTCAGTTGTTCGTTGATCGGATGTCCGAAACAGAAGTGAATGTGTCCTTTGAATCCGACAATTCCTGTTTGCATATTTACCAAGTCGTCGGCAGGAGATTTCTTATGTTCTTTGTTGTCGCGCTTTTGTTGATATTCTTTGGCTTTGAGGAAGTCGCATGGGTCAAACTCGTACGAGATGGCCATCGGCTCAATGTTGAGCTCGATCAGATTGTCGAGAATGGTTGCTTCTTCGCCACCCATCACAAGCATCTTGAGTAGAGCTTCTTGCGTGAAGTCGTTCGAGTCTTTGGCACGTCCTTCGCGTTGCGCAATCCAAACGGATTCGTTGAGTTCCTTGATTGCGTAATGGATGTATGCCGAAAGCGTCTTACTTACTTCAAGCATTTGGCGGATGGATACGCCGCGCTTTACGATAAAGCTGTTGTTGAGTCTAACTAGTTTTTCGATCCATGGCTCGATAAGTAGGTTATCGCCAATGGCTACCTGCGTCATTTCTGCGCCGGCTTGGTGAAGAACGTAGTTTAAGAAAGCTGCGTCTAATACGATATCACGGTGATTGGTGATAAAGGTATAAGCCGCATGTCTATCGATTCGCTCTTCGTGAGAATAGTCGAGTAGACTGGCTGTATTTGCCGCGATTGACTTAAGTGCCAATGCCGACATTTGTGTTTTGAATTCTCTTTTGGTGCGAAGAGAACGCATCTTGATACAAAAGCTGTCCCAATCGATCGTGGGCATAGCCGTTTTTACAGCCATCTCAAACTTAGGAGTATTCAGAAGTTCTTCGATGGTTGCTTTAACTTCGTTGTTATTTAACGGTCGAATCTCGTCAAATCTTGATGAAATCGTGTCCATATCTGGTTGTTAGTTGTTTGTCTTGTTTAGAAGTTTACGCATTGAATTCGTTTTCAATGATATCGGTCATTACATCTTTGATGTCGAGACCGGCAGCTCGTACTTGTTGCGGAATAAAGCTGGTGACTGTCATTCCCGGAGTGGTGTTCACCTCAAGTAGTTTCGGATTGCCGTCTTTTTCGATGATATAATCGACACGAATAATGCCTTTGGCATCTACGATATCGTAAATGCGAGAAGTCAACTCCTGTACCTTTTGTGTAAGCTCTTGTGAGATACGGGCCGGAGTAATCTCTTCCACTTCTCCATTATATTTGGCATCGTAATCGAAGAATTCATTTTCGGTTACAACCTCGGTAATGGGGAAGACTACACTTTTACCTTTTATTTTAT
The DNA here is from genome assembly GCA_051656605.1 of Tannerellaceae bacterium. GTDB lineage: Bacteria > Bacteroidota > Bacteroidia > Bacteroidales > CAMTPD01 > UBA12018. The sequence goes on along the minus strand of JBOGCF010000040.1, from coordinate 6,826 downwards.
AACAACCGCAAGTGATTTCTGTTCCCTGAATTAAGGATTCTAGGATAACTTCATTGCCTTCGTCGTATGCTTTTTGAATGGCCGGTACGATTTGAGCAGCTTCTTTTACTTTGGTAACACCGAAGCTAGAGCCTCCAACGTTGGGTTTGATAAAGCATGGAAGGCCAAGTTTTTCAACAACTTCCTGTTCCGAAATGGTTTCGCCGTTTTTGAGTCGGAGCGATGATGCCACCGAAATACCAAACGAGCGTAGGTAGTTGTTGCAAACAAACTTGTTGAACGTAATTGCCGACGATAGCACGCCGCAAGTAGAGTAAGGCATTCCGATCATGTCGAAATAGCCTTGAAGCAATCCGTTTTCGCCCGGAGTACCATGGATGGTAATGTAGGCGAAGTCTATATTTATTTTTTCTCCGTTTAGGATAAAGGAGAAATCGTTTTTATCGATTGGTGTTTTTTCTTCGTTGGGAAGATTTACATACCAACTGTCTTTGGTTAGTACAGCAATGTAAAGATTGTACTTTTCTTTATCAATAAATGAATAAAGTCCTTGAGCGCTCTTGAGAGATACTACAATCTCAGAAGAGTCGCCTCCTGCAATAATTGCAACATTCTTTTTCATACTTATTCGCCTAGATTAGAAGCATACGAACGCCACTTGTCGATCAGTTTTGTCATATCTTCCGGTAGTTCGCTTTCAAAATTCATTTCTTCGCCGGTACGTGGGTGTATAAAGCCCAACGTGCGTGCATGTAATGCTTGGCGCGGACAAATCGCAAAGCAGTTTTGTACAAACTGTTTGTATTTTGTAAAGGTGGTACCTTTTAGGATTTCGTGTCCGCCATAACGCTCATCGTTGAATAACGTGTGGCCAATGTGCTTCATGTGCACACGGATTTGGTGTGTACGACCGGTTTCGAGCTGACACTCTACCAGGGTTACATAACCAAGTCGTTCTACGATACGATAGTGCGTAACGGCAGGTTTGCCTTGTTCGCCATCCGGGAATACGCTCATCTGCAGGCGATCGCGTACGTCACGACCAATGTTTCCTTCGATGCGTCCTGCTTCTTCTTTTACAGCTCCCCAAACAACGGCAAGGTATTTACGTTTGGTTGTTTTATTGAAAAACTGCGCGCTCAGGTGAGTCTTGGCATGTTCGTTTTTGGCAATCACCAAAAGGCCCGATGTATCTTTGTCGATACGGTGCACAAGTCCGAGGCGCGGATCGGTAATGTCGTAGTTGGGATCGTCTTTCAAATGAAAGGCAATTGCATTGATCAATGTACCGTTATAGTTGCCATGTCCGGGGTGTACTACCATGCCCGGCTTTTTGTTTACTACCATGAGGTCGTCATCTTCGTAAACAATATCGAGTGGAAGGTCCTCCGGAATGATTTCAAGTTCTCTTTTAGGACGGTCCATCACGATGCTGATTACATCCATTGGCTTTACCTTGTAGTTTGCTTTTACGGGTTTGCCATTGGCAAGAATACTCCCGGCTTCGGCAGCTTGTTGTATTCTGTTTCGTGAAGTAGCTTCCATACGATCGGTAAGAAACTTGTCTACACGCACCATGTTTTGTCCTTTGTCGGCTACAAAGCGAAAGTGCTCGTGCATTTCTACTTCACCGGTATTTGTGTCTGAATCGTTAGCTAACAATTCATCGTCTTCTATATCTTCTAAATAATTTTCTACCATTAGAACCAAGTTTCTTCGTCGCTTTTTTCAACATTAATTTTTGAGGTATCGATCTGCTCCGTATCGATTGTATCAAGAGAGTCGGTTGGTGCTGCTTCGCCCGTACTTACAATCAATTTGATCGGAGTACTCAAGGCTACACGCTTGCCCGATTGAAGAAGATTGCCATTTGACTCAACCTCTATTACCAAATCTCTAAATTCTCCCGGAACATATTCGATCTCGATATCTTCGAAACCGGTGGCTTCGAGCAGGGCTTGTGCCTGACGTACCGATAGGTCTCTGAGTTCGGGAAGTAGCGCCGATTGTGATCCGTGCGCATTGATTGTAATATATAAATTACGTCCTTCTTTTACTTTGGATCCGATTTCGGGATTTACTTCAATGATTGCTCCCGGCTTTACGTCTTTGGCATAAACGGAGTCAATGATACTGTAGTGAAGCCCTCTTGATGTAAAGAAAGGCTCAGCTTCTTCTACACTTAGACCTTTTACATCGGGTACCTCTACGGCTTGATTGTGTCTGGTGTAGATGTCGAGCCATGATAATACTCCGAATAGTACAGCTCCCGCTACCACAACAGCGAGCAGCAGGTTGATAACGATTGCATTCTTAAATATCGCAGCAAAGAATTTCTTCATCTTATCAATTTGATTTAGAAATAGTTTTTATTTATTCGAATCGTAATGATTCGCCTCCAAAAGTAATGAAAAAAGCATTATGCTTAAATACTTAATGGGTTGGTTATAAACAAAAAAAAGTAAAGGCTTACTTGTAAACCTTTACTTTTCACATAGAATATGCTAATTCTTTTCTAATTAACGGCTGTACTCGTCAGACACTGTTAATTTAGCTCTACCTTTAGCACGACGAGAAGCCAACACTCTACGTCCGTTAGCCGAAGCCATTCTTGAACGGAATCCGTGTTTGTTCTTTCTCTTTCTGTTCGAAGGTTGGAATGTTCTTTTCATCTCTATATTAGTTTTTTGTTTATTACTATCATGTACCTAATCGGGATGCAAAGTTATGCACTTTTTTTTAATAAACAAGGTGTTAGTATATTTTTGTTCATCCATTCGTATGAATATCTGATGTTTTGCTTTTGGTTTGATGTTAAACATTCTTTATTTGATTGGGTTTTAGGTACAACGTTTTCCTCTTAGGGTGTACATTTGCACTCCAAAATTAATCAAACGTAAAGCCTAATGTTGTCACAAGTATTTTACGTTCTTCTCTTTTATGTAATCGGAGAGGTCGTTAGTTATCTGATCAACGGGTTTGTGCCCGGTAGCGTGATCGGAATGTTATTGTTATTTACTGCGCTTTGTTTCAAGGTGATCAATGGCGAAAAAGTAAATAAGTTGTCCAAAGCCTTAACTGATAATATGGGTTTCTTCTTTTTACCCGCTGCGGTAGGATTAATGAGCGCATTTGATGTCTTGTCAAAGTATTGGCTCGTTATTCTTATCTCATCTACAGTGAGTACGATGCTCGTTATTATCGCGGTAGCTTTGGTGCAACAGCGTATGGGAAAGGAGGATAAGAATGGATAAACTGTTCAACTCCGAGTTGTTTATGTTGTTTCTCGTTGTCGGAGTCTATTTGCTTTGCCAACAACTATTCAGAAAAACCCGCATTGCTCTGCTTCACCCACTTCTCACAGCCACAGGTCTTATTATTCTTTTTCTGAAAACTTTTGATATTCCGTATGAGTCGTTCAAAGAGGGTTCTAGTTTTGTGAACTTCCTTCTTGGGCCATCGGTAGTTGCGTTGGGCTATGTGCTCTACGAGCAGATACGCTATATTAAAGGGAATGTGATCTCGATACTTACCTCGATATTCGTAGGTTCGCTCGTGGGGATTGTAAGTGTGATGGCTATTGCTTATGAAATGGGAGCCGATAATGTGTTGATTGCATCGTTGCAACCCAAGTCGGTAACCACTCCCATTGCAATGGGTATTGCCGAGAAAGCCGGAGGGATTCCTTCAATTACAGCAGTCGTAGTGGTTGCTGTCGGTATTTTCGGAAGTATCATCGGTCCGGTTCTGATGCGTATGATGGGGATTGACAGTAAGATTGCCAAAGGTTTAGCATTGGGTGCTTCGGCGCACGGACTGGGCACGTCGATTGCAATTCAAATGGGAGCTATCGAAGGGGCCATTAGCGGTTTGGCCATCGGACTTATGGGGGTAATGACGGCACTTCTTGTTCCTGTAGTTTCGTGGGTAATGTCTCTTTTTTGACAAATTGATATTATTTCATTGATTAGCAATCATTTTATACGTTTTTTTGGAGCAAGCTGATCGTGCTTCATTTGCTTATGTGAGGTAAATACGCTACTTTTGCGCCATTAAAACGAAACAAATTATTTACTATAATCATAAGCTTATTTTATGGCAAGTACTTCAGATTTCAGAAATGGTATGTGTCTTGATATCGATGGCTCATACTACTTTATCGTTGAATTCCTTCACGTTAAACCAGGTAAAGGTGCAGCTTTCGTTCGCACAAAAATGAAAAACGTTACTACAGGTCGTATCCTTGAAAGAACGTTCAATGCTGGTGTTAAAGTGGATGAAGTAAGAATCGAAAGACGTCCTTATCAATTCCTATATAAAGATGACATGGGGTATAACTTCATGCACACTGAAACTTTTGAGCAAATCACTATTCCTTCAGAAAGCATCGCGGGTGTTCAGTTCTTGAAAGAAGGTGATATCGTAGAAGCAATGGTACACGCTGAAAGCGAAACTGTACTTACTGCTGAACTTCCTGCTCACGTAATTCTTGAAATTACTTACACTGAGCCAGGTGTGAAAGGTGATACTGCAACAAACACATTGAAACCGGCTACAGTTGAAACTGGTGCTGAAGTTCGTGTTCCTTTGTTTATCAACATTGGTGAGAAGATTAAAATCGATACACGCGACGGTTCTTACATCGAACGTGTAAGACAATAATATTCAAGATCTCGATCTTGTGAGAGAAGCGGAATGTGCATGGCACGTTCCGCTTTTTTTGTATCTTGCGTTTTTCCTTGAACTAATACATTTATTATATAGATGAAAGACATGACAACCACAAGGCTGGTTATTAAAGATTGGGCAGAAGAAGATCGCCCGCGCGAGAAGTTACTTTCTAAAGGGGTAAATGCTTTGTCCGACTCTGAGCTGGTCGCGATCCTGATCGGAAGCGGCAATCAAGACGAAACCGCAGTGGAATTATCACAACGTATCTTAGCTTCGGTCGATAACAATATCAATCAACTCGGAAAAACTACGGTGCAGGAGCTGGTGGCAGGATTCAAAGGAATCGGCGAAGCAAAAGCTGTTTCCATTGTTGCGGCAATGGAGTTGGGGCGCCGAAGAAAGGCAGCCGATATGATGCAGCGTCAATCCATCATGAGTAGTAAAGATTTATATGAATACTTTTATCCGATTATGATTGATTTGCCCTACGAAGAGTTTTGGATGGTGATGGTAAATCGCTCGAACAAAATCATTGATAAAGTAAAGCTGGGGCAAGGTGGAGTAGGTGAGACGTTTGTCGATTTAAAGATCTTGCTGAAGAATGCGGTACTCTCGTTGTGTTCGGGTGTATTGTTGGCTCACAACCATCCTTCGGGCAACAGGCGACCGAGCGAAGCAGATGATAAAGTGACCAAAAAGATAAAAGAGGCTTTAGATATACTTGATATTGCGCTACTCGATCATGTGATAGTTTGTGATGGTGGATATTACAGTTATGCCGACCATGAAAAAATTGTATCTTTGTAAAAATCAAATATGATAAATATGGAGAACGAATTCCTACAAATAGAAGAAAATATCGTAGACATGTTGAAGACGGTTTACGACCCTGAGATTCCGGTAAACATTTATGACCTCGGACTAATCTACAAAGTAGAAGTAAACGAAGACAAAGACGTAACGGTAGAGATGACGCTTACGGCTCCTAACTGTCCGGCAGCTGATTTCATTCTTGAAGATGTTCGCATGAAGGTAGAATCGGTAGAGGGTGTAAAGAGTGTGATCGTAAATCTTGTGTTTGAACCTGAATGGGACAAAGACATGATGTCTGAAGAAGCAAAACTAGAACTAGGGTTTCTATAATCGAATAGCCGGTGAGTAGAACTAAAATTTATTTTGCGTCTGATGCACATCTCGGGGCCCGATTTCATAAAGATCCGCAAGAGGTAGAACGACGATTGGTACGATGGCTCGATTCGATAAAGGATGAAGCAAAAGCGATTTATTTCTTGGGAGACGTGTTCGACTTCTGGTTCGAGTACAAGCATGTAGTGCCAAAAGGTTATGTGCGCTTTCTAGGAAAACTAGCCGAACTCTCGGATTCCGGAGTTGAGATTCATCTCTTTCTGGGCAATCATGATATGTGGATGTTTGATTATCTGGAAAAGGAAATCGGAGCTACCATTCATAGCGAGCCATTGGTTGTAGATATCGAAGGCAAGCGCTTTTACCTTTCGCATGGAGACGAAGCATACTTGGTGCGCCCGGGGTATAAACTCATTTATACGTTGTTCCGTAATAAGTGGTGTCAAAAGCTTTTTGCAATGATTCATCCTCGATTGGCTTTTGGCTTTGCTCGCGGATGGTCACTTCAAAGTAGAAAGAGCGGGATCAAGCGTGAAGAAGAAATCAGCTTTAAAGGAGAAGATGTAGAAGAGCAGGTATTATTTGCCAAGCAATATTTGCAGAAAGATCCTTCGATCAATTTCTTTATCTTCGGACACAGGCACATCATGCTCGACTTGATGCTCTCGCGTTCGGCGCGTATTATTATTGCGGGCGATTGGATGCAGTATTTTTCCTACGTAGAGTTTGATGGAGAAGATTTGTTTCTCGATCAATTCGAATTGGAATAGAGCAAAAACCGAAAAAGAGATTGCATCATAATCTTGCAGTTCGTTTGCAGGATATATAAAATAGAAAAAGCGTCACGAGACAACTCGTGACGCTTTTTTATTAGTGTGCCGTGCATGGTATATAACTTGGTGGTGCAAGTCCACTATGGGGGTCGGTAGTTACCAACCATTAGCTCAAGACAAGGGTGTCGACCGCGAGGCGAATCTGAAGGAAGTCGGCGGCAAAGTCCCGAACCGAG
>JBOGCF010000039.1:0-117310 GCA_051656605.1 Tannerellaceae bacterium | reverse complement strand
AGCGAACTATTCAGTTTTTGATGTAAAAGATATAGGGACCGAACGTCAGATACAGTTTTCTATACAAACGATTCCTCTGCCTTATTCTATACCTTTTTTAAGAGATAACAATTATATAACAACGTACGACGATTCTGTTATAGTGAAGACTGAATCGTCAGGTCGCCATCTGACGATTTGATCTTCACTAGGTTTGTTTTCAGTCTTCGTTTACTTTCGATACAGACCTTACCAATATCGTTTTTAACGATGGGTAATTTCGATTTCACAATTAATGGTAATCTCGTCGCCCACTATCGAGTCTCCGCCCGGAAGTGTACCGTTCCAGCTTAGACCGAACGCTTTGCGTGATAATTTACCCGACACGGAAAAGCCGGCACGCGTATTACCATACGGATCGTTTACGATACCGCCCATTTCCACATCAAGCGTAACCGGAAGTGTGTTGTTCTTTATCGTAAGATCTCCCGTAAGCTTAAAGTTGGAGTCGTCTACCTTTTCTACTTTCGTACTTTTAAAGACCATATTTTTATAAGTCTCCGCTTCGAAGAAATCTTTACTGCGCAAATGCGTATCGCGCTGAGTGTTGTTGGTGTCGACGCTTGCTACATCGATATCGAGTTCTACCTTTGCCACACTAAAGTCTGAGCCTTCGGTTTCTACAGTTCCGGTGTATTTCGAAAATACTCCGCGCACGTTTGATACCATCATGTGCTTGATCTTAAACCCGATCTCGGTATGACTCGTGTCGATTGTCCATTGAATAGCGGCCATAGATTTAAAATTTTATTGATTCATAATGCTTTATTATAAAACGCAACAAAGGGGGAATATGTTGAGGCTTTTATCCTAAATAGCCTTAATTATCCACGAGATTAATCGTTACCTTTGCAGTCTTAACAATTGAAATGAATAACGAATTAGTTTACTATGTATAGAGCTATCATCGCTTGCTTGCTTTGGGGATCGGCATTTGCCGGCGCAAAAATTGGTTTTGAGTACACAAACCCGCTTCATTTATCAGGAATGCGCTTTACCTTGGCCGGAATGTTGTTGTTTCCGATCTTATGGAGACAACACGTCAACCTAAAAGAACTTTTCAAACACTGGCGCTTTCTTTCGCTGTTTGCTTTCCTGCAAACGTTTATGCAATACGGGCTTTTCTTCATGGGACTCAACTTGGTGCCGGCAGCTACTGCTGCAATTATCATCGGTGCCGGCCCGCTATTTGTTGCCATCATGGCACACTTCTTTATGCCGGGCGATCGCATGACCATGCGAAAGGTTATAGCCATTGGCTTAGGACTGCTTGGAGTGGTGAGCATTAGCCTTAAAAAGGGAGATGTACTTGGCTCTTCGTCCGATTTTTATCTCGGCATCGCTCTGTTGCTTGCCAGTAATCTGGTGGGCGGATATACCAATATTATGGTTGCTAAATACAAAGCGAAACTATCACCTGTTGCGCTTACTTCGTATGCCAACTTCTTTGGCGGTTTGTTGCTGTATGTAGTTTCGCTGGTGGTTACGCATCCAGGATTCAAGATCTACCCGATCGAGTTCTACGGCGCACTTATCTGGCTCGCGATTATTCCGGCGGCTGCTTTCTCGTTGTGGTACGGGTTGTTGCAACGTCCGGGTGTAAAGGTGAGTGATCTCAATGTATGGAAGTTTATCGTACCCGTAACAGGCTGCGTACTAAGCTGGCTCATTGTTCCCGGCGAACATCCCGACGCAAATAGTATAACGGGTATTGTGATTATATCAATGGCTTTGATTATTTTGCAACTTCCGCAACAGTTGACGCAGAAATTAAAGCGCTCTGTGCAGAAACTGAAGTTGGCGGTAAGCAAATTTAAATGAATCGTATCATGGCATTAAACATACTTCATACGGCCGATTGGCATCTCGGCCAAACGTTCTTCAATTACGATCGCACGCTTGAACACAAAGCATTCTTGCAATGGTTGCTTGATACCATCGCAAGCGAGGCAATTGATGTACTGCTTATCGCGGGAGATGTCTTTGATGTCGCAAATCCCTCGGCGGTGGCACAGCAAATGTATTATGCTTTTCTGCAAGAGCTAAAGACACGTTTTCCGCATGTGCAAGTGGTAGTCATAGCGGGCAATCATGATTCTCCCTCTCGACTCGAAACCACAAACGCCATTCTCGAAAGCATGGGCGTGCATGTGGTTGGTAAAGTAAACCGACTTGAAAACAGAGAAATAGATACGGCGTCGCATATTATACCGCTTTATGATGCCGAAGGAAACAAACAGGCTTATTGCCTGGCGGTGCCTTTTGTGCGTCAGGGTGACTACTTGCAGGCTACGCGCGAAAAAGAGGTTTCGTATGCCGAGGGTGTGTTGCAGATTTACAAAGAGCTTACAAGTGCGGCACTTGCAAAGGGAGACGGTTTGCCTTTGATTGCTACCGGACACATGCACGTACTAGGTTCCGAGACTTCGGCCGAAGACAACAGCGAGCGTGCCATTATGGGCGGACTCGAATATGTCAATGCAGATCAGTTTGACGAAGCCATCTCATACCTTGCGCTTGGTCACATTCACAAATCGCAGCGAATAGATCGTCGCGGTATCGTTCGTTATGCCGGTTCTCCGCTTCCCATGTCTTTTTCTGAAATAGGTTATGCACATCAGGTTCTTAAGCTAACGATAGATGGTAATGCAACGATAGAACCGCAAAAAATAGCAATCCCGCTTTTTGCTCCGCTTGTACGTATTCCGGCCAAGCCCGAACCGCTCGATGTGGTACTGGAGCAGCTGCGCGACTGGTCGTTTGATGCTTCTCCGTTTGTCGATGCGCCATATCTCGAAGTTCGTGTACTCAATACCGAGCCAAACCCTACGATGCGTTATCAGATCGAAGAGGCGCTGAAAGACAAAACCTGCAAACTGGCACGTATTTCGGTGCATAATCCGAATATAGATGAAGCATTCTCTGATTTCGAACAACTCGAAAACGAATCGCTCGACATTGATCCAGGTATTTTGCTTACCGATTATTACCGCCGTAAGTATGGTGAAGAGATTCCGCAGGATATGCAACTATTATTTGAAGAGATACTAACCGAAGCATACGCTACACAAGAAGACTGATATGAAGATACTAGCGATAAGAGGCTGCAACATAGCTTCTCTGGAAGGAAAGTTTGAGGTAGATTTTACGGTAGAACCGTTGGTTTCGGCCGGTATTTTTGCAATAACGGGAGCTACCGGCGCAGGTAAAAGTTCGCTGCTCGATACCATGTGCTTGGCATTATACGGCACTACGCCACGCTTGCAAAGTGCCCGTGGAAATGTTTCTATCGTAGACGTGATTGAAAACTCACGCGGAGAGAGTAAGCTGAACGTATTGCAACAGGGCGATGCCCGTAACTTGCTTCGTCGGGGTACGTCTTCGGGATATGCCGAGGTCGATTTTCTTTCGGTAGACGGCAACGTGTATCGCTCGCGCTGGTCGGTAAAACGTGCCCGCAACCGTATCGACGGCAAATTGCAAAATGCCGATGTTGAATTGTATAACCTTACGGCAGACAGCGCAGTTTCGGGAACAAAGAGCGAACTTTGGAACCGTATCATCGATTTATTGGGGCTTACCTTTCATCAGTTTACCCGCTCTATCTTGTTGGCACAAGGTGAGTTTGCTACTTTCCTCAAGGCAGATCAGAACGAGAAGTCCGAATTGCTAGAGAAACTTACCGGCACGGATATTTACTCGAAGATATCGGGCTTGATCTACAATCACTATGCAGCCCTGAAGACCGACTACGATGTTTTGGCCCAAAAGATTGGCGCAAACGAATTGCTCGACGACGAGGTTCGTTCGGGTATGGAGGCAGAACTCAACGGTTTCATCGAGCAGCAAGCCGCTCAAACACAAGAGAAAGAGCAACTACGCAAACTGCAAGAGGTGATCAACGAAGTAGACAGTCAGCACGTACAATTGCAGCGTCTCAACACCTCTTTGCAAGAACAACAAGCATTGATCGCTTCACACAACGACCGTATTAGTCATGTACAACGTCTCGATTTGGTAGAGCCGGCTCGTGAAGATTACAATGCGCTTACCATAGCTTCAAATCAATTGAAGGATTCGGAAGCGAAAGCTGCGGAAACACAAGCCAATATCAAAACCTTACAATCAAAGCTAACGAGTTTTACTTCTACATGCATGCAAGCCGGAGATGCTGTTGTGGCATTGAAGCAGCAGCATGACCTCAAAGCTCCCGAAATTACAAAAGCTCAAGCTCTCGATGTACAAATGGAGACACTTTCGCTTGATCTGAAGAAAGAGAAAGAGGTTCTCGATGGAACAGTTGCTAAAGCCGAAACGGCTCGAAAAGAGAAAACCGATCAGCAAACTGCAATACAGGGATTGCGTGATAACCTGAAAACGGTTGATGCTTGGATTGAATTGTATAAAGAGAAAGAGCAGGTAGCTGCCAATTTCGATGTGATTTCGGTTTTACTTCGCAATGCTACTACCGCCAAGAAGAATAGTGACGCGTATCTTGCTACCAAGAAAGAGAAAGCCGATTTGTTGGCAAAAACACAAGCAACCATTACTTTGCTTGAGAAAGAAGTAGGAGAACAAACAACACGAATCGCGGAAAAAGAGAAAACTCTGGCTGAATTGAATGCTCAATTGGCTGCATTTGACTCCGAAGCGATGAGTACTAAGCGCGATCAACTGCAACAAAGGGCCGACGCATTACTGACACTAAAGTCGAACGTGCAACTTTATACGCAGCAATTAAAGCAGCGCAACGAAGTACTTACCAAACGTACCGAATGTGAGAAAGCGATCAAAGAGTGTCGTGAACGTATTGCAGAGGAAGAGCAGGTGGGTGTGTCCCTCGCAGCTGCTAAAGAAAAGGCAGAACAAATACAGCAACGCATGCAGTTGGCCATTTCGGATAATTGCGAAACGATGCGTAATACGCTTGTCGAAGGAATGCCTTGTCCGGTTTGCGGAAGTACGGAACATCCTTATCGCAAAGGCAATGCTCAGCTCGACGAAGCGATGCATGCGCTGGAACAAGAGGTAACATCTGCCCGTAAAACGTATGAAGCTTGGCAAATTCGTATGGAGGGATACAAGCAACGACTTGCATTCAATACCAATACGCTAAGTGAACTTCCGGATGTAGCGCTGCTTGACGAGGCTTTGCTTCAACTTGAAAATGCGAACAATGCTCTGCTGAAAACGGCACAACTATCGACGGTTGATACAAAAGAGGCTGCGTTTGCCGATCAACTTGACGTATTCATCGGGCAAATAAAAGAAGCGCTTTCATCGTTAGCTGCTCAAGAACAACAGGTTCGTAAGACACAACAGCAGCGCGATACCTTGCAAACAGAGGTAAATACACTGACTTCTCAAAACGCAACCGGTAAGTCTGCTTGCGATAAAGCCAAACTCTTGTCCGTTTCCTATAACGATGAAATCGGTAATTTAACCGTTTCTGTCACCAAAGAAACAGCAATATATAATGAAAATATCGATGCTGTTTCTCAATACTTCCCTAATCCTGAATGGATTAAAAACTGGAACGAATCCGCCTCAACGTTCTTTACACAGCTGAAGAACTTTGTGGAGAAGTGGAAAGAAGCCACAGCTTCGTCGGTGCAATTGAAGCACGATATTGAGAAACAAGAAGAGACGCTGAAGGCGAAAGATAACTTACTTCTGCATATTACCGAACAGCTGCATCAGGCCGAAACGACTTATAAGCAGCGTGTCAATGACTTGGAACAACTCAAGAAACAGCGTAGCGTTTTGCTTGAAGGCAAGGCAGTAGAAGTGGTTCTGGAGCAAATGAAGGCGGAAGCTAAAGAAGTCCAGTCGCAGTATGAGTCGTTGCAGAAGCAATGTAATGAAACGGATAAAGAGCTGAAGTTGCTTTCGGGTATTCTGAGTCAGTTGAAACAAGATCAAGAAAGCCTACAAAAACAAATCGCGACCAAACAACAGCAGCTTGCTACATTTACGGAAACTGTAAGCCAAACAAGCAATGAATCGTTTACGCTAGATGCCGTTTTGGATTTGCTACGATGGAATAAAGCTGAGGCGGATCGGGAGCGAGCTTTTGTAAAAGAGCTGTTCGACAAAAAGTCTAAACTCGAGATCGGATACAACGAACGCTTGCAGGCGCTCAACGACTACAAAGCGCGTCAACGCTTTACAGATAAAACCGACGAAGAGCGCGAGGCTTTGCAACTTCGCAGCAAGGAGCTTTCGGAGTTGATACTTGCGCTAACCAAGCAGATTGACTCAATGAAAACGATATTATTGCAAGACGAGAAGAATAGAAAGCTAAATAAAGAGCTGCTTGAGCAAAGAAAACAAAAGCAAGCCGTGCTTGATAAGTGGGCAAAGCTCAATGATTTGGCCGGATCTGCAGACGGAAAGAAATTTCAGCGCATTGCACAACAGCATACACTCGACATTTTGTTGAAATATGCCAACGTGCATCTGCGTATCCTAAACAAACGATACGCGCTCGAACGCATCCCGGATACGCTGGCGCTTCAAATTATAGATCACGACATTTGTGACGAGAAACGAAGTATCCATACACTTTCGGGAGGAGAAACTTTCCTTGTTTCATTGGGATTGGCTTTAGGACTGGCATCTTTGTCGTCGAATCGAATGAAAGTGGAGTCGCTCTTTATCGATGAAGGGTTTGGTTCGCTCGATTCCGAAACGTTGCGTGTAGCAATGGATGCGCTTGAGTGTTTGCATGCGCATGGCCGTAAAGTAGGGGTTATATCGCACGTACAAGAGATGACCGAACGCATAGCCGTACAAATACATATACAGAAGAATATGAACGGGTCTTCTACAATAGAGATCCGGAGATAAAGTAAGAACCTCTCTAATCATCGCTATTGATAATTAGAGAGGTTCTTTTTTTACAAACAATCAGGGCAAATGCATCAAATCGTTTTGTCATGACTAAATGCGCGGATAGTCGGTAAAAAGACCTTCGGCATTTGTTGTCATAAACTCTTGACTCGATTCGTCTACTGTTTCTTGTTCGGGGTGTTCTAATCGATAGAAGATAGTAAACACCCATAAATGGTTTGCGTAACACTGTGTTACTTGCTCAATCAAAATTCCCTGACTAAGAAATTCCTTTAACTGCCTTTCTACGGCAACCAGATCTGCGTTAGCAAAGATTTTAACTCTCATCCCCATAGTTGTACGTTTTAATTGGTATACAATTGCTCTTCATTCTTTAAACAATGTAAAACGACAAAAGGATTATCTAAACACAAATTTATTAGGTCGAGATTCGATTTTTAACGACTTCCATACACAAGACGGCGCTTTCCGTTCCACGCAATTGCTTCTACTCGGGTAGCATCCGGTAAATAAGGTAACGCAGTGAAGCTGTTGTCATTGCTACCGCTTCCCACCATCACGATCTTGCGCAAGTTGCGATGGGTATAGATTTCAAAGGCAACCACGTTTTTCCATGCGTCGTGATCAACAATCATCTTACCATTTGTGATGGTATAGCCTTTGCCGTGTGTGCCTTCGATCTTCTTCATGCGTCGGAAAGCATCTATACTATTGCCTGATATGTAATAAACAACGGGCGACTCGGGTTTCTTATATCGTTTGGCATACGCAATGAGATCATCAATTTGCGCCTGCGTAATGATGTGTTGCCCCGGTGTATAATCGTCGATGTACTTATCGATAGGACGCAAAAAGCCGGTACGTACAAAGAAGTCGGTCATATCGCGGCGTGAGATATCGCAAATACGTTTTACGAAAAGTAACTGACTGCGACCACTGCTTTGCGTATTGTTGTCTTCGCGAGATAGTGCAAATAGGTTGGGATAGAGGTCGGGGGTTGCCCAGGTATTTCCTTTGCCCGCTACACCAAAGAAGAGTTGTAGTTGCCAAAGCGGACAAAGCTTTACGAAATGATCACCGCCCCAGTCTTTACCATTGAAGCGATCCCAACGATCGGGGCCTGCTTGCGTAAGCCATTCTTCATTGCGTACAAGCGCGCTTTCGAGATAAGAATTGAAGCGTTCGCCAGATTGGTCGAGCGAATAACCCTTTAGCTTTTCATGCTCAAGGCGCAATGCATTGGGAGTAAAGAGATACTGAGTCCAGGCAGAGAAGATGTTGTTGGTAACTTCTGTAGTCCCTGTCCAGCAAAGATTAGGATGCACTTGATTCACATGACCAAACTCGTGTGCGATACCCCATACATTAGACTTCACCTTCGAAACATCTGCTAGTTCGCCCATGGTATCTTCATGGAAAGCAGCGCCAAGCTCGTCGGCATACATATAACCATCCCATACAACACGACCAAGCATACGGTTTGCCGGCTTTCTGCCTTGTAGGTTATATCCCATCAAGTCTTGCTGTATTGCAATGATGGAATCATATATTCCGAGAAGTTCTCTTCCTTTGTCGGGACAATATTGCTTCAGACTTGCTACCGAATAGACCAGATGTACGCGATCGCCAACGATATCGATCACATCCGATTGTGCTGATGAAAGCAAAGATTGCCAATCAGCATTCGATTTAGATGTGTCGAAGAATCCGTTTACACTCCCCGTCATTATGTTTATCTTGATTTTGGGTGCTTGTGCGTACATCGGTGTAAAGTATTGGATGTATGCAAGTCCTTTGTTTGCTGCTTTGAATGTATTCAATCCGGGCCTCAGCTCGTAAACACTATCTCCACCTTCTTTTCCGAAGTTATGAATTCGCAATGAGATGGGCGCATTCTGAGTATCGCTTACGGCAACAACAACATCCTCGCCTTGCTTAAAAGAGATACCGGTAGGATTATCGAAGTAACTGTATGCTCCGGTTTTGAAGTATTTTTGTTCTTCTGCCGGATTAGGATATGCCTTGTATTCTTGTACGCGATATGCATAAGCGTAGGTGCCGTTAAGCATCTGCAGAGCTGCATTACGAATAAACGGATTCTCGATACCCGAAAGTTTTCTTTCTTTCATCTTATTCTTTAGCATCGAGAAACAGTTGTCGAGAAAGTATTTTGAAGCAGGATGTGATTCTGATTGAATATTCTCAATGGGCGTTGTTGTGCTCGAAGCCGTGCTTGCGGCACCGGTATAAATAGCACAAGATAAGAACGTTGTAATGATAATGCCTTTCATTGATAGTAATAAGCTTTGAGCCTGTTTTTGTTTATTGTATTACTAAACAAATATAATGATATATTTCAGAATCACGCCTGCTTTTATGTAGTAGCTTTAGATGAATTGTTATAGATCTTCTTTGTATTCATCCACAACGTAATTGAGGAAGTCATTCATTGGCTTTAGCACTTCGAAATCACGTACGACTAGATCTAACCAATTCTTTTTTTCAAAGAAAGCTTCGTCAACTTCTTTATCTACCACATAATGCTTTAGTTTGAGTAGTTCGGGGTGAGAGAAGTCTTTGGGAAACTCACGCGGAATGGTCTTCAAGGCATCGTCTGCATCAAAAGAATGGTATAGATTCTTGAACGCTTTGTTTTCGACAATTTGCAAGAACTCATCGATGTGTACGTATACATTTTGGCGAAGCTTCTTCAAAAGCTTTGGATCTGGACACCATACACCGCCACCAATGAAGCAATTGTCGGGTTCGATGTGCAAGTAGTAACCGCCATGTCCCGACTTCTTTCCGCCTTTTGCAATAAAGGCTCCGAAGTGACGTTTGTAGGGCGTTTTATCCGGCGAAAAGCGAGTGTCTCGATAAATACGCCATGTACAATCTTTTACGTCTACACCTGCCAGGCTCGGGTCAATTATCGCCATGCGTAAAAGAAGCTCTTCTACACTTTTGTCGAATAGCACTTTGGCTTTTTCATAGCGTGCTTTGTTTTCGGCAAACCATTCACGGTTGTTATTAGCCGAAAGATCTTTGAGGAAAGCTAATACTTCTTTCATTGTTTCTTATTTATCAATTATCGTTTCGATCGTATGTATGCATTATAAACAACTGTGAATGTAAAAATATTCTTCGAAAGTATCGATTCCAAGCTATTTTATTCCTTTATCCGAATTGCGAATGCACTGCTTGCCGATTACTTTATGTAGGAATAGCAAGATTTCTTGTAAATAGAAGAACTTTTATCCCTTTAATTGTGTTAAATGCGTGTTAGCATGATGTTGCTCAAACGTGTAAAGTATGAAAGAACAATTAGTATTAAAACCGGTAACGATTAATTATTTAAGTCAGTACGACGAACTGATGCGTTATGTGTTTCAGGTAACCAAAAGTTTCCTGGAAGAGAGTGGTTATGAAGAGGGAGAATTAATTCGATCAAAACGTCCTATATTACAAGGAGCCGAAGTATTAGGCTGGTTTACAAAAGAAGACCGCTTGATCTCTTCGATATGTATTTATCCGTGCGAAGTAAACATACACGGTAAGATATACGAAATGGGAGGAGTAACCGGCGTAGGTACTTATCCCGAATATGCAAACATGGGACTGATGAGCGACTTGATCAAAGAAGCGTTGATGGCAATGCGCAATGCCGGACAATACATCTCTTATCTTTATCCATACTCGATTCCGTATTACCGACGCAAAGGTTGGGAAATTATGAGCGACCGTATTTCGTTTACGGTAAAAGACACACAGCTACCCAAACATAAAGATGTGAGCGGACACATTGAGCGTCTCAATGTAGACAATCAAGCCGTTATTGACATCTACGATATATTCTCTTCGAGTACTCACGGAGCTTTGATGAGAAAGAAGTTTGAATGGGATGAGTATTGGCGTTGGGAAAATGAAGAAGAACGCACGGCTGCAGTTTACTTTGACCGTGATAATAATCCCCTGGGCTATATGTTCTATTGGGTAGAAGAAGACATCTTCCACATCAAGGAAATGGTTTACCTGTCGCAAGATGCTTACCACGGAATCTGGAACTTTATAGGTGCACACCATTCAATGGTAGAAAAGGTAAAAGGAGACATCTTTGTAAACGAGCCATTATCTTTCTTACTCGACGATAGCTTGATAGAAGAAACAATCGAGCCTTATTACATGGCACGTATCGTTGATGTAGAAAAATTCCTCGAAGAGTATCCGTATGATGACGACATACAGCCATTTCACTTTGTCGTAAAAGACCCTGTGGCCGAATGGAACAACGGTGTATTTGGCTTGAAGGAAGGAGCAGACGGAAAGATCGTTGTCGTACGTGAGCCGATAGGGCATGCGGTAGAACTGGATATACAAACACTTTCTACGATGATGATGAGCTATAGAGCTCCGGCTTACTTGTATAAGATCGGTCGATTAAAAACCGATACCATGACACTACGCTTGCTTGAAAAGATTATTCCTGGCGAACAACCTTATTTTTCAGATTACTTTTAAGTAGACCTCCGTTATAATTCGGAGTATAAACAAATGAGAAAAGCGACCTTCCAAGTTATTCAGTATTGGAAAGTCGCTTTTGTTTTGTAGAGAGATCGCTTTAGACCTCTTATGTATGTTATAGTAGTGCGTAGTTGCCTCTGTATACCTTTTCTTTGATTTGCTCGATTTGTGCAGAAAGATCATCGGTATTGTTATTCGACATAATCCACAAAGGGAAATCTTCTTCACCTGGTCGGTACGATGGCTGCATGTAACTTTTATCTACAATATGGTAACCATTGCGTGAGTAATAGTTTACGCGACGAGTCGTCATTTCGTCGGACGTTGGCTCTACTTCCAAGATTCGTGTACCCTTGAGATGAGCAGCAACGTAATCCAATACATGTTGTCCGATCTTCATATTACGCATTTCAGGGAAAACAGCCAGATGTTCTAAATAGTAGAAGCCACCCATATCCCAATATATAAAGAACCCGCAAAGCGTATTGTTTGCTTCAATGGCATTGAGATACATATTATCGGCCTGTTCGATTAGCAAACGTAGTTGATTTAAGTCTCGACGTTCTTCTTCAGGAAATGCAGCAACATATAAGTCGATAATTTGATCCAATCGAGAGTCTTGCTTATCTGTAATACGATTTAATTCGATCATAATTGAGTTGTTTTAATGTTTCACTCCTGCAAATGTGGAGTTATTTTCTCAATCCTCTCTTTACATATGTAAAAAAACAACGTATTCTTATTGAATTCCTGCCCGAATGCGACTAAGGGATACCTGAGAAACTCCCAAATAGGACGCGATATGTCGTAATGGAACTTTACGAAGCAGTTCCGGTTCGTCGGTTACAAAGAAATGGTAACGTTGAGAAGCACTCAAAAAGTTGCGGCGCATAAAATGCAGTTCCATTCGGTGAATGATATGATCGGCCATACGACGTCCCCAGTTACACAATTCCAAATTCGTTTCAAAGAGATGGTTTAGCATCGCAACGGGAATACGCAACAGCTCTGCATCTTCAAGCAATTCGATATTCTCATAACCTTCGCGCGTAAAGAGATAAGCATTCATGGATAGCAATGTCATTCCGATCGTAGCAAACCACAAGGTAGAATCTTTTCCTTTTTGAATAACGTATCCGCGAGCCAATCCTTTTACAATAAAGTAAGCATATTTACCGCCTTGGTGTTCGGTAATAACCAATTCGCCTTTTTTCATCGAAACCACTTCAGCATGGTTCATTAGAATAGAGATAGAGGTGTCGGAGAGAGGATATATAGCGCGTAGGGCATCGATAAATTCATTCATAATATACAATATCTTGACCGTAAAGATAATGAAATGACCGTATTTATGCATAGCGTCGGACTAACATAATCCCGTATTGATGGTTATTATAGAAAAGAAATATATATGATAACCAACGATAAAAAACAGCTTGTAACGGCAAACCTCGCTGTCTTCTTTGCCGAGATGTTTAACGGACTTAATATAAATGCGCAAAAGTATCTGCTTCCCGAATGGTGCAGCAGTTATACGATGTTCTTTCTACGTTGCGCATTTGCCGTTGTAGCATTTTGGATTGTATCTCTTTTTATCAAGAAAGAAGAAACTACACCAAGAGATCGTTTGCACATGATCTTAATAGGAGCAATAGTCTTGTCTGGCTATATCTTCTTTTACCTTATCGGAGTAGAGTATTCATCACCCATAGATAGCTCTTTGATCTTTACCACTATGCCGGTATTGGTATTGATCCTTTCATTCTTTGTGTTTAAGGAGCACATATCAGGCAATAAGCTCGTTGGTATATTTATGGGAATAGGAGGGGCTGTATGGATTGTTATGAAGCAAAATACAGTATCCGTTCATACCCAATCTATGCTCGGAAATGTCTTTTGCTTCGTTAGTGCACTATGCTATGCCGTGTATTTGATACGCAATAAGCGATATACCCAAAAGTATTCATCCATTACCATGCTCAAATGGATCTTTGTGGGAGCATTTCTAGTGAGTAGTGTCGTTCTTGCTATAAAGGGGTTCGAATCGAAGATCTTTACAGAGACACAAAACCTACTTCCTTTAGCAGTGCTGATCTTCGTTTTAATCTTTCCCACATTCCTTACATATTTGCTTTTGGCCTATGGTTTGAAGAAATTATCAACTACAGCCGTTGCAATGTATGATTACGAAGTACCGATTATTGCATCTACTATTGCTTTATTCCTCGGGCAGGCTAAATTTGAATGGTATCAACTTCTGGCGTCAATGTTAATATTTACAGGTGTTTACATTGTTTCGCGTGAGACAAATAAAAAATAATTTACAAATTAAATCATAAAAGCTTTGTAGATTTAAAATATTGCCTTATATTTGCAGTGTCCAAATGAGATACGGGTTTAGCTCAGTTGGTAGAGCATCGGTCTCCAAAACCGAGTGTCGGGAGTTCGAGTCTCTCAACCCGTGCAGAAAGCAGCATCGAAAGTGCTGCTTTTTTTGTTTTACTATTCTTCGAAACCACCTATAGATGCACTACTTTAAAGAAATGATCCTCTAAGCCCTTCTTTTTATTCTGCTTACTCTCCAAAAAAATATATACATTATCTATACGCGAAACACGCCGTTTACCTCCTCTTTATCAGTAGATATACGCTTGCAACTGAGCATTCAAAATAATATAAATTTAAGGCGAATGCTTTTTAAATATATGATAAGTTTATCAATTTATATAATCCTTTTATATTCTTCCCTTGTTATATAAGCGATATCTCTAACACTTAAAACAGTTCTTAATTTATTTCTTATGAAAATTCTTATTACGGGAGTAGCCGGATTTATCGGATTTAGTGTTGCAAAAAGATGCTTGGACGAAGGTTTTGAAATCGTAGGCATAGACAATCTGTCAAACTATTACGATGTAAACTTGAAGATTGCACGAGTAAACGAGCTTGAGAAATTCAATAAAGGAGATCATAAGCCATTTACATTCGAACTTCTGGACATAGAAAACCGTGAAAGAGTAGATGCACTATTTGCAAAAGAGAAGTTCGATTTGGTTTGCAACTTTGCCGGACAAGCCGGTGTACACTACAGTATAGAAAATCCACAAGCCTACATCTCTACAAACATACAAGGCTTCTTTAATATCCTCGACGCAACAACCAAGAGTAACATCAAACGCTTTATTTATGCAAGCAGTTCGAGTGTATACGGAGCCAATAAAGACATTCCCTATAGGGAAACAGATAAATCGGAGCGTCCGGTTAGTCTGTATGCCGCAACCAAGAAGGCAAACGAACTCTTTGCATACAGTTATTCCTCTATATATAATATCACAACGATCGGCCTACGCTTCTTTACCGTATACGGTCCATGGGGACGTCCCGATATGTCGCCCTTTTTGTTCACCTCAGCTATAAAAGATAGTAGAGAGATAAAGGTGTTTAATCACGGCGAAATGCTCAGAGATTTTACTTACATCGACGATATCGTAGATGCCGTATTCACTATTATAAACGGAAATAGCGACTCGGTAAGTGAGGTATACAATGTGGGCAACTCTTCGCCAATACGTCTCAACGATTTTATTACTACGCTCGAGCGAAATATTGGCAAGCGGGCAATACGTCACAACCTGCCTATGCAAGCAGGCGATGTATTAGCTACATGGGCCGATACGGCAAAGCTTAAGCGAGATTACGATTTTCAACCCGAAACAACTTTGAATGATGGGATTAAAAAGTATCTTGCGTGGTATAATGAATACTATACGAAATGAATAAAATAAACACATTCTCTATAGAAAACAGGAACATTCGTTATTTTCTATACTTTATCCTGTTACTACCAATCTATTTCTTTCGAGACTTTACGCCCGACAATGAGCTGCGTTATCTCAGTATTGTCGACGAAGCGCTACGTAACAACACCTGGGTAACCTTTTATAATCACGGAGAAGTCTATGCAGATAAGCCGCCTCTTTACTTTTGGATCATGATGATTCTCCGAAAGCTATTTGGCGCACATTATATGGCTACATTAGGATTGATCAGCCTAATTCCCGCAATGCTTACAGTCTATGTGATGGACAACTGGTTGATCAAGTATAACGTAAGCGATCATAAAGACGAGGTTCTCGGCGGACTCATGCTGCTTACTACGGGATTTTTTCTAGGGGCAGCCTTTGTCATTCGTATGGATATGCTCATGTGTCTCTTTATTGTCCTGTCATTATACACCTTCTATAAGATGTATGCGGGATACAAAAGCTCGAAAAACAAGTTACTGTTTGTGCTGTTTATCTTTTTGGGCGTATTTACCAAAGGCCCCGTAGGTATATTGATGCCATTGCTTTCGATTGTTGCATTTCTGGTCTATCAAAAAGAGTTTAAAACGTTCCGCACTTACTTCTCGGTAGCTTCAGTATCGGTACTGATTCTTTTATTTGCAAGCTGGTTTGCCGCAATCTACTTGGAAGGAGGGAGCAGTTATCTCAACAACATCCTGGTAAAGCAAACCGTAGGACGTGGTATCAACTCGTTTTATCACGACCAACCATTTTACTATTACTTTAAGACCAGTCTGTTTACTTTTGCACCATGGTCTATTCTTTATTTGGTTTCAATCGTGTTGGCACTTTTCGAGAAACGAAAATTTACCTCATTGGAGATTTTCTTCCTATCCATTATAACCGCATCGTTTGCAATGTTCTCTCTGATCAGTTCCAAACTAGATATCTACCTTATACCCATCTATCCGTTCGTTGCTTATTTTGCTGCGATTCAGTTAAAGCACTTATACAACAAGAAACTGATCATGCTGAGTATCGGTATTCCGGCGGCTTTGTTTATGCTGGCACTACCGCTATCATTCTTTGCCAAACCATTGCTTACGTTCGAATACGATAATCTCACGTTTGTTTACATTGCGTTAGGAGTATTATTCTTGGGAGGTTTGCAAGCTATTTACTGGTTGAAGGCAAATAAAAGTAGGGCTATCAGATCCATCAGCGTATCGTTGCTAATTTTTATTTTTGTGGCCAGCTTCAACGTAAGTCAATTTAATCAATACATCGGCTTCGAAGCAATGGCAACAGAAGCTCAAGGTCATTTCAAGGATAGAGCATGTAGCGAATATGCCTACTACCGCTTTAGAGGAGGAGAAAATATGGATGTCTTTCTCAATACTAGTCTCACAAGGCTTGATAATAAAGTAGAACTTGATTCATTTCTACTCAATGCATCATCAGCAGTACTCTTTATTCAAAAGCGAGATGCGATGAAAGATCTCACCTATACCGAAGATAATCGCAAACAACTCAACTTTATCTCGAAAGGAGACTACTACATTGTAGTGGTAGAATAAGCAAACGAAGCTATTATTTATAACAAATCCGCCTCAGCGTTTTTATACTGCTGAGGCGGATTTGTTGTTTTACTTCAATTGATCTTCTACGGGTTCGTTTTTCCAGAGAACCATATTTCGAATGTATACTACCAGTCCGAACGACTGCCCTAGCATGAGCACAATATCGAAACGTATAATGCCATACGTAAAGATAATAGAAGCACCGACCAAACTGATCAGCCAAAACTTAAACGGCAATACCGAGCGTTGCAGTTGCATCGAGTACCACCATTGATAGATGAAGCGAAACACAAAAATCAATTGCCCAATGGAGCCGAACAAAATAAGGCTCAACGGCAAATCCGATTGGTTAAACAGCTTGTCGTAGCTACCTTGTATATCAGAACAAACATACAACAGCGCCGCTATTGGCATTGCATACGCCAAGAAACGAACCCCGGCATTGAGCTGTTGCCAGTTGTTTTCGATCTTCAGGTTCCAAATATAAATGTAATACGAAATAAGCTGACCCAACACAATAGCAAAGTCGTTGCGCAACCAGCCATACATGCAAAAAATAAAGGAAGCCAATAAGCTAAGCTGCCAAAACAAGACGGGAGAGAGTACCTTCTTTGCCTTCTCCGAAGCAATCCATTGCACAAGAGTGCGAATAGAGAAGAGCAATTGGGCCGAAAGACCAACCAATAGGATAAGAATATCTTTTACCATTCGTGAAAAAATTATAGATCGATTAATTGCTCACAGCATGAGCATTACATGAGTTTGTCGTTGTCACAAATCTGTTCTTTTAAGGAGTTATAAATATAGATATTTTATTGTTCCGCTGAATTAATCTATTTTTGAAAAAACAAATTAATAATGGAAACAAAATTCTCATTGCAAAAACGTATCAAAAGCTTTTCGTATGCATTTAAAGGCATGCAGTTGCTCATAAAGTATGAACACAATGCCTGGATTCATACACTGGCTACGCTGGTGGTAATAGCCGGAGGATTCTTTTTCGGAATCACCAAAACCGAATGGATCATCTGCATTTTATGCATCGGATGTGTATTTGCAGCCGAAGCCTTCAATACAGCTATTGAATACACTGCTAATTACCTTACAAAAGAACATGTACGTGAAATCGGAATAATCAAAGACATCGCAGCCGGAGGAGTCTTATTTGTTGCCATTGCCACCTTTATAATAGGACTACTCATTTTCACCCCTTACGTGATTGCGATGTTTTGAAACAAGAAAGCAAAATGCCCGGCAAAGTACATCGAACTTACCGAGCATTTTGCTTTATCCTAGAATGTAGACTTAATCATATCCGCAAAGTCATCCACACTCATTTCACCTACACTTTTCCGCATATCCCCATTCGGGAAAATATAGATAAACGTAGGGAAACTCTCCACACCGAATAGTTCTGCAATGTCCGGATAAGCCTCCATATTGATTCGATAGCAACTAACAGCCTCAAACATGTGGCTAATCTTATCGTAACGCGGCATCATGGCTTGGCAGTGAGGGCACCACGGCACGTAAAACTCCAATATGCCATTGTTCTTCAGCTTCAATGTTGCGTTGTCGCCCAATGTATAATCAAACAGTTGTTCTTTGAACGAATCTGCATTCAATTCTTGTACCATATATCTTACGTATTAAAATGATTGCTAAATAAAATAAGAAGTAGTCGATTTGCGTGCATTCTCCAGCATCGTAGCTACGCCGCCCACTTCAACACCCTCGAGAAGTTCGTCTTTCGAGATCTCCATCACTTCCATCGACATCTTGCAAGCAATAAACTTCACTCCGTCGTATTTGGCCAGATGCACCATGAAATCGAGAGGAGGGATGTGCTTATCCTTCATGATCTTTTGAAGAAGTTTGGCCCCGATACCCATCATGTTATCTTTAGACAACGGCAGATCCTTATCACTTTTAGGCAACATCTCTGCCATCATTTTACCTTCCAGATCTTTATGAATCGGATGATCCGGTTTGCGTCGTAGCAAGCTAAGTCCCCAGAACGTGAAGAAAATCTCCACTTTCATCCCTACGGCCAAAGCTCCCAACGCAATATTGAATGCCGCTACACTCTTATCAAAATCATCACTAAAAAGCACAATCGTCATTCGATCTTCTCGATCGGGTAGCGGATTATGCCCATTCTCGGTATGTTTCTCGAGCACGGCAGTAATTAAACCCTCCTTCATCTCTATCGAAATCAGCTTATTGCCTGTGATGTTTGCCCACGAAGGCAAATCAGACAACAGCCCCGGATCGGTACCAACCAACTTTACTTGCTTGCCCATTTCCAAGGTTTTGAATGTATCCATCAGGCTCATGATCGGACCCGGACACTGCGATCCGCGCGCATCTATCTCTTGCATCCCCGAAGAGGACGAATTGTCTTTAATATCTTCTAACCGTATCATAATCGCGTTTTCTAATAAAAACAATATAAAATTCAGATAGTTTATCCTCGTTTCATACATGCTTTGCAGCATAAAACAAATGCTGATATAATTACAACTATTCATTATCTTTGCGACGATCTTAATTTATATTATTAAAAAAACCACCGAAATAGCTAATTGGTCTAACCATAAAATATAAACTAAGAGACATGAATCCGAAATTATTATCCCAAACACTAGGTGCATTGTTGCTATTCTCTGCGTGCGAAAGCAAGATAACCGATCGTGTTTCCCTTATTCCACAGCCCAACAATGTAGAGATACTGAGCGGATCACTTCCTATCAACCAGATTGCGACAGTGAATCTTCCATCTTCGATCTTTGCGATGCCCGATTCGGCTTTATCCATCATTCGCAACGGCGGACTACAACATATTGCAATCGACAATGCAAATGCGGTAATTAATTTTACTGAAAATAAATCGCTTGCTCCAAATGCATATACGTTAAATATCAAGGATGGTAAGATAAACATTGCTTGTGCCGATTATTCAGGTGCCTTCAATGCCATCAAAACCTTACAACAATTGATCGCTACTGCCGGCAATGGTGTATTGCCCAACCTTGCAATCAGCGATTCGCCACGTTTCCAGTATCGCGGATTGATGTTGGATTGTAGCCGTCACTTCTGGACGGTAGACGAGCTGAAAGAAAGCATCGACCAGATGAGTTACTTCAAGCTAAACAAACTACACCTGCACTTGACAGACAACAATGCTTGGCGTCTGTATATGGAAAAGTATCCTGAACTCACCGAGAAAGGTACATTCTATGCAAACTTCCCTGAGCTTTCGGGCAAATACTATACAAAAGATGATTTGAAAGAAGTGGTACGTTATGCGGCACTTCGCAACGTAGAAGTGATTCCGGAAGTAGATATGCCGGGACACAACACGGCTTTGCTCGCGGCAATGCCAAACCTATCGTGCAACGGCGGTACGTTTGAAGCATATCCGGAAGAAATGGCCCTGAATCAACGTCGTCGCGGCAACGAGAACATGATCTGCGTAGGAAATCCGCAGTCGATTGCTTTTGTAGAAGACGTAATCAAGGAATTGGTAGATATCTTCCCTTCACAATACATTCACATGGGTGGCGACGAAGTACCGACAACCATCTGGGAATCGTGTCCGAAATGTATGGCCCTGTATAAACAACAAGGTTTTACCAAACCGGGACAAATACAGGATTACTTTACAAAACAAGTGTCTGATCTTACTCGTAAATACGGTAAAACCATGGTAGGATGGGACGAAATAGACGAGCGTGGCGTGGCTACGCCCGAAGATCTGGTGATGGTGTGGCGCAACGATGGTGTAGAGCAACAAAAGCACGCATTGTCTCGCAACATTCCTATCATTATGGCTCCGCAACACGGTTGCTACTACGACTGGGGATATGCGGGTAATTCTACACGCAAGATCTACGAATGGGAACCAATCGACTCTACGATTACGGCTGATAAACACGACCTTGTAAAAGGAGTGCAAGCGTGTTTGTGGACAGAGCGTGTTGCTACACAAGACCGAGTAGAATGGATGCTTTATCCACGTATCACTGCATTGGCAGAAGTAATGTGGACAGAGAAGGGCAAGAAAAACTGGGATTCGTTTTACGAGCGTATCAATGCATACTATCCGATTATGGCTTCGTTGGGAATCAACTTCTATGAAGACGATGCACTAAATGAAACAGAATTTGCCCCAACCGACGAAAAGCCTGCTTTGGTGCGTCACGCTAACATCGAGACAAACATCCCGCAAAACTTTCCGTACCATCCGGAATATGCTTTCGACGGTCGCACAAACTCGTTTTACTGGGGCGGAACATCGGTTGGTAAAGATCATTACTTTACGATCTTGCTTGGCGAGCCGGTAAACGCGAAAGAGATTGAAGTGATTACGGGCGACTCTAAAGACTACATCACAATGGCAGATCTTTTGGTTTCGAAAGACGGTACCACTTACGAGAAGGTAGGAGCGTTTAACGATCTGGGTGAGGCTAAAGCTAAACTAACCGGCGAAGCGATCAAAGCCGTGAAGATACAGATTACAGGACAACATACCTGCTGGCCAATCATCAAAGAGATCATTATCAAGTAATGCAATCATAAGCTGAAGCGCTCATTGCTTTCATACTTATTGTAAATAATAGAAATGTAGACGAGAAACCCTCTTTTACATAAAATAGCCCGAAACACACAGTTTTGGGCTATTTTTTTGCCAGATGCTGCATCCTTGCAACATAAATACAACTTACAGTATGCCGGGAAATACTGCTTTGTGCTTACACGGGAGGTTGCGTCGTTACAACGACTTACAAAAGAGGTAGCAGAATGTTTGCCATGCATCGAAAGCAACAACAAGATGTGTTTTCTAAACTCCCGCTGAGTGCGTTCTGTGCATATCAACCTGTACATGCAGCAAGACAAAAGCTTGTGAGCGCATTGACGCGGCAGTGTTATCGTGGAAAGTGCAAAAAGTTATAGTGAAGAGTGTATTTATTCTCCTCGAAGACTTTTTACACTCTTCACTATAACTGAATTCACTCTTCGTAGAGAATGAAAATACTTTTCACGGTGAGTAAAAATGGTGTTCACGAAAACGTAATTAGGTCCAAAAAAAAGGCAGTTTGCTTCTTTTACGAAGTAAACTGCCTTTTTTCGGTAAGTATGCATGCTTTTTGGAAAAACCAAGCATGGTTTTGGAGTAAAATCTGAATCGAATGGACTGACAACCTCGTTTTCTGAAGGTGAAAAATAAACGAAAACCGTAAATCTAGCACGCGGAATAGCCCTAAAAAGGCAAAAATAACGACCCGAAACGGGTGTTGCCTTTTTACCCAAAAGGGGGATAGTGTATTTATTCTTCCGAAATGCTTTTGGTGCGAAGGGCTCTGATCAAGAACAAACATCCGCCTACGATAAGCGCAGAAGCCAATCCCGGATAGAATACTTCGATGAATGTATCTGAAAACCAATGAAACGTGCGGCCACATATACCAAGTAAGATCATAAAGAGCATGATGAGGAATCCTTTTACATCCATCACTTGATAAGGGTAATGGCTATGCCCGGGGATATTTTCAATGCGCTCGGCATGCTTGCGAAACGTGCGCAAAAACACGAAACGCAGAAATAAGAAGAATATAACGAGCGAACCGAGTAGTTTTAGTGCCAAGTAATCGTGTTGAGCCATGAGCAGCGTGATACCTATTTTTAAGATATTTACACCGGCTATAAGCCACAATACACTGATGAGTAGTAGTAAAGTACGTTTCTTTACTTTTATCAATTCTTTCATGCAAGAAGTCAAACTTGTTAGGATATATATCGTTTTGTCTTCAAAAATACAAAGAAATTATTCATTCTCTATGCTTGAACACTATGCAGTTGCAAGAATATGCAATGTTAGGCGTAAAAGCGTTAATCATTCTGCCTTTTTGTTTGTTGTAACTAAAAGAATCGTTTGTTATAAAAATAAGAGTCATCACTAAATAACGCTATTGTATGAAAACTACACGATTACCCATTGGTATAAAAGACTTTAAAGAACTGATTACCGACAATTATATATTTGTAGACAAATCGGACTTCATACGGGAGATCATCGAGGCCCCAAAAGTAAACATCATTACACGCCCGCAAGCTTTTGGTAAAACGCTTAATTTATCGATGCTTCGATATTATTTCGAAAGGCCTTATCCGCCATGTGTGCAACATCTGCTCGACGAACCGCAAGAGTATTTCCGTCTTATGGCTTCGGCAGGGAATGTAAATGCGCATGCAATGGTAACGAAAGAGAATGCAAAACTCTTTGATGATCTTACCATTGCAAACTGGGTAGACTATCAGAAATACATGCACAGGTATCCGGTGATTTCGATTTCGCTCGACGATATTGGCAAAGGTCCGTTTGATATGTGCATGAAACGTTTGGCAGAGATCATGTCGCGCGAGTTTGAACGACACGACTACCTGCTATCAAACGACAACGATACATTTGAGATGGATCGTAAAGACTTTACACAAATACTAAATCGTACCGCTTCGCCTTTTGTATTGCAAAGTTCTCTGTACTTACTGATCCGCATGCTGCACAAATTCCACAATGAGAAAGTGGTAGTGCTTGTAGATGACTACGACAAACCGTTGCAACAAGCATTTACAGGAGGGCATTACGACGAATTGAAGAACTTTTTGCAGGTATTCTTCGAAACAGCTTTCCGCGACAATAGTATCATCTTTAGAGGTGTTGTGTGTGGTAATTTGCTGATTCCGGACGAAACGGTATTGGGAGGATTCGATTCGTTTCAGGCAGATACGCTACTCAACGATACGATGGATAAGTCGTTCGGATTTACAGAAAGCGAACTAAAAGAGTTGCTCGATAAATGTATGCTCGAATGGTTGTATGAACCGATGAGCCATTGGTTTGGAGGTTTTGTTTCGGGAAGGGGACATTTGTTTCATCCCAAATCGGTGATTGGTTGCTTGCAAAACGGCGATCACGACCTCAAAGTGTATACGCTAAAAGACAACAGCATTATCAAGGAGTTGCTACAGATGTGTCCTTTCTCTACCATCGAAATCATCAAGTCGCTGCTCGAAGGCGATCATTTGGTATCGGGATTGAAAGAATTTGTAGACTTGAAAAGGGGGTGTCAAAGCATGGAAAACTTATTCTCTGTCTTGTTTCACTTGGGTTATCTTTCGGTCGAAGCTGATTTTGATAGAAGCAACGACGTAGAGTTGCATCACAGACTCAAAATTACCAACCTGGAGTCTATCCAGGTAATTGCTCAGATACTTTAAGTCAGTAAATATAAAGCGTCTTGCCGAGATTGTGCTTAGAGTAGCACTTGTATCCGCGCAAGACGCTTTTGTTGTATCGTACTGTTTCGTTTTTGTATACGTAGTATGGCTACGATTTAGATAAAAGAGATATTTAGCGGTTCTCTTTCTACCAATCGGTGATATTTAAATGCCGGATGCCCGAACATAACTGCCGCACCAACGCGCATATCTGCTTCAATCTTTAAGATCTCGGCTACTTCTTCGGGTTTTGCTACGGCATACATTTCGAAAAAGCCTGCCCAGCATGTACCGATGTTGTGTACACTAGCCTGAAGACGTGCATATACCATACCCAAACGTGCATTGTCTTTTCCGTAGTACTGACTTTTAGGATATACAGAGATCAGTACGTGAGGAGCTCCTCTAAATACGATGTCGTATCCTTTGTCGCGATACACGCGCACCAATCCGCGGTACGGTCTTACCCAAGGCTCACCGGCTTCGATGGCTTCGGCAAAGTAGTCTACGGTTTTATCTGCCAATAGTTTTACGGTTTCAGGATTAAGCACGGCAAGATAAGATACTTGTTGTGTGTTGCGGGCTGTAGGTACATAACGTGCCGCATCGGCAATGTCTGCAATCAGTTCTTTCGAAACCGGTGTTTTTCTGAAGTTACGTATCGAACGTACAGAGCGCATGGTTGCTTTTACCGCTTCGGGAGATGTAATTACATTATCTGTGGATTCCTGATTTGCGAGTGGTACAAGTTGATGATCCAGTGCTCCTTTGTCGCATACGGAAACACAATGTCCGCATTTGATACACCCTTTGATACGTTCCGGTTTCAATAGGGGGCCGTTGTCTGTCATTTCAATAATCGAGGTAGGACATACCTTTACACATTTTGCACACTTTGTACAATCGGAAGAGATTTGTAGCATTGATTTAGTCTTGAGTTATTGCACAAAGATAAAAATATTTTTAATGCAATACAGCCGGATATGGGCAGCACTATATATACTATTAGGAATAAGGATTAACAAAAGGTGCTTTGTTTTGTTTCATGTATAGATTAATGCATTGGAATACTATGGATTATATAAGTAACATTCCCGATAAGAGAACAAAGAAAAGAGTGGTGATCGTAGGTGGTGGTTTCGCTGGACTTACGATTGCTCAAAAGCTAGATCGGAGCAAATATCAGGTGGTGTTGATTGATAAACACAACAACCATCAGTTTCAGCCGTTACTCTATCAAGTGGCGACTTCCGGTATTGAGCCTAGTGGGATTTCGTTTCCTTTTAGAAAGATCTTTCAGAAGTTTCAAGATTTTCATTTTAGGATGGGAGAGGCTACGGCTGTAGATCGTACCGCTAATATGCTTGAGACGTCTATCGGTGTTATTGAATATGATTACCTGGTGATTGCGATGGGATGCGACACCAACTACTATGGTAATGGTAAACTAAAGGATACTACGCTGGCTTTGAAGTCGACATCGGACGCTTTGTACATGCGCAACTACCTGCTTCAAAACCTGGAGAATGCGATGAACACGTCTGATCCGGAACTCAGGAAGGAGCTGCTTACGTTTGTGATTGTAGGGGGCGGACCCACAGGTGTGGAGATGTCAGGAGCATTGGCCGAGATGAAAAAGTTTGTTTTCCCAAAAGACTATCCGGAGTTGAGCTTTGATGAGATGTCTATTTCGCTGATCAACGGGGCAGATCGTCTGCTTGCGTCGTTCTCGCCCGAACTATCGGCTAAAACGGAAGAGCACTTGAAGCATTTGAATGTGCAAGTGGTTAATAAGGTGTTTGTTACAGACTATAAGGATTCGCTTCTGTCTCTTTCCGACGGATCGTCGTTGAAATCGAAGAACGTGATCTGGGTGGCTGGGATTACTCCCAATAAGATTGCAGGTCTCGAAGCTGCATCCATACATAAGAGCGGACGTATCATTACCGATCGGTATAGCCTTGTAAAAGGAGAAGAGAATGTGTTTGCAATTGGCGATATTGCCTTTGTAGAAGATACGCAAGGGAATCCGCAAGTGGCGCAAGTGGCAATGCAACAGGCGGCAACATTGGTCGAAAATTTCAACGATGGCTTTGCTAAGAAAAAGGCTTTTGCATATCACGATAAGGGATCAATGGCTACTATAGGCCGAAATGCCGCTATTGCCGAGATAGGGAAGTATAAGTTTAGTGGTTTTATGGCGTGGTTTATCTGGTGTTTCATCCACCTCAGATCGATCTTCGGGCCTAAGAACAAGTTGTTTGTCTTTATCAATTGGGTATGGAACTACTTTACCTACGATCAGTCGCTTCGCTTGATTATCAAACCGTTGAAACGATCTGAGTGTGAAAAGGATTAAAGAAAGAGGCCTTCAAATCATGTATTTATGTTACACATGATTTGAAGGCCTGTTGTATTGCATGCAAGAAGTATACGAATTATTTCTTTGCATTGTTTTCTTGTTCGCTTTTCAAGATATCACGTATCTCGGTAAGCAAAATCTCTTCTTTCGTAGGAGCAGGAGGCGGTGCAGGTACTGCTTCTTCCTTCTTCTTAAACACTGTCATAGCTTTTACAACTGAGAAGATGGCAAATGCTATGATAACAAAGTCGATAATCGTTTCCAAGAAGGTGCCATAACGTATAGCAACCGCTTCGTGTACAACTTTATCACCATCCATTACCGCATGCTTTAATACGATCTGAAGATTTGAAAACGAAACACCTCCTAAAAGAAGTCCGATCGGAGGCATAATGATGTCGCTAACCAGCGAACTTACAATCTTTCCAAATGCGCCACCAACAACTACTGCCACTGCCAAGTCGACTACGTTGCCACGCATTGCAAACTGCTTAAATTCGGATAAGAAACTCATACTCTTTGTCTTAATTTATAGAAATAGAACAAAGATAATGGGAGGTTTGTTGCTTATTTAATCTCAAATTCTTTCCATTCGCCTTGAGATAACTCTACAGTTGTTTTGATTCCTGCTGCTTTGAGAAGCTGCAATACTTCGGCCCGCCCGTCGTTTACTAGTTCGGGGTAATGGCTATCAGAGTTTACCATCAACGGAATTTCTAGCTGTTTGATCGTGTCAAAGAACTGTTGATGAGGGAAAAGCATTGATTTCTTATTGAGAACTTTTGTATTGATCTCAATCTTCTGATCGTGCTCTTTGATTAAATGCAGTAAGTCTATTGCTTGTGAGGTGTATTGCTTTGATGTTACATCAAACTCTTTATAGCCGGATGCATTCATATAGATTTTGTCGAGATGACCTACAAAGTCGAAGCATCCTGCTACGACCATTTTCGACATCAACTCGTAGTAATGTTTGATTAAGGCGTGCACGTCTCCGCCGTAGTATTCGTCTACATTTTGCTTAAACTCAGAGAATGGACCATCGATACAAACCAGCTGCTTATAAGCTGCATCTTGTGTGATGAAATGCAGTGAGCCAATGCGGTAATCTAAAGGTAAAGAGGTAAAATACGCTGAAGATGCATTGTATTGATCTGATAAGTAGTCGATCTCGAGTCCGCAATATACTTCGATTTCATTTGCGTATTTGTGCTTGAGGTCGTTGACTTCTTTGATATAGGTATCCATGTCTTCTGCATTCATATTCCAGATGGTACGAAATGGAAGAGGGGAGTGCGAGCTAAATCCGTAAGCTCTAAATTGCTTATCTATTGCACTTTTTACAAAAGCTTCGGCCTCTGCATGGCCGTCGCAATAGGTGCAATGACTGTGAAAATTTGAATCTTGCATTATTTCAATATCTAGTCTTTATCGTTGATTGTGGTCAAGTTCATCAGATAGTATACTTCCACAGTGCGGACATCTTTTTCCGCAGTGTTCGTGTTGGTTTCTTTGCATTCGCTGTTCTTGTAATTTGTTCAAGAACGCAGAACTTATCAAACCGGTTGGAAGTGCAATCATACCGATACCTACCATACTGAGCATGCCTGCCAAGACTTTGCCCAATGCCGTAACGGGATAGATATCTCCATAACCTACAGTAGAAAAGGTAATGATGGCCCACCAAAAACCATCTCCAATATTGCGAAAAACTTCCGGTTGTGCCGTTCGCTCGATATAATACATGAGCATGGCTGCAAAGCATACAAATATTCCGCCGGCAGCAAAAGCTGCAGTCAGCTCGTAACGAACAGATGCAAATACATGTGCTAGCATCTTAAAAGATTTCGAATACCGTACTAACTTGAATATGATTAAGATGTGTGATACTGCAATAAGGTTTACCAGTGGGGTATCCCAAAACCAAAATACCAAGACGTATGGCATGATAGCCATGAAGTCAATAAAGCCGAAAAACGAGAATACATATTTTAATCTCGCCTTCCAGCTAGCTAAATGAGGATAAACAGCGGGTGCTGAAACAATCCTCATACAATATTCGATGGTAAAAATAAAGGCAGAGAAGAAAGTAAAAAGGAAAAGGTTGAAACGCCATGTTTCTAACTGCTCGAATGATAGGAGTATGACCGAAGCAATAGAGCCCAATATCAAAACAATCTCAAATCGATAGAATAGTTTTGATGCCAGTTGCTTCTGAATACGTGCATACGATTTCTCTTTTATCTTTTTACCTGCTTCTCTAAAATCCTTTATCATATATCTTTATTTAATTACACCAAGCTCTTTGCCTACTTTTGTAAATGCGGCAATCGCTTTGTCTAAATGCTCTGGTTTGTGAGCAGCCGACAATTGAACGCGGATACGTGCTTGTCCTTTTGGTACTACCGGATAGTAGAAACCTGTTACGTAAATACCCTCTTCCAATAGTTTTGCTGCAAAGTCTTGTGAAAGTTTTGCGTCGTAAAGCATTACTGCACAGATTGCTGATTGTGTAGGTTTGATGTCGAAACCTGCAGCAAGCATTTTCTCTCTGAAGTAGCTTACGTTTGCACTCAATGTATCGTGTAGCTCGTCTGATTCGTCCAACATTTTGAATACTTCCAATCCTGCGCCAACTACTGCCGGTGGAATTGAGTTTGAGAACAAATATGGACGAGAACGTTGGCGTAAGATGTCGATGATTTCTTTCTTACCTGTAGTGAAACCGCCAATACCGCCACCAAATGCTTTACCTAGTGTGCCTGTATAGATGTCAATTTTACCATAAACATCGAACAATTCGCTTACTCCACGACCTGTTTTACCTACAACTCCGGCAGAGTGACATTCGTCTACCATTACCATTGCGTCGTATTTGTCTGCAAGTTCGCAAATTTTGTCCATTGGTGCAACATTTCCGTCCATAGAGAATACTCCGTCTGTTACGATAATGCGGAAACGTTGTGCTTGTGCTTCTTGAAGACATCTTTCAAGGTCTGCCATGTCTGCATTTGCATAACGGTATCTTTTTGCTTTACATAGACGAACTCCGTCGATGATAGAAGCGTGGTTCAATGAGTCGGAGATGATTGCATCTTCTTCTGTGAACAATGGCTCGAATACACCACCATTTGCATCAAAACATGCAGCGTATAGAATTGTGTCTTCTGTCTTGAAGTATTTAGAGATTGCTGCCTCTAGTTCTTTGTGAATATCTTGTGTACCGCAAATAAAGCGAACTGATGACATACCAAAGCCATGAGTATCCATTGCTTCTTTTGCAGCTTTGATCAAACGTGGGTGATCTGATAGCCCAAGATAGTTATTTGCGCAAAAGTTAAGTACGTCTTGACCGTTGTTAACTTTAATGTCTGCGTTCTGTGGCGTAATGATAATACGCTCTTGTTTGTAAAGACCAGCTGATTTAATTTCAGCTAACTCGTTTTGTAAGTGTTCTTTAATTTTACCGTACATACTTAATTGATATTATTTATATAATACATTGGGGCTATTAACCTTTCAAATGCACGACAAATGTCTAACTTTTTTTTAATTTATTGCGAAAATAAAGCTCTTTTTTTGAGATTAATCGACGAAACTATATACATTTGCAGCAAAAATAGCAAACATATTTTTATTATGAAAAACGTATTGATTATTGGATCCACGGGACAGATTGGTTCTGAACTAACTCAAGAGTTGAGAAAACGCTACCCAAATGGTCAAGTAGTAGCAGGGTATATTCCTGGAGCTGAGCCTACACGCGAGCTTTTGGAATCGGGTCCTGCCGAAATTGTTGACGTAACAAACGCTCAACAAATTGCTGATGTTGTAAAGAAATACAACGTAGATACAATCTACAATCTTGCAGCGTTATTGTCGGCAGTGGGAGAGGCGAAGCCTCAATTGGCTTGGAAGATCGGTATGGGCGGTTTGTTTAACGTGCTTGAAGTAGCAAGAGAAGAAAACTGCGCTGTATTTACACCAAGTTCTATTGGTGTATTCGGTCCTGGTACTCCTAAAGACAATACACCTCAGGACACAATTCAGCGTCCACGTACAATGTACGGCGTGACAAAAGTATCTGGCGAACTTTTAAGTGACTACTACAATTTACGTTTTGGAGTAGATACTCGTTCGGTACGTTTCCCTGGAATTATTTCAAATGTAACACCTCCGGGTGGTGGTACAACAGACTATGCTGTTGATATTTACTACCAAGCTGTGCAAACAGGTAAATTTGTTTGTCCAATTGCCGAAGGTACTTATATGGATATGATGTATATGCCTGATGCATTGAATGCTGCAATCGACTTGATGGAGGCAGATCCAACGAAACTAGAGCACCGCAACTCATTCAATGTAACTTCAATGAGTTTTGCTCCAGAGCAAATCGCAGCAGAGATCAGAAAGCATATTCCTTCATTTACAATTGAATACCAATCGGATCCACTTCGTCAACGTATCGCTGATTCATGGCCAAACTCTTTGGATGACTCATGTGCACGTAAAGAATGGGGTTGGTCTCCAAAATATAATTTGGAGTCTATGACTGTTGATATGATTGATATCTTGAAAAAACGTTTCAACAAATAAGATTTATCTTCGTACAAGATATACAAAAGGCATGCGGTAAGTATTTTCCGCATGCCTTTATTTTTTAAGCTGATTTACTTGACTTTGGGTCTAATTTTTAGTATCTTTATAAACAGTCTTCATTTAAACTATAATTGATATTATGTTAAGTAGGATATTTAAATAGTTGAATAACTCCAACACACTCACTTGATCAATCCTATTGTTTAGCAAAGCATATAAATGAGCTTCTCAAGTAAAGTACGTATTTATTATGTGCATAGTGCATATTTTCTGAACAAAACAGTTGTACTCTAAACTTCGCGAGAATTAAATATTCCCTACCAATGTAAATGCGCTTTATTTTTATCCAATTCTCAGAGAGTTTAGATTGCGCGCAAATTCCACATTATTCTTCTTAAATACCGATTAAGATCAAATCAAAAGATTGTACATATATATAACGAATCTTTGAAAGTATTTCCAGAGCTTTTAGCAGGATTATTTCTAGATGTAGCCAGCTCAAATTTTCAGATTTAGGAAGAATAAAATAAAAGGACATTGCTCCCACTTTACGTGAAAACAATGTCCTCAATATTTTTAGATAGAAAATTTAGAATCTACTTTCTATACTTCATCAACTTTTGCACAGTTCCAAAGATAAAACCATTTACTCCAAAATATCTAATTGTATAATTAACTATTTTTTTCGATACGAATACGTGCATCTACTGCTACAATTCCTTTATCTGTAGCTAACAGCGGATTGATATCCATTTCCTTAATTTCCTTCGCAAAACGTAACACAGTTGAGAGTTTTACAATAATACTTGCGAATTGATCTTCGTCGATTGGTTTTTGCCCACGTACACCTTTCAATATCGGATATCCACGAAGTGACCGAATCATAGAGATGGCTTCTTCTTGTGATATCGGTGCTAATCCTGACGAAACATCTTTCAAGACTTCAACAAAGATTCCTCCTAGTCCGCAAAGAACAACATGGCCGAAGCGTTCTTCATATTTGGCTCCAAGGAACAGTTCTGTACCTTTAAGCATTGGTTGTATCATGATTGCTGTAACTTCTGGCAGCTTCATCATACGTTCAAACTCAAGAATTAGGTGTTCTTCATACTTAATATTCAAAGAAACTCCTCCTATATCAGATTTATGCAATGGCCCTACTACCTTGGCTACAACCGGATAACCTACTTCTTTAGCAAATGCTAAGATTTCATCTTTATTGGCTGATACAAATTCCTTTACGAGCGGAACTCCTGCCGCAGTAAGTACTTGACGTACATGTTCCGGTGCTAAATAACCGTCGGATGGAAGTTGATCAATAATACGTCTAATCTCCGGAACATCAACTCCATATAGTTGAATATCCGAACTAGCCGGACAAGGTGTATTGATCACACGTGCAAGAGCTGTACCTAGTGTAACTTCATCAGAGAAGTTGACATGACCTTTTTTTACAAAACTTTTCACCTCCGGACCTGCTGTTACTATTGAAGGAAGTATCGGAAAGATTGGTTTCGAACAACTCTCCATCTTCTTATGCAACACTTCATACGTGTCATAAAGCTTTACAAGACCGGGACTTCCGAAGATAACCATCATCAAATCAATGTTATCAAACTTGTGTTCGCAGTAGTCAATTGCTGTAGCAAGGTGTTCCGGTGTTCCGGTGCCGATAATATCAATTGGGTTTCCAACTGCTGCACCAGGTAATAACTTTGATTTCAATTCATCTGCAACCGGACCTGTAAGAGCCGGTACATTTAATCTACCTTTTGATAAAGCGTCTGCAAGCATCACCGCCGGTCCGCCCGCATGCGTAATAATAGCGCAGTTTTTACCTTTCACATCTTTCAGAGTAAAGATACTTGCAACAGTTGTGAGTTCTTCACGACTAAAACAACGCACAATTCCGGCTTTACGGAATAGGGCTTCTACAGCAGAATCAGAACTAGCGATGGCTCCGGTATGAGAGGAGGCTGCGCGTTTGCCAGAGTCTGTGCTTCCGGCTTTGATTGCAGCAATTTTACAGCCTTTACGAATAAGAGAAGAGGCATGAAACAATAGTTTATCCGGATTTTTGATGCTTTCGATATAGAGCATCTTAATTTTTGAGTCCTGAATAGGGTCAAAATGCTTGTCCATGTGCTCTAGAATGTCTTCTACGCCGATTTGTGAAGAATTTCCTACTGACCAAACAGACGCAAAGCGAAGTCCCTTTGTTAAGGCTGATTCGATAATAAATAAGGCTGTCCCACCCGAGCTAGATATAAAGTCTACTCCTTGCGGATGAAATTCAGGAATTGGAAGTGTAAATACACTATGGTGATGTGTGTTCATCAAACCAATGCAATTTGGTCCTAATAGAGATGCCCCTGCATCGGTCGCGCTTTGAATCATTCGTCGCTCTAGTTCTCCTCCCTCCTTTGTTTCCTCTCCAAAACCTGCAGATATAACGATAAAAGCCTTCACGCCTTTATTTTTTGCCAAATGATCTACAACTTCCGGACAAGCTTTACTTGGTATGGCAATAATAGCCATATCAGCTTCGGGAATTTCATCTACAGAATGGTATGACTTAATGCCTTGAACATCGGTTTCCTTAGCATTCACGACATATAAGTCGCCTTGGTATTTTCCATCAAGTAAATTGCGAACGATACGTCCGCCTGGCTTATGTATATTGTTCGAACCTCCTACAATGACAATGCTTTGAGGATTAATCAGTTCTTTCGTAATCATAACAATTTGTTATTTAGTTTATACTCATTCGTCGCAAATATAACTTATTTCTTTATTCAGCAAGCTTTCAGGCCTTGTTTTCATATAAAAATGTCATTATTTAAATATTAAAGAATTTGCGCCCTTAAGAAACACTTGAACCATAAAAAAGAAATTAGTGACAAGACTGATGAAAAGAAAATCTAGGCTCTAAACAAAGCAACCCCGCGACTCTACAGTCTCCTATTATGGAAACAGTAAAATCGCAGGGTTGTTGTATTGTATAAAATAATTATCGTACTGACTAACTAGTTATCAATATCGTTTTTAGAACGGAACATCCGGACTACTTGCCCCCGACAAGAAGTCATTCGATCCTTGTATTGGTGGGAACGGTGCGCTTTGTCCTTCTTCTGGTCCTCCATTCATGCTTGATGAAAATTCTTTCACAGAAAGATCTTCTTCAAGATTCATAAACTTCGCAAACTCGTTTTTAAAGCGTAAACGTACATCTCCGGTGGCACCATTACGGTGTTTTGCAATGATGATTTCGGCCAAACCAATCAAAGAGTTTCCTCGTTCGTCTTCCGTAATTTTATAATATTCGGGACGGTGAATGAAACACACCATATCGGCATCCTGCTCAATCGCTCCCGATTCACGAAGGTCGGCTAGCTGCGGACGTTTACCTTCATGTCCCTGTCTATTTTCCACACCACGATTCAGCTGCGAAAGTGCGATGATCGGAATGTTCAACTCCTTTGCTAAACCTTTGAGCGATCGAGAGATCATACTCACCTCTTGCTCACGGCTACCAAAGTTCATGCCACTTGCATTCATCAACTGCAAGTAGTCAATAATGATACATCGAATACCGTGTTCACGTACCAAACGACGCGCCTTTGTTCTCAACTCGAAAACCGACAAACTGGGCGTATCGTCGACAAAGATTGGTGCATCGTATAATTCCTTGATCTTAAAGTCTAATTGCTCCCATTCGTAAGGTGCAAGTTGACCACTCTTAATCTTTTCACCGGGGATTTCACACACGTTTACGATAAGACGGTTTACCAACTGCACATTCGACATCTCCAGAGAGAACAGGGCTACAGGCGAACCATTGTTTACAGCCATGTTTTTTGCCATCGAAAGAACAAATGCGGTTTTACCCATCGCAGGACGAGCCGCGATGATGATAAGGTCGGAGTTTTGCCATCCTGACGTAATCTTATCAAGTCCGTCAAAACCAGTTCGTAAACCGCTAAGTCCGGTATCGCGAGAGGCTGCTGTTTGCAGTAATTCAATCGCTTCCTTGATAATAGGATTAATCTGAGTTGTATCTTTCTTTACGTTACGTTGCGAGATTTCGAAGAGTTTACCTTCAGCTTCTTGCATCAGATCATCTACATCTATTGTTTCATCAAACGCTTTGGTTTGAACATGAGAAGTGAAAGAAATAAGCTCACGAGCTAGATATTTCTGTGCAATAATACGGGAGTGGTACTCGATGTGCGCCGACGACGCAACACGCGAGGTAAGTTGGGCAATGTAAAATGGCCCGCCTACCAAATCAAGCTCGCCTCGCTTCTTCAGCTGCTCGGTTACGGTAAGCATATCGATTGGTCTTTGGCTTGCTGCCAAGTCTACAATCGATGAGTATATCATTTGGTGAGACTTTTCGTAAAAACTCTCAGGTTTTAATATTTCACTTACAATAGAGTATGCGTCTTTCTCGAGCATTAAAGCTCCCAGTACTGCTTCTTCAAGCTCTTTGGCTTGCGGTTGCAATTTTCCCATTTCGGGAATTACCACAGTCTTGCTTCTACTTCTTCCGTTGTTTGAGTAGTTTTCTGCCATGTACAAATTGAATTTTTAGGATATCAAAGTTACTCTTTTTTGATCAAATCAGAAATATATAGAGGACGTGTTGTAGCAAAATGAATGAAATGTACGTTATCAAATGTCTAAGTAGAGCGAAAAAAAGAGCTAATTCGATAAATTCATTTATTTTTGCACATATACAAAATAATAAATAAATGATTTCATTTCCGAATGCTAAGATCAATCTAGGATTAGATATTGTTTCGAAACGTCCCGACGGGTATCATAACCTCGAAACAATCTTCTATCCCATCCAAATAAAAGATGCACTCGAAATTACCGAGTCTGCTGAAAACACAGCATATACATTTCATTGTAGCGGTCTTGAAGTAGATGGTCCGCCTGAAAAGAATCTGGTTATTAAAGCCCTTAATTTATTAAAACAATCACATGAGATTCCGAATGTGGATATTCATATGATCAAGCATATTCCTTTTGGTGCAGGCTTGGGTGGCGGGTCTGCTGATGCCTCATTTACCTTGAAGATGCTTAATACGATGTTTAACCTAGGAATCTCAGTCGAACAGCTTGAATCTTATGCTGCTCAACTGGGTGCAGATTGTGCTTTCTTTATTCAAAACAAGCCTGTTTTTGCTTCTGGTATTGGGAATATTTTTAAGCAGATAGATCTATCTCTCAAGGGTTATTTTCTTGTCTTGGTAAAGCCAGATGTTCATATTTCTACTGCTCAAGCTTTTTCTCAGATTACACCTTCTACTCCCTCTCATTCTTTGCTTGAGATTATCAAGAAGCCTGTAGACGAATGGAAGAATGTAATGAAAAACGATTTTGAGAAAAGCGTTTTCCCATTATTCCCGATTATAGAACAAGTAAAGAACGACTTATACAAGCATGGTGCATGCTATGCATCAATGTCGGGCTCAGGCTCATCTGTTTTCGGAATTTTCAAGACTGAAATAGAATTACAAACAGCTTTTCCCAGTATGCATTACTGGGATGGCTATCTAGACTAAAATATATCATGAAAAAATTTCTTTATCCAGTGAGTCTCCTTTTGCTGTCGGGACATGTGATGGCTGCCGACTCATTATTTGTAAAACAATATCTATTACAAGGTCCTTACCCGGTTGTAAAACCAATAATCGTTGACAATGTAAACGTAAAGGGTGATTCCTTTAATAACAGCTCACTATTAAATGGTACTGTTAATTTTATAGCTGCAGATAATAAAACAGTAACAGCAGATGCATCAAACAAGCTAACTATTACAGCATCTTCTTCAAAAGAAGCAAATATTAGTCTCGCTTCTTTTTATATGGTACCGAAACAGTTTTGTGAAGGAACATTGGTAGTAGAAGGAAAAGGCCTATTTCAAATTTTTCAAAATGGTAAAAAAGTTGGAGAACAGACAACATCATCGACCTCGCCTGTTAAGGTTAAGCTGAATTTGATGCCGA
This sequence comes from Tannerellaceae bacterium, assembly GCA_051656605.1. Taxonomy (GTDB): domain Bacteria; phylum Bacteroidota; class Bacteroidia; order Bacteroidales; family CAMTPD01; genus UBA12018. Next base: position 80,274 of record JBOGCF010000039.1, on the reverse strand, counting down.
TACAGTATCAATTTGCAATTAAGATCCTTGGCGAGAATAATACCCCAGATATAAAGGTGTGCTTTGTTCCGAATCAACGATTTGAGAAAACATTAGTTTCAATAACGACCAATGCAGAAAGACCTCTTACAGTCAATGATATTATTGAAGGTAAACGTATTGGATCAATGTCTCTATCTCCAAACGGACAATATGCACTAATTAATTATAGCCAGGTCCTTCCGGGAGGAGAAACGCAGCGTTATACCGAACTTAAAGATATTACATCGAATCGTGTTATTCTTTCAGATCCGCGACAATCGGTTAGTTACTCATGGATGCCAAAGTCGAATAAGCTTTACTACACACGCAAAGGTATTGTTGGAACAGAGCTTGTTACAGTTGATCCGGCAACATTATCCGAAACAGTTCTTTCAAGTAATCTACCGGAAGGATCGTTTCGTTTCGCACCAAATGAATCCTTCCTTTTGCTTTCAATTGTAGAGAAAGGTCCTACAAATGACGGTGCAATGCAAGAGATTCTAACTCCGGCAGACCGTCAACCAGGTTGGAGAAACAGATATTTTATTCACAAGTTTGATTTGAATACCGGCAATCTTCAACGTCTCACTTACGGATATAAAACAACTGCTTTGAATGATGTACACCCCAATAGCACAAAGCTATTGTTTAGTGTACGTACCGATAAATTGACCGAGCGCCCATTTTCAGAATCTGCACTATACGAACTTGATTTGAATACCATGCAGGTAGATACTATCTGGAAAGATCAGAAATTTGCAGGTCGAGCTCAGTATTCTCCAGACGGCAAACAATTGCTTATTTCTGCTTCGGCTGAAGCTTTTAATCAAATTGGCAAGAATGTTAGCAAAGGTGCTATTGTAAATACATACGACGGACAGTTGTTCATAATGAACTTGTCAGATAAGAAGGTAGAACCTATCACAAAAAATTTCAATCCTGCTGTTTCAAATGCCGAATGGAATACCTTCGACAAGAATATCTATTTTACGGCAGAAGATCAAGCTTATGTTGGTGCATTTAAATATGACACACAGAAGAAAGAGATCGAAAAACTGCCTGTAAAAGAAGACGTACTTAGTATTTTTACTCAAGCTGCTGATGCTCCAGTTGCTCTATATGCCGGACAAAGTGTTTCGAATGCTGCTAACGGTTATATATTGGATACTAAAAATAACGAATCAAAGCAATTGGTTGACTTAAGCTCTGAGCGTTTGAAAGATGTGAAATTAGGAGAAGTGAAAGACTGGACCTTTAAATCAAAACAAGGTGTTGCCATCGATGGTCGCTTCTACCTTCCTCCAAACTTTGATCCGTCAAAGAAATACCCGATGATTGTTTATTATTATGGTGGTACATCTCCAACATCTCGTACTTTCGAAAGTCGCTATCCGCTTCACGTATATGCAGCTTTAGGATACGTTGTTTATACAATCAATCCTAGTGGAACTACTGGCTATGGGCAAGATTTTGCAGCAAAACACGTAAATGCGTGGGGTAAAACAACTGCTGATGATATTATCGACGGTACGAAAAAGTTTTGCGAAGAACATAACTTTGTTGATAAAACAAAAATTGGATGTATTGGAGCTTCATATGGCGGATTTATGACGCAATACCTACAAACACGAACAGATATATTTGCTGCTGCGATTTCACATGCCGGAATTAGTTCAATTTCTAGTTATTGGGGTGAAGGCTATTGGGGATATGCATATAGCTCTGCTGCGAGCGCGAATAGTTATCCATGGAATAATCCGAAACTTTATGTTGAACAAAGCCCTTTATTTAATGCAGATAAGGTGAAAACTCCAATTCTTTTTCTTCATGGTTCTGTAGATACAAACGTACCGGTTGGTGAAAGTATTCAGATGTTTACTGCGCTTAAATTATTGGGGAAAGAAACAGCCTTCATTCAAGTAGAAGGTGAAGATCATGCTATTCAAGCTTATCAAAAGAGATTGGACTGGAACTATGCTATCTTTGCCTGGTTTGCTAAATGGTTGCAACAAGAACCGGAATGGTGGAATAGCCTTTATCCAAAGAAGAATCTTTAGTTCTCTCATAAATCAACTTCTTGGCTGATCGCAAATCATATAAATAAGCTTCTCATTTACGAGAGGCTTATTGTATTTTTCAATAGTTTTATTGATAAGAATAAGACAAGTCTTTGAGTTTGTTCATTCGAACAATTAAAGCTATCTGCTTCATGACAAAGTAAAACTTTGTCGATTGATATCAGACAAAAAAAGACGTTCAAAATTAAATTGAACGTCTTTTAATATCATATGTTATATCACTTACACTTCTAATGCACCAATTAATTCAGAAGCAGATTTGAATCCGTGACGATCACAATATTCATTGATACCATCTATAACCTTTACAGAAACAGTTGGATCTACGAAATTGTATGTTCCAATTTGAATTGCTGTAGCACCTGCCAACATAAATTCAACTGCGTCTGTAGCATTCGAAATACCACCAAGACCAACAATCGGAATATTAACTGCGTTGTAAGTTTGCCATACCATTCTTAATGCAATTGGCTTCACACAAGGACCAGATAGTCCTCCTGTTATCGTAGACAAAATTGGTTTTCTTTTCTCAGCATTGATTGCCATTCCCAACATTGTGTTGATAAGCGAAACTGCATCTGCACCTTCTGCTTCTACAGCTTTTGCAATCGATGCAATGTCTGTAACATTAGGAGATAGTTTTACAATAAGAGTTTTGTTATATACAGCTCTTACAGCTTTCACAACTTCGGCTGCACTGGTTGTGCAAGTTCCAAAAGCCATACCTCCTTGCTTCACATTAGGACAAGAAATATTGAGTTCAATTGCTGGTATATTTTCTAAAGAATTTACCTTTTCAGCACATGCAATATAGTCTTCAATTGTAGATCCACTAACATTAACGATCATGTTTGTATCAATATCCTTAATGGTAGGATAGATATCACTCACGAAATAATCAACACCCTTATTTTGTAAACCTACAGCATTAAGCATGCCTGCAGGGGTTTCTGCCATACGAGGGTATAAGTTACCTTCGCGTTTATGTATAGTAGTCCCTTTTACGAAGATTCCACCCAAACGTGCAATATCAAAAAAGTCAGCAAACTCTGTTCCGTAACCAAATGTTCCCGATGCAGTCATCACCGGATTCTTTAGCGCTAATTTCCCTATATTTACTCTTAAATCTGCCATGTCAATTTCTCGATATTAAAAACAGGTCCTTCTGTACAAACACATACGTGTCCTTCTTTTGTATTCTCTACACAACATAAGCAAGCACCAATACCACAAGCCATTGTATTCTCTAATGAAACTTCACAAGCAATATTACTGCGTTTAGCATATGCTGCAACTGCCATCATCATCGGTTTTGGTCCGCATGTGTAAATCTGATCAAATTTTGTTGTTGTCAAAATTGAATGATTTGTAACATAACCCTTCTCACCTGCAGATGCATCTTCGGTAGTTGTGAACACTTCTCCATATTTTGCAAACTCATCTAATTGAAGTAAATCTGCAGCAGATCTTGCTCCTAATAGAAATACAGGAGTATAACCTTGCGCTTTTAACTGTGCGCCAAGATATAACATTGGAGCAGTCCCAACACCACCTCCAATAAGCAATAATTTCTTGCTTTTGTCAGATGGTATAGAAAATGAATTGCCGAGAGGAACCATAACGTTAACATTATCTCCAACTTTTAGTTGTGATAACGTACGTGTTCCATCACCTACTATTTGCACTAGCAACCAAAGCTCGTTTGTCTCACGATCTACAAAATTAATCGAAATGGGTCTGCGAAGGAACGTTGTAGTAGAACCATCAATACGTATTTCAACAAACTGTCCCGGAAGCATTTCTGGCAATTGATTGTCAGATGTAAGCTTCAACGAAAAATAATTATTATTTAAGGGACTATTCTCTGTCACCTTTAAATCTAATAGGTACTTCTTCATATAAAAAGTATAACTTCTCAAATTGGCACGAAGATACAAAAAATATCAATCTTATTATTACAGTTCTTCCGATACATCCTCTTTTCTTTCAGGAACGAACGTATCATAGGTATTATCTGAATAAAATATCAAAATTTTAGACACTATCTTTTGAGGCGTTTCTTTAAGAACAATCCTTTCTTTTACAACGGGTTGCATCTGAAGGATAGGCTTCCTTAACTCTTCTAGATTTGAATATTCTGGACCACCCTGTGCTACAGGAGGAAATACTACATTCTCATCGAGTAAAGACGTGTGCTGGCTACTCCTCTCTGCCTTCAACATATTCCCTTTGCCAAACAGAAGCCAATCTGTATTTATATAATCAAACTTCTGCAACACTTTTGTTAATACGTCTAAACTTGGATTATTTCTTCCAGAAAGTATATGAGACATAGCCGAACGCTGAATCCCGATAATTTCGGCAAAACGAGAAGGTGTTATTCCTTCTCTATCTATAATTTGTTGAATTCTATCTTTCATTTTATCCATATGCCATTATGGCATTACATCATATATTAATACTACAAATGTAATAAAATTTTCTTGTTACAAACATATATACAATAACATTTTACAGATGTAATATGTTTACAAGCAAGAACAATACATCAAAGGCTACATTTGTAACCTATTGATACATTTGTAATATTACAAATACCAACATCACAAGTAATTAGCTGAAGTAATTATTTATATACAAACACACAATAAGCTGGTATACAACACTATGATATATACGAAGCATATCGTAGAATTAAACATACACATACGTAAACTGCAACTATTCAATATATTTGAACTGATATTTATATGTTCAAATATAACATACTGGTTTTTCGCATCATATGTATTATTAAATATGTTTACTTGACTATGCATAAGTAGATACATTTATAAACAACGCCTATCAGCAAAGACTTGTTTACATACAATACTACACATGTATTTTATTTACAATAATAAACATTCAGTCTATTTACATTTGTAATTAACATATATATTTACTTCAAAACATCTACCCTACTCTGTTACATATGTAACAGATGCATTATCCAAATTCAATGACATCAAAAACCCTTTACTTTAATGACATATTGACATAGTTATTACTGATATAAATTCTAGACAACAATAAGACTAAGCTTAACACTAAATCCTCCTAATATTCCTCTCCTACTTTATATTAATCATAAAATATTTAATTCTCAGCGAGTAAAAACAAGCACACATGGCATATTATCAACTCATTAAGCCATTTACACAGGTGTTAGATTTTAAAAGAAATATATCCACACACTACTTTAAACTGACCTTCAGATACAGAATACATTATTCGACTCTATAGAAAACAAAAAAACCGCTTTACAAGGCATTTTAAGCCCCGTAAAGCGGTTTACTATTCATTGTTTATATAGTTAATGCATCAATCTAAAAAAAAGCTCTTTTGCAATATCTAACTGAGAAGCAGATCCTCCTCCAAACCCTTTTATTCGAGCATCGCAGTCTCGAATATGTCCAATTGCATTATAAGCCTGCATTGCGGTATAATTTCGCAGGCCAGATTTATAATCTGCCAATTGAAACGTCCCCTTTAGCCCTAGTGTCCGCATTAAGGAATCATCACTTTTATCCTTCGTATAATAACAGATAAGTAAATTAGAATAGTAATTAAACAACATAGCTAATGTCACCTGTATAGGATGATTCTTCTGATTACTGCAAAAGTAGTTTATAATTTGGTTTGCCTTTAGCGTATCCTTGTTCGATACGGCTTTAATAAGCTCAAAGTTATTATAATCCTTACTGATGCCGATATTTTGCTCAATATCATCAGCAGTAATTCTTTTTCTTTTGGAAGATGCTGCTAGAATAGAAAGCTTCTCTACTTCTAACTCATATTTAGAAAGATCATTTCCTATAAAATCTACCAACATCTGCAAGGCTTTCTCTTCAATACCTATTCCTTTCGTCTTAAATTGAGAAGAAACAAAGCCTGGAATCTTACTGTCGTAGATCTTTTTAGATTCAAATAATATTCCATGTTCTCGAATCGCAGCAGACAAAGCTCTTCTTCCATCTAATTTTCGATTTTTGAAATTAATTACAAGTATCGTAGACTTCAATGGATGCTTTACGTATGCCGACAAATTCTCAATATCCTTTGCGTCTTTAAGCAACTGTGCTTCTTTTATAACAATAAGCTGATATTCCGACATCATCGGAAAACGCTTTGCGGCATTCATTACACTTGTAAGATCAGTATCCTGCCCATACATCACCATTTGATTAAAATCACGTTCCTCTTCAGGCAAAACGGTTTTAATCAGCAGGTCTGTTATTTTATCCATAAAGTAAGGTTCGTCACCCATTAAGAAGTAAATCGGTTTGAAATTTCTCTTCTGGATATCCTTAATGATCTCGTCAAATGATTGTTCTTTTGCTGCCATAAATTGATAAAGCTTCGTATTATAGACTCTCTTACTTGTTTCGATTCATCTACCCTATTAAGGGATGGAAATAAAAAAAAAGAATCTGTCTCCAAAATTACGGAAACAGATTCTTTTATCAAATTAAGCACTCTAATATTACCAGTCAAAATGCAAGTGCCGGATTGTTTTCTTTTCTTCAATCAATTGTTCTAGAGATTTTATCCCTAATAAGACATGCTCATGAGCAAAGTTTTTCGTTACAATCTTATCGCTTTCATCTGTTTTCACACCATCTTCATCCATTGGCTTATCAGACACCATCAATAGGGCTCCTGTAGGGATCTTATTGTAAAAACCGGCAGTAAACAATGTAGCCGTCTCCATGTCAATACAGGTTGCATGAATACGTTTCAAATAGTCTTTAAAGTTCGTATCAAACTCCCACACTCTTCTATTCGTTGTATAAACTGTACCAGTCCAATAATCTCGATTCGAATCACGAATTGCTGAAGAAATCGCACGCTGTAAATTAAATGCAGGAAGAGAGGGAACCTCCGGTGGAAGATATTCGTCAGATGTTCCTTCTCCACGTATTGCTGCAATCGGCAGAATAAAATCACCCAAAGAATTCTTTTGCTTTAAACCTCCGCACTTCCCAAGAAACAAAACTGCTTTTGGTTTTATTGCAGTAAGCAGGTCCATTATTGTTGCAGCATTAGCACTCCCCATTCCAAAGTTTATGATTGTTATATCACCGGATACAGCGTTAGGCATTGACGATTTCAGCCCCTGAATAGGCACATTATATATCTCGGCAAATAGCTCTACATATTTCGTGAAGTTGGTTAATAAAATATACTCTGTAAACTCATTTAATGGTCGTTCCGTATATCGCGGCAACCAATTCTCTACTATTTCTTGTTTGGTTTTCATAAATCTGCTAATTTTGTGCATGTTATCTATAGCATCCACTACTTAACAAATGTAACAAATGTCTTCACTAAATCTACCATCTTATCCTGTTAAATTAAATGATAATAATGGAGTAAGATCAATATACGATCCTCTTCGCAAAAAATACATTGTGCTCACGCCTGAGGAATGGGTACGACAGCACTTTATAAATTTCCTTTCACAACACAAAGCATATCCGATCGAATTAATGGCAAACGAAGTATTGTTGCGTCTTAATTCTACATCCAAACGATGTGACACTGTAGTGTACGACAAATACCTTACCCCTATTGCCATCATTGAGTACAAAGCTCCACATATTAAAATCACACAAGAAGTCTTTGAGCAAATCTACCGCTATAATATCGTATTGCGCGTAAAGTATCTAATAGTAAGCAATGGCATGCAACACTTTTGTTGCAAGATAGATTATAAACACAACAAGAGTACATTCTTACCCGATATCCCTTCATATCAAGACATGCTCAACGACTCTGAAGAATAAGTACCGCTTATTTGGTCTAAACTAAACTTTGTTAACATCATTACTATTTCCTCCATCCCACATAGCACTTCATTAAAAACAATGCCTCTTTGCTTCGATTTCTAAATTGACTTTGCATATTAAAGCATGCTACATGCTATTTTAATTTCAACTTATAGATACAAAAAAAGGCGCTCTCCTAAGAGAACGCCTTTATATGCATTGAATTAAATTTTCAATTATGCACCAAAGTCATCAAACATCAACATTTCACGAGGTACACCTATGCTATCAAGCATGCCTTTAACAGCATTAGCCATCGGGCCAGGACCACACATGTAGTATTCAATATCTTCCGGAGCTTCGTGGTTAACCAAGTATTCATCATGGATAACTTGGTGGATAAATCCAACATAACCAGTCCAATTGTCTTCTGGGCGAGGCTCAGAAAGTGCAATATGGAACTTAAAGTTAGGAAATTCTCTTTCTAGTTCTCTAAAGTCTTCTTCGTAGAAGATTTCGTTTTTCGAACGAGCACCATACCAGTAAGAAATTGTTCTATCAGTTGTTTTCAACGTTTGAAGCAAGTGCAACAAGTGAGAACGAAGCGGAGCCATACCTGCACCACCACCGATGTAAAGCATTTCACGTTTAGTATCCAAGATATGGAAGTCTCCATAAGGAGCAGAAACCATAACTTTATCACCTGGCTTCAAATTGAAGATATAAGAAGAAGAAATACCTGGTTTGATACCTGCTTTCCATGTACCAGTTGCTCTGTCGAATGGAGGAGTCGCGATACGAATATTCAACATCACGATATTACCTTCTGCAGGGTGGTTGGCCATAGAGTAAGCACGAATTGTTTCCTCTTCATTCTTACAAGTAAGATCCCACATCTTGAATTTATCCCACTCAGATTTAAATCTGTCTTCGATAATAAAATCAGAGAATTTAATATCGTATTTAGGGATTGTAATCTGCATGTAACTACCTGGTTTGAAGTTAAGGTTTTCACCTTCAGGAAGCTTCACAACGAATTCTTTGATAAATGAAGCTACGTTATGGTTAGAAACAACTTCACATTCCCATTCCTTAACACCAAATACCTCTTCTGGTACTTGAATCTTCATATCTTCTTTCACTTTAGTTTGACATCCCAAACGCCAGTGATCTTTGATTTGTTTGCGAGTAAAGAAACCTTTCTCTGTTGGAAGGATCTCACCACCACCTTCAACTACTTGGCAACGGCACTGACCACAGCTACCACCACCACCACAAGCAGATGGAAGGAAAATACCTTCAGATTGAAGAGTAGAAAGAACGGTTCCACCCATTGGAACTGAGAATTCTTTCTCGTCATTGACTACCACCTTTACGTTTCCGGATGGCATCAACTTTGCTTTAGCGATCAAAAGTACAGCAACAAGAGCAAGTGTTACGATCAAGAACACTACAACGCTCGCTGCCATAGTTAGCCCGCCCGACATTAATAAAGTCATCTCTTTATATCTTTAATGCGTTATTAATTATTAGATCTTTAAACCTGAGAAACACATAAATCCGATACCCATCAAACCTGTTACAAGGAATGTGATACCCAAACCTTTCATAGGTTTTGGAATATCCGAGTATTGAAGTTTCTCTCTAATGGCAGCCATACCAATGATTGCAAGCAACCAACCGATACCTGAGCCGAAGCCGAAGGTTGTAGCTTCCAATACATTTGGGAACTCTCTTTGTTGCATAAACAACGAACCACCAAGGATTGCACAGTTTACAGCGATAAGAGGAAGGAAGATACCAAGTGATGCGTATAATGCCGGAGAAAATTTCTCAATGATCATTTCAAGCAACTGTACGAAAGATGCGATAACAGCGATAAAGATAATCAAGCTAAGGAAGCTTAGATTCACTGTTTCGAACTCTTGACCCATCCAGCTAAGAGCGCCTTCTTTCAATACATAATTTTCAAGCATATAGTTAATTGGAAGTGTAAGCGTCAATACAAACGTAACGGCGATACCCAATCCTAAAGCTGTCTTTACATTTTTGGAAACAGCCAAGTAAGAACACATACCTAGATAGTATGCGAATACCATGTTGTCAACAAAAATAGATCTGACAAATGTGCTTAATAATTGTTCCATTCTATTTTATGTTTTAGTCTTTCAATTAATTATTTTCTTGCAATTCAGGATTACGAGAACGGTGTACCCAAATAATAATCGCAACAACGATAAGTGCCATTGGAGGCAAAATCATCAAACCATTGTTTACGTAACCTAAGTCGTAGAACGACTGAGGCACCACTTGAATACCCAATAATGAGCCCGAACCAAGAAGTTCTCTGAAGAAACCGATAATAATAAGGATAATACCATATCCAAGACCATTACCAATACCATCAAGGAAAGACTCCCAAGGACCATTACCTAAAGCAAACGCTTCAAGACGACCCATCAAAATACAGTTTGTGATAATCAAACCAACGAATACCGACAACTGTTTGCTCACATCGTATGCATAAGCTTTCAACAATTCACTTACCACTGTTACCAACGCAGCTACAACAACAAGTTGCACGATGATACGGATACGATTAGGAATTGTCTTACGCATCAATGAAATAATCACGTTTGCGAATGCAGTAACGGCTGTTACTGAGATTGCCATAACAATAGCTGGTTCTAGCTTGGCTGTAACTGCCAGTGCCGAACAAATCCCCAACATCTGAATAATAACCGGGTTATTCTTGCTTAAAGGATTTAGCAGAATGGCTTTATTTTTACCTGAAAATAGTCCCATCTTCTTATTAATTTTTATTTTCTAAGAAACCTAAGTAATCAGACAAACTAGTCTTAAGCATGCTGTTTACACCTTGGCTAGTAATAGTACCACCCGAGATACCGTCAACATATTCCATGCCTTCAGCATATTGTCCTGGCTTAACGATCGCGATAGATTTAAACTCACCGGCAGCATTGAAGATATTTTTACCTGCAAATTGACTGCTGAAAGCCGGCTTTGTGATCTCTGCACCTAACCCCGGAGTTTCACCTTGGTGGCTGAAGTCGGTACCGAAAACAGTGTTCTTATTAGAATCTAACGAGATATATCCCCAAAGTGGGCCCCAAAGACCAGCACCTCTCATTGCTAGGATATACTTAGTTTGACCGTCAACCTCTGCAACAAATACAGGCAACACACGTTGATCTGCAGGAGCTGCAAATTCTTTTACTAGATCTGTAGCAAAAGCATTGCCTTCTACTTTCTCACCCTTGCTATTTACAAGGAATGCTTCTTTAATTAACTCTTTATATTTTGCTTCTGCATTCGCAGCTGTTGATTCAACACGTACCGAACGAAGAATTTGAGTCATCTTATCGATATCTTCATTCTTCTTTTGTTGCGTTCTCAAAGCTTGCGAAGTAAATGCCAATACAACCGCAACTAATACTACCATTACTGTAGCATACACAACGGTATATACATTTCCGTCTCTATTCATAATCTCAATCTATTTGCTTATTAGTTCTTTGCAACACGGCTAAGACGACGTTTAACGTTGGCATCAACCACATAAAAGTCGATTAGTGGAGCGAAAGTATTCATTAATAATATAGCCAACATCATACCTTCAGGATAACCAGGGTTCAATACGCGGATAATGATAGTCATCATACCGATTAAGAAACCATAGATATATTTACCTGTTTCAGTACGAGCACCAGTAACTGGGTCAGTTGCCATAAATACAGCACCAAACGCAAATCCACCAAGCATTAGTTGGTCAACCGGAGACAAAGTCATATAAGCGTTAGCTCCGATAAGATTGAAGATCAACGACGTTACAGCACCACCTACGAATACCGAAATCATTGTTCTCCAGCTTGCGATACCTGTAAAGATCAAGATAGCAGCACCAATAAGGATTGCTAGTTTTGAAGTTTCACCGATAGATCCCGGAACAAGACCGATAAACATATCCCACAAAGAGATAGGATCACCAACGATATTGTTAAGTGTAAGCTCAGTACCCGGAGCCGCAGTAGAAACCTGACCAAGCAAAGTTGCGCCAGAATAACCATCGACAACCTGACCAGCACCAAGACCACAAATAGAATCTGTGCGAACGAATACTTTGTCACCAGACATAGCTGCCGGATAAGCAAAGAACAAGAATGCACGAGTGATCAATGCAACGTTGAAAATGTTATAACCAGTACCACCAAATACTTCTTTTGCAAAGATTACAGCAAACGCAGTTGCAACAGCAATCATCCAAAGTGGAGTATCTACAGGCACGATCATAGGGATCAACATACCTGAAACAAGGAAACCTTCTTGAATTTCGTGACCTTTTACTTGCGCTACCGCAAATTCAATACCCAAACCAACACCATAAGAGATGATAATTTTTGGAAGTACTGCAAGGAAACCAAACAAGAATGTCATCAAGAAACCAGGATCTTGACCCAAAGCTAAGTTGTGTTGATAACCGATGTTATACATACCCACCAACAACGCAGGAAGCAAAGCTAGAATTACGACAGACATCGTACGCTTTGAATCGATGCTATCGTGAATATGAACACCTGATTTTGATGTCGTATTAGGAACGAACAAGAATGTTTCAACTCCGTCAAATACAGAATGAAACATCGACAGCTTTCCACCTTTCTCAAAATTAGGCTTAATCTTATCGATATAATTTCTTAAAGCTTTCAATGTATTACGATTTTATTGACGTTATTAATTCATTTCTTTATAAAGCATATCCAATCCTGTGCGGATAATCTTTTGGATTTCTAGCTTTGATGTGTCAACGAATTCACAAAGAGCGAAGTCTTCCGGAGCAACCTCGTAAATACCAAGGCTTTCCATCTTGTCGATATCATAAGCAATCACTGCTTTAATAAGGAATTCCGGCAAAATGCTCATCGGGAATACTCTATCGTATTCGTCAGACATAATGATGGCACGTTTTCCACCACGGATACGCGCATCAATAACATACTCTTTGTTACGTCCTTGCAACCAAGTAAAGTATGAATGGCTAAAGCTAAATTTGTTCAAGCCCAAAGTTGCCCATCCGAATAATTCGTGTACATTATCACCTTCAGGAATTACAGTAACCTGATTGTCGTAACCACGCAAATACCCGTCTAATGCCACTTTAGTACCTGTAAGAACATTACCGCTGATGTAACGAAGGTGATTTTCTCCCAAAACTTTACCTTTAAGGATACTTTTCATAGTAGCCCCAACTTTAGTTTTAAGATAACCTCTTTCTGTTGTTTCAGAACCTGTTACCGCAACTGTTCTTGTCAAATCAGCTACACCTTTATTAAACAAACGGCCGATAAAGATTACGTCTGCCGGATCCATTACCCAAACAACCTCACCTTTATTCACTGGTTTTGTTTGGTTAATTTGCACACCTACATTACCTGCAGGATGCGGACCTTCAACATTGATAACCTCTACTCCTTTTGCTTGAAGTGTAGATCCGTTTCTTACACCAAGGAATACTTTACCTGTTGTAAGTTTTGCAAGAGCATCAAGACCTGTTTGGAAGTCTGCTTCTTGACCTTTCACGATGTAATCGAAGTTTGGTGCAAGTGGAGCAGAATAGAAACCAGAAACAAAGATGTCTCTTGGTGCGTCCTGTGGGTTTGCCACTCTATCATAAGGACGCATCTTGATAAATGGCCACAAACCAGCTTCAAGAATAGCTGCTTTTACTTGTTCGCCACTTAAAGATGATACCGACTTCTTCCCGAAATCAATGTACTCATCATTCCCATCAGCCTTAACGAGAATATCCAAGACCTTGCGTTTTTCACCGCGATTTACTGCGACTACTTCACCACTTACCGGTGAAACAAAATGAATTTCCGGGCGGTTCTTGTCAATCATTAACACCGATCCGGCTTTGACAACATCTCCTACTTTAGCAATAACTTTAGGAACAACACCTACATAATCATCTGGGATAAGTGCGAACATATCCGACTTTTCCGCTGTTAGGTTTGTTTCTACGGCTTTGCCTTTCAGATTAATGTCTAAACCTTTCTTAATCTTTATCACATTTGCCATGATATAACAAAAAAATTGTTTGTATATAAATTGCTCGCAAATGTAGCACTTTTTTAGTGTTGAATAACATGTTTGCGTGAATAAATAGTGAATTATTTCCATATTTTTGCATCGACAAAAAACAATGTTTTTTCGATTTAATAAATCACTTTTAATATGAAAAACATATTATTCGCTATTCTGTTCTTAATTATTAGCACTTTAACTCTATTTTCTCAAAGAAAAATCACTGCAAACATTGCAGACAAGAACGTAAAGTCGGTAAAAGTAACCAGTACACTAAATGCAAATGTACCTCTCATTGCACTTCATTCGAAGCAAAAGATTGATATCAACTTCGATATTATACATGCCGATCCACATCGCATCGGTTACCGTATTTTCTTTTGCAATGCCGACTGGAGCAAAGCACACCTTTCACCGCAAGAATACGTGAGTGGAGTTGCAGAGTCTACGATTAATGATTTTGCAACCAGTTCGGGTACACGGGTAATATACACGAACTACAATCTACGTATACCCAATGAAGATACACGTCCGTTGCTTGCCGGAAACTATGCCGTAGAGTTTTACAGAGAAGATTGTCCGGAAAAGGTCTTATTTACAACCTGCTTTTGTGTTCTAGACGACAAAGTCGAAATCATTGCATCTCTAGACAAAAGCATTGGTTATAAGGAAAATGAGCAGCAACTAAATCTAGAAATCATCCCAGAGTCTTATTCGATTACAAGCGCGGAAGCAGAGCTTAAAATCAACATCTATCAAAACAACATTCCGGTCAAATCAGGATCGCTCACTCCCACTACAGTCTCGACAACAAAAATACAATATCTCAATAGCAATGCCTTGCGCTTTCGTGCCGGAAACGAATACCGTGCCATGGAATTTACCTCCAAGCAAAAAGGCGGTCTACATGTAGACTCGGTAGCAAAAGGTACAAGAAAAGCCGATGTATTCTTGAAAGCCGACGCGCCAAGAAATACTTACAATGGAATGGTTGCTAACGACTTCAACGGACGCTTCTCTATAAATGCACGAGGAGTTGCAGATGCATCTACCGAGGCCGATTATTGTAAAGTAAAATTCACGCTAATAGCCGATTCGCTACCCAATAAAGACGTTTACATTATTGGCGAAGCCTTTCAGCACCAACCCTCTCCTTTCAACAAAATGGAGTATAATGCTGCAACTGCCAGCTATGAAAAAGATGTCGTATTAAAGCAAGGCTATTACAATTACATGTATGCAACGAACGATGAAAAGACTAAAGCCCTCGACTTCTCTCTTCTTGAAGGAAACTTCTCAGAAACAGAGAATGAATACACTATTTTGATCTATCATCGAAGCATCTCGCAAGAATATGACAAACTTATAGGATATAAGATTGTTAAATAAATGAATACACTGCGCAAATCCTATGAAAGTGAAAACCAATCGCACTCGCAAACGAAAAAGTACCAGTCTTACAAAGATTGACTATCGAGTTGTTTATACCGGCTCTAATACGACTCCTACGTCTATAAAACTCACGCAATACGATAAGGATCTTATTACTGAACGTGATGTGTCGGATCAGTCAGACTTTTATACACTTACACAAAACAACTTGGTTAATTGGATTCAAGTAACCGGGCTTTCAAATGCCGAGAAAATCACAAGCATTGCCAAGCAGTTCGGACTTAGCATTCTTGATGCTAAAGACATCCTCAATCCGCAACACGTGGTACAAATAGAGAAATACGAAGATTCGGTCTTTCTCATACTCAACTTCTGCTATTACGATGAGTTTAGCAATCTCAAAGAAGAGCATATATGCTTATTTCTCAAAGGAAATACAGTGATTTCATTTGCGGAAAACCAAGGAATCCTCTTTGATTACAGCCGAAAAGCAATTGAAGACAATGTATTTAAGATTCGCACCAAAACAGCCGACGCACTGCTGTATATCCTATTTAGCAACTGCATTCGTCAGCTTACCGAAACGGCACTTTATCTCGAAGAAAGTTTGGAAGACCTGGAAGAAGCTCTGCTCGACATCTCATCCGAAGATAACATTGGTCTTTCTATCCAAAGCCGCCGCAAGCAATATATGAAGATCAAGAAGATAGCCTATCCGTTGCGAGATCAGTTTGCAAAGCTTTTGCATGAAAGCGACAACATCATTCGCAAAGAAAACCTTCCGCTCTTCAACGATATATACGACCAGTTGCTCTTCGTATCACAAACAGCCGAAAGTTGCAGGGAAATCATTTCGTCGTTGGTCGACTTATACATTTCAAACAACGACCTTCGACTCAACGACATCATGAAGCGCCTCACCGTAGTTTCTACAATCTTCATTCCACTTACCTTTATGGCCGGTGTATGGGGTATGAACTTCGAATTCATGCCTGAGTTGAAATGGAAATACGGATACTTGATTTGCTGGTCGCTCATGCTGCTGGTTGCAGTCTTTGTATGGTGGTATATCCGTCGTCGCAAATGGTATTGATGAGAGTCAATAACAACAAATAAAAACAATCTTCGAATACTTCTTTTACAAAACAAGTGAAGACTGAATCGTCAGGTCGCCATCAGACAAATAAAAAATCACTATAAACAAATCGTCAGATGGCGACCTGACGATTCTCTTCTCATTAAGAATAAAAAGAAAGTCCCCTATCCCATGTTTGAGTCTTTATAAGACCTGAACATAAGATAAGGGACTTTCGCTATGTAATATCCTTTGCTTCTGCCTCCACATGCACGGAAAGCAGTTACCGCATTAGTATTGTTCTTTTTCGTTCGGGAAGTCGCCAGACTTTACATCTTCGATATATTGTTGAACTGCTTCATTGATAATCGACTGCAAATCTGCATATCTGCGAAGGAATTTAGGCGAGAAGTTTTGCGTAATACCCAACATATCGTGCATTACCAATACTTGTCCGTCTACACCACCACCGGCTCCAATACCAATTACCGGTATCGAAACCTCTGCAGCAACCTTCTCAGCAAGCGTTGCAGGAATCTTCTCCAATACCAAAGCAAAGCAGCCAATCTCTTCAAGCATCTTAGCGTCTTCGATCAACTTTTGAGCTTCAGCCTCTTCTTTTGCACGCACTGTATAAGTTCCAAACTTATTGATAGACTGCGGAGTAAGCCCAAGGTGCCCCATCACCGGAATACCGGCAGTAAGAATACGCTCAATCGACTCACGAATCTCAGCGCCACCTTCCATCTTCACACTATCACCGTTGGTTTCTTTCATGATACGGATAGCCGACTTTAGCGCTTCTTTCGAATCGCCTTGGTAAGTACCAAAAGGCATATCCACAACAACGTGAGCTCTTTTTACCGCTCTCACCACCGACTGACCGTGGTATATCATCTGATCCAACGTCATTGGCAGTGTAGTTGTATTACCCGCCATCACGTTTGATGCCGAATCTCCAACCAAAATAATATCCATTCCGGCTTGATCAATCAACTTCGCCATTGAGAAGTCATAAGCCGTTAGCATAGAGATCTTTTCGCCGCGCTGTTTCATCTCGCGCAAACGTTGAGTTGTCACTTTTCTTGTATCTTCAATATGTACTGACATGTCAGAATATTTAAATTAGAGCGCAAAGGTATAAATTATTATTTTTACTGCACAACACCTTTGTCTATCTAAATCCCAAATATTCGGAGTTTCCACTGTTTCTAATCAATTTACGGTAATAACATTTAAGTAAAACATGAGACTTGAGTTTCTTTTTTAACTTACCAGTGCCAATTTATTGCAATGTATCACAAAACTTTGCCTATTTGCAATATGTTTTATATTTAAGAGATATATTGTATAAAGATTCAATTTGTGCATTATGGAGTGGTTTGTTCGTTTATTTCGCGAGAATCCTGAGTTAGCAATTTTTCTTACATTAGGAATTGGTTTTTGGATAGGTAATCTGAAATATAAAGGTATTTCCCTCGGTATAGTTACAAGTGTCTTATTAGTTGGCGTAGTAGTTGGGCAAATGAACATCGAGATATCCGGCCCAATGAAGTCTGCATTCTTCCTTCTATTTTTATTCTCGATAGGCTACAGTGTTGGCCCCGAGTTCTTTCGAGCAATGCGCTCAACTGGTCTTAAGCAGGTATTGTTTACTATTGTTTTATGTCTTATGTGCTTACTCGCTCCTTTTGGTGTCTCTAAACTATTCGGATTCAATACCGGAGAAGCTGTAGGTTTACTTGCCGGATCTCAAACCATGTCTGCTATACTAGGTGTGGGAACATCAACTATAGAAACTGCAAATGCAGCATCTGATATTAAGCAACAATGGTATGATATAATGCCCGTTTCTTATGCCGTTACATATCTCTTTGGCACAATTGGTTCGGCATACTTACTCAGTATGTTGGGCCCACTTCTACTTGGCGGCCTCAAAAAAGTTAAAGCACAAACAAAGGAGCTAGAAGCTCAACTCAACAAAAGCGAAATACTAGACGATCCGGCATTTGAAAATGCCAATAGGCCCGTGGTATTCAGAGCATATAAGATAGAAGGTGCTTGGTTTACAAACGGAAAAACTGTACAAGCTTTAGAAGAAGAGATACAGAAGCTAGGTCGTACTGCATATGTAGAGCGAGTACGAAAGGATCATAAACTAGTTGAGCCTTACCCCAACCTACAATTAGAAATAAACAATGATATTGTTCTTTCGGGACGAAGAGAGTACGTAATCGAAGATGAAGGATGGATTGGTGAAGAAATTCACGATGCTGCACTATTAAACTTTCCGGTAGAAAAAGTATATGTACTGGTAAATCACAAAGGTGCTCGAGACAAAACAGTGGAGCAGCTTAATAAATCAGTTTATATGCATGGCGTCACAATACGATCAATTATACGAACCGGAATAGAAATACCGGTGTTAAAGCAAACTCTGATACATGAAGGAGATCGCATCGAAATAGTGGGACTCTCACAAGATATAATGAGAGCAGCGCCTTGCTTAGGTTATGTTGAGCGACCGTCTAATAAAACGGATTTTACATTTGTAAGTTTAGGTATTGTTATCGGAGGCATAATTGGCTCATTGGCTTTTCATATAGGTCAGGTTCCGATAAGCCTGAGTACCAGTGGCGGTGCGTTAATAGCCGGACTCGTATTGGGTTGGCTGCGTACCAAACGCCCTACGTATGGAAATATACCGGCTGCTTCTTTATGGATATTGAATAACATTGGATTAAATATGTTTATTGCTATTGTTGGAATCACTACCGGGCCTAAATTTATTACCGGACTGCAAGAGGTAGGCTTAATTGTTTTTGTTGCAGGAATACTTTCAACTTCTATTCCGCTCATTTTGGGCGTTATCATCGGAGATAAATTATTTAAATTTCATCCCGCCGTTACACTTGGTTGTTGTGCCGGAGGAAGAACAACAACTGCGGCTTTAGGAGCAATCCAAGACACATTGGAAAGTACAATTCCAGCTCTGGGCTATACTGTTACATATGCCGTGGGAAATACATTGCTAATTTTGTGGGGAGTTGTCATTGTGTTACTTATGATGTGAGAAGGCTATTTGCATATATAAGTGTATTTTAATTTATAACTCTAGTTTCTAAAAATCATTTCTATCTTTGTTGATATTCAAAAAGTACAATATCTTGATATGACACAAGAAACAAATCAACCGAAGAAAGACTACTTCGAACCAATGCATACAGCCGAGCATATTTTGAATCAAACGATGGTGCGCATGTTTGGATGCAAACGTTCGCATAATGCGCACATTGAACGCAAGAAATCGAAGTGTGATTACTTTTTAGACGCTACTCCTACCACAGAGCAAATGCAAGAAGTCGAAAATCAAGTTAACGTAATTATTAAACAAGACTTAGTCATCACAGACGAGCTGATGCTCAAGAAAGATGCGGCATCTGTTGTAGATCTGAGCAAACTTCCTGAGGATGCGACAGATACATTACGCATAGTTCGTGTTGGCGATTACGATGTTTGTGCCTGCATTGGCGCCCATGTAAATAATACTTCAGAAATAGGAACTTTCAAGATTCTAAACTGGGATTTTACTGAAGGAAGATTGCGTTTACGCTTCAAGTTGGAGTCTTAAAAACTTCATTTACTCAAATAATTTTATATATTTGCACCCGGTTAAGACGATTAACGTTTTATTAAAAACAAATAGTTATGCAAACAATTGACAGTTTCAATTTTGCCGGTAAAAAGGCATTTGTAAGAGTTGACTTTAATGTACCTCTTAATGACAAATTTGAGATCACTGACGACACTCGTATGCGTGCAGCGCTTCCTACTCTTAAGAAAATTCTTGCTGATGGTGGTAGCGTAATTATCGGTTCTCACCTTGGTCGTCCAAAAGGTGTAAATGACAAGTTCTCTCTAAAACATATTCTTAATCATTTGTCAGAACTTCTTGGTGTAGATGTTCAGTTTGCAAATGACTGTATTGGCGAAGAAGCTGCTGTTAAGGCTGCTGCTCTTCAACCAGGTGAAGTTCTTTTGCTAGAAAACCTACGTTTCTATGCTGAAGAAGATGGCAAACCTCGCGGTTTGGCAGAAGATGCTACAGAAGAAGAAAAGAAAGAAGCTAAGAAAGCAGTAAAAGAAAGCCAAAAAGAATTTACAAAACGTCTTGCATCATATGCTGATGTTTATGTAAACGACGCATTTGGTACTGCCCACCGTGCTCACTCTTCTACAGCTCTTATCGCTGCTTATTTTGATGTAGATCACAAAATGTTTGGTTACCTATTGGCTAAAGAAATTGAAGCAGTAGAAAAAGTAATCAAAACATCAGAAAAACCTGTAACTGCTATCATCGGTGGTTCTAAAGTTTCTTCTAAAATCACTATCATCGAGAACCTACTTAGCAAAGTAGACAACATCTTGATCGTTGGTGGTATGGCATTTACATTCTCTAAAGCAATGGGTGGCCACATTGGTAACTCTCTTTGCGAAGACGAAATGCTTGACGTTGCAAAATCGGTAATGGCTAAAGCTAAAGAACTTGGTGTAAACCTTGTATTGCCTACTGACTGTGTAGCTGCAGACAAATTTGCTGCTGATGCAAACACTCAAATCTGTTCAGACAAAAACGTTCCAGAAGGTTGGTTAGGTCTTGACCTAGGTCCTGAGTCTTGTGCAGCAATGAGCGAAGTAATCAAAAACTCAAAAACTATTCTTTGGAATGGTCCTGCTGGTGTTTTTGAATTCCCTGCATTCGAAGCTGGTTCTAAAATGATCGCAGAATCTATCGTTGCTGCAACTGCAAACGGCGCATTCTCACTTATCGGTGGTGGTGACTCTGTTGCATGTATCAACAAATTTGGTTTTGCAGATAAAGTTAGCTACGTATCTACAGGTGGTGGTGCTCTTCTTGAGTTCATCGAAGGAAAAGTACTTCCAGGTATCGAAGCTATCCGCGGATATTAATATATTTCTCAAAAATATATTTTCAGAAGGCATACTCTTTATTGAGTGTGCCTTTTTTATTGATATTTCGCCAATTTATTAACCTTTCATTATTCTAATATTTACGCCCAATGAGTCGAACGGTTTCAAATATTCAAATCTCAGAGAGTTTAGAATAGTCTATAATCTGCACATTTTATGTAGAAATAGACAAATACAATTCAAGTTGAGGCGGAACAGAACATTATAACGCAGAAAAAGGGGAGCATCAAAAAGATACTCCCCTTTCCTATTTTATGAATAAATGAATTATTGATTCATTTTTGCTTCGATAGCTTCATATTTGTCACCCATATTCAAGTTGTAATAGATACCTCTAAGAGCTACCATATATTCTCTTGCTTCTGGATTAGCAGCGTGAGCTTTTTCGAAGTAAGGCATTGCTTTTTCGTACAATGCTTTAGCTTTGTCTAGCTCTTCACGATAAAGTTTGTTATCGTTGATTGCATTTGCTTCTGTCTGAATCTTAACAGCTTGGTTGAAGTAGATACGACCTAAGTTGCCCAATGCATCTGTATAGTTAGGATCGATAGCCAATGCTTTTTCGAAATATCCTTGAGCTTTCGCAGGATCTGACTCTTCATAAAGACGACCCATTACATCATACAATTGAGCATTTTGTGGATCCTTTTGAATTGCAGATTCTAGGTAAGTCACAGCATCTTGATTTTTACCTGAAGCAATAAGTTGTTGAATAAGGTTCAACAAGTAATACTTTTCTTCTGGGAATTTATCAACACCTTCTTTAAGTGTAGCGATAAAGTTTACTGTATCACCAGCTTGAAGATATTCAGAGCTCAAACATTGATAAACTTCATTTCCACGATAGTCTGCATCTTTCAATGCTTTGTATTTTTCGATAGCCAACGCTGGTTGTTGCATTTGTGATGCAGCAACACCTGCATAGAACTGAATCATCTTATAAGTAGAGTCAGTTTTTGAAACTAGAGGCTCTTTTTCTCCTTTAAAGATTGGAAGATTAGGGATTTCCAAATAAGAATCGAAGAACTTATATGCAGTTGGATAATCTTGCTTGTCGAAGTAGTATGCACCGCCATTGATATAGTAGTTTAAGTTTGCGCGCAAGATTGATTTGATATCTTTTACAAACTTAGGTTTTACTTTACCTTTAGCATCTGGCAAATTATCAAGAGAATCACATACCATGAAATATGGAAGAACTTCTCCTAATGCTTTATACATTACCTCTTCGTTTGGTTGTTGACCCAACATTTGTTTCATTTTCTCAGCATCAAACTGCTGATTTTCGATGAAACCTGCAACATACCAAGTTTTTGGATCATTTTTAGTTTCCGGGTTTTGCATTGCAGCTTGAATCAGTGTAACTGCTTCTGCGAATTCCGGCTTCTCTCCCTTAACTAACTTTTCAGCTGTGCTAACATTTTTCTTTTGTGCAAACATGCTACCAGAAACTAGTAGACACAAACCAATTGAGAAAACAAATTTTTTCATTGCAATTGATATTTAATTATGTGAATATAAAAAATTAATTCTCGTTTTCCACAGTAGAATTAAGCTCATCTACTTGTACTTCTTCACCTACTACCATATCTTCTTCAGTTTCTGACATCACTTTACAAACAGAAGCAATCTCATCATTTCTCTTTTCAAGATTGATAAGTCTTACACCCTGCGTAGCGCGACCCATTACACTGATATCCGATACTGATGTACGAATTGTGATACCCGATTTATTGATAATCATCAAGTCGTTTTCATCTGTAACAGTTTTCAAAGCAACAAGTTTTCCTGTTTTTTCGGTTATATTTATTGTTTTTACTCCTTTACCACCTCTATTTGTGATACGATAGTCATCGATATGAGAACGCTTGCCATAACCTTGCTCCGAAACAACCAAAATAGTTTCTGTTTCTTTGTCTTTTAGGCAAACCATACCTACAACCTCATCGTTATCCTCTTCGTCGAGCGTCATACCACGTACACCGGCAGCAGTTCTACCCATTACGCGTACAGCACTTTCGTGGAAACGAATAGCACGACCATTGCGATTTGCGATCACAACTTCATTGTTACCGTTGGTCATTCTTACTTCTGTTACCTCATCACCTTCTCTCAAGTCGATTGCGATAACACCATTTTGTCTTGGACGAGAATATGATTCAAGCAATGTTTTCTTGATTACACCCTTCTTCGTACAGAACAACAAGTAATGAGAATTGATAAAGTCATTATCTTTTGTAAGATTCTTAACACGGATAAATGCATTTACTCTATCTCCGGATTCGATATTAAGCAAGTTTTGGATTGCTCTACCTTTCGAATTCTTCGAACCTTCAGGAATTTCGTATACCTTCAACCAGTAGCAACGACCATTCTTCGTAAAGAACAACATCGTAGCATGCATAGAAGCAGGATAGATATATTCAACAAAGTCCGCATCGCGTGTTTCACTACCTTTAGCACCAACACCACCTCTATTTTGAGCTTTAAACTCAGTAAGCGGCGTACGTTTGATGTATCCAAGGTGCGATACAGTGATAATCATTTCGTCATCAGCGTAGAAATCTTCCGGATTAAGCTCTTCAGAAGCATAAACGATCTCAGTTTTGCGATCATCTCCGAATTTAGCTTTGATTTCTAACAACTCATCTTTAATAACCTGCATACACAAGTCTTTGTTTGCAAGAATATCGCGCAATCTACTAATCAAAGCCATGATATCGTCGTATTCTGCTCTTAGCTTATCTTGTTCTAGTCCTGTAAGTTGACGCAAACGCATATCAACAATAGCACGAGCTTGAACGTCTGACAAACCGAAACGCTCTTTCAAACGATCGATCGCTTCCGCCGGATTAGTCGAAGTCTTGATGATATTGATAACCTCATCGATATTGTCTGATGCGATGATCAAACCTTCAAGAATGTGAGCACGCTCTTCGGCTTTGTTCAATTCGAATTGCGTACGTCTCATTACTACGTCGTAGCGGTGCTCAACAAACTGCTTGATCATATCAAGTAAGTTAAGCAACTTTGGACGTCCGTTTACCAATGCAATATTATTAACACTGAATGACGATTGCAACGCCGTAAGTTTGTACAATTTGTTCAACACTACGTTTGCGTTTGCATCTCTCTTCACGTCAACCACGATACGCATACCTCTACGGTCTGATTCGTCGTTTACATTTGAGATACCATCCAGTTTCTTCTCGTCAACAAGGTCGGCAATATGCTTGATCAGCTCCGCTTTGTTTACCAAGTAAGGAATTTCAGTGATAATGATTTTATCTCTGTTGTGCTCGGTTTCGATTTCAGCCTTACCGCGCATTACCACTCTACCTCTACCCGTTTCGAAAGCATCCTTTACACCAGCGTACCCATAGATATAACCACCGGTAGGAAAATCAGGAGCTTTGATATATTGCATCAATCCCTCTACATCAATTTGACCATCAGCTTCGATGTATGCAATAGATCCATCGATTGCTTCGCTCATGTTGTGAGGAGGCATATTTGTAGCCATACCAACGGCAATACCCGACGCACCGTTTACCAACAAGTTTGGAATTCGAGTTGGCAACACTGTTGGTTCCTTCAATGTATCATCGAAGTTTAATTGGAAATCAACGGTGTTTTTATCGATGTCACGTAGCATTTCTTCAGCCAGTTTGCTCAAGCGAGCCTCGGTATAACGCATTGCAGCAGGGCTGTCTCCGTCTATCGAACCAAAGTTACCTTGACCGTCTACCAGCGGATAACGCAAAGACCACTCTTGTGCCATACGCACCATTGCAAAGTATACGGATGAATCACCGTGGGGGTGATACTTACCTAATACTTCACCGACAATTCTGGCAGACTTCTTATATGGTTTATCAGATGTATTGCCTAATTCATTCATACCGAATAGCACTCTTCTGTGTACTGGTTTGAAACCGTCCCTTACATCAGGAAGCGCACGGGAAACAATTACCGACATTGAATAGTCAATGTAAGCCGATTTCATTTCCTCCTCGATATTAATCTTTATAATTCTATCTTGATCAGTCATTTAAATATTTATTTATTTAAAATATTATCAACTACGTGAAAAATCGCACTAAGGTAAGCTTTTCCGAGTGATTACGAAACAAAATACAACAAAAGTTTATGCTTTTAATGGCACATTTGGTAGTATAAAATATTTTGGCAAGGTTATTGATGTATCATATATATTGGAGTTCTTTGCACAAACAGACGTTAATCTAAAGAAAGTTTGTCAGGTGCATTGCTTCTATTAAATTAAAGAATATATTTACAAACATATCATACTTATAGCTGTTAAACTATATATGAAAACAAACAGAATGAACTATTCAAATCTTAAATATATGCAGAATAAACACTCCGAATACTCTTTGAGTGATTATGACATGGATCAAATCTTCTTAAATAATGAAGAGAATCATCGTTTTCATGAACAAGACCAAGCGTCAGATATTCGTGACGGATTTACCGATGACGAAGATGACGAAGAAGATGAAGATTACAATCAAAAGAAAGAACCATCGTACGGATCTACCTCAAACCCGACTTCGAAAGTAGGTAATGACACTCCGGTACTTGATAATTTCGGAACCGATCTTACACGTGCCGCTGCTGAAAACAGACTCGATCCCATTGTAGGACGCGAGAAGGAGATAGAACGTTTGGCTCAGATCTTGAGTAGAAGAAAAAAGAACAATCCGGTTCTTATTGGTGAGCCCGGAGTAGGAAAGTCTGCTATTGTAGAAGGCTTGGCCCTTCGTATCATTCAGCGCAAAGTATCACGCGTGTTGTTTGACAAGCGAGTTGTGAGTCTTGACCTTACGTCGGTTGTAGCGGGAACTAAATACAGAGGACAATTTGAAGAGCGCATCAAAGCAATCTTAAACGAACTGTCAAAGAATCCGAACATTATATTATTCATCGACGAAATACACACCTTGGTAGGTGCAGGCTCTGCAGCCGGGTCGATGGATGCGGCAAACATCTTAAAGCCTGCATTGGCACGTGGCGAAATACAATGTATCGGAGCCACTACGCTGGATGAATACAGAAAAAACATTGAGAAAGACGGAGCATTAGAGCGTCGCTTTCAAAAAGTAATCGTAGATCCTACCACGGCAGAAGAGACTTTGCAAATTTTGCAAAACATCAAGGAACGCTACGAAGAGCACCACAACGTGATCTATACACCGGAAGCTATTCAAGCGTGTGTTACACTTACCGATCGCTATATCAGCGACCGCAACTTCCCCGACAAGGCAATTGACGCACTCGATGAAGCTGGTTCGCGCGTGCACATCACAAACATTACCGTTCCTAAAAACATCGAAGATCTCGAAGCAAAGATTGAAGAGACGAAGCAAAACAAGATTCAAGCAGTTAAGTCACAAAACTTCGAGCTTGCAGCCAGCTATCGCGACAAAGAGCGTCAGTATCTGCTCGATCTCGAAGTAGCGAAGTCGAAATGGGAAGAAGAGCTTCAACGCAACAAAGAGATTGTGGATGAAGAAAAAATAGCAGAGGTTGTTGCCATGATGTCAGGTGTACCTGTGCAACGCATTGCCAAAGCAGAAAATCAAAAGCTTCTGGAAATGGCCGAGGTGCTTAAAAGCCGCGTAATCGGACAAGACGAAGCTGTAAACAAAATCGTAAAAGCAATTCAACGCAACCGTGTGGGATTGAAAGATCCAAACAAGCCAATCGGCAACTTCATGTTCCTTGGCCCTACCGGTGTAGGTAAAACACACTTGGCAAAGAAGCTGGCAGAATTCCTTTTCGACTCTCCCGATGCCATCATCCGCATCGACATGAGTGAGTATATGGAGAAGTTTGCCGTATCGCGCCTGGTAGGAGCGCCTCCGGGATACGTTGGTTATGAAGAAGGCGGACAGCTTACCGAAAAAGTAAGACGCAAACCCTATTCGGTTGTTTTGTTTGACGAGATCGAAAAGGCACACCCGGATGTATTCAACATCTTGCTGCAAGTACTCGACGAAGGTCGCCTTACCGACAGCCTCGGACGCAAGATCGACTTTAAGAATACCATCGTTATCATGACTTCAAACATCGGTACCCGTCAGTTGAAAGAATTCGGTAAAGGCGTAGGATTCAGCACTACAACTACCGAAACCGACAAAGAATTCTCAAGAAGCGTGATACAAAAAGCCTTGAACAGAGCCTTTGCTCCGGAGTTTCTAAACCGTGTCGACGACATCGTTATGTTTGATCAACTCGACAAAGCAGCCATTCATAAAATCATCGACCTCGAGTTGCAAGGATTCTACAAACGAGTACTCAACTTGGGTTACGAGCTTGTAATTACCGATGAGGCCAAAGACTTTATCGCGACAAAAGGCTACGATGTACAATTTGGCGCACGTCCGCTCAAACGTGCCATCCAAAAGTATCTCGAAGATGAAATGGCAGAAATGATCATTAAGGCTACAGTGAGCGAAGGAGACATTATCTATGTCGACTTTGATCAAGAGCATCAAAAAATTGCGATTGATATCAGAAAGAAATAAAAGAAACGTATGTTTCTAACCGGATAGAGCCTATACCCTATCCGAAACCATACCAATCCTCGTCAACTCGTTTGACGGGGATTTTTTTTAGCCTATAATATAATAGGTCCTAACCTCGTGAAAACTACTTCCAAACTACGCAGTCATTAATCCCTTTCTATACGAGCATTAAGCTTAGACAGGTACGTGTCTAAGATGTGTACACGTACGTGACGCATTCTTGTCATATACCTGTCTAAGTTGTGTACACGATCGTGTCTAAGCTTAAGGTACTATGATAACGCATCTTAATGAATGCGAATTGTGCATTTAAAAGCTCTGCGTGCTTACAAGAAATCCTTGAGTTTGCCATTTTTTCAGTTTTTCACAATCAAAGACAGATATTATGGCAAATATTCAATGACAATATGACAATCTGAGCTGCGGCATGCTTTTTGAATATAAATTAACGCGGATGCATTGTCCGCATAATACATATAACTAAAAAATAATATTACATATGAGCAAGACTGGACATATTGGTGTTACTACAGACAACATCTTTCCTATTATTAAGAAATTCCTTTACAGTGACCATGAAATCTTCCTTCGCGAAATCGTTTCAAATGCAGTAGATGCTACGCAGAAGCTTAAAACGTATGCTTCGGTTGGTGAGTTTAAAGGCGAACTAGGCGAACTAGTGGTACGTGTTTCTGTAGATAAAGAAGCTAAAACATTAACAATTTCGGACTGTGGTATTGGTATGACTGCCGACGAGATTGAACGCTATATCAATCAAATCGCTTTCTCAAGTGCTGAAGAATTCCTTGAAAAGCACAAAAACGATGCTAATACCATCATCGGTCACTTCGGCCTTGGGTTCTACTCGGCATTTATGGTGTCTAAGAAAGTAGAGATCGTTACAAAATCGTACAAAGAAGGTGCTGTTCCGATGAAATGGAGCTGTGATGGTACACCTGAATATACGCTTGAAGAAACTACGAAGGCTTCGAGAGGTACAGACATTATCCTTTACATCGACGACGAAAACCTTGAGTTTCTTGAAGAAGGTCGCGTGATTGGTTTGTTGAAGAAATACTGCAAATTCCTTCCTATTCCTATCGCTTGCGGTAAAGTAAAAGAGTGGAAAGACGGCAAAGAGGTTGAAACAGACAAAGACAATATCATCAACGATACACATCCTGCTTGGGTGAAGAAGCCATCGGAGCTTACCGACGAAGATTACATCAAGTTCTACCACGAACTATATCCTCACTCGGAAGAGCCTTTGTTCTGGATCCACCTAAACGTAGATTATCCGTTCAACCTTACAGGTATTCTTTACTTCCCTAAGGTGAAAAACAACATCGAATTGCAACGTAACAAAATTCAGTTGTATTGCAACCAAGTATTTGTAACCGACTCTGTAGAAGGCATCGTGCCAGAATTCTTAACACTGTTGCATGGTGTGATCGACTCTCCGGATATCCCGCTTAACGTTTCACGCTCATACTTGCAAAGTGATTCGAATGTGAAGAAAATCTCGAACCACATCACGAAGAAAGTGGCTGATAAGCTTGAAGAAATTTTCAAGACAGACAGACCTCAATTCGAAGAGAAGTGGGATAGCTTGAAGTTGTTCATTGAATACGGAATGCTTTCGGACGAGAAATTCTACGAAAGAGCTCAAAAGTTTGCGCTATTGAAGAATGTAGACGGTAAATGCTTCACCTTCGAAGAGTACAAGGGCTTAATTGCAGACAATCAAACAGACAAAGACGGCAATCTTGTTTACCTATATACAAACGACAAGGTATCACAATACAGCTACATCGAGGCAGCTAAAAACAAAGGTTACGATGTGTTGTTGATGGACGGACAATTGGATGTTCACGTTGTGGGCTTGTTGGAACACAAGTTTGAGAAGTCGATCTTTGTACGTGTAGACAGTAACACGGCCGACAACTTGATCAGAAAAGACAACGTTGCGCAAGTAAATCTTTCGAGCGAAGAGAAGTTTGAACTTCAAACTACCTTTAAATCTCAAATCCCTCAAATGGAGAAAACTGAGTTTATGGTAGAGATCGAAGCGCTAGGCGAAAATGCTGCTCCGGTTATGATTACGCAAAGCGAATACATGCGCCGTATGAAAGAAGT
This sequence comes from Tannerellaceae bacterium, assembly GCA_051656605.1. Lineage (GTDB taxonomy): Bacteria > Bacteroidota > Bacteroidia > Bacteroidales > CAMTPD01 > UBA12018. The sequence continues at coordinate 50,114 of JBOGCF010000039.1, read as the reverse complement.
GGCTGCTATGAATCCGAATATGGCATTCTACGGCGAATTGCCAGAAAGCTACAACTTGGTTCTTAACTCAGAGCACGCGCTTGTGAAACGTGTACTTGAAGAAGAAAAGTTGGCTTGCGATAGCCAAATCTCTCCTCTTGTAGCAGACAAAAAAGGTTGGGAAGCTCGCAAAGAGGATCTTCTTTCAATGCAACGTGGCAAAAAGGCTGAAGAAATCACCGCTTCTGAAAGCGAAGATTTGAAGAACACTGAGGCTAAAATCAGCGATCTTACAAAAGAAATTGAAGGTGTTATTGCTTCTTATGCGGCCGACAATAAACTGGTAAGACAACTTATCGATCTTGCGTTGCTTCAAAACGGAATGCTTAAGGGTGAATCTCTTAGCAACTTCGTAAAACGTAGCATCGACATGATCTAATCTATCGATACAACGATAACAATTCTATATGATGCCGGCTTTCTATACTCGAAATGTATAGAAGGCCGGCTTTTTTATTTGATCTTTATGACTCGTTTTCTGTAACGATTCATATTTTATATCTAATTTTGATTATTAAAATACATGGTGTGAATGATCTGTATACATTTGCATCCGTAATTAATTACGTTCGTTTCACGATCAAGGAAAGATATAAGACATTTATGAAGAAAATATACATCTCTGCTGCTCTTCTCGTTTCTATTTTTACACAAACAAATGCTCAACGCGTAGGTTTGGTATTAAGTGGTGGTGGAGCAAAAGGAGCTGCGCATATAGGGGTAATAAAAGCACTGGAAGAAAACAATATTCCGATCGATTATGTAACCGGTACTTCAATCGGAGCGATTATCGGCAGTATGTATGCCATGGGCTACACCACTGATCAGATGCTTCAATTGATGGAATCAAAGGAGTTTGAATATTGGCAATCGGGTACGGTGGAAAATACCTACAAGTACTACTTCCGAAAGTCGGACCAAACGCCGGAGTTCTCTCACTTTTCGCTCAACTTTACCGATCCTTCTCAAATCAAGGCTAGTATACTTCCTCAAAGTTTGATCAATCCGATTCAAATGAATCAGGCCTTTATGGGACTGTATGCCCAAGCTACGGCTGCGTGTGGAGGTAACTTTAATGATTTGTTTGTACCTTTTCGTTGCGTAGGCTCTGATGTATATAATAAGAGAGCTATCATCTTTGACGAAGGAAACCTAGGTGATGCCGTGAGGGCTTCTATGACCTTTCCTTTCTTCTTTAAACCAATCTGGAAAGATAGTATACCGATCTTCGACGGTGGTATTTATGATAATTTCCCTGTTGCTCCGATGCAAGACGCTTTTGATCCGGATATTATGATCGGATCCATTGTTTCGGGACTCGAGAATGCCATCACCGACGATCCGTATAATCAGCTCGAAAATATGATTATGCAGAAAACCGACTACGACTTGAAGGAGTCGGAAGGTGTTGCTATCAAGTTTAAATTTTCGGATGTTTCTCTTCTCGACTTCCAAAAGGGCCGTGACTTGATGAAAATTGGTTACGACTCTACCATCGCACATATCGATAGTATCAAAGCTCGCATCAATCGTCGCGTTGAGCTAAAAGAGGTAGAGGCGCGACGCAAGCGCTACAAAGCGGCTCTCCCACCCCTTATCTTCCAAGATATAGAAATCAACGGAGTAAACGGACCTCAAAAGAAATACATCGAGAGCCAACTTCATAAAGACATCAACGGTGAGTTTACGATGGAAGAGTTTAAGCGTGCTTACTTTAAAATGTTGGCCGACTCTAAGATCAAAGAGATTATGCCAACGGCTCAGTATGATTCAACTACGCAAAACTTTAAACTTATTCTCGATGTAAAGATTACCGACGAAGTGAATATTGCCTTTGGGGGTAATATCTCATCGTACCAAGCTAATCAGCTTTTCTTAGGTCTAGGATACAAGAGCTTGAATCGTATCGCGGCCGACTTTAACTTGAACGGACAGGTTGGTAATGCTTTTAGCGGTGGTATGCTCAATAGTCGCATCTACTTGCAATCGAAGGTTCCGATGTATCTTAACTTACAATTGGTTTACTCGCTTTATAAATACTATGAAGGTAAGTCGCTGTTTTATGAAGATGTATTGCCATCGTTTATTAAAGATAAGCAGGCTTATGGGCGTGTATCGCTTGGTTTGCCTTTCTTGAATAGCGCTAAAGCGGAGATTGGGCTTGCTTATGGACGTATTACCGACTTTTACTTCCAAACGCCAAACTTATCATTGGCCAACAAACAACACGATAAGTCTTACTATAACTTGTTTGTGGGCTCGATTGGGCTCGAACAAAACTCGCTCGACTTTCGCCAGTACCCCACTCAAGGCAAACAAAGACAGTTGCTCGCACAGTATATATTCGGTAATGAAAACTATGTACCGGCAAATCCGGGTGTAAAGCGTCCTGACAATGAAATCGGATCTATTATTCCGGAAAGTCAAAAACAAAGCTGGTTGCAGCTTAAAGGTCGAATCCTCGACTTTCACAAGGTAAGTAAACACTTCACTTTAGGTTACCAGGGAGAATTATTGCTCTCGGGAAAGAATCTTTTCTCTAATTATAGTGCGTCAATTATACAGGCACCGGCATTCACTCCGACTCCTCACAGTCGCATTGTGTTTAATGAAGCATTTCGTGCCAACCAATATGCGGCTGGCGGTATCATCCCAATTGTAAACTTTAACAAGTATTTGCAATTACGAACCGAGGTGTATTGCTTCGCTCCGTTCTACGAAATCACGAAGGATGTCATCAAAACCGACTATGGCTTGATCGATAAACCGCGTTATGGAAAACTTTTTTCAGACCTCCAATTTATGGCTGAAACAGCGATAATCTTCCAACTTCCGTTTGCATCTATCAGCTTATATGCCAATGGATATAGCTATCCTTCGAAGAACTTCAACTTCGGTTTAAACATCGGTTATCTCATCTTTAACCCTAAGTTGATAGAGTAATTTTTAGAAAAAAAATGTCGAAAAGTTTGCAGAATAAAAATTAATCTCTACCTTTGCACTCGCAATAGAGAAACAACGAGAGCGTTGTTAAAAGCATGGCTTCGTAGCTCAACTGAATAGAGCATCTGACTACGGATCAGAAGGTTACAGGTTTGAATCCTGTCGAGGTCACTTTTTAAACGTATTGAATCTATAGAAACGGCTTCGTAGCTCAACTGAATAGAGCATCTGACTACGGATCAGAAGGTTACAGGTTTGAATCCTGTCGAGGTCACTTTTTAAACGCATTGAATCTATAGACAACGGCTTCGTAGCTCAACTGAATAGAGCATCTGACTACGGATCAGAAGGTTACAGGTTTGAATCCTGTCGAGGTCACTTTTTAAACGCATTGAATCTATAGACAAACGGCTTCGTAGCTCAACTGAATAGAGCATCTGACTACGGATCAGAAGGTTACAGGTTTGAATCCTGTCGAGGTCACTTTTAAAATATATTGAATCTATAGACAAACGGCTTCGTAGCTCAACTGAATAGAGCATCTGACTACGGATCAGAAGGTTACAGGTTTGAATCCTGTCGAGGTCACTTTTAAAATACATTGAATCTATAGAAACGGCTTCGTAGCTCAACTGAATAGAGCATCTGACTACGGATCAGAAGGTTACAGGTTTGAATCCTGTCGAGGTCACGAAAAGCATCCATATTGCATATGGGTGCTTTTTTGTATACCCATACTTCTCAACCTAATTTAGCGAGCTTTCAGAAACTACTTATACCTTTTCGTTGTTTAATATATGAAGATAACGATTGCGACCTATGAAAAAAACATTCTTAAATACAGCATATTTATTTATTATATTGCTTGCTGCTTTCTCGTGCCAGAAGGAAGCAATGGATGAACTTGACGAGATTTATGAAATGGGGGCTTCTCAAGTTAGCTTTGGATTTAATATAACATCGGAAGCAGCTCTTGATTCATGGAGAAATCCACTTTTGAAAAGCTTCAAATCAGAACTTCCAGACTCTGTATTGTTGACTTATGTAAAGGTAAAAGGTCCTCATGGCGATCCCGAAGGAAGCGTTAGTACGTCACGTGCAAAAATATACTTAACCCCATCTGGTATAAAGTCTTCTTCATTCTATATGAACCCGGGATGGTATAAACTTATCGATGTAGAACTAAAAGCTATAGATGGCCAAATAATTGCCTTAGGTGCTAATGGCAATGAAGAGACAATGTCGAAGGTTCCTGATGGTGAAGCAATGGGTAAATACTTCGTAGTGGAACCATATTCGAAACCAACCATCCAAACATGGATACTCCCTACTCTTTCTTCACAAATACAACTCATGGGGTTTTCGTATACTCCTAAAAATAATAAGCAGTATTTCAATATACCAACACTTCTTAATCTATCGTGCAATAGCGATAATTTTGTGCTACAATCAGGAGAGATTTGTTTACTCGATACCAAGGGCTCTATTATTGATAAAAATATTCTTATTTCAGGAAGTAGAGGCTGGATATATATCAACAAAAATATCCCCAAAGATATCAAGCTTCTATATATACAGTATAAATTTGGGGATAAGATTGTTTGCGCAGATTCTATCAATATTAGTAAACAAGTTCTTCCTCTCGTTACAGATAATACAATAGAAATGAATGAAACCTTCCAACTTTATCGCACAATAGATTTTTCGGCTGAGGTAGCCAATCGATAAAAGATAATTACTTAGTAGAACAGCTTATAAAAAAGCGAGCCATCCGGTATTAACCGAATGACTCGCTTTTAATGTATTATATCTTATGGTTTGTATATCCTCTTAAAACAAACCGGTAATAACTCCGTTGTTATCGATATCAATCTTTTCTGCTGCCGGCTCTTCTGGTAATCCAGGCATACGCATCATATCGCCCGTGATAGGAACGATAAACCCTGCTCCTGCTGCAATCTCAATTTCACGTATTGTGATATTGAAACCTGTAGGACGACCAATAAGATTTGGATTGTCTGAAAGAGACTTCTGTGTTTTTGCCATACAAATCGGCAATTTATCCAAACCAAGATCATAGATACGCTTCAAGTGTGTTTTTGCTTTTGAAGTGTAATCTACACCATCTGCACCATAAATCTCAGTAGAGATAGCAAATATCTTTTCTTCTGGAGTTTGATCTAGGGTATAGATTGGTTCAAATGTGCCTGTGCATGATTGTGCAGCTTCTACTACCATCTCTGCAAGCTCCATTGCTCCATCTCCGCCTTTAGCCCATACTTCGATCGGTGATACTTTTACACCTTGCTCTTTACACCAGTTTACAAGTGCTGCAATTTCTTCATCTGTATCTGTAATGAAACGATTAATCGCAACGACAGGCTCGATCTTGAATTTCTTTACGTTTTCAATGTGTTTTGCAAGATTCTCTGTTCCTGCAAGCAATGCTTCTACATTTGGAGTTTTCAAGTCCTTCGCTCCCATTCCACCATGGAATTTCAACGCACGTATAGTTGCTACCAATACAATTGCTTTTGGAGAGATACCGGCTTCACGACATTTGATGTCTAAGAACTTTTCTGCTCCTAAATCGCAACCGAAACCAGCCTCTGTTACTACATAATCAGATAAAGACATACCCATGCGTGTAGCAATGATTGTGTTTGTACCTTGTGCGATATTTGCAAACGGACCACCATGGATAAATGCTGGTGTATTATCCAATGTTTGTACAAGATTTGGCTTAATTGCATCCTTTAGCAATGCTGCCATTGCTCCTTGTGCATTTAAATCCCTTGCATAGATCGGCTTTTTATCAAATGTATAACCTACAAAGATATTTCCTAAACGATTTTTCAAATCCTCGAAGTCGTGCGCCATACATAGGATTGCCATTACTTCTGATGCTGCTGTGATATCAAACCCTGATTCACGAGGAATGCCGTTTGCAGCACCACCTAGTCCGATTACAATATCACGAAGAGCTCTATCATTCATATCCATAACACGTTTCCATGCTACAGTACGCGGATCGATATTTAATGATCTTTTCTTGCTTTGAATATTGTTGTCGATCAAAGCAGCTAATAGATTGTTCGCTTTTTCAATGGCCGAGAAATCGCCGGTAAAGTGGAGATTGATATCTTCCATCGGTACTACTTGCGAATAACCACCTCCGGTTGCACCTCCTTTGATGCCAAAAACAGGACCCAATGATGGCTCACGAAGCACTACAGTTGTTTGTTTTCCGATTTTATTAAGAGCCTGAGTAAGACCAATCGATACCGTAGTTTTACCCTCACCTGCCGGAGTTGGAGATATTGCTGTAACCAAGATCATTTTCGATTTTGCAATCTTATCTTGATCAATGTATGTTAGAGGAACTTTAGCCTTATATTTACCATACAGCTCCAAGTCATCACGGTTGATGTGTAGCATATCTGCAACTTCAACAATTGGCAACATAGTAGCTTCTTGAGCTATTTGAATATCAGTTTTCATAAATTATGCGAATATTACTATTTTGATACAAAAATACAAACTTATTCGAAAATACGTATACTGTTACTACACAAGTATGATCGATTAAATGATGAAGAAAACATATTATCCATTGTTTCTGAACGAAAAAGGATAAATATTCTTAGGCACCTTCTATATAAGAAAAAAGCCATTCTGATTCCTCAGAATGGCTATATAATTTAATATGCTCTTGCAAAAAGTACACGCTGAGCCGAAGGCTTGCCCGTAACCATACATACGCCAGGAGTTTTATCACCCTCCAGTGGAATACAACGGATCGTTGCTTTCGTTTCAGTTTTAATAAGCTCCTCTGTTTCAGGTGTGCCGTCCCAGTGAGCAAGAATAAAGCCGCCTTTTTCGATTTCTTCTTTAAATTCATCGTAAGTTTCAACCGTACGTGTGTTATTTGTACGATAATCTGCCGCTTTCTTGAAAATGTTGTCTTGAATTTCGTCAAGCAAGTTCTTGATATATTGATCGATGTTGTCAAGAGATACCGTCTCTTTTGTCAATGTGTCGCGACGTGCTACTTCTACAGTATTGTTTTGCATATCACGTGCACCCATTGCCATACGTACCGGTACACCTTTTAATTCGTATTCAGCAAACTTCCAACCCGGCTTTTTATTATCTGAGTTGTCATATTTTACACTAATACCAAGTGCTTTTAGTTTAGCTGTAATTTCAGCAACTTTCTTATTGATTGCATTCAATTGCTCTTCTCCTTTAAAAATAGGAACAATAACAACTTGGAATGGAGCCAACTTAGGAGGCAATACCAAACCATTATCGTCAGAGTGAGTCATAATCAATGCACCCATCAAACGTGTAGAAACACCCCATGAAGTTGCCCATACATATTCTTGGCTTCCGTTCTTATCTGTAAAAGTCACATCAAATGCTTTTGCAAAGTTCTGACCTAGGAAGTGAGATGTTCCAGACTGAAGTGCTTTACCATCTTGCATCAATGCTTCGATAGTATAAGTATCAATAGCTCCGGCAAAACGTTCACTTGCCGATTTCACACCCTTCACAACAGGTACTGCCATATATTGCTCTGCAAAATTAGCATATACCTCTAGCATTTTGCGTGCTTCTTCAACGGCTTCTGCTTCTGTTGCGTGTGCAGTATGTCCTTCTTGCCACAAAAATTCAGCTGTACGCAAGAATAATCTTGTTCTCATTTCCCAACGAACTACATTGGCCCATTGGTTGCATAAGATAGGAAGGTCTCTATGTGACTGAATCCAGTTTCTATATGTGTTCCAAATAATTGTTTCTGAAGTAGGACGAACAATAAGCTCTTCTTCCAGTTTAGCTGCCGGATCTACAACTACACCGCTACCATCAGGATTATTTTTCAAACGATAGTGTGTTACTACTGCGCATTCTTTAGCAAAGCCTTCTACGTGATCGGCTTCTTTGCTTAAAAAAGATTTGGGGATAAATAAAGGGAAGTAAGCATTTACGTGACCTGTTTCTTTGAACATATCGTCCAAGTAACGTTGCATTTTCTCCCAAATCGCATAACCGTACGGTTTGATTACCATACAACCACGCACTGCTGAATTTTCTGCTAAATCAGCTTTAATTACCAAATCCTGATACCATTGCGAGTAACTTTCGCTACGCGATGTAAGTTCTTTTAGCTCTTTTGCCATCTCGAAATATTTTTGTCTCTTTTTTATCTTAATAACCGTGCACTCATTTTACGAATACAGCGGTAAAACAAAGTATGTGCAAAAATACAAAAAAAGTCGTCTCCATGCAATGAAGACGACTTAATATTGTAATGAGGTTTTATTGATATTATCTCAATGTACCTTGTTGTGCTTCTTGAATCATTTTCTGACTTGGAAGAATGATAATTTCAACACGACGATTCAAAGCGCGACCAGCTTCAGTGCTATTACTTGCTACCGGATCATGAACTCCCATACCTTCGTATGTCATTCTGTTTGCAGCAACACCTTGAGCTCTTAGATAATCATATACGCTTCTTGCTCTCTTTTCTGACAATAATTGATTGTAATCTACTTTACCTGTATTGTCAGTATAACCTACAATCTTAATATTAGTATCAGGATTTTCATTCAAACTTTGTGCAAATTGTGTCAATGCTGTCATTGAAGCTTGACTCAATGTACTTGAATTAATAGCAAATAAAATACCTGAATTGAACGTTACTTTAATCGCTTCACCATTGTTGATTGATTCAACCTTTGTGTCTTCAGGAAGAGTTGCCTCAAGCTCTTTCTTTTGCTTGTCCATCTTCTTTCCGATCAAAGCTCCCGCTGTTCCACCAACTGCCGCTCCTAATACTGCTCCAAGTGCTGTATTACCTGCGATTGCACCAATACCTGCTCCAAGTGCTGTTCCGGCACCAACTCCGATTCCGGCTCCTTTTACAGTATTACTTGCTCCACATCCAGAAAATACTATTGTCATACACAATAGCATTACTACCAAAAGATTAAAATTCTTCATACAATTTCAATTTAATCACTATCAGTCGAAAATATTAATTGAGTCGCAATACGCCAATTCGCCTTGTACAATATGTTGAATATCGTCAGCGTCAAGTTTTACAACCTGATCTTTCTTTGCGTTTTTAACAACGTATGCAATTAAGTCATCTTCATCAATCTCCACATCTACATCTTCTTCAGTTTCGTTTAAGAAACCTTTTGATTCATAGTAGTCATAGATAAGATCTACAACATAATTGATATCGTCATTGCTATATTTACCTTTCAATTCTTGTGGTAAATAGTTTTGAATGAACTTTACAGATTCATCTTCGTCGTAGATGAATAGATCTTCTTGATTACTCATAATTTTTGCTTTTTATATTAAAATAAGACGTGGCAAAAGTATTGTTATTCTACAAAACAAACAATAAAGGGAACTAAAAAGTTCCCTTTATAATTATCATTTATAGTTACTCATTTGTAAAGTAAAGCTTATTATCCTCAGAGTCAATGACAATCGTCTTATCTTTATCTACCTTTTCAGATAGAATCTGTTTTGACAACTCATTTAAAATGTATTTTTGGATCATACGTTTTACAGGACGAGCTCCAAACTGTGGATCATAACCTTCAACAGCAATAAATGAAACTGCTGCCGGAGTAAATTGAATTAAAATATCATTTTGTTTCAAAGAGCGTTTTACCGAATCAAGTTGAAGTTCAACAATTTCCTTGATTTCGCTTTCAGAAAGCGGAGTAAACATGATAATCTCATCAATACGATTCAAGAACTCTGGACGAATTTGTTTCTTCAACAATTCAAGAACTTCCTGTTTTGTATTTTCGATAACCTCCTCTTTATTATCATCAGTAATCTTCTCAAAATTATCGCGAATAATGTGCGATCCCATGTTAGAAGTCATGATAATAATTGTATTCTTAAAGTTTACTACGCGTCCTTTATTATCAGTAAGACGTCCATCATCTAATACCTGAAGCAATATATTAAATACATCAGGGTGAGCTTTCTCAATTTCATCAAATAATACTACTGAATATGGTTTACGACGAATAGCCTCTGTTAATTGACCTCCTTCATCATAGCCTACATATCCGGGAGGCGCTCCAATCAATCTTGTTGCACTAAACTTCTCTTGATATTCACTCATATCAATACGAGTCATCATATTTTCATCGTCAAACAGATACTCGGCAAGCGCTTTTGCTAATTCAGTCTTACCTACACCTGTAGTACCTAAGAAAATAAAGGATCCGATAGGGCGACGAGGATCTTGCAATCCAGCACGACTACGACGTACAGCATCAGCAATCGCAGTTATTGCTTCCTGTTGACCCACAACACGTCTATGTAGCTCTTCTTCAAGATGTAAAAGTTTTTCTTTTTCACTTTGTATCATCTTACTTACAGGAATTCCTGTCCATCGTGATACCACATCCGCAATATCCTCACTATCAACCTCCTCTTTAATCATTGCAGAAACACCCTGCATTTTATCAAGATTTGTTTGTAGTTTTTGAATATCTCCTTCAATTTCTTTTATCTTGCCATATCTAATTTCGGCAACCTTTCCATAATCACCTTCGCGTTCAGCTCTATCTGCCTCAAACTTAAGATCTTCAATCTCACTCTTATATTGTTGAATACGATTAATTAGATCTTTCTCGCTCTGCCATTTACCTTTTAGCTCGCTTTCTTCTTCTTTCAAATCCGCGATTTCTTTAGATAATTGCTCAAGCTTAGATGTATCATTTTCACGTTTAATAGCCTCACGTTCGATTTCTAGCTGCTTAATACGTCTAGATATTTCATCTAAAGATTCAGGAACCGAATCGACCTGCAAGCGAAGGCGTGCAGCAGCTTCATCCATTAAATCGATTGCTTTATCTGGTAAAAAGCGATCTGTAATATAACGATGTGACAAACGAACTGAAGCTATAATTGCGTCGTCTTTAATACGTACCTTATGGTGCATTTCATACTTTTCTTTCAATCCTCGTAGAATTGAAATCGTACTTAATTCATCCGGTTCATCTACATTTACGATCTGGAAACGACGTTCCAATGCTTTGTCTTTCTCAAAATATTTTTGATATTCATCAAGTGTTGTTGCTCCGATAGATCTTAATTCACCTCTTGCTAACGCGGGTTTTAAGATATTAGCAGCATCCATTGCTCCTTCTCCTTTTCCTGCTCCAACAAGTGTATGAATTTCATCAATGAATAATATGATAGCACCTTCACTAGAAGTTACTTCGTTTACAACAGATTTTAAACGCTCTTCAAATTCGCCCTTGTACTTTGCACCTGCGACTAAAGCACCCATATCTAAAGAGAAAATCTGTTTGCTTTTTAGGTTTTCAGGAACATCTCCTCTTACAATTCTATGTGCTAAACCTTCTGCAATTGCAGTTTTACCTACACCTGGTTCACCAATTAAAATCGGATTATTTTTGGTGCGTCTACTCAAAATTTGAAGAACTCGTCTGATTTCCTCATCACGACCGATTACTGGATCTAACTTTCCAGATCTAGCTCTTTCATTAAGATTTATCGCATATTTACTAAGAGCATTATAGGTTTCCTCTGCACTTTGCTCTGTAACTTTATGTCCTTTACGTAACTCTTCAATAGCTGCTCTCAAGTCTTTTTCTGTCACACCCACATCTTTCAGAATTGTAGATGTCGGACTTTTTTCGAGCAAAATTGCAAGCAAAATTATTTCTAATGAAACATATTGATCTCCATATTTACTACTTAAATCAATTGCTTTCTGCAATACTGAATTTGCTTCTCTACTTAAATAAGGTTCTGCTCCATTTACTTTAGGATAAGAATTTAATTCTTTATCCAAAGCGATGTTCATTGCTGATTGGTTAACGCCTAACTTCTGAAATAAAAAGTTAGCAACACCTTCGCCGGTTAGTATAACTCCTTTTAATAAGTGTCCTACCTCTATAGCTTGCTGGCTTCTTTGCGATGCTTGAAGTATAGCTTGCTGAACGGCTTCTTGGGCTTTAATAGTAAAATTATTAAGATTCATATAGAAATTAGTTTTATATATTTTACACGTTTCGTTTTCAATTCATATACAATTTGCTTGCCAAGTCAAATTATATGTCATTCTGTCAACGCAGCGTATAAATTCAATATTTCTTTTACTATTTAACAACGAGCATAGACTCTGTGTTTTATTGGATTTGCTAAACTTTACCAATTAATCTATATTTCTATGGACAGAGCAATACCACACTCTCCGACCTAATCCATATAACACTGAAAAACAACACATAATAAATATTATCATTTAAATAATAAATTCCGATAGACATGCAGACTATTTCAATTTAATGATAAATATCCTGCACGAACACTACAACAAGTTTCTCAAAATGCTCTACATATTAACATCTGACCACAACACCTACTCATGTCAAAATTTCACCCACAAAAAAGGGGCACTCTTTAAACGAAGAGTGCCCCTTTTTTATAGTTTGATTTATTAACCATGTACTACTAGCATTGGAGTATCTGTATGGAATAACATTTTTCGAGCAATACTAGGATTAAACATTCTGGCAAACAAATTTCGCTTATGAACATTTAATGAGATTACATCAATCTTATATTCTCTAACAAATCTTTCGAGACTTAGCAACAAATCTGTACCCTCAAAAACGACATGTGAGATCGTTACATTAGGATAAATATTTCTCAAATATTCTTCAACAGCTGCCAATTGTTTTTCGCTTGTTGAAGCATCTTTTGTTGTCATTTTGAAAAGATAAACATTCGGGTTATTATCTTTTACAATTGACATAAATTCATCGAATGCCTTTATATCACGTTGATCAAAACCAGTTGCAAAAGCATAATTTTTAGCTTGTCTAATGTCTGAGAATGATAAATTCTCAGGAATTGCGAGCAATGGAATCTTACTCATCTCAATAACTTCTCCTGTAACAGTACCTATCAAATCAATTTCTTTCTGATTTTTACCGCGTGTTCCCATTACAATTAAACAAGGTTTATACTCCTTACTATAAGAAACTATTTCTTCTTCAGGTAACCCTTCTCTCAAAACATAACTATATTTTACAGCCGGAATCTCTCCACATCTAATCTTTTCATCAAGAGTTGCACATAAATTGTCCATTTCCTTTTTCACCCTCTTAAATATAGATTGAATAGTTTCTTCTTCTGTCATACCATAGGAAAATGTATCCCCCATAGGCACTGCTGACGGAAAGAATGGACTAAAATAAGAGTGTATTAATGCAACCTCACCTCCAATAGATGCCGCATAATTAAATCCAACAATACAAGCTTTCAACGAATAGTCAGAAAAATCCACAGGAATTAATACTCTTTTAAGAGTCTTATCTTCTCCCATTTCAATTGTGTCCTGTAGCCATTTGCTGTTTTCTATTACACGCAAAGCATGTGGTAAATCGCTCTCTTTTATACGAACTCTTACACCTGCCGAAACAGTTGGTTGTATAAGGTTGACATTTTGTATATATACTTCAATACCTTCGCTCTCTAAAATTGTTTTTAGAATTTGAGCTTTCTCAAAAGTATGAATGGCTAAAGTAACTAATTTATCTTCCATAATGATTTAATTTTATATCTACACAAGAAACATAAAAATCCCAATGCTTGTTCAAAAAAAATAGCATTGGGATTTTTTTTAGGTTTACGTTTTCAACTTTAGACAGTGATATTGTCAAGTTCCTCAACGTCGCGCTTACCTAGAATTCCCAATGCCATTTGCAAAATTGTAGTATCATCTAATTCTACCATACCTCCATCTGGACCTGGCTCGATGTGTATACCACAACTTCTGCCCTCAAGGAAGTTATATCCTCCAAAATAATTACGCACAGTCTCTACTCTTAATCCTAGCTCATTTGCAATTTTGTGAATTGAGCCATCAGGTAGGCTATCTTTAATCCTACGCAACTGATTGAATGTAATTGTTGTAGTCATGGTGAAACGCATTTAAATTAATATTAGAAGTATCGTTTAACGTTACTAACGTATGAATTAATTACTACAAAAACAATTCAAACCCTAAAAAAGTAGGGCCTCATATGTATGCTATATAACACTACACATGAGGCCAACAATATTCAACAAAAAAGTGTTGTCAGAATTTATACAGCAAATTTACAAGCTGACTTCCAAAAACGAACATCAATATAATATATATGATCATTCCATATGACAAGATATTAGCTGACATCTTATTATAAGGGTGAACCTGAAGATCACAACCGATACCAATTAAATAATTCGCCATCATCTTAAAAAGCCAAAACACAAACCATCCGAAAAATAATCCGACAATAATTCCTGGAATAATATCTGTAATAAAATGAACACCTAAATATATTCTTGAATATGCCTGTAAGACTGCCCACGTAAAAATTACTATTGAAAAGAACTTATTTCTAAACAACAATGCAATAAACATTGCATATCCAAAGGCATTAGCGGCATGACTTGAAATAAACCCGTATCGCCCACCTCTATATCCAAAAACTATTTTTACATGATCCATAAATTCAGGATGATGCGTAGGTCGAAAACGATGAAACAACGGTTTGCAGAATCCAGACGCAAATTGATCACAAAATAAAATGACTAAACCTATTGCAATAAGAACTAATAGGATTTGTTGCCATTTTTGCTTCTTTATAAAAACGTAAAGAAACAATAGAATCAACGGAATCCAAATAATCTTACCTGAATATAACCACATAAAGTTATCAACAACAGGGGTTTTAAAACTATTTAGATAGAGAAATAAAGAGCGTTCGTACTCCAGGATATTTTCTAACATAGATTATAATTTAGATGATTTCGATCTTATCTTTCGGAATCCATCCAATATTACCGTCTTCTAACTGGATTTCGTACCATGATCCTAATTTACTTTTTACAATAACTTTTGTTCCCTCATGTAGCAGAAACAAATCATTCCCACTATTATCTGGTGAGCTTTTCACCGTTACTGTTGGAGCAAAAACTATAGCTGCACTTCTATTTTGTAGCTGATCTGTCTGATCTGCAGCAAAAAGATTGGCAACAATCACAATTACAATAAACATTATTGCTGAATAAAATGAGATCTTACGTAGGACAATTTTATTATTGAATAAAAAAACTGCAGCACAAATCAATAATAAAATATAGCATGCGACCCCAATCAAAGACCAAGATTCTGCGTTTGCTGATTGTTTCAATGCTCTGAACCAAGAACTAATAAAGAATTCTCCAACAGGAACTATCTTATCAACGCTCTTTTGTTTAGCTAATTCTAGATTAAAACGAATATCTGCATCTGAAGGATCTAGCAGTAATGCTCGTTCATAATAGAGAATTGCACTAGCAGTTTTATTTTCTTTATAATATGCATTCCCTAAATTATAATAAATCTCAGCTGATTCTCCATTCTTTTCTAGAACTTTATTATACAATTCAATAGCCTCATTGTAGTTGCCTTTTGAATATGCATCATTTGCAAGATCAATTTCATTCTCTGCAAAAGCAGAGAATGAAAGAACCTGAATCATAATAATGAATAATATCTTTTTCATTTTGAATCTCGTTACGATGTTACTTCTTAAAAGTATTTTCAATACGACCAATCACGTCTAATGCCTGTGAGTAAAGCTTATCCATAGCTTCTGAACCTTCTCCTGGTGCGTATCGAGCAAACTCACATTCATTAAGGATACTAATAAAATCATCAATCATACTCGCTGAAATATCATGTTTCATTAATTCCTGTTGGACGTTTTCTTTTGTCAAAACAGCCTGTTCAATATTCAATTTATCACTGATATACCCCCATAATGCACGCATTACCTCATCGTAGAAAGCTTCTTTTTTATATTCTTGTAAAAGTTTACCAGCAGATTTCAAACGTCTGACTGCAATCTTATTTGCTTTTTTATTACGCACCTTTTCTACATCTGCATTTTCTTTTATTCGCTTTCTATAGATAATTACAAATATTGCAAATAAAAGAGTTGGAATAATATACATCAACCAATAAGCAAACGTACCAAAAAGATCCGCTCCCCTTTGTACAAAGTTGATTCCTTTAACTTTAATATATCGAATATCATTTCCGAGATGCTTAAGATCTTCTTTTCGAGTAAAATCATTAATCACTTGAGATGAAGCTCCATCATTCGCACCTTTTTCAACGTGTACATTAAAAGGACCTTGTGTAAGAGTTTTATAACTTTTCGACTTTACATCAAAATAAGAAAACTCTATTGCCGGAATCTCAAAGTCTCCCGCAAATCTAGGAATCGCTAAGTATTCGATTTTTTTTGAACCTGAAGCCCCACCTCTTCCAACATTTATGTTAGATTCAACTTTAGGATCATATACCTCAAAGTCATTAGGGAATTTCACTTCTGGATCTTTAAGTAACTTAATATTACCACTACCTGAGATATTTACATCCAGCACGAGAGATTCATTTGTCTTGACCGTCGAATTTTTCAACTTCGCTGTCATTGTAAATTCCCCAACTGCTCCATTGAATGATGCTGGTTTTCCGCTTGGCAGCGGAATAACGTCGACCGATTGTGGTGCCACAACGACCTCCTTTTGAACTTCTTGATATTGATCAAAAAAACTATCTAAATCAAAAACACTGCGAGGTGCATTTTTTCGTTCTACCCTTACTCTTATATTCGCATTAATCTTTCCTCCTTCAATGTTTATTAAACCCGTTTTTTGAGGGTAAAGTATAGCTTGACGCAATATAACTGTGCTATAATTACGACCATTGATATTTTCTAATACCCATTGAGGATTTGGATTTTCTATCTCTTGGGCTAAAAAACCATCATATTCAGGGAATTTAACGTTTGTAATCTCGCAATCGTATAAGGTATATAGTTTAAATGTAGCAAGAATAGCTTCTTGCTCGTAAACTTTCTTCTTTGATAGCTCTACACGAGCAAAGATTCCATTTTTATTTATTGCACCCTTAACATCTGACTTTGTTGCCCCTTCTTCAAGTTTTTGAGAAGGCTGATTTGGTGGTAAAACTTTTATCGTCAAAGCATTTGATGAATAGTTTGCTCCTTTTGCTTTTATTGACGCTGGTCCAATAGTAAAAGTACCCTCCTTCTTAGGCATAAGTGTATAAGTCATGCTTAAAGAATACTCATTGGTAGCTTTTCCATTGGTATAATTCATCGATGTGAATTCCGTTGTAGCAGGGCCAAATAGCACATCAAAGTCAGACAAGTCTGGAGTTTGCAAATCTCGAGCTTGTGCATTAATCGAATATACTAATTTAAATTGCTCTCCCATAGCTACAGATCCCGGAGCCATTGCTTTGAATGTCACTTCTGACTGAGCAAAAGCTTGGGATAATGAGAGGATAAGAGCAAAAAAGAAAATCAATTTCTTCATTGTAATATAAATATATATGTTCTACTAGAATTTAGAATAAGATCACCAGTCTTTATCGGTGCGACGTCGCTGTTGTTTTTGCTGCTGAGCTTTCTTAACCTTCTCTTGTGTATCTTTCTCATCTTGCAGAAACGCATTAAGAATTTGCTGAGCATTATCTTGACTCATTTGCTCATTTTGTTGTTGCTGATCTTGAGTTTTATTCTTTTGATTATCTTGATTCTGATCTTGATTTTGTTGATCTTGATTTTGCTCGTCCTTGTTTTGCTCATCTTTTTGATCTTTTTGATCCTGATTCTGCTGATCATCTTTATTCTGTTCATTTTGTTGATCTTGCAGCTTCTTTTGTGCAAAAGCTAGATTATACCGAGTTTCATCATCCATAGGATTATTTCGCAAGGAATTTTTAAAAGCTTCAACAGCTTTCGCATAATCTTTATTTTGTAGCTGTATATCACCTACATTATGCCATAACTTGGAAAGCATTGCTTTATCTTCAACAACAGGAATTATCTTCTCATACTCTTGTACAGCTTCAGGATATTTCCCTTGCTTGTACATAGCATTTCCTAAATTGTAAAATCCAATCTCAGATTTAGGATTTACTTCGATAGCTTTTCTATACTCAATTTCAGATTCCGTATATTTCTCACTATCATATAATTTATTACCTTCCTTGATATGACTGCGCTCTGCTTTTTGAGCATAAGCAGAGGTAGAAATAACACACAACAGAATCGGATATATCTTATTAATTTTTAGCTTCATCAGTATTACTTCTTGAGAACAACTTAATTTTCTTAAACACTCGATTCTTTCTTTCTAAGACAAAGAACTCAGCTACAAGAATAAATAATGCTAACCATGTTAAAGTCTGAAATCGCTCATCATAATCTGAATATACAGTACTTTCTGTTTCAGCTTTATTCATCTTATCAATCTCACCTTCCAAGGCTCGCAAAGCTGAATTCGTATTATCAGCTCTTACATAAATACCTTTTCCGGCTTGTGCTATTTCTTGACACATAGCTTCATTTAGCTTTGTAATCACAACGTTTCCTTCTTTATCTTTTCGATAATTGTTGGCATTATCGATCGGAATCGGGGCTCCTTTAGGTAATCCAATTCCTACAACATTCACGCTTACGCCCTTCTCTGCTGCCATCTTTGCTTCACTTAAAGCATCACCTTCATGATTTTCACCATCTGTAATAATGATAATCGTTTTATCAAGATCCTCTTTCGGCGAAAAAGATCGCATAGCTAGATTGATTGCAGAACCAATAGCAGTTCCTTGCGAAGAAACCATAGACGGATTTATTGACGAAAGGAACATTTTAGCAGAAATAAAGTCTGATGTAATTGGCAATTGAGTAAATGCATCTCCTGCAAAAACTATTAATCCAATCTTATCATCCTTCAAACCTTCTGTCAATTTAGAAAGCATTTGCTTAGCTTTTTCTAAACGATTTGGCTTTATATCTTGAGCCATCATTGAATTAGACACATCAAGACAGATCATTACTTCTACACCATTACGCTTCACTTTTTCAAGTTTTGATCCAAATTGTGGACCTGCTAAAATCAGAACAACTAATGTTATAGCAGAAAAAAGTAGCCAGAATTTAAAAAACTGACGTTTAAAAGAAATATCCGGCATCAACTGAAACATTAATTTCGGATTACCGAATAATTTTATTGCTCGACGCTTTTTCTTATAAGCATAAAAATAGAACCCAATTAAAACTGGGAGTATAAGCAATAAATATAGAAAGGATGGATGTGCAAAACGAAACATGCGATTCTGGGTTTTAAGGTATATTTCTTAATAACGTATTACGCGTTAAAAGTTCTAACACTAATAATAGCAATGCAATAAGAGCCCAAAGATGATAATCTTCTTGCTTCTTACTAAACTCTTGAACACTAATCTTCGATTTTTCTAGTTTGTCAATTTCAGAATAAATCTTCTTTAAACTAGCATTGTCTGTTGCTCTAAAGTACTGCCCTCCTGTCAAAGATGCAATTTGCTCTAACGTTCCCTCATCAATATCTACAGGAACATTTCTATATTGAACACCAAAGGCTGTTTGAAAAGGATAAGGAGCAGTTCCTTGTGAGCCAACTCCAATCGTATAGACTCTAATGCCAAATGATTTTGCAATTTCAGCAGCTGTTAGTGGAGCAATTTCTCCCATGTTATTTGATCCATCGGTTAATAAGACGATCACTTTAGACTTAGCATTGCTGTCTTTGATACGACTTACCGAATTTGCTAATCCTAATCCTATTGCAGTACCATCTTCAATCATTCCACTGTGAATATCCTTAAATAGATTAATCAAAACAGCATGATCTGTCGTTAATGGAACTTGTGTAAAACTTTCACCGGAGAAAACTACTAAACCGATGTTATCATTAGGACGTCCATTAATAAATGATGCAGCTACGTCTTTAGCTGCTTCAAGGCGATTAGGCTTTAGATCTTCAGCAAGCATACTTCCTGAAATATCCATTGCCAACATTATATCAATACCTTCTGTTGTGCTATTTTGCCAACTATCTGTCGATTGAGGTCGTGCCAAAACAAGAATAAGTAAACCGACAGCGATCAACCTTAATAAGTAAGGAAGGTGACGGAGCTTTATCTTATAACTCTCTGGCATTTGATCAAATGGCTTCACTGTAGACATCTGAACTGTAGCTTGAGAATTCTTTAGCTTCCAAATATACCACACGACCATGGGAATCAATGCGATCAGTAACAGAAGATAATATGGATTTGCGAATGTCATTTCTTTATCCTTTAATACATTATTTCTTTATTTCCGCGCTTGTCGAAACAACATTTTCCTGCGAAGGAATAGCTTCGTCAACTGCTACGATTTCTTTAGTACTCTCTACAAATGTATAAGCATTTCGAATGCTTATCTCATTCTCATCAGGAAGTGGAGAGAATTTCGCAAACTTCACAAGATCTGAAAGTTTAAGAATCTGCTCGATTAAACCAAAACTAGAATCAGCCTTTAGCTTATCAGACAAAAGATCCAAAATTTCATTTGATGTCATCTCCATTGCTTGAATATTATATCTCTCTTCTATATATTGACGTAAGACATCAGTTATTTGAGTATAATATTCTTTATTAAGACCTTGCTGCCACAACTTATGAGATTTGATATCATTCAAAGCACTTATTGCTCTTTCATGCGAAGGCAATTGTGGCTCAGTTTTTTTGAATGGCACTAATGATTTCTTATCCTTCAATCGTTTATAAATATAATAAGCCAAAGCTGCTAAAGCTAAAAGGCCGAATATAGAGCCAATGATCGGATAATAATCAGACAATACAAAAGGAGGTGTTTCTACACCTTTTATATCAAAAAAATCCTCCGAACCCTCTTCTACTGGAAGTGTCGAAACCTTCAGAGCTAAAGCCTTGGATAAAAGTGTATCAGCATTCTCTACTACTTTAAATGGCGGAATCAAGTATAATGCCGAATCAAACGAAGTCACTAAGTAGTCTTGTTTGATTGTCATCAATCCATCTTTAGACATGATGGTATCCGGTTTTGAAATGTCTAACACTTCAATACCTCCAACAATCGTATCAGCAATCAAAGGTAATTGTACTGATGCATTTTGAGGAGTTGTTACCAATAGGTGTATTTTCGTTTGCTCGCCAATTAAAATAGCAGCCGAATCAATTGATGCTTCGACTACAGTTTTCTGTGCTGACAATGTTTGAAGAAATAATCCACCTACACATATCAATATTTTAGTTCTACTATTCACACGATTAATTATTAAGTATCAAAAAGGAATTAGTTACGTTTAGCAAATAAAGTCATCAATGCTTTTACATAGTCTTCATCCGTTTCTACAGAAACGGAGTCAACCCTACTCTTTTTAAAAGCATCGTTCATTACATTTTGACGATCATACCACCAATTCTTATAAGCCTCTCGAACTCGCTCAGAAGAGGTGTCAATCCAACGTTCATTACCTGTTTCTGCATCCTTCACCTTCATCAATCCCACAGATGGCAGCTCGGTTTCTCGTTTATCATAAACTTGAATTGCAACCATATCATGTTTCTTATTTGCAATAACAAGAGCATCCTGATAATTATTTGTATCAATAAAATCAGAAATCAAAAAAGCTGTACATCTCTTTTTAATTGCATTGGTAAGGTACTTAAGCCCCTGTGATATATCTGTACTCTTCTCACTTGGTGTAAATTCAATCAGCTCCCGGATTATATATAGAATATGCTTTTTCCCTTTTTGAGGAGGAATAAATTTCTCTATTCTATCAGAAAAGAAGATCACCCCGATTTTATCGTTATTTTGAATAGCCGAAAAGGCAATTGTCGCTGCTATCTCGGTAATCATCTCCTTTTTCATAACATTCACGGTTCCGAAATCTCTACTTCCTGAGATATCGATAAGTAACATAACAGTAAGCTCTCGCTCTTCTTCAAAAACTTTTATATAAGGACGATTATAACGAGCAGTAACATTCCAGTCAATATCACGTATATCATCACCAAATTGGTATTCTCGCACTTCGGAAAAAGCCATACCCCGCCCTTTGAATGCAGAATGGTATTGTCCTGCAAAAATGTTACGAGATAATCCGCGAGTTTTTATCTCAATTTTTCTAACTCGTTTCAGTAATTCACTTGTTTCCATGAAAATATAACTCTATCATATATGCATATATTACTATGCCATATTGTTTATACGTGAAAATTATCAGATATAGGAAGAAAGATAGATCAAAGATTGATCTATCTTTCTATTTATTGTATGAATCAAGGCACTTCTACCTTATTCAAAATTTCATTGATTATATCTTCAGAAGTAAGGTTATTAGCTTCAGCCTCATAACTTAATCCAATTCTGTGGCGCAACACATCATGACACACAGCTCTTACGTCTTCTGGAATGACATATCCTCTGCGTTTAATAAATGCATAAGCACGAGAAGCCAAAGCCAAACTAATTGACGCACGAGGTGATGCGCCAAAAGCAATCATACTTGCTAAGTGAGGCAAACCATGTTCTGCGGGAAAACGAGTAGCAAATACAATATCAACAATATATTTCTCAATCTTTTCGTCAAGATATACTTGGCGAACCACTTTACGAGCCTCCAAGATTTCCTCTTTGCTCAATACTGGTTTCACATCAAACGATTGCCCACTTATATTTTGACGTAAGATCAATTTCTCTTCCTCCTTTTTAGGATATTTGATCACCGCTTTAATCATAAAACGGTCCACTTGTGCTTCAGGTAATGGATATGTACCTTCTTGTTCAATTGGGTTTTGTGTTGCCATTACCAAGAATGGTTCTGGCAATTTATATGTTGTATCACCAATTGTAACTTGACGCTCTTGCATTGCTTCAAGCAAAGCACTTTGAACTTTTGCAGGGGCACGGTTAATCTCATCGGCCAAAACAAAGTTTGCAAAAATAGGTCCTTTTTTTACATGAAACTCTTCATTCTTCTGACTGTAAAGCATAGTTCCAACTACGTCGGCAGGCAAAAGATCGGGAGTAAACTGGATACGACTATATTTTGCGTCGATCAATGAGGCAAGAGTCTTTATAGCTAATGTTTTAGCCAAACCTGGAACACCTTCCAACAAAATATGTCCATCTGATAACAAACCAATCAATAAAGACTCAACTAAATGTTTTTGACCAACAATAACTTGATCCATTCCTTTAATAATCAGATTAA
Organism: Tannerellaceae bacterium; assembly: GCA_051656605.1. Taxonomy (GTDB): domain Bacteria; phylum Bacteroidota; class Bacteroidia; order Bacteroidales; family CAMTPD01; genus UBA12018. The sequence continues at coordinate 26,924 of JBOGCF010000039.1, read as the reverse complement.
CGAATGAGCTTTGTTGCTCAATTCGATCATTCAATTCTCTGATATCTACTGTTTGACTCATAAAATCTATTTTTGAATATTCTAATTCTCTATTTATAGTATCACAAAAATAGAAATGTTAAAAGAGGATGATGAGATATTCTAGTTAAATATTACTAATGAAGCAATCACACATTAAGCTAATATAATAAAATGGGAGTTTCTATATAAAAATGGACTATCACTCAAACTTTCCGAGCAATTGAGACTGTAGTTTTTTTGCTTTTTCCAACGAAGTTGAATCTTTTGCATTTATAGAATACAAGCTTTTGGCAGGAATATCAATCATTACACCTACAGGTAAGATGTTTGGATTTTTAATAACATCTTTATTGGCTTCGTAAATATAAACCCAGAACACTTTATTGCCATAATACTGTTCTGCCAGCAAAGCCAAGCGCATTCCATTTTTTAATTTTATCTGAATTGATAAATCTTTATTATCACTCGTTGTTTTTTCGAAGGATTCCGATTCTACATTTTTATTTTGGAGTGTCGCAACAGACATAATACGCGTAGAATCGTGCTTCATGCTTATAGTTGTATCAGTCAGGTTAGAAAGAGTATCTGTTGCTACAGTATCTACTGCCAATGTTGAAACTTGAGACAATGGTTGAATAGATTGATTCAATAATAACGTCTTATCTTCTATATTTTTACTAAGGAAATAACAATAAACACACATTCCACCCATAGCAAATCCGGCCAGCAATATTAGCAGAGAAATACTAAAACTCCCCGAACGTGGATAATTACACATATGCTCAGTCTCCCCGATTGGCTTTGCAGTATCACTAGGCAACAAATCTTTATCTGCTAGTTGCTCCTTACTCCATTCTGCCTTAGCAGCTAAGATCGCATCTTGTATAAGCCGAGGCATCTCATTATCCTCATCAATTGTCCTTTCATCAGAAACCTTATCAGTTGAACTATTTGCCTCTTTTTTATCGACAACAATCTCTTCTTCAAAATTATCTTGAGATAACTCAATACTATTACTTTCCGAAAGTTCTATCTTTTCCGGCTTTGCGACAAATAACTCAGACGGAGTAAAATCTGTTTCGCTGGCTGCAATCTCGCTTTTGCCAACAGCTTTCACGATCATCAAATCATCTCCCAAATCTTCTTGCCCACTCGGTTTATGCTGCTGCTCATCTAAATCATGCACTACAACAGATTTTACGCTCACAACTTCTATCGGCGAAGATTCCGAGTTCGCCGTCTCAGCCCTATCCAGCAATTCAAGCTCATGAGTTTCCAACACAACATCTTCTGCACTTTCTGACAAATCAATTGTATCAAAAATAGAAAAAGGCTTATTAACAGCCTCCTTTAATTGATTATCAGGAGTAAATGCTACTTTATAATGCTGTGGAATTTCAATTCTTTCACCAGTATTTACGTCAACACTTTCTCGCTTATCTACAAGCGTTAATTTAAAAACACCAATACCTTTTATTCTTACCTCTTCTCCACTAAGCAAAGTGTCATAAATAAGTAGAAACATCGCATCGAGAAATGCACTAACATCTTCGACACTCATATCTAACTCTTTAGCAATCTGCTCTGAGAGTTCTTGAATATTCAGTTTGCTATTCATTATTGGTAAGATCTTTAAGTTTTGCTTTTAAAACACTCGATGGCTTAAAAACAGCCGTAAGCTTAGGAGGAGTAAGATATTTTTTCTTAGTCACCGGATTTATGGTTATTCGCTCAGCTTTCTTTTTCGATTCAAAATGACCAAACCCCGGAACCACAATGCTATCGCCATCAATAAGCCGTTTAGCCAATGTTGATGACAATTCATTTATCATTTTCGCAACAGACTGAGGATCCTTCCCCAGCTGTTGCGATAAATTTGATATGAAATCTTTGTTGTTCAAACTCTCAAGAATAAATTTACAGTTGCTATATTATATAAAAATATACAAACAACAAAGATAATTGTTTATATTTTATTCTACAATTTCACCATAAAGATCAAAAGCCTGAGCATTTACAATCTTTACACGGTACATTTCACCTATTTTTATCCCCTCTTGCTTTGTTATCAACACCTCCGGATCTACTTCAGGTGAATCAAACTCGGTACGTCCGATAAAGTAATCTTCTTCTTCACGATCAACAATAACTTTATAAACATTACCGATTTTAGCATCACTTTGCTCTGCTGCAATTCGCTCTTGAATGCGCATCAAATAATCTAAGCGATCTTGCTTTACTTCAGCAGGAATATTGTCTTCATAATTTTTATACGAATATGTGCCTTCTTCATTTGAGTATGCAAAGGCCCCCATACGCTCAAAGCGAACATCTTTTACAAATTGTACTAGTTCTTCGAAGTCCTCCTCTGTTTCACCAGGATGTCCTACCATCAACGTTGTACGCAAATGAATACCTGGAACTTCTTCTCTGATTCGTTTGATTAAATCATAAGTTTCCTGTTTCGTTATATTTCTTCTCATAATCTTCAACATATTATCACTAACGTGTTGAAGCGCAATATCCATATAAGCACAAACATTATCATTTTCACGAATTACACGCAACAAATCGTAAGGAAACTTCGCTGGATAACCATAATGAAGTCGGAGCCATTCTACACCTGGAATCTTAGCCAATCGTTCTATTAGTTCGGCCAATGCCAATTTTTTGTACAAATCCAACCCATAATAAGTCAAATCTTGAGCAATTACTTGAAACTCTTTAACTCCTTGTTCTACTAACAAGCGTACTTCTTCTTCAAGAGACTCAATTGAACGAGACTGATAGCGACCTGTAATAATTGGAATGGAGCAATATGAACAAGTACGATTACATCCTTCTGCAATTTTAAGATATGCGTAATGTTTTGGAGTTGTAATCACGCGCTCCAAAGCAAGATCGTTTTGGTATGATTTACCCAAATCTGAGATCAATTCTTTCCAATTGAATTTGCCATAAAACTTATCCACTTCAGGAAGCTCCATTTGTAGCTCTTGTAGATAGCGTTCAGACAAACATCCCATTACATACAAATTGCGAATTTTTCCGTTTTTTTTCGCCTCTGTAAGATCCAAGATCATCTCTATAGACTCCTCTTTCGCATCACCAATAAAGCCACAAGTATTAACTACAACAATTTCTCCATCTATTTTTGAAGGATCATGCTCCACCTTATACCCATTTGCTGCAAATTGACGCATCAACATCTCAGAATCAACCAAGTTTTTAGAGCATCCTAATGTAATAATATCTACTTTGTTCTTTTTCATATATGCATTTAACGAAACAGGAGCATAGTTTTCACCATGCTCCCATATATCAATTTTATTTATTTTACAAATCACTCACCAAACAAAGAGTCAACAAACTCTTTACGGCGAAACACTTGAAGATCCTCAATTCCTTCACCCAAGCCAATATACTTAACAGGAATCTTGAATTGATCTGATATCCCAATAACAACACCACCCTTAGCAGTTCCATCTAGCTTTGTTATAGCTAAAGCATTCACCTCTGTTGCAGCTGTAAATTGCTTTGCTTGTTCAAAAGCATTTTGACCTGTAGAACCATCAAGAACTAACAAAACCTCATGCGGCGCATCCGGAACGACCTTTTGCATTACATTTTTTATTTTTGTAAGCTCATTCATCAGGCTGATCTTATTGTGCAAACGTCCTGCAGTATCAATAATGACTACATCTGCATTATTTGCAACAGCTGAGCTCAAAGTATCATAAGCAACAGAAGCCGGATCAGAGCCCATTTTTTGTTTTACGATTGGCACCCCTACTCTTTCACTCCAAATCACCAACTGTTCTACAGCAGCAGCTCTAAATGTATCTGCAGCACCTAAATAAACAGACTTACCGGCCTTCTTAAATTGATTAGCTAGCTTTCCAATTGTCGTAGTTTTACCCACACCATTTACACCTACTACCATTATTACATATGGTTTTTTATCCATAGGTGTTGAAAAATCAACAGTATCAACTGTATTATTCTCAGTCAAAAGCGTTGCTATTTCATCGCGAAGCATGCGAGTAAGCTCTGAAGTACTTACATATTTATCTTGAGCAACGCGCTTCTCAATTCGGGAAATAATCTTAAGCGTTGTTTCAACACCAACATCTGATGTAATCAATACTTCTTCTAAATCATCAAGAACCGATTCATCTACTTTGCTTTTGCCGGCAACGACTCTCGCTATTTTCGAAAAAACGTTCTCTTTTGTTTTAGACAACCCTTTGTCCAAGGTTTCTTTTTTTTCCTTACTAAAAAAGCTAAAAATGCCCATATAATATATGCTTTGTTATTATTGATGCCTAACTGCTAACAAAAGTAATGAATAAATTCTATTATTCAGTTAGCACATTCTATTTTTATAGTCTTCGTATCCAAATTCACGATATATCTCCAACTCTCCATCTGTTTTCAACAATGCAATATCAGGATGAGAAATACCATTAAACATTGTTGTTTTCACTATTGTATAATGGATCATATCTTCAAAAATCACACTATCACCAACCTTCAACGGTTCTTCGAAAGACCAATCTCCAATAAAGTCTCCACTTAAACAACTGTTTCCTCCCATGCGATATGTAGGCTTTCCTTCAACTGCATCAGTTGCAAAGCGAATTGCTGGTTTATATGGCATTTCAAGACAGTCTGGCATATGACATGCAAACGACACATCTAGAATTGCTGTCTTAATTCCTTTATTTTCCACGATATCAACAACAGTAGATCGAAGAAAACCTGTTTGCCAAGCAAATGCACTGCCTGGTTCCATAATAATCTCCAAGTTTGGATATTTCTGTTTAAATGCAGCAAGTACTTTTATCAAGTGCTCTACATCATAATCGCTTCGAGTCATCAAGTGACCTCCACCCATATTAAACCATTTCAATTGAGGGAGGAAATGACCAAACTTTTCCTCTATCTTCTGTAGGGTAACCTCCAAATCATAAGAAGTAGACTCACATAATGTGTGAAAATGAAGACCTTCAACACCATCGGGAAGCGTATCTCCCAACAAATCGGAAACAATACCTAGTCGAGATCCGGGAGCACAAGGATTATACAAATCCGTTCCTACTTCTGAATACTCCGGATTAATTCTCAAACCACATGACACTTTCTTTCCATCAGCAACTACAGACGGATAAAATCTTTCAAATTGCGATAGCGAATTAAATGTAATATGACTACTACATTGTAAAAATATAGGAAAGTCTTTTTCTGTATATGCTGGCGAAAATGTATGAGCAGGACTTTTCATCTCCTCAAAAGCAAGTCGAGCCTCAGATATAGAACTTGCCGTCGATTCCTGTATATATTCACGAATAATCGGAAAAGACTTCCACAAAGCAAACGCTTTAAATGCCAAGATTATATTAACTTCGGCACGATCTTTCACCGATTTTATCAACGCAAGATTCCTTCTCAACAATGCCTCTTCCATCACATAACATGGAGAAGGTATTTTAGTTACATCAATCATTTTCTTTATACTATTTACTCTGATAACTTATTCTACTATTGTGAACTTTGCAAATTTAAGCAATAATTGCTTCTGCCCAAAACTTTGAAATTCGACAGTTGCCTTCATATTTGTTCCTTCACCAGCAATCGCAAGCACTCTTCCTTCGCCAAAACGCTCATGCATAATTCGATTTCCCGGTCGCAACCCCTTAATTTCAGGAGTAATCAGCTTATTATCTACAGCTTGATCCACCTTTTTAAAATTAGGCTTATGTTCTACCGGAACCTCAAGAGGCTGGCGATCTACAAAAGTTCTACGACCTTGCTTTTGATGTGAACTGCCGGAAGCAGCACTTTCTCGCGCCTTTTGCATACCGATAGAACCAAAGTCGTCTGCCGGCAAATTCAAATAACGAGGGTCAATATCACGAATAAAACGACTCGGGGAGCAAATATTAGATTGTCCATTGCGAAAACGACTTTTTGCATATGTAATAAAACACAACCTTTCAGCTCGCGTTATGGCTACATAAAACAAGCGACGCTCCTCTTCAATAGCCCGATCGTTGCCTTTACTCATACCCGAAGGAAACAAATCCTCCTCAAGTCCTACAACAAATACGTTTCTAAACTCTAGACCTTTAGCAGCATGAATTGTCATTAAAGTCACCTTATCTTCACGATCTTCAGATGTACTATCTTGATCGGTCAATAAAGAAACTTCGGCTAGAAAATCACTCAGGCCAGGATTCTCAACACCTTCCTCCCGTTTTATTTCGCAAAACTCAGCAATACCCTTCAACAGCTCTTGCAAGTTTTCCTGCTTACTTGTACCCTCGACAGAACGATCTTGAAATAAGTCTGCCACAACACCCGACTGTTTTACAATAAGCGTAGCTAAATCAGAAGCTGACAACACCTTGCTTTCTTCAATAAAACTAACAATAAGTTCTTTAAAAGCTTTGAGCTTGGAAGCCGTTCCTGCATTTACAGGCAAAGCATACTTTAGTGGATCACAAATCACATTCCATGCACTTTCATTATGCAATGATGCAGTAGTAAGTACTTTATTTAAAGTCGTATCACCAATCCCTCGGGTAGGATAGTTTATTACCCGCTTTAGAGCCTCCTCGTCTGTAGGATTTACACATAGACGAAAATAAGAAATCACATCTTTGATCTCTTTTCGTTGATAAAATGATAATCCGCCGTAAATACGATATGGTATATTCCTTTTACGTAATGCCTCTTCAAATATACGTGATTGCGCATTTGTTCGATATAGAATAGCAAAACTATTAAAGCCATCGTGATCGCGCATTCGCACCTCACTAATTTTGTTTGCAACAAGATATCCTTCTTCATAGTCAGAATAACCATTCAGAACCTCAATCTTCTGCCCAACTTCATTTTCTGAAAACACTTTCTTCTCAATCTGCCTTGAGTTCTTCTGTATCAAGCTATTTGCAGCGTCAACAATTGTTTGAGTTGAACGATAATTCTGTTCTAATTTGAAAATCTTACAATTGGGGAAATTATTTTTAAACGTAAGAATATTATCGATATTAGCTCCTCTAAACGAATAGATACTCTGAGCATCATCTCCAACAACACAGATATTACGATGTTGTTCGGCCAGTCGTTGTACAATCAAATGTTGTGCAAAGTTCGTATCCTGATACTCATCAACTAAAATATATTGAAAGTGTGTTCTATACTTTTCCAGCACACTTGGATTATCTCTAAAAAGAATATTTGTATACAATAACAAATCATCAAAATCCATTGCTCCTGCCTGCTTACATCGATTGAAATAAGTCTGATATATCTCTTTTATCAGAGGCATTTTTGCATACATATCACTCTCGATAAGGTCTTTATTCGCCGCATAAGCCTGAGGTGTGATTAACGCATTCTTCGCATTCGAAATACGTGCATATACCACATTAGGCTTATAGGCCTTTTCATCCAACTGTCGCTCTTTTATAATCGTCTTAAGCAAACTCTTCGTATCAGCCGCATCATAAATTGTAAAATCTCGAGGAAAGCCTAACACTTCACATTCGGCTCGAAGAATACGACTAAAGATTGAGTGAAAGGTACCCATCCACAACCGCTTAGCTAATTCATGACCAACAATAGAAGAAATACGATCCTTCATTTCTCGCGCAGCTTTATTGGTAAATGTCAATGCCAATATTGCACTAGGATGAATCCCTTTTTCTATTAGATAAGCTATTTTATAAGTAAGCACACGTGTCTTCCCCGAACCTGCACCTGCAATAACAAGCGACGGTCCATCGGTATAACACACTGCAGCCTTTTGGCTACCATTTAGCTGATTTAGATATTCACTCACGACTCCAAAAATAAAATTAGACATTACAAAGTTAACAGAAAATACAGTTCAACAAACACATGTATATATTATAGACTATTGAAGACCGCTAAAATCCAAACCTAAGAGAATATTTGAAAACAGCCAAGGTGTAATTTAATAAAATATTTATCAATAATCATTTGGATTCATAACCAAACTTATTATTTTTGCAGATACACCTATCATCAGAAGGTGTACAACTACAAACCAACACTTTAGAACTAATACTTATGAAACGAAGATCATTTATATTGGCCGGAATTACATCCGGATTAAGTTTTTCGAGCCTCAAATCAGCACTCAGCTCCAATCATATTCATACAGAAAAGACCTCTAATCTCGTTGCTGTAATGGGTGGAACACCCCAAGAAATGCTTATTGCTGCCATAAATAACCTCGGAGGCATAAAAAACTTCGTAAAACCAGGACAAAACATCGTTATCAAACCAAATATCGGTTGGGATAGAAAACCCGAAATGGCAGCAAATACCAACCCAGAATTAATTAGTACACTTATAAAACTTTGCCTTGAAGCAGGTGCTAAGAATGTTACTGTTTTTGACCATACATGTGACAATTGGCAGCGCTGCTATCAAGCAAGCGGTATTGCTGCAGCGGTAAAGGCTGCCGGCGGAGTCATGACACCCGGCAACGACGAGGTATATTACAAAGAGGTAGAAATACCTCAAGGAATTAATTTGAAGAAAGCTAAAATCCACAAGGCTTTACTTGATGCCGATGCCTGGATCAATGTTCCGATCCTTAAAAATCATGGTGGAGCAAAAATGACAATTGCAATGAAAAACTACATGGGAATTGTTTGGGATCGAGGATACTTTCATCAAAACGATTTACAGCAATGCATCGCAGATATATGTACGTGGAGCAAAAAACCAGTCCTTAATATAGTAGATGCTTATCGAGTGATGCGACAAAACGGACCACAAGGCAAAAGTGAAGCCGACACCGTATTATTAAAAACACTCATTGCATCGACAGACATCGTGGCTGTAGATACTGCAGCCGTAAAATTCTTCAACCAAGTTGAAAACATGGAACTCGCGGCTGTAGGCCATCTTGCCAAAGGCGAACAACATAAACTTGGAACCACAAACCTCGATAAAATAAACATCAAACGTATTAAGTTACAATGAAATTAAGACCATTAAAAGCTATTCGAGTACTACTTGCATCAATAATATTTCTTTTCATCAGTTACAAGCTATTAGAACTCAACAGCATCAATCCTTATGAAACACATGTGCTATTAAGAAGCCAATTTATTCCGGCTTTGCTTTCTGCTTCATTTTTATGGATCGTATTTTTACTTGCACTCACTTTGCTCTTAGGTAGAGTATATTGTTCTGTATTGTGCCCATTAGGGATTTTACAAGACCTCTTCTTTCGTTTACGCACTTGGAGATATCGACTCAAATCGAAAAAAGCTCCAAAACTGCGCTATATCAAGAGCAATCCTTTTATAAGATACTCGATTTTATTCATTACCGTGCTTACTCTTTTATTGGGAAGTACAGTAATACTTACACATCTTGATCCGTATAGCAACTTTGCACGAATCAGTTCAAACTTATTTAAACCAATAATCATACAAGCCAATAATTTAGTAGCAATGCTATTGATGAAAAACGACAATTACACACTTCATCACATCAGCATTGGTTACTTATCAATCTTTTCACTAGTTATTACATTAAGCGTATTCCTTATTATTGCTGTAATAGCAATGATGCGAGGTCGACTTGTGTGCAATACTGTTTGCCCCGTAGGGACTTTTCTTGGCATTATTTCTAAAAATGCAGTGATCCGTCCCATCATTAACAAAAGTAATTGTACGAAATGTGGGCTCTGCGAAACACACTGTAAATCACAATGCATCGATAGCATATCTAAAAAAATAGATGCATCTCGCTGTGTTGTATGTATGAATTGCATTGGAGTCTGCAAAAACAATGCTCTTAAATACACACTACCCATACCGGCTACTCAAAAAATATATAAGCAAAACATACAACAAACCAAGCAAGAAACACAGACACCTAGCAACCGGCGCAACTTCATTGTATTAGCCGGCACAATTGTGGCATCTTCAACAACAAAAAAATTATTTGGCAATACTACAAAAATAGATAGTCAGAGCACTCATCCCATAATGCCACCCAGTGCAGGTAACAAAACAGACTTCTCTTATAAATGCACAGCATGTCACGCCTGCATTACACATTGCCCAAGTCAAATTTTAAAACCTGCGGCATTACAATATGGTATCGGCTATATACTAAAACCATATGTAAAGTTCGATACTGGTTATTGCAACCACGAGTGTAAAGTATGTATAGACATCTGTCCGAATCATGCGTTGAAGAAAATCAGCACAGAAGAAAAAAAGCTACTTAGCATAGGCGTTGCTCAATTCAAGCAAGATGCTTGCATTGTTTATACAGAAGAGACTTCTTGCGGAGCTTGCTCAGAACATTGTCCTACACAGGCCGTAAAAATGGTTCCATACAAAGGACATCTTACAATCCCCGAAATAGACTCTTCCATCTGCATTGGTTGTGGTGGTTGTGAGTATATATGCCCTGTTCGTCCCGAGCGAGCAATCAGCGTTGTATCTGCAATTATGCAAAAGCAAGCAAAAGCTCCGTCAAAAGAGCATAAAGAAGATATTAAAATCGATGATTTCGGGTTCTAAAATCGTTTGTGTATTTTCAGATTAGAATGTACCTTTGTAAAAAAACAAAAGAATGACATTCGATTTACAATACACCGACACGAAATCAAACGCTAGAGCCGGTCTTATTACAACAGATCACGGCGTAATCGAAACTCCTATCTTTATGCCGGTAGGTACACAAGGCACAGTAAAAGCCGTACATATGACAGAGCTGAAAGAAGATATCAAGGCTCAGATCATTTTGGGCAACACATATCACTTGTACCTTCGCCCGGGACTAGAAATCTTGGAACAAGCAGGCGGCTTGCACAAATTCAATAGTTGGAACGGACCAATCCTCACAGACAGTGGTGGTTTTCAGGTATTTTCATTATCCGACAATCGTAAACTCCACGAAGAAGGAGCAACGTTTCGTTCTCACGTAGATGGATCTAAACACCTATTTACACCAGAAGGAGTAATGGATATCCAGCGTACAATCGGAGCAGACATCATTATGGCCTTCGACGAATGCACACCGGGTGATGCAGACTATGCATATGCAAAGAAGTCATTGGCCCTTACAGAAAGATGGCTCGATCGTTGTTTCAAAAGATTCAACGAAACCGATCCTAAATACGGATATAATCAAAGTTTGTTTCCAATCGTGCAAGGATGTGTTTATCCCGACTTGAGAAGAAAAGCAGCAGAAAACGTGGCATCAAAAGGTGCAGACGGTAATGCAATTGGTGGTCTTGCCGTAGGAGAGCCAACAGAAAAGATGTATGAAATGATCGAGGTGGTAAATGAAATCTTACCTAAAGATAAACCTCGTTACCTTATGGGTGTAGGTACTCCTATCAACATCTTGGAAGCTATCGAACGTGGCGTAGATATGTTTGACTGTATTATGCCTACTCGTAATGGTCGCAACGGACATATCTTCACCAAACAAGGAGTTATGAACATGAAAAACAGAAAATGGGCCAACGACTTCTCTCCTATCGAAGCCGACGGAGCATCATATGTAGACACATTATATAGTAAAGCATATCTTCGTCACTTATTTGCAGTAGACGAAATCCTTGCTCTACAAATCGCCTCTATCCACAACTTGGCATTCTACTTGTGGTTGGTAAAAGAAGCACGCAAGCATATTGTTGCAGGCGATTTCTCAGAATGGAAAAGTAAAATGGTAAAACAACTCTCAAACAGACTCTAACCTATGGATTTTAGGCTGAAAAGAATAGACTGGTATATAATTAAAAAGTTTTTAGGAACTTACTTCTTTGCGATAGCATTGATTATTTCAATCTCTGTGGTATTTGATATCAATGAAAAGATCGATAAGTTTCTAATGCCTCATGTACCACTTAAAGCAATCATCTTTGATTATTACATGAACTTTATTCCACATTTCGCTAATCTTTTCAGCCCTCTGTTTACTTTTATTGCAGTGATCTTCTTCACTTCCAAGCTGGCTGAAAACTCAGAAATTATTGCCATGCTTGCAAGCGGAATGAGTTTTAGAAGATTAATGTATCCGTATTTTATATCGGCCGCCATTATCTCAATGTCTACATTTGTACTCAACAGCTATATTATTCCGCCGGCCAATGCCACCCGTATCGATTTTCAGAACAAATACATCAAGAATAAGAAAAAAGAATGGGAGCGGAATATTCAGATTGAAGTAGAACCGGGAGTGATTGCATACTTCAACAGCTACGACGCAACTACAAAGATGGGCTCACGCTTCTCGCTCGAAAAGTTTGACGGAAAGCTACTTGTTTCTCGTCTTACTGCAAACTCGATCAAGTACGATTCGGCATACAAATGGACTGTAATTGATTACATGGTCAGAGATTTTGATGGAATGAAAGAGACGCTCTCTAGCGGAACGCGAAAAGACACAACACTTTCTATTGTCCCTTCAGACTTTTTAATCTCGAACAACGACTGCGAAACGATGACCTCTCCACAACTGCTCGACTTTATCGACAGACAAAAGAAACGCGGTATCGCAAACATTCAAACATTTGAGATTGAATATGAGAAACGAATCGCCATGGTATTTGCAGCCTTTATCTTAACTACGATCGGCGCGTCTTTGTCTTCACGTAAGATAAAAGGAGGAATGGGATTAAATATTGGTATCGGGCTTGCGCTAAGCTTCTCTTACATCTTATTTATGACTGTAACATCAACGTTTGCTGTAAGCGGTGTAATGAGTGCTCGATTAGCGGCATGGACTCCTAATATTGTATATACATTAATTGCAATATACTTATATCAGAAGGCACCACGCTAAACGGTATACATCACAAATATTATAATACAAAAAATGCATATAAGAGAATCAATCGATTCCTTATATGCATTTATTTTTTACGCAAATAACAAGACTTGACGTCCTTGTTATATTACACTAGCAAATCAAATGATTTTTGAAAGTTGCTGAGGCGTAATGTCAGTGGCTACAATAACTCCGTTTTTATCGATTAAGAAGTTTTTGAAACCTGCATCCAACCCGTATTCTTTATACAAAGGAGAAGAAGCTCCTGATTTCTCCTGATACGTACTTGCTGCATTCAAATTGTCAAGTTTCACTGTTTCGTTGTAAACCGATGCAAATTCATCAAACGAAACCGATACCATTTTCAACTTGCTGTCTGCTCTCTTTTGAATTTCATTGTAAAGCTTTACATTTTCGGCTCTCGATGTAGCGTCGTAAGCCGCCCAGAATTGAAGCAATACATACTCCGTTGAGTCATTCTTGAAATTCAAACAACCTTCATTCTGAAGCAAACCTATTCTCGGGGCAAGATCTCCGGGTTTGTTACCAATAGAGAAACCTGCTTCTCTTGTTGTTGATGACATTACAGAAATAGCACCGCCAACAAGGAGAACATAAGTTAAGATCCTCATATAAATAATTTAAAGTTTGTACTAATCACCAAAAGCAAGTTTGATGACTCCCGATTTTCGGGAAAACGAACAATTCTTTCTTTCGCTAAAGAACAGAAGCTGCTCGCTTGAACGGAGGCAAAGTAATACCGATAAACTTGAATTCCCAATACATGTAATATTTTTTATACACTAAACCAAGCCTTTTTATATGTTATTTAGTATTTTTCGGTACATACAAGACATGTTCCTTAACATATCTTGTGAATAGTCTCATTCAAATTCGTATCTTTGTAGCTCAATATTTTATTAAGATGGCAAGAGAATTTGAGAATCTTTTAATTACAGTTTACGGCGAAGATCAACCAGGTGTGACGTCAAAATTGACGGGTATTCTTGCCAATTATGACGCGCAAATCCTAGACATTGGTAAAGCAGACATCCAACGTAACCTATCCTTAGGTATCTTGTTTCGCGCCCCAATGCAATACTCTGGCAACATCATAAAGGATCTTATTTTGATCTGTAATGAAATTGGCGTCACTATCAAATTCAAACCAATTTCGGACGAAGACTATTCAGAGTGGGTAGGCCAACAGGGTAAAAACAGATACATTGTTACTATACTAGGTCGCAAACTGTCTGCAAAAGACATTGCTTCTGTTGCAGATATTGTTTCAAGAGAAGGTTTCAATATTGACGATATAAAACGCCTTACCGGTAGAATTCCGCTCGAAGAAAACGAGCGACCATCAAAAGCTAGTGTAGAGTTTTCGGTACGTGGACTCCCCACCAACAAAGAAGATTTGCAACGAAAACTCATGCACCTATCCACTGAAATGGGTATTGATATCTCATTCCAAGAAGACGGAATGTTTCGTCGCATGAGAAGATTGATCTGCTTCGATATGGACTCTACGCTGATTCGCACTGAAGTAATTGACGAACTGGCCGAGAAAGCGGGAGTTGGCGAACAAGTAAAAGCCATTACCGAAGCAGCCATGCGCGGAGAGATCGACTTTACCGAAAGCTTCAAACAACGTGTGGCCTTATTGAAAGGACTCGATGAGTCGGCAATGAAGGAGATCGCAGAAAAACTTCCTATCACCGAAGGCGTAGATCGCTTGATGTATGTACTAAAACGTGTAGGCTTTAAGATTGCAATTCTTTCGGGTGGATTTACTTACTTTGGTAATTATCTGAAAAGAAAATACGACATCGACTACGTATATGCCAACAACTTAGAAATAAAAGACGGCAAACTTACCGGACGTCATACCGGAGAAATCGTAGACGGAAATCGAAAAGCTGAATTGCTAAAACTGATTGCGCAGGTCGAAAATGTAGATATCAGACAAACCGTAGCTGTAGGCGATGGAGCAAATGACCTCCCTATGCTTGGAACAGCCGGTCTTGGTATTGCCTTTCATGCAAAACCCAAGGTAAAAGAATCTGCCAAACAATCGATCTCAACAACAGGCATCGATGGCGTACTCTACTTCCTTGGATACAAAGACTCCTACATGGAAGAATCTGGCGGACGATAACATGCCCATCGCCTAATAGATATAATAAAAGAGTAAAACTTGATACATTATAATTGGTGTCAAGTTTTACTCTTTTATTTTCACAACAATCCTTTTTTATGCTTGATCAGCATTATTACCGGATTAGAGTCTTCATTAAGCGTTGACGCAATTTCCTTTAATTGTCCTTTTAACTCTCCTTTTTCGTATGACTCAATTAACTGAAAAGCAGGTAACATCAAAATAGACTCAACCTCTTCATTTCCGGGCACCAACCAGTTCATATAAACCTCTTTCTTTGTGGAATAATCACCATTATAAACAGTGTATCCAGACAAAACTTTCTCTTTAGCATCATATACAACAAATGCCCTCGGAAAACCTCTTTCATTATCCCAATCATACTCAACCTTAATTGTTTCCATAAAAATATAACGCTCCGATACCAGTCTTAGCACCATACAAATATGAGGATTCATTGTCTTAAGAGCTGGAGTACGTACGATAAACGGAGTTAGTTTAAGATCTCTAGATAGATTAAATATTGTATCAGAAGAAACTTCACATAAAAATAACTGATCGTTAAATGGTAATATCTTCCGATGCATACTCGGACTAACAGTAAGTTTTCCTCCTTTATTATCTGTTTCTTTCGTCAACATCATCCGTTTCTTTAAATCACATGCTACCGAAATCTCATCAACTGTATGTCCATCATATTTCGAAATAACAACAAAAGGAGCATCACCACCTATATCATTACAACAAAGCAAATTATCTTTGTCAAAATTATAGATCTCAGTATAAAACAGATCTGCTAATTTTTCTTTGTAATTGATCCGTCTTTTAAACTGACCATACAGATCATACACCAAAATGGATTTTGCAAAATGATTATTAATAAATATCTCACCACTCTCTTCATCCAATGCTAAAGATAATATACAAGTATATTCTTCAGCTCCCTGCCCTTTGCGATTTATTGTGCGTAATGCTTTGCCTGACTTATCGTAAATATAAATCGTACCATCCATAGTACTATTATTAGTTACTAATATAATATTAGAACCAATGGCTCGCACCCATCCTTGGTGCACAAATTCATCATTTGTTTCAAGAGGGATATACTCCACATCCATAAAATCTTGGAGAATAAACTCTTTCTTAGTATTATAACTTTGCGTTACATCGACAGTAATCAATTTACTACTGCCTTCTTCTTTATTCGTGCAGCCAACAAGCAAAAGTATCGTCAGCAATAATAGAAAGGTTGTGCTTCTCATTTATTTCATTTTTTAAGGTTACCATATGCAAACAACAACTATAAGTCGCTCAAATATTAGAACGTTTATAGTTGTTGTTTGTATCATATCTATGATATATTATTCCTATCGCCTATCTCGTAATACCTCTTGCAGTAGTTCTACCTTTTCTTGTTCCGACTTTAATAATCGCTCATACAACTCCGCAACTCGATCTATCGGATTAAACGTTGGTGTATAATGGCAGGTATTATCCCCTCCCACAGCAGCAGCAGTACTGTTATTAAACGTCCCTGAAACAATATTTATAGAAGAACTCGAATCTAGATCGGTTATTGCCTCTATAGGTATATCTAATGCTTTTGCTAATTTCTCCACAGTTTCTGGTTCTATCATTTCTTTCTTTTCTAGTCCGGACATGGTAGCCTGTGAAACGCCAATCATTTCTGCCAAAACATCTTGATTAATGTTCCGCCATTCTCGCCAGCGCCTTACATTGGCACCATGATTCCCTTTACTTTTTACTGCTTCCATACTTTTATTCTGCTTTACTAAATTTCTATATTTACAAATATATGCAAAGCATCTCTAATAGATTATTATCAATACAGCTTTTTTACTTGATCTGACAATAATATATTATCACTTGTGCATATATACTCAAAATATATGTCTTAGTGGCATCTAAGGCTCATACTATGAGAGGATTTAAGATTCGTCTTGCATAAATTATTTACAATCGGTTTATTCTCTTCGTATAGATACGCACTCCGGTCTCTCGCCATTTATCACTATAATCTGCTTTACCATTGAGCATATACTGATACTTTATACCATCTGTGATCTCGGTCAGCACATCGTATTGATTATTAACTAGCTCTTTATAACAATAACCAATAACTCTCTGATTTACCATATCCCCACCCAAATTGCCGTCAAATGACAAACGCTCCATATTGTCATTTGAATAAAGATACAACGGAGATGTTCCTTCTTTTTGAGTTTTATAAAGAGATGCCAATACTCCAATAGCTTTACAATCTTGACGTGCTGTGTTATAGTAATAGCCATTACCATCTATCTGTTCATACACAATAAGCGGTATCGTTGTGATTATATCTAGTTGTTTAGACTTGATATACCTGATAGTTGCGTCCTTTATTTTTGCTTGGAGCTCCACATCCTTTATCATTGAGTATAGTAAAACTAGCCCTCTTTCTCGTAATTGAATCAAGGCTTCGTTTTTCCCATAAGAGGCTCTCCATTTTGCCATCTCCGCTTCGTTCCAGCTTTGTGTTACCTCATCATTATTCACAGCAAGTGTTGGGATTAGGCTACTATCCCCACCCTTAAACTCTACAAGTGTAGTTGTACCGTAATTCACTTTAATAGCAGAATTTTTAGCATACTGAGGGTTGACTAGTTTTGAGGCATAATAGAGGGCATTTCCGTATGCAGATGATTCAGTATAGGCAATATTAATCGAACGAAACATCGCGTGTGTTGCTAAGCCAACAAAAGCTTCGACAATAATATGCGTGCCATATTTTGTTATAATTTCATCGGCATTAAGTGTTTGCAAGTCGCTTTTGAATTCATCCGTAAAATATTTGTCATTAAGCGACAAGGAGTTGATCAGGTGCCGTGCATTGATAAAATTATTGTTTAATAAAACAAATGAGAATTGCGAAGAGTAGTCAAAAGGGTCGCTTGCCTGACTTACATTCCCCTTTCCTCTTTCCATGAAAGTTCCTGTAAATAAGAGGTCATTTCTATTTTCTTGCGGCACAACGTTTCCAAAACCAGTTCTTTTCTTTATATCGTTTAGAAATTCCGCTGCATTAACTCCTAAAAAAGTTTGCGAATCTCCACTGGCTCCTCTAAATATTACATAATTATCATCTCCAAGTTTAGATAAATCTAAGACGGGCTCTTTTACAGAATAATAGCCACAATACTCACCCATAATATCATACCCCGCACCCGCGCATTGTCGCTTAGAGGCGATGTGTGCAAATTGTGAGATTTCACCGTTATGCTGTTGAAGTTCCTGCGATACAAAGACTTGGGTCTTACTTAAAATCTCAATTAGCTGATAGGTAGTATCACTACCATCTATCGGTGGATTTGCCAATTTAGTTTTCAGAACAGATAGCTTATACTCATATCCTTGCTCAAAAGTAAACCCATTGATACCATTAAGAGGAATAACACTCCAGTCTGCACTCTGCAACTCTTTAACCTTAATACCTACACTTGGCATATCGCTACCCCAATTCATAAACTCATGAGTCTTCGAGTCTACTAAAAGCAATATCTCTTTTGTTGAATCTATTGGTTCTTTTTGACAAGCAGAAAAGATGGTCATTACCGACAATAAAAATATTAGATATTTTTTCATATTTTAAATTTTACAACATACTGAATCAAACCTACAAGAAACCAAACTCTATATATATCAACTTGATTTATACCAAAATACACTATTACTGTTTGCGTTACTCCGTGACAAATATAATAACATTATTTATATCAGCTATATTTTACACCTCACTTAATTACATGTAACTATATTTTTATTCCTTTATTTGTTCCGATGATGGTAAGGCGTATGTTTATTTTACGCTATCGTGAGTTTCACATTCCGTATTCTGATTATAATTGAAAAAAGTTTTCATGGAGAATTAAAAAAGTTTTCACGAAGATTCTGAAAAGTCTTCGTGAAGACTTTTCGCAATCTCCTCGAAGAATAAAAATGACCTTCAAAATGACTGAAAATCATTGATGCAACCATTTTGCAAACTCATCTGCTTGGAATTTGACTAAATTATCTCAGTCTAGATGGGATGCTAAGAAAAGGCAAAGACCTTTTTTCAAGAACTTAACATAGTTTTTGGAAGAACCTTGTAAGGTTTTTGTCTAAAGTAAATAAGCTTTTTTATCTAAAGCATGCTTGGTTTAGGCACGTATCTCTACTATTGAAGACAAAACCCTCCTCTCCTTTCTTGTTTGTCGGATGAGGCTTATTGTAGATTTTGTAAATCTTTGTACCGGGAAATCATTTTGCGATTTTACGCTTGGTAGAAAACGACGAATGGTAAAGCTGAGCTCTTTTAACTCCCGCTTTACCATTCCGATGTTATGTTGTTTCGATTAGAATTCGAAATCTACACATGATCTATCTGCCTTAACTGCTCCGATGATTTTTGCTACTGCAACGTGATCGGGGTGTTTAGCGTAGATATCAAGATCGGCAAGTGAATCGAATTCTGTAACCAAAGCCAAATCAAATGTTTCATTTGGGTTTACATTGATTCCTACTTCGATAAACTTCAATTGTTCGATCTTGTCTTTCAAGGCTTCAAGGCCTGACTTGATTTCGTTTAACTTTGCTGTTTTCTCTTCTACCGAAGGAAACTCTACGAGTTTAAATAGTACAATGTGACGGATCATAGTCTGTTTTTTTATGCGTTAGAGGTTTTATAAAACAATACTACCCACATATGTTACATCATAGCAGCATATATGGGTAGTGTAAACATTGTGTGATGTGGATTAAGCTTTTTCGATCTTAACCATCAAATGTCCTTTTGCAACACGCTCGCCCTCTGTAACGTTTAGCTCAGTGATAACACCGCTAATCGGAGCAACGATTCTGTTTTGCATTTTCATCGCTTCATGAATCAAAAGCAAGTCGCCTGCCTGTACAGTGTCACCAGCTTTGCATGAAACCGAAAGCACTGTGCCCGGAAGGTGCGAACGCACTTCACCTTGTACAGGTGCGGCCCAAGTCTTTCTTGCTTGATATTTCTTTGTTAATAGAGTTTTGTATGTACCCGAAAGTATCTCAAAATCTACATAATTCTTCTCTTCCATAACGAATTCGTTAGTTGGTAATTGAATATAAACGTGCTGATTAATTAGAATGGAGGTACTCCGTGTTTTCTAGCAGGACGCTCTTCGTGTTTGTATTGAGATATCTCAAGTGCGTGAAGCAGGTATTTTCTTGTTTCGCTTGGCTCAATTACAGTATCGATAAATCCTTTTGATGCTGCCACGTATGGGTTTGCAAATTTGTCGATGTATTCTTGTACCTTTTCTTTGCGCATTGCGTCTTGGTCTTCTGCTGATGTAATTTCTTTTCTGAAGATTACGTTTGCAGCACCTTCTGGTCCCATTACTGCAATTTCAGCTCCCGGCCATGCAAATACGAAGTCTGCACCAAGGTGACGTGAGTTCATCGCGATGTAACCACCACCGTATGCTTTACGAAGGATGATTGTAATCTTTGGAACTGTTGCTTCACTATATGCGTAAAGCATCTTAGCTCCGTGGCGAATTACGCCGGCGTGCTCTTGGTCGATACCAGGAAGGTAACCAGGCATGTCTTCAAGGGTTACGATAGGAATGTTGAATGCGTCGCAGTAACGGATAAAGCGTGCTGCTTTGTCTGAGCTGTCGCAATCAAGTACACCTGCAAGTACCATTGGTTGGTTTGCTACGAAACCTACAGTTTTACCGCTAAGACGACCAAAACCGATAACAATGTTTGCAGCCCAGCTAGCTTGGATTTCCAAGAAGTCGCTATCGTCTGCGATGCATTTGATTACGTCTCTTACGTCGTATGGTTGTGTTGCATCTTCAGGTACGATGTCTTCGATCTTAAGATCTGTTGCCGGAGCTTTTGGCTCAACAGCAGGAATCGGATGTACGTTGCTGCTTGGGATAAGGCTGATCAGTTTTTTCACTTGGTCGAAACATTCAGCTTCGCTTTGTGCATAGAAGTGTGTATTACCAGTGATTTCTGAGTGTACACGTGCACCTCCTAGATCTTCCATCGAAATTTTTTCTCCAAGTACGGTTTCGATTACACTTGGTCCGGTAATAAACATTTTAGAAATGTTTTCTACTACGAATACGAAGTCTGTCAAAGCCGGAGAATATACTGCGCCACCGGCACATGGGCCTAGGATAAGCGAAATTTGTGGAATTACACCCGACGCAAGTGTGTTGCGGTAGAAGATTTCACCGTAACCGGCCAAAGCTCCGATACCTTCTTGAATACGTGCGCCACCCGAGTCGTTGATACCGATTACAGGCATCTTAAGTTTAAGGGCGTGATCCATAATTTTGGTGATCTTACGAGCGTGTTTTAGACCTAGCGAACCGCCGGCTACACTGAAGTCTTGCGCGTAAATTGCAACAGGAGTTCCGTTGATTGTACCTGTACCGGTTACAACTCCGTCTCCGTGAAGCACTTTCTTGTCCATTCCGAAATCTCTTCCGTCATGTTCTACAAAAAGATCATACTCGTGAAATGAACCTTCGTCTAGGATAGCAGTAATACGATCGCGGGCAGTTAGCTTGCCGCTTGCTCTTTGTTTGTTTAGAGCATCTTCACCACCCCCCATCTCAACGATGGCTCTTTTTTGGCGTAATGCCAAGACACTTTTCTTCAATGATGTCATATCATTCAATTTAAAATATGGTATTATATCAAGTTTCTAAGGGTTATTTGCCGCCGATAGGTTTAATTCTATAGCTGCAACGGATAGAACCTTTTACAATATTGTTCAGTTTTGATTTGATTAGCTGCTTACGTATTGGTGATACGTGGTCGATAAATAGCTTACCGTCTAGGTGATCGTATTCGTGCAATACGACACGTGCTTTAAAGCCTTCGTAAACTTCATCGTGTGCTACAAAGTTCTCGTCAAGATATTGAATTCTAATTCTGCTTTTGCGAGCTACTTTTTCATGAATACCCGGCAAGCTTAAACAGCCTTCTTCCTGACTTACTTCTTCGCCGTCTTCTTCAATTACGTGGGCGTTAATCATTACTTTTTTGAATCCTGCAAACTCAGGATAGTCTTCAACCAATGGCTCTAGGTCGATTACCAACAAACGAATGTCTAAACCAATTTGAGGTGCTGCCAAACCAATACCTTCGGCATTGTACATCGTTTCAAACATATTTGCAATTAGTTTGTCTAATCCCGCATAGTTTTGATCAATATCTTCGGCAACCTTTCTCAATACAGGTTGTCCATACGTGTATATAGGTAAAATCATATCTGAAATTTTTATTATTATTCGCTAGTTAAAATCCTCTCATTCTTTTGCTCTCAAGGTATGATTGCAAAATAATGACCGCACTGATCTCATCAACCAATGCTTTGTTTTGACGTTGTTTTTTACTTAATCCCCCATCGAGCATGGTTTGATGCGCCATTACGGAGGTAAAGCGTTCGTCTACATATTCTACGGGGATTGTTGGGATGGTGCGTGATAAGTGTTTTACAAATGCTTCAACGTATTTCATGTTTTCTGAAAACTCATTGTTCATTTGCTTGGGCATGCCGACTACAAATAAATCGACGGGTTCTTTCTTTATGTATTCTTGCAAATACTTCACAACATCACAACTAGGCAATGTGGTAAGACCATTTGCAATCATTTGAAGTGTATCGGTCACTGCTAGTCCGGTACGCTTACGCCCATAATCAATTGATAATATTCTTCCCATGTGTGCAAATATAGGAAATTATATACACAAATAGAACTAATCTGTGCAATAGATATAAAAAAAGAGGTCTTCTTTTCAGAAGACCTCTCATATACTTAAACTTAGTCTAGTAAAATAAATGCTTATTCAGCTTGCATGATTACCACACGGTTCCATGCATTTTCGTTAGCATAAGGTTGAACTTCAGCACCTTTCCATTCTACTACGATTTGGCTTGATGGAATACCATATTTTTCCATAAGTTCTTTCGCAACTGCTTTCGCACGTTTTTCAGAAAGTTGCATGTTGTATTCTGCAGTACCTGATTCTTTAGAAGCATAACCTACAACTTTAACTGTTGCGTTGTTATTCTTGATGAAATCAGCTGTGTTGAATACGTTGATTTGTTGATTTTTGTCAATCTTAGCGCTGTTTAGACGGAAGTAAACAACATTGCTAGCGATGATAACTTCTTCGTTAACGATTGCTTCTTCACACTCAGGACAAGAAACTGGTCTCTTGCTCAATTCTTCGTTTTCAGAACGTAGTCTGTTGATTTGACCATTCAAGTCGTTCAACAAAGCATAATCCATAGGCTCGATAACCTCGAAGTCAGTTTTACCTAGTTTGAAAGTCAAACCAGCTGACAAAGAAGCCATACCGCTAAAGTTTTTAGTTCCACCAGGAATCTCATCAAAATATGATGGGAATGCTGCAGCTTGAGCTTCAACGTTAATATCGATACGTTTGCTTACGCGGAACGCTGTCAAGATACCTGCATTCATTGTAGGAACGTTAGATGCTTTGTAACCTTGGTTTTCGAAACGGTGCATGTAACCAACACCCACCCATGGGATAAATCTGAACAAACGATTTTCGTTGTAGTTACCAAAGTAGTTAGTAACATCCCACATCAAATCTACGTGACCACCAACAAATTTGTTGTTCATCTGACGCAAAGCACCTGTTGCAGAATTTGCCAACATGTAACCATGCAATGAACCACCATTGATTTGAGCACGGAATCCTGTGTAAGGATTGAACCATTTACCAAATGATACTGATGGCATGAAGTTCAAACGTTCACCGAAATCAGCTCTTTGTGAACCTTCATTGAAAAGAATACTAGCGCCACCTGCTACAGAGATAAACCAGTTATCTTTTGCAGCATTCTTTTTGAAATTAGTTTTAGCGCCGCTTTCTGTGCTATAACCAACCATTGGTTGATACTCTTGAGCAGTTGCTGACAAAGTAGCAGCCGCTAGCAAACTGAACATTAAAGTTTTTGCTCTCATAAAGACTTAAAATTTAAAATAAATTCATATTTAACATCACTTACTCTCTATAGACTGATGTGTATAACTCAATAACACTTTCTATATCAAAACAACATTTGTTTGAAAAATGTTTTCAAGAGATTCGAACTCGAATCATTTGAATAACATCCAGACTTTTGATTTGTTCGCAAATCTGTTTACATAGAAACCATATTACAGCAAAGTTGTTCAATACATCTCGGTAAAAAGAATCAAAACTTTTACTTCTTTTCCGAAAGCATTACCAAAACATTAATCACATTTCAGTGGGAGCAAAATTATATAAACATTTCTATTCTGACAAATAAATTTAACCACAAAATACAAAATGAGCTTATTTCCAACCAAATAGAAGCATCTTTTCTCAGTTTGAGATATGTTTTTTAGCACAAAATATGCCAAAAACAGAGATCTTGCTGTCATAAATTCACCGTTAGAAATCTTATATCGACGCAAAAATCTAATATAAATTTGTAGCTTTGTCCAAATTCAAAATATCAAGATATAATGAATAATCATAAATGGCTCGTAGCATATACAACCCCCAGAGCCGAAAAAAAAATAGAAGAACAACTTACCAGAAATGGTATAACTTGTTATCTTCCCCTCCATTTGTCGAAAAGACAATGGAGTGATCGCATTAAATATGTAGAGATTCCTCTTTTTCCTTCCTATATATTTATTTATACTGAAGAAACTAATATGTATTCGCTCTTGTCTTCGATACGAGGTTTGGTCAAATTTGTTTATTATAATAGCAAAGCTGCTGAATTATCCCAAAAAGAGATTGATGACATCAAAGAGTTCTTAGAATTGTCGCAAAAACAAAGTGTAGAGATTAAGCCTTTACAAGAGGTGGAAATTGAATTTGGATCTTTCAAAGGTAAAACAGGTATCGTAAAGCAAGTGAGAAAGAAAAAGATCTTACTTGTCCTAAAGCAACTTGGCATTACTGTAGAAACAAATATAGAAATGGTAAAGCCTGTAAAAAAAGAAGTATAAGCGATATTATAAAGCAAAGGGGAATGCAGCTAATCTATGATTATTGCATTCTCCTTTACTTTTTATATTAACCCATTATTGAATGGCCTCTGAGAGTATCAACTCTGATTCTTCATCTTCGTTAATTGGCTCTACAGTTGGAATTGGCTTCTGTATCTTAAACCCAATTGCAGCAACAATTAAAGTCATAATCGGACTCAATATATTGAAAAAGCAGTATGGCATATATGTCATTGTTGCTACGCCTAATACGGCTGATTGTGCCATTCCACAACTATTCCATGGTATGAGCACAGATGTTACTGTAGCGGAATCCTCCAATGTTCTACTCAACAACTCTGGCTGATAGCCTTTTTCTTTATAAGCTTCCGAAAACATTCTCCCTGGTAATAAAATAGAAATGTATTGATCGCCTGTGGCCAAATTTAAAAACATGCAAGACATCGATGTAGATGCAACGGTAGAGAATGTATTTTTCATCAATCCCAACATTTTATCTGTTATCGCTTTCAACATACCACTAGCTTCCATAGCTCCTCCAAAAGTCATTGCACAAATAATCAACCACACAGTATTGAGCATCCCTTTCATCCCTTTTGTTGCAACTAAAGAGTCTAACATTTCATTTCCTGTAGTAATTGAGACCGGACCATATATTGCTTGAATAATACCTTTCGCTAAAGTTTGCATCTTTCCAAGTCCTGGTTCTACTAACTGCTTGCATAAATCGGGTTGAAATATAACTACACCTATGGCTCCCATCAAAACACCAACAACTAGAACGATTAGAGCAGGAACACGCTTCATGATCAATATGAATGTTACCAATGGTATCACAAAAAGCCATGGCGACAAATTGTAATTTTGCTGTAATGCCAAAGTCAACTCATCAGATCTCACTTCCGATACTTCAACACCAAAGAATCCGTATAATAAGAAGATCAACAACGTCAAGCTAAATGACGGCACCGTTGTTATCATTAAATACTTGATATGAGAAAACAAATCAGCTCCGGCTATTCCCGATGCCATATTTGTCGTTTCTGATAAAGGTGAAATCTTATCTCCAAAATATCCTCCTGAGATAACAGCACCAGCTACCCATCCCGGATCAATACCGAGCGCCTTACCAATACCCATTAACCCTACCCCAATTGTGGCAATTGTTGTCCAGGAACTACCCGAACTTACTGATACAATTGCAGCGACAGAACATGCTGTTGCTAAGAAAATAGTTGGGTTAATAAACTTTAGTCCATAATAAATCATCGCTGGAATAACTCCACTAAGCATCCATGTTCCTGCCATAGCTCCAATAAACAGTAATACTTGAATAGCAGATGTAGATCCGGCTATACTTTTTACAAATCCGGCTTCAAACCTATGCCATTTTGTTTGTTGCTTCCACATCGAAAGCGCAACACAGATAATAGTAGAAAATAATAAAACAATTTGAATAGATCCGTCAATTGCGGCATCTCCAAACAATCGTACATTTATAACTAAAAGGGTTATTAAAGATAATACCGGTATTAACGATAATTTTACTGACGGTAAGTTCTTACTAGTAGCTTGCATTTACTCTGTTTCAACAATAATGAGACATTAATATTCATTCTTTATGCTGCAAATTTAGTAAGTATATTCATAAAGATGGAATAATATACATGATTAATTCTTAAAATGCATACTTATACATTTATGCAATCGGATAGGAGGTGATGGATTAGTTCCATCACCGACCTTCCACAGCACCGTACGTACCGTTCGGTATACGGCGCCTCCTTAATTTACATTAGCAACCTTGCGGTAATAATCTGAAAAGAAGATATAACCAGACCGTT
>JBOGCF010000038.1:0-34822 GCA_051656605.1 Tannerellaceae bacterium | reverse complement strand
TCGGGACTTTGCCGCCGACTTCCTTCAGATTCGCCTCGCGGTCGACACCCTTGTCTTGAGCTAATGGTTGGTAACTACCGACCCCCATAGTGGACTTGCACCACCAAGTTATATACCATGCACGGCACACTAAAAAAAGGAGGCTCCCGTAGGAACCTCCTTAATATCATTTTCCGAAGTCGGAATTATTTTACTAGGCTTGAGAAAGCAGAGTTAGTTGCAAACTTAGCGAACTCTAGATCGCTAGCAGCTTCTTTAGCCATAGATCTATCTTTAAGGATAGCAGCTTTCAAGTTGCTAACAACACCGTCTACATTGTTTGTTCTAGCAGCAACGATTGCTTTTAGATAGTCAGTAGTAGCATCAGCTTGATCAGCATCGATAGCATTCAAAGTAGCTTGAGCTTTGCTATAGTCTTTTGTCAAGATTTGAGCCAATGCAGCATTGTTTGTCTTAACAGGACCGAAAGCGTTAACAGCTTTAGCATATTCACCTTGTTCTAGGTAAAGAACACCAAGAGCTTCGTTCAATTCAGCTACACCGGCAGCATTACCGAAATATTGTTGAGCTTTAGCTTTGTCTCCGTTTACAAGAGAGATCAAACCAAGGTTCATATATGTTTCTGGAGTGCTTGGGCTTACCTGAGCAGCTTTGTCAAACATTTTCTTAGCACCGTCTAGGTCGCCTTGCTCGAACAACAACATACCGATGTTGTTATAAGCGCGGTAATCTTTAGGATAAAGCTCAGTTGTTTTCTTGTAGATAGCAGCTTTTTGAGACAAATCAGGAGTCAAAGTTGCAGCGTAAAGAATTTCTTCTACGTTCAACGCACCTGGGTTTGAAGCTACAAGGTTAGAGATTTCTTCGTCGCTCTTACCGATGATTTCGATATTAGCAGTAAGACGAGAGCGTCTCAATTTAGGAAGGATTTCTTCAGCCAATACGCTAAATACTGAAGACATATTTTTGATCTCTTGATCTCTTTGCTCTGGGTCAGAGTACATTTCCAACACACGAAGAACTAGGTCTTTATCTTGAATGTTTGATTTCTCAACCAATTCTTTGAAACCTTCCCAGTCTTCAGCTGTATAACGTGCAGAGATAGGAGCGTCGATTTTACCTTTTTTGAATTCGCGAGACAAATAGTTGTTTGTATTTTTCTCACGTTTTTCAGACAAAGCTGTATTCAAAGACATTGTTCCATCAGGAGATGCATAAGCAGAGATTTCTACTTCTACATTTTGATTTGGAGTTTCGTTAGCGTTTTTAACAAGCTCTTTCCACTCTTTGATCTCCATGCTGTTCAACTGATTCGAACGAAGTTCTGCTTGTTGAATCAAGAACATGATGTTTGCATTGTGAGCTTCTTTGATAATACGTTGGAATTTGTCTGCTGCGATAGCTGCAGAAGCAGTACCCGCATTTGCAAGAGCCGAAGTAGCAATTACGCCTTCTCCGATCTTAACATCCGGAAGTTTTACTGTTTTGTTTTTGATCTTTGCTTCGAAAGTAAGGTACAATTCAGACTTCTTCATTACAGGTTTAAACTTGAAAGCAGAAGTCATTGTAACGTTAGCGCCGGTTTTTTCAGGGATTACCTGATTGTTACCCGAAACCTTTTCTCCTTGATAAGTGTAAGTAGTACCCCACGCTTCACCACCTGCATAACGCAATACCGGAGTGATTTTCACTACAGCTTTTTTGTTAAACCATTTTGCAGGGAAAGTAGCATTGATAGTTACCGGAACTTCACCACCAATAGCCTCCAACGGTTGTGGTTCGGCTTTGATGTAATTCTCAGCTAAGGGTTTCAACTTGCCCGAGCAAGAAGAAAATGCCACGATGCCGGCTAGTAGAAGCATCGGCAATAAGATTTTCTTGTTCATAATTACGTAGATAAGTTTAAGTTGCTATAAAATGTTATTGACTTTTCTAACATTCTGTATCAAGGTGCAAAACTATATTATTTTTTAATATTTGCGATTGTTTGTGATTCAAATTCGATAGCATTAACAGTTGTTAGCACAATAAGCATAAGCTAGTCCGCATTTTTTCTTACATATAGTAATATACACTATCAACTATCTGTGTCTTTCTTATTTCGTGGGTGATGATTAAGGATCTCACGTCTAATAAATTCGCGATCGATATGCGTATAAATCTCGGTTGTGGCAATGTGCTCATGCCCCAACATCTGCTGAATAGCCCGCAAATTGGCACCACCTTCGAGCAAATGCGTAGCAAAAGAGTGACGAAACGTATGCGGACTCACCTTCTTACGAATACCAACCATCGCAGCTTGATCTCTAATAATATAAAATACCATAACCCTTGACAAAGAACTACCTCTACGGTTGAGAAAAAGGAAGTCCTCCTGCCCTTTTTTAATTTTCAATTCATTACGAAAAGGAATGTATTTTCTTATTTCATCAACAGCAGTTGGCGACATAGGCACTAGTCGTTGCTTACTCCCCTTCCCTTCCACACGAATAAATTCATCGTCAAGATAAACGTCGCTCAGTTTTAAGGAAACCAGTTCGCTCACACGCAAGCCGCAACTATACAAGGTTTCGAGCATGGCTCTGTTGCGCTGCCCCTCGGGCACCGAAACATCTATAGCATCCAGCATGGCATTGATCTCCTCCTCCGAAAGCACTTCGGGAAGATGAAGACCGATCTTGGGCGATTCGATAAGCTCTGTCGGATCTTTGTCGATATAATCCTCGAGCAACAGAAACTTATAAAACGCTCTAACCCCCGACAGGATCCGTGCAACCGACCTCGGATTGATACCCAGATCGTACAATTGTGCTAAAAAAGATTGAATATCTGCCATCGATATTTGATCTATTTTAACGTTAATATCTTCTGCAAAAAGCTTTAGTTTCTCTAAATCTCGCAGATAAGCTTCTAAAGTATTGTTAGAAAGAGACTTCTCAAGCCTCAGATAGCTATAATATTTATTAATCAGTCTGCTTCCAGCGTCGTTTGACATGTTATAGTAATGAGTGGTAAAAAATAAATCACTAAATTTGCAGCAAGATTTCGATCATTTTGCTGAAGTGCAAAGATAGTAAACTTGTAAAAGTGTATGAGAATATTGATCATGAATGGGCCTAATCTCAATTTATTGGGTAAAAGAGAGCCCTCTATTTACGGAGACAACTCGTTTGACTACTACCTGGAGGTACTACGAAAACAATACCCTAATGTTTCGATTGACTATTACCAATCGAACGTAGAAGGTCTGCTTATTGACAAACTACACGCCGACGGATTCGACGTAGATGGAATCATATTAAACGCCGGTGCATACACGCACACATCTATTGCACTACACGACGCTATAAAAGCAATCTCCTCCCCTGTTATCGAAGTTCATATATCTAATGTTTATTCCAGAGAACCTTTCCGCCACAAATCGATGATCGCTCCGGCTTGTAAAGGCACTATTGCCGGCTTCGGACTCGACTCGTACCGATTGGCGGTAGAATCATTTCTCACCGAGTAAACGCAAACACTGAGGGAGTCTCATAAACTCATTATATACACCATATAATGTAATTCGAATTTTATTTTCAAGAAATATAAAGGTTAAAAGGTTATGTTTAAGCACACAAAGATTGTTGCAACTATTTCGGATATTCGATGCGATGTTGATTTCATAGCAGACTTGCACAAAGCTGGTATGAATGTGGTAAGAATTAACTCTGCCCACATGAACGAGGAAGGTTTTGCCAGAGTAATCGGCAATACAAGAACTGTATCGAGCAAGATTGGTATCCTTATGGATACAAAAGGACCTGAAATCCGTACTACTACAACTGCCGAGCCTATCCCATTCAAAGCAGGTGATAGAGTAATGGTAAAAGGTAATCCAGAGCAAGAAACTACACGTGAGTGTATTTGCGTATCATATGAAAGCTTTGTAAACGACTTGCACGTTGGTGGCGATCTTTTGATCGACGATGGCGACTTGGAGTTCAAAGTAATTGAAAAGCATGATGATTACTTGCTTTGTGAAGCACTTAACGACTCTACTCTTAGCAGTAGAAAGAGCGTAAACGTACCGGGTGTACGTATCAATCTTCCTTCTCTTACTGAAAAGGATAAAAAGAACATCGACTACGCAATCAAGCACAATGTTGACTTTATTGCTCACTCATTTGTTCGTACAAAACAAGACGTATTGGATATCCAAGCTATCCTAGACGCACAAAACAGCCCAATCAAGATCATCGCTAAAATCGAAAACCAAGAAGGTGTAGATAATATCGACGAAATCCTTGAAGTAGCTTACGGTGTAATGGTAGCGCGTGGTGACCTAGGTATCGAAGTTCCACAAGAAAAGATTCCTGGAATCCAACGTATCTTGATCAGAAAATGTGTTGAAGCGAAGAAGCCGGTTATCGTAGCTACGCAAATGCTTCACTCAATGATCAAAAACCCTCGTCCTACACGTGCCGAAGTTACGGATATTGCAAACGCAATCTACTACCGTACAGACGCATTGATGCTAAGTGGCGAAACTGCTTACGGTAAATACCCAAGAGAAGCTGTTGCTACAATGGCTAAGATTGCTGCCGAAGCTGAAAAATCAAAACTATCTGCAAATGATATCCGTGTGCCTATCGTAGGTGACGACTTGGACGTAACATCATTCCTTGCTAAGCAAGCTGTTAAAGCTTCTATCAAGCTTGGTGCTCGTGCAATCCTTACAGACACTTACACTGGTAAAACTGCAAGATATCTTGCTGCATTCCGTGGTAAATCTCCGGTATTTGCAATCTGTTATAACGAAAGAATGACACGTCAATTGTCTCTTTCTTATGGTGTATTCCCAGAATACCGTGAAGCTACAAAAAGCCCACGCGAATACTATCTAAACTATCTTAAAGAATTGACAGACAGAAGTCTTGTTGCAAAAGAAGATCTAGTAGCATACCTAAGCGGAAGCTTCGGTGAAGGCGGCGGTACTTCATTCCTTGAACTTAACAACGTAGGGAAAGTACTTGAAGCTGGCGAAAACTACTTCTTGCCTACAATGGACTAAGATTATATAAGATACAAAACGTATGAATGAAGCTCTTGAAGAGTATATTCTACAACACATAGATGACGAAGGGGAATTACTGGCAAAACTGAATAGGGACGCACATGTGAATCTCCTTCGTCCTCGTATGCTATCGGGCCATTTGCAAGGCAGAATGTTGAAGATGTTCTGCAAGATGATGAACCCGAAGAACGTACTCGAAATCGGAACGTATACAGGTTATGCAACCATGTGTCTGGCCGAAGGACTAAGCCCCGACGCTGAAATCGACACCATTGAAATTAACGACGAGCTCGAAGACTTTATTCGCAAATACATCAACCAATCTCCGCTCAAAGACAAGATTACCTTGCACATCGGAGATGCTCTCGAGATTATTCCCAACCTGAACAAACGGTTTGACCTGGTGTTTCTGGATGCCGACAAACGTTTGTATTGCGAATACTTCGATTTGTTGATAGACCGAATGGAATCGGGCGGATTAATTATTGCAGACAATACGTTGTGGGACGGAAAAGTGCTGGAGACTCCACACCATACCGACCTTCAAACCATCGGAATTATCAAGTTCAATGACATGATAGCCGCCGACAAACGTGTAGAAAAGGTAATACTCCCTATACGCGACGGTCTCACATTGATCAGAAAAATTTAAATTAACGAATATGGAAAGTACAAGATTAAGCAAGATCGGACGCTTGCTACAAAAAGAACTTGGCGACATCTTCTTGAAAGAAGCCAAAGGAATTCCCGGTACTTTGATCACTGTTACGGCAGTTAGAGTTAGCCCCGACTTAGGTGTTGCAAAGGTGTACCTAAGCATCTTCCCATCAGAAAAAGGGAAAGAACTACTAGGCGTAATCAAAGAAAACTCAAAAGCTGTTCGCTACGACCTTGGTCAGCGCGTACGTACGCAGTTGAGAAAGATTCCGGAACTTATTTTCTATCTTGACGACTCTCTTGACTATGCAGAGAACATCGACAAATTGTTGAATCAATAACTAAGCCCTGTTGTCCTTGAAACTACCGTTCTACATAGCTCTTCGATACCTTTTTTCGAAGAAAACACACAATGCAATCAATCTGATATCCATCATCTCTGTATGCGGTGTTATCATCGCATCAGTAGCGTTGGTATGTGCATTGTCTGTATTGAACGGATTCAACGGACTGGTGGCATCCTTATTTGGAGCTTTCGATCCCGAGCTAAAGATCACGGCACGCTACGGAAAAGTGTTTGATCCCTCAGAGCCCGAGATCGCGAAGGCTCTTGCGCTGCCCGAAATAGAAAAGGTAGCACAAGTATTGCAAGAAAATGCACTACTCAAGTTTAAAGACCGACAAACCACAGCCACGCTGAAAGGAGTTTCCGACAACTTTAATCAGCTCAACGGTATCGACAGCCTTCTGCTCGACGGCAACTTTCTGCTCAAAGACCAGATCTGCAACTACATAAACCTCGGAGTAGGCCTTTCGGGTACTTTGGGTGCGGGCCCCGGCTTTGCATCTCCTATCGAAGTACTGATCCCGAAACGAAACGAGCGGATAAACATGGCCAATCCGGCCGCATCACTCAACGCCGAATACACACACATCGCATCGGTTTATGCCGTAAACCAAGCTTTCTACGACGAAGCATTTGCCGTAGTTCCCATCTCCATGATGCGTAGTTTGCTCGATTATACCAACGAAGTATCGGCACTCGAACTCAAACTTACCTCACCCGCCTATATCGAACGCGTAAAGAAGGAACTTCAATCGCGCCTAGGCGAAAACTACCTTGTCAAAGATAGGCACGAACAACAGGAGGCTTCCTTTAAAATGATGCAGGTAGAGAAGTGGATGACTTTCCTCATTCTTACCTTCATCCTTATGATTGCGTTATTTAACGTGGTAAGCTCCCTTTCGATGCTCATCCTGGAAAAGAAGGACGATGTGAGAACACTCCGCTTTATGGGAGCAGACGACAAGTTGATCTCTCGTATTTTTCTTATTGAAGGATGGATGATTGCCGGACTTGGCGCCCTCTTCGGCGTAGCAATCGGTGTGGTTCTTTGCCTGTTGCAAGAGCACTTTGGCTTTATATCTATGGGCGACTCCTCGGGCACGTTTATCATCGATGCCTATCCCGTAGAACTGGAATGGGGCGATATCGCTTTCGTTTTGGCAACGGTTTCTTCTATCGGATTCCTTGCCGCTTACTACCCGGTTTACTATCTTGGTAAGAAGTGGCTGCAATAATTAAACTGCAACCTCACGATCTCCACAACCTATCTTCACGACATTCATTTATAAACTATACGACATTCGAATCGTTTGATGCCGATCGAACGATTTCGTCTTCACTACAATTAAATCGTTTGATGGGCATCGAACGATTTAATCACCATTAGGTTCGAATCGTCAGATGGCGACCTGACGATTTAATCCTCGTGAAGAATGAATTGTCAGATGGCGACCTGACGATTCGCTCACCATTATAAATAAAAACGATTATCCGTTGCTTGTTCCAAACACGTAACCAACTGTTGCGGTAATGATCATGGCAATCGTTCCCCAAAAGCAAATCCGTATCACAGCTTTTGTTTTAGCTGTACCCCCGAGATGTGAAGAAATTGCCCCCGATAGTCCTAAAAACAAAATCGCAAAGCAATATTGAAAAACAACCATCGTTGTCATTGGCGCAAACAGGGCAACCATCAATGGCAAGAAAGCTCCGGTAATAAAAGAAGCAGCCGAAGCAATGGCCGCTTGCAATGGTTTGGGTTTTGTCATCATATTAATGCCCAACTCTTCGCGGGCATGCGCCTCCAAGGCGTCTCTTTGTGTCAATTCAATGGCCACTTTGCGTGCCAAGATCGGATCGATCCCTTGCTGTTCATAAATCCCGGTGAGTTCGTCAAGCTCTGCCGCAGCATCTTGTTCCAATTCTCCTTTCTCGCGCTTCAGGTCAGCCTTCTGCACATCACTTTGCGAGCTTACCGAAACATATTCTCCGGCAGCCATCGAGCAAGCTCCCGAAACCAATCCGGCCAAAGCCGCCAGCACAATACTACTTCGCGAAGCGTGTGCCGCAGCAACACCAATTACCAAACTCGTAGTCGATAGAATTCCGTCGTTAGCACCCAATACCGCCGCGCGCAACCAGTTTTCCCGGTTTACATAATGCCTTACCATAATCTTGATTTATCCTAGATTCAACATGCATGAATAGTATAAAAACACCTCGCAACCGAAATAGTTGATATAAAAGATGTGCCCCTTCAGACTTTGGGGATATGATGTTTCGAATAATGGAAAAGTGGATTGAGGAATAGAGAAAAGTGGAGGGGATAAAAAGTAAAAAGGCACCCGCAGGTTACCCCGCGAATGCCAATTTGGAAGCGTGGTCCCACTTGGGCTTGAACCAAGGACTCCCTGATTATGAGTCAGGTGCTCTAACCGACTGAGCTATAGGACCGGAATAAAGGCAAGGCCTTAATTCGGATACAATATTAACGGTTTTTTTTGAATTAAGCAAGCGATTGAAGAAATATTTTGCATTCGGCAAATACAAGAAAGGCTGTCTCGAAACGAAACAGCCTTATATTCTTTTGTTTACTTGCGTTATTCTCCGCCAAATTCCATCAAATAAGCTTTGATGAATCCGTCGATATCACCATCCATCACCGCTCCTACATTCGAAGTTTGATAGTTGGTTCTGTGATCTTTTACGCGACGATCGTCGAATACGTAGCTTCGTATCTGCGATCCCCACTCGATCTTTTGTTTTCCGGCTTCAACCTTCGCTTGCTCAGCTCTACGCTTTTCAAGTTCGATTTCATAAAGTTGAGATTTCAACAAACGCAGCGCATTTTCTTTGTTGCCAAGCTGCGAACGAGATTCGGTATTTTCAATGATAATACCCGATGGTGCGTGTCGAAGACGTACACCGGTCTCTACTTTATTAACGTTCTGACCACCGGCACCACCCGAACGGAAGGTTTCCCAAGTAATGTCAGAAGGGTTGATGTCGATTTGTATTGTATCGTCGACCAAAGGAACTACGAATACAGACGAGAACGAAGTCATACGTTTACCCTGAGCATTGTATGGCGATACGCGCACCAAGCGGTGTACACCATTTTCGCTCTTTAGGTAACCATAGGCAAACTCGCCTTCTACCTGCATTGTTACAGTCTTGATTCCTGCTTCATCACCATCTTGCCAGTTGGTAATGGTTACTTTGTATCCTTGGTTTTCACACCAGCGTTGATACATACGGCAAAGCATCGACGCCCAGTCCTGGCTTTCGGTACCACCGGCACCTGCATTGATTTTCAATACGGCTCCAAGACGGTCTTCTTCTTTGCGCAACATATTTTTAAGCTCTAGGTTTTCTACAAACTCTACAGCTCTTTTGTAAGCAGCATCTACTTCTTCTTCCGAAACCAGCTCTTCTTTTAAGAAGTCAAAAGAGAGTTGAAGTTCTTCACAAGCAGCTTTTACTTCGTTGTATCCCGAAATCCACATCTTCAGATCTTTGATCTTCTTCATTTGAATCTCGGCTGTTTTGTTATCGTCCCAAAATCCGGGAGCTTGCGTGCGTAGCTCTTCTTCTTCGAGTTGAATTATCTTACTATCGATGTCAAAGGTACCCCCTCAGCGCGTGCTCGCGCTCCAATACTTCACGTAATTGGTCTGTCGTAATCATTTGTTAATTAATTTGGTTCGCCTCAAAGGTACAAAAAAAACGCTTACTCCTGATACATTGAATCAATCAAGTCGGCATATCGGTTTAGGATCACCGCTCTACGCACCTTCAGCGTATTGGTAAGCTCTCCCGACTCCATCGTAAACGGATTTGCCAATACTTTGAATCGTTTGATCTTTTCATACGAAGCGAATGTCTTTTGATGTTCTTCGATGCGTGCTTCGATCAACTTCAGAATGTCTTCGTTGTTGACAAGTTCCTCCATCGAATCGTATTTGATACCACGTTTTTTCGCATATTCTTCAAGCATCGGATAAGCAGGAACGATCAGCGCACTTACAAACTTACGTTTGTCGCCAATTACGGCAATCATCTCGATGTATTTGTCGCCGCCCATCTTTGCTTCGATTGCTTGTGGTGCGATGTATTTTCCGTTTGCTGTCTTATAAAGATCTTTGATACGGTCTTTCAACGAAAGCACGTCGCCTTGTAAGGAAGCCGCGTCGCCCGTACGTAACCATCCGTCGATAAAGGCTTCTTTATTAGCTTCCGGTTTGTTATAATATCCTTTTGTGATTGTTTTTCCTTTCAACAAAAGTTCGTTGTTTTCTCCAATCTTCGCTTGCACGCCCGGCATGAGTGTACCTACAGTGCCTAGTTCGAATCCAAACTCAGGATAGCACGATACCGTAGCTGTGGTTTCTGTCATTCCATATCCATAAATGATCGGAATGTTTACAGACTTCAAGAATACAATGATCTCGTCGTTGAGTGATGCTCCCGAACAAGGAAATAACACCCCGTTTTCGATACCGATTACTGTCTTCAGTTTCGAATAAATGGTTTTATTGTAGAAGTTGAATTTCAGCTTAAGTCCAAGTGGTGGGTTCTTTTTCTTGTTGATATAGTCGAGATTGTATTTTCTACCTGTCTCAATAGCATCAAGAAACAGCTTGCGCATCAATCCTTCCGAAGAGTTGATCTTATCTTGTACTCCCGCATATACTTTTTCCCAAAAACGCGGAACACTACACATCAAGGTTGGACGGACCTCTTTGATGGTTTGCTGAATGATTTTCGGATCGTGATTTACCGCAACAGTAATTCCCTTGTGCAAGCAATAGTATGACCATGCTTTTTCAAAGATATGCGTAAGCGGAAGGAAGCACATCGAAAGGTCATTCTCAGACAACATCGTAAGGCGTTCGTCGTGAATACGCAGTACTTCAGCGTAATTGCTGTGATGAATCATCACCCCTTTAGGCTCGCCGGTTGTTCCTGATGTATATAGAATGTTTGCCAAGTCTTCTTCGCAAGCTTCGCTGATGCGAATCTTCACATCTGCTTCGGCTGTAGATTCGTCGCCTAGCTTCAAGAAATCTTCGAAATAAATCGAGGTCTTGTCTTCGGGATGAAACTTTACCTCTTTATCAAATACTACAAGTCGCTCTAGTATTTTAGAGTCTTTCTGTACTTTATATGCACAGTTGTATTGAAGTTGCTCGCCTACGAAAAGTGTACGTATAGCAGCGTCGTTTACAATATATTCAACCTGAGCCGGTGAACTTGTTGCATACAACGGAACCATTACTGCTCTGTTGGTAAATCCGGCAAAGTCAACAATGACACATTCGGCCATATTCTGAGAGAAAACACCTAGGTTCTCTTGCACCTGAACTCCAAATTCAGACATTGCCTTCGCTGCTGAAAATACCTTATCAGCAAGTTCTCTGTACGAAATGTCGCCCCAAACTCCGGTTGCCTTATTGCGGGTTTTAAGAATTGTCTTTTCTCCAAAATGCTCTGCTTTACGCAAGATCATCTCGGCAAAATGGTAATAAGCCATAGCTCTGTTCTTTATGAATTACAAAACAAAAGTAAGCTTTTTCGCAGATATACATTACTTTGAAGCATATAATTTACACAAAACCGCAAATTCTGTGCATATAATTGATCTTTTTACATGCTTGTAATACTGCAAAATAGCAATACTTCACCTCTTTTATAGAACCAAATACACAGGTGTATCTGTTTGTATGATAGATATTTTTATGTACGTTTGAATAAAAAGCTACTACTATGATAGAACGAGACGCACTCTTTTACGATGCAATCGACTTACTAAAGGCATTGATTGCCATACCTTCGCTTAGTCGTGAAGAAACAAATGCGGCTGATTACCTAGCTGCTTACCTTGAAAAGAAGCATTGCAAGGTATACCGCAAAGGAAACAATGTGTGGTGCTATTCTGAGGAATACAATCCGAAGAAGCCTACCATCTTGCTCAATTCACACATCGATACGGTAAAACCGGCAGCTAGTTGGACCAAAGATCCATATGCTCCAATTGAAGAAGACGATAAATTGTATGGATTGGGAAGTAACGATGCCGGAGCAAGTGTGGTGTCTTTGCTACATACCTTCTTATTTCTAAAAGAACGCAAGCAACCTTACAACTTGATCTTCCTGGCTTCGGCCGAAGAAGAAGTATCCGGAGCAAATGGTATTGAAAGTGTAATACCCGACTTGGCACACGTACGCTTTGCCATCGTGGGCGAACCAACCAAGATGCAACCGGCTGTAGCAGAAAAAGGATTGATGGTACTCGACTGCATTGCCAAAGGAAAATCGGGACATGCCGCTCGAAACGAAGGAATCAACGCGATTACAGAAGCAATCAAAGATATCGAATGGTTCAACTCGTATCAGTTTGCCGAAACAAGTCCGCTTCTGGGACCTGTAAAAATGACGGTAACGATGATTCATGCAGGCACACAACACAATGTTATCCCCGACCGTTGTGAATTTACGGTAGACATTCGCAGCAATGAATACTATTCGAACCAAGAATTGTACAACATCATCGGAAAACATGTAAAGGCGGAGGTCAAAGCTCGTTCGTTCCGTCTCAATTCTTCTCGCACACCCGATGAACATCCGTTGGTAGAGCGAGCTGAAATGTTTGGACTTGTTCCTTTTGGATCTCCTACTCTTTCCGATCAGGCATTGATGCCTTTCCCTTCTGTCAAGATTGGTCCGGGCGATTCTTCCCGTTCTCATACGGCCGACGAATACATCAAACCGTCGGAAATAAGAGAAGCCATCGATTTATACATTAAACTTCTCGACGGACTGGTTATTAAATAACAGCAACGTATATCAGGAATAAAAAAGGGAACTTCGAATGGTCGAAGTTCCCTTTTTACATTTATCGTTTTACCCATTGCAGTGGGTTGAGTTTATCTTTTTCTTTGCGCACTTCAAAGTGAAGTACCGTACTGTTGCCATCTTCTGAGTCGGTGAAGATCTTACCCAACGCTTGTCCGGTAGAAACTGTATCTCCTTTCTTCACATATACCGTACTTAAGTTTGAATATACTGTAAGGTAATTCCCGTGACGTACAATGATGGAATTGTTGTAACCCGGCACTACGAATACGCTGGTAACTTCGCCTTTGAATACTGAGCGAGCTTCTGCTCCCGGCGATACCCTAACGTCGATACCGTTGTTGTTGGTTACCACATGTTTCAACTCTTGGTGGCGTTGCTCTCCAAAGTAGCTGATTACCGTATATCGGCCCGAAACAGGGAAAGGTAATTGTCCTCGATTCTTTGCAAAGTCTCCGGAAAGTCTGCGTTCATCTACTGTCATGGCATAACCTCCTTTCGACTCAGCTTGACGCGTAGGCGCTTCTACCACTACTTTTTCTTGTTTATTTTCGGCGGCTTTATTTCTATTGCGCTCAGCTTGGCGACGTGCTTCCTCTTCGCGACGTGCTTCTTCTTCGGCACGTGCAATCTCCTCGGCGATCAAACGTTCGATTTGATTATTAAGACCTTGAGCTTCGCGTCGTTTCTTTTTCAACTCTTCGTTTAGCTCTTTCTCTTTTTTCTGGAGTTCTTGTACCTCCTCGCGCTTATTGTTTTCCTCGCTTTGCAGTTTCTGACTTTCAACCTCTCGGTTCTTCAAAAGGCTTCGCTTTTCATCTTTCACCTTTTCAAGCTCTTGCTTTTTTTGCGCTACTTGCTCTCTACTTTCAATGATCAGCAATGCCTGACGTTTTTGCCAATCGGCATATTCTTTCAAATAACGCAAGCGTCGATACGACTGCGCGAAGTTATCGGCCGATAAAATAAAGAGCAGCTTATCTTGCGTGGTTCTTTTTTGATACATCGAGCGCATCGACTTGGCATAGTTGCCTTTCTTCTCTTCGTGCT
The DNA here is from genome assembly GCA_051656605.1 of Tannerellaceae bacterium. Classification (GTDB taxonomy): domain Bacteria; phylum Bacteroidota; class Bacteroidia; order Bacteroidales; family CAMTPD01; genus UBA12018. The sequence continues at coordinate 20,858 of JBOGCF010000038.1, read as the reverse complement.
CTTTGCTCAAGCGGGTAATATCACGATTCATATCGGCAATTTGCTCGTCGATTGCTGAAATCTCTTCACCCAACACATTGATCACTTTCTTTCGCGATGCAATCTGATTGGTGATTAAGCTAATGCGACTCAGCATAGAACGTGTACTTTTCTTCGTCTCTTTTAGTAATTGATTGGTATTTTCAATTTCTGCAAGGGTCGCTTTACGTATACGTTCCAGCTCTCTAATCTTTCTATTCGATTGCGAATAGGTGACTACAGAAACCAGAATACACAGGATTAGAAAAACAATACGCTTCATTGAACCGATAATGATTTTATTAAAAGAATAAATGAAATCTCTTTGTAGCTTTTAGGTATCGAAAATTGCATCGATTGCTCTTTATCGATCTCTATCTTTGCAAAGTTAAAGCGAAATTCGCCTTTTTGTGCTTCGCGTTGGGTTATTGTTGCTTGCATTTGATATGGAAAGGTAGTTGCCGACAATGCCTCAAACTTGTCGTACCGCCAAAACAGCGAGCTCTTCTCTTGCTCATCACTGATGCGTGCAGAGGTTAAATACCCCGAGCGATCTACCGAAAACTGATAGCGTGCTCCGCTGTTATCATCCATTCGCAATAATGCTTTTCTTTCGTCTTGCACAAATCGCATCTGCTCGAGTTCTCGCTTAGAGATCTGACTCTTTCCGGGATAGAAAAGGGTATTGGTAAGCAGCGATTGCAAGTTGTAGAAGTCAAATTCGAAAGGCACGGCAAATACAGTTCGCAAATATTCGATGCCTGATTTTGCATATACCTTATTGATGCGGTCGAGCATACGTATCGAATCGGGGGTAATTTCGATGCGGGCAGCTTCTATGCCCAGCATGGGTTGAATGGAGAATTGGATGCATTGATCCTTTTGCAACTTTAGCTGCACCTTCGACGAAAGCTTCGTCTTTCCCAACTCAATGTCGGCTTGTATGCGTGCCGAGAATGTTTCGTATTGCAATTCTCGTTGCTGAATTTCGGCAATAAGCTCCGCTTTCTCCATTTTGGGCAAATACACCTCTTTACTACTTTCTTTACGGCTTTTACAACCTCCGGCTAGTAGTATCAAAATCAGAAATATTGAGATATGCAGGCTACGTTTCATTGTTTTGTTTCGGGCGTTTCTTTAGGCTCTTCGATGTATTCGCCTTTAGCGATCTTTTCATCGAGTGTTTTCGATTCTTTACCTAACTCTTTTGCTTTTTCCCATTGCTTCACAGCGGCTTCTTTGTCGCCTAGCATAAACAAAATGTCTCCGTAATGCTCAACGATCTCACTGCTGTTTTCGCCCCCTTTGTCAAGGGCTTGCTGAATGTATAATTTAGCCAAAGTGTACTTCTTCAATCTGAAAAATACCCAAGCATAGGTATCCAAATAGGTACTGTTATCAGGCTCTAACTTGATACATTGCCCACTCATACGTTCGGCGCGAGCAAGATCACGATTATCTAATGTAAGGAAATAGCTGTAGTTGTTCAGTACAACCACATTATTCTCGTTATATTTCAGAGCATTGTCGTAGGCTGCAAAGGTTGAATCCATGTTGCCCATTTGGTAATAGATATCACCAATCTGCCCATAGAAGTCAGACAAAACCGGATAGTTCATCTGATCCATATCCTTGATTCCCTTTTGATAGGTTTCAAGAGCTTTTTGATAGTCTTCTTTTTGATAGTAAGCAATTCCTAAATAGAAGTAAAACTCCGGTGCTTGTGGAAATATCTGAATCGCATCGTTACAGATGGCAATGATCTCATCCGGGTTCTCGTTTTTCAACGTAAGAGCCAACAATTGCACCCAAGCCTTTTGATCATCAGGCTTCAACTCGGTTACGAGCTTGTATTGATATTTAGCCTCTTCCAGCTTTCCTTGCGATTGCAAGAAAGTACCGTACATTAGGATGATTTCCGGCTCGTGTGGGTTTTGCTCCAAAAGGGTTTTAAATAAAGCATCTGCTCCCTCTGTCTCCTTCTTGGATTGATGCAAAGACAAGATGTAACGAGAAAGGATACCTACTTTGGTTTCCGCATCTAGCTTTTCGTTGAGTAGCGCACTGCGAATTTGCGCTTCGGCTTTCTCCTTATTATTTGTTTCCTCGTAATAATTTGCCATCGCCACAATATAGTATGGATCCGACGGATCAATATCATGCGCCTTTGTATACTCGATGAATGCGTTCGTTGTATCTTTCTTTTCTAGATATAAATCTCCTAATACCAAGCGATAGCGCGCTTCCATTGGATATTTATTGGCCAACTTTTCGATCTCTGCAAATGCTGAGTCGGGCTTATTGATGCTGTTATAAAGTCGAAACTTTTGCATCGAAAGAGCCTCACTCATGCCTAAATCATTCTCTACGACGTTTAGCGCTTTAACCGCTTTCTCCGCATCTCCTTTTTGCGCATAGATTTCGGCTAAGTAATAGTTGATTTCCGGTTTTTGCGGATTACGTTTTGCCAACAACTCAAACTCCGTTGCGGCTTCGTCAAACATTCCCATCTGACGAGACAAACCACCTAGGGCAAAGCCATATGTAAAGTTTGTACTATCGTGTGTAACAGCTTTCTTGAGATAGTCGATCGCAACTTCAGGACGTCCTAGTTGCAAATAAAAAGTAGACAATTCGTATAACAAAGGAGCCGAAGCAGAGTCGATCGATAAACAGTAGTTGAACGCATCGAAAGCCGCATCATAGTTGCTCGAGTTCTTTAGCTTAATTCCCTCCAAAAAGATGTAATCAAACTTTCGTTGGTCTTTGACCGAAAGCTGGTTCGGTTGTGTTAGTACCTGCTCCTTTTTATCGGATTTGTCTTCTGCCTTTGCGACAAAAGAAAACAACAGAAAACTCAAGACTAAAAATAAGCCTTTGTCTAAGATGCTTTTGTATGGTTTCAATTTGTTCATGCTTTATAAGTCTAAAACAATTCGTGCTTCGTTATTCTCCTTCTCTACACAACAGGAACGAAAGATTATTTCTTTCCTGTATGTCCGAATCCGCCTTCACCACGTACTGTATCGGTAAGTGCTTCTACCTCGCTCCATTTGATGTGGGCGTGTTGAGCAATAACCATCTGACAGATACGCTCTCCATCGTGAATCACAAACTCGTCTGTTGAAAGATTCACAAGAATAACTCCAATCTCGCCTCTATAGTCGGCATCGATCGTACCCGGAGAATTCAATACCGTAATGCCGTGCTTAAAAGCAAGACCACTACGCGGTCTGATTTGCGCCTCATAACCTTCGGGCAATTCAATAAAAAGACCTGTAGGAATGAGTCTGCGTTCGAGCGGTTTTAATGTAATTGATTCTTCTAGATTGGCACGAATATCCATTCCGGCCGAGTGTATAGTCGCATACTCGGGTAGAGCATGCTTTGATTTATTTACAATCTTAACTTCCATGTAACGTTATAATATTTCTTTTAAAAAACCGAAGATACAATAAATTCGTGCGGACTTCCGCACGAATTAGTACTATTTAAGAATGTCTGTTTTAGACGCTAAGCTATTAGGCATCGTGCCAATCGCCGTTTTCCTTAATCAAGGCAACCAAACGGTCTACTGCTTCATCTTCAGGAATATTCATTGCGATACAGCTTTTGCCTTTATAAAGTGAAACTTTGCCTCGTCCTGCTCCTACGTAACCATAGTCGGCATCGGCCATTTCACCGGGTCCGTTTACAATACACCCCATGATACCGATCTTCAATCCTTTGAGATGTGAGGTTGCTTCTTTTACTTTTGCAATGGTATGTTGCAGATCAAACAAGGTACGTCCGCAGCTAGGACATGATATATACTCGGTCTTACTTACGCGCAAACGAGTAGCTTGTAAAATACCAAACATTGCAGAGTCGATCGCTTTTTGCTCACATGCTTCATTCGAAATCATAATTCCATCGGCAAAACCATCGAGCAAAAGAGCTCCCATATCAGCTGCTGCTTTGATTTGCAGGTCTTCCAAGTGTTCGTCGCGATAAGTACGGCAAATAACAACCGGCACCTTGCAGTTCGCACGCATCAATCGATGCATAAAGGCTCTAATCTCACCCACAGGATTTTGATGCAAACTATCCAGCAATACAACTACATTTGCCGCTGTTTTGAGTTGTTCGATACGCGCCTCAGTCAAATCGCTCAACTGCATACGCACAAACTTGATTGCAGAATCGTATTGCGATAAGATCTCCATATCGGATGGAATAAATACCGGATAGGCATTTGCTTTGCCCGGCTTCCATGCATGCGCATCTACAAGAAGTTGAAATGTATCGGGCAAATTGTCGGGATCTTCAGAACCTATGTAAATATAGTCGGGCATCAAGTCGTAAGTAAACTCAAAGTTTCCGTGCGAACGGTCTGATATCACAATAGGCAAATGATGTCGTCCGATGTTTTGAACCTCACTGCTTTGGCGACGCACATAGTCGGAAGCCAAAAACTCCGCGGCCAACTCGCATTCAATCGGTTGATGATCTTTTCGTTGTTCGATGTAATCAACCAACTTCTTCGCGACCGGAACTTCTGCTTCCGGGTCTTCACTCAGCGAAACACGGATGGTATCACCAACGCCCTCACATAGCAAGGTTCCGATACCTACTGCCGATTTGATGCGTCCGTCTTCTCCGTCGCCGGCCTCGGTAACACCTAAGTGTAATGGAAAATGCATTCCTTCCTGATCCATGCGTTGCACCAACAGACGAACCGTCTTCACCATAACAACCGTATTGGAAGCTTTAATGGAAATGGCTACGTTGTAAAAGTCCTGCTCTACGCATACACGCAAGAATTCGAGACACGACTCTACCATTCCCTCAGGCGTATCTCCGTATCTACTCATAATACGGTCGGATAGTGAACCGTGATTTACCCCAATACGCAGGGCAGTATGATGTGCTTTACAAATATCGATCAGTGGAATAAAACGCTCGCGAATCTTATTTAGTTCGGCTGCATATTCTTCGTCTGTATACTCAAGTTGCGCAAAGGTTTTTACTTTATCTACAAAGTTTCCGGGGTTTACACGCACTTTTTCTACATACTGAGCCGCTACTTCGGCGGCTTTCGGGTTAAAGTGAATATCGGCAACAAGTGGGGTATTGTATCCACGCTTGCGTATGCCTTCTTTGATCAGTGCAAGATTTTCTGCTTCTCTTACACCTTGTGCCGTAAAGCGCACATATGCTGCGCCGGCTTTAATAATTCGAATACATTGTTCGATCGCAGCCTCCGTATCCATTGTTGATACATTTGCCATCGACTGAATACGAATGGGATTTTCTCCTCCCAGGGGAGTATCTCCTATTTCAACTTCAGAAGACTTTCTGCGACTATAATTGAAGTAACTCATTGTTATCTATTTATTCTTACGAATCCTATTAAATTAAAGTGCCAATAAATCGAAAGAAAACCCTTCGACTATTGGCACATCAAGTTAAGCAAATTCAAGAAAGTGCAAGATTAATTTGTCTTAAATTTATAAGACAACTTTGCCAAGTCTTCGTTTGCTTGTACGATTTTACTTTTAAGATCTTCTTTGTAAGCAGCAAGCTTTGCCTGCAAAGCTTCATCACCTGTAGACATCATTTGTACAGCAAGAATCGCTGCATTAAGCGCACCATTGATACCAACAGTTGCCACAGGAATTCCCGGAGGCATTTGTACGATTGCAAGAAGTGCATCCATACCGTCGAGACTTGAATTGATAGGCACACCAATCACCGGTAGTGTAGTCATTGACGCAATCACACCCGGAAGGTGAGCAGCCATTCCGGCAGCGGCAATGATCACTTTAATACCACGACTTTGTGCTTCTTTTGCAAATGTCTCAACTTCTGCCGGTGTACGGTGAGCAGAAAGGGCGTTCATTTCGAACGGAATTTCCATCTCATCAAAAAACTTAGCAGCTTTTTCCATTACAGGTAGGTCTGATGTGCTACCCATGATAATGCTTACAATAGGATTCATTGTCTTTTTTTATTTTCCAATCAACTGTTTATATTCGTCGGCCGTCATTAGCGATTCCAACTCCTTTGGTTCAGCAATGCTTACTTTCACAATCCAGCCTTTACCATAAGGATCTTCATTTACTAATTCGGGCTTATCTTCTAGTTCTTCATTGATTTCAAGAACATCGCTGGTAACCGGCATCAATAGATCTGACACTGTTTTTACCGCTTCGACAGAACCGAACACTTCATCCTGATCGACACGTTCGCCAACGGTGGTAACATCAACATATACAATCTCGCCCAATTCTCCTTGAGCAAAGTCTGTGATACCTACGTAAGCCATATCGCCATCAAGACGAATCCATTCATGATCTTTAGTGTACTTTAAGTCAGCAGGGAAATTCATAATTTTCTATTTTATGGTTAAACAAACAAATACCAAGTAGCACCAATAAAGGTGAGTAAAAAGCCAAGACTAAATCCTGCATACGTTTGCAAAGGCGTATGGCGCCCAAGCGAAATGCGGGAAGAAGCTACGGCTGCCGAAAGTAATAATACGATAATGAACAATGGATAAGGATTGAGTCCCCAAAGATAAGAGAGGCCAAAAACGCCACCGGCAACACCACCAATCCCCATCAAGTGGGCACTGATCTTCCAAAAAGAGTTGACAATTAAAGCCAAGCCCAGCGTTACAACAGAGGCAATCAACATAGATAGCATCCAGCCGGGCATGCCCCATCGTACCAAGAAGTAGATGCAAGCCGTATTACAGAGCATCGTTATCATGTAAGGATAGCGGCGCTCCTCTTTTCTTTCCAGTTCATAATCACCGGCCATTCCGTATTTAATCATCAGCCCTATCACAACAGCCGGAAGTACAGCCGTTACGCCAAAGACCAGAACCATTATCATTATCTTTATATTAAGAGGCAAAACTGCCAGATAAGTAGTTGACAAAGCCAACCCGATTCCGTAGGTGATCATCAACAACGGATGCAATATAATGGATATTGCAGTTGCCAGTATTTTCATTTTCTGCAAATTTAGATTTCTTTTCTTAGTCGGGCAACAGATATACCTAGTTGCTCTCGATATTTTGATACCGTACGGCGGGCGATCGGATATCCTTTTTGTTTCAGGATAGCAGCCAACTCCTCGTCGGTAAGTGGATGTTGCTTGTCTTCAGCATCAATTTGTTCGCGCAAGATAGCTTTTATTTCGCGGGTTGAAACCTCTTCTCCTTCCTCATTTTGCATCGATTCGGAAAAGAAATACTTCAACGGATACACCCCAAAGTTGGTTTGTACATACTTGCTATTACTCACTCGCGAGATTGTAGAGATGTCGTAACCGGTACGTTCGGCCACATCTTTTAGAATCATCGGTTTCAATGCCGCCTCGTTTCCGGTAAGGAAAAACTCTTGTTGCATTTGAATGATTGCCTCCATGGTACGCTGTAGCGTTTCTTGTCGTTGCTTGATGGCATCGATAAACCACTTGGCCGAGTCGAGTTTTTGCTTCACAAAAGAAACAGCATCTTTCATTTCGCTGTGCTGATTCTCTTTGGTCGATGTATAATCCTCTAACATCTCACGATACTCTCGGTTTACTTTTAAGTCGGGAATATTCTGATTGTTCATCGAAAGATACAACTCGCCATTGCTCGATTCTACAATAAAGTCGGGAATCACGATATTCAATGTACTCTCCATTGCATCGCCCCATACACTTCCGGGCTTCGGATTGAGCGTAGTAATTTCTTTGAGAATCTTTTTAAGTTCCTCTTCAGAAATATCCAGCCCCTTTATAATACGGTCGTAGTGTTTCTTCGAAAACTCATCAAAATACTCGTCGAGTAATCGAATAGCCAACTGCGTCGTTTTCGTTTGTTCTCTTTTGTTCAATTGCAACAACAAGCACTCGCGCAAATCTCGAGCCCCTACACCCGCAGGCTCAAGGTCTTGAATGAGCGTAAGTAAATACGATAGCTTTTCGATCGGAGCATCAATACCCACTTGAAAAAGCAAGTCGTCGGAGATCGACTCCAAATCGCGACGTAAGTATCCGTCGTCATCGAGATTACCTATAATGTATTGTGCAATTTGATTATCTTCTTCCGAAAGTTCGAGAAGGCCCAATTGCTCGATGAGAGACTCAATCAGAGACTCTTCTATCGAGAAGGGAACATCTTCTTTCTTTTCGATTTTACCTTCTTTTTCTTTTAACTTATAATCGGGAATATCATCTTCGGTCAAATAATCGCCCAAAGAATAATCAGTGTTGTCATCTGCATTGAAATCATCATCGCCCATACCAACAGAGTCGTCAGAGTCTGTTTCTTCACGACCTTCTTCCAGAGCCGGATTATCTTCAAGTTCGTGCTTGATCCGTTCTTCCAACTCCATGGTAGGAAGTTCCAGCAAACGTATTACCTGAATCTGTTGCGGAGATAATTTTTGCAGTAACTTCTGTTGTAAATGCTGCTTCAACATAACTATTAGAACCTTTCAAACATATTAGAAACCGTTTTTATGCAGTATGCGATTATTTATATATAAGCATTTTTACATGAAAACGGTTTCTTCTAGATGCAAATATAGTTTATTCGTTAATATTCGAAACTACTACCTCCCAAAAACTCGCGCAAGAGCGAAGTACTTGGAAGCTCTGAATCCATGATGTAATTGAAATATCTCAAAAAGCGTAGCAAGCGGAAGGCCTCTGCATACTCTTTGTCCGATTCTAAAATCTCCATCAAAATAGGTTCGGCATACTTGCGCAGTGCGGCAAGTTCGTAAATCATCGCCGAGTTAAACATCGCGTCGGCATTTTCCTGATAAGGGAAAATCCATTTTTCTTCTCCTTGTCTCACGCTACGCCAACGGGCAATGGTATCTTTCGCAGAATACGAGCGGAAGCGATAGTCGCGCACAATACGGCGAATCAATCGATTGTCGGTTGTAGGAATCCAGTTATGACTATCCAACGAGATTGTGGTGAGAGCCGAAACATAGATCTTATATTTATAGCTATTGTCGATCATGGCCGTAAGTTCGGGATTCAATGCGTGTATCCCTTCGATTACCAGAATCGAGTTTGCCTTTAGTTTGATCTTTTTCCCTTTATACATGCGTTGTCCGGTTTCGAAGTTGAAAGTTGGCAACTCCACCTCTTCACCGGCAATGATACGATTCAGATCATTATTAAAGTAAGGTATATCCAATGCATAAAGCGACTCAAAGTCGTAATCTCCGTCCTTATCGCGTGGAGTATCCTCTCTATTTAAGAAATAATCATCGAGCGAAATACTTACCGGATGAAGCAAATTGGTTAGTAACTGTATTTCTAGTCGCTTACAAAGGGTGGTTTTACCCGAAGAAGACGGCCCCGAAATCAAGACCATGCGCACTCCATCTTTATATCTCGTGGCTATATCTGAAGCAATGCGTGCAATTTGCTTTTCCTGCATCGCCTCGGCTACCTTTACTACTTCAGAGGTATGCCCTTTTTGAATAGCAAGATTGAGATCGCCCACGTAGTTCATATCAAGGGTACGTTGTAGCAACAAGTGTTCTTTAAATACGTCGAACATTTTATCCTGATTCACTTCCCTTTTGAGTTCGGTCGGATTATTCTTACACGGTGTAAGCATCAACAGTCCGTCTGCATACGGAATTAAGTCGAAAAGATTGATGAATCCGGTAGAAGCAGCCAACGAACCATAATAATAATCCACATATCCATCCAGTTCTTGGTAAGAAGTATATACAGGACCGGAAGTTTTTAACAAATTTGCCTTATCGTAAAGACCTCTTTCTTCAAATATCTTTACAGCTTCGGTGGTTTGACACATGCGCAGCTTGAATGGAAGGTCCATTGCCGCAAGTTCTTTCATTCTGTTTTTAATCTTCAGAATCGTTTCTTCATCGAGTGATTTTCCGTTTACTACTTTGCAATAATAGCCATTGGCTACAGGATGCTCGAGATAAAGTTTGGCACATGGCAACACATCGTAAACCGCCTTAGAAAGCAGCATACATGCGGATCTAACGTAAGTGCGCATTCCCGAAGAATCAGTAATATCAACAAATTCAACATCTTTTGGGAAATAACAACGATACGAAAGGCCTTCTACTTTGTTATTTACACGGGCATTCATTACCGGCCATTTTAGAGGGGATCCGAAAGCGGTATAAATCTCTAACAAGCTGGTACCAATCTCAAAATCTTTAAACGAATCTGTATTTTTACAATAAATTGTGATTCTTTCCTTCATACTATTATGACCATTTTTTTATTTTTGTCTGGTTAAAAGTATTAACTAAATCTGTATAATCAAGCCAAATTAAAAGAAAATTCGATGAGCTATTCATTATTCGACTTCCTTACCCTGATCGGCTCTCTTGGTATCTTCCTGTATGGGATGAAGATCATGAGCGAAGGGTTACAAAAGGTAGCTGGAGAGAGATTGAGAAATATTCTCTCCGTTATGACAACCAATCGTGTCACGGGTGTATTAACCGGAGTTTTGATTACTGCACTTATACAGTCATCGTCAGCAACAACCGTGATGGTTGTAAGCTTTGTTAACGCCGGTCTTCTTTCACTTGCACAATCGATCAGCGTTATTATGGGTGCTAATGTGGGTACCACCGTTACAGCCTGGATCATCTCGCTGTTTGGGTTTAAGGTAAACATTAGCATGTTTTCTCTCCCCCTCATTGGTATCTCTCTTCCCTTTATTTTCTCCAGCAACAGTACACGAAAGTCGTGGGGTGAATTCCTTATCGGTTTTGCTTTGTTGTTTATGGGTCTTGACTTCCTTAAGGGAGCTGTTCCGGACCTTAAGAGTAATCCCGACATCCTTGCCTTCTTACAAGATTACACCTCAATGGGATTTGCATCGGTATTGCTATTCCTTTTGATCGGTACCGTTCTTACCATTATCGTACAGTCTTCTAGTGCAACAATGGCAATTACACTGATTATGTGTAGCAAAGGATGGATCTCTTTCGAGATTGCTGCGGCAATGGTACTTGGTGAAAACATTGGTACTACCATCACAGCAAACATTGCAGCTCTGAATGCAAACATCTCGGCAAAACGTGCTGCATTTGGGCACTTTATGTTCAACGTGTTTGGCGTATTCTGGATGCTTATCGTATTCTTCCCATTCACCAAAATGGTGGCATGGATTGTAACAAACTACGGTCCGGGCAATCCTTACGAACTAGGACAATTCCTTAATTCTCTAGATCCGGCTACGGTAAATGCCATCACTTCGGGCACTACTCCTACCGATCCGCAACTAGCGGCACTGCAAGCGCAACTCATCTCATTACAGGTATCTGTATCGTATTCGTTGTCTTTGTTCCACACCATCTTTAACATCATCAACGTATCGGTGATGATTTGGTTTGTCAACGTTTATGTACGTATCTGCTCTTCGATATACAAGCAAAAAGCTACTGACGAAGAATTCCAATTGAAGTACATCTCGTCAACCATGCTTTCTACCTCCGAACTTTCTTTGATTCAAGCAAGCAAAGAGATCGCGGTATATGGAGAAAGAGCACACCGCATGTTCGGAATGGTACGTGAACTATACTACGAAACAGACGAGAAAAAATTCATCAAGACCTATACTCGAATCGAAAAGTACGAAAGCATTTGCGACCGTATGGAGGTAGAAATCGCCAATTACTTAACGCAAGTATCCAACGGCGACCTTAGCCATGCAGGTAAAAGCGAGATCCGCATCATGCTTCGTGTAATTACAGAGATCGAAAGTGTGGCAGACTCTTGCTACAACCTTGCACGTGCCATTAAACGTCGCAACGAAGGCAAGGCCGCGTTCCCTGAAGAATTAAATGAGAATGTTGAAAACATGTTTGAAGTAACCGAGCGTTCACTTAAACACATGGTAAACATCTTGGATAAGAAAGACGGTCAAAACAAGATGAACGAAGCGTATAATATCGAAAACGAAATCAATAACCTTCGTAACCAACTTAAGACTCAAAATATCACCAACGTGAAAGAAATGAAATACGAATATCAGGAAGGTGTATATTACATGGATATCATTGCCGAATGTGAAAAACTAGCAGACTATGTTTTGAACATTGATCAGGCAGAAATAGAAAAGAAGATCTAATCAAATGATATTTCAACTCAAGAGGCATTCGTTAAGGATGCCTCTTTTTTTTGTCATTTCCGGCCCGTTATTCTTTGCAGGCATAAGCGACATTAGATTTCCTCTACAATATACAATAAGGTTATTTTTGGTGCTTTTCGCCGGTACACTTCTGCGACAACTTTGGGCGTTTTCAAGGCCACTTTCTCTCCTAGATTTGAAAAAACAATCGAAAATTGTACTTCAGAAAACACGCTTTTCTTTACACTCCTTTTTAGTCTTTTGCATACCAAAAGCTTCAATAAACGTCAACGCCTGAACAATTCCATAAAATCCGCCGGTTTTTCAACAAAAACCATGCTTGGTTCTTCCAAAAACCTTACTTTATTCTCGAAAAAACGCTGTTTGGTTCTTGTGAAAACGTTATTTGGTTTTCACGAAAAGGAAAAATCATCTTCATTGAAACCATTTTCAGTCTTCACGAAGAGTTTTTTCACTCACCGTGAAGAGTAAATTCATTCACCGCGAAGAGTGTAAACACTCACCACGAATACTATTTGGAATCTTCACGAAGAATAAATCGCATTGTTGCTCATTCTTGAGGGCTTAAACGCCTTAGATTGGCTTCAACCCTACCAACACCCTACTTCATGCTCGCGATGCCACTGTGAGCACGTTTAGCTTTTACAACTTGTCGCTTATACGACTTGCTAATGCTTCTTTTTATCACCTCCTTTCGAAGTTGTTTACAAAGAAGATGAATCGCTCGAAAGCAAAACTACGTTTTCGCAAGCAGATCGTCAGTTTAAAAAGGGGAAGATTCGGACAATAAATAGATAAAAAACGGGGGTAAAACTGGAATAATGAGCCAAATAGCTTGATAGCCCACTAAATCAAGGTGAAGATGCTTTTTACAATAACCCCATTCGATGCGGAGGATGCACCAACAGGCAGAAATAAAAAAAGCTCCGAGATTACTCTCGAAGCTTTTATCGTGCGGATGAAGGGACTCGAACCCCCACGCCTCTCGGCACTAGATCCTAAGTCTAGCGCGGCTACCAATTACGCCACATCCGCATGACGTTTACGTGTGCAAAGATAGATATAATTTCATTCCCTCCAAACATTAGGCATACTTTTTTTGAAACAAAGTTTACTTCAATGCAGCAAAAAGCAAGTAACCTATTTATTCTCTGCAAGATAAACACTTGAAAAAAATTTACTGTATCCGTAAAGAATCTGACAATGTATTGTGAAGAATCGTTGGTTTTTCTACTTCCGGTGCATTCTCAGTTATGTATCTCACGGCCCTGTCGATAATAGGATCGGTCATCGACATCACATCGGCCTGTGTCATGGTTACCGAAATATCGGGATCGATCCCGAATTCAGTAATGCGCATCTTCGCATCCAGGATAGGAGACGACGAAAAGCGCACGCTCCAGCCGTTGGGCAGTTCGGAGCTAAACGGAAAGCCACTACCGCCCCCGGTTTTATCGCCTATTTGTATCACTTGCGGGAATAGTCGCATTTTGTTTACGAAGTCGTTTGTCGCGCTATAGCAACGACGGTTGGTCAATACCGCTACCGGCCTAAACCATCTTACACGATCAGAGGGGATCAGCTCTATTGGATAGGGATTAGAAAAATCATTGTGCCCGGGTCCCGACTTGTGCTTGATATAACCGCAAACGAGTTTCTCTTTTGCAAAGCGCGAAGCAATACGGTCAGACATCGTGAGGTTGCCGCCGCCGTTGTTGCGCACATCAATGATCAATCCTTTGCAATCGGCAAAATACATCAAAATGTAATCCAGGTTGCTATCTCCAACAGGCGATGTAAAACTACCATAATAGATGTATCCGATGTCGGGCGTTAGCTTCATATACTTGATACCTCCGGCAATTCGATAGTCGGTTCCCATGTAATGGCGATGTACCATTTCATTGAAATTATCGGGGTAGTCTTCGTACCATTTCCAATACCGTGCCACGTTGAACGAAGAGTAAAGGTTGGTGTGCCCGTCCTTTAGCTCCGAAAGCATATCTCCTAACTTGTTAAAAAGGGAATCGTTGCTCATCGTGTCGCTCATTTGCACGGCATACTTATCGTATACCTCGTTCCAGTCGACGTCTTTGTACTCGAAAAAGCAATAATTCTTGTCGAGAATCTGCCACAAAGCCTCGAAGTTGCGATACGGATCTCGTGTATATTGATCTTCCTTCTCGCATGCGCTTAAGGTGCACAAAAGGATACCAATGAGTAGATATAGCGTATTTTTCATACCATGATTAATAATAAGCACTGTTGAATCCGCGCTTGTTTTTGAGTTTTCTGCCCGAATAGGAAACAATTTCTTTTACGATCCCGATCATAAAGCTGTTGGAATACAGATGCGTTGTCAGGTTGTTGACGTCGGTTTTGTAAATGTTGTTCTGATACCCCAAGCGTACGGTGTAGTTGTAGATAGGGATATCGAGGCTGAGATAGTTGCGCATGGTAAAATAGTTGTGCAAAGAACCGGCCTTGACCACTCCTTTGTAATTGCCCAGGCTAAATATCTCGTAATACGACTGCATGTAGTTGGGAGAAAAGAATACCGAGAAGAAAGGGATCTCGGTTTGAAAGCGCAACGTAAGCGGAAACTCACGTATCTTAAAATTGTAAATGGCCATACCGGTAAGATTGGCGGCTACATCGAGTTTCATCGAAGCAGGATTGTTTCCGTTGCGCGTATTGTAGATGAAACCGGCAAGTGCGCGCGCCGATACGCCGGGTATAAGCCGAAGGTTTTTGCAAGGCTCAAAGCGGTATCCGTAACCAATGCCATAGGAAATCATTCCGGATAGGTAGGATGCCGTCTTGGCGTCGTTTTCGGTCGAGGAAAACTCGATTCCGAAGTTTTGTTGCCTTACGCCGTGATGATTGAACAAACTGACTGTTTTAAGTTTCTCATTTGCTACGCTTAGGCCCCATCCTTTGTAGGTATAAGGGGATAAGTAGGTATCGAGTAATTGATATCCTCCTACCCCGAACATGGTAGCTTCGTTGGTCGAATACGGAATAGGCTCTGCTTCGTTTTCAAACAGGCTCAACGAGTCTTTGTTGTTTGAAAACAAGGCTTGCGTAATTCCTAAGAATACGAAAATACAAACAGTCAGTTTATTCATAATACTATCAATTGTCGAACAGTTTCATCTGTCCGGTGATCTCTGCTATTAGGTCTGAGTCGCTGATTGGCTCTTCGTTTTCGTCAGACAAGTCTGCTTCATTCTCAAAGTCATCATCGGCTTCCTCCTCTTCAGGGTCAGGAAAACGAAGCGGCTCTAGTTCTTTTATCTCGGCAATCTGATAGGTTGAGATGCGTTTGCCTCGAGCTTTGAAGCTTTTTACTCCGATAAACTCATCGGCATCAATGTCGAGTGCTTCACGGAACGAATCGTTTCCTCCGAAGATTACCTCAAAGCGTGCATAATATTGAGTGGTGAGAATGATGGTTCTCGACTTCTCGTTTTCACCTATGAAGCTTTGCTTTTTGGTCGACGCATCCATCTGGAAACGTTTGATGTAATAATAGTCTTGATCGCCGTCGTAAAAGGCACAGGTCCAGACTTTATTTGCATTGAACTTCTGTATTCGAAGGATATTGGTCTCGAAGTGATTGCTCAAATCGAACGACGTAACGTAAAACTCGCCGTTTTTCAACACCACCAGAATCTGGTCTTTGCTTTGAAACTCGCCCAAGTATTCGCCGCGCCCGTCGTAGTTGATACGAAGTACATCCCAATCGAACCAAACTTCGCGACCGCCCAGCGTGGATGTTCCTTTCTGCTTCAAAGAGATTTTGTGTACCTCTGCTTTGGTCAGGATATTCCCCATCGACTGCTTGCCTTTGATGGCAATGGAGCTGAAGTCTTTTTCGAACGTCAATACTTTCTGACGAGGCTTTGGCTTCAATATCACTTTTACGGTTTCGGCCTCGCCATTCGGGTTGGCACTGAAGTAAACGACGCGGGTGCCGGGTTTTCCTTGTGTAGAATCGTATTCCTTGTCGCGCGTGATTCCGGTTACGGCAAAGCGTTTGATGTACATCGCTCCCATTTTACCGTCGCGGTAGATCATGTTGTAGATCGTGCGGTTGTCGTTGCGCTTGAATACGTTTACGTAAAGGATGTTCTTCCCTACAAACATCTTCTCACTTACTTTCACGATTTTGTATTTACCGTCTTTATAGAAGATAATCACATCGTCGATATCGGAACAGTTGCAGATGTATTCGTCTTTCTTCAAGGATGTACCGATGAAGCCTTCCTCGCGGTTGATGTATAGCTTTTCGTTTGCTTCTACTACCTTGGTTGCTTCAATGGTATCGAAGCTGCGCACCTCGGTAAGTCGCTTGTGACTTGCTCCGTATTTGCGCTTGAGTGTTTCAAACCAGTTAATTGCATAACCGATAAGGTTGTCGAGATGTTTATTAACGGTTTCGATCGAAGCGTTGATTTGAAGAATATTTTCTTCTGCTTTGTCGGAATTAAACTTCAAAATACGTCCCATCTTGATCTCGAGAAGTCGAAGAATATCTTCTTTGTTGATCTCGCGCACAAACGATGGTTTGTAGGGCGTAAGTCGGTCGTCAACGTGCGCAATGGCTGCGTCGACCGAAGGTGCGTTCTCGAATTGTTTGTCTTTATAGATGCGCTCCTCGATAAATATTTTCTCCAAAGATGCGTACAACAACGATTCGTGCAATTCAGACTTTTCGATAAGAAGTTCGGTTTTTAGCAACAGAACTGTCTGATCGACCGAATGGCGCAACACTTCGCTTACTCCAAGGAAGTAAGGCTTGTTGTTATTGATGATACAGCAGTTTGGCGAAAGACTGATTTCACAATCGGTAAATGCATACAAAGCATCGATCGTCTTGTCGGAAGAAACTCCCGGTGCAAGGTGCACAAGGATCTCAACGTTCTGAGCCGTATTATCATCAATCTTCTTGATTTTGATCTTGCCTTTGTCGTTGGCTTTGATGATGGATTCGATTACGGAAGAGGTTGTTTTTCCGTAAGGGATCTCCGTAATGACAAGGGTCTTATTATCTAGCTTATTGATTTTTGCTCTAATCTTAACGGATCCGCCACGTTCGCCGTCGTTGTATTTGGTTACGTCGATGTATCCGCCGGTAAGGAAGTCGGGATATAGCACGAAGTCTTCTTTACGAAGGTAGGCTATCGAAGCATCGAGCAGTTCGTTGAAGTTGTGCGGAAGAATCTTTGACGACAAACCTACGGCAATACCTTCTACTCCTTGTGCAAGCAATAACGGGAATTTTACGGGTAAGGCAATCGGTTCTTTATTACGGCCATCGTACGATTGTTTCCAATGGGTTGTCTTGGGATTAAACAGTACTTCGAGTGCAAACTTTGAAAGACGTGCTTCGATGTAACGCGAAGCTGCGGCTCCGTCGCCCGTAAGGATGTTACCCCAGTTTCCCTGACAGTCGATCAAAAGATCTTTTTGCCCAAGCTGCACCAATGCATCACCGATAGAAGCATCTCCGTGCGGGTGAAACTGCATGGTATGACCTACAATATTGGCCACTTTGTTGTAGCGACCATCGTCAAGTCTTTTCATCGAATGAAGAATGCGTCGTTGTACCGGTTTCAGGCCGTCGAAGATATTCGGAACAGCACGCTCCAAGATCACATAAGAGGCATAATCAAGAAACCAATTTTGATACATTCCCGATAATTGCTGAGAAGCATTGTCGCCCAACTTAGCGGGTGCTTTGTAGTCAGAATGCGCATTCTCAGGATTCATATCCGGAGTTTCGTCGTTTTCGTTTTGATCGATAATATTTTCGGGTACCATAAGCAGACTAAAGATGTATTTATCAGAGTGAAAACCATTAAAAAATGATTCAAGCAAAGACAAATATACAAACTAAATCGAAAAAAATGATTTACTTTGTGTGCTAGTATAAAAGATAATATTATTAGTTCTCGAAAATATGGCACAAGAAGATGTATTTAAGAAGTTAGTATCGCACTGTAAGGAGTACGGTTTCGTGTTTCCATCATCAGAAATCTATGATGGACTAGGAGCTGTATATGATTACGGTCAGATGGGAGTTGAGTTGAAAAACAACATCAAGAAATATTGGTGGGATAGCATGGTACTTCTTAACGATAACGTTGTGGGTATCGATTCTGCAATCTTTATGCACCCAACTATTTGGAAGGCGTCAGGACACGTTGATGCATTCAATGATCCGTTGATTGACAACAAAGACTCAAAGAAACGTTATCGTGCCGATGTATTGATCGAAGATTATTTGGCAAAGATTGACGAGAAGGTTAACAAAGAAGTTGAGAAAGCAGCAAAACGCTTCAAAGAAGCTTTTGATGAAGATCAATTCCGTGCAACTAACCCTCGCGTTCTAGAATATGAAGCAAAGAAAAACGATGTTCACACACGTTTTGCAAATGCTTTGAACAACTCAGATCTTGAGGAGTTGAGACAAATCATTATCGATTGTGAAATCGTTTGTCCTATCTCAGGAACTAAAAACTGGACGGAAGTTCGCCAGTTTAACTTGATGTTTGCAACAGACATGGGTTCTACTGCCGACGGAGCTATGAAGGTTTACCTTCGTCCTGAAACTGCTCAGGGTATCTTCGTTAACTTCCTAAACGTGCAAAAAACAGGCCGTATGAAGATTCCTTTTGGTATCGCTCAAATCGGTAAAGCTTTCCGTAACGAAATCGTAGCTCGTCAGTTTATCTTCCGTATGCGCGAATTCGAACAAATGGAAATGCAATTCTTTGTTCGTCCTGGTGAAGAACTTGAATGGTTCAAAAAATGGAAAGATACACGCGTTAAATGGCACAAGGCTCTTGGTTTTGGCGATAAGAAATATCGTTTCCACGATCATGAGAAATTGGCTCACTATGCTAACGCGGCTACAGATATCGAGTTTGAAATGCCTTTCGGGTTCAAAGAGGTTGAAGGTATCCACTCTCGTACCGACTTTGACTTGAGCAGCCACGAGAAGTTTTCTGGTAAGAAGATTCAATACTTCGATCCTGAACTTGGTAAATCATACGTTCCTTATGTAATCGAAACTTCGATTGGTGTAGACCGTATGTTCCTTACTGTTATGGCTGGTTCATATTGCGAAGAAACACTTGAAAATGGTGAGACTCGTGTAGTATTGAGACTTCCTGCAGCACTTGCTCCGGTTAAATTAGCTGTTATGCCTTTGACTAAGAAAGATGGCCTACCGGAAAAAGCTCAAGAGATCATCGACAACTTGAAGTTCGACTTCAAATGTCAATATGACGAAAAAGACTCAATCGGTAAACGTTACCGTCGTCAGGACGCAATTGGTACTCCTTTCTGCGTAACTGTAGACCACCAGTCTCTAGAAGATAATACTGTTACTATCAGACACCGCGACACAATGGAACAAGAGCGCGTTGCGATTGCTGATCTTAACAAGATTATTGCAGACAAAGTAAGTATGAAATCACTCTTTAAGCAACTAGGAGAATAAACCAATGAAGACAATCAAGTATCTGTTTTTTATACTAACCTCAATCGTGTTGGCAACTTCGTGTGACAAGAACGAAACCGTTATTGACGAGGCTTGGAAAATTGAAAATGAAGAAGCTTTTGATAAGCAAATCTTCAATCCGGAATATACAAAAATCACGTCTCAATCGCAAAATGGATTTATCCTTTATAAGGTGATCGAGAAAGGTAAAGGTACAGTGAGTCCATTGTTCAACGACAGTGTGAAGGTGAACTATAAAGGACAGCTTATCAATGACAAGGTGTTCGACTCTAACTGGGATCAGAAGCCGGCTCAATTCAAAGTAGACGGTTTAGTAGACGGTTTTTCAACAGCTCTTCAACACATGAAAGTTGGTGATGTTTGGGAGGTATGGATCCCACAGAAACTTGGTTATGGTTCTAGTGCTAAAAGTGATATACCGGCATATTCAACATTGATCTTTACAATTGATCTAAAAGAAATTTTGGGCAACACAAAAGCTATTAGCCAAGAGTAATTATCAAATTACCGTATAATAAAAAAGGGGAAGTAACTCAGGTTGCTTTCCCTTTTTTTGTTCATCCGATAAACCATAGGGATTATGCATATCGCTTGGCCTTTCTAAACAGAAAACACTTTACATCAATAACACCTCTTAAGCCTGCTCTGAAAGCTTAAATTATAGCATTAAAAAGTAGACTTGATCTCCATACACTTCTTCTAAAAAGCCATAAACACATTAGTGTAGCAAATGCCATCGACTTTAAGACCATCGAATAGAACCAAAAAAGATTTATTAGTTAGATTGTCATACCAACGTCTACCTCGAACGATTAAATCGACTCCTTTATCCCTTATTGGAAAATCTCGGACTGTAACCGGATCTGTAAAGCCTTTTGATTCGATATGAATATTTGCTACGAATTCTTCATCTACAATCTCATCCAAATATATACGAATCTCACTGTCATTTAATTCAACTTTAATAGTAGCAAACTTGGCTAAAATATCGGTTGGTAATACAAACTGAGCTAGAAGTAAAAGTCGGCTCACCCGATAAACCATGGGGATTATGCATATAGTTTGGTTAATCTAAACAGAAAAAACTTTACATCAATAACACCTCTTAAGCTTGCTCTGAAAGCTTTAATTTTAGCATTAAATGCTTCTGCAAATGCATTCGTT
>JBOGCF010000037.1:0-55026 GCA_051656605.1 Tannerellaceae bacterium | reverse complement strand
AGCGAACTATTCAGTTTTTGATGTAAAAGATATAGGGACCGAACGTCAGATACAGTTTTCTATACAAACGATTCCTCTGCCTTATTCTATACCTTTTTTAAGAGATAACAATTATATAACAACGTACGACGATTCTGTTTTCGTTATGTTTGAAAATGAAACATGCGGTGATGCCACGCAACGGATACGATGAATCAAATCGAATCTAACGTGATGATCTCTTCCGGCAGGTACGTAGTGCGAATGCGCCACTCTTGCGGGTAGAGGTTGTTGGCACGATTGCCAAGTTGTTTTACAAAGCCAATCGGAATTTGTTTGTACGTAAGGAGCAGATACCCTTTGGGCAAATCGGCATCGAGCACAAGGGCTTCTTTTTTCAAGTAAGCAATGGCTTGTTCGCGCGTTACCTCACAAGTATTGAAAGCCTCCGCATCCAAGGCTGTGGAAAGTGCCAACGACTGCGCCGGAATCAGGTCTTTTCCTTTTATTTCGCCCACGAGAATACCGGCCGAAACAATCTTAAGTCCGGTAAACAGATAGTTGAGTACCTCTTTGTGCTCTGCCGGAAAGGCAAACACCGATGCCCCTTTTACCTCGTATTCATAGTCGGTGCTATTGGCTAGCCACGTTTTGGCTACGGCAGGAAGTGGTAACGGCTGGTTTTTGCCTCCCCCTTTTTTATCTTTTTTCTTGCTGCGGCCACCGTGCAATACAGGTTCGTTCGCTTCAGCAGTTTCGGGCTTTTGCAATACGGCCAGGAAGAATCCTTCACCACGCGTCGCATGTGGCATAAAGCGATACACGGGGTTGTCGTATTTGAGTGCCCCTTTGATTCCCCAGCTTTCTTGCGTAGGAACCGATACCGGGATTGCATCGAATTCGTTGCGTATCCACTCTATATTTTCTTCGTTCTCGTCGAGATTGTACGTACAGGTACTGTAGATCAGGTAGCCACCCGGTTTGAGTGCCGGCCAGATGTCGCGGATAATGCGACGCTGACGCCCCGCACACAGATCAACGTTCGCAACAGACCATTCGTCTGTAGAGTCGCTGTCTTTTCGAAACATCCCTTCGCCCGAACAAGGTACGTCGGTTACAATCACGTCAAACAATGCGCCCATCTCTCCGATTTGTGCCGGATCGCTGTTAGTAACGATGCAAGCCGGATGTCCCCACTTGGTGATGTTTTCGGAAAGGATATTCGAGCGGCTTTGAATCACTTCGTTCGAAACCAGCAGACTTCCTTCGGGAAGTGCCGCACGCAACAGGGTTGACTTTCCGCCCGGAGCCGCACAAAGATCAAGACACGCGAGAGGTTCATCACCGGCCACGGCTTTGAGTGCTTGCTCGAGAAACATCGACGAGGCCTCTTGCACGTAATAAGCACCGGCGTGAAACAAGGGGTCGAAAGTGAAAGTAGGTCGCTTTGGCAAATAGTAGCCGTTTGTGGCCCATTGCACCGGCGTATCGAGCGGTTGCGCAAACGGTTTGGCCGTGTTGAGTCGCACGCTGATGGGAGCTTCGCCCGACAGGGCTTCTTCAAATGCGGGATATTCATCGCCCAACAGGGCCTTGGTACGTATGATAAAATCTTTTGGTAGAGACATATTGATTCTTCTTTTCGGCAAAAATACCTATTTTTGCTGAAAAGAACAGAGCGTAAATAATAAACCTATGCAAGCTTCACTTTATCTGATCCCGGTTACACTGGGTGAAACATCGATCGAACAAGTACTTCCATCTTATAACAAGGAGATTATCCTGGGTATTAAACATTTTATTGTCGAAAACGTACGCACGGCTCGCCGCTTTCTCAAGAAGACCGACCCGGCTATCGATATTGATACACTTACGTTTTATACACTCAACAAGCATACTTCGGCCGACGAAGTTTCGAAATACCTTGCTCCTATCGCAAAAGGCGAAAGCATGGGGATTATTTCCGAAGCGGGTTGTCCGGCTATTGCCGACCCGGGTGCCGACGTGGTAGCCATTGCCCAACGCAACAACATCAAGGTGGTTCCGCTTGTGGGGCCGTCGTCTATCCTTATGTCGGTAATGGGATCGGGATTTAACGGACAAAGTTTTGCGTTTCACGGATACCTGCCTATCGATGCCGAGCAACGTGCCAAACGTATCAAAACACTTGAGTCACGTATCTATACCGAAGACCAAACGCAGCTGTTTATCGAAACCCCGTATCGCAACAACAAGCTTGCCGAGGAAATTATCAAGACTTGCAAGCCGAGCACGAAGCTTTGCATTGCTGCCGATATTACGTGCCCCGATGAGTATATCAAAACGAGATCGGTAAAGGAATGGGCAGGCAAGATTCCTGATCTTAGCAAGCGTCCTTGCATTTTCCTGATTTATAAATAATACAATCTATACATTACATGAAAAACACATTCTACAAACTTCACGTATCCATGCGTAGGGCAATCGCATTTGTCGTATGCTGCGTGTGTTCCGTGGCTGCGGTATCGGCACAAAGTAAGGTATTCGAAAACCTGAAAATGCCGAGCAAACTGCTGGGCAAAGAGGTAAACTACAACATTTACTTGCCCGAAAGCTATGAGACTTCCAACAGAACCTATCCGGTTCTTTATTTGCTGCACGGATATTCTGACGATAATACTTCGTGGACGCATTATGGCGAGGTAAAACAAATAGCCGACCAACAGATTGCTTCGGGCGAAAGTACGGAAATGATCATCGTGATGCCCGACGGAGGTGTTAGCTGGTATATGAATAGTGCCGACGGAAGTATGCCGTACGAAGATGTATTCGTAAAGGAGTTGATCCCCTACATCGAGGCCAACTACAAAGCACGCAGCAATAAATTAGCTCGTGCCATTGCCGGTCTTTCAATGGGTGGTTACGGATCTATCCACTTGTCGCTTCGTAATCCGGATCTCTTTACCGCAGCTTGTCCGCTGAGTGCCGCTATCTGGAACAGCGACCAAATGGCAAACATGCCCGAAGGACAATATGCCGGATATTTTGACAAACTATACGGTGGAACAAAGCAACCGGGCAACGGCCGACTTACTCCTACCTGGAAACAATACAGTGTTTTTGATTTGGTAGAGACTATGCCTGCCGAAGACCTCAGAAAGGTTGCGATCTATCTCGACTGCGGTGACGACGATTTCGTGTACGATGGCAACGTATTGTTCTGGAGCTTGCTTCGTAAAAAAGGTGTACGTGGAGAACTGCTGATTCGAAACGGAAATCACAACTGGCCTTACTGGCGATCGGCTCTACCCAATGTTCTGAATACGATATCGGGACATTTTCACCGACAATAAGTAACTCAATGATATAAAAAAAGCGACAACACCTTTTACGATGTTGTCGCTTTTTTGTATGATAAGAATTATCGTTCTGCCACATCTTGATTGCGAAGACTTTCGGCTAGTAAGACTGTATTCTTCAAGTATACATATTCTTGCTCGAAGTATTCGCTAAAGATACCGGCATCTATGTTTTCGTCAATTTGTCGTACGGTCCATAACTTCCCAAGGTCTCTTCCCAGCTCGGCCGCGAGTGCTTCGCTTTTGACATTAATCAAATAAAGTGAAACAAGGTTTTTTGCTTTGCCATTATCAAATAGATACTGTAATAAAAAACGAGGCTTTTCTCCATATTGTTTAAACTTAGGACCTATCAGCTTTTGCAGTGCTTGCTCAATGGTTTGCCTAAATACCACTAATTTGAAAAATGGAATATCAATTTTCTTCAACTCCGAATGTAACCCATGTTTTCGCTCTTTGAGATAAAGCATTCCCTTGTGCATAACCACACATCGCACCAACGGGTGGGTGTATTTTGCTGCATGTCGAGACAGGGATTCGGAACGAGCAATTCGCCCGATTACTTTACCTTTTGCATCTACCACCGGTAACCATGTTTCATTTCTTAGCTTATCTGAAATAAATTTCAAACGAATCATTTCATAAATAAAGATACCGACGCATAGGATGATAAACATCTCTTTGTCGAGAATCGTCTGTACAATTCCCTGTTCGTAATTATTGGTAATCAAATAATAAGCAAGCGTAATCAACAAATGGATGGTAAGAAGCGGACGTAATATCGTTGATACAAACAAAAACTCCTTTACGCTATTTCGTAAACTTATTGAGTATGTTCCGTCGGTACGTTCTACAAAACGGGATAATATAGCCGGTCGGAAAGGAATCAAGGTGGTTAAAAGGATTAACCAAATCATCTCGATTGTCAAAGCCGGATAATTAGTCAGTTGAGAACTTATCGGAAAATACATAATAATAGCATAGCATAAAAGTACTAATCCCGTCAGATACAACATAAACTGCTGTACTGTATTTCGAAATAAGAAGCTAAATATAGCAACACCTATAATATTGGCGAATATGCCACAAGCAAAAGCAAATTGCTGCGATATAAAGTTGTCTAAAAAGACAAAAACCAACAAAGGCAAGAATCCCCAGCCGGGATTTATCAAGTACCACTTCAAAAGATATTTGTCATCCATACGTAAAGGTCATCATATAAAAATACTACACATACAAATTAAGGGGTGCGACATGTTTCTCCGCATGATATGACGAACGAACAAGAGGACCACTTTCCACTAGTTTAAAACCTTTTTCTTGCGCAATTTGTTGTAGCGAACTAAACTTTTCTAACGTGATATACTCGTAAACCTCAATATTTTTTCTCGAAGGTTGTAAATATTGACCTATCGTTAGTACAGAACATCCAACAGACAATAGATCATCCATTACTTCTTCTACTTCCTCTTGTGTTTCTCCAAGGCCCAACATGATACCGGATTTAGCAACAATTCCACTATCGGCTATTTGCTTTATTACCGCCAAACTAATCTCGTAGCGAGCAGCGCTACGTATCAATGGTGAAAGTCTTTTTACAGTTTCCATGTTATGTGAAATAACATTGGGCTTAGCATCTATGACTTGTTGTATTAAGTCTGCTTTTCCTTGAAAGTCTGGAATGAGAACTTCTATTGTCGTTTCCGGATTTGCTTTTCTTATTTCACATATGGTATCAACCCAATGTCCTGCACCTAAATCGGACAAGTCGTCTCGATCTACCGATGTAATTACAGCATGTTTAAGTTGCATCGTTTTTACGGTCTCGGCCAATGTGCGGGGTTCGTTGGGATTTAGAGGTAGAGGCTTTCCGGTTTTCGTATTACAGAATTTACAAGATCTTGTACAAATATCGCCGGCAATCATAAAGGTTGCTGTTCCCCGGCTCCAGCATTCGCCCATGTTGGGACACTTGCCGCTTTTGCAGATCGTATGTAAACACTGCGACTCCATCAAGAGTGAAGTCGCAGTGAACTGTTCATTATTTCCTAGCTTTATTTTAAGCCAGTCGGGTTTTTTCAATCGTTTGCTCATTACAATTTGTCTTGCAAGAAGTTATATAATCTGGTATACAGATGAAAGCGTGTGTTGCCACCATAAATACTATGATTCTTATCTGTATAGATTTGCATATCGAATTGCTTGTTTGCCTGAACAAGAGCCTCTGCATACTCAAGTGTATTCAGGTAGTGTACATTGTCATCGGCCGTACCGTGTACCAATAATAAATTCCCTTGCAATTCTGAAGCTCTCTTCAAAGGAGAAGTGATGTTATATCCATCTTCATTTTGTTTAGGTGTACGCATGAAACGCTCTGTATATACACTGTCGTAAAATCTCCAATCGGTTACCGGAGCTACAGCCATACCTGTCTTGAAGGTGCCTTCTCCGATCGTTAAGCTCATCAACGTATTGTATCCGCCAAAGCTCCATCCCCAGATTGCCATACGATTTTCATCGATAAAAGACATTTTGCCTAAGGCTTGTGCCGCCTCAACTTGGTCGGTAGCTTCAAGAAGTCCTAGTTTCATATACGTGCATTTACGGAAGCTTTCGCCACGAGCACCTGTACCACGACCATCTACACACACAACTACATATCCGTTCGACCCCAGGTAGTAATCCCAATCAAAGCCATAACGGTCTAGTACTTGCTGAGAGTTTGGTCCACTATATTGTGTCATCAACACTGGATATTTCGTATTCGGATCGAAATTTAGCGGCTTAATCATCCACGCGTTTAGTTCTTGTCCCGAAGCTGTAGAGATCTTGATAAACTCTTTCGTTGGATATCTGTATTGAGCTAGCTTAGCTTTCAATTCTTCATTATCTTGCAATACACGTACCGGTTTTGCTTTTGCATCGTAAAGAGTTACCTCTAGTGGTGTATTTACATTTGAAAATTTATTTACGTAATACATGAAGTTTGCACTAAACTCGGCACTATTCATTCCTTCTTTTAGTGATAGCGTTGTTGTTACCCCTTTCGCATCGGTTTTCATTACCGAACGACGGAAGGCATGTTTGTCTGCAGCTTCGTAATATACGGTTTTCAATTTAGGATCATAACCAATCAATCGGGTTACATCCCATTTCCCTTTCGTTGCTTGACGCAAGAGTACACCCGTTGGAGAATAAAGATACACGTGTGACCAACCGTCCTTTTCGCTTACATAGGTAAAACAGTCGTCGTAAAACTCAATTGTGTATAGATTCTCTGAGTCAATATATGTTTCACTTGTTTCTTGAAGAACCATTTTTGAAACAGCAGACTTTGGATTTACATAATACATCTGGAATTTGTTTTGATCGCGATTAAGCGTCATCACAGCCAATTGCTCCGGATTTTTTGTAAACTTGATCTGTGGGATGTATCCGTCTGCATCCAAAGGAACATTTAATGCTTTTGTATCCTTCGACTCTAAGTTGTATGCGTGAACCGATACGGTTGAGTTGGTTTGTCCGGCATACGGATATTTGAAACAAGCTAATGTTGGGTCTACTCGTTGTTCAAACATTTGCATGCAGAAGGTAGGAACTTGTGATTCGTCTGTCTTAACGTAAGCTAGTATCTTGCTATCTTCCGACCATGACATCAATTGTGTAGTTCCGAACTCTTCTTCATATACCCAGTCGGTTGTACCATTGAGCAATTGATTTACTGCTCCGTCTTTGGTGATTTGAACCTCTGTATTATAATCAAACTTCTTAATCCAAATATTATTATCTACAACAAACGCACACATTCTTCCATCGGGAGAAAATAGAGGTGCCGTTTGTTTGGTTTCGTTCTCAGTCAATTTGCTTACCATGTTGCGACGTACATCGAAATCATAGTATTGTGCCAATTTAGAGCGACGGTAAATGGATTCTGTATCTTTCCATAATAAAATACGATGTCCGGTTGAGTTGATTTCGTAACCATCGAATTTATCAAATGCACACTCACGAGCTTTTTTTACATTAAACAATGTATCTACCGGTTCTCCTGTTTTATAGGCGTACTTGATAATCATTGTACGGGCCGGATTCATTGCTGTATAATGGATACCGTCTGGAAGCGAACGCATTTCGCCTACCGACTTTTGTGAAAACTCACCGTTCACAATCTGCTTCAGCTGCAACGGCTTTGTTCCGTTTTGCGAAGTAATGTTTTGCAAGGATAACAATGCAATAAACGACAAAAAGATCTTCTTCATGATCAAACATTTTTAGATTGAATGCAAATTTAGTATAATTCGAACATGAAGAAATATGTTTTATTAATTTTGCAACGTGAAAAAAGAAAAGAGATATAACGACTTCGGCGATTTCTTGAAAAATCATTTCCCTTTTAAGGTACAAAAGATTTCGATTAACGCCGGCTTTACTTGCCCCAACCGTGATGGCAGCAAAGGGTTGGGTGGTTGCACCTTCTGTAATAATCAAACATTTAGCCCGGATTATTGCCATACAGAGAAAAGTGTAACGCAACAATTAAATGAAGGAATTGCTTTCTTCTCTCGGAAATATCCCGAGATGAAATATCTGGCCTATTTTCAGGCCTACACAAATACATATGGTGACATCGAAGCTTTGAAAAAGAAATATGAGGAGGCTTTGGCTCATCCTGATGTGGTAGGTTTGATTATTGGAACTCGTCCCGACTGTATGCCGGATATCTTGCTAGACTATTTGCAAGAGTTATCTCAACGTACATTCGTTATGGTAGAATATGGCGTGGAAAGTACGCTCGACTCTACTTTGGAGCGCATCAACCGCGGTCATTCGTATGCAGAGTCTGTAGAGACAATCAAGAGAACTGCTGCTCGTGGTATTTTGACCGGAGCGCACTTGATACTCGGACTTCCTGGCGAAACAACAGAAGAGATTCTAGATCATGCGCGTCGCATTTCGAAGTTACCGCTTACCACGGTAAAACTTCATCAACTTCAGCTGATCCGTTTCACTCGTATGGCCAAAGAGTTTGATGAAGATCCAAAGGACTTCCGACTGTTTACAGTTGACGAATACATAGATCTGGCTATTGACTTTATCGAACTACTTAATCCGGACTTTACAGTAGAACGCTTCGTTTCTCAATCGCCCAAAAGTCTTCTTATCGCACCCGATTGGGGATTGAAGAATTTTGAGTTTACAGCGAAACTGAATAAACGAATTGTAGAGCGAGATACTTGGCAAGGTAAGTTGTTTAATGCCGAATCATAATCTATATAATAAAAGCGGGCTGGTAAATAACCAACCCGCTTTTATTATATAGAGTTATCAATTTGTCTTAGTCGTTATCATCGTTCTCTAGTTTCAGATTTCCATAAAACGTAATTGCACGTTTTGTTGATGGTGTCACTGAAATGGTACTATTCCCATTATCGAAAACTTCAATTCTGAAATTGTACGAATTGCGACCATCATTTACTTTATACGTAACCACGTATTTGTCTTTTTTATCTTTCTTTACTTTATAGTCGATCATAGGTTGATCATCAAACTTAATACCTCCATCTTCTCCTATAGGCGCACTATAAGCAACCCCAAAATAAGGCAAGTAAGAAGAAGCATTTCCATTTTCCACTTCGATTTCATAAGGAGATGTTAGTTCCTTTGATTGTCCGCCTGATGGAACAGCCCGATTCACTTGAATTTCGAAGTCGCCCGATTCGATCAAGGTTTGCACCTTTGTGGCTACTTCTTTTTTCTTCTCTTCTTTACTCTGAGCAAACAATGTTGTTGCTGTACAAGTAAATAATACGAGCATTGTGGTAAGAACAAATTTCATTTTCTTCATAGCGTCTAATTTTTAAATGTATCGCTCATCAAATATAAAAACGAAACCCATTAAATTGTTTTGGATCAACACTATATAACATTCTTTGTAACTCGTTGAATATCGTGTTTTATTTCACATCTCCGAGCCGTTTGCCTTCATAATGCTTGGGAGTTACATACTTTGCACTACCAATAAGTTGCGAGGTATAAATACCTGAATGCCCAGAGAAGAGATAAGCAACGACACAAGCAATGGCCAAATAAATACCACACTCAATTCCAAAAAGCTCGATTCCCATAACCAAACAAGCAATAGGGGTATTGGCCGCACCTGCAAAGACTGCAACAAAACCCATCCCTGCTAATAGAGCCATTGGTAAAGGTATAATTAAAGACAATGTATTTCCTAAAGTTGCTCCAATGAAGAAGAGAGGTGTTACTTCACCTCCTTTAAATCCCATCCCCAACGTGAAAGTTGTAAAAAGAAGTTTTGCCATAAACGCATATTCGGGCTGGGGTATCGAAAAAGAGTCTACAATAGTAGGTACACCTAGTCCGATATACTTTGTTGTTCCGATAAGATATACAACCAAAGCCAATAAAGCACCACCTACTACCGGTCGTAAAGGAGGATACTTAATAGTAGCAACACTCAACTTTCCTATTTGGTGAGACATTTTAGAAAATAACATCGCTGTGAGTCCGAATGCAATCCCTGCAAGAATAGACCATCCAACAAACTCAAGCGTTAATGATGGAACGAATGGTATTTCGTAATGGGTATGATCAACACCCCACCAGTTGCAACTAATATTTGCTATTAGTGCTGTTAAAAAACTGGCAACAATGGCTTCGTAGCGCATTCGTCCTACCACCAATACTTCGAGCGCAAAAATAGCTCCTGCCAATGGTGTTCCAAATACGGAAGCAAATCCTCCACTGATACCACATACGATAAGAATACGCCGATCATGGATATTGAGTTTAAACACCCGCGTTAATTGATCTGCTATCGCTCCGCCTATTTGCACACCTGTACCTTCTCGTCCGGCAGATCCTCCAAAAAAATGAGTTGCAATCGTTCCGAAGAAAACCAATGGAGCCATTCTAAAAGGAATGATTCGCTTCGGATCTTGAAACTCATCAAGCAATTGATTATTCCCTTTTACGACACTCTGCCCATAATAGTAGTACAATGCACCGATCACAAATCCTCCTATTGGCAAAAATGCAATAATCCAATCATGCATATTACGCCAATTGGTAGCCCATTGTAGTGTATTTAGAAACAAAGCAGAGGCACTTCCCGACAAAATGCCTACCAGCAATGCAAAAAAGGACCACTTCACTAAATAAGCGATCAACATGATTTGCTCGTATGCAAATAGATTTTGTTTGATGTTACGAATCTTCATAGAATAAGTCAAAACATAAAAAAGCTGCCCAAATACAGATTGTATACGGGCAGCTTATAGATTATATCTTTTCAACGAATCGTTGGTATCGTTGTATTTTATTTCAAGTCAGATAAAAGTTTGTCGATAAACTCGTCAAGCTCTTTATCAAATTTTTCAAGTAAAGCATCATCTAAACGAATGGTATCATCGTCCATAAACAGAAGCTCTTCTTGAATAATAAAATCTTCGTCTGTCAGACTGATAGAAAATGGCTTCAAGATCGATTCTTTATCAAACGCTCCTTGTTCTGCCATTTTATTAAGCACAGCCTTTAACGGTGCTGCAATATTAGCAATAAAGTCGCTTTCTTCATCAAAAGAAACACCTGCCTGAGAAAGGCCTAAGCGCTCAAGTAGAGTTTCGCTATCGTCGAAAATGAGCATCTCGCCGTTTTCTGTATCTATTTGAACAAACAAATCACTAATCAAAGTTGACCCGGCATGACCCGACTCAATCTTTTTTACCGCACATTTAAATGCATGCTCCATTACATTGTGCACTTTTGTATAATCCGCACTCATAATTCCAATCGTTTATTGTCTCTACTAATAAACAAACGTACGCAATCTTTTTCAATTAAATCTGTATTTATCAAACAAAAATTGTGCTTTATTTACTAATGTCTCAATTGAGAATTTAATTCTTTAGATTGTTCGATTCGTGTTTCTAATGCTTTCTGATAAAGGTCGAGTGCTTTTCGTAAAGAAGCATCTTTATTATTTCCTTTTGAACTTAAAACTTGTTGAGCCTTATTTATCCAATCGAGTGCTTGATGGTAATTATCATTCAATTCACAAGCAACTGCAATATTATTTGCCGCCTTAGCTTTACTCTTTATGGATGACGATTTTTCGTATATTTTCTCCCAAATCAATACAGCCTCCTCCCATTTATCTTTGCGTAAATTGGCATCAGCTGCCATCCAGTCTGATTGATAAGATGAATATATTTTTCTATTATCTGCAATCCAAACAGGTATAATCTTGTTTGCCATTCGACCTCCCATCATACTTGCGGTTGCACAAACTACTGTAGCCGCGTATTCGCTATTGATAAGTTCCTTGATATCGTCTCTTCGTGTACTCACATCATCATTACGCCAAGTCAAACTATCCACATAACGCATTGATTTCATATGCGTTTTTTCTCTAAATGGAATGTATACATTGAAGAGACAAAAACCTCTTACCTTTATACTTCCATTCTTTAGTCCAACCTTATTATCAATCAGTGAAACTTGCGAATTATAGATCTGATGATCTAAAGATATAATTGCATCAGCACCTGCTTGCAGTGCCAACTCATTGACGACATCATTATCCAATCGACCGGGTAACTCGAATTTATCATCACCTCGCAACGACTCGTTGAGCACTGTGACTTTCGTGAAAAAATTATGATTGTTTAATTCATAGCTTAATGAGTTGACGGTACAAAATGCAGCACTATCCACCGAAATATTAATCGGCTCAATCGGATGTCCATTAAAAGTATGTTTCACTCCGAAAGTAGGATCCTGAGGTACCGTATTATTAATTACTAATACCCGTGTCACATTTTCGGGAAAAGTTATCTCAGCAGGACGTTGGTATTCTATGGTTAAATTACGCGTAGAAGCACAGCTTACCATTAGCACGCACCCCATACTTAATATCATTATTTTCTGCAATGTATTCATGGTTTCGTTTTTTAAGACGTATTCAAATATAGTTGATAATGACCAACTAACGGTTATTTACTTATTGAACAATTCAAATATATAAAAAGTAAACCCAATGCATAAAAAATCTATTTTATTTCTGTCAATCTTGATTAATTTTTAAATACATTGCAGTCGTTTTCATTTTGAAGAGACAATTTCCAAGCAAACGAAAAAGACCCGATAGATTGATGTTTTTATTAAAAATCAAATTGTATATGAAAAGACTTACTATTCTAGTATCAGCTGCTATGATTATGGCTATAGCCATAGCCTCTTGCACAGCAAAAGACAAAGTTGTCGAAAACCCTATCATCGAAGCGACAAATACGTCAAGCATTGAGATATCAAAAGTAGAACTTACCGATACGGCCACCATCTTACACATCGATGCGTTTTACACTCCTAAATATTGGATACGAATTGCGGGGGATTCATATCTAATGGCCGATAGTAAAAAATATCAAATAACAGGAGGAGAAGGAATTGAAATTGATAAAGAATTTTGGATGCCGGAGTCAGGAGAAGCTTCATTTATTCTAAAATTCCCACCTATTCCAAAAGAGACCAAGAGCTTCGACTTTATAGAGTCTGACTGTGATGATTGTTTCAAACTGTATGGTATAGATCTTACAGGAAAATCAACGTATCCAAAGTTCCCTAAAGGACTTCCCGAAACATTACAAAAAGAATATACAGCCTCTTCACTTCCCAATCCAAAACTTGAAGTTGGGGAAACAACCGTCAACATTCATTTAATGGGTTTTAGAAAAGGAATGTATAAAGATTTAAAACTATACTTATCATCTCCCATTCAGTTTCAAAAAGAATATGACGCTTTGATTGATGAAAATACAGGAATAGCAACATTTAATCTTCCTTTGTATGGAACGAGTCAAGGTAGTCTTGTCGGTTATAGAAATCTATTGGGTCATTTATGGCTGGCACCAGGAGAAAATATTGACGTTTACGTAGACTTACAAGAAGAAGCTCGTTTACGCAAGATTTACAACCACAAGCAGAAAGACAATTCTCCGCGACCAAAGTTATACACTACCGGAACATACGCAGATCTAAACTATTTATACAACTTAGAACGTGAAAAAACAGCCCCTTATTCGTTGAATATGTATAATGGTAAATTTGCAGACTATAAGATGAGTGCAGATGAATATGCCAATATGGTTAAATCGGTCTATAATGCAAATAAAGACAGCATCAACTCGCTTAGTAATATATCGGGCCTCACGAAGGAAATGGCTTTAATTACTCTTCAACAAGAGCTACTCAAGTCTATCGTAGAAGGCAACTATTTCCTAACGCATAATTATCGTTCAGTACATAATAAATGGGATAGAAAAGATAAGATAGACTATCCGATCGCACAGCTGGGAGACGCTCAGTATAGCATAGTTAAGGATCTTATCGACATCAACAATCCGAAATTATTAATGGGCAATCGACTTTCCGACTTTACATACTCTTTGTATGGAAGTAATGCAATCGCACTTGAGGTGCTTACTAACCAATCCAATGGATTGGCTAATGATATCCGAGTTGCACTTCCCTTTCCCTCAAAAGCTGAAAATATTGATTTAAAGCAAGAAGATCTTGACAAGCTAAAGACGCTGAGTAATCCATTTTTCGCAGAAGCATGTAGTGCAATTCAAAACAAAACACAAGCTCAACTTGATGCCATAAAGGATCTGCCGGGACTAAAGGAAACGCCAAATGTAAGCAAAGAAAAACTCTTTGATGAAATCATATCCAAACATAAAGGGAAAGTAATTTTCGTTGACTTCTGGAATACATGGTGCGGCCCATGTCGTAGTTCGATTAAACAAACTGAGCCGTTAAAAGCAGAGGAACTAAAAGGTGACAATCTTGTTTGGATCTATATTGCGAATGAAACTTCCCCACTGGTTACATACAAAACATCTATAGCAAATATCGAAGGGGAGCACTATCGCTTGAACCAAGAGCAATGGGATTATATCTGTGATAAATTCAAGATAGATGGAATTCCATCGTACGTACTGGTTACTAATGACGGAAAATATGGATTGAGAAATGATTTACGCAATCATCATACACTTACATCTACACTAAAAGGATTGATCCAATAAACAAAATTACAAACAAACATCAGAGAGGCTATAACATATAGATTGAGCCTCCTCAATTTACAGCTAATTAAAAAGGGCACTGAATATCAATCCAGTGCCCTTTACTCTATATCTAAAAGTCAGATTATGCATTCTTTTTCAAAGCAGCAATACTTTCTTGCAATGATTTGATTTTGCTTTCAGCATCTGCTTGTTTCTTGCGCTCAATCTCGATTACTTTTGCCGGAGCTTTACCTACAAACGATTCGTTGCTTAGTTTTTTCATTACTGAATTTAAGAAACCTTCGTTGTATTTCAACTCTTCTTCAAGTTTTGCGATTTCAGCTTCCACATCGATCATGTTACCAAGTGGCACGGCAAACTCTGTTGTTCTTACAAGGAACGAAACAGCTCCGTCTGACTTTTCGTCTACCTTATTGATAGCAGACAAGTTACACATCTTAGTAATTATAGCATCGAAAGCGTTGTCATATTCGCCTACTACCTCAAGCATTAATTCTTCCTTGATTGCGATTTGCTTTTGCAAACGGATAGAACGAACACCGGCAATAATTTCTTTTACAACTTCAAATTGATCCAGTAGTGCTTCGTCAACAGGTTTTGCATCCGGCATCATTGACACCATGATTGATTCTCCTTCTTTGCGGTCACAAATCAACTGCCACAATTCTTCCGTAATAAATGGCATAAACGGATGAAGCAGTCTCAACAATGAATCGAAGAAACCTAGAGTTGCCTCGTAAGTTGCTTTGTCAATCGGTTGTTGATAGCCTGGTTTCACCATTTCAAGATACCAAGATGAGAACTCATCCCAGAACAACTTGTAAACAGCAAGAAGCGCTTCAGAGATACGGTACTTATCGAATGAGTCGTTTACTTCGTTGATTGTTTTGCTCAACAACGATTCAAACCATTTGATAGCTGTCGCAGCTGCTTCGGGCTGAGCAATTGTTTCGTCAACATTCCATCCTTTAACCAAACGGAAAGCATTCCAGATCTTGTTGTTGAAGTTACGACCTTGCTCACAAAGTGAATCATCATACAAAACATCGTTACCGGCAGGTGCTGCCATCATCAAGCCCATACGAACACCGTCAGCTCCGTAGTTTTTGATCAATTCAAGAGGTTCTGGAGAGTTACCCAACGATTTCGACATCTTACGTCCTTGTTTGTCGCGTACGATACCGGTAAGGTATACGTTTTTGAATGGCATTTCACCACGATATTCGTAACCTGCAATGATCATACGTGCCACCCAGAAGAACAAAATATCCGGACCAGTCACAAGATCATTCGTTGGATAGTAGTAGTTCAACTCTTCGTTGTTCTTATCCATTACATCTCCGAATACAGAGATAGGCCACAACCAAGAAGAGAACCAAGTATCAAGACAGTCTTCATCTTGACGAAGATCTGCTAATACCATATCATTATTACCTGTTTTGTCTTTTGCCAATTCCAAAGCTTGCTCTGGAGTTGTTGCCACCACATAGCCACCTTGAGGAAGGAAGTAAGCAGGAATACGGTGCCCCCACCACAACTGACGTGAAATACACCAGTCTTTTACATTCTCCATCCAGTGACGGTATGTGTTTTTAAATTTAGCAGGGTGCAATTTAATTACATCCTCCATTACTGCCTCAAGAGCAGGTTTAGCAAGACCTTCCATTTTAAGGAACCATTGCATCGAAAGTTTAGGTTCAATTACCGCATCGGTACGTTCAGAGAAACCTACTTTATTGGTATATGGTTCTACTTTCTCAAGCAAGTCTGCTGCTGCAAGATCTTTTTCGATTTGATCACGTACCGCAAAGCGATCCATTCCCGCATACATCTGACCATGCTCGTTCAATGTTCCGTTGTCATTGAAGATATCAATTGTTTCAAGGTTGAACTTCTCACCCAACATGTAGTCATTTACATCATGAGCAGGAGTTACCTTCAAACAACCGGTACCAAATTCCATGTCAACATACTCGTCCATAATAATAGGAACCGGACGATTGATAATCGGAACAATCACACGCTTACCTTTCAAGAAAGAAAAACGTTCGTCATTTGGATTAACACATACAGCCGTATCTCCTAAAATTGTTTCTGGGCGCGTTGTTGCAACAACAATATATTTATCTTCTTCTCCTTCGATTTTATAACGAAGATAGAAAAGCTTACTATTTACTTCTTTGTAGATAACCTCTTCGTCTGAAAGCGCTGTTTTCGCAACCGGATCCCAGTTTACCATACGCACACCGCGGTAAATAAGACCTTTGTTAAACAAATCAACGAAAACTTCCAATACGCTTTCCGAACGTTCTTCGTCCATCGTAAAACAAGTACGATCCCAATCACAAGAAGCTCCTAGTTTCTTTAACTGTTCAAGAATGATACCGCCATGTTTGTGCGTCCAATCCCAAGCATGTCCTAGAAACTCTTCACGTGAAAGATCCGTCTTTTTGATACCCTCTTGTGCAAGCTTGTTTACCACCTTTGCTTCTGTTGCAATCGATGCATGGTCGGTACCCGGTACCCAACAAGCATTCTTGCCCAACATACGCGCACGGCGAATCAAGATATCCTGAATTGTATTATTCAACATGTGCCCCATGTGAAGAACACCTGTTACATTCGGTGGAGGAATTACAATAGTGTAAGGTTCTCTGCCATCTGGTTTCGACTTAAAAAAACCATTATCTAACCAATATTGATACCATTTGCCTTCAACATCAGCCGGATTGTACTTGCTAGCGATTTCCATTTTGAATTATATTATTATTTATCTGTCTGCACTTTACGTTGCACCATATCTACTTGAGAATAGGCGCTATGAAGTTCAATTTTGCAAAAATAGGAATTATTCTCGAGAAGCATACAGCGAGCTTTTCTAAATATATATTTATTCACGATAAACAACGCATGTTTATTCAAGTTATGCAGACAACGAATATTGCATAATTATACAGCAATTGTCTGTTTTAAACGAAACAAATATTACTATTTATAATTAAAGCATGGATTTATGCAAAC
This sequence comes from Tannerellaceae bacterium, assembly GCA_051656605.1. Classification (GTDB taxonomy): domain Bacteria; phylum Bacteroidota; class Bacteroidia; order Bacteroidales; family CAMTPD01; genus UBA12018. The sequence goes on along the minus strand of JBOGCF010000037.1, from coordinate 37,577 downwards.
AATTTGTTATATTTGCAACGTTTTAAGGAACGCCAAATTAAGACAATAACAATTAGAAAAACAATAATTTAATAGTAGAGTCACCTATTCGTGACGATATTTCATTGCTGATAATGGAATACCGCCCAATATTTATACAGAATAATATCATTTTGATAGATTTTCAGAAATAAAGCAACCCTTGACTCACTTTTAAAGACGTTAGAACTATAAATTAATAATAAAACATGAACTTAAAGATTCCTAAGATGACAAAGGCGGGTATATCTAGTCTTTGCTGGATTTTGTTGTTTGTGCTAAACATTGCCAGCGCGCAAGCTAACTCTCAACAAAACAAATCGATTAAAGTAAGTGGTACTGTTATAGACAACACATCGGCCCCGCTTCTTGGTGTAAACATTGTTATAAAAGGTGCGACCTCTGGTACCACAATGGGTACAGTCTCAGATCTTGATGGAAATTTCCATATTGATGTTCCATCGAAAAACACAGTGTTAATATTTAAGTATATGGGGTTCGTAACACAAGAAGTTACTGTTGGATCACAAACAAAAATCAACATTACATTACTTGAAGATACACAAGCTCTAAACGAGGTTGTTGTTGTAGGGTATGGTACATCTCGAGCTAAAGATATTACAGGATCTGTATCAAGTATCTCGGCCAAAGACATCCAAAACTTGAATACAACCAACGTTGCCTCGTTGATGCAAAACCTTGCATCCGGAGTATTAGTTGCCCAAAACACAGGTAAACCGGGAGAAACAGTACGTGTACGTGTACGTGGTGCAACATCGCTAACCGGATCAAACGAACCTCTTTACGTTATCGACGGCGTTCCTGTAGATGATCCTACAGCATTGGATGCAATTGCACCAAGTGACATTCAATCGATGGACGTATTGAAAGATGCATCAGCAGCGGCGATCTATGGTTCACGTGCAGCAAACGGTGTTGTTATCGTAACTACACGTAAAGGTAAATCAGGCAAAAAGCCAACTTTCAATTTGAACTATAGCTCTACTATTGATACACAAATCAAGAATTTCAAGATTCTTTACGGAGATGAGTGGCGCGACAAAGTACGTCAATTTGCAAGAGAAACATTGGTTTATGACCCATCCAATACTACGGCTCTTGATATTCTTCGTGAAGGAAGCGACTACCTAGGAACAGGTAATACTAACTGGTTTGACGAAGTAAAACAACCGGCATGGCGTCACAATGTAGATGCATCGATTAGCGGAGGTAGCGATCAAAACAGATATTTCGTTTCACTTTCTATGCTTGACCAAAAAGGTATGGTATTGGGTGATGACTTGAAACGTTATAACGGACGTGTCAACTTAGATGTAGATGTACTACCGGTGCTTCGTTTCGGAACCAATATGTTGGTAGGTTATACCGACACCAACAAGTCTGGAACATCCATGTTCTCTGCACAAGGATACCGTCCCGATATCGACATTTACGATGAAAACGGTGATTATTTGATGATTAACAACAGTGCAAACCCTGTTGCCAATACACACAAAAAAGACAACACAAATGCATATCGCTTCTTAGGTACAATCTGGGGAGAGGTAGATATTTACAAAGGTCTTAAATTCAAATCATCACTTTCTATCTCTCAAGACTTCACATTCAAAGAATCCTTCTCGCCAAGCTTCCTTTCAAGCAATAAAAAAGCAAGTGGTTCAGAATACAACTACAAAGCATACAAAACGGTATTCGACAACGTACTTACCTATAATGTTAAGTTCAACGATCGTCACGCCATTGATGCCGTAGGAGGTATCTCTTTCGAAAGCTTCGAAGGAAAAAGTACTTCTATCAGCGGATCAAACTATGCACTGGATGAAATCTATACAAACATCGGTAGTGCAAGTGAGATTTCTGCGAAAAACGTATCAAACGGATACAACACTCGCGGTTTGTTATCTTCGTTCGTAAGAGCAAACTATAAATTCGACGACAAATACCTGTTTACATTTACAGGACGTTACGACGGTTCATCTATGTTCGGTGCTAAAAACCGTTACGGATTCTTCCCTTCTGGAGCCGTTGCTTGGCGTATTTCTCAAGAAGACTTCATGAAAGACGTTACGTTTGTCGACGACCTTAAGATCAAAGTAAGTGCAGGTACCACAGGTACACAAAACCTTAGCAGCTTCTCTAATCGCGACCTATACTCGTCGAGCAGCTATATGGACCTTCCGGCTCTTATCCACAGTCAAATTGGTAATAGAGAAATCCGTTGGGAGAAATCTACACAATACGACTTCGGTCTTGACTTCGCCATCTTAGATCAACGCTTTCGTGGTACTATTGGTGGGTACATCAAAAACACTAACGACTTGATCTGGGCATTCCAATTCCCATCAAGTACAGCCGGAGGATCAATGAACCGCAACGTAGGTTCGGTACAAAACAAAGGTCTTGAATTCACATTCACAGGCGTATTGATCCAAAACCAAGACATCAACTGGTCGGCAACACTCAACCTTGCACACAACAAGAATAAAGTAACTTATCTTGTTTCTGAAGGAGCTGTAGAAAACGGCATGGGTATCAACATCCACGGTAGCGGATCACAAGTTTTAGCTCAAGGCTATCCAATGGGATCATTCTTCGGATGGGAACACAACGGCATTATCCAATCTCAAGATCGCGTAGATGAGCTAAACGAATATGCTAAATCGAAAGGACAAAGCTACTACGACGGTAATAAACTACGTCCGGGTATGCTTGAGTATCGCGACACGAACGAAGACGGAAAAATCGACAATAAAGACCGTATGATTGTAGGCTCTCCAGACCCTAAAGTATTCGGAGGTCTTTCTTCAAACTTCCAATACAAACGCTTCACAGCATTTGCATCCTTCGGATTCCAAATCGGTGGTTTGAAATCATACAGCAAAACGTTGCAAAACATGCCTTCTCAGCTTACCGGTCTTATCGATTACGGTTTGAACGATCGTTGGTCTGACGACAACAGGGACGCAAAATATCCGGCTCTTTATTTAGAAGATGGCGTTCCACGCTCTTCAGGCATCGAGTTGCACAATGCATCATACTTCCGTTTACAAGAACTACGTCTTGCATATGACATTCCTAAATTTGTAGGCATCAATACGCAAGTATTCGTATCGGGCTCTAACCTATTTACGATTACCAAATATCCGGGTACCGACCCAGCAACGGTCAACAATGGTAACTACGGAGGTAACTATGAATCAGCTTATCCGGGTATCCGTTCGTTCTCGATAGGTTTGAAACTTAATCTATAAGCGCATAAACTTAGAAAGTCATGATCAAAAAATACATTACACTATCCCTTATAGCCTTGTTTACTGCAAGCTGCTCGCTTGTAGATGTATTAGACAAGACCCCTGCGTATGACGCAGACTTAGACGGTGCAATCACAAATCAAAAAACCGTTGAGCTTGCACTCAACGGTATATATTCTTTCTTACCGGGTGCCGGTTTTAATGTTATATTCCCTACAACAAGCGGAAGCTTTCAAGGAGGAACATTAAATCGTCAGGACAGTATCACCAGCGGAAACTCAGTTTATATGAGTGAACGTTTCTGCCCAACCTTGAACTATAACTCGAATTTCACCGACGATGAGTGGAACTCAGATTATAAGATTGTAAAGAATGCAAACTTCCTACTTCAAGCATGCGGTAAAATTGCAGACAAAGAATTTACCGGAAATCGCAAAAACGAAATCCTTGGTGAAATCTATTTCCTAAGAGCATTTGCATACAGCCGTCTGATTGTTCGTTATGCAGAATATTGGGATCTCAACAGCCGTTTCGGTCTTATCCTCCGCAGCGAACTACCCGAAATTGGTAATGCACAAAAAGGGCGTAGCACTGTTCAAGAAAGCTACGATGCGATCTTTGCAGACCTAAATAAAGCAATCGAACTTGCTCCTAAACGTGCAAAATCGAGCCAAGCCTCGTTTCAAGCAGCAAAAGCATTGAAAGCAAGACTTCTGCTTTATTCACAACAATATGCCGAAGCAGCCAAAATCGCTGAGGAGTTGATTCAAAACAACGAAATCCAGCTAGAAGCTACATACGATAATGTATTTGCGAAACACAGCTCTACTCCTGAGATTCTTTTTGCACGCGTATTTATGTCTGATGCATCATCAACCGATACACGTATCAAAGCTTTTGGAACAAAGAACGTAGGTGGTGCCGGTGGATACTGGTGTCCTACCAAAGAATTTGTAACATTACTTGGTAACGACCCTCGTGAAAGCGCAATCATTGCACCACTAGACAGTATCGTATATAGCGGTAAAAAACAATACAACTGTAAGACCGTTAAGAAATACCTAACCGACAAAAACGACATGCCTGTCATGTATCTTCGTACGGCAGAGGTATACCTAATCTTGGCAGAAGCTCGTTACCGCATGGGAGCTTCAATAGCACAAGCTTTCGAACCAATTGCAAAACTTCGTATGCGTGCAGGAGCTGAAGTAAAAACTCCGGCAACCATGGAAGAACTTGAAGACGCAATCTATAACGAATGGGTAATCGAAATGAGTTTCGAAAACTGGCATGAGTTCTTTGTTGCAATCCGCTTCTCAAATCCGGAACAATTAGAGTTTGATCGTCTTATCGCAATGAACAAAGCACTGCGTGAAGCCTTGGAAAAAGAGTTTGCTGTAAGCAATGAAAAAGGACAAGACTACCTAAAGCGTATCCGCGATAGAAGAATTGACAAAATCCCTGCTGCTGAAACCAACAGCAACGCAGTAGAACAAAATCCGGGATATTAACGTACTGTACATACAAAAGCAGGGTGTCTCTAACACAAACGAGCCACCCTGCTCTATTTCTTTAAACGCCAAACCTGCTCGTTGTTCAGAAACATCCGATCGGGTCCTTATAACAATATCAACCCTTTTAACAATCGAAAGCGATGAAAAAAAACATTATCCTTTTATGTCTTGCCTTTGTTGCCAGCTTCACAGCTAAAGCAGCAGAAGAGACTACAGGCATTCAATTCGAACACGGAACATGGAGCCAAGCCGTAGAGAAAGCAAAAGCAGAAAACAAACTAATCTTTGTAGACTTTTATACCCAATGGTGCGGACCATGTATGAACATGGCAGAAGAAGTATTCGTACTTCCTACTGTTGGTGAATTCTACAACACAAACTTTGTAAACTTAAAAATCGATGCTGAAAACGGCGAAGGCGTAGATCTTGCCAAGAAATATGGCGTAAGAAGCTACCCTACTTATGCATTTATCGACCCTGCTACACAAGAAGCTGTACACATGAGCAGCAGCCGCCAAACAGGTCCGGGCTTTATCAAAACAGGAGCAAACGCAAAGAATCCGTCTACACGTTCTTTCTACCTGATCGAGCAGCTTGAGAAAGGAAACAGAGACAAACAATTCCTTTCAGACTACATCGAATACATGAAGTCGACCTACAAAACTGACAATGTAAGCAAAGCTTTCGATATTTTGATTGCGCAAGGAGCCACTCTAGAGCAGCCGGAAATCTGGACTTTATTTGTTGAAACAATCAACGGTCCAAAGAATCCATACATCAAACAAGTATCAGACAACTATACTAAATTCGTTGCACTATACGGCAAAAAAGCTGTAGACGAAAAACTAGCAAAAGAAACATCTTACCTTTCAATCGAAGAGCTTGATCAGTTTTGTGACTATGAAGGCAAGCGATTCAATCGTGAAATGATTGAGTTGAACGGTTACACCAGAGCTAAAGAGTACGACAAAGCAATTGTGAAGATTGATGCTTTAATCGCAGACACTACCGTAAACAGACAAGCACTTATTGATCGCCTTAAGTTTATTGTACGTGGTGGCGTATCTGAAAACAGCCCGGCAAATTGGTCTAAGAAATGTCTTGAGTATTTGCAGTTTATTGCCTACAACAACGAAGATCGTCGCGATTCGTATGTACACTATGAATACGGAGCTGCACTTGAAAAATACATCAAAATGATGAACAACAAAGCTGAGCTTCCAGCCAGCGTCCTTGACGCACCAAAAGTAGGAAAGAGCAATTACAACATGCGTTCTGACAAGTTGAAAATGAAACCTGTAAAAAAGAAGTAAACGCATTATCACATAAGAACTTGTTCTTATGCAAAATGAATCTATCTTTGCAAAAAACAATAAGAAACAGACAATAAACTCATGAGAAAAGTTTTAAGCTTAGCATTATTAATGTGCTTTAGTCTTCTGGTAAACGCACAAATCCTTGAGCCTATCGTTTGGGACATCTCGTTCTCAGACAAAGGAGCCAACCAAAAAGAAATCATTTTCAAAGCAAACGTTGAAGATGGATGGCACTTGTATGACATGAACCTTCCGGAAGGAGGTCCTAACTCTACCGTATTCAGCTTCTCTACAGTAAAAGGAGCCGAACTAGTAGGAAAAGTAACAACTTCTCAAAAACCGGTTGCTAAATACGACGAAATGTTTGGCATGGAACTTCGTTGGTATGAAGGTCCTGTTACATTCGTACAAAAGATCAAAGTATTGGATGCAGACGCATTCAAGATCGAAGGCGAAGTAGAATTTATGGGTTGTAACGACGAAACTTGTCTTCCTCCCAACCGTATCGACTTCTCGTTTGACAAAAAGAACTTGAAATCAGGCGCTGACGTAGCACAAGCTGCTAAAGCAAAAGAAGAACCAAAAGCTGCAGAAAAAGTAGCAACAACAGAAGCTGTTCAGCCGGCTGCACAAGCACAAGAAGCAGCAGAAACTGTTGCCGTTGCCGAAGAAGCTGTAGCACAAGATAGCAAAGCAGAAGAAACAATTCTTTCATCTGCACTAACCAACAACTCTAAACTTTGGACTCCGGTAATCGAAGAACTTAAGCTTGCCGGCAACAAAGGAGAAACAGGTACAGAAACAACCTCTTGGTTGTATATCTTCCTTGCCGGATTTATCGGTGGTGCTCTTGCACTTCTTACACCATGTGTATGGCCAATGATTCCGATGACAGTAAGTTTCTTCTTGAAACGTTCTAAAAACGATCGCAAAAAAGGTATTCGCGATGCAATGACTTACGGTATTTCTATCATCATCATCTATCTTGTGATGGGCTTGGTCGTAACAGGCGTATTCGGAGCTAGTGCATTGAACAACCTTTCTACAAACGCAGTATTCAACTTGATCTTCTTCGGTCTTCTTGTACTATTTGCGGTTTCATTCCTTGGCGCATTCGAATTGGTACTTCCGGCTAGCTGGACAACCAAACTAGATAGCAAGGCCGATTCTACTACCGGTGTATTGAGCATCTTCTTCATGTCATTTACACTTGTATTGGTTTCGTTCTCTTGTACCGGTCCTATCATCGGAACACTTCTTGTAGAAGCAGCATCAACCGGCTCGGCAGCAGGCCCAGCTGTAGGTATGTTCGGTTTTGCACTTGCATTATCGATTCCTTTCAGCTTGTTCGCAATCTTCCCAACTTGGTTGCAAGGTCTTCCTAAATCGGGTGGATGGTTGAATTCAGTTAAAGTAGTTCTTGGTTTCCTTGAACTTGCTCTTGCACTTAAATTCCTTTCGGTAGCAGACCTTGCTTACGGTTGGAGAATCATGGACCGCGAAGTATTCCTTGTACTTTGGATCATCATCTTCACAATGCTTGGAATGTACTTGATCGGCAAATTGAAATTCTCGCACGACAGCGACCTTCCATACGTATCGGTTCCACGTTTGTTCATGGCAATCATCTCCTTTGCATTCGCATTGTATATGGTACCAGGTTTGTGGGGCGCACCTTTGAAATCAATCAGTGCATTCTCTCCTCCATTGTATACACAAGATCTAAACTTGTACAACAATGAAGTACACGCAAGCTACGACGATTATGAAGCAGGTATGGCTTACGCTAAAAAAGTAAACAAACCGGTTATCGTAGACTTCTCAGGTTTCGGTTGTGTAAACTGCCGTAAGATGGAAGCAAGTGTATGGACAGACGCAACAGTAAAACAAATCCTTGAAAACGACTATGTATTGATCACGCTGATGGTAGACGACAAAACGCCACTTCCTGAAGTAATCGAGATCGAAGAACATGGCAAAACTCGCAAGTTAAAAACTGTTGGAGACAAATGGAGTTACCTACAAAGAAGTAAATTTGGAGCAAATGCACAGCCATTCTATGTATTGCTTGATGCAGAAGGTAATCCGGTAGGTCCTTCATACGCATTCGACGAAAACGTAGACAACTACGTAAACTTCTTGAGAGACGGTTTGAAAAACTTCAAATCTGAAAACAAGTAATCGATAAAACATAAACATACAGACGGGCTGTCCTTTTTCAGGGCAGCCCGTTTCTTTTAAACAAGATATTCAAATGAGCACAAAAGCAGAAAAGATGGAAGCATTCGGAAAGCTTCTTGACGTACTCGACGAGTTGCGTGAAAAATGTCCATGGGATCGTAAACAAACCAACGAATCGCTACGTGCCAATACCATCGAAGAAACGTACGAACTATGTGATGCCATCATCAACGACGACAACCTCAACATAAAGAAAGAACTCGGAGACCTCTTACTTCATATTGTATTTTACGCTAAGATCGGTGAAGAGAAAAACGAGTTTGATATCAAAGACGTATGTGATGCACTTTGCGACAAACTGATCTTTCGTCACCCTCATGTATTTGGCGATGTAGAAGCAGCCACAGCCGGAAAAGTAGAACAAAACTGGGAACAACTCAAACTCAAAGAAAAAGACGGAAACAAGCGTGTACTCGACGGTGTACCACAAGCCCTACCGGCATTGGTTAAGGCCTACCGCATTCAAGACAAAGTTCGTAACGTAGGATTCGATTGGGAAGAGCGCGACCAAGTTTGGGATAAAGTAAACGAAGAGATAGGCGAACTCAGAGCCGAGATTGGCAAGATGGATCACGACAAAATGGAAGGAGAATTTGGCGACTTATTGTTTAGCATCATCAATGCGGCAAGGTTGTACAAGATCAATCCCGACAATGCACTTGAGCGAACCAATCGCAAGTTTATCCACCGCTTTACCTACCTCGAAGAGCGTACCATACAACAAGGAAAATCACTCAAAGATATGTCGCTCGACGAGATGGAAGCTATTTGGCAAGAAGCCAAGCAGTACGATAAGCAATAAATGAAACGAAAGGAATTTAATCTATAGATGCAGCATTCAAATCGATGCCTGCATCTATAATAATGATTAGAATATACGATTTGTGAGTAAAATATCACTATTACAATTACACACCTTATTTTTTTGTAATTACAAAAGGGGAACCGACTCACGTCGCTTCCCCTTCCTTAACTTAAACGCCAAAACTAAATCTAAACAAAAAACACAAATAATGACAATATTGATATTATTAATCATTTCTATTTTTTGTAGCACCTTTCTTATCAGGATTAGCCATTTTACCGCGCATTAGCATCGCTGCAAACTTCACTTCTGCCCTTTGGTATTTAAAGAGTTTTGCGGGTGAAAGTATCTTCTCAAAGTTCTTGTAGTAGTCCTTCTCCAGTTTAATCTCTTGCATCTTCAACTCAAAGTTCTCGTCGATGAGTCGTTTATATTCCGCCTCCGAAACATCTTCAGATTTGGAGTGAGCTGCTTTACGCAATTCACGTTTATAAGACTTCCAAAGTTCAAATTTTTTCTTTTGCAACTCTTCACTAAGAGGTATAAATGTAGCTGCTTCTTCAGGAGTAAGTCCCATTTCTGCGGTAATATACGCATTACGTTTTGCCCAAAAAGATTGGTCATCTTCCTGCATCCTTGGTCTCGGTCCGTGAGCATTCTGCCCCAGTGCCGCTGTCAGGTTAACTACAAGAGCAAATATAAGGAAAAATATTTTATTCATGCAAACAATATTTAATTTTTTATTCAAAAAAGTTGATTCCCGTGTTCAAAACAGCACCTCCATAGCTCTCTTCTATGTATTGAATATACACATCTTCTTCGCTCTGTTGATCCTGAAAATCAATAACGTTAACACCCGATGCCGCAATCAATGTACTATCGGTTGCTGCCGACTTAGACACCACATCACCACCTACCAAAATTTTTATAAAAAATATCAATCCGGCAAACATAGCTGCCATATACAACCACGGCTGTACACGCTGGAATAATGATACTTTCTTAGCTTCGGGAATTTCCATTTCTGGAAGCATATTCATCGTACGCTCGGTAAGATGCTCAAAGTATCCTTCGGGCACTTTAAAGGAGTTCCCTTTACCGAATTGCTTGTCTTTATCTTCGAATGACCCCATATGAAACTATATTTATTTTACTATTTGACAATTAAAAAAGGAAATGGTTTAATCTTTATCCGAAAGTTGATCCTCTATTTTCTTTACGGCATGATGATACGAAGCCTTGAGAGCTCCAACAGAAGTACCCAGAATATCAGATATTTCCTCGTATTTCATTTCATCGTAATAGCGCATATTAAAAACGAGTCGTTGCTTTTCGGGCAAGGCAAGTACGGCTTTCTGAAAACGCACCTCAGCCTCGTCCCCATCGAAATATTCGTCACTCTGCAACTGTTCTAGCAAAAAGTGGTCTACATTATCGATCGAAACATTATTTTTGGCTCGTTGTTTATTCAAGAAGGTGATGCATTCGTTTACCGCAATTCGATACAGCCAAGTAGACAACTTCGATTCCCCTCTAAAGGTTTCGAGGCTGAGCCAGGCTTTTAAGAATACGTTCTGAAGCAAGTCGTCGGCATCTTCGTGGGTAAGAACCATTTTACGGATTTGCCAATAGAGTTTTTCGCCGTAAATGCTTACCAATTGAGCAAAGGCCTCCCGACGCGTTTCTTCATTGCGCAAGTTGTCGATTATATCGTCTTCACTAATGTTTCGCATTTAATCTAATTTGGAGTAAATATAAAAAAAATAGTATCTACATTCGCATGCTTACAAATTAAGTAATACACTATGAATATCGAACCTATAAATATTGAGACTATCCTAACCGCATTTGGTTTAACGATGATTGCCGGATTATCTACAGGCATAGGAAGTATTATGGCTTTTGCCACTAAACATACCAATACCAAGTTTCTTTCCACGGCATTGGGCTTTTCGGCCGGCGTGATGATGTACGTATCCTTTATGGAAATGATGCCCGAAGCACTGCACGCGCTCAGCGAAAAGTTTGGCGAGAAAACAGGAACCCTTTACTTACTGCTCGCATTCTTCGGCGGTATGGGTATCATTACGCTGATCGACTTTCTGGTTCCGGAAGATGAGAACCCGCACGAAGTACATGTAGTAGAAGACATGCGCAAGAAATCGTCGCTCAAACGTACCGGTTTTATGGTAGCACTGGCCATCGGTATCCACAACTTTCCCGAAGGGATTGCCACGTTTACCTCGGCACTCAACAGCATGGAACTTGCCATTCCCATCACCTTTGCCATTGCGATACACAACATACCCGAAGGTATTGCCGTAGCCGTGCCGTTGTATCAAGCAACGGGCGACAGAAAGAAAGCCTTTTGGTACTCTTTCCTTTCGGGCATGGCAGAACCCATTGGCGCATTGATCGCTTTTGCGTTCTTACTTCCGTTTTGGAATCCGATTATCAACGCCTTCGTACTAGCAGCCGTAGCCGGAATCATGGTATTTATTTCGCTCGACGAACTACTACCAAGTGCCGAAAAGTATGGAGAGCACCACCTGTCCATCATTGGGGTGGTAAGCGGAATGGCCGTAATGGCTGTGAGTTTGTTCCTCTTTATATAACACAAAGTAAGCAACTCCAGACCTACTTCCTATAAATTGGGCAAATTCTAATAACAATCTAACAATAGTCTAACAAATACGACTCGTAAAATAAAAAAAAGCAACTATATAATAATAGCTCTTATTTTGAGCATTTATAGTTGCTTTTTTTATATCAATATGTAATTACATTTTAGGGTAACTCATCGATTTATTCTTGGTATTGCCCTTTATTTTTCGACCTAAATATCTAATATAAAAAACCTTACAGCAATTTAATGAGTGAGTTCAATTCAGAAAACAAAGTCTACGCTTCTTAATATATTTCAAAAAAAGAATCAATATATTTCTTCAAGCTAATCCTTTTCACGATACGCTTTATTACCATATTATTCATACTCTGAGTGTATCTTGCAAAGATTATTCTTTCCAATTACTAACTCATAATTAGATATTGATGGACATAACTCTTTGTTGATACAATCTTTACATGGCTCAACTTTTCCCCGTACTTTTAACCAAGTATCTCTATCTGTTAACTCTTTATACACTAACTCTTTTATTGATGAATGCTTAATATTTCCAAGAGAAGTGCAATTAACATTTGAAAAAACCATTCCAGAGGGAAATAATGATAATTTCCCAAAGAAGTTATCATTCAACACTTTTCGTCTAAAAAGAGTTTTCCGATCTATTGGAATAGCCAAAATATCTTGTAAATCAGAGTAAACAAAATCTCTAAAAAATAAATTATTCTCAGTTGTATAAAATGGTATTAACTGTATAGATATATCTTCAGGTAAATTTAAATAATTTAATTGCACAAGTATATCCTCTGATATAACAATCAAATTCCATCGAACAATATCACAATTATATTTCAACATTTTTATTTTTAGGTGGCTATTGACTTGTTCGGAATGTACCAAGACCTCTATTATAAAATTCGCACGTTGAGCAAATTCTAAATATTCTTCATTAAAAAAGTCAAAATCTACATATAGATGCTTTTTTATAATTGATTTTGTAAAATAGACTTCCAAATTTTGAATATAGGAATTTTGTATTGGATCTCCTCCTGCTGATATATTAATTTTATGGATTCCAGACATATGAAGTTGATTCAACAAACCAATGTAATCATCCAACGATAAACCACTAACAGTAAATGCTGTACAATGGTATATTTGTTTGTAATATGAGGTGCAATAAGCGCAATTCCGTGTACAGGTAGATGGAAAAAACAGATTCATTTCATGCAAATTCTGTAAAATTCGATCCCCTAAAAAAGTTTTGTTATTTTCTTCTTTAAAGCGAATATCTGTATTTAAATACAGTGTTGGCTTAAATATATATGGCCTTATAGATTCATCACGAATTGGGACACAATCTCCTGAGAAAAAATGCCTTATATCATCTACGAACTGTTTGAGAATCTCATCTTGTAAGAGAAAGTCATCTAAAACAATTCCATATCCATTAGTTGAGTCCTCCCATTTAGCTAAAATATCTTGCACTAATTCATTTTTGGGACAAACTATATATGCTGAATTTAGTGTATTGTATATTACAGCTTTGTTCTTGTTCCGAAAAAGAAAAGAATATGGTTCTAAATAAAAAAAATATTTCATATTATAATTAATTAGTCTATAATAATAGAAGACAACAGGTCTTCATATTCACTTGGTAATGATTCAGCATAACTTAAGAATGATGAAAATTCGTCCATTCGTTTCTTTCTATTTTGAAATCCTAAACAATTTATATGCCCCGATTTCTCTTCTAATAAGAAGAGACATTGCCCACAAGTCCTCTTTGATTGACAATGAGAGCATAGTTTAATGATACGCTCGTATAAAGAGCTATAATATTGAGCAACGGCTTCACTATTTAACTCAATATTACCATTTTCTAACTTAGCTAAGACATGATGCTGTCCAATTCTTTCACAAGGCAATATTTTCCCATTAACAGTTAAAAACAATTTCCGCTCAAACGGTTTACAAGTTCCTGTAGGAATATATGTATCGGATTTAAGCGTATCAAATAAGTCAAGATAAGTAGCAAATCTATTGCCTACAAAATTCATCAGCATACTATGGAATTGTACAGAGCTACTATCTTCATACTTGAATGCCTTTTTTATTTCTTTATTTTGAATTGCTTTATCAAAACTTGTCTCTCTATTATTGAATATTCTAGAAAATTCGGCAATACTCTCAGGTGCAATACCATTAGGATTTAACTCTGAAACTCGAGGTACTTTTCCAAATAAATTGTAAAAAAAATAATAATTCTGTTCTACAGAATTTCGATCATGTAAAACAGAGTTAAAGTTGACTTTTTCATTAAAATAAATAGGATATTTTCTTTTGAGCTCATTTAAATTATCGAGAATCAATGAAAAAGAGGAACGACCTTGCTTATCTAACCTATAACTATTCTGAACTTCGTTACCATCAAGACTAATTAAAAGGCTAAAATTATTTGCCACTAAAAAATCCATATAACGATTTAATAAGACACCGTTAGTAGTCATATTATAACTAAAAGTCAAATTTGGAATTTCAATCTTACTAACATAGTTAATTGTCTCTTTTATTAGCTTCATATTAAGCAAGGGCTCTCCCCCGTAAAACCCAATAATAATATTATTATTATGAGAAATATTATATTCAGAAGCCCATAATTCTGATAGATAGTCTATAAGTATTTTTACATTCGCAAAAGTTTGATTTTTTCTTTCACGCGAATCATAATTAGCATAGAGTTCTCCATAACCACAATATTTACATTTTAGATTACAAAAATCAGTTACTTCTATTAATAATTGACGTAAGCAAGCCATGTTTTGTATAACTAGCTCAACATCATACTCTTTTTGAAAATGAATAAGCTCCTCATCAAAAAAAGAATGATCTTTTAGAAAGTTGAATTTCTGCTTATAGTAATCATCTATGAAATTATCTGATTGATGATTTTCAATGACTTGTTTGAGAGGTTCAGGTACGTATAAAAAATAACGCAGCTTTTCAGAATACACATATTGATACTGCGCCTTTGTTGGTATAAATAAAACATCATTCATCATATTATTTTAAAGTTGCGATAATTAATATGGGGTTACTATCCTCACTCATATTCTCAATTGTTCTAATTAATAGATGCTGCTTAGACTGATCTTTTGCTAGTGCCCCCTTTATCTCATCAATATTAACACTAAACTTCTCGTCATTTGGGTTCACCACATCAATCCAGTGTTGTCCCAAAGAACGAAATCGAACATTAAAACTAGTCCCACAAAAATCATTCGTCAATATAAATTCACGTTTCATTTGTCGCAAAGGAATATTAAACCATGGTACTCGTCTTTCTGTAATCTCCCCCTCTCTCGTCATCAAGGATACAACTGCAGTATTTTTATCAAAAGAATATGTATATATTTGATCCCCCTTGCTTCCAATTAAATATATGAAATCTTTAGTTGGATAATACGATTGTAGTGAAAAATAGTCAAAAGCACTTCGCTCCTTAAACCATAAATGTGTAGCTTCATACGAGCCCCGTGGTTCATTTACGGATATAATATATTGTGGGCTCAATATGTTATTTTCTTTACAAAAAGAATATATAGTATCAACATCAGAGTATTTAATCGTCAGATCATTATTATATATATCAATATTTGGCTGATATTCTACCCAATAATTGACCATCTTATTCATATTAGAAGAATTTGCAACAATATCGCTCTCTTTTCCTTCATATATTGGATTCTTAAATATTTTCTCTACTTGAAATGTAGTATCCAATAATGCAAAGGACCAAAGAGAATCAACAGAAACAGGTTTACTCAAAGGTAAGTTTTGAGTAACATAAAAACAGTCATTAAACATGATATATTGTCTAGATAGAGAAGAAAATATATTTTCTAATATTTGACCTCCAACAGCTTTTCTTTTAAAAACACCTTGAAAATCATAAATGAAAATCCCAACGCCTGCAGAGACTATATAAATCTCTTTTTTTTTGTTGTCAATAAAAAAATCATTTATATATAGATACTCACCTGGACCTTGCCCTATTTTCCCAATTTTATTTACGTATTTACCTTCACGTGTAAAATGATAAATATATGCATCTTGCTGTTGACAAAGCCAAATACTTTCGTCGGTAACTTTTATATTATTTATTTCTCCTAACAAAGCATTATCAGAAGTTTCTAGTAAAACAATTTCTATATCTTTTGCAACATCACTTAATGCCATTGATTTTACAATGGAAACATTATCTGTTAGATTAATTACAGGTGTTAATGGGACCACTGATTTCTCGTTATTTTTTTCAGATAAACAGCAAACAAATAAATAAATAAATAACAAAAATGATATATATCTCATATAACTATGTTTTTTGCAAGGAATTTTTCATTGCTGGTTATTTTTACTCATTAAAAAACAAGACTAATTACCATTCAGAATTTATAATTATTTAGATGTATATAGACCGTACACAAATTATTAAATCTAAATAAACCAAGATTTTGAGATTTATCTTGTAAATTGATGAAATCAGCCCAGTTTTAAAGTTAGAATCTGTTTTATAAAACATCTCTCATCTATAAAAAATATAATCAAGATGAATATAAAACAGATTCAAAAGTTAATGTACTATCATGCAAAGCTTCCAGCGCCTGTACCTCCTCCTCCATCTCCAGGAATTAGTCCACTAGCTCCACCTTTGACATTTGCATTTAAGTTAAGATCTCCACGGCAAATACAGCACCTGTTTCCGCCTAATAAACGATTCAACTCTCTTTTACTCAATTCAGCTTTGTTTAGCTGAGTCAATTTCAAACTCAAACTCTTTTTCATAATTTTTCTAATTTAAGTTATTAATCAAAGACTATCAATAACAGCTTTGTATGCACTTGTCATACTTCTGAAATTATATTTATGCTTAAGTATTTTAAATGATCGTTCCGTCAAACGAAACCCCTCTTCAGGGTTATCCAATAAAAACAAGATAGAATTGGCAATGTTATATTCAAATTCAGATGACACCTCTCGGTTTCGAATATGTGCTATTATTGCATTGTCTCTATCCTCAAACATACATCTAACACCTAAACCGTCGGAGGCAATCACAGGCAAACCGCTCTTCATCATTTCAAGCCCCACATAAGAACATTGCTCTGTGTATGAAGGGATAACACCTATATCTGCAAGCTCGTACCATTGGCCTAGATTTTCCTGTGTCAATTGCCCTGTAAATGTTACTTTAGCAACTACATCTCCAGAAACAGCCAATAAATCAGGAGCATTACATAATTCTCCTACAATAACCAATCGACAATTAGATTGATTCTTTAAGACTAACTTGAATGCATTTAAAAGTGCAAATATTCCTTTTGAAATACCGATTCGCCCAACAAATAAAATGACTTTCTCTTCAGCTCCAATATAGTATTGTCTTTTAAGTCTTTCCTTACGACTCTTTGATCGTAAATCATCTACGATTAACATCCCATGTGGTATAATTATAATTTTATCTTTGGGTACAAAGTAGGATTCTTCCAAAATCCTGAATGAATCTTCAGATAAACAGACAACCTTATCAGCTCTAGATAACTGAGATTGCTCTCTTTTATACAAATCCACAAAATTTCTGTATACTATTGGTAAGTCATCAATATGAGTATTGATTATTTGTCGAAACAAATCCCAATCACCTAAAAAATGAGCAGTCCAGCAAAAATCATGGACAATACATAACTGTTTAGTTTTAGGAAAAAATTTACATACGTCATGAATTAAATGATCACTTGGCATATAATTATATATGAACACTGAACTTCTATCATTAATGATATTTCCATCAAGCATCGAAACAATATCTGAGACATCTGATATATTTTTCAAGTTAGGTATAAAGAAATAGTGTATTTTCTTTCTTGTATAAGAACAAAACACCTCAGCATTTGACCTTAACATGATCATTGTTATTTGAACTTTGGCCTCCCATTGTTCAGAACATCGAATCAAATCTCTCAAAAAAGTACCAACACCACTGCCTGAAGATAATTGATGATCATCAAATATGTATAGATTCTTCATAAACGCATTTCTTATTAATTCTCTTTATATAGTTTTTTCAAACACCTATTATGCTTAACATCATAAAAAGACAATATACAGCACAATAGCCCAGTTAGTCATATTTGAATCATTTATACATCATCTAAAACGATAAGAATCAATAATAGATTGTGTATAGTTTCCAACAATATTAACCCTCATAAACAAAGACGCTGCTATTTATACACATCGTACAACATAAGCAAATTAAAACAAATATTTAACATTTTAGTCCTATACATTTAACACTTTAACTACACTTAAGAATTGATTTATATTAATTATATCTTTATTTAAAGAATCAATTAAATTATCCAGAAAGCTATCTATAGATGGATTATTTAAAACTAGCATATCAACTATATACAAAATATAGTTAAGTTTTATTTGGCATGATGCCTGATACATTTCATTGTTCTGTTTATGTGTTATTTGATCTTTATGAGTTCTATACTTTAACAAAACAACTGATATATTCGAAAATAATAGATTATCCTTTACCAATTGAGTCCAAAGCCTATAATCTTCGGCGTAAATAAAATCTACTTCATACAAGCTAGCGATTCGACTCTGAAGTGATGCTGCTCTCATTATTACCGTGGGATGAAATAAGGTATTATTTGTAATTAAGTCAAAAACTATTTCCACATGCTCAGCTTTATTTTTACAAACTCCCGCATAAGACCCGAAGCACTCTATCCAAGACCCACACACATCTACATTGAGATGTGACTCCATATAATCAAACTGCACCTGTAATCTTTCCAGCAGCATAATATCATCTGCATCCATCCGTGCAATGTATACACCTTTCGCTTCTCTTATTCCCGTATTTAATGAATTTATATAATCATGCTCATTCTGTATCAATCTGATTCGCGAGTCATTATATGTTTGTATAAATTCAACCCCAGACAAATCAGTAGAGCCATCATCAACAATAATTAGCTCGAAATCTTTAAATGTTTGACTAAGAATACTATCTACGCATTCTTTGAGATACGTGATATTCGGGTTATACATAGGCATGACCACGCTTATACACGGAGATTTATAAATCGTAGAATTATCTATAGGCTGACGATATATCTTGCTCTCTTTAATCTTTAGTACATCTCTACTTTCCGGACTTGAAGTCCAGAATACTCTATATGTATCATCATCAATATACATCAGTCGTCCTAAATCATAGCTATAATTATCAAATATATACTCCTGAGCTACATTCACAATACACTCTCTTTCGACTCCGTGCACATCTGTAATCGTCGTTTTGTTAGCCCGTTGGTTTGCTTTAAACAGATGTATAAATTGCCTATTGCCTTTATTTTGAATCAACAAATCTAAGTCTTCATTGTCATAAATAGCTAACGTATTCCTATTTTCACTCATTCGGATCAAGTGAATTTTGTCTTTTTCCTGATGATAAAAAAGATTCAGATAATGTTCATCCAAGTTCTTGGGCAACGGCAGCTTATTCTTTACAAGAAACTTTACTTCGTCATAAAAAGAGCAACATAGCTGCTTAAATAAAGATGTTTTACCTCCATAAAAACCTCCAGCAATTTTACTATCCCAATAAGGCTCCAAAAATATGAAATCATGTAAGCCATAGTTATATGATTCACCTAACGCAAAATCCGCATCGATAAAATATACATGGGTATAGTTATCCCATAGATTATTCTTTTCCAAATAATCTGCGATCAAATTATTCTTAAGCAACGCTATATAAGGCCAAATAACAGTTTCAGTTTGTATTAAATTGGCATTGTTAATCGTTGCATTTCTGTCAGTAAATACAAAGCATTCAACCGTTGCGTGCTCTGACAAAACACGCATAGTATAAGGCATATAACGTTGTATCGATTCTAGATAAATCGAATCTTGCCCTACGGCAATTGAAAATAAAGCAATCTTATTCATAGGTTATTTTTTAAGGTTCATTATTCTTAAGTAGTTTCTTCATTGGCATCAGGATGCGGTCGAAGAGTCTCAGATCATTGGTAACAATATCAGCAGAGCCATGCATTTGTTGTGATATGGGCAGTGCGATATTGTAATTGGTTACAATACCATCGGGAAAACGAATATCCACAACATAAAAGCCATCCTTGGTTGGCGTATTTGAAATGCTTGACACGATACCTTTGAGATAACCAAACTCCTGATCGGGGAAATTGGTGATGCGCACATTCACGGCTTGCCCCTCTTTTACTTTCCCTGCTCCTTGCACGGGTAGTTTTGCTTTTGCCGTAGGGGTGTCTTGGTTATTGGGGATGATTACAAAAACCTCTTCGCCTCCTATGACATGACGGTTCTTGTTCCAAATACCCATAAAGTTGACCGTTCCGGATATGGGGGTTTTGATCAGATAGTTTTCTTCCCAACTTTGCATTGCAGTTTTCAAGGCTTGAAAACTATTGTCCAATTCCATTTTTCGCATGGTTTCGGTCTCTGTGATCTTTTGCCGCAAGTCGAACAAAGCTTCTTTCTGGCTGTTGATCTGCATGGTATGCTGTTTCATTGTCCCCAGCGAAGAGAGTATACTTTGCTTGTGTTGCAGGTAGTTATTGCGTGAAACATCATAATCGTTGCCCGTAATAATCTCTTGCACAAACAGAATCGAATCGCGATCAAATATGTTCTTCGATAACCTGAACTGTTCTTCTACCAATCCATGTTGCTGTCGCAAATGCCCCAAGTAATTTTCTTTGTCGGCAAGAGCTTGTTGTTGATAGCTTAGTTTCGTTTTGTAGTAATCGATTTCTTTGTCGGACAAGTAATTGGTCAGTCCCGTTAGAAACGATGCATAAGCTTGCTGTACCGTACCCAAGGCAAGATCGGGACGAAACAGTGTATGCACACCGGCTGTATGCGTTCCCGACTGTTCCCATTTATCGATCGCCGATTGCAAATAGCGGATATCGGCATACGAGGCTGTGTTTTGAATTACGGCCAGTAGCTGCTCTTGCGTTACTCCTTCTCCATTTGTCACATAGATTGAGTCAATTTTACCCGATGTACGAGCCACCGTACTGATCGGCGGTTCGAGCGAATTGATCACGACTTCGGTTTGTATCACGTCGGGATACTTAATAAACCAAGTGCCCGTAGCAATCACAACAACAATAATAAATAAGGTAACAATACCCCAGCGAAGTATCCACGAGGGTACGTTATTCATGATCTCTTGTACCTCTTCGCTTCTGAGTTCTATATTTTTATGTTTCTTTTCCTCCATGACGCATGTGTGGTTTAGCCCTAAATTAGTTCCCTAGCTCCAATTGATTCTTTACCAATTCGTAGTACTTACCTCGAAGCGCGGTTAGTTCTTCGTGTGTTCCCTCTTCTACAATCTCACCATCATCGAGCACCACGATCTTGTCGGCATGCCGCACCGTAGAAAGACGGTGTGCCACAATAACTACCGTGCGTCCTTCATAGAATCGTTGCAAATGCCGCATTATTTCTCGCTCGTTGTTTGCGTCGAGCGCATTGGTAGCTTCATCGAGAAAAATAAATTCGGGATTTTTATACACGGCACGAGCGATCAATATCCGTTGCTTCTGCCCCTGGCTGATCCCGTTTCCTTCCATCCCGATCTTGGTGTTATACCCCAACGGAAGCGTATCGATAAAATCTCGAATGTTGGCTACCGTAACGGCATGCATGAGTTTTTCTTTATCTACAAAATCATCTCCCACACCGATATTGTGCGCAATGGTATCTGAAAAGATAAATCCGTCTTGCATCACCGATCCCGTTTTGCTGCGCCACAAGTGCGGATTGAGCATATTCAACGGAGATTCCCCTACTTTAATACTGCCTTTATTGGGTTCGTAAAAGCCCAACAGCAGTTTCAGCATAGTCGTTTTACCGCTTCCGCTTGCTCCTACAATGGCTGTCACTTTCTTATCGGGTATTTTCAACGATACATTCTTTAGTACATAATCCCGATCGGCTCCGTCGTAGCTAAAACAGACATTGTCAAAGGTTAGATCCCGCTTCTCGGGCAGATACGACTGCTTGCCGGCAATATCTTCTTCTTCATCGTCTTTATTGTGTACTTCGTTGAGTCGCTCCAAGCTGATTTGTGCGTCTTGAAACGAGCGAACGAAGGATATAAACTGCTCGATAGGTCCCGATAATTGCCCTATAATATAACTTACCGACATCATCATACCCAGTGTCATCTCTCCTTTTACCACAGCCGTTGCCGCCATAAATGAGATCAATATATTGGTAGTCTGATTAAAAAAGACAGATCCGGCTTGTTGTACTTGATTTATTACCAATCCTTTCACACTGATGCGAAAGAGCTTTACCTGGATGCGTTCCCACTGCCACCGTTTTTGCTTCTCGCAGTTGTTGAGCTTTATTTCCTGCATCCCGGTAATAATCTGAATAAGGTTGCTTTGTTCGCCTGCAGATTGAGCAAAACGTTTGATATCCAACTCCCGCCTGTATTTCAAAAACAAAAGAATCCAAAGCAGATAAAGCACGTTACCTGCCATAAAGATCCCCAATATTGTAAGGTTATAATAGGCGAGAATTATACCAAAAACGATAAAGTTGAAGAACGAAAAAAACGAACTAAGGGAATTTCCCGTGAGGAAAGATTCGATGCGACCATGATCGCCGATACGTTGCAACAAATCGCCGGTCATCTTGGTGTCGAAATAGCGAAGTGGAAGCTTCATCAATTTGATTAGAAAGTCTGAGATAAGGGCAATATTGATTCGGGCATTCATGTGCAGCATAATCCAACTGCGGATAAACTCGACCGTAAGCCGAGCCACAAAGATGACCAACTGCGAAATAAGAATAAGCAGAATAAAGTTTAGGTTTCCGTCGCGAATACCAATATCCACCATCGACTGGGTAAGAAACGGAAAGATCATTTGCAGCGCACTGATAATAACCATTCCAAGTACCAACTGTGTCATCTGCCACTTGTAAGGCATTAGGTATTTCAGGAAATAACGGAGATTGCGGTTTTTGTGTTCGTGTTCGGTTTCGTCTACCTCTCCGTAAAACTCAGGACCCGGCTGTAAAAGCAAAACAGCACCTTTGCCATGGCTTTCTTTCACGGTACTCAGCCAACACTTCTTGAAGTCGGCCTCATCATACGTAGCCAAGCCCAATGCCGGATCAGACACATAAATGCGATGCCCTACCCGCTTGTCTTTCTTTATTTTGTAGCATACCACAAAGTGATTTTGCTTCCAGTGCAGAATACAGGGAAGCGGAGCGTCCTCGACCAACTGCTCAAACGTAATAAGTACACCGCTGGTTCTAAAGCCAATGTATTCGGCCGCATCACTGATGCCGAGCATCGATACCCCTTCGCGGGTGATGTAAGAATGCTCTCGCAGTGTTTGCGTCTGGTAGTGCTTACCATAGTACTTGGCAATCATGCGCAAACACGTAGGTCCGCAATCCATTGCGTCGAGCTGTATATATACGGGAAATGGTTTTATCCTAAACATATATTGGTTTTTCGGTATTAGTAAATAAGGTATTGGCTGATTCACACAAATACATCCACTCCTTATAAAAGTAAATAATTGCAATATTGTAAAAAAAACGATAGATACAAAGTTTTTTAATTATTATCTAAGATAAAGATGCATCATCTAGTTACACAGAACACTCTTATTATTAACACAATACACAACAACCAGAAGTAAATAAACAGCAAAATATTTATGCTTATTGTATTCTTTTTCTTTTTTAAGATTTGAGGGTGTTTTATGTAAAAACCAGCCTATTTGCTTGAAAATAGCCGTTTGAGAGCTAGATGGTTGTAGTTTGTGAAGGTTTTGAAAGTGACAGTTTGCCGGTAATGGATAGGCTTGGATTGACAGGCATGGAAATTGCTCGGCGGCAACTTCTTTTTGGGGTGTCGCGATGATCTTGAAAAGGCGTGATTGATAACATTTTGTATTGGCTCAACTCCCTGTGCTTGGCTTGGCGAGTATCGGTACGAACAACGAGGCACACACACGCTTGTGCGTGCGTTGAAGGCAAAAGTTTTCAGTGAAGACAGTAAATTGTTTTCACGAAGAGTGTTTCGCATTACCGTGAAGAATGTTTTCACTCTTCACTATAAATGAATTTACTCACCGCGGTGACTAAAAATAGTCTTTGCAAAACGGGACGGCCGTGTTTACCAAACGCATAGCCCCTTTTTAAAAACGCCGGGCAGCGATTGGGAAAAAGGAAACGACCTTTTTTTGAGAAGGAAATGAGGTTTTTGGAAGAAGGAAGCATGGTTTTTGCAAAAAGCTTGCTTGGTTTTGACAAGTTATCAACAAATTGTTGATAACTAGACCTACAGCTCGACTTGAAAACACTGTTTTCTGAACGTGAAAAATCGGTCGAAATCTGCAATCTAGGAGGAAAAATCACCGAAAAACCGGCTTTGCAAGCTACAGGAAGCCTGTTTGCCGTATGCCGCAACAACGGCTTATTGTAATTTACGGAAGGGCGAATAATGGTTTATAAAAAAAGGGATACCCGAAACGGATATCCCTTTTGCCTTATCATGTGGTGTGAATTACATCATACCGCCCATGCCACCCATTCCCGGGTTCATTGGAGCAGCAGGAACGTTTTCTTCCTTCTTCTCTGCGATAACACATTCTGTTGTTAGGAACATACCTGCGATTGAAGCAGCGTTTTCCAATGCAACACGTGTTACTTTAGCAGGGTCGATAACACCCGCTGCGTATAGATTTTCGTATACATCTTTGCGAGCGTTGTAACCGAAGTCACCTTCTGTTTCTTTTACTTTTTGTACAATAACCGCACCTTCTTTACCAGCGTTGGCAACGATTTGGCGAAGTGGTTCTTCGATTGCACGTTTTACAATCTCGATACCTGTAGTTTCGTCTTCGTTTTCGCCTTTCATATCTTCCAATACTGCTGTAGCACGGATGTAAGCGATACCACCACCAGGTACAGTACCTTCTTCAATTGCAGCACGTGTTGCGCTCAACGCGTCGTCTACACGGTCTTTCTTTTCTTTCATTTCCATTTCTGAAGGAGCACCTACATAAAGTACGGCAACACCACCCGAAAGTTTTGCAAGACGTTCTTGAAGTTTTTCTTTATCGTAGTCTGAAGTTGTTTTCTCGATTTGCGTACGGATTTGAGCAATACGTGTATCGATTGCGTCTTTGTCGCCTGCACCGTTTACAACTGTTGTGTTGTCTTTGTTTACAGTTACTTTCTCTGCTGTACCAAGCATATCCATTGTAGTGCTTTCAAGCTTCAAGCCTTTCTCTTCCGAGATTACTACACCGCCTGTAAGTACTGCGATATCTTCAAGCATTTCTTTGCGACGATCGCCAAAGCCCGGAGCTTTAACCGCACAAATCTTCAAGCCTGCTCTCAAACGGTTTACTACCAAAGTAGCCAATGCTTCGCTGTCGATGTCTTCTGCGATGATCAACAACGGACGACCGCTTTGTACTGTTTGCTCAAGGATAGGTAGCAATTCTTTCAATACAGAGATCTTCTTGTCGTAGATCAAGATGAATGGATTTTCAAGATCTGCTTCCATTTTCTCCGGATTCGTTACGAAGTATGGAGAGATGTAACCACGGTCAAATTGCATACCTTCTACAACGTCTACAGTTGTTTCAGTACCTTTTGCTTCTTCTACAGTGATAACACCTTCTTTTTTCACTTTGCGCATTGCTTCTGCAATAAGAGCACCGATAGCTTCGTCGCCGTTTGCAGAGATTTTCGCTACGTTTTCGATCTTGTCGAAGTCGTCACCGATCTCGATTGCTTGTTCTTTGATGTTTTCAACAACTTTAGCAACCGCTTTGTCGATACCACGTTTCAAATCCATCGGATTCGCACCTGCTGTAACGTTTTTAAGACCTACGCCAATGATTGCTTGTGCCAATACAGTTGCAGTAGTAGTACCGTCACCCGCATCGTCGTTTGTTTTCGATGCAACTTCGCGTACCATTTGAGCACCCATGTTTTGGAATGGATCTGAAAGCTCAACTTCTTTCGCTACAGAAACACCGTCTTTTGTAATGTGAGGAGCACCGAATTTTTTCTCGATGATTACATTACGTCCTTTAGGACCTAGTGTTACTTTTACTGCATTTGCCAACTCGTCTACACCTTTTTTCAAAAGGTCGCGAGCATCCATATTGAATTTAATATCTTTAGCCATGATGTTTTCTTTTTAATGTTTACAAATAGTGATTAGATAATTGCCAAAATATCAGATTGACGCATGATTAGATACTTCTCGCCGTCTAGTTCGATTTCAGTACCAGCATATTTGCCATAAAGGACAACGTCGCCATTCTTTACAATCATATCTTCGTCTTTCGTTCCGTTACCTACAGCAACAACTTCGCCTTTAAGCGGTTTTTCTTTTGCTGAATCAGGAATGATGATTCCACTAATTGTTTTCTCTTCTGCAGCTGCTGGTTTGATCAGCACTCTGTCTGCTAATGGTCTGATGTTCATGATAGCTTATCTTTATTTTGTTTATTAATAATTTGAATTGTTAATAGCCGTTCGTTTCAGGAGCGACTACGTTTAATCTATTACCAATATTATGCCAAATTGTTTTTGTCACTTATACGCTGACAAGATTTCTTTATAAATGTAAACAAATATGACAGAACTGACAGGATGGCTTTATTCATGCACTCTCTGTGTCAGTTGTGCATGCAAAAAAAGCGAAAGCCTCCTTCGCAGTATGTGCTGCAAAGGAGGCTTTCGGGTGTATCTTGTCGGAAATCGGTCAGACTTCCTTTTTTATCAAAAATGTATTAATAGAATGTGGTGCCAGCGACAAGCGGTAGAGTGTTTTATCTACTGCGGTGTTGATCGTCGCGGCATTGTCTGTTGTGTTGGCAACGAGCAATACCATCGATCCGTCAAGATTGACAAAGGCGATGGCGTCTTTGTAAGTTCCTTGCGTAGTTACGACAGATGCGCCGGGTTTTACAAAGTGCGATGCGTGCTTCATCACATAATATTCGTAGGTATAGTTGTAGGCCTTGGTTTGCGGATCTACCACTACCAATGAGTTTTGTGCCCATCCCCAACGACTCACGCCGCCTTTCTCGAGTGCCATATTCCAATACATGTAGGCATTGGCTCCGTTTTCGAGGTAAAAGCGCATCAAGTTCCATGAGTATTCGGCTCCCTGCCAACTGTTTTTTCCGTCGCCACATTCTTGCTCGGTTTGGTAAAGGGTAAGAAGCGGGAAGCGCTCGCGCACCACTTTTAGAATGTCTTTACCGGCCCACTGAAAGCCTACGCCGGAGATGAATTGCTTGGCTACGGGGTCGAGAAGTATGGAGTCGATTTGTGCAAAGTCGGGACGTTCCATCGTTCCCAACATGACCGATACGTTTTGCTTTTGCATCTCCGGGCCAAGGTAGTTGCCGATAAAGCGAGCCAGAGAAGTGGCTGTCCACGTACAACTTGGGAAAATTTGGCACGAATTGAATTCGTTTTGCGGCATCACGGCCGAGATCTCGATGCCTTGTTTGCGGTATGCGTCGATGTATTTTGCAAAGTAGCGGGCATAAGCATCGAAGTGTGCAGAGTCGGTGATGAATAGGTCTGTTCCTTCGGCTCCTTGATTATAGATGGAAAGGCCGTTGTGCAATGCTTGATTCACATTGTTATCGGACGAAGCACAGGCGTAATGCTTGTTTTTCTTCATCCAAGCGGGAGGCGACCAAGGGGATGCCCACAGTTTGAGTGAAGGGTTTACGGCTAGTGCTGATTTGATATACGGAACAAGTGTTTCTTCGTCGTTTTGGATGGAGAAGTTGGCCAGTTGAAAGTCGCCTTCTACTTCATCGTACGAATACCAGTCGCGCGAAAAATCGTTTGCACCGATCGGGGTGCGGCAAATGGTAAACGACGCGCCGAGATTGGAGTCGAATAGTTCGCGCATGATGGATGTCTGCGCAGTATCGGGGAGTGATTGTAGGGCTACCCATCCCATCTCGTTGAAACATCCGCCGAAGCCGTCGATTTGTTGTTTGGTTTCGTGTGGAAGTACAATCAAGTCGGGTACCTCGTCTGTTGTGGTTGCTACTACCGGCTGTTGTGATTGCCAGCATGCGTTTGGCGTGGTGCTTATCCACTCCATAGCGGGTTGGTTTTTACATCCTACCAACCCTAGAGTGAATAAGGCTAACAAAGTAAGTTTCTTCATGTATCTTTATTTATTGTTACTCGTTACAGCGTGATCTTTGCGATCAGCTCGTCCGGAGTAAGGAGCTCTTGCTCGCCCGAAAGCATGTTCTTCAAGTTGACCTTGCCTTCGTTCATTTCGCTTTCACCTACAATGGCAACGAAAGGGATTTGCTTGCTGTCGGCATACGACATTTGCTTCTTCATCTTTGCTGCCTCAGGATATAGCTCGGCTCTTACTCCTGCCTGACGTATTTTAGAAACAATTGGCAACACGAAATTCTCTTCTTTTTCACCAAAGTTTACAAACATTATCTGAGTAGAGTGCAACGTTTCTTGCGGATAAAGCTCCAATTGGTTCAATACGTCGAAGATACGGTCGGCACCGAAAGAGATACCTACGCCCGACACACCGCTAAGACCGAACACGCCTGTAAGGTTGTCGTAACGACCTCCGCCGGTGATGCTGCCAATCTGTACGTCTAGTGCTTTTACTTCAAAGATTGCTCCGGTATAGTAGTTGAGTCCGCGCGCAAGTGTAAGATCAAGTTCCAACTCGCAACGGATGCCCATCAAGTCTGTTTTGTCTAGAATGAAGCTCAACTCTTCGATTCCTTTCATTCCTGCTTCTGAGGCAGCAAGTACGGTGCGAAGTGTTTCCAACTTCTCGCGGTTGCTTCCGCTTAGCATGATGATTGGTTGTAGTTTTTCGATGGCTTCATCGCTCAATCCTTTCGTACGCAATTCTTCGTTTACGTTGTCGATTCCGATCTTGTCCAACTTGTCGATGGCTACGGTGATGTCGATGATTTTGTCTGCTTCACCCAATACTTCGGCAATACCGGTAAGGATTTTGCGGTTGTTCATTTTGATCGATACGCGGATACCAAAGCGGTTGAATACTTCGTCCATGATTTGAATCAATTCTACTTCGTTGATCAACGAGTCTGATCCTACTACGTCGGCATCGCATTGGAAGAATTCGCGGTAACGACCCTTTTGCGGACGGTCGGCACGCCATACCGGCTGAATTTGATAACGCTTGAACGGAAAGCTGATTTCGTTGCGGTGCATTACAACGTAGCGTGCAAATGGTACGGTAAGGTCATAGCGAAGACCTTTGTCGCACATTTGGTTTGTCAACTTACCAAGGTTGCGGGCTACCAATTCTTCGTCGGTAATTCCTTTGGTGAAATCGCCCGAGTTTTGAATCTTAAACAATAGCTTGTCTCCTTCTTCACCGTATTTACCCATCAAGGTAGACAGGTTTTCCATTGCAGGTGTTTCTATCTGCTGGAATCCGTAAAGATGGTAAACGTCGCGAATGGTATTGAAAATATAATTACGTTTCGCCATTTCTAGCGGCGAAAAATCTCTTGTCCCTTTTGGAATAGAAGGCTTCTGCATATCAATTTATTTAAGCGGACTTTGTTGCTTGGGCGCATACGCCTGCTCAAGTCCAGGTTTTAATTTTGTTTCTATCGGAGGCTTTTGCTTCAACCTCGTTTCATTTAGATGCAAAGTTATTATTTTTTGTTCATTGACTCAACCTCAGAGCTTAGTGCTCTTTGTTTTGTTGAGATATTTTTAGAATCAGGGCAAAGAAAAAAGGGAATACCTTTCGATATTCCCTCTATGGAGTGTTATTTTCAATTACCTGATAAGACGTTTGTTTTAGTCGCGGCCTCTTGCTCCCATAAATATCCACACATAATATAATAGGGTAGCTAGCGATCCCAACGCTGCAACAACGTATGTATAGGCTGCCGAGCGTAGTGCGTCTGCGGCCATATCGTGATTGTAGGAGTTGGTTATGCCCGAACGATTGAGCCATGCGAGTGCTCTGCTACTTGCGTTGATCTCTACCGGAAGGGTAATGAAGCTAAACAACGTAGTCATCGCAAACAGGATGATTCCGAACAAAAGTAGTTGCGGGAATGAGTGTATCATCAGCATTCCGCCCAATAATACCCACGATACAATGTTTGAAGAGAAGCTTACAATGGGTACCAATGCCGAACGCATCTTGAGTGGTGCGTATGCATGGGCATGTTGCAAGGCGTGTCCGCATTCGTGCGCCGCAACTGCTGCTGCCGCTACACTGTTGCTATAATATACCGGTTCGCTCAGTGCTACTGTTTTGGTTGCCGGATTGTAGTGGTCGGTAAGTGTACCGGCGGTAGGAACTACCTGTACATCGTAGATACCGTTGTCGTGTAGCATCTTTTCAGCAACATCTTTTCCGGTATAGCCCGAGGCCAATGGTACTTTCGAATACTTTTCGAATTTCTTCTTGAGACGATACTGCACAAGCCAACTCACCAAAGCAACTCCAATAAAAATGATCCAATAAAGTGACATAGTTTATTTCTTTTTGATTTATCCTTTCGAATTGAATATGGGAAGATAGAAAGAATTCTTTTCCCTCAATCTATTCTTTGCTATAAAGATCGTTGCAAAAAGTTTGCCAAATAAAAAAATGGCAGAAAAAGTTACCCTTTTCTGCCATTCTTACTGGAGTATTGTGATTATTGCTCGCCGTAACGTACAATAGTTTGCTCTCTGTCAGGACCTACTGATACGATCTTGATTGGAACTTCTAGTTCTTCTTCAAGGAAGCTCAAGTAAGCGTTGAATTCTTCTGGGAACTCATCTTCGCTCTGCATCTTTGTCATGTCTGTTTTCCATCCTGGAAGTTCAGCGTATACAGGCTTCAATGAATCTGTGATTTCGAATGGGAACTTGTCTGTTACAGTACCGTCGATTTCGTAAGCTACACATGCTTTGATGCTTTCGAACGTATCCAATACGTCGCTCTTCATCATGATAAGTTGTGTAACACCGTTGATCATGATTGCATATTTCAATGCAACCAGGTCGATCCATCCGCAACGACGTTTACGTCCTGTTACTGATCCGAACTCGTGACCAATGGTACACATTGCGTCGCCTGTTTCGTCAAACAATTCTGTTGGGAAAGGACCCGCACCTACACGTGTACAGTATGCTTTGAAGATACCGAATACTTCGCCAATCTTGCTTGGTGCGATACCAAGACCTGTACATGCGCCTGCACAAACAGTGTTTGATGAAGTTACAAACGGATATGATCCGAAGTCGATATCCAACATCGTTCCTTGTGCGCCTTCGGCAAGGATTGATTTACCTGATTTTAGGTAACCGTTGATTTCGTGCTCGCTATCGATAAACGTGAATTGTTTCAAGTATTCGATACCTTCCATCCATTGTGCTTCGATTTCAGTGATATCGTATGAAAAGTTCAATGCTTTCAGCATTGTTTCATGCTTACCTTTTGCAGCTGCGTATTTTTTATCAAAATCATGTAGAATGTCTCCTACACGTACACCGTTGCGGCTGATCTTGTCTGTATAAGTAGGACCGATACCTTTACCTGTAGTACCGATTTTACCCTCACCTTTAGCAGCTTCGTTTGCAGCATCCAACATACGGTGAGTAGGAAGGATTAAGTGCGCTTTCTTTGAAATCAGAAGTTGTTTGGTAATATCGTGTCCGCTTGCTGCCAAAGACTCTGCTTCTAGCTTGAACAAGTAAGGATCAAGAACAACACCATTTCCGATTACATTGACTTTACCACCCTGAAAGATACCTGAAGGAATAGAACGAAGTACGTACTTTTCACCATTAAACTCTAACGTATGACCTGCGTTAGGTCCGCCTTGAAAACGGGCAATTACATCATAATTTGGAGTTAGTACGTCAACAACTTTACCTTTGCCTTCGTCACCCCACTGTAATCCTAATAAAACATCTACTTTCATCTTGATTATATATAGGCTATTAAAACTCGGAAAGAAACCGCAGTGATATGATACCGCATAAATATCGCATCAAAGCGGGCATCAGAACCGGGTATACTTAGTTTATTTCGTATTTTTCTGCTCGAAAAGCATAGCACTATTATGTTGAAGAGTGCGAACAAAGTTAGCTCATTTATTATTAACGACAAAAGTTATCGATAATATTCGAACTCAAATTTTAGATCTTCAACTATTTCATGCTTTATTTGATTTGTTTCTGTCTCTTTTTGTTTAAAAAAGAAAAGAATATCGGATGCATTCTGCTCCGATACACGCCCCATGCGTTTGAGTGTGTTCAACGCGGCCAATGCCAGTCGCGACGGTGCTTGCTCAAACTCTCGATCTGAGGCTTTTAGTATGTGCAAAGCGGATACTTCGTCGATGTCTTGCTTGAGCATAAACAAACGGGTAAGTAGAATAAATCCGGCCAACTTGACAAACTCTTCCGAGGCATCGATCCAGCGTAGTGCGACTTCTTTTGCAAAGGTTGTGTTTTGCATAAGGTTCATGCAGAATTGCTCTACCAACTCGGTGTTGTTGATTTGTCGTACCCATTCGTCGGCCTGCTCGGCTGTAAATTCGGATGCGGGATATAGAAGGGTTGCCAATATCTTTAGCTCACGCACATTCTCTTTCCACAATCGCGATGCTAACTCTGCCGATGGTGCAAACTCTGTGGCCATGGCTTTGAGTCGTGGCAAGGATACACCGAAGTTGATTTTATAATCGATTCCTTTTTCTCGCATGCTGGTAGATACGACTCCGTTCATTGCCAAGCGTAGCTTCTTTCTGATCTGTCTTACTATTTCGTCCATAAAGTGAATACTTGATATTTCGTGTTGTGCAAATCTAGTATTTATGCTTTCAATGATGAAGCATATCAACAAAAATCTCCCGAAGCAATACGTAGGTCTACTGCATTCGGGAGATGTTTTTCATAGAGGAAAGTTTGAAGCTTTCCTTGTATCATGTGTGCAAATCGGTATGCGATCTGCGTCGATTCTTAATCGTTGTAGGTAGGAAGTGGTGAGTAAACTGATGAGTAACGCATCATTTGTGTTGCGTAGTCTTCATCGTACGATACTTTGATATCTACAACTTCGCCTTTTTCGTTCTTTACTTCTTCCATTACCGGATTTACAAATCCGCGGTATGGTGCAAGGTTCAAGCTTTTGTAACGAGCAAGGATTTCGTTGTGTCTTGCCGGATCTACTTTCACTGCATAGGTTTCGATCATGTTTTGTGCTGCATTGAAATCGCCTTCCGACTTGATACGTTGGATTTCGCTCAACAACTGACCAAACAAGTTGCGTAGTTTTTCGTAGTCGTTGACAACAACGAATGTTTTTCCGTCTTTTTGTTTCAACTCAACCACATTTTCTGCTTGTCCGTTTTGTAATACCCAATTTGAGATTAGGTAACGACAACGCATGTGTGCTTGCTCTACGTTTTTACCCGGTTCGATGCGTACAAGCTGTGTAAGCAAACCGTTCATCAGGTATTTGTAGTATTGTGCTTTGTAAGCTTCTTGATCTGGAAGAAGTCCTAACTCTACCGTTTTAGGATCTGCCATAAAGTACAAACCGTAAAGATCGGCACGTGCTTCTTCGATCGGAGCACCATAGGCACGTAGCGCATCTGGGTCTACTCCCGGAAGCAACTTACCTGAACCGTGGCCCAGACATTCGTGCAAGTCGGTGTGTAAGTTGTCTGTTAGGAATCCGTAGTTTTTCAACAATTCACGTTCTGTTTCGCTCCAAACAAATTCTTCACCAAAGCCATTGCCTTGTGATGCTTTGTCGTATGCTTCTGTGATGTTCTCGATCGTTACCGATTTAGAACCATGATCGCGACGAATCCAGTTTGAGTTTGGTAGGTTGATACCGATTGGTGTTGTCGGATAGCAGTCGCCTCCCAACATCGCTACGGTAATAACTTTCGCTGTTACCCCTTTTACTTCTTCTTTTTTGAATTGTTTCGCAACAGGAGAACGGTCTTCAAACCATTGCGCATTGTCGCTGATTAGTTGTGTACGCTTCGTTGCTTCGTCATTTCTGAAGTTTACAACTGCTTCCCAACTTGCTTTCATTCCTAGTGGATCACCATAGGTTTCAGTAAATCCGTTTACAAAGTCAACGGCCGAATTGGTATCGTTTACCCACAAGATTGCGTAAGCATCGAATTGCTTCAAGTCGCCTGTTTTATAGTATTCGATCAACGCTTCGATTACTGCTTTCTGCTGATCGTTTTCTGCGTATTGTTTGGCTAGCTCTAGTTCTGCAACTACTTTTTCCAAAGCTTGTGTATACAGACCGCCTACTTTCCATACTTTTTCAACAACCTTGCCGTTTTCTTTTACCACACGACTGTTTAGTCCGTGCGAAACCGGAGTATTGTCTTTTGCGTCTTTCATAGAGGCATAGAATGCTTCTACTTCTTCTTGTGTAAGATTGTCGCCGTAATAGTTGTTTGCCGATGTAAGGATCAAGTCTTCACCATTGGTTTGGTTACTGCGCTTACCCATTACGTTTGCGTCGAAGATAACCGGAGTTATTTCTGCGATAAATGCATCTACAGTTTGTCCGTCTTTAAGAGGTAGTTTGGATGCATCTGCACTTTTTACTGCTTCAACGAAAAATGTTTGAGAGAATTCTGGCTTGAATTTATCTTCGCCGTAGTGGTGGTGAATACCGTTTGAGAACCAAATACGTTTTAGATAGCTTTCTAGATTTTTGTAATCTGCCGAGTTCTTATCGCCATTGTAGTTTGCATAGATGTTTTCCAATGTACGACGCACTGCCAGGTTGTAACGGTTGTTTTGATCAAACAAAATGTCACGTCCCCATAGTGTGGCTTCCGACAAGTGATACACCAATTGCTTCTGTTGAAGTGTAAGATTTTCGAAAGCCGGAACTTTGTATCTTAATACTTCTGCATCTGCAAAACGATCTACAATGTAATTAAAGTTATCGTTAGTAGTAGACTCCTGCTTCGAGTTGTTTGAAGAGCAGGAAGACATCGCAACTGCTGCCATAAGCGCAACTATCTCTTTCTTCATAAATAAAATATTAATCTATTCTTCGCCTTACAAAGTTAACTATTTATTCTATGTTACAGGCATTTCACATAATTAATTCGTAACTTTGCATGTGAGGCTACAAGCGTAAACAAATCATTAAAATCGTATTTTTTCACTGAAAGTAAAGCGGTTATCGTTTGCATTCTTGTGCCTCTTCTTATTATCAATATAAAATAGTTTATCAGACACATTATATGAAAATTGCTGCATTAGTTTCAGGTGGTGTAGACAGCTCAGTTGTTGTACATCAATTGAAAGAAGCGGGCTATGATCCCACAATCTTTTACATCAGAATCGGTATGGAAGACAAAGATGGTTATATCGACTGTCCGGCCGAGGAAGATATAGAAATTACATCTTACATCGCACGTAAGTACGGCTGTAAAATGGAGATCGTATCGCTACATGATGAGTATTGGGAAAATGTGGTGAGTTATACCATCGAAGGGGTACGCCGCGGACTAACGCCAAACCCGGATATCATGTGCAACAAAATGATTAAGTTTGGTTGCTTTGAACAAAAGTGGGGCCATCTTTTCGATAAGATTGCTACCGGACACTATGCAACCACTACCGAACGTGACGATAAGATCTTTTTGTCAACGGCTGCCGATCACGTAAAGGATCAAACTTACTTCCTAGGCCAAGTTGATTACATGCAGGTTTCGAAGCTGATGTTTCCGATCGGTCACTTACAAAAGAGTGAGGTGCGTGAGATTGCAGCAAGCCAAAACTTGCCTAGCGCCAAACGTAAGGATAGCCAAGGTATCTGCTTCCTGGGCAAAATCAATTACAACGATTTCATCAAACGTTATCTTGGTGAAAAGCCGGGTAAGATCGTAGAGCTTGAAACGGGTAAAGTGGTAGGGCAGCACAAGGGTTATTGGTTCCATACCATCGGCCAACGCAAAGGTCTTGGTCTTAGCTGCGGACCTTGGTTTGTGATCAAAAAAGATATTGAACAGAATATTGTGTACGTGTCGAATGGTTATGATCCGGAAACGCAATACGGCAAGGTTGTGAACTTACAAGGCTTTAATTTTATCACAGAAGATCCATGGGGTAACTTCGAAGGTGAAAAAGATATTGCTTTTAAGATTCGCCATACCCCTGACTTTACGTTTGGCAAACTTAAAAAGATCAACGACATCTACCGTATCGAGTCTGAAGATAAGATACAAGGGATTGCAGCTGGTCAGTTTGGTGTGATCTACGATAAGGATTGCAAGATCTGCCACGGTAGCGGTATGATCATCGACGAGACAAAGTAAGATTTTTATTCTACATATATAAACGAGGGATTGGGCATACGCCTAATCCCTTTTTTTATGCTGCATATTCATTCAAGCTGCATTTCAATATGCAAGTATTTTAAGGAGATGCTGATTTTGTATGAATTGTCTTTCTTTCAAAGTTGCGATTTGAAGTATATTTACAACTATAAAGAGATGGACTAATCAGTAAAAATAGAATATTGAAAGATGAATAAACTTACGGTTATTAAGGTTGGCGGGAAGATTGTTGAAGAACCAGCTACTCTGAAGCAGCTATTGGAAGATTTCTCAAAATTAGAAGGCCACAAGGTTCTGGTGCATGGGGGTGGACGATCGGCAACAAAGATTGCAACACAACTGGGAATCGAGAGCAAAATGGTGGACGGCCGACGCATCACCGACAAAGCTACATTGGATGTGGTTACGATGGTGTACGGCGGTTTGGTGAATAAGCATATTGTTGCCGGACTACAAGCTTGTGGTGTAAATGCATTAGGTCTGACTGGTGCAGATATGAATATTATCCGCTCCGTAAAACGTCAAGTAAAAGATATTGACTATGGCTTTGTTGGCGATGTAAAAGAGGTAAACTCTGAACTTCTCGCGTCTCTGATTCAGCAAGGAGTGGTTCCTGTATTGGCTCCGCTTACTCACGATGGTGAAGGAAACATGCTAAACACCAATGCAGATACAATTGCAGCTTCAGCGGCAAAGGCTTTGTCGAAACATTTTGATGTAACTTTGATGTATTGCTTTGAAAAGGCAGGCGTACTTCAGGATGAGCATAATGATGATAGCGTAATTAAGCACATCAATAATGCTGAATTTAAAGAATTGGTTACATCAGGAGTTATTCAAGGTGGTATGATTCCTAAGCTGGAAAATGCTTTTGATGCTATCGAAGCAGGTGTTAGCTCTGTTGTAATCACAAAGGCAGATGCTCTTGAACCGGGAAAAGGAACGACCATCACAAAGTAGTTTTGTATTAAACAGATCGTACTGATCATATGAATCAAGACAGGGTAAAAATCTACTCTGTCTTTTTTTTTCACCTCAGAAAATTAGATTAACCACGCTGTATACAATTCCGATGGTTCATACTAACCCATCATTCTAATCTTGCAAATACCAGCCTGCCGAGTGTTTACAAATAATTAGATACAAAAAAAGCGAGTCAATCTTTCGACTGACTCGCTCTACTTGTTGCTCTCTGCGAGCTAAAACGGCGGCTATCTACTCTCCCACTATACGCAGTACCATCGACGCTATTGGGCTTAACTTCTCTGTTCGAAAT
>JBOGCF010000036.1:0-191090 GCA_051656605.1 Tannerellaceae bacterium | reverse complement strand
GATAACCTTTGTTGTTGTGCTAGCATACTCAAAACTATAATAACTTAAAGATACGAAATATAAACAACTTCATTATAGAACCTATTTATAATTTAGCTTTATGAGCAAGTATACTTATTGATTTTTTCAGTGCCCTCATGGCGACCTGACGATTTTTTTATAGTGAAGAGTGAATCGTTTGATGGGCATCGAACGATTCGAAGCAAACGAAAAGCGTTTTAGCTCGATGCAGTGTTTACATTCGGGCACTGTAACGTGCACGAATCGATGTTGCATTGAACCAAAACGCTTCTGATCAAGTATGCTTAATGAGCTTGCTGTTTCTTTGCCCATTCGAGGCGACGCTGATCGGGCAACTGCTTCACTTCGAAATGCTCAAATATGGCTTCAAAGCCGGCACCGTCTGGCGAAGCTCCCATAATCCCTACCATCACCGGGCAATTATCTTGCAACCAGCAGGTGCGAAGCATCGTATAGTTTTTATCATCTAACGAGTAGAACACCTCTACGGCATCGAGACGTCTTACCGCCTTTATCCAGATAGATCGAGGCGCGTCACTCAACTCTACCACACTCCAGTCGCTTGTTTTGTGGGTAACCACCGTGCTCACGTTTTGCTTTCCATTCACGTATTCGATACCGGTCTTAATCCAGTTTTCGTGGTCGATACGCAACATCAAGCCCATTTGGTCGAAGGTAGTCTTGTAATTGCCCGTAATCTTTACTTTCGCTTCAAACTCACCTCCGTACAGCGCATAGTAAAACGGAGCGTCATCTACCGTGAAGCCGTAGTGCGAGATACGCCAGTAATCGGTTTGTCCGGGCACTTGCATCACAAATTTAGACTTGTTGCTAATTTCCCATTTTGCTGGTTCGTTAAACCAGTTCATCTTTTCGAGCGATTGCGCCGTTGCTTGTTGGGCAAACAAACCACACAATGCGACAGCCGAAGCAGCTAAAAACTTTTTCATTGTCATCCTCTTATTTTGAATTCGTATTATCTTTGATGCAAAGATCACTCTTTTGACCTTTCGGGTCAATGGTGATAAATAACCATTTCGAATCATATGGATCAGATTATTCAACAACTCGAAGATCGTTTTGCGTCACAGCAGCTCACTGAAAAAGACAGTTCGACGATGCAACTTGAGCAATGCCTGCAAGTGGTAAAGGCCTATGCAACCATCGAACATTGTGTAGCTGTGATGTCGGATCTTACGGCCGACAAAAGTTACATCTACTCGGGGGCGTTTGCCGACTATCTAGGCATTGAACAGAATCTTTCCTCGCCGTTGGTGATCGAGTCGAAATGGGAAGATGAAATCTACAGCAAGATACATCCCGACGATTTGTTTGAACGTCACGTGCTCGAACTGCGCTTCTTTCATTTTCTCGAACAGCTTCCTCCCCACGAGCGCCTCAGTTACAACACCTCGTGCCGCATACGTGCATTGAATCGAAACGGCGAATATCAGCCGATCAATCACCGTACACTTTATTTGCAAAACAACGATAAAAACCGATTGTGGCTGGCTTTGTGCTTGTATAATTTCAGCAACGACGCGTCGCCTTTTGTGGGAATACAGGGGAAGATTATCAATAATAAAACGGGAGAGGTTATTCCGATCGATAAGTATGACAACTGCGCGGAGATTCTTTCTGTGCGTGAAAAGGAGATCTTACAATGCGTGCGCGAAGGACTTCTCAGCAAGGAAATAGCCCTTCGCCTACACATCAGTATCAATACGGTAAACAGGCATCGCCAAAATATATTAGAGAAACTGGGTGTAAAGAATTCGATGGAAGCGATTCAAACAGCCATGGCGATGCAGTTGATCTAGCCGTGTATTAGTTTCGTTTTGCGTAGATCCATGTAAGCTTCTTCCATAGATACTCGAGCGGTCCTTGCTTGAAGTGAGACAACCACCACTGACTAAAGATCCATTGCAGGGCAAAAATACCGAGCCCGATCACGATGGTTGCGGATGCTCCCGTAGACTTCCAAAGATTGAATCCATAGTGATAGTAAATCGTGCAACCGATGATCGATTGCGTGATGTAGTTGGTCAAACTCATGCGGCCGTAAGGAATGATAAAGCGCTGAAAGCGATATCCGTTGCCTTTATAGAACCAAAAGAGTGTAAACATGGAAACAAGTACACACATGAACAGGAAGTTGAGGTACGAACCTGTCGCGATACTATAACCGGTCTTGAAGGCTTTCGACATGGGTTTAATATATGGAGCAATTCCCATCTTTGTAAAATACAACACGGCAAAGGCTGCTCCGGCTATGATCAACGTGCGTTTCCAGAATCGAACAGACGTCTCGCTCTTTACAAAGTAACGCTTGCGCCCCAGTAACATACCGAACATAAACAGGGCAGGCACCTGAAAGAGTCGCCCGTTTTCTATTTGCCACACATTGCTATATAGCTGTCCGTCGGTAATGTTCGACTTCAGAAACTCAAGGAAAGTTCCCGATGTTCCTACCGGCCAACAGAGGTCTCCCCACTTGGCATAAAGCGAACCAACCTTGGTTGTATACGACGGATCGATGAGCGCATAAAGCATTCGTCCCCACTCGAACGGCTGCAACAGCAGGATGGTTGCAATGATGAATACGGCTTTGTTGGAAAGTCGGCACACGGCCAAAAGTGAAAAGCCGCACACGGCATACAACATCAAGATGTCACCATTGTAAAACAAGGCATGCAACTGCGCAAAAAGCATCAGCATGAGTAACCGCCACGCAAAACGACCTCTGAAGTCATTGCCCCTGCGCGCTTGGTTGTCCATCTGAATAAAAAAGCTGAATCCGAATAGAAGTGAGAAGGTAGAGAATGCCTTTCCTGCAAGCAAGAAAAACGTTGTATCCCATACGCCTTTGTCAAAGGCAAGAAGCCAATCGGGCAATCCTTCCGGGATGTGATAAATGTTGTAGTGTTCTAGATTGTGCAACAACACAATCGCCAATAGCGCAAAACCGCGCAAAGCATCGACAACGTCAAGACGTTCCGACTTGAGTAAGTGTTCGCTCATGGATTAAAGTTATATATAAGTTTAGCGATTCAAAGGTATCTTTTTTTCAGAATATATCGTATCTTCATGACACCAAAACAACAACCTATCTTCATTACCTTCTGTTCTATTAATAACTAATATAAAGAAGCTATGAAAAGATTGCTAGCATCCGTATTACTATTCTTCGGAGTTGCAACGGCACAAGCCGAACTTAAAGTGGGAGACAAAGCACCGGAGTTTTCGGGAGTCGATAACAAAGGCGTGGTGATAAGTACTGCCTCGCTAAAAGGACACAAGTATGTGATTTATTTCTACCCCAAAGATGATACTCCGGGATGTACAAAAGAGGCTTGCAGCTTTCGTGATAATTACGAAAAGCTAATGAGCGAAGGGTTTCAAGTAATCGGAGTGAGTGCCGACGACAAAGCATCGCACGATAAGTTTGCCGCTAAATACGATTTACCTTTTCCGCTTATCGCCGATACGGACAAGAAGATCATCAAAGCATTTGGTGTAAGCGGATTGTTTACCCAACGCAAGACTTTCGTTGTAAACGCGCAAGGAGTGATCACCAAGATCATTGAAGACACCACCCCAAAAGAGCATGCTTTTGAGGTGCTGAAACTGTAGATCTTATTGCGACAATACGAAGTTATTTCACAATGCCGGTATCTGTATCTTTCAGTTCTAGTGATTTATCGACCGACTGATATTTGCGACCGGCATTAAAATTCCACGTTAAATTGAGCGTAACCATATTACCGTAGGCTTCGGTTGTATTCCAGGTTCGTTTAGAAACTAAGTTATCTTGCAACACTTCACCATTGCTTCTTCCCTTGGGTTGTAAAGGATACATCCATCCCAATCCTATTTGTGCCGTTTTAAACTTATACGACACATTGATATTACTGCTGTATTCGTTGTACCAGATTGTTTCGCCAAACAAAGAGTTGTATCTGCTGTCTACGCCTGCCCGCATGTTCCAATTGCCTGCATACACCATTGCCGACGCACCGCCAAACCAAGATGTATAGCGTCGCGTGTATGCATTGCCGTTACTGAAATAACGGTTTACTCCGCCATAACCGACCAATGTAAGTCGCTTCGGTATTAACTTGTACTGCACATAAGCTTGCCCGAGAAGCTGATTCATGCTCTTTTGGTTTTCGCCACTGAATACAAACAATGGTTTGCCTTCTTTCTCAACTCTATTTACAGTAGGCATAATGGCATCGTTGCTATGCATGTATACTCCGACCAGCTGCATAGTAAACCGTGGATGCTGATACATAAACGTAAGACGGTTAATCAGGTTTCGAAACGGTTCGAGATTCGGATTCCCCACAATTATTTCCCATTCATTACGCTGCAGAGCAACATCACTTAGCATCGACAACTTGGGCAGATTGGGTTTTACACTAAACTGATAATTCAGGTTGGCTCCTTTAAACAAGGGATACGAAAGCGTAATGGAAGGACGAAACGACCAATAGGCATAGCCCAGCGAATCTTGCTTGTTGTATTGACGGCTCATGCCCACTCCGAGCATATAGTTCAGCTTGTCTATTTTTCCTTTCAACTGTACATAGGTATAAAGATTGGAGTTATGCATTTCGTTTACCGTATTCGTTTCTGTAAAATACGTATTCTCTAAATAGCTTTGCGCGTATTGTATGCCGGCCGACAAAGCAAAGGGGGCGAATCGTTTCTCGTAGATTGCTTCACTCAAGAAAGCATACTTCTCTCCTTTTGTCGTATATCCGTAAGTGGAAAGTTCTTGACCTCCGTTTGATGCATTCTCTATGTAGTGATAATCGTAGTCGGATGTTGTGTAAGTTCCCACTGCATTGATCGTTAGCGATTGTTTGTGTGGCAAAGCTGCTTGATAGTAAAGGTCGATCGAAGGAGACTTGAACTTATCGGCTGTTTCTCTCGTTGCCAGATAAGCATCTCTTCCGGTTTCCTCTACTTTTTGATTGAGTATATTTACGGGATTATGCAGAAGCGAACCACTCAACACGGCATTAAACACATGTTTATCGTTTAAATTGAGGTTATAACTCAGCTGCAATGCATGAAGTTGAGAGGTATTTGTTGCGTGTAGTCCGGTACGCTCAATAGAATGTTCTGTATCATTCGGAAAACGGTAACGCACGGTTTCATCTACTTTCTCTGCTAAGCCCGATTTGTAATCTAGTAAATAATTCAAGGCAAACTCGCTTCGCTTATGATTGTACTTCAAGTATACTAGATCTGTTCCGAACCCCGTTGTGAGAGCGTTCATTAGATTCACGCCTCCGACCCAGCCGTTGTTGCGGCGCTTTACTATAAAGTTGATCACAGCTCCTACATCATCTCCATAACGAATGCCCGGGTTCTCGATATACTCAACTCGCAATACTTCTGTCGGATTCAATGCAGTCACATCGGCTTTTGTCGAAATGATTCCGTTGATGCGTAACTGCACCACTCCCGTGCCGGTGAGTGTACTGACCGACTGCGACATTTCATTTATTTTGATTCCCGGCAGAGCCAATTGGCTTAGCAAAGCATAACCCGAGGTTGCGGCCGCTATCTGCTGTTTTTGAGGAAACACCACTTGACCATCAACCTTCTGAATCGTTGAAGCCGCCTCAACAACCACCTCTCCCAGTGCAACCGGATCATCAGCAAGCTGCAAACGACCCAAATCGACAACTCCCGAAATGTCTTTCAACTCCATTGCATAGCTGCGATAACCAATGCAACTGGCCCGAAGCAGATAACTGCCCGATTGCTTATATTCAATACTAAACGCACCTTCGGCATTCGTCGAGGTTCCGCCGATTTGTTTCTGGTTGTCTAGTGTTTGCAACGTTATATTTATTCCGGCAAGTGGCGAGTCTTGCTCACCTACAAATACGCCTTTCACTACCTGCCCCCTTACAATAGCCGAAACAAATAGAAACATCAATAAAATAGCTCTTTTCATTGTCTTAAGAATTAGTCATGGTTTTATCCGTAATCCATGATTACGCACCTCATGGTTTGTTTTGTGTGATTATATTTTGTGCAAATATATTTTATTTAAAATACAATCTATAAATTTGAGCACCACTTTGACGAATGTTTAAAACAATGTAATCATAAAAGCAATCATACGATGAAAGCACAAACTACACTCTCAATAGCACTGGCTGCTCTGCTGGCAACAGCTTGCACGACGACATCTAACGAATCAAGTCTTCCTGTTATCGACCTGAATTCGATGTCGGATATCCATAAAAAGGTTGAGTTGGAAGCGGAAGCATTAGGCTGGAAACAAACCTTTCTGCCTTTAGAAACGACTGATTCAAGCGTTGTGGCTAAGATCGCACAAATCGAAACCACTTCCGATGCTTATTGGATTGTAGGTAGT
Organism: Tannerellaceae bacterium; assembly: GCA_051656605.1. Taxonomy (GTDB): domain Bacteria; phylum Bacteroidota; class Bacteroidia; order Bacteroidales; family CAMTPD01; genus UBA12018. Next base: position 184,669 of record JBOGCF010000036.1, on the reverse strand, counting down.
GGTACTATTCTAAAGTTTGATAAGCAAGGAAAGTTTATCGGTAAATTTGGGCAGAAAGGACAAGGCCCCGAAGAGTATATTTCGGCAAAAAGGGTACAAGTAGACGAAGCCAACAATAACGTTTTCGTAATGGACTACTTCGGACGCAAGATGGTTGTGTATGATCTGAACGGAAAGTTTGTTCGCACATTTCCGCTTCCTCCTTTTCAATACATCACGAGCTTCTCTCTTTTCGATGGCAATCTTTATTTTTACGGAGTAGAGAATAGCGTCGCACCGGCTTTGATCAAAGTAAATGCAACCGATCTCAAAACAGATACAATCAGCAAACCAAGCAGAGAAATGGATTACGGAGAAGGATTTATGGGTTCTACCTATATGAGTTCGATCGATAAGGATATTTATCTTTACCATTACTTCAACGACACCATCTTTCATTTGCAGCCCGATAACAAGCTTACTCCTGCCGGTTTTGTAAACATGAAAGATCTTTATTTCGACTACAAAGAAATAACGTTCGACGATGATGGGCAGCCTATAAGAAAAACATCTCAACCGCGCGCATTTACAACAAACTTTGTAAATACAGATCGCTACTACTTTATCTGTTATAGCTTAGGAAGTTCTATAACAGAATACAATCCCTATTATCTCGCTCTCTACGACAAAAAGGCAAACAAGTCGTATGCTAACGTCGTGATCAATGATCCGAAAAGTAAAGAACTTATTATAAACGGAGAGACTCCTTTATTTTCGCCAGACGGGAAAACTATTATCTCCTACATCCAAGCATTCAAAGCCGTAGAGACTGACTTGTTTCCAAATATCACGGAAGAAGATAATCCGATCCTTGTTATCTACGAACCACAATAATAACAACACAGCAACTTATATAAAAAGATACGATGAAAGCACAAACTACACTCTCAATAGCACTGGCTGCTCTGCTGACAACAGCTTGCACTACGACATCTAACGAATCAAGTCTTCCTGTTATCGACCTGAATTCGATGTCGGATATCAATAAAAAGGTTGAGTTAGACTCCGATGCTTTAGGCTGGAAACAAACCTTTCTGCCTTTAGAAACGACTGATTCGAGTCTTATTGCTTCGATCTCTCAAATCGAAATAAGCTCCGATGCTTACTGGATTGTGAGTAAAGGGACGGTATATAAGTTTGACAAGCAAGGGAAGTTTATCGGCAAATTAGGGAGCATAGGCCAAGGCCCTGAAGAGTTTACTTCGGCAGAAAAGATACGAATCGACGAGCCCAACAATGAAGTATTTGTAATGGACTATTGGGATCGAAAAATGGTTACATATGATATGAATGGGAAGTTCATCCGCTCATTTCTGCTTCCTCCTTATCAACATATCATAAACTTCTCGCTTTTTAATGATAAGCTTTATTATTATGGTTTTGATAACGGTGTAAGTCCGGCATTAATCGCAGTAAGTACGACGGACTTTAAAGCTGACACAATCAGTAAGCCGGATAGAGAGATGAATCTTGCAGAAACTTATATGGGAACAACTTTTATGAGTTCGGTTGATAACGACATCTATCTTTATCATTACTTCAACGATACCATCTTTCACGTGCAGCCTGATAACAAACTTACTCCTGCAGGACTCATTCAGATGCAAGATCTATATTTTGACTATGATGAAATAACAATCAATGAAAACAGCGAACCTTTAAAAAGAGCAACAGGTCAGCGTGCTGTCACAACTAACTTTGTAAATACAGATCGCTACTATTTTGTCATCTATAAATTGGGAACTGGTCAGACAAAAGATAAGACCTCTCAACTTGCTCTCTACGATAAAAAGGCAAACAAGTCGTATGCTAACGTTGTGATCAATGATCCGAAAAGTAAAGAACTTACTATAAACGGAGAGACTCCGATGTTCTCACCCGACGGGAAAACCATTATCTCCTATATCCAAGCATTCAAAGCCGTAGAGACAGACTTGTTTCCAAATATCACGGAAGAAGATAATCCGATCCTTGTTATCTACGAACCACAATAAAAGAATATGCAGCCTTACTCTTGCATAAAAGAGAAACGCCGAAAAAGCTCAGCTGAGTTCTTTCGGCGTTTCTGCTAATTAGCGTTCTTCAACTTCGTACATATCTTGTAGTCGGTCAAGCTCCGCGTGAAGTTCTTTTTGTATCTTTTCGTATCCCGAAGCACCGTAAAGGTTATTCAACTCTTTCGGGTCCTTCTTCAAATCATACAACTCCCACGTATCGATATCGTTATAGAAGTGGATCAATTTATATCTGTCATTGCGAACACCGTAGTGACGTTTCACCGCATGTTCGGCAGGATACTCATAGAAGTGGTAGTACAAAGACTTGCGCCAGTCTTTTGGCTTCTCGCCTTCAAGCAATGGTAGTACCGAGTTTCCTTGAATATCTTCCGGAACGTCCACGCCGGCAACCTCCAAAAACGTTGGAGCGTAGTCGATGTTTTGTACCAACTGATCAACTTTACCTTTCTTACCACCCGGATAACGCATCAACAGTGGAGTGCGGAACGACTCTTCGTACATGAAACGTTTGTCAAACCATCCGTGCTCTCCCATGTAGAAGCCTTGATCGGAAGTATAAACCACCAATGTATTTTCAAGCAATCCGTTCTTTTCAAGATACTCAAGTACACGACCGATGTTATCATCTACCGATTTGATTACGCTCATGTAGTCGCGCATATAGCGTTGGTATTTCCATTCTGCAAGTGCTTTACCGGTAAGTTTCTTTTCTTTAAATTCTTTGATGATCGGATCGTAATACGCATCCCATGCCTTCTTTTCCTCAGCGGTCATACGACTGTTGTACATGCTACGCCCAGCACCTTCAAGACCTTTATCGGCAGTATGGATTTCATTCTCTTTATCCGCCAACTTCAAGTCATACACCAAGTCCATATCTTCAATAATGCTCATCTCTTGTTGCTGAGCAGCGATACGGTTTTCATACTTGTCGTAGAAGGTATCGGGCAATGGGAATGTTACATCATCAAACTCTCCTAAATATTTGATATCCGGCATCCATGTGCGGTGTGGTGCTTTGTGGTGCAAAAGCAAACAGAAAGGTTTGTCTTTGTCGCGCTTTTCATCCAACCAGTCAAGAGCAATGTCTGTGGTCACATTGGTTGCATAACCTTGACGAATTCCCTTTACTCCGTTTTCGATAAATGTAGGCTGATAGTATTCACCTTGCCCTACAAGAATGTTCCAATAGTCGAAACCTGTAGGATCTGAAGTAAGGTGCCATTTACCCACCACTGCAGTTTGGTAACCTACTTGCTGAAGCAATTTTGGAAACGTTTGTTGCGAACCGTCAAAACGTTTTGAGTTATTGATGAAGCCGTTCTTATGGCTGTGTTTTCCGGTAAGCATACAAGCACGACTTGGTCCGCTTATCGAGTTAGCAACAAAACTATTGGTATAGATCACCCCCTCTTTGCCGATGCGATCAATATTAGGCGTATTGATATAACGCTTGTCATACGCACTGATTGTTTGATAAGAGTGGTCGTCACTCATTATAAACAAAATATTCATCGGCTTCTTCGCCTCTTTGTCCGACTTCTTGCCGGCCATACAGGGCACTACTGCCAAAGACATCAGCCCTGTACACAAAATCATTTTTCTATCCATATTGTTTTTCAAAATTGATTATGAAGTTACCAACCCGGGTTCTGCGTCCACATGCCATCCGTAAGCGAAATCATTCGCGGTTGTATTGGAAGTAAGTAGTCGCGATCCAGGTTGAAATTCCAACCGTTAGCATAACTGGTATTATTAAACGGAATGATGTATCGGCGCTCATCACCCGGTTTGCCCGAAAGATACAAATTATTACCCGAAGGCTGGTCATAGACCAATGTCGAATATGCATCTTTCAAGTTACTGCCTACAAAGAGAGCCCCTTTCGGAGTCTGCCCCTTGATCAAAAGATCGGCAGCTGCCCAACGCAAAATATCCTCGAGACGTCGACCCTCCAACGCCTTTTCTACCCTACGCTCTCTACGCACTGCTTGAATATACTTATTGAGAGATCGGAACGGATACGAAGCGTCGGTGTTGTATTCGCGATCAAAGTCTACACCCGGCATCCCTACACGACTGCGCAAAGGATTTAACGCTTCCGCTATTTTTGCAGCATTACCCGCGCCATCGAGTTCGGCAAGCGCTTCGGCATAGTTGAGCAGGATGTCGGCATAGCGAAACTGAATAGCCGGCGCCTGACTCTTGCCTTCGCCATCGACCGTAGCTTGATTCGTTGTATTAAACTCCACGTATTTCAACACTGAGAAGCCTGTCGTATTCTGATGATAACTATTTCCGTCGAGCGGAGGAAACATAAAAGTGTATCCTTTATTTGGACGAAGCTCTTGGCCCGGCAAGCAAACCGTTTGCGACAAACGAGGGTCGCGCACATCGGGTTGCAGCTCTGAGCCGTATACCTTCTGAGCCGCAGCTCGCTCCTCTCCCACATAAGGACGGCCGTCTACCGTGAGGTAATCATCAACCAAAGACATCGAAGCCCCGGTGATACCACCTCCTTTATTTAAGAACCTTGTCACCGAATGTCCGATGTTGTCATCTGTACTGTACTTCTTCCACCAAAGTACCTCCTTGTTGCCCGACAAGTCGAGCGTGATAAACAAATCTCGGTAAGCAGTCAAGGGATCTCCGCCCGAAATGCCCCAAACACCTCGATCGATTACCTGCTTGGCAGCATCGGCAGCCTGCTGTAGGTAATTATTGATCTTCTGATCCGTTACATTCTTATCATAAAAAGGAGTTCCTTTTTCTTTGTGATACTTTTCCCACGTACCTTCAAACAAAGCCACCTCGCTCTTTAATGCACACGCCACATCACGATGCACCCGCATTGTTGCGCTGCTGTTTTGTACATTCAGATACTCGATCGCCTTATCCAAGTCGGCAAGAATACTATCTGCCACAACCGTGCGATCGTGTCTTGGAATACGCATTTGCTCTTGCACCGGATCAAGCACTACCGACACCCACGAGATAGGACCGTATTGAATAAACATCTGATAGTAAAACCATGCACGGAAGAAGTAAGCTTCACCTACGCATTGATTAAACGCGGCGCCGGTCTCTTTGCAATTTCCCAAGTTATTGATTAGAAAGTTTACGTTTCTAATTTGCGTATAATTCTCAAGCTTGGCACTATTGCTAAGAGCCAGCTCTCCCGCCAGGCGCGTATCAATAACGTTACTAATCATATTGTCGCTATTCATATCACCAAAGGCAATACCCAAGGCTGCACCAACATTGTTTGATTGCACTTTCACTCCTTTTTCGTAAAACTGATTTAGATACTTCTCTATCTCCGCAGAGCTGGTAAATGCTGTGGTTGTAGACAGCACACCTTCCGGGTTTTTATCTAAATCAAAACACGAGCTCAACCCGATCAATAAGCTAAAGCCTGCTATATATTTTGCTAATTTCATGATTCCTGATTTTATAAGTTAACGATAAGTCCGAACGAGATAACGCGATTCATCGGATAGTTCTTTCCCGACTCCTCCGTGTAATCATTCTTGGTAAAGATCGCTTCCGGGTCAAACATTTTCGGAAGCTTCGTTAGCGTAAACAAGTTTTCTCCCGAGAAAAACACCTGCACCCTGTTGAATCCCGCCTTCGAAGTCCACTGCTCCGGCAGCATATAACTCACGGTTAAATTCTTCAACCTGCAATAGGCCGCACTTTGAAGATAGCGATCGGCCACCTGCGAAGTCTTATTGCGGAAGTTATTGATCGCACCCGCTCCGGCCGTATACGGCTTTGGATAATAAGCCCCCTTATTACTTTCGCTCCAGTAGTCGAGGTGCTCTTTAAACACAGTAACCTGCGCATAAGGTCCCGAACCCCAAAAGTACACAGTGCCCGCACCCGGTGCCCAATCTCGTTTACCCACACCTTGAAACAACATGCTAAGGGAAATCCCTTTCCAAGATATAGAGCCGTTGAATGTATACTGGTAGCGTGGCGCTGAGTTACCAATAATGACACGGTCGCCCATATCGTCGAGTGTATTTGTGCCGTTATCAATCTTTCCGTCTCCATTCACGTCCAAATACTTTACATCACCGGGAGTCCACTTCTGTCCCGAAATATAAGATAGATCAAACGACTGGTTGTAAATATCGGCTTCGTCCTGATCCTGAATCAAGCCCGATGCACGGTATCCCCAGATTTCACCAACACGCTTACCTACATACCAGTTGCCCGCCGGATTCGTTCCCGTAGGATTTTCATAACGAGTCACCTCCGAAGTCGCATCCGAAAGCAAACCTCCTACCGTGTACTCAATATCCTTTCCGATCGTTCCTTTGTATTGCAGTGTCAGTTCCCACCCACGATTGCGCATGCGAGCATTATTGGTTTGCGGAGCATCCGCGCCAAACATATCGGCCAAGTCGGCAGTAGGCCCGAGCATATCTTTCGTATCGCGCTGAAACACATCGAATGTACCCGACAACGCATTATTAAAGAAACCAAAGTCGAGCCCAAGGTTTTTACTCTCTACCTTCTCCCAAGTTGTGTTCGGATCTATTACACCCGGCGCTTTGATATACATCTGTCTGCCATCGGTAAAGTAATAATTACCCAACGACTGTATGCCCATTGTAGAAGCAAACGTATACAAACCGGCACCGTTCTGATTACCCAGCAAGCCATACGATCCGCGCAACTTCAACACAGGAAGTACGTTGGTAATCGGTTCCATAAACGATTCGCGGGTGATGTTCCAACCCAACGAAACCGACGGAAAGAAGCCCCAACGATGATCTGCGGCAAAGCGAGACGATCCGTCGTATCTACCATTCGCCTCCACCAGATACTTTCCATCGTAATCGTAATTGATACGACCAAAGAATCCGCGTGTAGCCCAACCGTTGCGTGTATCTACCGTAATACGATCTCCGGTTCCTAATTCCAGACCCGGGTTTGTGGTCGAAATCAAATCCACAACATTATTCTTGAGATACCGATAGTCGCTATTCTCTTCCTGGTATCCACCCATAAACGCGAAGTTGTGCTTCTCGTTTAGCGTAAAGAGGTAATTGGTATAGAGATTGATTGTTTGATAATTGGTTGCAGCCTCGGCGCGAGTAAAGCGCCCGTTTGTTGCAACACCGAGCTCCCCTCTTGTCCCTTTGTACATCGTAGTACCATCCATCCCGGGTATCATTGGTGCCACATTCAACGCATCATACTGCATGTTGCTCATACGAAATGTATAGTCGAGAATGATTCTCCAATTCTTGATCGGCTGCACTTCGAAGCCTCCGGTAAGTGCCATGTTGTAGCGCTTCGTATTGGTGTACGTGCCGCTTTGCAAGTAGGGAATCATGGTAAGCTCGGTATAGTTTCCATGCGGATCGACCGGACTTACCGTAGGACGGAAGCGTGCCAACGAATGGTAAAAGCCCTCACTTAGCCCGCCATCCCCGAATGGTGTATTCTCGTCGGAGTGCATGAACTTCGTGTTTACATTCATCTTTAGCCACTTGGTCATTTGAGAAGACATGCTGGCATTAAAGTTGTAACGTTTGTAATCCATATCGGCAAACCGCAAGATCCCGTCTTCGGTATAGATACCCGACGAAACGTAGTACTGCGCACTCTTGCCTCCTCCGCTCAAACTCAGATTGTGATTTTGCTTGAAGGCAGCATCCTTGTAATGCAACTTAAAGTAATCGACGTTACCTACTCCATTTGCCGTATTCTCAAAAGCCGCAACCAAGTCGTTGCCTTTCATCTCTGCCCATGGATCGATACCTGTAGGGTCTTTCATATATTGCTGCAACAGCGAAAGCTTTTCGTCACTGTATTGCTGATTTACACCCGCATTCTTACACGCTTCGTTGAAGTAGGTTGCAAACTCATACGCATCCGCCATTTTCGGCATTACCGTTGGAGAGTTCCAACCGATGGTACCTTGATAATTCACGCGCATTTTGCCCTCTTCGCCACGCTTTGTGGTTACAAGAATCACCCCATAAGCCGCACGTGCACCGTAGATAGCGCAAGCGGCAGCGTCTTTCAATACCGAGATGTTTTCGATATCGTTCGGATTTACATCCGACAGGTTCATCTCAACCCCATCTACCAAGACATACGGCGAAGCATTATTGGCAAGATTTCCCTGCCCGCGAAGGCTTAGCGTTCCTGAAGCACCCGGACGACCCGATTGGTTATTATTTACAGTAAGTCCCGGTACAAGTCCCTGCAAACTTTGCGTTGCATTGGTCACAGGACGCAAACTAAGCTCTTCTCCTTTCACCGAAGAAACCGACCCGGTAAGGTTTACCTTCTTCTGCACACCATACCCTACAATCACCACTTCATCGAGGTTCTGCGTATCCTCTAGTAGTTTGACCGTAAAGTGTGTGCCCTTTGCTACCGAAATGTCTTGCGTATTGTATCCGATATAAGACACCTGTAGGATTCCTTTGTCAGCCACATCGAGCGTAAAGTTTCCATCAAGATCGGTAATAGATCCGTTGGTAGTTCCTTTCTCTACCACATTAGCCCCGATTACGGGCTCGCCGGTTGCGTCTACAACAGTTCCGGTGATTTTTTTGCGTTGCTGACTTACTCCCGGTGCGTTTTTCACGGTAAGAATGATGTCTTTGTCTACAACTTGATAAGACACATTCGTACCCTTAAATACTTTGTGAAGCACATCATTGATGTCTTCGTTGCTTGTTTTCACGGTCACGGTCTTGTTTACGTCGACCAACTGACTGTTGTAAAAGAAATTAAAGTCTGTTTGCGACTCGATCAATGCCAATACAGACGAGATGGATTGATTGCTCGCATTTAAAGTTAGCTTAGCTGCCTGATCGGAAGCGAAAGCCATGCATGTTGTCATGGATAATGACAAACAGGTTAACTTGATGGCTCGTTTTGATTTTCCCAACATACTACTCTTTGTTAAATGTTTATGTTTACTTTTTCATGGTTAACTTGACCACCGAATGATGTAAATTCAGTGTGTCGTCTTCTCTATTATCGATTATCGAATATGCTATATTAGAAGAAATAGTAATGTAATTTAGTACTTGGCTCAATGGACGCCCCTGAAACACCCCGGTAAAGCGGTGTTGGTAAATCGAGTTATCGGCAACTTCAAACTTTACATTGTAGTGTAGGGCCAAGCGGCGCAATACTTCGGGCATAGGCGTATCTTTGAAAATCAATTTGCCATCTATCCAAGCCTTTTCCACCTCAGCGTTTACTTGTTGTACCGCTACTTTGTGTTTCGAAAGCGAATATATCGCACGTTCCGAAGGCTTGAGACGATGCTCGGTAAATGTGCCCGTGTTATTTTTATATTGCAACGCAACAGAACCCTCGACCAATGTAGTGTATACGGCCGATTCATTCTTGAATGCTTGCACATTAAACTCTGTGCCATACACTTTCACGCGCAGTTGGTCGTTGGAAGTACTCACCACAAAAGGTTGTTGCTCGTTTCGCGTTACTTTAAAGTAAGCTTCCCCCACAAGCAACACATTGCGCTCGTTGCCATCGAAGCGCACCGGGTATGTTATTGTAGATCCTGAGTTCAAATAAACTTGCGTGCTATCGGGCAATGTAAAGTATCCCCTCATACCGGCATTGGCCTCTAATGTGACGTACTGTGGAACAAGTACCGGAGCATCTACGGCATACTTTGCAATAGAAACAGACAAACCAACAACCGCAATCACACATGCAGCTACCGCAACAACACGTCGGCTCCACCACAACGCACGGTTCTTTGTCAGCCGGCTTTCCACTCTTGCGTATGCGGCCAAAGGATCTCTTTGCGCAATACGCCCACGTGTACGCACGGCATGATTCAACAAATAGTCTTGCTCTTCTTCTGTATAGTGTCTGTTGTCTTTCATGTATATTATTTCCTGTTTACATAGAGAAGACAACTAACTTGCTTACCACCCTAAACGAAAATGTCTTTTTTTTTAAATTTATTTCTATATACCTTTACTGAATCTATATTGTAACTGCGTGATGGAAGACATATTGTTAATTTCGAACATACAAAGGGATGATAAAAAGAGCTTCAAGAAGCTTTTCGTTTCGTACTACTCGCCGCTTTGTGAGTACGCTTCTCAGTATGTGCCTGATCATTATGCTGAAGAGATCGTGGAGGATTTGATGGTCTATCTTTGGGAAAACAGGCAATCGCTACAAATCAGTTCATCGGTAAAGTCATACCTTTTTACGGCAACGAAATATCGCTGCCTCAACGCGATTAAATCGCAACAATGTCACCAACAAAAACACTCGGAGATTTACGATGCACTGCATGTACATTTTGAAGATCCCGACTATTACTTGTCGGGCGAACTAGCGGAGCAGATTGAGAAAGCTATCGAATCGCTGCCCGATAGCTACAAGGAAGTATTTGTGCGAAGCCGAATGCAAGAGATGAGTTATCAGGAGATAGCCGACGAGCTTGGCGTATCAAAGAAGACGATCGAATACCGCATGTCGAATGCGTTGAAACTACTGCGCACCGCCCTCAAAGACTACTTGCCATTGATGCCGTTGATATTATACAGGCTTTTCTTGTAAAGTCGCAAGAAGTTGCTTATCCCTTTTTTGAAGATAAGCAACTTTGTTCGTTTACAGTGCTACTTGCGCAATCACAAATTCAGGGTTTACTCCCACCACATACACTGTATTGTTTTCTGCGTCACCCGCCAAGCGAAGAATCGGCATGCCTGTATCGACGATCTTTTTCAGACTCCCGTTATAATCGTAAAGGAAAAGGGTAGTTGCATTTTTGCTAAAGTCCATTCCAACGGTAGATTCATCCGTATTGTCTTTTTCATAATCACGTTGAATGGTTACGATGTAGTCTTTTGTCAGCGACATATCCAGACTAGCTTTTCTATTCCTATCTATTTTAACACCACCACCCACAAAGGAATACGCATTATCCGGTATCGTGCTTCGATATTCCTCTATAATGTTTCCTTTATTAATCGAATAAACTCTGATAGCAGGTAATGACGACGAAGCAAAAACGAACTTATCTATCTTCGGATTGTACTGTATCCTTCCCTGATTAATAGTAAAACGATTGTCTATGTTCTCCCCGTTGATCAGTTGTGATCCAAATGCAATCGTATCCGTTTTATTGACATACTTAAAGATCGTCATTTCTGCCGGTTCAATAATAATAAACTGATCGTCATTGATATTGATTTTATCCGTCGCATCAAGGTCTGTATTATCTATATACCTCGTAAAAGGAGACTGATTGCTCACAAGACGATCAACGGAATAAAAGGCCTGGCGTTTCGTATTCAGATCATATACAAACACGCGATTGTCGAAGGTTTTAGAAATAGCGGGAGTCGTAAACTCCTCGGGGCCTTGCCCAACATCTCCCATGGTGCCCACCTCTTTTCCGCTTTGCGGATCAACGACGTGCATAAACCGATCTTTCGCAAAAGGATCTTCCCACACTAAATAATTACCTACTTTCATAAAGGTTCCGGGCATTCGGGTCTCGAGATTATCGGTCACAACTTTATAAGTAATGCTTTCGCGTTCTACAGGCTTGGTCGAGGTTGTACAAGCCGAAAAAGAGATCAAAGCACTCGCAATACAACAAAGGCTAATCGATTTATTTATTTTCATATCTACGTTTGATTGGTCTCGCTTGCATGGCGCAAACAAGATGAAGTGATTACATGGTATTTTTCGCTTTACGAATAGGAAGCATGCATTGGTCTTTTCGATGCTTCGCAACAAAGAAAAAGAAATTAATTCAGACTTTACTAACAATTCGTACTTTTCTTATTCTATACACTAAGTCTGATTTTCAAGCATTCATCTCGTAGTTTCCGAGACCGTTATTTGAAGTTTTTAAAGCCCGTTTTCGTGCTAGATTGTCAAAACAGGCTGATTTTTCACGTTCAGAAAATCACGTTTCCGGAAAGCCATAACATCGTTTATGAACGTACCAACCGGACTTTTTGCCGTTTTTAGTCAATCTTATCGAAAAAACCATGCTTGGTTCAGACAAAAAGCAAGTTTACTTCTTCCGAAAACCTTATTTGCTTCTTTCAAGAACCATTCTTGGTTTTTGAATAGACAATTTTTACTCACCACGAATACTATTTTCACTCACCATGCGTGCGTGATTTCATTTTCAATGAAGCGTGATTTCACTCTTCACCATAACTGAAAACAGTTTTCATTGAAGACGTAATGGGAATTCGTGCAGACCAACAGAGCTTATTTTCACGAGAGTGCGGTCTCCGCACCAATCCTAGGGATGCTACATTTACAAGCTACTGAGCAAGAGTTGAGCTTTTACAAATCGTTTGCACAAAAAACAAACGCCCTGCATTTTGAAAGGTCAAAAACACCTACTCAGTAAGGCGCACCAAAAAGCGTCAGACAAAACAACGATTTCACGACAAACCGTAAGTATTTATTTGTTCGGCAAACAACTTCATCTAGCAAAAAAAGAGCTTATTTACCGCAAATCGCAATGATTCACACGGCAAACAAGCCCCCAGCTCCTTTTATCAAATTATACATTAAGGCACAAACCGTTAGCTCCCAACCCTGCCTCAACACATCAAATCGACGACTCATATTTGTAAACCTTTATATTTAGAGATTTAAATCTACTAATTATTAAATCATTCGCAATTAGTTATATATTTGTCTTTACCATGTAAAACATTAAATGATCTACTATGAAACGAATATCAATTTTAAGTGCACTGTGCTTATGTATGGTTGCTTTGACGTTTACAAGTTGTTCTAATGAAAACGAACTCGAGATTGTAATCTGTCCGGTCGATAAAGCCTTAGCGTTTGAGTCGACGGGAGGAAGAAAAGAGCTACCTATTGCCTTCGAAAACTGGGAAGTCGCAGTAGTTTTAAGCAACTCTGCGTCATCTGTATTTGGAGACATTTACGATGAAAATAATAATCTAATACAAAAAGACTCACCGATGAAGCTTACCGGGCCGGGCCGCATGACTAGTAACTGGGATTATAAAGGCTTCACTGTCACACATACGTCTGATAATAAACTGATAATTGACATCCATGAAAACTTCTACGACGAGTCCTTTACTTACGATCTTCTTTTAACGTCTGGCGAATACACGCAACGTATTCCCTTTGAACAAAAGAAGTCGGCCGGTTATTTATTTGACAAGATCACTTATTCCTTATCTCCGGGCGACGGCGACTCGATATATACGGAACAATCACGCGCTCTGATTGATAAAATTATTGTCCATTCCAATAAACCGGTCGAAATGACAGTTCTCCCGTTTTATAACATCTTCGACACTCATATCTTTACAAGCGACGATAAACGAAAAGAGATACTTCTTGGAAAAGATTCTGTTGAAGTGGATATACCCAACAATGTGTACGACGATAAAATCTACTTTGATACGAAGCCTAGCATCTATAATTATGCTTTTAAGCAAAGAGACTGCTCATATAAAGGAGTTGAAGTAACTCGTTTATTCGAACCCGGAACAACGAAACAAATCTTGTTTGCCGAGTTCAAACAAACAAAGGTTTCGTATACGGCTACTTATATCAATAAAGAAACGCAAACGACATACGAAGTAAAAGGAAAGTTTATCCGTGTGGTTCCTACCGGTAAATACGAGCTTACATTTGAGCATTCGCCCACAATCGATTAAGCTTGTGCGGTATTGCTTCCGCGACAGAATAAAAAACGCCCCGTAAAACAGGAGCATAGCATCGTATCGCTAGCCTTGTTTTACGGGGCGTTTTTGTTTTATGTCAAGATTGTTACTTGTAGAACGATATTTCGGCAAGACCGGCTCTTCCATCCGAAGCCTTGTCGATGATGACTCTAAAGTATTTGATCTCTTTGTTCAATCGCATTGGTTTAAACTCCCAACCGGTGCATTCGCGCTCATAGAATGGTTCCCACGTAACACCGTCGACAGAGGTTTCTACGCGATGTGTATACGAAGAGCTGTCTTTCTGAAAACGAACACGACTCGCTACAATTGGCGTTTTCTCTTGGAGTGTTACCGTAACCACTTGCGGAAACTTGTCTTCTCCTGCAATCCACCATGAGAAATCGTCGCCATCGGCAACTTGTGCCACTTCAAACCCGGCTTGAGAAGAACTCGCTACAACCGACTCGATCGGTGCTTGTTCGCGCGCAAGAATCTGCTTGTCCCAGCGAGTAGGCTTTACAACTACGCCGTCTTCTTCATTTCCTGTAAATGGTGTGTGGCTGCCGTCTTCGACATACGTACCTTGGAAAGGCATTGTTTTGATGGAGTTTTTGCCCGACTTCAACCCATCGGCCGAAGCCTCGATCTCAATGGTTCCTGCCTTTTTGCCGCAACGTACAAACGCAAAGCCAATGCCGCCTTCTACCTTTTGCGGATTGATTCCGACGCGGCGGATGTTGTCGCCGATAAGCGATCCTTCGCCTTTTACCTGAATGGTGATTTCTGCGTCTGACGTATTCACAAGGGTTCCGTTCTTATCGCAGATTTTAAAGTATACCGGAATCATATCGCTTCCGTCGGCTACAGGCGTGATGCCATGCTCAGGGATGTAAACTTCGATATAATCGGCTGCTTCGAGCGTATGCACGGCATGCGAAACCACTTCTTTGTCTCCGATGAATCCGATTGCTTTTAGTTCGCCGGCTTCGTATCCTTTCGCGTCGAATACAAAGCAAGGGCTACCGCCTTTTGCTACCGTCCATTTGTAGGCTTCTTTCTCGCCTTCACGCGTTTTACGTTCGATCAACTTACCGTTGCGATACAACTCAACCGCGTCGCAATTGGAGTAAACCGGAATCTCGGTTGTAGAAGTAGGCAGTTTGGCCGATGCGTTATCGGATCCGATAAAGATCATTGGTCCGTCATACAGTCCTGCTTGCGAAATCGCATTCGAGCGCATGCTTTGCATCATGTAATAACTCTGCTTCGGATAGCGGTTTACGTCTACGACTCCGCAAAACATTGTCTCTTCTTCCGCACCACGCGCATAGTCATTGTAACTCCAAAGGAAGTGACCACCCATGTGCGGATTCGCATCGAGCATACACCAATCGAAGTAACCTTCGCCGTTGAGTTGCTTGTATCGGCCACGACATTGACGGTACTGTTCGTAGGTATTCTCGTCGAGTCTTACGCGCGGCTTCTCACCTACACCGTCGCCCCATTCGCGGGTAAAGAGCGGCTTCAACGTCAATTGATCTTCGAGATAATTACTCATCACACTACCGTCTTTCGGGTAACCCGACACTTGCTTGTAGAATATATCGTAGTATGGATAGGTATCTTCGTGACTAAGATAGTCGCCCGAGGTATACATCTGATCGCCCGGATACTCTTCGTGCGCTGCCTTAAAGATTTGCTCTACGACCGAAAGCGGATAGTGCGTTTCGTTGAGAGCCGTTTCCCACATGATGATCGACGGACGGTTTCTGTCGCGACGAATCATGCCGCGGGTAACCTCTTCGAGACGTTGTGTAAATACGGGATCACTGTTGAAGTATTGCCATCCCGGCACGCATTCGATCGCAAGCAAACCATGCTTGTCGCAGGCTTTCAAAAAAGCAGGATCGTGCGGATAGTGTGCAGCACGCACGGCATTGTATCCGCCTCGTTTCATGTCGATCACTTCACGTTCTTGCATCGAGTTTGAAGCCGCGTCGCCTACATGCGGATACGATTGATGGCGATTGGCTCCGATCAAATACATTTTTTCTCCGTTGATAAAGAAACCATCCTCGGCAGTATACTTGATGGTTCTAATGCCGATTTCGTCTGTTTGCGAATCAATCACCGTGCCATCGACCAAGAGTTGCGACTCGAGGGTATAGAGGTATGGAGCATACGGATGCCACAAGTTCGGATTAGTTACGGATAGTTTTTGCTCAATCGTATTGTCGGTCTTACTTGCTATATCGAGTGTTGATTCTTCTTTCGCTACTTCTTTACCATTGGCGTCTTTCAGGATGGTGCGCAAAGTTGTGCTTTCTCCCTCCGGACGACCATTGTACAGGTTGGTTTTCACCAATACCTCTGCCTGCTCTTTGCTTACACTCGGATAGGTTACAAAGATGCCGCTTCCGTTTTTCAACCCTTTGTCGAGCGCATTGGTTATGTGAAGCGGATCCGACACTACCATTTTCACATCACGGTAGATACCGCTGTAGTAATAAAAGTCGAGACGAGCCTGCGGCTTGGCCGGAGGTGTAAGCGAATCGTACACGGCCGATACACGAACGGCCAAGACATTGTTTTCGCCGTTCCATTTTAGTTTGTCTGAAATGTCTGCGTTAAAACCGACGTATCCGCCCGAGTTTCGGGCTACTTCCTGCCCGTTTACAAACACTTCGCAATTGGTCATTACGCCTTCAAATTCGAGCGCCACACGTTTTCCTTTATACGACTCGGGCACTTTGAAATAACGACGATACCAACCTACACCGTCGTAGATGATATCTCCTCCACAGTGTTTCTTCTCCAACTGCATGATGTGCGGCAATGCAATCGGTATCCAATTTGCATCGTTCATATCGACACGTTCGCCACCCACTGTATCGCCTCGAAAGAAGGCCCAGTCGGTATTCATGTTTAACTCTGTTCGTGCTTGCTGCGTATGGCACGAGAAAAAACCCGTAACGCACAACACGGCAACACAAAGTTGTAGTAGTTTTGTTTTGTTCATTGATTTGCTAGTATGGTATTAGTTTATTGTAAAAAAATATGTTTCACCTGGATGTGTTGATACACTTAGTTGCGCTCCTTCTTGAATGATATGATCACCGGATGTAGATGTTATTTTCACGGATTTACCGTGCCATGGATTCTGCAAAACAAGTGGCCTTCCTTGTTCGCTCGTAATTGTTACCGGACCAATCTGACCTTTCTTGATGCTTCCCGAAACCAGAAAAGCTCCTTCTACACGGATTCGCTCAAAGGTGGCATCTTGCTCGGTAGGCCACACCGGGAATACGCGAACCACATCTTGATGCCCCATACATAGCATTTCATTGATGGTATTGGGAGTGGTACTAAAGTTTTCGATTCCGTGCGGATTGTTGCGCTGAAATCCATTCGGATATGTATTGTTTACGTAACGATTGAGTTTTGAGAGAATGGTATCGGCATTGTATCCTACGCGCACGGCTGCGGGAAAGAAACTATTAGACCCGTTGAAGTCGATCCATCGCTGCATTACATCGATGGTGTTGTGTGCAGTCTCTAGTAGTGAGGGGTTGCTTGCCAATCCGATTTGTCCGGCCGGATAGATATGTTGTATACCAAGCGTATTGTCGCCCCACCAATCTACCCCTTTCTCTGTATAGCGAAATATAGTTTTACCATCGCGCTCCTGCAACGGAAAGTCGGAAAGTTTTGCTTTTAGATCTGCCCAGTTCTCTCTTGATGCGGTGTCTTCATCCAAGTATTCGCTCATGTCAATGGCAGTTTGAAGTACCATACGTGCCAAGCCGAGAGAAAGGATCGGATTCATCGTCCCTATGGTTCCTTCGTGAATGGCATCGTTGTATATTACGTATCGGTCGCCTTCTTTCGACAGATATCCTTTCCAAAAGTTTGCAACGCCCTTTACAAACGGATACACGCGCTGCGCATATGCTTTGTCCCAAGTGCGGTAAAAGTGCATCGACATGTTTACCACGGCATACGAAGAATTACTCTTTTGCCCCATAAAGAAACCATCGCCTTGCACATGTTCTTCTTTGATCCATCCGCTGTAATGGTTTTCCATAAATGTATCGCGCCTGCATGTTTCAATACCCAAAGGACCTGCTCCTACGGGCAACATAATGCCGTCTTTGATTCCTGTAACGCGTAACGAATAATGCTTGCCGCGTTCGATTTGCGGAAGCATCGAGTTGGTATAAGGCATAGCCTGCTCCAGTCGGTTGGCCGAGTAAAGTGCATAGTACGGAGCCATATGGTTGTAGTTGAGATGGTAGTCTCCGTTCCAGAACGGGCGCTCTTTGGTGATCCACGAACCAAATATAGACGGTGCAAAATCTGCGTCACGGCTACAAGAGCCCATCCCGTACAATGATAAATAATAGTGCTTCTCAATTTCTTTGTCCGGTATTGTAACGTATGACTTGTTCCAATAGTCGCTCCACCATTGTTCGTGTTTCTGTTGTAATCCTTTTAGTGCTCCTTTTTCGATCGATGCTACCTTTGCGGTTGCTGCTGCAACACAATCCGGTGCTTTAAAGTCGCTCGATACCGCGCATATAATATGGATTGGTTTGCCTGATTGCAACTCAAACGTGATATCGTCTTGACCTAATATGCGTACTGCAATTGCTGCCCGCGTTGGGATATCTACCTCTTCGACAAAACCTCTTTCTAAGATCAGGGTATTCGCGGATGGTTTTTGTACAGAAGCCACGGTTGGGAATATGCGTTCGAGCGGTGGACGGTTTACAATCTCTTTCCCTTCTTCGGGCAAACTCAAACCCAGGCTTCCTTTCATCATTCCTCCCCCTTGCAGTTTCAGTTCGATTAGCAGCAAATCTTCGGTAGCATTTACATAGGTGGTATAGGTTAGCGTTTGCTTTCCCCGGGTGAAGGTAGCTGTAGTTGATGCATTGTCGAGACGTTGCTCTACCTTATAACTTGCGTTTTCCAATGCCGGAATGGATAGCTCCACTTTCCCCAATACGGCAGGATAGGATGCATCAAGTGCCGACTTTAATCGCCAGAAGTCATTTCGTGCAATGTAGAATGTTTGTTTATCGGGGGATCCGGCCAAAGCAACCGCAATACTTCCATTGCCAAGTAACGGTGCATCGACCGAATGCTGAACAGGTATTTTTGAAGGTGGCGCGTCAAAACGGATTGTATGCTTGGATACGACATCCAATGCATTGTTGTTTTGTTTTTGCGCAAAACAATGACATGCAAAACTGCATGCAAGTATAAATGTGGCCAACTTGTTTTTCATGGCAAAATACGTCGTTAAGTTTTTATTGTTCGTAAAGATGGTAATCAGATCAGGCTTACGTAAATCAAATCGCAACCTTAAACACTAGTTTTGGTCAAAAATAATAATCTTTTTCACAACAACCGAAGGATTGTAGCAAATACACCATCCAAACAATAAAATAGACGTATTTACCTAACTAATTAAACATCACTTTCGAGGAGTTCCATTATTTGATCGGGTGACATATAGATGCGCTTTTTAAAGTCTTTGTAGGTTTGTGTAGCAAAAGGAGCTTCAAACATTGAGTAGGTTGCCCATTCATACAACTGCCATCCCAAGCCATGAGCTGTTGTCATTGAGTCGATCTTATGCTCTAATTTACGTTTATAGTTTTCTTTTAGATAACCGAGTCCGGTTTTGACTACACCTGTTAACGTCTTATCTTCAAAGTCAACAACGTGTGCCAATTCATGGCCTATAACTCCAATCTGCGCATTAAAAGGGACATCTTCTAGAAGGATGCCATCAAAATCCTCTTTATCATTAATCAAAATATAATAGGTTCTTTCTGCAGAGAATAAAGAGGTTATCTTCGGTCGGCAAGCCATCGTAGTACGTTCTTTCGAGTACTTTAGTTCAATCACCACATCCTTCAATTCAGGATAATGTGATAAAGCAAGTAGAAACTGCTGTTCGTATTCTTTGGGATAAGCTTTATTTCTTCCATACTCTGCACGCAATTTGTCTACTTCAACCTTCGACAAGGTATCGTAGTACTTTGTTTGCTGGGCCCATAGTGTAAGTGTAGAAAATAAAACAACCAGAAATAAGAATATTCGTCTTACCATTGATATGACTATTAGATGTTTTGCTGATTGCGAATATATATAGGTTGCACCAAATAGCAATCGATCATTATTGATCTTTGTGTTTTATTGAGAATCTATTCTGCAAATATTTTAAATCTTGTATAAAGATTAGCGTTGAGTTTTTATTTGACAAAATCCCCAACGCTAAACAGTTGTCGTACTTTATTCTTTTGCACCTGCAATCATACGTCCTACTTCTTGAAGTGTTTTTACATCTATCTCGCGGATATTGCCTTCGTAATTGGGTCCGATATTCAAAGAAAAGATATTTCCATACGTTACAGCTCCCTGATAATCTTCAAATATTTTCTGTGCTGAAATACAAAGATTATCATGAATTGGCAACGAGTAAAACCAGTCTGCACCGCCTTCTCGTTTTGGTAAGATCGGATAGGTAAACTCAGCCACATGGTATCCTTTATATTGTTTCTCGTTTTCGCCGGCATCCTCTACCCAAGTAAGTCCGTCACCGCCAATGGGCCCCGGTGCTCCTCGCTCTCGCAGACTAAGTCGGCCGGCTGGTTCTAACGCATTGAATCCACAAAAAGTATTTGGTTGAAACTGATGTACCCACTCAACTGTTTCTTGGTGACTCAGACCTCCATCTCCTACTGCCGCATCAAACCAAATGAATTCAATCGGTCCGTAATTCGTTAGCAGTTCTTTTAATTGTGCTTTCTTCATTTCAGGATTAGCACCTCCTTTCATCCAACCACCACGTTCTGCTCCCGGCCAATTCCAATCTCCTTCGGAGAAATACAGGGCCAACTTTATTCCGTATTTATCACACGATTGTCTCAGTTTACTCAAAACGTCGAGTTTGATGGGAGCATTGATCGATTTAAGATCTGTCGTTTCTGTATCCCATAAACAAAAGCCATCGTGATGTTTCGTCAAGAATAGAATGTAATTCATGCCGGCTTCTTTTGCCGTTCTTGCCCATTGATCGGTATTACATCCTGTAGCTGTGAAAAAATCAGGCCCATGCTCTTCTCCAGTCCACTCTTTGCCCGAAAACGTACTAAACGACCAACAGATAAACATTCCAAAACGCATATCTTGGATCTCTTTTGCTCTAACTGTATCAGGTAAAGGAGTTCTTGAAATTTCGTTTGACGATCGCGACAACGAACAACTTGTAAGCAAAGGTAACATTGCTATAATGCTAATAAGCATCTTAAGAAAAACTTGCTGAATCATGGTATTATGAATTTATTGAAGAAGAAATATAGAAACAAATATAATTGTTTCATATTACAAACGATACTTTACCGAAGTTTTTTCAAGTTCTAATAAAAAGATTAATAAGCAAATAAATGCTCACTCTCTTACTTTGAAATGGCATTTTATATTTGTTTTTTTCGTAACATTGCAGCATTGTAACTTTGACACAATCATGAAACACACAATTATCTCTTTAATGCTATTTTTGTCGGCTACTATATCGGCAAAAACAATTGTTGTAAAATACACAACAGAGGATGCAACTCAACGTATTCAACAAGCCATCGACGAGGCTCGAAAACACAACGGTAAGCCTATTACGATTCGGTTTGAAAGTGGAAATTATCACATCAGCAGAGCAAATGCATCAAAGCATCTTTATTTTGTTTCAAACACGGCGAGTGAAAGCGAAAACCCGGATCAAACGAAACACATTGGTCTTTGGATCAAGGATGCGAAGAATCTTACCATTGATGGCAATGGTGCCTTTTTAATAACTCATGGAGAAATGACTCCATTTGCCATTGACAAAAGTGAAAATATTACCATCAAAAACATTTCAATAAAAGCTTCTGATCCTACTGTTCCTGAAATGACGGTAATAGAACGTGGCGATAAGTACATCGTAGCTAAAGCGCATCCGCTTAGCAACTATACAATAACAGACGGACGCTTTGCTTGGGTAGGTAAGAGTTGGTCTTTAACTGGTGGGATAGCTCAATTATACGATCCGACAACGACATTAAACATCCGTCATACCTCTCCATTGAGTAATCTTGAGAAGGCTATCGAACTTGAACCAGGACTTATTCGCTTTAATTATAAAGATAAAGCTCCTACGTGCAAACCGGGACAAGTTTTTCAAATGCGGGATGGAATTCGTGACGAGGTAGCCGGCTTGGTTAATTTGAGTAGAAACATTCATCTGCAAAATATTGGCTTTCATTTTATGGGCAACTTCGGGATCGTTTCGCAAGTTTCTGAAAACCTAAACTACGACCGTTTACTTTGTGAACCAGAGTATGGTAAAGGGCGTACAGATGTAGGCTTTGCTGATTTTCTTCAATTCTCGGGATGCAAAGGAAAAGTTAAAGTAACCAATTCTCGTTTTATAGGTGCTCATGATGATCCAATCAATATTCACGGCACACATTTGCGTATTGTAGAATACCCTGCTCCTAATCAGATCAAGATCCGTTTCATGCATCCTCAAACGTATGGACTTGAACAGTTCTTTGCCGGAGATTACATTGATATTGTTGATGCCAACTCTCTTTTATGTTTGCAACAAGCTAAAATAAAGAAAGTAGAACGAATAAACGATCGTGATATTCTTCTGACATTGAACTCAAATATATCAAACGAGATTAAAACAAAACCGGATGTCGTGGTTGAAAATACAACATGGACACCTGAGGTGGAGATCAATAATAACTTCTTTGCTAGTATTCCTACTAGAGGTATCCTTGTGACTACACGCAGAAAGATCGTTATCGAGAACAATATTTTCTTAAGAATGCCAATGAGTGCTATACTTATTGCCAATGAGGGAAGAAGCTGGTTTGAATCGGGCCCTGTTGCCGATGTAACCATTCGTAACAATCAATTTATCGAATGTGGAAGTCCGGTTATTTGTATTGCTCCTGAAAATGGAAAATATGAAGGTGCTATTCATAAAAATATAACGATCTGCGATAATCGATTCGATTTACTGAATGCGGATGCCATCTTTGCCAAAGCGACTAATGGCCTTTTAGTAAAAGATAATTTCTTTATTACAAATAGCTCAACAAATGAAATTACCCAATTGATTCGCACTGAACAATGTGAGAACGTTACGGTAAAAGATAATCGAATTGAGGCACTCTAAAGACTGATTCTAGACTACTTATATATTACAAACGGCTCGATGTTAATCTTCGGGCCGTTGTTGCATTACCTCAATTCCACAATAAATAGTGTAGAACTATTCTACGTTACCACACCCCTTTCTACACATTCCAGAATAATAGAAGTGATACCACAAGCATCTTACAACCCTATAAAATAACACTTTACACAACAAAAAGACCATCACTAAGAAAAGACGGCATGGTTTTCTCATTAATATAAGTGTAAGGCGCTTTCAAAGTTGCCGTTTAAACAAAAAGAAATTTTGAACCTATTAAAACAAACAGTTATGAAAAAGTTATTATTTGCAATCGCCCTTGTATCAGGTATCGGATTTACAACAAACGCAGCACTAACTCCTGCTCAGTCTGTAATCTTATCAACAGTAATGGATACAGAAGAATATACAGTAATCGAAATCATAGAAGTGCCTAAAGCTGTAACAGATGCTGTTGCTAAAAAACACGAAGGATCAACAATCAAAAAAGCAGCAGTTGACAAAGAAACAATGATCTATCAAATCACAGCTGAAACAACTGAAGGTAAAGAAGTTGTAAGCCTATTCAAAGAAACTGGTGAAGAAGTTATTGAACCAGCAGCTACAACTCCGGCAGAACCAACAACACCTGCTGAACCTGCAACTCCAGCTGAATAAACGAATTGTAAAATCGTTATTGACTATTACACACATATTACCGTTTAAACAAAAAGAACATCCTCAAGTCGAAACTAATCGGCTTGAGGATTCTTATTTAGTCATTAATTGTCGCAAATATTAGAATGGGGTTATCTTCATTTTGCGGTTGAACTACTGCAACTAGCTCTTTCCCATTTTGAGTCATTGTTGATGGATAAAAGTAAGAACAATCTGTTTCACTTAATTGTGATATAGTTGAGTGATCTAAACTTTGTAATTGATTATCGGCATATTTCAATCGACCTGCAACTGTAGAACCGTCTTTCAGATCATAAAATACTACCGATGGTATCATTTGCTGCTTCTCTATACTAGGGCATGAACTGCTAATAACAACATACTGATTATTAACTCCAATGATATTATTGTACGGATAGCTCATCATTAATTCTTGACGTGATAACTCATAGCGCTTAGACGGTTCACTATGTTTCGTGCCAAAATTAAGAATCAAAAAAGGCTCGAGTCTTTTATCTGTAAAGTTAACTGCAAAGACCGTATCATTTAATATCTCTTTTACATAAACATTTTGACCATTTGTTTTGAATACTGCTTCTTGACCCAACATTGAAGACTCTTCACCCACCTCTCCCGCGATAGAACTTCTTAAAATTATCTCTGGATCTTGATTTACTTGAAAAAAGGCCATACGTTGGATAGCATTCTTTCCAAAACCAGGAAGCGCGGCAACAATTTCTTTTCCATTAGGAGAGAAGCTAAATCCCATCGGATAAACCGGAATTTGATATGACTCAACAATTTTACCATCCATATCAAAGACCTTACACATTGTTCCGACCGTCATGTATATTTTATTATCTTGAACTACAAAATCACCAGTGAACGATACCTCATTAGGCCCTTCTCCTTTTGCTATTAATTTTTTAATAAACTTTCCTGTACGATCAAATTGCATCAATCCATTAGATGCTACTAAAATATACTCATCACCGACCCATAGCGAAGAGGGATTAAACTCATGTAACAAGGAAGCTCCGGTGGTTTCTAGAGGGACAATCGATATCTGTGAAACAACTTTAGAAAGAGGAACTTCTACTGGATTAAGTAAATCTACAACAGCTGTTTGCTCTATTAATATTTGCTTATTCACAGATGTGCATGCCGTAAATACCATAGTACCAATCATTGAGGTCATGATGAAACCTCGGCAATTATAGGTTGTCGTTTTTAAACTTGGTCTTTTCATAATGTATTAAACTTAAAATCAATTTTTTTTATTCTTCGCAAATCCATTCACTGTTTTCAAACAAACAACGAGCATTTCCATCTTTGATCAACTCATTGTCACTCCAAACAGTGCGTTCTATTTCAATTTCATTGTTATTAATCCATCTTACTTTTGAAGGTCCCCACTCTTCAGAATACAATTCGAATTCATTTTCAAATGTATTATCCTTTATCAGGTAGATTGCAAATCCATTTGGACTGTAGCCTGCTTCAAGATCCATATTATAGGAAATAAATCGTTTCTTATCTGGTGACAAAAGTATTTGTCCGGGCACAATGGTTTGTTCACCTGTTTTTTTACTGATTAGACAATACTCTTCTCCTTCATAATATTGGATCATAACCAAGTATGCATCTATGCTTTTCAAATAATCTTCAAAGAAATATGTTGCATAGTTTTCTGCATCCTCCGGATTATCTGTATTCTTTAGAACAACGTCTTTCCCGTTATTCGTTTTAAGTAGCAGATTCTTATTCTCTCTTTTTACAAGATCTTTATATTTAGCGATATGAGCATGCTCATCATTTTGATCTTCTTGCTGCATCACTTGCTGAATAAGAGGTGTTCTAGCAGAAGACTCAAAGTTTACACTGCCGCTTAAGCATAGTGCAACAACAGGAATTGTCAGGTATTTCATACGTTTATTATTAGCGATAACTTTGCCGCAAATATAGTATTTATTCCCATTTTCAATCATTGTATAAAATATTCATTTATAGCTAATCGAAGATTCAATCGAAATATCTTATTTGACTCGTGATTGTTTATTACGTACCTTTGCAACTTTTTAAATATCATGAGTGATGACACTAACTATTGAACCCAAAGAAACCAACGACCTCTACACAACGCCAATCATTCAACAAACGACGTTCTGGTCTAAAGTTAAAGAACAACAAGGCATAAATTCCCATGCATTTGATTTTAAAATCCGCAACAGTGAATTATACCTCAACGTTGGAGGCTATTCTTGTACACAAGCAGATTTTATTATGTTTCTACAGTACGTAAATAATGAGGATTACATTGCTTACTTCCCTTATGGGCCAGAGGTGGAACCAAGCGAAGAACTGCAAGGTGTCTTTCTGGAAGAACTATCAGAGACATTACGATCTCATTTATCGGCAAACTGCATAGCACTTCGATATGATCTCAATTGGAGGTCACATTGGAATAGCGAGGATCAAACAAGTATGAATAACAATTGGTACGAACTACCCGACAAACAGTATCAAGAGTTTAAATTAAACTATGGAACTCAGAATTGGAATTTAAAAAAGTCAAACAATAATATTCTTCCTGCCAATACCATTGTTATTGACTTGACCGGTAGTGAAACATCTATTCTTGCACGGATGAAATCTAAAACACGTTACAATATTAATCTCTCTCTGCGTAAAGGGATTGAAGTGCGGCAGTTAGGAATAGACGGATTGGATGTATGGTATAAGTTGTACTGCGAAACAGCTCACAGAAATCAATTGTATGCTAACGATCTCAATTATTTTAAGTCAGTATTTATCCCTAAATTAGAGAACCAAGATCCAAACGTAGATGTAAAACTACTGGTAGCATATGCAGAAAACGAACCTCTTGCTGCCATGTTTTTAGTTTTGTCTAGCCATAGAGCTACATATCTGTACGGAGCATCAGCCTCTCATTCGCGACACTTAATGCCTACATATGCACTACAGTGGAAAGCAATACAAATAGCAAAAGCTCACAACTGTACTGAATATGATATGTTTGGAATAGCTCCACACGCAGATCCTACACATCCGATGTATGGTCTTTACAAATTTAAGCAAGGATTCGGTGGCGACATTTATCATCAACTCGGTTGTTGGGACTATCCACTCAACAATCAAAAGTATACCCTTTTTCAAGCACATGAAATGAAGGCTCAAGGCTACTATCTATAAATCAGATGATATACTCAAAAAAAGAGTCTCTTCCATTAAAACAGGAGAGACTCTTCTATATATAATAAATGAATTCTTATTTATTTCAAATCACATATCAATTCAATTCAACTTATCCGAATATCCATTTTGCAACTCTAGGTAATACGGCAAAGATTGACGCAACGAATGTCCATGAAATAATCAACGCGATTAATGCTGTAATCGGAATACGTACAGATATAGGTATTGCCAATGCATCGGCAATGGTGTAACCTAAACCAACTACAAAATAATGGATCAAATATATACCCAAACCACATTTTGTTAGATTAGTTAAAGCCTTAACAAGCCAGCCTCTTTCAATCTTCACTTTTCTCACCAACATAAACAAAGCAAAAGTCATTAATGCCACATTCGGTGTACAGTACAAAAAGAATAGTTCCATCTCTGGCTCTGTACAGTTTGGATTAGCAGTCATAGCCTTAAAACCCATATAAGTAGCGATGTATCCAATTGCAAATAATATGCTCGATGATGCAATAGTTTTTGCCCAACTCCATTCTTTTACATCTTTTACTAGATAATGCCCGAGTAGTAAATACCCATTAAATCCGGCAAAATAATAGAACGTACTAAAACTATTCCATGCACACATCCCAAATACATCGTGCGAATAAAACTGATACACATAAGGCATGAATAAGGTTATACCCCAAATAAAAAGAAAAATACGTTTCTGAATCAGCGGACACTTTTCAACCCATACTGAGAAAAAAGGCATATATAAATACAGACCTATCAGCATATATATATACCACATTGGAACCGTATAAACGTTGAACTGAAAAGGAATAAGTAGAATATTCTTAAAAGCATCACTAAAAGACAAGGAAACATCAGAGCCGGCATAAGCAAAAACACTCGAGACTGTTGTAGCTGGTAATCCTAGCACCCCTATAAACCAAGGAAATAAATTATATAGAATAGACCAAATAAGAAAAGGAACTGCCACTCGAAGCATTCTTTTCTTATAGAAATCACCAATCGACATTTTTACCGGCAACAATAATAATCCCGTTATCATTACAAATAAAGGAACACACGGACGAAGAAAAGATCCATATAAACTCCCCCAGAAATTGTAATCAGGATTAGAACGTGCCTCGGGAGAAACATTAAAAGGGTCTGCACAATGAATACAAATTACCATAAATATGGCGATCAACCTCAAAAGGTCAACCCACACAATCCGTGTAGGTTCATGAACACAAGCTTTACTCTGCATACTAAATGTTTTATATTTTGTGCATAAAAATATAAAACACACCCAGCTTAATTCTTTAAGTAGTTAAAGAAATAATAAACTACTTACGTAAAGCGCATAAAGTTACATGAGAAATACCAAGATAAGATGCAATATAACCCAGATTTACACGTTGAAACAAATCGGCATCTGTTACAAGGAGTTTATTATATCGCTCTTCCGCTGAAAAATATAAACGAGACAGTAATCTTTTTTCTACGGAAAGAAAAGCCTGCTGATGCAATAAACGTAACCAGTTTGCTAAGTCAATATATTTATAACATAATGCGTCTAATTCTACTATAGGCATATAGTAAATCAAGGTATTCTCTAAGGCCTGAACCGTCTCGGTCTCGTAGCCCTCTGTTGCTCCATAAAAGCTATTTGTAGAAAATGTAATATCACCTTCTTTACTAAACCAAGAAGTCACTTCTTTTCCATCTACAATCGTAAAAGAACGCGTGATTCCCTTCTCGATAAAATAAATATTGGGGTTCTTTTTACCTGGCTCTATAAGGATACTTCTCTTGGTTACTTCAAGAGGTTGTAAACAAGCGGTAAAAGCAGTCATCGCTTCATCCGAAATCTTTGCTATACGATTTATTGATTGAATAATCCGTTTCATAAGAAGTAAAGATAGTTATTAGGCTATGATAAAAAAAAATCTCTGACAATCTTTCGACTATCAGAGACTCATTTACTTTGCTTTTGTGATCCGCCTGGGGCTCGAACCCAGGACCCCAACATTAAAAGTGTTGTGCTCTACCTGCTGAGCTAGCGAATCCTCCGCTTTGAGGAAAACCTCTTATTTTCTTTATTTGTGATCCGCCTGGGGCTCGAACCCAGGACCCCAACATTAAAAGTGTTGTGCTCTACCTGCTGAGCTAGCGAATCCTCCGTTTTGAGATAAACCTCTTATTTCCTTTGTTTGTGATCCGCCTGGGGCTCGAACCCAGGACCCCAACATTAAAAGTGTTGTGCTCTACCTGCTGAGCTAGCGAATCTTCCACTTTGAGGGAAACCTCTTATTTTCTTTATTTTGTGATCCGCCTGGGGCTCGAACCCAGGACCCCAACATTAAAAGTGTTGTGCTCTACCTGCTGAGCTAGCGAATCCTCCGCTTTAGAGAAAAACTCTTATTTCTTTACTTTGTGATCCGCCTGGGGCTCGAACCCAGGACCCCAACATTAAAAGTGTTGTGCTCTACCTGCTGAGCTAGCGAATCAGTAATTGTTTTTCTCAATTGCGATGCAAAGGTAGGCATTATTTTTAATTCTGCAATACCCTCTACTTCCTACAACAATATTTTTCGCGTTTTGTCTACAACATTTTCACAATTCACTTCTTTTATCTTTTTAGTAATAAAGAAGATATCTCCATCACAAAAGAATATGCAAACTTAAGTTAAAACAACAAATTTACATTTTCGCTATAAACAAATAGTATGCCATGAATGCTTTATGAGTCCTCTTTTAAGATCACAAGTTTCTTCTTATCTTTGTAAAGTTGTATTACAGCAAGCAATAAATTCTATTATTATATAGTATGGCAGACGATAAGAAAGTTATTTTTTCGATGGTAGGGGTTAGTAAAATCTTCCCTCCCCAAAAACAAGTTCTTAAGAACATCTACCTTTCATTTTATTATGGTGCAAAGATCGGTATCATCGGTCTCAACGGTTCTGGTAAATCTACACTTCTAAAAATCATTGCAGGAGTAGAAAAAGATTACCAAGGCGATGTGGTTTTCTCTCCGGGCTATTCGGTAGGATACCTTGAGCAAGAGCCAAAACTTGACGATAACAAAACAGTTAAAGAAATCGTACAAGAGGGTGTACAAGACATCATTGACACACTGAAGGAGTACGAAGAAGTTAACGAAAAGTTTGGTGACCCGGAAGTTTTGGAAGATCCTGACAAAATGGATGCGCTAATCAACCGTCAAGCAGAATTGCAAGATAAAATCGATGCAACAGATGCTTGGAATATCGACAACAAGCTAGAACGTGCAATGGACGCACTACGTTGTCCGCCCGAAGATCAACAAATCAAGTTCCTTTCGGGAGGAGAGAAAAGACGTGTCGCACTTTGTCGTTTGTTGCTTCAACAACCGGATATTCTATTATTAGATGAGCCAACCAACCACCTTGACGCAGAGTCTATCGACTGGTTGGAACAACATTTACAGCAATACGCGGGAACAGTTATCTGTATTACCCACGACCGTTACTTCCTTGACCACGTAGCCGGTTGGATTCTTGAACTAGACCGTGGCGAAGGTATTCCATGGCAAGGTAACTATACCTCTTGGCTTGAACAAAAGACCAAGCGTATGGAAATGGAAGAAAAGCAAGCCAGCAAACGCAGAAAGACTCTTGAGCGCGAGTTGGAATGGTCTAAGATGGCTCCGAAAGCTCGTCACGCAAAAGGTAAAGCTCGTTTGAACTCATACGAACAACTTTTGAATGAAGACGTAAAAGAGCGTGAAGAGAAACTGGAAATCTTTATTCCAAACGGACCTCGCTTGGGTAATAAAGTTATCGAAGCGCAAGGAGTAACAAAAGCTTTCGGCGAGAAACTATTGTTTGACAACCTTGAATTTATGCTTCCTCCAAATGGTATTGTTGGTATCATCGGGCCTAACGGTGCCGGTAAAACAACACTATTTAGAATGATCATGGGACTTGAAGGTGCCGACAAAGGAACATTCGCTGTAGGTGAAACTGTAAAAGTTGGTTACGTAGATCAAACTCACCAAGACATTGATCCGAGCAAAACTGTTTATCAAGTAGTATCGGGCGGAACTGAGTTTATCCGTGTCGGTGGCAAAGAGATCAATACACGTGCATACTTGTCTCGTTTCAACTTTACAGGAGGCGACCAAGAAAAACTTTGCGGTGTATTATCCGGAGGTGAGCGTAACCGTTTACACCTAGCCCTTACATTGAAATCAGAAGCAAACGTTCTTCTTCTCGATGAGCCTACCAATGATATCGACGTAAATACACTTCGTGCACTTGAAGAAGGCTTGGAAAACTTTGCCGGATGTGCCGTAGTTATTTCGCACGACCGTTGGTTCCTTGACAGAATTTGTACACACATCCTTGCCTTCGAAGGCAACTCTGAAGTATTCTTCTTTGAAGGATCATACTCTGAGTACGAAGACAACAAACGCATGCGTATGGGCAATGTAGAGCCAAAACGCGTACGTTACCGCAAGTTGATCAACGACTAATCTTTACGATTACATAACATAAACTCCATTTGTCGGATAATACTTCAGTGTATATCCGAACAAATGGAGTTTTTTATTTGTTTTCAATTATTCACAAGCAGCATGCTTATACAGCAATGCTAGTATGGTTTAGGTAATTTAAACAGAAATTCCTCGATGTTAATTAAAAAATCAATTTAAATTTGTCGGCCTATTATAATTCAAATCTAACGAAAACTAAATGAAACTATATACCAACAAACTATTACTCTTTCTTTTATTTGTTGTCACACTAACCATCAACAATGTTCAAGCTCAGAGTACAACAAAAGTAACAGGTATCATAAAAGACTCGATTACGGGAGAAACAGTTCCATACGTTGCAGTTGTTTTCGACAAATCTACAATTGGAACAATGAGCTTAGATAATGGAAGTTTTTCGTTGCAAAACACCAAAGGACTTACTAACATTACGGTATCCTCATTGGGATATGAAGACTATCACTTCACAATTCCTGTAGGAAAAACGACAAACAAAATAATACAATTACGCCCTTCTACCATCGAAATTGCAGAAGTAATTGTAAAACCTAAAAAAGAAAAGTACACAAAGAAAAATAATCCTGCGGTAGAACTCATCGAAGAAGTAATACGCCGCAAAGATCAAAACAGAATCGAAGCCAAAGATCAGTATTACGTTGAAAAATACGAGAAGCTATCATTGGCTCTAGACAACTTTCAGCCCAATCTTGATAAAAACAAACTTCTCCGCAAGTTTAAGTTTGTCTTTAATCACCTCGACACCTCTGAGATTTCAGGCAAACCCATCCTAACCTTCTCCATTCGAGAAAACCTATCGGATATATACTTTAGAAAAGATCCCAAAGCACACAAGACATTTGTAAAGGCAAAGCGTTTGCAAGGTGTAGAGGAAACAATCGACGAAGGAGGCATTACCTCCAATCTCGAAGAGATCCTGAAGAGCGTAAACTTATTCAATGACGATGTTAGTATATTACTCAACCGCTTTGTAAGTCCGCTTTCTTCAAAGTTGGCGACAAACTATTATAAATATTACATCATGGACACCGTGATGGTTGGCAATGACAAATGTGTCGACCTCGGATTCGTCCCTTTCAACAGCGAAAGTTACGGGTTTACAGGAAGATTATACATTACAACCGACGGACATTACTCGATAAAGAAAGTCAAACTAAACGTACCAAAGTCGATCAACCTAAACTTTGTCGAAGACTTTCAAGTAGTGCAAGACTTCAAAATGCTCGAAGATAGTACTTGGGTGATTGATAAAGAGCAAACCTCTATCAACTTTAGTGTGGTAAAAGGCACACAAGCCATGTATGCCAATCAACTGCGAACGTATAACAATTACGACTTTGCACTACAACCCGACTCCATCTACTCCACCATGGGTAATATCCTTGTAATGGAAGATGCAGAAGCAAAACCAGATACATTTTGGGTGCATAACCGCCACGTTCCGCTTGGAGAAAAAGAAGGTGCGCTTAAAGACCTTTTGGCACAATTCAAGCGTGTTCCGGTTTTCAATGCCGTAATCAAAACGGTAGAAATCTTGGTATCCGGCTACATCCAGACGGGTAAAGACCGCTCTACAAGCAAGTTTGATTTCGGTCCGATGAATACCACCATCAGTGGCAATGAAATCGAAGGATTACGTTTGCGCGTGGGAGGTACCACTACGGCCAATCTGCACGATCAGCTATTTGCAAGCGGATATCTTGCCTACGGTCTCGACGATCGCAAGTTTAAATACAATGGCAAACTAACATGGTCGTTCAACAAACTAAAATATCACGAAAACGAATTTCCAAAAAACAAACTATCTGCTCAGTACGAGTATGATTTGTATACACCGGGACAAAGTTTCCTTTTCACCAGCAAGGATAATATTTTCGTTGCGTTGAAAACAGGCAAACCGGTTACCAAGATGTCGTATATCCGAAAAGCCGTACTTACCTACGAGCGCGACTGGCGCAACAATTTCGGACTCAAAGCGTGGGTTTGCAACCAAGAAGACACGCCTGCCGGTACGCTTCGTTACATCAAAGAAAATCCAGATGGTACTACATACTTAGTAAACAAAGTTACCAATACGGATATGGGCTTTCAGCTTCGCTACGCACCCAACGAAAAGCCGTATGCCGGACGCAACCCCGTATTTAACTTTGCAAAAGACGCTCCCATCTTTAAGCTAACGCATCAAATGGGTTACAAAGGCTTCTTAGGTAGCGACTATAACTACCAACACACCGAATTGTCGGCCGAAAAGCGCATTTGGCTCTCTTCGTTCGGACACATTGATGCCATTGCCAAAGCCGGAAAGGTATGGACTAGCGTTCCGTTTCCGTTATTGATTTTGCCCAATGCCAATCAATCATTAACCATACAGCCCGAGTCGTTTCACGTGATGAACGCACTCGAGTTCGTTGCCGATCAATATACCTCTCTCGACGTTACCTATTACATGAAAGGCTGGTTACTCAACCGCATTCCCGGAATCAGATGGTTTAAACTTCGCGAGGTAATATCGTTCAATGGTATTTGGGGCGGTCTTACCAAAAAGAACAATCCATACTACAATAAAGACATATTCTTGCTACCCGAAGGAACTCGCCCACTCGGCGACATGCCATACATGGAAGCCAGTGTAGGACTCGAGAACATCTTTAAAGTACTTCGTGTCGATTACTATCGTCGTCTTACCTATCTCGACGATCCCGACACACGCAAATGGGGTATCCGCATCCTGCTCCGCTTTTCGTTCTAAAAAGTTAAAGGATTTGTTTCCATTAAACTCTTTGATGGGTTGATTGTTCTTTTAATGAATTCGACACTCTCGAATACATTAATACTATTAGAATAACAACTTTAGAAAACATTGAAGTTATGGAAATGAATATTGGTGAACCAAAAGAAGTTGCTAAAGCTAGCATCTCCGCACTTAACAACCTTTTAGCCGATGAATTCGTATTATTGGCTAAATCATGGAATTTCCACTGGAACGTAAAAGGTCCTTCATTTGGATCATACCATGCGTTTCTTGAAAAAATCTATACTGAAGCGTTCAACAACATTGATGAGATAGCAGAACGAATCAGAGCAATCAACGGTCGTCCTATCGGATCACTAAAAGGAGCTTTGGAACACAATCGTATCAAAGAAGAAGAAGAGCACGAGCCTCTTCCTAATGCATCGGGTATGTTCAAGATTTTGCTTGAAGACTATGAAACAGTCATTCGAGAAGTGAGAAGCGACTTGAAAAACTTGGAAAGTAAAGATCCTCTAGATGAAGGAACTTTGAGCTTCTTGCAATCATACATCGAAAGAACTGAAAAGACTTGCTGGATGCTAAGAGCACATCTTGATAAATAATAAACTACAAAAACAAATAAAGGCGACCCTTCAAGGCCGCCTTTTCTATTTTACGAAGATCTGAAATCTTATTTTGTGTTCACTTTGACCTCATAGGTTTCGCCCCTGCGTTTCACCTCAATAAAGCGCACATCCCCTACTCCGAATTGCGAATAATTACACACCGCCTCAACTTGTTCTTGCGGAATCTGCACATCATTTACATACAACGAGTGAGGCTTCTTCCGCATCTCTTTATAGATCCGAGGCAACTCGTAAAATTTATTCACGTCGCGTTTGTTAAACTGTCCCATGCCTAATGCATACTGAAACCCTCGGTTGCAATAAATTCCGGCAGGTTCTTCGGCATCTCTGATTACGACTACTCCTCTATCGCGCCCGTACTTCGGACTCACATGTCCTACCGAAACCTGCTGAAGTCCCTTTGCGTCATCAAACTTCTTATCGAGAAATAAAATTGAGGCTCCATATTGCTGAGCATGATGCTGTATCTGCGTAAGGTCGTCCGGTGTAGCCTTTGACGAAAGCAAAGCAAAATACGCAACCTCTCCATCTATATCACGCACATAAAATCCGATAGGCAACGATTTATCCTTCTCTTTGGTTCGAGCCGAACTATATTGAGTTAGCGTAAGTGCAACAAGACATAAAAGAAGCCCCCTCAGTAATGGGCCATTAAAAAAACTCTTCATGCGATATCCTCCATTAATATTCTATACGAATGTAACAAATCTCGTGCAAAACTTAATCTACAGACCACAACTTATGATCTTTCAACAATAATTCAATTCTATTGTTTTTAAATTAAAAGAATAGAACACACTTAAACAAAATCAATCAAATAAGATGAAATCCAGTTCTGCGAGAATGATCATTAGAAGCACCTTATGCGGCCTGTTTTTGTCCTTAACAACGATGAGCACACTCATTGCACAAGAAAAGACAGGACGAATGTTCGACTTTGTCAAAACAAGCGAAGCCCCCGATACCATTCGGCAATACCTGAAAGCAAGTGAGAGCAAATACCTAAGAGAGTTAAAGACACCCCACTTTCTTTTGATGAATTCAGACCACAACCTTGCCTTTGGTATAGGAGGAGCAGTAGAGCTCGACATGATGTATGACTTTCATACAGCCACAAATGATGACAGCTTTCAGCCCGGACTTATTCCGGTTCCCTACAATCCGATGCAGAATTCCGAGTTTCAGATCAGTGCCTATTCGTCTAAACTATTCTTCCAACTCGTAGGACACAATGCTTTCTTAAAGGATTTCAACATCTTTATCGACTTCAACTTCTCGGGCGGTCACTTCAAACTTCGCAATGCATATTTTACATCGCGCGGATTCTTACTGGGGCAAGCATGGAGCACCTTTACCGATCTTGCGGCCATTCCACCATCAACAGACCCCAACGAGCCCGGCAAGTTTCGTGTACCGCAAATCAGATATACGCATACCTTTGGCAAAAACATCGAAGCGGCTCTCGGTATAGAGATGCCCAAAGTAAGTGCAACCTACGACTCCGCTTCACTGTCGATGCCGCAACGCATCCCCAACATCCCATTCTATGTACAATACCAATGGGATCAGAAAAAGAGCCACCTGCGTGCTTCGGCAGTGTTGCGCACCATGACGTATCGCGATACTCTCAATCACATCACTCGCAACCAGTTGGGCTGGGAAGCAAAACTCAGCAGTAGCATTGCCGTAACCAAAGCCCTTCAATTGTACGGAGAAGTTTCGTACGGAGAAGGAAACGCAGCTTATGTAAAGGATACACAAGGAGCAGATCTCGACTTGCTACCCAATCCGGGCTGCCCCGGCAAACTTCAGGCACCGCCTATCTTTGCTTTCTTTGGCGGAGTCAAGTATGATCTTTCTAAAAAACTTTACGTTTCGGGCACGTATAGCCAAGTGCATGTATACTCCGACAAAGGGTGGGAACTTGGCGATCAGTATAAAATAGGACAGTTGATACAAGCGAGTCTTTTCTGGCAACCGACCGATTATTTTGAATGGAGCATGGAATACCTCTACGCTCGTCGTACAAACAACGACCGCCAAAAGAATTATGGCAATCGTATTAAAACAGCAATCACATTGAAGTTTTAGGAAAATGCGGCAAAGCATTGCAATCTAATAATCACCACGATAGAGACAAAAGCAACAAAGCATTATCATTTTAAATTTATACTCGATACAAATTTAAAGAATTTATTATATCTTCGCATCAAATCAACAAAACAACAGACATGAAACCATTATTCGTTCAATACGCTAAATGCGGAACCTGTGTAAAGGCTTCGAAGTGGCTAAAAGCAAACGGCATTGAGGCCGACTCGAGAGATATCGTTACTGCTAATCCGACAAAGGAAGAACTGACTGTGTGGATCGAGAAAAGCGGATTGCCAATTCAAAAGTTTTTCAACACTTGTGGCACTAAATACAAAGAGTTAGGGCTAAAAGATGTGGTAAAGACTGCACCGAAAGACGAACTAATCAACCTGCTTGCTTCGGAAGGAATGCTTGTAAAGCGTCCTATCCTTGTAAAAGGTGATACCGTTCTTGTTGGATTTAAAGAAGCCGACTGGCAAGAAAAACTGCTGTAACTTACTACAATATAACGACCTACTTTTTACCGATAATATCATTACTTATTGACTTCAAGCCTCTTCTTTGCCGGATGTTAATCTGCTACTCCGCTGCAAGAAGAGGCTTTTTCATTATACCTAAGCTTAGACACGTACCTGTACACAACTTAGACAGGTATATGACAAGAATGCGTCACGACCGTGTACACATCTTAGACACGTACCTGTCTAAGCTTAACCTTTACGAAAACAATCCTTAGTCAATGCCTGCAACAGGCTTACTTCTCGTATATATCGAATTTATTAGTAATACTTAATATTGATAAGTTTCATTAATTTAGACAATTATTGTGGTGCAATTTGTGTCGTTTCCATTATTTTTATCCCCGTATTAATCGACCAAAAGAGAAAAAATGAGAGTAAAAACCCTGACCAACCAAGTACTGTTGGCCGTATTCCTTCTTACGTCTGCATTAATCTTCACTGCTTGTGGCGATGAAGTAGTAATCACGACAGACAAAGAAATTGAATTTGAGAAAAAAGATTGCGGAATGCTCGAATTAGGCACCGCAGCGTTTACAGATCAGAACACGATCGAGATGTTTAAAGACGACGAAGCACGTGAGGTTTCGTTCGATCCGTCGCAACGCAGTTTCAAGACCAATGCTCCGTTGCAAGTATCCATCAATTCCGATCGCAAACTAGCGCTTGCTCTGTACTCACCTATCGCAGTAAAAAACGTTACCGTGTGGGCACAGATTCCGGGGTATCCGGGCTACTTCAAACTAGCAAAGATCGATACCGTTCCTGCTTTCGTTCAAAGCACATTCGCGCTTCCGCTTACCGACTCTACCAAACTCTACGAAACAGAAGCCGGTAAATGGATCGAGATAGAAGCCAATCCGCACATCTCGCCCGAGGCGATGAAACTCAAGATAACAAGCGACGATCCTTACTACAAGAAGTTAGAAAAGATCATTCCCGACTGGAACATCTACTTCTCGGCCTACAGCGAAGACGGCAGTTGGGCGTATCGCATCTTGCCGGCACACATGCGCGAGGCGGTAGCGATTGCCTTAAATCTGGCCTATATGTACAGTACCGACACGTTTGCGGCCGAATTGTACAGTTGGCAAGGTCGCCTGCTCGACAACAACGGAAACCCGATCGACACCAAGCAGTTGCGTCAACGCGTGATCGACCATTCGGGATTGCGTTTCGGACATGTAAGCGGAGTGAACGGATTGGGCGGAGGAGAAACTTTTGGCCTTGCGGAATGGTGCTTTCTCGAGCACTATGCCGACGACAAAAGCGTTACGCACACCATTTTCCACGAACTAGGCCATTGCCTCGGATACAGCCACGATAGCAACATGACCTATGGCGATGCCTGGACCGTGCTTTGCGGCAATGTGTATGAGCAGATGAGTCGCAGCCGCGAATTGCCGGTTTACACGCGCAACGTAATGCGCACCCGTCGCAGTCGTGCCCGCTACGGAAGCGACTACTACGCCGCTTCGAAATACGAAATCGAAAACAACGAATTTGAAAACCAGTAAAGAACTTCCTATGTACAAATATATTCTACTTACGCTGAGCGTGCTTTGCTTTGCTTCGTGCAGCAACGATGTAGCGCCAACAGACAAAGATACGGCTTGGCGTCCCGATACTTCTCAAGTAGAGATTACTATTGACGGAACGATGCTTCCGGGCGGCACACTGAACGGTTTCATGCCTGTGGGATCGGCCGTGAAAGGAGACACGCTTTTTGTGATCGACCGCGAACGCAAGTCGGACCGCTATCAACTTCATGCCTTCTCCATTAAAGACAAAAAGCATATCCGCACCCTTTCGGAGTGGCAATACAAGGAAAAGTCTTACTTCTTCGATGATATGATCACCGCCGTGGCTGTATCAGACAAGTATGTATACGTGGGAACACGCAACTCGAAGATTGAAGTTTTTGACGTGCAAACACTCAATTTTGTTACCCGTATAGGCGATGGCAACTGGGGCAACTCTACCTATCGCATGGTGCATGTATTTGCATTGGCGGTGTCAAACGGACAACTTTTCGTTCGCGACAAAGAACGCATCGTGGTGTATAATGAGCAAGATGTCACACCGGAAGACTTCCAACGCATTCCTCGCTATTCGTATTCTGAAACGCTGGGTTACAATACCAACTTCAATACATACGACGCTGCCGTGGCAAAGAATGGAAGGATTTATTTTACCGATTACGAGTCGCGCGCGGTGCAAGTGGTAGATCCCGCAACCATCAAAGAGATGAAAGCATTCACCCCTGTTCAGGTATTTGACATGAAGGAGCGCAAGCCGAAAGGTATCGCTCTTCACGGCGACAACATGTATGTTTCGTTCGAACGCACGGGCGTGTTGCCACAGGTGATTCGCTTCGATGCTACATCGGGTACATTGACGGCCGATGTGGGCGAGCTGTACAATTTGGTTTTCGGACAAGCCGAACAGCTGGATGTAAAACGCAATAGCTTATTTATAAACGACGCAGGCAAACGTGTAGTACGATCGGTGGCCCTGTAACTTAATCTCAACAATATGAAATCATTCAAATATATAGCTTTATGTATGCTGGCTCTTTGTTCGTGGGCCTGCAACGATGACGTGATTGAAAAGATAAACGAAGTATATCCCGACCATACCACGTTTTATTACTACTCGTTCTTTATGCAGCACAAGCTAGGGAGCGACACGACAGACAAATGGGACGCGGGCGACTTGCAGCCGGGTGCTGTATGCGTGAAAGGCGACACGGTGCTTGTAGCCAATAAGAAAGAGGGGCGTTATGGGGTATGGCTTTTCGATAAGAAGAAGCAAACCGTGATTGGTAAGATAGATACTCGCATCAGCAATGAGATGTTCGAGAGTAGTCTCGACGAGATGCCGCTGGCGATTGCTGCCGGAAACCAACGCATCTATGTAGCGGCCGGACATTACATTCACGTGTATGACGATACCACCTTGAAGCCTTTGTTCTTCCTGGGCAACGGTACCTGGCCTATGATAGACCGCCCTAGTGCGATGGTATATGCAGACAATAAGTTGTTTGTTCGTGAAAAACGCGCCATCTATACAATTGATGCACTTAAACTCACCGTGGCAAACTTGGGCGAGATGCCGTTGATCTGCAAATCGGGCGAACTGAATCCGAACTACCACTATACGCATGCAATGGCGCTTGGAAAGGACAATCGTGTGTATGTAACCAATGGATACGAGAACAAGATGTACTCTTTCGACCCAAAACTGGTAAACGAAACCACTGCTCCCAACTTGCGTATCGTAAACTTTACACTACCTTTTGCCCCAATCGCATTTGGCATGTACGATAACTTTGCATGCGTGGCAGGCAATAATACAATCAAATGGATCAACGTAAACGAAGACAAAGAAGAGAATGACTTGCGCAACCTGGGCGAATACAAGTTTGACACGGTTGCCGGAATGGCTCTCGACGGAGATTCTATCTTTGCAACGGATACGAAGCAAGAGAAACTCATCCATATTGGTATCACTAAAACCGAAATCAAGGAGTTTAAATAACGACTCTGCAACGTTTCTTCAACCGAAATACGAAATATAAATCGAACCGCTCTGCACGCTGATTACCAATAGCGACAGAGCGGTTTGCTTATCTATAGCATCTTTATCGGCTCTACATGCTGTACGATTCTTAGATTTCATCTATATTTGCAAAAACAATTTACAATGAGAGGACAATTAGTTACGATACAAGACTGGCTCAAATATCACCCTTATTTCGAGAGCTCGGACATCGATGTATCTTACATTAAGGTAGCCAACAAACTATATGCTCAACTAACCCAACTCAACATAAACGAGCTTTTTGACGAAACAGGCCAAAAGGACGAATTGAAGCGGATGAGTATCTATATCACATGCTATCTTGAGGATATTGTGTCGGAACTAGGTATTTTTGAAGCATTTGCAAGAATATATAAAGAGAACAATACGTATGCAGTTCCTTTTTACGGCGGCATTGAGCCGTACGAAGAAGGCGACCTAAATCTTTGTGAGGTGAAGCTTTTGTTGTGGCACTATTTGATGCAAACACGAGGACTTGCCTTGCAAACCTTGATTCATCCCTACAACGAGGCACTCGAACGACTAGCCGAAGTGATCTTTGAGATACTAGAGGATGAGTTTGAGAATGTATACATCAACACGAAATACCAAGAACTTCTTGAGTTTAACGACGATGCTCCTTATACGGAGATTAGCGAACGCTTGTCTGACTTCGGCATGGGCTGCTATCTATTCTTCTTCAACGAAGATGAAATACGCCTTCGCCATCTTGATGTCATACAAAACTTCGAATCGCAAGAAGACCGCGAAGTATTTGCCCACAGCGAATACTTGCTTTACCTACATAACATTCCGGTTTTGCTGAATAAAACTACCAAGCAGTGGTTTGCCGAAATGGTGAAAAACGAAACCGTAAAGCATTTCCTACGCAATACCGGACGTATGTTTCGCGGAACCTTTACGCTGGTTAGCAACGAAAGCGAGTTTGTTCACTACAAGCACATCGCTACCGGCGAAACCATAAAGGCTTTGAAATCGACATTCCCCGATGTAAACGACATCCCTCCTATCGCGATGGGTAGTTTCTTGCAAGCGGAGGAATTCTGGATTGTAGATGGTTTTATTGCCGAAACAGATGCCGATACGTTATCTAAAGATGTAAGCGAAGAGGAGTCGATGGAGATCAACCTTACTGCTAAGGAATCAAATTACCGCGACTTGATATCGGAGCAAAAACAACTCTTCGAAAACCTGACCGAAGGGGTGCCATTCTTATTGGCGACCAACCGCAAGGAGGCTGAGTTGGCATACAATGTAATCAGCAATCAAGACGAGGTAGCGTTATCGTCGGAAATAAAGAACGGAGCCATTTTCTTCTTCAACGAGAAAACGGGTGTTACATATACCGAAAGCGGGCTCGAAGCGCTTGCGTTCTCTACAAACGAACATTACAATCCGGAGGCTGCACGTGCCAAAGGACTCTCCATCTTGATCAATTATCCCGAAAACGTGATCGAGCACTTGCTGAGCAACAACTTGATCCCCGATGTACAAATCAACGGACAATTGGGTCGTGAGATTCTCGAAAACGAATGGCGTTTCCTAAGCGGATATCTCAAACAAATGAATACACGCGAATACCGCATCCAACTCGATGCCTAACAATAAATCAACATTTACAAAACAAAGAGAGCGTTACCTGACTACTAGTCGATAACGCTCTCTTTGCTATAATTGACTTTAATCTTTACTAAGACTAAATGCAATGATCTGAATATCTATTTTACTTGCTCAGCAAGAAAGTTGCACCACTTATCCATGCCGGCACCGCTTTCGGCAGATACTTCAAAGATTTGCAAGTGATGATTAACTTTGAGGATATTGGCCTTCAAGATTTCGATATTCGTCTTCAGGTAAGGCGCAAGGTCTATTTTGTTGATCACGCAAATGTCTGCTTTGTAAAACATTTGCGGGTACTTCAACGGTTTGTCGTCGCCTTCGGTCGTACTTACTACGACAACTTTATATTTTTCGCCCAAATCAAACATAGCAGGACAAACGAGATTACCTACGTTTTCGATAAACAACAAGGACTTGTCTGCCGGCTTCAGTTCTTTTACTGCGTTGTTTACCATTTCGGCTTCAAGGTGACAACCTGTTCCGGTATTAATCTGGATGGCTTTTGCTCCCGCAGCTTTGATACGATCGGCATCGTTGGTGGTTTGCTGGTCGCCTTCTACTACGCAGATCGAAAGCTTGTCTTTCAGCATCGACACGGTCTTTTCCAACAACGTTGTTTTGCCCGATCCCGGCGAACTCATCATATTGAATGCGCAAATCTCTTTTGCTTCAAAATATCCCCTATTGCGCTCTGCAATCAGATTATTCTTCGAAAGCAACTCGATCTCTACAGCAATACGTTCTTGCTCTGCATCGTGATGATGGTGGTGATGCTCATGGTCGTGAGCATGATCGTGATGGTGATGTTCGTGATCATGATCGTGGTCATGATGATGATGTTTTGAATGGTCGCTACAACCGCATGTTCCGCACATAGTTTTTACTTTTAAGAATGTTATTTGTCTTTATCTATTACCAACGATTTTATTCGCAACTCTTCGCCTTTGAGTAGTCGCGTATTGCTCGACTCGCATGTAGGACAGTCGGCAAAAAGAGAATCGGGCCTAAATGTTACACCACAATCTGTGCACTCCATTTCGGCTTCGATTATATTAGATACGATTTTTGTATTAGCCAATCCCTGTCCCGTAAGGACTGCGTTGAGTGAGAAGTTGAAACACTCGAAGTCGAGCCCGCAAAACTCCCCGAGTTCCAATTCAATCTCTGTGATCGCTCCGGCTCCTCGTTTCTTGGCCTCTTGTTTTGCTATATCAACAAGACTCATCGCGATGGATAGTTCGTGCATAAGTTCTAAATTTAGTGATGGTAGATTGATGCAACGATTGCCGCCTGACCTACCGATATAGCTCCGTCGTTGCAAGGATAT
The DNA here is from genome assembly GCA_051656605.1 of Tannerellaceae bacterium. Taxonomy (GTDB): domain Bacteria; phylum Bacteroidota; class Bacteroidia; order Bacteroidales; family CAMTPD01; genus UBA12018. Next base: position 140,686 of record JBOGCF010000036.1, on the reverse strand, counting down.
TGCTCAGGAAAATACGAAAGAATCTGAGCGTTGTCATATTTGTTAACCAATAATTCGAGAAGAAGTTTATTCTGAAAACAACCTCCCGACAAAACAACCTTTTGCAGCTGTTCTTTCTCAAGTTGGAAACAAGTGATTTGAAAAAGCATTTCGGCCAATGTATTGTGAAACTTCATTGCTATTACAGACCGACTTACCCCATCTTCGATATCAGTAAGAACTCCCTGTAGTAACAACGTTGCATCTAATGGATGCTCTGCATCGATTTCATATAAATCCTGTACCGATGGGTCGGCAATATGTTCCAGTTTGATTGCCGCCTCAGCCTGAAATGTATTGATATCGCACAGAGCAATAAGCGACGACACTGCATCAAACAAACGCCCTGCTCCCGAGGATCGGGGCGAATTGATACGCTGATCCATCATCTTTCGAAGCATCTCGATACGCTTTTCTCCTATTCGCTTTACAAACGCATCGGGTAGTTTGGCTTGCGGCAATAGTTCGTGCACATACGCAACAGCCATACGCCATGGTTCGTGCGAAGCAATGTCTCCACCCGGAAGTGAGATCGGAGTAAAGTGAGCCAAGCGTGTAAATTTGCTGTAATCGCAACGCAATACTTCCCCTCCCCAACTTGTATCGTCGGTACCGTATCCTACGCCATCAAGAATAATTGCCAACACTTCTTCGTCGAGCTTGTGTTCGAGCATACATGCTGCCGCATGGGCATGATGGTGTTGTACGTGTATAAAAGGCAAGTCCTTTTCAAGTGCATACTCCAATGCAAACTTAGACGATAAATACTCGGGGTGCATGTCGCATGCCAATACACGCGGTGTAATGTGAAAGAGTTCGGTAAATCGAGTCAGCGACTCTTGATAAAACGCAAACGTATCCCAGTTTTTGAGATCGCCGATATGCTGACTTACGATCAACTGATTGGCTTTGCCTACCGCGAAGGTATTGCAGAGTTCCGCTCCAAAGGCTACGATACCATCCATGCTTTTGGATGTAAATAGCGGTTCGGGAACGTATCCTCTCGACCGGCGATGCACAACCGGTTTTCGTGCCGTAAATGCAACTACCGAATCATCTACTCTGTTTTGAATATCCCGATTATGGTGAATGAATAAGGAAACATGCGCGCCCAACTGCTCTTCTGCCGTTTGTGGTGCGATATAGATGGGTTCGGAGTGGCAATTGCCGCTGGTCATTACCAAGACTTCGGTATTTAGTTGATCGAACCAATGATAATGAATCGGTTGAGAAGGCAACATACATCCCAACGTTGCCAAACCGTCATTGACACCTTCAGCTAATGCTCTTTTCTGCTTCAGCAATACGATAGGACGACGCCATGAAGACAACAACGCTTCCTCCTCTTTATATATATAGGTATATGTTTTTGCCACAGCTAATGAAGAAAACAGTACTGCAAAAGGTTTACTGTCGCGTTGCTTCAAAGCGCGTAGTTTGGCCACGGCTTTAGGATTGGTTGCATCGCAAACCAAATGGTAACCTCCCACTCCACGCACGGCAACAAGATTTCCGGTATTTACTTCGGTCGAAAAACGATCTAGTATTTCCTGATATGAAAAATCACCGGGAGTATGTATATAATATACGGGGCCGCACGAATTGCATGCCGTAGGTTGTGCATGAAAGCGACGATCAGATACGTCGTGATATTCGTGATTGCAACGCCTGCACATGGCAAACGATTGCATGGTTGTGTTTGCCCGATCGTAAGGCAATGCTTTTACGATCGAAAAACGAGGCCCGCAGTGCGTACAGTTTACGAAAGGATAACCTACTCTGTGCTGCTGACTTCGAATATCGGTCATGCAATCTTCGCACACTGCTATATCAGGGGATACTTGTGTTACTTGCGAGGTATCGTCGATGCTATGTATGATTTCAAATGAGTCATAGCGAATCGGGGGCTCGGGTCTGTGCACATTTATTTTATAGATAAAAGCAACCTCCGGCTTTTCTGTATTAAGACGCTCTACAAAAGACTCGAGCTCTTGAGATGAAGCATTCAAATCTACGTAAACGCCATCGGTTCTATTCGACACGTTTCCGCAAAGATGCATCTCCGTTGCCAGTTTATACACAAAAGGTCGAAAGCCGACACCTTGTACAAGTCCCTCTATATGTAGCGTATAATATAATTTATCCATTTGGTTAGAAAGGTTGAGTTGAATTGACAAAACACTTTTGCTCTCCGATTGTTTACTTAATATTCACACTGTTGCTGTATATCTTCTATAATATTACACAACAATGACTACGTAGATAACCAAAAATAAAGATTATGTGTTTAGCTATACCCGGAAAAGTTGTTTCATTGGATGTGTCAAATCCTGACTTTACAATGGCTTCCGTCGACTTTGGCGGAGTAAAAAAGAATATATGTGTACAATGGATTGAGGTAGAAGAAGGCGACTATATCCTAGCTCATGCAGGTGTGGCTATATGCAAAGTAGATACCGAAGAGGCGTTGATTACCATACAAACCTTTGCCGACATTGCGGATGCTCTCGAGGCAGAACAAGCTACTCTTTCCAATGAAATACGTTGACGAATACCGAGATAAAAAGCATTTTGATGCTTTACTGGAAGCCATTCATAAGAAGACAACTCGTTCGTGGCGCCTTATGGAAATATGCGGAGGACAAACTCATTCGATTGTAAAGTATCAGCTCGATAAAGTATTGCCTCAATCGATCGAACTGATTCACGGTCCCGGTTGTCCGGTTTGCGTTACACCAATCGAAACGATTGATACAGCAATCGCATTGGCCGCAAACCCGAATGTTATAATCGCTTCATTTGGTGATATGATGCGCGTACCGGGTACAACCGACGATCTATTGGCTGCTAAAGCGAAGTTTGGCAACGTAAAAATGCTTTACTCTCCGCTCGATGCCCTTATGCTTGCTGAGCAAAATCCGGCCAAAGAGGTTATTTTCTTTGCTATCGGCTTTGAAACAACCGCTCCGATTCATGCAATGACCGTAGAAGCTGCTAAAGCGAAAGGTCTCAGAAACTTCTCCATCCTTTCATCTCTATTTCGGGTACCTCCGGCTATTGAAACCATCTTTTCCGATGAGCATTGTCAACTAGACGGATTACTTGCGGCCGGACATGTATGCTCCATTATGGGGACCGACGAATATCAACAACTCTCGCAAAAATATAACATCCCCATTAGCATCACGGGGTTTGAACCGGTAGATCTATTATTTGGAATCTTAAAATGTGTCGAATTGCTTGAAGAGGGCAATGCTTGTGTTACCAATGCATACGCACGAGCTGTGCTTCCCCAAGGCAATGTGAAAGCTCAAGAATTGCTACGTAAAACAATGGAGTATTGCGATCAGTCTTGGCGGGGCATCGGCACCATTCCAATGAGTGGAATGCAGCTCAACGATGACTACTCTTCATGGGATACACGAAAGAAGTTTGGCATTTCATCGGAGACCCCGTATCTGAATGATGCATGCATGGCCGGGAAGATTATGCAAGGATTGATCAAACCGGTACAATGTCCGCTTTTCGGCACGAAGTGTACGCCTGAACACCCCATTGGTGCTTCAATGGTTTCGGGCGAAGGTGCTTGTGCTGCCTATTACAGGTACGGACATAAACAATTTGAGTAATTTATAGTTTTAATTAGTAGATAATTACAAAAAACAACCATGGCGGTTTTGAATACATCTTGCGCTTGCGCAAAGAACGACTATGAACAAGTATTGCTTGCTCATGGCGGTGGTGGTAAACTTACACAACAGCTTATCAGTAAAGTCTTTTTCCCTGCTTTCTCCAATGAGTTATTAGCTCAAGAACACGATGGAGCTATCTTTAATATTAACAATGCCAAGCTTGCTTGCTCGACAGATTCATTTGTTGTTGATCCTATTTTCTTTGCAGGGGGCGACATTGGCGATCTTGCCATTAATGGAACTGTAAACGATATCGCTTGCTGCGGTGCTAAACCATTATACCTTACGGCAGGTTTTATCATTGAAGAAGGTTTCCCTATCGAAGATCTAAAGCGGATTTGTACTTCGATGCAGAAGGCTGCGCTAAAGGCCAATGTTAAGATTGTTACAGGCGATACAAAGGTAGTTGAGAAAGGTAAATGTGATAAAATATTCATCAATACCAGTGGTATTGGTGTCATTCAAAATGATATAAATATTCATCCGCTATTTGCAAGACCGGGCGACGTGATTATTTGCAACGGATATATTGCCGAACATGGCGTAGCAATCATGGCAGCAAGAGAAGGACTAGACTTTGACTGTCCGGTAAAAAGCGACACGGCTTCTCTCAATCACATGATTGAGGATCTTCTGCATGAAGGTTGCGATATACATGTGCTGCGTGATCCTACTCGCGGAGGATTATCTTCAACACTCAATGAAATAGCTAAAACGGCACACATCGAAATAGAACTCGACGAGAGTTCTTTACCAATAAGTGAGCCGGTAAAAGGCATCTGTGAAATACTTGGCCTCGATCCGCTTTACATTGCGAATGAAGGAAAAGTTCTGATCATTGCTCCGCAAAAGGAGGCTGATCGGATATTGCAGATCATGCATCGCCATCCGGAAGGTAAAGAGGCTGTGGTAATCGGAAATGTGACATCCGACCAACGAGCAATCGTGAAACTAAAAAACACATTGGGAGGAACACGTATTGTTGATATGCTAAGCGGCGAACAGCTTCCTCGTATATGCTAAACAAGGAAAATAGGTAGAAACCACAAATAATATTACATATGAAGAAAGATAGGCCTACTGTTTATGAAGATGCTATTTCCCGTGGAATTACGAGAAGGCAGTTTCTTACATTCTGCACCACAATGGCAGCCTACCTTGGGTTGGAACACAGTGCTGTAGGGCAGGTTGTAAAGGCTCTTGAAACAAAACCAAAAGTTCCCGTTTTATGGTTCAACTTTCAAGAGTGTACTTGTTGTACCGAATCGTTTATCCGGTCTTCGCATCCTACAATGGTAGATATCTTGTTTGATAAGATATCGCTCGACTACAACGAAACCTTGATGGCGGCTGCCGGTGTACAAGCAGAGGAAGCTTTGCAAAATGCGATGAAAGAGTACAAAGGAGAATACATCATGGCTATTGAAGGATCTATCCCAATGGGAAATCCGGGGTATTGCTGTATTGGAGGAAAGAGTGCCATCGACATATTGAAAGATAGTGCAAAGAATGCCAAAGCTGTAATCTGTTGGGGCAACTGCGCTTTCCACGGTTGTGTACAAAGTGCGAAGCCAAATCCGACAGGTGCTACTGCTATTCAGGAGATCATCACGAACAAACCGTTGGTTAATGTTCCGGGATGTCCTCCGATTCCGGCAGTAATGGCCGGTGTGATCGTATACATGCTTACGTTTGGAACCATACCGGAACTAGATGGCATGAAGCGACCGCTTACCTTCTATTCTCGCAGGGTACACGATACGTGTTATCGCCGTGCAAACTACGATGCCGGCTTATTTGTACAATCATTTGATGACGAAAATGCCAAGAAAGGGTATTGCTTGTATAAAATGGGATGTAAAGGTCCTAATACATATAACTCATGTGGTGTGATTAAATGGAACGATGGCGTTAGTTATCCAATCCAATCTGGGCACCCTTGTATTGGTTGTGCCGAACCGGGATTCTTTGACTTCGGTCCGCTTTACTCTCATTTACCAAAGGTTGGCGGTTTTGGGATTGAAGCAAATGCCGATCAAATCGGAGCTGTTGTTGGAGCCGGTACATTAGCCGGAATCTTAGTTCATGCCGTACGTACCAATATCCGCAAACATAAACTGATACAGGACGGAGAGATTCCACCGGATAAAGACGAAGTTACAACCGAACAAGAATCTTCTCAAAACAAAGAATAAATCAAGCAATAAAAGAAACAATATATGGCAGAAAGAGTAGTAATTGACCCCATTACCCGTATTGAGGGTCACCTCCGCATAGAAGCTGACATAGAAAATGGGATGGTTACGGATGCTTACAGCTCCGGAACAGCTGTACGTGGAATAGAACTTATCGTTAAAGATAGAGACCCGAGAGATGTCTGGGCCTTTGTAGGACGCGTATGTGGTGTATGTACGTCGGTACACTCACTTTGCTCGGTAAGAGCAATGGAGGATGCTTTTAAAATTATGATTCCACCAAATGCCGAAATGGTACGTAATATGATGAACGCTGCATTGTTTATGCACGATCACGTTGTACACTTTTATCAGCTACAAGCATTTGACTGGGTCGACGTTGTTTCGGCATTGAAAGCAGATCCGAACGAAGCATCGGCTGTTGCCCGTAATATGTCAGACTGGCCAAACTCTTCTCCGGGGTATTTCAAAGATATCCAAAAGAAAATACAAGCATTGGTCAACAGCGGACAGTTGGGTATTTTTACAAATGGATACTGGGGACACCCTGCATATAAACTAAACCCGGAGCAAAATCTTGTGGCCGTTGCTCACTATCTAGAAGCACTGGAATGGCAAAAAGATGTTGTCAGAGTTCAGACTGTATTTGGAGGTAAAAACCCACATCCAAACTACCTGGTTGGAGGTATGGCTTGTGCAGTCAACACAAACGGAGAAAACGCGATTAATACGGAACGTTTGTCGTACGTACTAGCTCGCCTTCAAAATGCCCATGACTTCGTGAACAAAGTCTTCTTACCAGACTTGAAAATGATTGGTGCCGCATACAGAGGCGAATGGTGGAAAGTTGGTGGTGGAGTAACAAATTATCTTACTTGTGGTGACTTTCCTATGTCGGGTTATAATGTGCCATCGTCGTATAAGATGAAGGGGGGCGTTGTATTAAACCGAGATCTTAGTAAAGTATATCCTCTTGATCCGAACGATCCTAAGGGTATTCAGGAGTTTGTTACCCATTCATGGTACAAATATGCTGGTGGCAATGATGTGGGCCTTCACCCATACCAAGGCGAAACCGACTTGAATTATACAGGGCCAAAGCCTCCATATACGCATTTGAATGTTGAAGACAAATATAGCTGGATCAAAACTCCTCGCTGGCATGACAAACCAATGGAAGTAGGTCCGCTCGCTCGTCTTATCGTAAACTATGCAGCAGGCCAAGAAGAAGTTGTAGCTCAACTGGATCAGACATTGAAAGATCTTGATCTGCCATTTGATGCTATCTACTCAACACTGGGACGTGTATCGGCGAGAGCATTGGAGTGTGCTTTGATCTCAAATTGGGCATTGGAGTTTCACGAACAACTTATCACCAACTTACAACATGGTGATATGCGTATGATGAATAATACAAAGTGGGAGCCTAAATCATGGGACCCTGAATGCCAAGGCATGAGCTTTACGGAGGCTCCACGTGGTGCATTATCTCACTGGGCTGTAATCAAAGGCAAAAAAGTTAGCAACTACCAAATGGTGGTACCTACAACTTGGAATGCTTCTCCTCGTGACCCTCAAGGACAACGCTCTCCATATGAAGCATCGCTGATAGGAACTCCGGTTGCGATACAAAATCAACCATTGGAGATTTTACGTACCATCCACTCATTCGACCCATGTCTTTCTTGCTCTGTACACTTGTATGATGAAGAAGGATCGCATGTGCATCAGGTAAAGACAATGTAATCTAAAAACATTTTATCATGGCAACTAATTTTAGATTGAGAAGCAGAAATAAACCACTTCGAGAGGTTTATGTATGGGAGTTGCCTGTACGGCTGTTTCACTGGATCAATGCACTATGCATCCTCATATTATGCATTACCGGATTTATGATTGGTGATCCACCGGCGTTTCAAAGCTCCGGTCAGGCTTATAATCAATACTGGTTTGGCCATATCCGTTTTATCCATTTTGCTACGGCGTTTATATTTACCTTCAACTTCATCTTCCGTTTGTATTGGGGATTTGTTGGAAATGTATTTAGCCGTTGGTATAATTATGTTCCTCTGCATAAGTCTCAGTGGGTACAAATGTACAATGTGATGCGTGTAGACGTATTACAGATAAAGAACAGACCGGTTGCTACTATCGGGCACAACTCAATGGCTAGTACCATCTACTTCTTGCTTTTCCTTGCATTTGTTGCGCAGGTATTTACAGGCTTTGCCCTCATTGCTCCGATGAGTATGAATTATTTCCCATCGTGGTTATTTTCATGGGTAGCTCCGCTTCTGGGAGGAGATATGATGGTACGCCAAATCCATCATTTCCTAATGTGGTTCTTTATATTGGTAGCTATCGTCCACGTATACTTGGTAATTTACCACGATTACATTGATAGCGAAGGTATAACCTCTTCTATGATTGGTGGATGGAAGTTTATCCCTGAGAAAGAAGTTGAACGTTTCGAAGCTGAAGAGTCGAAAGGAAAGAAAGCTGTTCTTGAAGACTTGGATCGCTTAAAGTCTTAACTCAATTTACTTCATATAGAAAAGTCGTTTGGACTTGCTTCTCAACAAAGCAAATATCCAAACGACTTTTTATTTTATAGAAGCTACCTCCCAATCGAAACCTTATTTCTTCCAAAACTCTTCAACAAACTTTTCCCGATCGAAGTTGGGAATCACCTTTTTTAAATATAAACTTACCGTAGTATATTCTTTTGAAGTTGTATCATATTGACTTTGTAGCATTGTAAAGTCCTTTACAGCTTGATCCATACTATCAACAAACACATACACAAAAGCTCTATTAAACATTAAACCGAAATCGTTGGGTTTTGATTGAATTGAGTCTGTAAATAAATTGATCGATTGCCGATAGTATAACGTTGCTAAATCTTTTAATCCGGCCTTCTCGCACAACAATCCTTTTGTGAATACCACAAATGGGTTGTGTGGAAATAATTGAATTGTTTGATCAAGAACAGTATTTGCCTCTTGTATGTCTCCTAGTTTTGTCAAATACTCAGCCTTATAATTATAGGCATTCATATTTAACGGATCCAACGCAATCGCTGCGTCCAACATGCTGATTGCTTTTCTTAGTGAGTCTGCATTTCCCCATGTCTTTACATTTAGCAGTGTTGCTTCTGTTACAATTGCAGCTGCACTGTTTTGCTGCGATACATTGTCAGCCATTTTATTTTTTGTTTTGCGACATTGACTAAACATCAAAGGTGTGAGTAACAGTAGAAGTATTCTTGATTTCATTTGCACAGCGAATTCATAAGTTTTAATCAACTAATTAACAAAGCCTTGTAAAGTTAATTATTCTTCCATATCACCACATCAAATCAATACTTTATTTTTTAATCAAAACAAAACAGATGTAAAAAGCGTTATCACAAAAGAAATAAACACTACGATATGAGTATATTGATTTTGGGTATCGGCAATTTATTATTGTGCGATGAGAGTATTGGTATTCGTGTGGCTACTGAGCTAGAAAACGATCCTGCACTTGATGGGATTGATGTTCTTGATGGGGGCACAGGAGGCTTTCACTTGATGGGAACATTACAAGAGTATGACGATGTAGTCTTGATAGATGCAACGCTTGACAGTATGCCTCCCGGCACAATTCGAGTTTTGAAGCCAAAGTACTCTACTGATTATCCATCATTGATGAGTGCGCATGAGATTGGATTGAAAACAATGATCGACGCCATGATTTTAAATGGTAAAATACCACGCATGCATCTTGTAATTATCAGTGTAAAGAAGGTAGATGACTTCGGAATGGAATTGACTCCCGAAGTTGAAGCCGTGATACCGGAAGTAAAAGAGGTAGTAAGAAAGATTGTAAAACAAATAAAACAGGGCGAAACCGTAATCGTATAGATATATGGCAACATGCCTTTGGTTTAATAAAGAAGAAAGGAGATCCCGGTTAAATCGGAGTCTCCTTTCTTCTTTATAATATGTCTGATCTTTTAATTAAAGATATCATCAATATGTGACGGTTCATTTGGCTGAGTTGAAATATGTCCTCTCGATGAGCTACAAGGATCGGCATACTGCTCAGGTATAACAAACTTAGTTGTGTCTGAGTAGCCCAATTCTTTATCTGCAAAAACACGCTTAAAGAATTCTCCATAAATAGGAAGAGCCATACTTGCACCTTGTCCGTCGGCTGTGCGATCGAAGTGAACCGAACGCTCCTCTCCTCCTACCCAAGCTCCTGCTGCAAGATCGGGAGTAAATCCGATAAACCAACCATCGGAGTTATTTTGAGTCGTTCCGGTTTTACCTCCCATTGGCGCTTTGATGTTATAAATACGACGAACACGTCCGCCTGTACCTCCATCAATAACACCTTGAAGCATATCTAGCATCTTGAACGAAGCTTCTTCACTCAACACCTCATGTATACGTGGTGAGAATGTTGCAATCGTATTGCCATAACCATCCTCAATATGCGTTACAATCAATGGCTCCACACGAATTCCTTTATTTGCAAAGGCCGTATAAGCTCCCACCATTTCTCGCACTGAGATATCAGGTGTACCCATACACATGGAAACAACGGGATCAATATGCCCTTGCATACCATACGATTCGAGCAAACGCTTGAATGCATAAGGAGTGAATTGCTTCATCAAATAACCCGTAATCCAGTTGTTTGAGTTTTGAAGTCCCCACTTTAACGTAACCATTTCTCCAATATTTCTTGAACTCTCGTTCTTTGGAGCCCAAAGAATTCCGTTTTCATCAACGAGTTGAGGTTGTACATTGAGTGTTTGGTCACATGGTGTATAACCATTTTCCATCGCAAGCGAATATAAGAAAGGTTTGATCGTAGAACCCACCTGTCTGCGTCCATCACTTACCATATCATATTGGAAGTAGTTATAATCAATACCACCTACATAGGCTTTTACTTGACCGTCTTTCGGATTCATCGCCATAAATGCTCCACGAAGGAAGCTTTTATGATATCTGATTGAGTCCCATGGAGACATCATTGTATCCCTTACTCCATTCCAAGAAAACACACGCATTTCGATTGGCTTCTTAAACTCAGCCATAGCTTCTTGCTTGTCCATTCCTGATTTTATCAAAGCTCTATAACGATCGGTTTGGGCCATTGAGCGCATGATAATTGTATCTGCTTCACCCGGAGTTATATCATTTGAGAACGGAGCATTGCGACGTCCGCGCTTTTCTCTATCAAATTGCGGTTGCAATGTTTTGGCAAAATGTTCTTGCATTGCATCTTCCGCATACTTCTGCATCTTAGAGTTTAGCGTCGTATAGATCTTAAGACCGCTTGTATACAGGTTATAGTTCGTTCCGTCAGGAAGTTTATTCTTGTTACACCATCCATACAACGGATCTGTAGCCCAAGCAATGGAGTCGTCTTTAAACTTCTGCATCTGCCATCCTCTGTAGTTTTCTTTCTGAGGCTCTTTTGCAGTCATGTACAAACGAAGATGTTCTCTAAAATATGGAGCTAAACCATCTTTATGGTCAATCTTTCGGAAGTTCAGTTTGAGAGGAAGAGCTTGCAAAGAGTCTTTTTCTACTTTAGAGATATAACCGGCTTTATACATTTGCTCCAATACCACGTTACGACGACCTCTGGTACGCTCGTTACGAGTTTTAGGATTAAAGTACGATGGGTTCTTACACATCCCAACTAGCGTAGCTGCTTCTTCAATCTTCAAATTCTTAGGAGTTGTATCGAAATAAGCACGTGCAGCAGATTGAATTCCTACAGCATTGTTTAGGAAGTCAAACTTATTTAGATACATATTAATGATCTCTTCTTTTGTATAGAAACGCTCCAATTGAACGGCAATCACCCATTCGATCGGTTTTTGCAACGCACGCTCCAACTTATTATCGGCACTTGGCGAGTAAAGCTGTTTGGCCAACTGCTGCGTGATGGTACTACCGCCACCGCCTGATTTATCTTGAAGAATCAAGTATTTAACAACGGCACGCGCCACCGCTTTTGCATCCACACCTGAGTGTTCTGCAAAGCGAACGTCCTCAGTTGCAATAAGGGCATTCACCAAGTATGGAGATAAATCTTTATAATTTACGTAGATACGGTTATCCTTACTATAGTTATAAGTTCCCAACAGTTTTGAGTCGGATGAAATAATCTGAGAGGCAAACTTGTCTATCGGATTTTGCAAATCCTCTACAGGAGGCATATAACCTATCTTACCTTTAGCAATCAGAGTAAACAAACCGAATACCGATAGCACGCCTGCTACAAACAGTACCCAGAAAGCGATGATCAATCCTTTCTTCATTCTTAATCTCTTTTGTTCAACAACTATGTGTTTGGTTTTAATGATACAAAAATAACCAATTTGATTGATAAATGAAGTTAACTGAAAAAAGTGTCGCAAAAAAAGGCTTTTTGAAGAATCGTATATAAAAATTTATCTACATTTGTGATCATAAGATAATCCCATTATGATGAATAAGAGTTTAGTTTCTATCGCAGAATATTCGAAAGAAGATATTTTGCGTATCATAGAGAATGCACGCAAGTTTGAGGAAAATCCCAACAGAGATCTTCTAAAAGGTAAAGTTGCCGCAACTCTCTTTTTCGAGCCATCTACTCGAACTCGTTTAAGTTTTGAAACGGCGGTAAACAGACTGGGAGGTCGTATCATTGGTTTTACCGATGCTTCTACAACCAGCTCGTCGAAAGGTGAGACGCTAAAAGATACGATTATCATGGTAAGCAACTATGCAGATCTTATCATCATGCGTCATCACATTGAAGGGGCTGCACGCTATGCCTCTGAAATTAGCAAAACCCCGATTATCAACGCGGGAGACGGAGCTAATCAGCACCCTACTCAAACAATGCTTGATTTGTATTCGATCTACAAAACACAAGGAACACTCGAAAACCTTACGATTACACTTGTGGGAGACTTGAAATATGGACGCACTGTTCACTCCCTTATTCATGGGATGTCACACTTCAATCCGACCTTCCATTTCGTTGCACCGGAAGAATTACGAATTCCTGAAATTTATAAAACGTTCTGTGACAAGCATGGTATTAAATATTACGAACACACCGACTTCTCTGAAGATGTTATCAATGATTCGGATATTATTTACATGACTCGTGTACAAAGAGAACGTTTCACTGATCTTGTTGAATACGAAAAAGTTAAAAACGTATACATCCTTCGTAAGAAGATGCTGGAAAACAGCAAGGAAAACTTACGTATCCTTCATCCACTTCCTCGCGTAAATGAGATTTCTCAAGATGTAGATGACAGTCCGAAAGCCTATTACTTTGAGCAGGCTCAAAACGGACTTTATGCCCGCCAAGCAATCATTTGTGACGTGCTAGGTATCGAAGTTGAGTAAATCAAGAGTGGATAACGTATATATTTTGTAACGAAAAACAAAAGAGACATGTCTAAGAAGATTAAAGAAATGCAAGTTGCCGCACTTGAAAACGGAACTGCAATCGACCATATTCCATCAGAACAACTTTTTAAAGTTGCATCCTTGCTGGGCATTGAACACTTAAACAATCGTATTACAATCGGGAATAACCTTCAAAGTAAGAAAATGGGATCAAAGGGACTTATCAAGATCTCCGATAAATTCTTTGAAGAAGCCGATATCAATAAGATCTCTCTTATTGCTCCGAATGTGATTATGAATATCATCCGCGACTATGAAGTTGTAGAAAAAAAGCAAGTAACACTTCCGGAAGAACTTATTGGTATTGTAAAATGCAACAATCCTAAATGCATCACCAACAACGAACCAATGAATACCCGTTTTTATGTTGTTGACAAGGATAAGGTTGAAATCAAATGCCATTATTGTGAACGAAAAATAGACAAAGAAGATATCGTTATTTTATGAAATTAGACTGGAAACCAGGAACAATGATTTATCCACTTCCGGCAGCCATGATTAGCTGCGGTAGTGAACCATCAGAATACAACATAATCACCGTTAGTTGGCTTGGTACGATTTGTACAAATCCGGCAATGTGTTATATTTCTGTACGCCCCGAGCGTCACTCCTATCCGATTATAAAAAAGAACATGGAATATGTTATTAATCTTACTACCGAAGAACTAGCCAAAGCAACAGACTGGTGCGGAGTCGTTTCGGGAAAAGATTATAACAAATTTGAAGAGATGAATCTTACTCCCGGCAAAGCGTCTGTTGTAAGTGCTCCTATCATCGAAGAAGCCCCTATCAGCATCGAATGTCGAGTGAAAGAGATTATCAGTCTTGGCTCTCACGATATGTTTATTGCAGAAGTAGTAAACGTGAAAGCTGATGACAAATATCTTGATCCCGAAACCGGTGCTTTTGACATGGGAAAAGCGAATCTATTGGCTTATTCTCATGGTAAGTACTATGGCTTAGGTGAAGAAAAGGGAAAATTTGGATGGTCTGTACGTAAAAAGAAATAAGCTTATTTTAATATGAAAAGAAAGTGGTGTTTAATCCTCCTTGGATCTCTATTTGTTTGTTTTATGTCTAATGCGCAAATTGCTCAATTTGCCGAATATCCGTACAAGAAACTAAACATCGGACTCAAAGCCGGATTCAACACCTCTTTTCTTAATACGAATAATATTTCTTACAACGGAACTTTAATCACCGATATTGATGTTACCAATAAAATAGGTTATCAAATTGACGCCTTTTTACGGATCAACTTTAATCGCACTTTTTTACAAACCGGACTTACCTGGCACTACTCACAAGGGAGTATTAGTTTTCTTCCAATTGAAAATACAGGAGATGGCGAGCCAATTAGTTCGACCAATATTGTTGATTATAACTTCACCAATAAAGCTGTCGATTTACCGGTTTTGTTTGGTTACCACCTCGTACAGGAAGGTCCATATGGATTAAGTCTGATTCTAGGGCCGAAAGTAAGATACGCATATAGCAATGATTCTGATTTTAACAACATGCGAAGCTTAGTTCTTTCTCAAGACTCGCCCATTCAGTTAAGTGCAACATGTGGTGTCAGTTTTACTATTTGGCGCTTATTCTTTGATGCATTCTACGATTATGGTATTCTTGCAAATACGGTATTACTCGGACACAACTCTTCTGGAACCGAAGCTAGCTCAAAATTAAAAGTAAGTAAACGAATCAACAGCATGAGTTTTACGATTGGAATCCTTTTCTAATTCGAGTATACTCATTAACTCAAATACATTATGGCACACAATCACAGCCACAACCACACACACAGTCATTCTGAAAAGAACATACTATTCGCTTTTTTTCTAAATTTATTCTTTGCCATCATCGAAGTTTTAGGTGGAATATATACCAATAGTGTGGCTATTATTTCAGATGCAGTACATGACTTTGGGGACTCAATATCTCTAGGAATCACTTGGTTTTTGGAAAAGAAGTCGAAACAAAAAAGTGATAACCGATTTACCTATGGCTACCGACGCTTTTCCTTGTTAGGTGCAATATTTATCTCGTTTGTTCTTATGATCAGTACTTTTTTTGTGATTAAAGAAAGTATCGAACGAATTATCAGTCCCGAGCCGGCAAATGCAAAAGGAATGTTCCTATTTGCTATATTCGGATTAATCGTAAATGGAGCAGCCGTTCTTAAACTAAAAAAAGGCAACTCCTTTAGCGAACGTGCAGTAATGCTACATCTACTGGAAGACGTATTAGGCTGGGTAGCCGTATTGATTGCAAGTATTGTCATGTATTTTGTTGAAATCCCAATTATCGACCCGATATTATCTTTATGCATCAGTTGCTGGATATTATACAACGTATACCGTAATCTCAAATCTACCTTCTCTATCCTTCTGCAACAAATACCCGCCGATATAGACTTAGAATCGATACAATCTGAAATATTAGAACTACAAAGTATTGAGTCAATTCATGATGTGCATGCTTGGTCGCTAGATGGAGAGCATAATGTGCTAACATTGCATGTTGTAGTTCCTGTTGAAACTCCGGTTGTGCGTATCGAAGCCTTAAAATGCGACATCCGTACCATCTGCAAAAAAGGAAACATTGATCATGTCACCATCGAAATGGAGCGAGATAATGAAAATTGTGGCATGGATAATTGCGGAGCACCACATTAATAAATAACTTTTCGATTGTTTGACTGTTTTCTATATGGAAAATTACGTCAAATGATCTATAAGCTCTTAAAATACATCGCAATTGCAGTCTTATCGCTAACACTTCTTTTGTGTTTACTATTTGTAATACTTGGTACGATTACAAATAGTAGTCGTTTCGATGCGATTGCAAAAGACATTTTAAATACTCACATCGACGGTGTGATGGAGTTTGACTCCTTACGTATTGATATGTTTCGCAGCTTTCCTTCTTTTCATGTTACTGCATCAAATGGTATGGCACGAAGTGGTGTTGCTGATATAAAATCTGACACGTTAGCAACATTCGATAAACTTGATGTAAGAATCAATCTATTCTATCTACTATCCGACTTCGAGCTACATATTTCTGAAGCTAAGATTACAAACGGCAAAGCGCAGGTTTATATTGAGGCAGATAAAACCAACTCGTGGAGTATGTTTCGTTTCAAAAAACAGTCGAAAGAAAAAGATCCTCATAAAAAGAAACACCACAAAAAAATCAAATTATATATCAACAATGTAACACTTGCTCAAGGAGCAGACTTCACCTATTCGAATCAACACAAAGAAATGTTTCTACATGCTTCTACTGATTCGTTACGCTTATTTGGAGAGGTTGCTATTGATTGGAAAAAACTCAATGCCACTCATTTATATATGAATGGTGCACAATTCGACATAAACCTTCCTAAAGAAAAAACAACTGTAAATTGCAAAATAGATAGCTTAAAGATAGACCAGCCAGGACATCAACCTGGTGTACATACGATCTCTTTATACACAGAAAACGATATCATTTTATTAAATGATGAATTGATTCTAAACAAGCTTGCCGTTAACCTTGACGGTAAGATAAAAACAGATTCAATATACCATCATTTTGATATTGAAAAACTCGACCTTCACATCAATAAAGACATTGATTTATCTTTGCAAGGAAAGATGCACAAACTCAATGGAGCTAAAGGACAATTAGTTGATCTTCGCTATACCGCCAATATTGGTTCTATACAATCTATATTTAAGCTCCTACCATCGAAACTACAGAAGTGGAACGACGAGCTAAAACCAACTTGCGCTCTTTCGTTGATGGGAAGTATTACAGATACTTTAATGCCTAAAAAACATATCTATCCGGTTTTGCAAGGTTCGATTCAAATCAAAAACGGAAGTTTAAATAAGCCATATAACCAGCTATCTATTACAAATCTCAATTCAACAATCAGATATGCACTTAATCTGCAAGATAAAGAAGCTTCTAATCTTTATATCGAGCAATTGGGATTCGAAGTACTGAACTCTTCAGTTTTAGCTCATGGTCACATTAATAAAATACTCGTAAATCCAACTATTGATCTTTATATCGATTCGAGAGTTAACCTCAAAAGTATTGCCAAATTCGTTGGTCATCAAAAAGCCAATCTAATTAGAGGAAATGCAGCATTGAACACTCAAATTAAACTAGACACAAAAGCTGATGACCGTCATAAATTATCGGCATTGAACATAACTGCTCAAACATCGATACCTTCGTTTACAACCTATTTGGATAAAGACACATTCAAAGTCTCAGCAACAACCTTCGATTTGAAACTAGTTGCAAACAATACTTCTAATAATACTGTAAATAAGAATACGCTTGAAGGCTCATTCCGAATGAAGCCTGTTCACGTGCAAAGAAATTCATTTGAGACTATGGCTATTAATGGGTTGCAGCTTTTCTCGAAAGGATTCTTACTCAAAGAAGCACAAATTGGACAGCTTAACACAAACTTCTCTTTTGGCGAAATTCGATTGAAAGACAAACTTCAACATGATTCAATCACAAATAAAATAAACGGAACAACTGGTTATTTCAATTTCTCTCAAAAAAAAGACAACATCAAAACAATCAGTACTGCGATAAAGACCAGTACAAATCAGTTGCATGTTCCGGGCTTGAATCTGCTAACAGAAAAAACATATTTCACACTCGAGGGTGATTACAAACCCAAAAAGGACACAATGAATCTAAATGGCTTTCAACGGTTTGTCAACAACTGGAATTTATCCGGAGCTCTACTATTAGAAAAGACAAAGCCTAATTCTCCATTTCTACTGCTTGACAACACTGTAGAGAAGGTTGAAATATTATACACTCCGAATAATGTAGAATTAAAAGAGTTCAATCTAAAATCTGGAGCATCAGACTTATTGGTTAGCGGAGCTATAGGAGGACTTGTTGATTCTATTGTACAAAACAAACCTCTTTCAATGAAGCTGAATATAAGCTCTGATACAATTAATTTAAATCAGATCGTTCCGGCCATTGCAAAAGGAGTACTTACTCTACGAGAATACCCGAATGAAAGTGTAGACTCCATTGTAGGTATGATATTTCCACCCAAGTTGATGCCAATAGGAAAAGATACAACGAAAAAAGTCAATCAACTTATCTTGATACCAAAGAACTTATCACTCGGAGTAAGTATAAATACCCACAATGTTCTTTATGACAACCTATTGATAGACTCGCTTGTCGGAAATATTCTCGTGATGAATGAAACTTTGCAATTAGATAACTTCAAGATCTCATCAAACGACGGCAACTATACACTCAATGGTATGTATGATACGAAACCTCGTACGCATGCATATACTGCCATTGGTATTGATATTCAAAAGTTCAATATTGGCAAACTCATTACCATTGTTCCTGATTTGAAGCATTTGGTGCCAATTCTTCAAAACCTAGATGGAGATATTCACTGCAAAGTAGAAGCTGTAGCGACCATCGACTCTACCATGTATATTAATATGCCATCTATATACGGTACCTGTATCTTAAACGGAACCAACATGTCGTTGAATACAAAAGACCTCATTCCTCGCTTTGTTGATCTAATACTCTTTCATGGAGATCAAACACTAAAAACAGATTCGGTATCAATACGCATGGTTGCTAAAAACGGTATGCTTCATGTATATCCTTTTCTGCTGGATATTGAAAAATACAAAGTAGGAATCACAGGATACCAAGAAATGGATAATGAACTATTTTATCACTTCTCTGTACTTCATTCATTTATTCCTTTCAAGTTTGGGTTTAATATATCAGGCCGCCCTCACCACCTTCATTTCAAGCTTACCAAAGCTAAGTTGAACGATAAAAATGTATTTGAGAGCTCTGTTGCAACTGATCAATTAAATTTAGGACTGGGACAAAATCTTCGTGAAGCCATCGAACAAAGAGCTATAAAAATTGAACAGGCCGAATTACTCAAAGCCGAAGCTATAGACAGTACGATTCATACAGACAATGAGCTTCCTGAATGGCAACGTAAACTTATTCTCGATCAACTATCGAAGTTCCAAAAATCAAAATAAATAAAATTTTATGGTGATTCTTTTTGCTTTAGATTTTTAAAATCACAATAAGATCCGTTGATAAACTTTTAATCTCTTCCGTGGGTTTATTTAGAGAAAACAATAACATCTGACCAGCTGGTTTTATAAATTATATAATTCAATATTTGTTTAATTCTTAATTGGAGGACATTATTATGATGCCTATTAGAAGATCTCAAAATTGGTTACCCGGAATTTTTAATGATTTCTTCGGAAATGAATGGATTGAAAAAGCAAGTGCAAATGCTCCTGCTATTAATATCATTGAAAATGATCAGAACTACAAAGTCGAAGTTGCTGCTCCTGGACTAACTAAAGATGATTTCAATGTAAAAATAGGACAAGAGAACCAACTCGTTGTTTCAATGGAAAAAAAACAAGAGAATAAAGAAGAGGATAAAAATGGCAAATACCTTCGACGAGAATTTTCTTACTCACATTTCCAACAAAGCATGCTTCTACCCGACAATGTGGAGAAAGATAAAATTGAAGCAAAAGTTGAAAATGGAGTTCTTTCTATTTTGATTCCAAAGAAAGATCCAACTCAACAACCACCAAAGGCTACAAACATCGAAATTAAGTAAAGCCTTTTAAAAAGCAAAAGAGACCGTCTCAATCGCGAGAAAGTCTCTTTTTTCGTTTAGGTTTTGGTTAATTAAAGGATGAATGTATAATACTAAAATTATAATATAAATATATATATTCTAATCACAAGAAAGGAAAACATCCGTTTAAAAAGTATCATCATTTTTTAATCACACAACAAATTTAGGCTAATATGTTTCAATTTGCAACATCAAATAGCCATTTTACAAACAAATTGTAGCATTATTACAAACAAATCGCGATCAAATAAGTGTTAACAACCTCAGCACAAGCCATCTAATGTATATTTAATTTTATCAAAACTATAGCTCTTTTACAAGCATTTTATACAACCAAAAACTCATTCTATCCAATATTTCATATACGTTAAGCCATCTTTATGCCCTAAATCGTCCATTTTTTCGTTACTTTGATAATAAAATCAGTCTATTAATAGCAGAATAATATGCCCAATCTTCAAATTATCCGAGAGATTCTCGAAGACAAAAATATTTCAATTAAAGACTTTTGCAAAGACATTGCAATGTCTGAAGCAGGACTCAAACGCATCATGCGTATCAACTCAACCCGCATTCAAACCTTGGAGCTTATTGCTGAAAAATTAAACGTTCCAATTCAAACTCTATTCAATGGGAACTATAATATTGCATCGCAAAACAAGAATCTAAAACCACATATACCAACATATGCATTGGCAGGATCCTTGTCTGATTACACACAGAGCTTTGACAGTGAAATGTGTGAAAACAATCCTCGCGTTCCCACATTTGGAGAATACGATTTCACCATCGATGTAAAAGGAGATAGTATGAATGACCTATATCAGTCTGGAGACATTGTTGCTTGCAAATTTATTTCAAACCCAAACGAAATAAAATACGGGAAGGTATACATCATAGACTCTGCACAAGGAGTAATTATGAAACAAATAGAGAAAGTCAAGAATGACCCGTCTCAATTACGTTGCATATCTTTCAATCCAGATTACCCGGAATTCCTTATTCAAGTAGAAGATATATATACGATGTCTCAGGTAGTAGGTGTAATTAAAAGCAACGTATAACACGTTCGTCTTCTATTATAAATAACAAAACATCCACATCTTGTATAATCATGATTAAAGAATCATCATATACAAAAGATATGGATGTTTGTCTATAATACCTTTTAAGCTGCCTCAAAAGGTATTACTATTTCAAAATCTATAATTCATTCTCGATCATCACCACACGGAAGCCTACATTAAAGACTTTTTGATACGGACGATAAGCTTGACGGAATGAAGAGGTTGCTTTATGCGGACGATCATACCAAGATCCACCTCTTACAACCTTACTAACTTTTTCAGCTACATCATTACGTCCATCTGTCTCATTGTATGGATATGGCTTGTACGACGAAAGTGTCCATTCGGCAACGTTACCATGCATGTCATGAATATCCCAAATATTCGGACGATATCTTCCTGCATTTTCAGAGACAAACCCTCCATCATTAAACGTCGTATCACGAGGAATCCAGTCATCGTATTTGTTTGCATCATCAATTACACGAACACTTTCATAAAACTTAAACGAGCTACATGAAGCAAATTCTTTGAGTTTAATATCACCCAAGTTTGCATAGTTGGTAAAGTCTGCACCTAGCTCTCCAAACGAAAAGTCGGTAGCAGAACCGGCACGACAAGCCCACTCCCACTGCGCTTCGGTTGGCAGAGTAAAAGTTTTGCCCGTTACATCCGAAAGCCATTTACAAAAGCCCATTGCATCTTCCCAAGACACACGTACTACGGGTTGGTCCGGCTTATTAAGCGGATATCCCAATCGACCAAATTGATACCCGTGACGATGTTCGGTGCGGCTATCATGTTGCGCATCGTATAGTGCATACAATTCGTTTGTTACCTCAAACTTCCCAATCCAATACGATTTGTCAATTGCCACAGCTGTTTGCGGCATTTCATCAACCTGATTTTTACTACCCATCACAAACGAACCTGTAGGCACCTTGATCAAATCTATCGAAATCTTCTCTGTCAATGGTATATTCAATTGATAGAAACCAAGTCCCAATTGTTTGTTTGAAGCAGGACCATCATACAATACTTTTTTATTCGGATGATGGAATGGCCAATCTTTAACCACGGGAGTAGCTGTATCTGCTTTCAATGGCACAGGTTTCACCGCTGTAATTCCCGAAGGAAGATCAGGAAGATATTCGATATCCGCAGGTTTAACACCTAACATTGGTTCGTATTTCTTACGCAGATCTACGCTAGGCTGCGCATCACAGTACTTTGGAATATCAGTACGACGACCGTGGAATTGTGCATTAAAGTCGATCCAACAAGCAAGCTTAGCGATTTCCTCTGCCGACAACTTCACACCCTTATGTTCCTTATTTAAGATCTGCATCAATTCAGTCTGATCGGCATGCACATCCATCGGAACAAGCATATCCATATCACTTTCAATCCCCGGACGACGCACATAACGATGTAAGTTTGCATACGATTGCGTAAAATGACCTCCATTACCATTCCATGCGCGTCCTGCAATCTGACTAGACCAGTCATCAATCCATTTAACTCCTTCAAATGAAGGAATTGATTCATTCTTATCATTATGACACGATACACAGTTCTTATCTAGAATCGGCTGAATCTCGTGACGATAACTAAAACCACGTTCTTTCCCGTAAAAGTCTTGCATCATCTGCGGTTTCTTGCGTGAAGCCATACTTGCTTTAGGAACCGGAACCGTATTCTTATCTTCGTGGCAACCGATACAAGATACCGTTTCGCCCGGCATACCGGTAAACCAACTACGCATCACTTGCAAAGCCTTTCCATCTTTATCAATCGGCTGTACAAAAACTGGTGTATTAGCAGGAATCACAAACATAGCTGAGCCATCTTCCTCAACATCAACCTCTCCAAGAATACGCTTCACATCCCAAGGTCCATCCATACCTAGCGTACCCAGAAGACCACCTTGTCCCCATGGACTAAAACTATACGAACCGATGCGAAGCTTCTTCACTTCACCTCGAGGGATCCCTTTCAATCCTTCACCGGCATATACATCTTGTAAGAAAACAGTTGATGTAGTAGCCTTCGTATCTACTTTGCTTGGTATTACTGCAGGAGCGTTTCGTTTTTCAAGAACAAAAGGTTCGAGAATCGCAGCATCTTCCTGCATATATAGCGGAATCATATTATTAAATGTATCGACAAGGTAAAGTCCCCACAACGATTTTGAGGTAGGTTTCATTGATACAAGAAAATGAGTATCGCTCAATGGGTATGGATGTAAAAACTGAGGCCAAACACCATCGGGCAAACGGTCGCGCACTTGTGCTGCTACAGGTTTTCCTGAATTTGGAATTTCAGCAATCACCCCTTTAGCTTCTTTCCTACCCTTTGCCGGATCAATAATCAACAAGCGACCACTGCGAGAAACACTGTGGTGACCACCCGCTACACCAACCATTGCTGTAGCATGTCCCGGAACCGGTCTTGCATAGAAGAACGAGGTAGGAAAGTACGACCCTGTATTATAGTAGTTTTGCTGAGCTGTTCCGTCGGGATTCATCGTAAACATCATACGAGAATTCGAGTGTGGAAGATCGGCATATTCCCAACGTTGATACAATACCGTACCATTATTCATCACAACCGGTCCCCAGTTACTGTCTTGATCGAAGGTAAGCTGACGTGTAGTTCCGTCTTTTGGATCATACAAGAAGAGACCACACATTTTGTTTCCTCCATCTGTACAAGGCAAGCCTAAGAATGTTGCAGTTGCACAGAATAGATATTTCCCGTCGGGAGTATAGCAACCGTCAAAGCTATCAAAGTCTTCGTAAGCTGCCGGCGTTAATTGCTTTGCCTCTTTGCCTTGTTTATCAACTTCAAACAGATGCCATCTATTGTGCGTTCCGATCGAAGAGTACATAATACGTTCTCCATCAAAATGCGGTTCAAGATCTGTAATGATTGTCTTTTCGGTAGGTTTATACAATACGTCGACCTTCGGAGATGTTACGTTTGTAATTTCAACAATCTCATTGTCCCACCCCTTCAAAGGATTTCCAATCTCCGCATTGTTTTGAAAGTTTGAAGGAGCAATACCTAAACTTCCACTCATTCGTCCACGAGCATTATCAAAGTTTCTACGTATTGCTACAATTTTTTTGTCCTTGATCAATGGATTTTGCAGCAATACATTATCAAGCGAACGAAAAGCTTTCGCCACTTTCTTCGCTACATCTTTGTTGCCGGCAGCCAAATCTGAAATCCACGCATTCTTATTCGAATCTATTTCAGATAAAGCAGAAGCATAGTTTCCGGCTTTAAACTTTCCGGGAAATTGCTTTTCTAACTTATCTACTGCTTGAACATAGTTTTTTGATTCAAAATTCTTTAGCCTAAAAATCAGCACATCGTTATCAACCGGAACATCTGCAGCTGACGCAACAAAGGTGTATGCTCCAAACAATAACGCAAATAGTCCGACTCGCATATTTCTCATATCTCAATGGTATTATTTATTAGCAAATATTATTTTGCAAAAGTAATTTTAACGATATTCGCGAACTAACATAAAAAAGAGAATAACTTTACTAAATCCGAGATCATGAGAAATTCGTCCGACAGTATTGGACTTCGACTGCATTTGTTGCATACAGGGAAATGCCAGGTCGGCAATTGGTGGAAGTACAAAAACGTACTTAGCCCCTTCAACCGCACGTATTACATACACAGTGGTGAGGGCAAAGTGTTTTTAAAAGGGGAAACTTATCGACTCACTGAAGGAAAGATCTTTTTAATTCCTAAATTCATTCCGCATGCATATCAATGTGATGAGTCGATGGAGCAAACTTATATCTGTTTTACGGATGAGCTTATCGGAAACAGAAACATCTATGATTTGGTCAATTTCGCATTACTCAAAGATGCGAATCATCTAATCAAAAGTTATTTTGATCGTATCGTCGCGCTCAATCCCTACAGAACCTTGCAAGCCTATGATCCTAAAATTTACGATAACAATAAAGAGCTGCTGTTTGGCTCTTCGTCGAGTCGCAATATCAAGGCGAATATCGAAACAAGTGGCATTTTGTTACAATTATTTTCCACCTTCATAGAAGGCAACATTGATGACAAGGAGTCTCAATTGATGAATAAGCAGTTACGACTCAACAAAGTATTGAATCATATCGTAAATCATTTACACGAAAGAATCACCGTAAGTGAGCTTGCCGAGTTAATGTGCCTGAGTACCGACCACTTCTCGATACTTTTCAAGAAGATCATGGGGTTGCGTCCCAACGAATACCTACAACTAAAACGAATAGAACAAGCTCAAATCTTGTTGTCTACAACAGATATTCCGATACAGGAAATAGCCCGCAAAGTTGGTATCGAAAATCCTTCTCGCTTTTCGACACTATTTTCACAATACAACCACATGTCGCCGGGACAATACCGAAAGACATCGCAGGGATAACACCCGCGCACCAGAGATCTTACATTACAACCAACCAGAAAAGTGATAAATATATCTAACAAAAAAGCATGCATGGTTCTTACAAAAAGCTAATAAGGTTTTTGCAAAAACCTAACTAGGTTTACAGAAAAAGTATGCATGGTTTATTTTTAGAGTTCGTATATAATAAGGAAAGGACCTGTTTCGGATGAAACAAGTCCTTCTTATTCTAAAAATAAACACACATATAAACCTGGAAAATGCTGCTTAGAAAACAGCCATCAAGTTAATTTCGTATTATATAGTTCTCATCAGTAATGGATGAGTTTTATATATTCAATTCTTAGTTTACAAAAACAGTTGGGAAATATTCTTCGAATAATTCTCTTGCCTGAATCAACTGTTCGGGAGTATTCTCTTTTACGTCCTCCAATTTATAAGTCATACCAAGGTGTTTGAACTTATGTCTGCCAAGCGTGTGGTAAGGAAGGATCTCGATA
Source organism: Tannerellaceae bacterium (assembly GCA_051656605.1). Lineage (GTDB taxonomy): Bacteria > Bacteroidota > Bacteroidia > Bacteroidales > CAMTPD01 > UBA12018. The sequence continues at coordinate 114,604 of JBOGCF010000036.1, read as the reverse complement.
CGTTGAATCATTTTGTAATCTTTGAAGTGCTCTCCCATCGCACGAATATGCGCTTCGAAGTCACTTAATCCGGGCACTAGCACGTAGCGAATCCACATCGGAATTCCTTGTTCTTCGAGCCAAGCCGCAGTTTGCAAAGTAGTTGTATTATCACGCTCTGTGATTACTTTGTGCTGGTCGTTATTAAACTCTTTAATATCGAGCAATACCAAGTCTACGAGCTTAAACAACTCTTTTGTTTCGTCGGTAATGATACCGCCATTGCTATCAAGGCATACACTGATACCCTCTTCTTTCAATCGCTTCACCAATGGAATAAGCGCTTTAGCCTGCATTGTAGGTTCTCCGCCCGAGAAGGTTACCCCCCCACGTTTTCCAAAGAAAGCTTTCTGGCTGATGGCCATCTTTACGATCTCTTCCGGATCAGTTGGCTTTCCGCCTTTCACACTTATCGTATCTGCGTTGGCACAATAAAGACATCTGAAATTACAGCCTTGCAAGAAAACGACGAGTCGCAATCCGGGTCCATCGTGCGTACCCATTGATTCATAAGAGTGAACTTGTAACATAAAGTATAGTTTGTTTGCAATAAAAAGAAACTGCCCCGAAACCACGGGGTAACGGAGCAGCACTGTATTGTAAGCTTTCGCTTCGCTTTTAAAGGATTACTTTTCGAGAAAGTGTATGTTATTACATTCTTTCGAAGAAGCTTCTAGAGATAACTTCCAACTGTTGGTCGCGTGTAAGGCGTACGAAGTTTACTGCGTAACCTGATACACGGATTGTAAGTTGTGGGTAGTTTTCCGGGTGTTCCATCGCGTCACGTAGAGTTTCGCGGTTAAGCACGTTTACGTTAAGGTGGTGAGCGCCTTTAGAGAAGTAACCGTCCATCATACCGATTAGGTTTTCTACGCGGTCTTCCGCTGTATTACCCAATGATTTAGGAATGATAGAGAATGTGTTACTTACACCGTCTTGAGCTTCTGCATAGTTGATTTTAGATACAGAAGACAAAGAAGCGATCGCACCGTTTTTGTCACGTCCGTGCATTGGATTTGCGCCCGGAGCAAATGCGATACCTTTAGCACGTCCGTCTGGTGTAGCACCTGTTTTCTTACCGTACATTACGTTTGAAGTAATTGTAAGAATAGACAATGTTGGCTCTGCATTTTTATATGTTGGCAACTCTTTCAATAGATTGTTGAAGTAAGAAGTAAGACCTACTGCAATTGTATCTACATCATCGTTGTCATTACCATAACATGGGAATTCGCCATCGATTTCGAAACCTTCTGTCAAGCCGATATCGTTACGTTTTGGAGTAACATTAGCAAACTTGATTGCAGAAAGTGAGTCAGCTACGATAGAAAGACCAGCTGCACCGTAAGCAAGGTTGATGTGAGGATTTGTATCTACAAGCGCCATTTGAGCTTTTTCGTAGTAATACTTGTCGTGCATGTAGTGGATGATGTTCATCGAGTCGTTGTATACACGAGCTACCTCTTTCAATACTTTCTTATAGTTCTCCATTACTTCGTCGTAACAAAGTGGAGTTTTTGTCAATGCAGGAATACCTTTCACTACAGTTTTACCTGTAAACTCGCAACGACCTTCGTTCAATGCAAGAAGAAGAGCTTTTGCAAGGTTGGCACGAGCACCAAAGAATTGGATGTGTTTACCAATTTCTTGGAACGATACACAACATGCGATACCGTAATCGTCTGAGTGACGAGTTGCACGCATCAAGTCATCGTTTTCGTACTGTACAGATGAAGTATCGATAGATACTTGAGCACAGAATTGTTTGAAACCTTCAGGAAGTTCAGGAGACCAAAGCACAGTCATGTTTGGTTCTGGTGATGGCCCTAGGTTGTATAGTGTTTGCAAGAAACGGAATGAAGTCTTTGTAACTTTGTGACGACCGTCGTTGAAACGACCACCGATAGCTTCAGTTACCCAAGTTGGGTCTCCTGCAAAAATTTCGTTGTAAGAATCCATACGTAGGTGACGTACCATACGTAGTTTGATTACGAACTGGTCGATCAACTCTTGAGCATAAGTTTCATCGATCAAACCTGCTTGTAGATCGTGTTCGATATAAATATCAAGGAATGAAGAAACATTACCCAATGACATCGCAGCACCATCTTGCTCTTTTACAGCAGCAAGGTATGCCATGTATACCCATTGTACAGCTTCTTGTGCAGTGTGTGCAGGACGAGACAAGTCAAGACCATAGTACTCACCCATTACTTTCATTGCTTTAAGCGCTTTGATTTGCTCAGCAACTTCTTCGCGAAGGCGGATACGATCTTCAACCATCGGACCTGTAAGGTTGTTCAAGTCTTGGTTCTTAGCCTCGATTAAGCGATCGATGCCATAAAGAGCCATACGACGGTAGTCACCAATTACACGACCACGTGCGTAGTTATCAGGTAAACCAGTTAGGAAACCTAATGAACGATAAAGTCTGATTTCTGAAGTATACGCATCAAATACACCATCGTTGTGACTCTTAACGTAGTTATAGAAAATCTCTTTTACTTTTTCGTCTACTTCAAGACCATGCTCAGCACAAGCCTTTTCAACAACTTTGATACCTCCGTAAGGTTTCATTGCTCTGCGAAGTAGCTTGTCAGTTTGTAAACCAACGATCAGTTCGCTTTCTTGATCAATGTAGCCAGCTTTGTGAGAAGTGATCGTAGAAATTAATTTGTTATCGATTTCACGAACACCGTTGTTCTCTCTTTCCTCTTTGATAGCCTCACAACACAAAGCCCAAACTTTCTTTGTTCTTTCTGTTGGTCCTGCCAAGAAACTTGCATCACCATCGTAAGGTGTTACATTTTTCTTTACAAAGTCGGTTACGTCGATGGCTTCCATCCATCTTCCTTCATTAAAATTCATCTTCTGATCCATATCGGTTAGTAAAGTTTTCAATTTTAAAATCGATACAAATATAGGAAGTAATTACGGAAGAAAATCCTTATTGGGCCAAAAAAACATGCTTTACAGCATTAATTTGCGCAAACTACCGTAAACAAACGTTTCATTCAGAGAATATTTGTAAACGCAACACCCGCAATTGTTAAAGAAAGAGCTCGATTCGAAACAGAGATAAAGCTATCCATTTTGCAACATACACATTACAAAATAAGCACTTACAATTTAAAAGCAACTTCAAGAAAGCAGTCCTGAAACGTTAAATTAGGAAGAGAGAAAAAAAGCATGATTTACCTCTGTAAAAATGAAAAAACGAAATATTTATGCCTGCTTTCTTACTCATGCATTGCCAGAATGCAATTGATGGATCAACCAATCGAGTAGATACGTTACACTGAACTCTGTTTTTTTCACGCTGCGTGCGTGTTTTCAGCCACGGAGCGTGAGTGAATTCAGTCACGCTCCGTGAGTAAATCGAAGCACGCTGCGTGAGTAAATCGAAGCACGCTGCGTGAACAAAAACAACGACGCTGCGTGCGCATATGAATGCGTTGTAATTTCTATAATTTTGACAGGCAATGCCTTTTTATATTACATATAATAAAAAGAGTCGTATATTTGGGATTATTTATATGTGTATTCTAAAATTCACCAAATAGAGAATACATCAATTATCAAATGCTATAATTAACCCATAAAATAGTTTACTGTGTCACACATCGAAAACAAGAAAAACGTAGGACTTCCCGAAAATGCATATCGGGAACTAAAACCGGGCGAAAAGTATGAGCCTATCTTATCTCCAAACAAAACTTATCCTGAAGTAACCCCTTGGTCGGTTACATGGGGATTGATTATGGCAGTTTTATTCTCTGCTGCCGCAGCTTATTTGGGCCTTAAAGTAGGACAAGTATTTGAAGCGGCCATCCCAATTGCCATTATTGCCGTTGGATTATCAAACGGAACTAAACGCAAGAATGCGTTGGGTGAGAATGTCATCATTCAATCGATCGGTGCAACATCGGGCGTAATCGTAGCGGGAGCAATTTTCACATTGCCTGCATTATACATTCTTCAAGACAAATATCCGGAAATCACGGTAAACTTTTTCGAGGTTTTCTTTAGTTCATTGCTTGGCGGTTTTCTTGGTATCTTATTATTGATCCCATTTAGAAAATATTTCGTGTCTGATATGCACGGTAAATATCCTTTTCCGGAAGCAACCGCGACTACACAGGTTCTTGTTTCGGGCGAAAAGGGAGGCAACCAAGCCAAGCCGCTTATCTTTGCCGGACTTATCGGTGGTCTTTATGATTTCATCGCCGGTACTTTCGGTTGGTGGAACGAAACCGTAACAACACGCATTTGCGAAGCGGGTGTACAGCTTGCCGATAAAGCAAAAGTCGTATTCAAGGTAAATACCGGAGCGGCCGTATTGGGTCTTGGCTTTATCATCGGATTGAAATATTCGTTTATCATCTGTGCCGGATCTTTCTTGGTTTGGTTCGTGATCATCCCTTTCATGTCTTTCTATTTCAGCGACCAACTGCTTACATTTGGCAATCCGGCAATCACGGAGCTTGTAGGTAACATGAGCGCTGAGCAAATATTCAGTACCTACGCCCGAAACATTGGTATCGGAGGTATCGCAACTGCCGGTATTATCGGAATTATCCGTTCTTGGGGTATTATTAAAGGTGCGGTTTCCCTTGCTGCAAAGGAAATGGGAGGCAAAGCCAAAAACGTAGAAAAATCAGAACTACGCACTCAACGCGACCTGTCGATGAAGATCATTGGTTTCGGTTCTATCATTACACTAGCCGTTATCTTTATATTCTTCTACATGGGTGTAGTGGAAAACCTGAAACTTGCCATCGTTGGTTTGCTTATTGTTGCCGTTATCGCATTCTTGTTTACAACGGTTGCCGCAAATGCAATCGCGATCGTTGGAACCAATCCTGTATCGGGGATGACATTGATGACGTTGATTCTGGCTTCAATCATTCTTGTTAGCGTAGGACTTAGCGGTACTGCCGGTATGGTCTCAGCTCTTATCATCGGAGGTGTTGTTTGTACGGCTCTTTCTATGGCGGGTGGATTCATTACCGACTTAAAGATTGGTTACTGGATTGGTAATACGCCGGCCAAGCAGGAAACATGGAAATTCCTGGGAACGCTTGTTTCGGCAGCTACCGTAGGTGGTGTTATCTTGATTTTGAATCAGGCTTATGGTTTCTCAAGCGGTCAATTAGCAGCTCCGCAAGCAAATGCGATGGCAGCGGTGATTGAGCCGTTGATGTCCGGAGCTGGTGCTCAATGGGAAATGTATGGTATCGGCGCAATCCTTGCCATTATTCTTACATGGATGAAAGTGCCGGCGCTGGCTTTTGCATTGGGTATGTTTATTCCGATGGAACTAAATACACCGCTTCTTGTGGGTGGTCTTATCAATTGGTATGTAAGTACACGCAGCAAAGATGCTGAACTAAATACGGCTCGCGTAGAAAAAGGAACATTATTGGCATCGGGCTTTATTGCCGGTGGTGCTTTGATGGGAGTAGTGAGTGCGGCTATGCGATTTGGCGGACTTAACTTTATCGACGAGGCTTGGTTGGAAAACAGCCTATCGGAAGTGGTTGCTCTTGTCGTATACATCGGTATCATCATTTACCTTACTATTAGCTCGATGAAAGCAAAGAAAGAAGAGGCTTAATCCCCTTCTGATCGTTGATATATTACTATACATTAGTGGGGACTTACGTTGAGTAGTCCCCTTTAATTTAAATATTAAATGAAAACAGATAGTTTAATCTTTGATATGGACGGTACCATTTGGGATGCTGTCGATACCTATGTGGCGAGTTGGAACAAGGGAGCCGAAATATATGGTCTTGAAAAACGCTTTACGCGTGAAGGTCTGGAGAAACTAATGGGACAGGAAATTAAGAAATTGCTCGAAGCTACTGTACCCGAACTATCGGAAGAAGAACGCTGGCGATTCTTTCACACGGTAGTAGACCAAACCGACGAAGCTTTTGCCGAATTGGGAGCCAATATTTATCCCGGTGTTGTGGAAGGAATGGAAAAACTATCGAAAAAGTACAAACTGTTCGTATTGAGTAATTGTGATAAAGGGGGTATCCCACAAATGCTAGGGATTACCGGACTTTCACCTTATATTACCGACTACTTCGAATATGGCATGAACACGATGCCTAAAAGCCATAATATGCATTTGCTCAAAGAAAAGCATAACTTACAGCACCCTGTATATGTAGGCGATACCGAAGGCGACAGCTATCAAACACGCCTTGCGGGACTCCCATTCGTGTTTGTTGCTTACGGACACGGAAATACCGAGCATTTCGACATCAAGTTTGATTCGTTTGATCAATTAACGGAGTATTTTATGAACTTATAAAACGAATATTATGAGCAGCACGCTAATCCTTTCGATTATAGTCGGCTATTTTGCACTATTGGTTCTTATCTCATTCATTACCGGTTATCACAATACCGACAACGATGCCTTCTTTCGCGGAAAAAGAAAATCGCCTTGGCCTATTGTTGCAATTGGGATGGTGGGTTCTTCTCTTTCGGGAGTGACTTTTGTTTCGGTTCCGGGTATGGTACGAGGAATCGATATGACTTATATGCAAACTGTGCTGGGCTTTTTCGTGGGTTATCTGATCATCGCTCATGTATTATTACCGTTATATTATAAGCTAAATCTAACTACGATTTATACTTATCTGGACGAAAGAATGGGGCGCAATGCTTACAAGACAGGTGCTTCATTCTTTCTTCTTTCGAAGACAATCGGAGCAGCGGCCCGATTATATCTCGTTACCTTGATCTTGCAAAACTATGTTTTTTCCACTTGGAATATTCCATATATTGCAACCGTTGCATTTACGTTGCTGCTTATCTGGCTCTACACCTACCGAAGCGGTATTAAAACCATCGTATGGACAGATACGCTGCAAACTCTTTGCCTACTAGCAACGCTTGTTATTATCATCTGGGAATTATCTGAAGGACTTGATCTCGATCTTAAACAAACGGTAGATACAATCACCTCAAACGAGCACTTTCGTATTTTTGTATTTGATGACTGGCATTCGAAGCAGAACTTCTTTAAGCAGTTTTTTAGTGGGATATTTATTACCATCGTAATGACAGGACTCGACCAGGATATGATGCAAAAGAATCTATCGTGTAAGAATCTTATCTCGGCCCAAAAGAACATGTACTTCTACGGTTTTGCATTTACGCCCGTAAACTTCTTATTCTTATCATTGGGAATATTGCTGCTTGTTTTTGCTCAAAGCAAAGGTATTGCCTTGCCAACTCAAAGTGACGATATTCTTCCTATGTTTGCAACCTCCGGAATGTTAGGAAATTCAATGCTGATCTTCTTTACTATCGGAATTATTGCAGCGGCTTTCTCGAGTGCCGACTCTGCGCTTACTGCTCTCACTACATCCTTTTGTATCGATATATTGGAAGTGAATCATGAGAATGAAGTAAAGGCTAAACGTACCCGATTGGCTGTTCACTTTATCATTTCAATATTATTTGCAATTATTATTGTTATCTTTAAGGCCTTAAACAACACAAGTGTGATTGATGCAATCTATATTATTGCCTCGTATACATACGGTCCTTTACTCGGACTCTTCACATTTGGGTTATTTACCAAACGACAACCAAACGACAGGTTCATTCCTTATATTTGTATCGCATCTCCGTTTGCCTGCTATGCACTAGACTATATCGTCTCTGCTTATACAGGTTATCGTTTTGGCTACGAAATGCTAATGATAAACGGATTAATCACGTTTGTTGCGCTTTGGCTAGTATCGAATAATAATTGTAACTATGGAAATAAAAGACGCAAAGTTTGTAATTAGTAACACAGACTATAAAAAATGTCCTGACGACGGAAAACCGGAATATGCATTTATCGGTCGCTCGAATGTAGGTAAATCTTCACTGATCAACATGCTTACCAACCGCAAAGGATTGGCTATGACTTCATCAAAACCGGGTAAGACTCAATTGATCAATCACTTTGAAATCAACGACGAGTGGTATCTTGTCGACCTTCCGGGTTATGGATATGCACAACGCGGAAAAGAAGGAAGAGAGATGATTCGCAAGATCATCGATAGCTATATTTTGAAGCGTGAAGAGCTGACTTGTTTATTCTTACTACTCGACTGCCGTCACGATCCGCAAAAGATTGATATGGACTTTATGGAGTGGTTGGGCGAAAATGGTGTTCCTTTCTGCATCGTATTTACGAAACAAGATAAGCTAAGCAAGTCGAAGCTGAAGGAAAACTTAAACAAATACACTTCGAAGCTATTGGAAACATGGGAAGAACTTCCTCCTATGTTCGTTACTTCTTCAGAAAAATTTGAAGGGCGTTCCGAAATCCTTGATTATATTGACTCGATCAATAAGTCATTGAAATAAAATAAAGCAAATCGATCATACGCGCAAAACCCCTTACTTCTGTATACAACATAACGGTATCAGAGGAAAGGGGTTTTGATTTTATAGCACATGTGTACTCCTTTCTAATAAATCAAACCATATCTTCTGCCCCTTCTTCAACCTTAACCTTCAAAGTTTTATGAAATGGAATAAACACAGAAATAACTCCCACAATCAAGCAAAGAATGAGTATATATCCTACTATTTCTTTAATTGAAAGTAAGGTGGCTTGCATAGACACAGAACTATAAAGACTTTTCATGGCTATCGCGGTAGACTCTTCAAATGAATGTCCTTGGGCCATTGCTGTATTTAATTTCGCATTATATCGTTCCATTGCAATCGGATTCTGGGCGATGAGAGTCTCCCCCAACCGACTTACGTATTTCTCTTGCAGACGGTAAAGCATATTATTGTAAAACGATGCAGAAAAAGCAGGCGCAAGAGCCGAACGAAACGCAACCAGAAAGAATGCATTATAAATCATCAACTTCGGATCCATTCCTTCTACGGCGTATACCCCAAATGCAATAAAAAGGATCATCATACCCAAGCCCCTTAAAAACATTGGTATATATAAGTATTCATATGTTCCCTTGGTTGCAACTCCAAAATAAATCATTCCTAAATACGCCGAAAAGCACATCATCCCGAAAAATACCAGAATGCGAAAACGAATTACCTGCAAACGGAAAAACCAAAAACAGATAAAACCACCGACGAAAAAACCGGGAATCAACCAGAAGTTTAAACTATTGGCATGTAAATTATCGGCAACAAGAACAGAGTTTACGTATTGCGACACCAATGTACTACTTCCGGCTACAAACATCACAAGCACCATAAACAAGTAAGCAACAATAGCCTTGGGATAATTAAACACATCGAGTCGTAAATAAGGATTTTTTACCCCAACTTGACGCATTACAACTAAATAAGTTATCACAACAGCGAATGTTGCTCCGACAACAATCATTGGCGAGTCAAACCAATCATAAAGCTTGCCATACGTTGCTACATATATAAATAATAATAATGCACATGCCAACGCCCAAAAGCTGATCCAATCAATCTCAGAAAATGGAAAACGTAACTTCATCTTGGTATAACGGAAGCAAAACAAGACTTGAACAATGGATAATAATGCTAATACTACAACCAGATAATACATGTATTGCCACTGATAGTTGTAAGCTATCCAAGCTGTTATGACCAATGTCATTTGACTAACACTAAACACCAAGGGATAAAAGTAGGAGTAAAACTCACTACGCTCATTAGCCGGACTAAAAATAGGACGAAGCATCAAGATCAACTCCATCATTACAAAAGCTTTAAGAAAACCGATAAAAAAACTACAACCGATAATAACCCCCATCAGTGAAGTATTGGCACAAAGTAAACTTAAAGCGATTTGCAAAAGCAAGTCGATAAGCAAGATCGTTTTTGTGGATATCAATGATCTCATTTTGGGAACCATAGGATATGCAGCAGCCATCCCTACTGATGTTGCATAATATGCCATGGTTATATCCTCCTTTAATACACCTAATGTGCTCGAAATATCTATACTACTGCCCATATATGCTCCATTAAAAAGCATAGTTGTTACAGCAAGTGTAAAAATACATAGTAGGCGCATCCATACAGGAACCCGCCGTCTGAAAAGTATTGCATGCATCTCTTGGTACAGTTATTTCTTTATCTTAGCTTCAACTTCCACCATCATTCCTGCACGCAAAAGAGCCAGATCCTGATCTGATACACCAACAAGATCTATGCGTACGGGAATACGTTGTTGTACTTTGACAAAGTTTCCGGCAGAATTGTCGACAGGAAGTAACGAATACTTGGAACCGGTAGCTTCGGAGATAGCAACAACTTGTCCATGAAACTTTCTATTCTTTATTGCATCTACCTTTATTATAACCTCTTGTCCAATGTAAATATTCGCTATTTGACTCTCTTTAAAATTTGCGGTTATCCACTTATTTTCGCTTCCGATTATACTACTAACTGTCTGCCCGGCCTGCATTAACTGCCCCACCTCTAATGTACGACGCCCGGTATAACCATCTTGAGGTGCAGTGACGACTGTATATGATAAGTTTAGTTGGACCAAATCAACTTCGGCCCTACGCTGAGTAATAGTGGCATCGGCCGACAATAACTTTTTGCCTGCTTCATTGGCAGAAGCAATTGCTGCATCTTTTCGCATAATCAAAGCTTCTATTTTTGCTTGGGTCGCCTTAAAGTCAGAGGTCACTTGTTCGTATTCTTGTTTAGATACCGCATTACGACTATAAAGATTCTCATACCGACGAGCTTTTTCTTCTATGCTAGACAGATATGACTTATTTTCCAATATGGTCGCATTCGCAACTGCAACGTTACTTTGTGCTGCATTGACTCCGGCTCTTAGAGCCTCGGCGGCAGCAATTGCCTGAGATAAAGAAGCCTCTGCTTCTGCTAGCTTCAGTTGGTATTCGATCGGATCGAGTTCCAGTAATGTATCTCCTTGATTGACTTTGGTATGTTCCATAAAGCGGATCGTTTTTATATATCCTGGCACACGCACATTAACCGGCGTAATATATTGATCCACAAAGGAGTCATTTGTTATTTCATATTCATAGAAGAGCCAAAAATAATAACCACCCCACACTATACCCCCAAAAGCTAGAGATATACAAATCGTGTTTAGAATAATGTTACGAATAAATCTTTTTCGAAGCTTCAATGATTTTATTTTATGTCCGTGAGAAGATTCTGAAGGTTCTTTTGATTCCAATTTCATAAAGCTTTTTCTTTGTTGTTTAAGTGTGATCGTTCTTTTGATATCGCTAATATTGCTTCTTCTATCGCATGTAGTTGTTCGATGTATATTTTTACATCTTCAGAATTGATTTTCAACGTCAAGTCATCTAATACACCATCTACAAAGGGTGTATATTTAGCCTTCAACGCTATACCTTTTGGTGTCAATATAATTCTTTTATTTCTTCTATCGTTGGGATCAATAACTCGTTTGATAAAGTCTTTCTTTTCAAGATTTGTAAGTAAATAGCTCAAACTTGATTTGTCTTTAAATATACGAGAAGCCAACTCTTGCTGGTTAATTCCATCTTCTCGCCATAAAAACATCAATACGTGAAGCATTTCAAATGTGATCCCCTCGTCGATATCCCCCATATTCTGCTGAATGAGAAATCTAAATGAAGTATTCGCTTTGATAAGCAATTGTATCAAAATGCGCATTCTTTCTCTTTCCATATACTTTTTCTTTCAAAAACAATGCAAAGGTAAAATAGTTGAATGTTTTACTATTTATGAAGATCGTTAAACTGAAGGTCTTTAATATTTTTACAGGAAAGCAATAAATAATGAAAATAACCTCGACACAATCCAATCCACATAATACTTATCGGTTAGATCTATTTTCTTCAGAACATCGTGATTGAGGAATAAATCTATTTATCTATATTTGCTATAATTGTTTAATCAAAAACACAAACTAAAATGGATCTGATAATTAACTGGAACGGAATAATATTAGGTGTCGTAGCATTCACAATTATAGGTTTATTCCACCCTCTCGTTATTAAAGCGGAGTATTATTTCGGAAAAAATGCAAGTTGCACGGGTTTCTTTATCGTAGGTCTAATCTCGACTATCTGCTCTCTATTGGTTCAAAACACTATTTTATCTGCTTCATTGGGAGTATTAGGATTCTCTTGCTTTTGGAGTATTAAAGAAGTAATCGAACAAGTACAACGTGTAAAAGAAGGTCGCTATCCTAAAAACCCAAAAAGGAACTACGATAAGTAGATACTGAATTTCAAAAAAATAATAAAAAACAGTCAGATAATGACCGCTTTACCACACACTTTTGTTCTACTATTATATTGAAACACTAGATTGAAAAACTTTCCTTAAAACTACACATTATGGTTATGATCGTTATTTTAGTCGTTATCGTACTTATCGTTTTGTATATAATATCGATGTACAATAGCCTTGTCAGAATGCGCAACACCGTTGATAAAGAATGGAAGAATATCGACGTACAGCTCGAACGCCGTTATGCGTTGATCCCTAATCTTGTAGAAACAGTCAAGGGATATGCAAAACATGAACAAGATACTCTGACACAAATTGCTCAATTACGTTCGGCTGCAATGAGTGCTACAAATGTTGCAGAAAAAGCTCAATTCGACAATCAACTTACCGCTGCTTTGGCAGGGCTTCGAGTTAGCTTGGAAGCTTACCCAGACCTTAAAGCCAATCAAAACTTCTTACAACTTCAGGAAGAGCTAACCTCTACCGAAAATAAGATTTCATTTTCACGTCATCTTTACAATGATGTAGTAACCACTTATAATACAAAAATACAAGTATTTCCGTCCAACATCATGGCAAACATGTTTGGCTTTAAAGAAAAAGACTTGTTCGAAGTATCTACTCCGGAGGCGCGTACGGCTCCTAAAGTTTCATTTTAAGCAATCTAATTCTTCATTCGTTATCAAAATGATTTGTTATGTATGAATTGATATGGGCTAATAAACGAAAATCATGGATCCTGTTCTTTGCAATGGGAATTATACTCACCGGTTTGGGGGTTGGTTTGGGGTATATGCTCTCTCCAAACAATATACACGGAGGGATAATGAACGGTTTCTTTATAGCAATGGCTATATGGGGAGTCCTCAGTTTATTTTCGTTCTCTTCAGGCTCATCTGTTCTTCTCAACTCTAGTGGAGCGCATGAAATAACCAAAGAGGATGACCCCACACTTTACAATGTCGTAGAAGAAGTAGCTACGGCTGCCGGAACACCAATGCCTCGCATATACATTATTGATACGGAAGCTCTCAATGCTTTTGCCACAGGGACAAAACCTGAAAATAGTATAATTGCTGTAACAGCCGGATTAAGAGAAAAACTAAACCGAAACGAATTGCAGGCTGTAATTGCTCACGAAACAGGACACATCTATAACCGCGACATTCTCTATCTTACTTTCGCAGGTATTATGCTTGGTGCTATTGTGATATTGAGTGAAGTCGTACTACGTGCTTCTTTTTTCTCTGCAATAAGCGGAAGAAGTGGTAATAATGACAAGAAAGATTCAGGTGCAGGAGCAATAATTCAACTATTAGTAATATTATTAGCTATATTTGCACCAATCTTGACTCAGATATTTTACTTTTCATTGTCTAGAAAACGAGAATATCTGGCCGATGCAACTGCCGTAAACTTTACCCGAGACCCAAACAGCTTGGCCGACGCACTTGAAAAAATAGCACAGTCAGCTACGCCAATGCCTCAGGCAAATAAAATTACAGCTCCGATGTATATTGCAACACCGCATTTAAAAGCAGGAGACAGTGACGAGTTATATGCTACGCACCCCCCTATTCAAAAGCGTATTGCCATACTAAGAGCTTTGGCTCAAGGAACAGACTATAAAACATATCAGCGAGTATACAATGAAGTTGTGGGCAAAGGCAATCTTTTTCCGCAAAGTGTGCTCCAGAACGATGAAAAACAATAATCAAAAAAAGAAATAATATGCACAATTGGTTTGAATGTAAAGTCTCATATGAGAAAATGCTGGAATCCGGCATGCAAAAAAAAGTAACGGAACCTTACTTGGTAGATGCACTTTCGTTTACTGAAGCAGAAGCTCGTATCATCGAAGAGATTAAACCATTTATCACTGGTGAGTTTACAATCACAGACATTAAGCGTGCTCGTATCAACGAACTATTTTTCAATGAAAACGGAGATCGCTTTTATAAGATCAAAGTATATTTCATTACGCTTGATGAAAAAAGTGGCGCTGAAAAGAAAACAGCAGTACAAATGCTTGCACAAGCATCTGACATAAAAGAAGCAATTTCTGTATTAGAAAATGGAATGAAAGGCACACTGTCTGATTATTCAATTGCATCAGTTGCTGAAACTCAAATCATGGACGTATTCCCATTCTCTGCAGAAGAAAAGAAATAATTTGTTATGAGTATTAGTGCAAATCTAGCAGATCTTAGAAAAGAGATTCCGCAGCAAGTTACACTGGTTGCGGTTTCCAAGTTTCATCCGGCAGAGGCCATTCAAGAGGCTTATGATGCCGGGCAACGTATATTTGGCGAAAGTAAAGTACAGGAACTAACTTCAAAGATCACGCATTTGCCAGAAGATATCCAATGGCATTTTATAGGACACCTTCAGACAAATAAGGTTAAATACATTGCACCCTTTATCGACACCATACATAGTGTAGATAGTCTTAAGCTTTTAATCGAAATAGATAAGCAAGCGGCAAAACAAAATCGGGTTATCAATGTTTTACTCCAAATGTACATTGCTTCGGAAGAAACAAAGTTTGGACTAAGCCAAGAGGAATGCATTACTCTTTTGGAAAGTCAAGCGTACAAAGAATGTACAAACATCAAAGTACGTGGTCTAATGGGAATGGCTTCTTTTACCGAAAATGAATCACAAGTACACAAAGAATTTGCTGAATTGAAAAGCATCTTTTCTCAAATAAAAGAGCAATTCTTTGCAAACGACACATCATTTGATACCATTTCGATGGGAATGAGTGATGATTTTGGAATTGCAATTGAAGAAGGTAGTACAATGGTTCGTGTAGGAAGCAAAATATTTGGACAACGCCATTATTAGTGAATTTTTGATCTAACTATTCGCAAATAAATAAAATTTGAATAGTTTTGTTTATTGACTCGTATAAACTAAATATACTATGATAGATATTTCAACTCAATATGCCGGTCTATCTTTACGCAATCCAATCATTGTTGGAAGTTCTGGTCTTACCAATAAGCCGGAAAAATGTAAAGAATTTGAGAAAGCCGGTGCAGCAGCTATTGTTCTAAAATCATTGTTTGAAGAACAAATCGAAATGCAGTCTGACGTTCTAAAAGAAAGCTCAGACTATCCTGAAGCATACGATTATATCAATAGCTATGTAAAAGCAAATCAAGTAAATGATTACATCAACTTGATTAAAGAAACAAAAGCGCTTTGTACAATTCCTATTATTGCAAGTATCAACTGCTATAAGGCTGATGCATGGATCGACTTTGCTCGTCAGATCGAACTAGCTGGTGCCGATGCTCTTGAACTAAACATCTTTGCCTTTGAGACCGATCTTCAGCACGACCACAATCGCTTGGAGATGAACTACATTAACATCTTGCGCAAAGTAAAAGAGACTGTCAACATTCCTATTATTGTGAAGCTAGGCAAAAGCTTTAGCAATATCCCGGCTATTGTAAACACATTGAAAGTCAATGGAGCTGCAGCTGTTGTTTTATTCAACCGCTTCTATCAACCAGACATCGATATCAATACACTACAAGTCGTATCAGGTAATGTATTTAGTAGTCACTCAGATCTGAGTGACACGCTTAGATGGACAGCCATCACATCTGGACGTATTCCAAACTATTCAATCGCATCATCAACAGGTGTACACGACTGGGAAGACGTAATTAAATGTTTGCTAGCAGGAGCATCCGGTGTACAACTTTGTAGTGCACTGTATACACATGGTAGTGAAATCATCTCACAAATACTTCGTTGTATCGAAGAGTGGATGCACACTATGCATTATAAAAAGCTAGACGAATTCAAAGGCAAACTAAACTTTGCACATATTGAGAACCCTTCAATGTATGAGCGTTCACAATTTATGAAATACTTCTCAAACAGAGATTAACACCCCTGTTTCACAGAGCATTTATAACTCTAAAAAACTTCCGAAACATGCACAGGCAAGTCTCGGAAGTTTTTTTAACTATATATTTTCCACTAGAAACTATATCCAAACAAAACTTTATCTATCTTTGCAGCATAACTCAAACATGCGCTAAAACTATGGAATGTATATGCAATGTAAAAGACATCTTTAAAACCCTATATCAGTTTGAGAAGGATTTTGCAGATGCTCATAACATCACCATTAATGAAGCCATGCTGTTATGTTGTCTCAAAGACAGCGATTGTAAAACAGCAGGCACGCTTTGTGAATACATCGGACTATCTAATTCTCGCGTTTCCAAAGTGATTACTTCGGTCGAGAACAAAGGTTACATCGATCGCTCTTTATGCAAAGAAGACAAACGACAAATGCTCTTCTCTCTTACCGATAAAGGAAAAGAGAAAGTAGATCAAATGATGTCGGCTCAGCTCAACTTTGACAAGCTACTACAAGATTTAAGAACACTAATCCCTGAATAAGGGATTTCTTTTTAACAAAATAGTTTTCACTAACAAATATATCTACACAACAAAATATACTTACAACTATGAAATACCTTGTAATCGGAGGTGTAGCTGGCGGAGCAACCGTAGCTGCACGATTGAGAAGACTCGAAGAAAAAGCTGAGATTATACTTTTCGAACGTGGCGAATACGTATCGTATGCCAACTGTGGCCTACCTTATTATATTGGAGATGTAATCAAAGACCGTGACAAGCTATTTGTACAAACCGTACAAGGATTTGTAAATCGCTTTGCAATAGACATACGCCCACAACAAGAAGTATTGGCAATAGAGCCCGAACAAAAGCGTGTGCTCATTCAAAACTTAAGAACAAAAGAAACCTACTACGAAACATACGACAAACTAGTACTTTCGCCCGGCGCCGAACCACTTCGTCCTAATATCGAAGGTATTCAACAAAGCAATATTTTCACCCTCCGCAATGTACCCGACACAGACAAAATCAAACAATATACACTTGACAAAAAACCTCGTCGTGCGGTAGTTGTAGGTGGAGGTTTCATCGGCCTTGAAATGGCAGAGAATCTTCACGAGCTTGGCATTGAAGTGTGTGTAATCGAGATGGCCAATCAAGTAATGGCTCCACTCGACTATTCAATGGCTGCTAATGTACACAGACATCTCAAAGACAAAGGTATTGGTTTGATTCTTGGAGACGGAGTTGATCGTTTCGAACCATTAAGTCAGACTACAACTCGCATTCACCTAAAAAGCGGAAAAACGATCGACACTGATCTCACCATTCTCAGTATTGGTGTACGCCCCGAAACAAAGTTGGCACGTGAAGCCGGTCTAAAGATTGGTGTTACCGGAGGTATTGAAGTAAACAGCCACCTTCAAACATCAGACAGTGACATTTATGCACTTGGTGATGCAATCGAAGTAGAAAGTCCGATTACAGGCCGCAAAGTAATTATTCCACTTGCCGGACCTGCGAACAAACAAGGTCGTATCGTTGCCAACAATATCGTATTAGGCAATAAGTATAAATACGATGGAACTATTGGCACGTCAATAGCAAAGATATTTGACCTCACCGTTGCTGCAACTGGAGTGGCAGCGAAGGTTTTGATTCGTGAAAATATCCCTTACGTTTCGTCACACACACATTCGGCTTCCCATGCTGGATATTATCCGGGGGCTGTACAAATGCAAATTAAAATCATTTTCTCTCCAGAAGATGGTCGACTGTACGGTGCACAGATTGTAGGATATAGTGGCGTAGACAAACGCATCGAAATGATTGCCGGAGTAATCAAGAATAAAGGTTCTATCTACGACTTAATGGAACTCGAGCAAGCATACGCCCCTCCATTCTCTTCTGCTAAAGACCCTGTGAATATGGCGGGATTTGTTGCCGATAATATCCTAAGCGGCAAAGTAAAAGTCATTCAATGGAACCAGGTAAACGCAGCAAAGAAACAAGGAGCACTTCTACTCGATGTACGTACAAAAGAAGAATTTGAACTCGGCCATATAGAGGGAGCAATAAATATTCCGGTAGATAACTTGAGAAATTCACTCCAAACTCTAAATCCGAAACAAGACATCATCGTGTATTGTGCCATTGGTCTTCGCGGCTATCTGGCTTACCGTATTCTGGAGCAAAACGGATTCACTGCAATACGCAACCTTTCGGGAGGATACAAAACATACAGTGTTGCATCGGGAGAACAATCAAATCCAATTGAATTCTCAGAAACCTTGATAAACTCAAACGATGAAATCACCGATTACAAACCCGAAATATTACAAGTAGACGCATGTGGCTTGCAGTGTCCCGGCCCAATTGTAAAACTAAAGAAGCATTATTCGGAAGTAAACAATGGTGAGCACATACGTATTTCGGCTACCGATCCGGGCTTTGCTAAAGATGTAGCCTCGTGGTGTAACATTACCGGTGCCCGCTTGGTCGAAGTAAAAAATAACAATGGAGTTATCAATGCAACAATTGAGAAACAAGAAAATAAATCATGCAAGATGCTTAGCAACGGCGACAACAAAACCCTTATCGTTTTTAGCGACGACCTCGATAAAGCACTGGCCTCATTTGTCATTGCAAATGGAGCTGCTGCTACAGGAAAGAAAGTAACCATGTTCTTTACCTTCTGGGGACTCAACGTGATTAAAAAACAGAATGCACCTAAAGTTCATAAAGATATTTTCGGGCAAATGTTTGGAATGATGCTACCTAAAAGCAGTCTTAAACTTAAGCTATCCAAAATGAATATGGGCGGTATCGGATCCAAGATGATGCGCTATATCATGAAAGATAAAAAGATCGATAGCCTCGAATCTTTAATCACCCAAGCAGCCGAAAGCGGTGTAGAAATGATTGCCTGCACCATGTCGATGGATGTGATGGGGGTAAAAAAAGAAGAACTCTTCGACAATGTAACGCTTGGAGGGGTTGCTACTTATCTTGAAAGGGCCGAAGACGCCAACGTTAATCTATTTATATAATCACATTTGCACACAAGGGGCTGTCTACAATATGTAGGCGGCCCCTTGCTATATTTCTTAAAATAATCGATATTTCAAGTGTAAAGGAATCCATAGTTGTGTTAACTTTGAATCCGAAAAACAAACGATTGAATATCCATGCACTTCAACCTAAATAAGAAGAGACTTATACGAATACTTTCTGTTATTGGCATTCTATTTGCCCTTCAGATGTTTACCTATTTTTTACTTACTGTTGTAATCTATCCATCGGAAAAGCTAACTCCACTACTTGTCAAAAAAGCAAATACATATTTAGATGCTGATGTAGAATGCAAACAAGTAAAGTTCACCTTCTTGCAAACCTTCCCCCACTTCGGGCTATCACTTCGCGAGGGAGTTATCACGACTCGTGATTCAGCTATATTTGCCAATGATACCATTTTGGCATTCGATCAATGCATTATCTCACTCAACACGCTCGATTTATTGTTGCAAGGTCGCATTATGCTCAATGAGGTATCCATTCATACCCCTAAAATCAATCTTGAAATAGACAATAAAGGAGACGCTAATTGGCTTTTTATCGAGAGTGATACTACATCCGTAGAATCAGACTCAGACTTTATTCCCAATATTGCAGCCCGAAAAATCCGAATCAAAGATGGCTCATTTCACTTCATTGATGCCATAAATCGCTTTGATCTGGCTATGGATGGTTTCAACTTCACTGTTGATGGCCTTATCGAGAAAGGTACAAACAAATTAAACCTCGAAGCCGGAGCCGACAACATCTTTATTGAAGCACCTGATATGTCGATACGCAACCACCTTCATTGGAGCATGGAAAGTAAATTGGTACTTGCAAATCATTACCGAAAGATTACGCTTACCGACACCAAACTACTCGTGAATGCATTGCCATTCAGCCTAAACGCGACGTTAGAACGTATCGAAAACACGCGCACATTCAATAGTGACATTGACTTTGGTATTACAACGCCCAGCATCGCTTCTTTGATCGAACTTCTTCCCGACTCGATTATTCCATTTGTAAATCGAAAATCGATTCAAGGAGAACTACATATCGACGGAAGTTGGTCGGGCAAACTCGGAGAAGGCATCTTACCCTGTCTCAAAACGAATGTAAACTTACAAAACGTAGGTTTCACATTCGACAACGGATACAAAATCAATAAGCTAGCCCTTAAAAGTAGACTACACATTGATCCTCAAAACTCTGAGCCGTCATTCTTCAAAATAGAAGAACTCTCTGTAAAAGGAAACGATATCTCAATAGACATGCAAGGTGAAGTTGCCGACTTAATCACCAAACCATCTTTCGATGGAGGATTAAAGGGCAATATCAACTTTACCGAATTGGCCAAAGCCTTCGAACTGCCCGACTCTATATTTACAATGGGCGGAATGATCAATGCAAATCTGACGACTCAATTTACTGCTTCAGATATACAAACCGGCAACTTTGGGCGCATCAAAGCCAATGGTGCAATATCGATCAAAGACTTTGTACTTGAAGTGCCACAAGATTCAATTGATGTATATATATCTTCCTCCGAAGCAGTGTTACGCTCGCAGGTAAAAAACCAAGACCTTACCACCAAGTCGGGACTACTAAGTGGAAATCTCTCGATTGACAGTCTCAACCTCAATTGGGGACAGGCTATAAATACCAACATCGCTAATATGCAACTCGAGATGCAAGCTCCTCCTACCCTCGATACAACCTCCGTGATTCCGATAAGAACACTGGTAAGTTACGAGCACTTGGAAACGACTTTGCCCGATTCGGCATGGGTAAAAACCGGACGTTCTACTCTTGAGTTGAAGATACAACCCTCGCCTAAAAACAAGCAAATACCTGTAATCACAGGTCTGCTAAACAGCAATGACTTCATATATCGTATACGACCTATCAATACGGTATTCGCGCTCAAACATAGTAAGTTTAATATCATTGCATCACATCAAGAATGGCTCTTTAAGCAAGCTGAACGCAAGATCACATTGTCTAACTCTGCTAAAAAAGTTATGATTGATTCACTTGCAAAGCAAAACAAAGGTCTTCTTGCCGACAAAGACGCAGTACGAATGCTAGGCAGATGGGATGTGCGAGGTAGTGTACATTTTGATACCCTCAAAGCCTATTCGGCATACTTCCCTACATTGATTTCGATGGATAAAACTGCAATTAAGTTCAATCCCGACGAGATTAATCTGGATAAAGCAAAGGTAATGATCGGTTCCAGCGACTTAACGCTCACCGGTGATATTCGTAGTATTCGCAAAGCCTTGCTACGAGGAGGATTGATTACAGGAGACCTGAAAGTTACTTCTGACTTTATCGACTGCAACGAACTCATCCGCATTATTAATCGCGGACTAATTTATGCTGAAGACAAAGCCTTGCCAAAGACTGATCCGGGATTATTAGATGCCGAATCGACCGTACAACTCGCTCGCTCGCTTCCTACATCTACCGAGGCAGATTCTACAACATCTGAGTTACTCGTTATCCCAGACTATCTCGACATAAAACTACTAACAAAAGCCAAACGCATCGAGTTTAGCGACCTTCATCTCGATAATGTGGAAGGTCTTATTACAATCAAAGACGAAGCTGTGCATTTGAACAACCTCAACATGCATTCGAATATGGGATCTGCTCAATTATCTATGGTGTATACCTGCAACAACCGTTTGTCGGCAACAACAGGCTTTGATCTCACGATGGAAGACGTAGTCGTAGATAAATTGTTGGGCCTATATCCAACCATCGACACATTGATTCCTATGCTACGTTCCTTTGAAGGAATGCTCAACTGTAGTGTGGCTGCGCAAGCAAAACTCGACTCTACCATGAGCATCGAGCTACCCACTCTCAATGCTGCTTGCAGCCTTTCGGGACGAAACTTGGTGCTTCTCGATGGTGAAACGTTTGCTGAAATCTCGAAAAAGCTCATGTTTAAAAACAAAAAGCGCAACGTCATCGATAGTATGTATGTAGACTTGATTATCAAAGACAACCAGATCGAAGTATTTCCTTTCTTGCTCGAGATGGATCGATACAAAGCAGCTGTTGGTGGCACACACAACCTTGATATGACATTCAATTATCACATCTCGGTGTTGAAGTCGCCTGTTCCATTCAAACTCGGGATCGACGTATCAGGAAACATGGATGATTTTAAGTACAAAATCACATCGCCTAAATACAAAGACCTTTTTAAACCTTCGAAAAAAGGAGAGTTCTCACAAGCACCAATCAACCTTCGTCAATCGTTTTACGAAGCCTTGCGAGAAAGTATCAACGTGGCTTCAAAACCATTTATTGACAAAAAAGAGACCGATCATACTCTCAATAAAACGGCTCCTCCTTCCATAAACAAAAATGATTCTATTCAATAATGGATATACAACAGGCCTCATTCTTATTGTATAATTTATATATACAGTAAAAGTGAGGCCTTTTCGTTGTTACAATGGATCAATAGACAAAGAATGATACCTAATTCATACAGATTGCATACAATTGTGACAAAATATAATATAGCAAACTGTATCGCTTATAAAGCTTTTTGATAACATCTACGACGCATGCTTATTGACAAGAGTTTTTTAATTAAGCAAAAAGCAGCTATTACGTCTCCCAAGCTTTCCTTTAAAACACCCCGAAGTTCTCTACATTCCTTCAAACACAAATCTCCCTCCAATGGTATAGAAATATCTGCTTGAGCCAAACTTAAGCAAATACTATTCGTTTGTTTTAGCTGTACAATTGAAATAAAAACGCAAAAAAGTTTTCAATGAAGACGTAAAAAGTTTTCCTCGAAGACTGTTTTGCGTTTTCACTATAATAATTTATACTCTTCATGGAAAACTAAAATGGTCTCCACAAAGACTTTTCAAACTCTTCGTGAAAACCATATTTACTTCTCTCAAGAACTATGTTTACTTTTTGCAAGAACCTTATTTAGTTCTTATCAAAAGTAAACAAGGTTTCTTTCGAGAGCTTGATATATTGGGAAAGTAACAAAGTCTTTAATCTTTCTATTTTACAGGGTTATTGTAAAATACTACAAAATACCATTTCGGAGCGCATAGTAAACGGCTTGTGGCATACTATAAACTGATAGCTTTTCCATGATATTCTTCTTATGATATTTGACCATATTCACATCAATATTTAACTTCTTTGCAATACTTTGCTCTCGTATTCCTTTTGCAACCATAGTCAGAATTTCGTGTTCCGTGGGTTTT
Organism: Tannerellaceae bacterium; assembly: GCA_051656605.1. Lineage (GTDB taxonomy): Bacteria > Bacteroidota > Bacteroidia > Bacteroidales > CAMTPD01 > UBA12018. The sequence goes on along the minus strand of JBOGCF010000036.1, from coordinate 91,124 downwards.
AGAATGATCTTCTCTTCGAGAACCAATTTATCTGCCCGAGGCATATAAATATATCTGACATTTTCTTTGATCAGAAATGCTTGAAACACATTCGACCTAAAAACCTTTAGCTCTTGAACATATACCATTGAAAAAACAGAACGACCATCTCGCATAGCCATCGGATACATATTACATTCAAATGGAATCACAGAGCCATTTTTACGAATAAGACGCATTGTAAAATTGATTGCCACATAAGGCCTCCTCCCCTGTTTGCAATGTTTTATAAGAATAGGCTCGAGGAGAAGACTCATTTTGGCATAAAATGTAGCATCATCGGGATGAGTAATATTTCTTAGTAAATGGTCGCAACCTTCTTCAAAGTCTTGTTTGGTATAATCGAGTTTCTCGAGCATCTGCCTCGATATAAATAATGGAATAGATTGCGACAAGCTTACAATAAAAGACGATTGACCTCTGGATGTGGAATAGATTTGCCCTCTGCGAATCAATTCACTTAAATGCCACACCCACAAGTCATCGGATAAATGTTCAAAGATTTTATCTTTTGGATAATCTGATAAAGACGGGTATATATAATCCATACGTAACTGTATTTTTATAAAAGTCCTTGTTTATAAGCAACAAAGATTGCTTCGGAAATGGAACGAACTTTCAATTTTTCAAAAAGACCTGTTTTGCATCGTTTTAGGTTTGGCAACGACATGTCGAGAGCTTCTGATATCAATTGCTCTTTTTCGCCTAAACCGGAACGTCGCAATATTTCAAGCTCATTAGCAGTTAGCAGCATTCGCTCTTCATCAATAAAACGCTCGGATGTAGCACAATAAACCTGTACTTGATTCTCTTTGATCCGATGTAATTTAAGTATAGGCTTACCGATATGCTTCGACTGCTCAAAGACGCAAAGCGTTATATGAAGTTTCTTTTCATACGTATACAGATAAGGAATGATTTTTAACCTCAACGATGTCGGCTGTTCTTCGTCCTTACATAAAAGAAGATCTATCGTAAAATAGATTGTCTTATCCCGCTCCTTTGATTTCTCCAAAAAGCATTTATTGATAAGTGCGATGTATTCGCTCAGAACAAGATCATGCTCAGCTATTTTAAATAGCTCCAAAGCTTTTCTGCTTATTCTATTATGTTCTGATCCGATTAAATCAAATAAAGAGGAATCATAATTAAACACATGCATTTGTTGTGTTTTATGATCAAGCAACAGTTTTGATACTTGGTCTACACAACTTAAAGCTTCGATGGTAGTCAATACCATCTCTATATCAGTATCAGGTTTTGTTTTAAATTTCTGCTTAGCTATAAATAAATTCTCAAAAATCATTCTTGGGTTTATTTATCACGATGAAGTAACCTCATCGATCTCGGATTTATATCACACATACAATTGGTCTTTTCTTTCATCCTTTATTCAATATAGATAAATCAATACAATGAAATAAGTATCTGAATAAAACAAAGCTAGTAAACTTTGATTTAAAATACCGTGTTTTTTTCCATATATCCATCTACACCATAAAGCCTATAACCGTAAATATTACCTAAAAATCACCTCAGATTATACCTTTTCGTAGCGCATAATATACAGCTTGCGGCATACTATAAACCGACAATTTCTCCATTATATTCTTCTTGTAATATTTTATTGTATTCACATCAACATTCATCTTCTTAGATATATTTTGCTCGCGCACACCTTGAGCTACATACTTCAAAATATCCATTTCGATCGGCTTAAGCATTACTTTATCTTCCAATACAAGTTTACCTAGACGAGAAGAGTAGATATAACGAACGTTCTCCTTCATGAAAAAGACTTGAAAAGAAGTAGGAACCAACCTTTCTAGTTTACGCAAAGAAACCAATGCAAATGTTGAACGCCCATTGAGCATCACCATCGGATAAAGATTACAATCAAACTGCATGTATGTTTGATCTTTACACAGATAGCGCACTGTATATTGCAAACACATATCTAAAAGCTTTTTATCTGCATCAAACTTGTCCATTATCACTCTTAAACGGTCTCTAATCTCATGAAAGAATGTATCATCATCGGGATGCGTTATATCAGATAAAAAGTGTTCTTTTTTTGCATGCAATTCTTGAACGGTATATCCGAGTTCATCTATTACCTGCCGCGATATAAATAAAGGCTGTGTATTGAAGGTATTTACAACCATGAAACTTCGGTTTCGCGATTCAGCATAAATTCGTCCTCTTCTTACAAATTCAGATAAATACCATTCCCACTCGTCTTGGGTTAGAAAATCGAATAAAGAATGCTTCTCAAATGCAGATAAAGGTGTAAATTCAAAATCCATTTTCGTCAATTTTTCGATTTAAAAAGGCCTTGCTTATATGCAACAAAAATTGCTTCTGATATGGAACGCACCTTCAGCTTTTCAAATATACTTGCTTTGATACGTTTTAAGTTCCCGAGTGTTAGCTCTAAAGACTCAGCCATAAACTGCTCTTTTTCCCCTTCTCCTGATCTTCTCAATATTTCTATTTCAAGGAGAGAGAGCTCTGTACGCTGTTGATCGATAAAGTGTCCGGTTACAGTTGAATAAACCAAAACTCTCTGATCTTTCACATTGTGAAGTTTCAGTTTTGGTTTTCCGGTATAATTACTCAGTTCGAAAAAGCACAATGAGGCTTGAAGTTTTTTATTAGACGTGTATAAATATGGTAGTACTTTTATACACAAAGAAAACGGATCGTCTGCTCCGATATTGCAGACAAAATCAATGGAGAAAAAAAACGTACGATCAAATTCATTTGTTTTATCAGTAAAATATTTATTGATAACCTCGCAATATTTATTGATAATAGGTAAATCTTCGATTGCTCGAAGCTGCTCAATTATATCCTCGCTCAGGCTGTTTCGCTCAGAGCCCATGAGATAAAATAGCGATGGATCATAATTGTAAACGTATGTTTGCTGTGATTTATGATCTAGCAATAACTTCGTAACTTGCTCTATACAACACAACGCTTCAATATTTGCAAGAAATACATTTATTCCTTTATCGTCAACTTCTCTAAATTTCTGTTTCTTAATTAATAGGTTTTTAAATATCATTCTTTCGCTTTTCGTGACGAGCTCACCTCATCCATTCAACACTATAAGATTGGAAAAATATGATTTGAACTTAAATCTTAGTTATATTCCAAACATTACTCATCAAAACTAAAAAACTCAAATTAAATAAACATTACAAATCACAATTTATTTACATACTCGAAATATATGCTTTCCTCGATATTTTACCTAAAAATCACAGACATTATATGCTTCAATCCTACTATCGGTGCGCATACTATAATATTATTACACAAAAAAAACACCACAAAAGTTTAATCGATATTGATTAAACCTTTGTGGTGTTATATCCTATTTTTACTCAATTATTCATGGGTATAATGCTCAAAAACATGACGCCAATCTTCTCCATTTGCCGGCTGATAGGTATGAAAACCCATTTCTTTTGCTATGGCAATATTGCCAGCTCCATCGTCAAGGAAAAGTGTTTCGCTCGGATTCATACCCGACTGCTCAATCATCATTTCGAAAATCTTTCTTGAGGGTTTTACCACTTTCATTTCGTACGAAAGATAAAGTTCGTCGAAGTACTCATCAACTGGTTTTCCGGCTTCAGTAAACTGTTCAGACTTTGCCCATCCCATAATAATCGGATTGGTGTTGCTCAACATAGAAACCTTATATTTATTACGCAGCTCGTTTATAAAATCCAGTTTATACTGTGGGGTATCGGTAATAAAGGCCAACCATCCTTCATCCATCTTCTCACTTGGAATATCTTTCCCACAAATCTCACGCATCTTCGCATAGAAACCTTCTCGATCTATCGTTCCGTCTTCCACCTCAAGAAATACACCTTGTTGGTGATAAAGTCCGATTAAGTCTTCGGCATTGTCTATCCCAATCTCTATAAATTTCTTTACGGCCTGACTACGGTCTAGTTCCATGATAACACCACCGAAGTCAAAAACTACGTCTTTGATCTTTTGTTTTTGCATCTTTGATTGATTAATGTATAAATCGGAAAAACTAAATATATCCTAAATTTAGGACACACTTAGCTTCTTCCGTATCGTATTATTCTTTACTTTGTTTCTTTTGTTGACGCTTTAGCTCACGGGCCTGCTTAAGTTCTTCTTTCAGGAATTGAGCTGTAAAGCTTTCTTTATTCTTGGCAACTTTCTCTGGAGTGCCTTCGCATAGTAAACGGCCTCCGCCCCTACCGCCTTCGGGCCCCATATCAATAATATAGTCGGCGCATTTGATTACATCTAAATTATGCTCGATCACAATCACTGTGTTCCCTTTATCAACGAGTCTATTCAAAACTCCGAGCAACACTCGAATATCTTCAAAATGCAGCCCTGTTGTAGGCTCATCTAGAATGTAAAGCGTCTTTCCTGTATCGCGTTTGGCTAGTTCGGTAGCCAGTTTCACGCGCTGACTTTCTCCTCCGGATAGCGTTGTAGAAGGTTGTCCTAGTTTTATATAACCCAAACCTACATCTTGCAATACTTTTACTTTATTGTAAATAGACGGAATATTTTCAAAAAACTCTACAGCCATATTGATCGTCATATCCAACACATCGGCAATGGATTTACCTCTATAACGTACTTCAAGCGTCTCGCGGTTGTAACGTTTTCCATGACAATCTTCACAAGGAACAAGTACATCGGGAAGAAAATTCATCTCGATGGTTTTATAACCATTCCCCTTACAGGTTTCACAACGACCACCCGCTACATTAAAAGAGAAGCGACCAGGCTTATAACCACGAATCTTAGCCTCTGGTAGTCCAACAAAAAGATTGCGAATATCAGAAAATACACCTGTGTATGTTGCAGGATTGGAACGAGGTGTACGTCCGATCGGTGACTGATCTACGTTTACAACCTTATCGATATTCTCTAATCCTTCGATACGATCATACTCCATCGGGTCTTGCAACGAACGATAAAAGTGCTGACTAAGTATCGGTTGCAATGTACGGTTTATTAATGTACTTTTTCCACTACCCGATACACCGGTTACACAAACAAGTGTACCCAAAGGCATCGAAATATTTACGTTCTTAAGGTTATTCCCTTTAGCTCCGTAAAGTGCTAGCTTTAGTCCATTTCCTTTTCTTCGTTCATCCGGTACCTCAATCTGAATTTCTCCATTGAGATAACCAGCCGTTGTAGTATGAGAAGCTAACATTTTCTGAGGCGTACCTGCAAAAACGACTTCACCACCTAGTCTACCGGCTTTCGGCCCCATGTCGATCACATAGTCTGATGCAAGCATCATATCCTTATCATGCTCTACTACAATAACCGAGTTTCCTGCATCACGTAATTGAAGCAACGAGTTGATTAAGCGCACATTGTCTCGTTGATGCAAGCCGATACTTGGCTCATCTAGAATATATAGTACATTTACCAACTGTGAACCAATTTGTGTAGCCAAGCGTATACGCTGACTTTCACCACCTGAAAGCGATGCAGATCCTCTATTCAATGACAAGTAATCGAGCCCTACGTCAAGAAGAAACTGCAAACGTGTACGTATTTCTTTCAGTACTTCTACTGCAATCTGTTTCTGTTTATCATTAAGTCGATCTTCAACATGCTCTACCCATTGAGACAGCTCTGATATATCCATCTGAGACAACTGAGCAATGCTGTTGCCATCGATCTTATAGTGTAATGCTTCTTGATTGAGACGAAGACCATGACACTCGGGACATTCTACCGTTTTGATAAACTGTCCTGCCCATTTTTGAGCCGATGCCGATGCCTCCGTTTCTTGCTGTAGCAAAATAAACTTGGCAATCCCTTCATAAGTTTGAAAATAATTCGATGCTCCCAACGACTCATTCTTGATTTGAAGTCTGTCTTCTGTCCCATTCATAATCTCATCGAGAAGATCATCAGGCAGGGTACTCACTGCATCTTTTATTGTTACTCCATACTTTTCGCACAAAGCTTCAATCTGCCAAAAGATAAGCGATTTCTTATAGCTACCCAATGGTAAAATTGCACCTTTATAAATACTTATTGATTTATCAGGTATAATTTTATCGATATCAATCAGGTTTACAGTTCCTAGTCCCTTACATTTAGGGCATGCTCCGTGAGGTGAATTGAACGAGAAGTTGTGAGGAGCCGGTTCACTATATGACAATCCGGTGGCAGGGTCCATCAAACTCTTACTGTAGTGGCGTACTTGCCCGGTTTCGTCGTCGAGAATCATCAAAAGTCCATCGCCTTGTTTCATGGCAATGCGCACACTTTCCTTCAATCGCCTTTCGTCTGTATTGGAAACCTTCAGCTTGTCGATTACAATCTCCACGCTGTGCATTTTATAGCGATCGAGTTTCATGCCGTGAATAATCTCTCGCATGGCTCCATCTACACGCACATTAATATATCCTTTTTTACGAATCTGCTCAAATAACTCCTTGTAGTGTCCTTTACGATTACGAACAACCGGAGCTAGGATGTATACTTTCTTTCCGATATACTCTGAAAGAATAAGCTCCAATATTTGTTCCTCTGTATAACGTACCATCTTCTCTCCCGAAAGATACGAATAGGCTTCGCCAGCTCGCGCATACAACAAACGTAGAAAGTCATAAATCTCTGTTGTTGTACCCACTGTAGAACGAGGATTGCGGTTTGTTGTCTTTTGTTCGATTGAGATAACAGGACTTAACCCTGTTATTTTATCAACATCAGGACGCTCTATGCTCCCCAAGAAATTACGGGCATAGGCAGAAAAGGTTTCAATATAACGGCGTTGTCCTTCGGCAAAAATTGTATCAAAGGCTAATGAAGACTTCCCACTACCACTCAAACCAGTTATTACAGTGAGTTTATTTCGTGGAATGTCTACATCTATATTTTTCAGGTTATGGACTCTTGCACCGAGTACCGATATTGTACCTGTTTGTTCGATTCTTTCGTCTGTCATAATGTGTTTCGACCTATTTAATCAACTACCCAATTCTTATTATGCGCATACTTATTTGGCGTTGCGTATGACAATTCTTTCACATCAGGTATTTGTATTTCATAGCTATATCCGTTGGTGATTAGTTTACGATCGCGCAACCACAAATTAAATTGCTTCAGATGCGAATAAGTAATTCCATGCTCTTTCGCAAACACAGCCAAATCAGGTATATCTTTGTCTACTATAACCGTTTTGAAATTCACCGGTTTATAGAGTTGGTCTTTCTTTAACACAAATCCATATTTATAGGGATTTTCAAAGATTGACTTAATCGCCATAATACGATACGGATAGCGAGATGTCTCTTCTACCAACCAGAGGTCGAGAGCTGTATCAGCATCCTGCTTATTTAATTCGCCAGAAATACGCCCCATTCCTCCATTATACGAAGCTGCCACCGACGGCCAATCGCCATATTTAGCATAAGCAGCTTTTAAATATTTACAAGCTGCCTCGGTCGATTTCTCTATATGATAGCGTTCATCAACACCATCAACAATACGAAGACCTTTTTCTTTAGCTGCCGAAGGTATAAACTGCCACATTCCGGCTGCTTTTGCAGGCGAAAGGGCTTTTGCGTCGAGATGACTCTCTATAACAGCCAAATATTTGAAATCATCGGGAATACCGTTTGCTTTCAAAATAGGTTCTATTATCGGGAAATAACGATTGGCTCGCTTAAACAATAGCATCGTTGTTGCGTGCAAATATGAAAATGAGTTGATTTCTCTATCGAAACGTTCGTGCCGGTCGTAAGGAGTAAGATCAATAACTTGATCACAAAAAACTACGCTCTGCGGCACTTCTACCGATTGTATAAAAGAAGTTACCACCGGCTTATTGCTGATCTCCTTTTTAGAATCGGTACCACAAAGAAAAAGTAGTGAAGAACAAAGAATTCCGCCTGACAAAAACCAGGCAATTTTGTTAGTCGTGCTCATTCTAGTCTAAAAGTTTAGTCTACAAATTTAATCTTTTGACTTGATATGTCAGTGCATTTCTATTTTGTTTTAAATGCTTTCACAAAAAGTACTATCTTTGTGTAGATAAAAAAGAGAAGCAATATATGAATAGATCTAAAATTTGGTTATTAAGTTTTTTGCTGACGTTTGTTGGCATTCATGCTTACTCTCAAGTAGCCGGGAATGGTAAAACAAATTCCGATACGTTTACGCATACAATCGAACGAGGACAAACGGTTTATGCCATTGCTACGATGTATGGAGTTACGCCTGAAGATATCTACAAATTGAATCCAACAAGTAAAACTGTTATTAAGATTGGAGATAAATTGATCATCCCTCAAAAACGAACTGATCTACAAGATACACAAGAACAGGCATACACATTTCATACAATTGCTCCGAAAGAAACTCTTTACTCTCTTTCGAGATCAAACAATGTAACCCCGCAGCAAATCATTGAAGAAAATCCGGGTCTTACAGCTGCTACATTTAAAATCGGACGCACAATCCGAATTCCTCAAAGTAGCACAAACCAAACAACAACGGTTATCAAAGAGGTTAAAAAACCGGATATCGAATATAAAATCAAGAAAAAGGAGACTTTATTCAGCATCGGAAGAGCATTTCATGTTACCCCGGAGGCTTTATTAGAGCGTAATCCTGAATTGAAGAGTGGTGTTAAAGCCGGACAAATTATATTCATCCCTTCTCCGGTAGAAATTACGGAGATTGCGACCGAAGCATTGGGTAACGAAGCTGAAATAAACGCGTTACTGAGTCAAACAATTGCCGCAAAACGAGTTAATGCTGCAAATGTAGCATTATTACTTCCTTTTATGAGCAAAGACCCAGGAGCCGCATTAGATCCTAGTAATGCACGCTTTATTGAGTACTATGAGGGCTTCTTATTGGCTGTAGATAGCTTGAAGAAAAAAGGGCAATCAATCAATTTGTATGTGTACGACACAAACAAAAACAAAAAAACAACTGCCGACATCTTGCGTAAAGACGAGATGAAAAAGATGAATTTAATTGTAGGTGCTGTTTACAACGAGCAAATCAATCTAATTGCAAACTTTGCTCAAAAGAATAACATCAAATATGTAATTCCATTCACTTCGAAGAATGATAATGTATTGAATAATCCGGATATCTTTCAGGTGAATACTCCTCAATCGTATCTTTATTCAAAAGCATCTCAAGCATTCTCTACGTTATATGCAAATCACAATGTGGTTATTTTGAAAATGCCTCAAGATAAAGATAGCAAAGAAGAGTTTATCTCTGAACTCAAATCTGAGCTAGACACTAAAAAGATGGAGTATCAAACGTGTACTTATAATGCGGAAAACTTTAGCGAAACTATTCTTTCTTACCTCAGTGATACGAAACCAAATGTTATCATACCTACGACTTCTAGCGCCGAGGCTTTAAGTAGATTTTTGGCCCCACTGAAATCGATAAAAGACTCTAAGCCGGAATATACGTTATCGTTATTTGGTTATCCCGATTGGCAGGTATATACAAAAGAATATTTAGATAAATACTATGCATTAGACACTTATATCTACTCCAACTTCTATGCAAACAATCTTTCCTCACAAGTGAAAGAGTTTTACAACAAGTTTAAGGTGTGGTATAGCAAATCGTTGTACGTGTCTTATCCTCGCTATGGTATGCTAGGCTTTGATACCGGAATGTATTTCCTAAATGCAATTAATTCGTATGGAACGAATTTCGAGAATAATTTATCAAAGATCAATTATAAGAGTTTGCAAACAGGCTTCAACTTTGAACGCGTAAATACCTGGGGTGGTTTTATCAATACCAACTTGTTTATTATCAATTACCGCCCCGACTATTCGGTTAGCGTAAGTGAGTTTAGAACAAATGATTAATGTTTTGCACATGAATAAACGATATTATATCTTGTTATTGCTTTGGGGCTGTTTCTCTTTTACAGCCCTTGCACAGCAAGACAACTCAATCAGAGAATTCTCCATTGGTCCATCTGGCGGAGTCAACTTCTCAAGGGTAAACTTCCAGCCAAAGGTGAGTGAGTCCATGTTGATGCAATACAACATGGGGGTTATGGCTCGATACATTGGCGATAAATATGTGGGACTTCAGCTCGAAGTGAGGTATTCAAAACAAGGATGGAAGGAATCTTTTCCAGCTGGTTCTACCGCTCAATACAGCCATAGTATCGATTATATCGACATTCCATTTATGACGCACATTTGCACCAATGGCAAACGATTTCAGTTCTTTTTGAATCTGGGACCTCAGATAGGCTTCGCTATAGGCGACAAAGAAACCTATAACTTCGGAGCAGATGAGAAACCCAATGATAGAGAAAATGCTCAACATGGCATGGCTATCAAGAATAAGTTCAATTGGGGCTTGTGTGGAGGGCCGGGCGTTGAATTGAAAACCGGCATCGGAAACTTCCTTCTTGAGGGTCGCGTATTCTTCGGCCTTAGTGATATTTTCGGAAATAAAAAGGAGGATCACTTTGCAGCGTCCTCCAATATGAATGTTTCGGCAAACTTCACCTATCTTATTCCAATCAAAAGGAAATAATGTATTGTCTTAGCGGATGCGGTTCAACGATCTTACCAATGCCTCATCCGCTCTGATATTACGGATTGTCATTACATTTAAGATCAAAGAAATCGCAGGAAATGCCAATGGAATACCAATGTGCATATTTACAATTCCCAACTGTTCTTTTGTCATCCAATAGAACCCATAGAAAAGACCATAGAAAGCCACTAGAAAGATCGAAGAATAAATCACAACTCTCATCTGCAACATTCTCTTCTTAAACATAAAGATTGCTACAAACGAAAGCAACACAATCAGTGTATTAATAATAAACAATCCCCACGTAGGATATACTAAAGTCGACTCTGCCGTAAGAGCTGTATACGCACCAAATACGTCAAACTTATAGACTGCATCCGGAGATATTAGTTCTGCGAGCGAAACAAAGTTTAGCGACAACATTAAGATCGCCACTATAAACAAATAAAGAGTTTGTACGCGTTGTATCATGATACTTGTAAATTAAAAAAAGGCCGACTCTTTTCGGAATCGGCCTTTTTGAGATGATAGAATATTTTTTCCTTTGACGGCCCAAATTAGAAGTTATTCTTTTCTTTAGCCGGGTTTCTATGATAAACCTTTCCTTCCAAATACTCCTGAGCAGCAATCAATGTTGGCTTTGGCAATTTTTCGTAGTAGCGAGAAATCTCGATTTGCTCTCTATTTTCGAAAACCTCTTCTAGGTTATCGCTGTACGAAGCAAATTCCTGAAGCTTCTTCTCAAGATCTTGCTTCATTTCTACGCTGATCTGATTTGCTCTTTTTCCAATAATCATTACCGATTCGTATACGTTGCCAGTATCTTCAGACAATGACATCATATCGCGGGTTACGGTATTGGTTGGAGCATTAGACTTTCTGTAATCCATACTTATACCAATAATTTATATAATTAATATCCTTCTTTGATTCGCTTGTTTGAATATTCGAAAAACTTCTCTACCTGTTTTCTGTATTTTCCTTCTGGATATTCATTCAAGTAGTTATAGTATTCATCAATCACATCACGATAACGCACTTGCAATTTCTCTTCAACTGATTTGGTAGCAAGTTCATGCTTAGCACGCAATGTAAGATACATCAACTCTTCACGATACTTTGTGTAAGGATACATCTTCATTGCATTTTGAGAGGTGATTACACACGACTCGTAGTTATTACCCATATAGGTACCTAGATTATAATACAATCTGGCAGCTAAAAGTTCTTTGTAAGCTAACTTTTCTTGCAGTTCGAACAAAATTTTCTGTGCTTCTGCTGCTCGCTCGCTTTGTGGGTAGTACTCTAGAAACAATTGCATCTTAGCAATTGCATCATACGTTTGTTTCTGATCAAGACGTACATCGGGAGAATCCAGATACAAACCATAACCTGAATAGAAACGTGCTAGTTGAGTATACTCTCCTTTTGGATAACTAGAACTGTATGTATCAAAATACGATGCTGCTGTTACGTAATCTTTCTGCCCATAATAACTTTGTGCAAGCAAATATAATGATTCTTCTGCATAGGCTGTACCTTTGAATAAGGTCACTAGCTCTTCAAGCAATGTTGCAGAACGGTCAAATTTCCCAGCATTGAAATACTTCTTAGCATACTGATACTTCGTTTCGTAGTCAGTACTTTTCAAGATTCTGTTATACTCCCCGCAAGAAGCAAACAAAATAGCAACAGCGAATAAATATATATACCTTCTCATCAGCATGATTTTAGTCTGCAAATTTACAGAATACCTTTGAATTATTAAAATTGTTTGGTTACAATGATTACAACTTATATAGATCATCAGCAGCCAAAAGCTCCAGTTTATTCTCTTTTAACACCTCTATACATTGTAATACATTGTTTGGACGTATTACAACATGAGCTGTTTCTCCTTGAGCAAATGCATACATATACTCAACGAAGATACCGGCATCTGTTATGATGCTCATAGCTTTTGCCAGTGCACCAGGTGTATTGGGACAATACAGACAAACTACATCTGTCACTGTTACTGCATAATGGTGGTTTTTAAGAACCTCGAAAGCCTTGTCTACATCAGACACAATAAGCCTTAGTATCCCAAAGTCTGAATTCTCTGATACTGTGAAAGCAGCCATGTTGATACCGGCTTCTCCCAATATACGCGACACATCCGTAAATCTGCCACATTTGTTTTCCAAAAAAATAGATAGCTGTCTTGCTAGCATAACATATATATTTTCGAGGTTTAAACTCTTACTTTCAAAATTCTTTACACAAGCTTTCTGTGATCAATCACACGCTTAGCTTTACCTTGACTACGCTCAATACTACGTGGCTCTACAAGTTTCACATCCGGTGCAATCCCCAATACCGTTTGCAAACGATGCGATATTTTCTTTTTCAAAGCAATCATTTTACTCATTTCATCTGAGAAATATTGCTCGCGTACCTCTACCTGCACCTCAAAGGTATCTGTATTGTTTACACGGTCTACGATGAGTAAATAATGAGGTTCGAACTCTTCGAGTTCAAGGATCACCGATTCTACTTGTGAAGGAAATACATTTACACCTCTAATGATCAACATATCATCACTTCGTCCTAGTATCTTATTCATTCGCACTGCAGTACGTCCGCAATCACACACATCATAGTTTAACGATGTCAAGTCGCGTGTACGGTAACGAATCATAGGCATACCTTCTTTTGTCAGTGTTGTAAACACCAACTCCCCGATTGCCCCATCAGCCATTGGCTCTAATGTTTCCGGATCTATAATTTCAGGATAAAAATGATCTTCCCAAAGGTGTGTTCCATTTTGACTCTGACATTCACAACCTACACCCGGACCTATAATCTCTGTCAACCCATAAATGTCGTACGCCTTTATACCCATCGTTTCTTCAATCTCCTTGCGCATATTCTCGGTCCATGGTTCAGCGCCAAAAATCCCGATTTTTAAATCAAACTCCTCTCGTGGGATCCCTGAGTCCTTTATTGCTTCTGCTAAATAAAGTGCATATGAAGGAGTACAAGCCAATGCCTTTGCTCCGAAATCACGCATCAGTTGAATTTGTTTTTGGGTATTACCACTACTCATCGGAATCACAGTTCCGCCTAAATACTCTACACCATTATGGAGTCCCAAACCTCCGGTAAACAAACCATAACCATACGATACCTGTATGGAGTCATGCTTTGTTACACCATAAGCAGCAAGACAACGAGCCACAACTTCGGACCAAATATTTAGATCTTTTCGGGTATATCCTACTACAATAGGCTTACCGGTTGTGCCTGAGGATGCATGTAAACGAACAATTTCTGACATAGGTACCGCCATGAGTCCAAAAGGATAATTATCTCTCAAATCCTGTTTTGTCGTAAAAGGAAGCTTTGTGATATCTTCCAAAGTCTCTATGTCGTCAGGGGTTACCCCCATCTCTTGCATCTTTTTTCTATAAAAAGGTGTGTTATGATAAGCATGCTTCACAATCGCTTTTAAGCGAATCGTTTGTAACTTTTTCAACTCTTCGCGCGGCATGCATTCAATGGTCTCGTTCCAAATCATTTGTCGTTGTGTGTTATTCTTTTAAGGCATTAATGTATCGCAAAGTAACTATATTTTTTATATTTAAAACTATTGAGCTCTAAGAAATAACATTTTTGTAATACATTTTCAACACTTCCTATCAACCGATCAAGCTTTGATACAGTTATAATTAAAAAGGATTTTCTTTTTTAGCATTTTTTGCCTATCTTTGAAAAGAAGGCACTTTTATTGAATTGCTAACAACTTCAAAAATCCTTATCTAAACCGATTTTATCGTCCAATCGCTTGCGATTATACCCCTCGTGAAGAGGTCTATATATAAACTATCAAAAAACGAATTCACCTATGACAAAAAAAGAGTATCAAGCTTTCTCATTACACAACTTTCGAAACATTCCTCAACTATCGCTCCTTCCCGAGAGTGAATTGGAAGCAATCGAAGTTGTAGGACAAGTACTCCCGTTCAAAGCTAACAACTATGTTACGGAAGAACTTATAAACTGGAATGATGCTCCGAACGATCCTATTTTTACGCTTACATTTCCTCGCAAAGAAATGTTGAGCAAAGATCAATACGATGCCGTTAAGAATGCTATGAAGGAAGGAAAAGAAGAATTGGCACGTGTTGTGAAAGAAATACGAATGCAGCTTAATCCAAATCCGGCAGGACAAGAACACAATGTCCCCACATTAAACGGAGTAAAGCTAAAAGGAGTTCAGCACAAATACCGTGAAACGGTTCTTTTCTTCCCTAGCCAGGGGCAAACCTGCCATGCTTATTGCACATTTTGCTTTAGATGGCCACAGTTCTCTGGTATGTCTGAAATGAAGTTTGCCATGAAAGACGGCGAACTGCTTCAAGAGTACTTACGTACTCACCCGGATGTTACCGATATCCTTTTCACCGGTGGAGACCCAATGACAGCTTCAGCCAAAATAATCTCGTCTTACATCGAACCTTTACTTACAGAGAAATTCAAACACATCCGCACCATTCGCTTCGGCACCAAATCGTTGGCATATTGGCCTTATCGTTATCTAACAGATAATGATTCGAACGACATGATTGAATTGTTCGAAAAAATAGTACGTTCAGGAAAAAATGTAGCAATACAAGCACACTTCAATCACCCTCGAGAGTTAAGTACACCGGCAGTACAACTGGCAATTCAACGCATAAGAAGTACCGGAGCACAAATCAGAACTCAATCTCCTGTATTAAAGCACATCAACGACAAAGCAGAGCTTTGGTCCGAAATGTGGCAAAAGCAAGTTGACTTGGGTTGCATACCTTATTACATGTTCATTGCTCGTGATACAGGTTCGAAAACATTTTTTGATCTGCCACTCGAACAATGCTGGCAAATATTCCGCAATGCCTACCAACAGGTAAGTGGTGTTTGTCGCACCGTACGCGGACCTAGTATGAGTGCCACTCCCGGTAAAATCCAAATACTCGGCGTTACTGAAATTAAAGGCGAAAAGGTTTTTGCTTTACGATTTCTACAAGGCCGCAATCCAGAGTGGGTAGGTATGCCATTCTTTGCAAAATACGACCCGCAAGCAAGTTGGTTTGACGATTTAAAACCAGCTTTTGATGAAGAGAAATTCTTCTTTGAAGAGAATTAAATACATAAAGTCTAGCGTAGACTTTTGAACTAAATAAAATCCGGCCGAACCTTTTATTATTTCGGTCGGATTATCTTATCTTTGACATTCGTTTTAATACCATACCGACATGGTATTATTCAATGATAATTCATCCTATTCACACAACTAAACAAACGTATCGTTATGGAACAAAAAAAGCTAACACGCTCACAAAGTGATAAAATGATAGCTGGTGTATGTGGCGGTCTTGCCAAATATTTTGATCTTGACCCTACATTAGTGCGTATCGGTTATGCTGCACTGACTATCTTCACTGCTTTTGCCGGATTTATATTTTATTTGATACTTTGGGCTGTTATGCCTTTAGGAGAATAATTCTGCAATGAAATTTGAAATTACATCACAATTTGAGCCTACGGGGGACCAACCCGAGGCTATCAAATCCTTATCTGAAGGGATCAAAGAAGGCGTTCCATTCCAAACACTTTTAGGTGTTACCGGATCGGGCAAAACATTTACAATCGCCAATGTTATAAAGAACGTACAAAAACCAACATTAATATTAAGCCACAACAAAACACTCGCGGCGCAGCTCTATAGTGAATTTAAGAGCTTCTTTCCGAATAACGCTGTCGAATACTTTGTTTCATATTACGACTACTATCAACCGGAAGCTTATATTCCAACTACTGATACATATATAGAAAAGGATCTTGCCATCAACGACGAGATCGAAAAGTTGCGTATCTCTACAACATCATCGCTGTTGTCGGGACGACAAGACGTCATTGTTGTTTCGTCCGTTTCTTGTCTTTATGGTATTGGTAATCCGGAAGACTTCCACAGCAACGTAATATCTCTTAAAGCCGGGCAAACATTTGCTCGCAATCAGTTCCTCCGCAAACTTGTAGCCAGCCTCTACTCTCGTAACGAAGTAGAATTGAATCGAGGCAACTTCAGGGTAAAAGGAGATACTGTCGATATATTCCTTGCATATACGGACTTTATGGTACGCGTAATTTTCTGGGGAGATGAAATCGAATCAATCGAAACCATTGATCCAATCTCTGGCAACACCTTAGGAGTATATCAAGAATACAATATATATCCGGCCAACTTGTTTGTTACGACCAAAGAACGTATTGATAATGCCATTGGTGAAATCGATTTAGATCTAGGAAGACAGGTTGAATTCTTCAAAGAAATAGGTAAACCATACGAGGCTAAAAGATTGTATGAACGTGTATCGTACGACTTGGAAATGATTCGCGAACTCGGGCATTGTTCGGGTATCGAGAACTACTCTCGCTATTTTGACGGACGCCCTCCAGGCACTCGTCCCTTCTGCTTGCTCGATTACTTCCCAAAAGATTTTTTGGTTGTAATTGATGAGAGTCACGTTACGATTCCACAAATTCGAGCCATGTATGGAGGAGACTACTCCCGCAAACAAAACTTGGTTGAATATGGATTCCGCTTACCATCAGCTCTCGATAACAGACCATTGAAGTTTGACGAGTTTGAGTCCTTAGCCAAACAAGCTGTATATGTAAGTGCAACACCTGCTGATTATGAATTGGCGAAATCAGAAGGAGTTATTGTTGAGCAGGTGATTCGTCCCACCGGTCTGCTTGATCCGATCATCGATGTACGTCCAAGCCTGAACCAAATCGATGACTTAATGGAAGAGATTGTACAACGCATCGAGGTAAATGAGCGTACTCTTGTTACCACACTTACCAAGCGTATGGCCGAAGAACTAACCGATTATCTCACCAAGATGGGGATTAGCTGTAGCTACATCCACTCCGATGTAGACACACTAGATCGTATTCGCATCATGGATGAGCTTCGAGCTGGTGTTTTCGATGTGCTTATCGGAGTGAATCTATTGCGTGAAGGACTTGACTTACCCGAAGTATCACTCGTTGCCGTACTCGACGCTGACAAGGAAGGATTCCTTCGTTCGCATCGCTCGCTTACGCAAACAGCAGGACGTGCCGCACGTAACGTAAACGGAAAGGTTATATTTTATGCCGACAAAATGACCGACAGCATGAAAAAAACCATTACCGAAACCAATCGTCGACGCGAGAAACAGATGGCATACAATGAAGCTCATGGCATTCAACCTCGTCAAGTTCAAAAGAACTCAACGTCTGTATTGGGCAAAGACATCAAAGCTACCGAACCAAAAGCTTATGTAGAACCAACTACATCCAGCGTTGCTGCTGATCCTGTTGTACAGTACATGACCAAACCACAATTAGAGAAAGCGATTGGTCAAACAAAGAAGGCTATGCAAGAAGCTGCAAAGAAACTCGAGTTTCTGGAAGCAGCTCAGTTACGAGACGAGTTAGTGAAATTAGAAGAATTGCTTACTACCAAATATTGATTTTATGAAACGTTGCAGTACAGTACTGTGTGCTCTGATAGCTATTCTTTGGATATCAACCACACAGGTACAAGCTCAAGAAACAGAATACACAGATAAGGATGTTGAAATCTTCAACAACTATGTAAAAGCCATAAATAGCAAAGAAATTCTTTCTATTCATGATATGCTTGTAGAAACAGCCAAGTATTTCTCAAATACGCCATACGTAGCGGGAACTTTAGAAAAAAGTCCAGAGCATTTGGTAGTGAATCTACGAGAGATGGATTGCACTACATTGGTTGAAAATGCTTTAGCCTTGACCTATACACTTTGGGAAGAGGACGCAACATTCGAAGCCTTTTGCAATACCCTTCGTAACATTCGCTATCGCGACGGAGAGATAAATGGATACACATCTCGTTTACATTATCCTACAGACTGGCTGTATAACAATGAATCAAAAGGTTGGCTCGAAGACGTATCACAAGGCGTAGGAGGACAACCATATATCCCAACAGTCAATTTCATGTCTGCACATAGTGACAAATACCCTATATTGACAGGTAACCAAGCTGATATTGATGCGATCAAAAAGCAGGAAAACATCATCAACGAACGCAGCTATTACTATATTCCCAAAGAACATATAGATAAAGTAAGTGATATGATTGCTACCGGAGATGTTGTCTTGTTTACCTCCGCTACACCCGGACTTGATGTTTCACACATGGGTGTTACGTATTGGGACGATGATAAGTTAACGTTCATTCATGCATCCACTCGAGACAAAAAGGTCGTTGTAAATCCAACTACCATTGATGCATACACTAAAAGCAATAAAACCATTACAGGTATTATGATTGGCAGACTGATTGAAAAAGAAGCTGATGATTCTGAAATGGATCAGTGAAACAACTGCAAACTAATCTTAGCTCCGATCGTTTGATATCTAGCCTTCTCAAAGCTAACAAAGACACCGGCATCAAAGATATAATTACCGACACCAAACCCAACTTCGGTATACGCCTTTAGCACCGGCATATAAAGATGGCTTAGATACAGACGCTCGGAGGTAATATATTTCGACAAGAACTTCCAGCGTGAGAAAAACAAAAAAGGAGATTGATACATCAAATGGGCCTGAAAGTACGAATCGGCAGCATTATACCATTTACTTTCGAGCAAGTTAAATACACCCCCGATATTATCACTCCACGACTCCGGAAAGTTACGTCTCGCAAAATAGCGGAAGTCAGAAAAATATTCAGACTTCTGATTCAAAAACCATCCTCCCCCTACTCTGTAACTCAAGAAGCGCAAGCGATCCAATCCTATTGTTTGCTGCAAATCAAACTCCAATCGACTATAATCACCATCGGCACCCAGAAACCGAGGAATACCCAACGCATACTCTACCGACAAAGTAGGATACTTCGAACGCACATACTCTTTCCGATGCCCCATCATTCGATAGTACTGTTTAGGAGTCCAAGAGAAGCCCAGCACCGGAGTAAACTCCGTATAATTATGAAGTCGAATTGATTTATATTCAACAGGTGCATCCGGATCCGAGTTATATACCTGCAATGAATCTATTACCCGATTAATAGGCAAACGTTTATGGTAAATAATACCGGTACGCAATTCAAACCCATTAAACAACTCATATGTATTTTTCAAATCAGCATAATAGTCTGTATAATTAAAACGATCTAAATCGGGTAATTGCTCTTGTGTATCATTGAGTATTTGTCGTACTTGATCTACAATCTTTGTACTATGAATACGATTACCATTTCCTATGTTTATGGTAAGTCGGCCAAAACGTTCGGGCTTATACATCCAATCTCCGATCACCCTAAAAAACAACTCTTTTCGACCAAACACGTATCCTACATCGGGTCTAAACACAAACGCTTTATCGTTTTTAAAACGCTTTGTCACTCGAATAAACTGCCTTATCGAAATTCCATTAACTTTAGAATAACCCATATAAGCAGGATTCAATATTCCTGAATACTTCAATGATGTACTTTGGTAATCGAAATTCGATGTATTGATAATTCTATCCGTAACCTTTAGATAATCACCTATTTTTGTTTTGGCTTCGGCAGAGTCTACAGAAACCTCCGCCTTCCTAATCTTTTCTCGTTGCAATATCTCGACTTCTTCTGCATCAAGCGGCTCAGGTCTTATCTTGCTCCAATACAATGAATCTTCAATAATAGGAACAGAGTCGGTTAGAATCGTAAATTTATCCGAAAGATCATATTGATCTTCTGGCACAACATTCACATTTTCCTCTTTATCCAGTCGTATCACATCTGTATACTTATAATTCACCAAATAGTTTGTCTCCACAATATTGCCCAGCATCACATAGCGAAGATTCAACTTTGATTTTTGAGGCAATAAAAAGGTTTTGCTATCCATTCCAAAATCTACATTCAGATTAAATATGGCAAACTCTCTTCGCCCATATGTTTCGATACGCCAAAGTGTCCATAGATCTTTCACGACATAAAGATTGCCACGAATCAAATTCTGACTCCATATTTTTGGATCGAAGCGAATTTGATAAATTGTATATCCATCCTTTTCAAATTCGCTCATACACGTAAACCTGTACAGCTTAAATGCACCCTTACTTAGCGGCATAATCACTTCATTGTCGTATGCTACAGGATTATATACATTTACATTAATATAGCGCAATAAGTCGGCACGTTGATTGCGGCGCACTGCAGAAGAACCGTTCACAGCCTTAATATCATGAACAAATGTATTGGGAGATGTGTATTTCAGGTCTGTTTTCAATTCAAACAAAGAAAGTTTATTTTTCTTATCATAAGTATACACCTCGGGGATGTAATGAAACAGCATATTTTTTTTCAGTATCTCAGATTTCCCTTTAATGTAAACCTCTGCATCATACGAAGATATCAGCGAAGGATAGTATTGTGAGAACTTTATCACATTTCGCATGATGGAGTCTGCTTTGTTCGTTTTCTTAAACACAACTCGCTTCTTGCCAGATGCCGAGAGCGACATTGAGACAAGTGCGAATGTAAAAAAGAAGATCAAACATATTATATTTCGATAATTACACGTATATTTCATCCAAAATGGTTTCTTACTACAAGTATAAAAAAAAAAGAAGCCAAAAGGTTTGTCTTTCCGTCTTAAAATGATTACTTATTTATAGAGCGCTTATGAAAAAAGAAACATAAAAGAACGATGCCTTTGTATTTATTGTGATTAAGAATCGATTATATAGCATTTTTGTAGATCTAATCAGATGGATTTAGAATAAAAAGATATACATTTGTGCTTTAGAGCTATGTTTTATAACAGATATGATAATATATCAAAAGAAAATAACCGACTTATCTGCCAGTTTATCGGACGTTTGGCGAGTACTATCCGATGACGACAGAAAAATCCTACGCAACAACTCAATTATTCAGCACTTCAAGAAAAACGAGTTGATCTATAGCGAAGGAGAAGAACCTCGTTTTATGATGTGTCTTCTAAGCGGAAAAGTAAAAATATTCAAGGAAGGTGTGGGTGGTCGCAATCAAATCATTCGCATGATCAAACCTATACAATATTTTGGTTATCGCGCTGCTTTTGCCCAAGAAAACTATGTGACCAACGCTGCAGCATTTGAAAACTCGACCGTTTGCCTGATACCTATGACTGTAGTAGAAGAGATCTTGAAAAGCAATATAACCTTGGCGTTATTCTTTATCAAGCAACTCTCTGTCGATTTAGGTATTGCTGATGAACGTACGGTAAACCTAACTCAGAAGCACATTCGCGGCCGACTAGCCGAAGCGCTTCTTTTCTTGAAAGACAGTTATGGTGTAGAAGAAGACGGAGCTACCTTGAGTATTTATCTCGCAAGAGAAGATATTGCAAACTTGTCAAACATGACAACCTCTAACGCGATACGAACGCTATCTAACTTCGTAACAGAAAACCTGATTACCATCGACGGTCGTAAGATCAAAATCATTGATGAAGATCAACTTCGTAAAATAAGTACACACGGATAACAACATATCCTTTACATATATAAAAAAGCTCCGATCTTTTCATTCGTGAAGAAGTCGGAGCTTTTTTTGTATTATCGTATTGCTTTGCGAATTGCAACTAATTTTTCAAGCAATGCTTCGAGTTGATCAAGCGGAAGCATATTTGCACCATCCGACTTTGCTACCGATGGGTTTTGATGCGTTTCGATAAACAAACCGTCTACACCAACCGCAACACCAGCCTTGGCTACCGTTTCAATCAAACGAGGTAAACCTCCCGTAACACCACTCGTTTGATTTGGTTGTTGTAACGAGTGTGTTACATCAAGCACTACCGGATAACCAAACGATTGCATTTCGGGAATACCACGATAGTCTACAATCAAGTCTGTATAGCCAAACGTAGTACCACGCTCTGTGATCATTACTTTGTTGTTGCCGGCATCAGCCACCTTTTGCACTGCAAACTGCATAGCACCCGGAGACAAGAATTGTCCTTTTTTAATGTTTACTACTTTTCCTGTTTTTGCAGCAGCAACCAACAAATCGGTCTGACGACAAAGGAACGCAGGAATCTGTAATACATCAACATACTTAGCAGCCAAAGCAGCTTCTTCGTTTTCATGAATATCCGTAACCGTAGGAATATCAAAACGCTCGCCTACTTTCTTCAAGATCTCAAGCGCTTCCTCATCGCCGATACCTGTAAACGAATCGAGACGTGAACGATTCGCTTTGCGGTAGGAACCTTTGAATATAAACGGAATCTCGAGGCGATCACAGATTGCAACAATCTTTTCGGCAATATCCATTGCCATTTCTTCGCCTTCGATTACACACGGACCAGCCATCAAAAAGAAGTTACCGCTGTCGGTATGCTTTAGCTTGTCTAGAAATTTATTCATATCGTTTCTTGTTTATCTTTATTTGATGAGCAGCTCTTTCACCGCATCTATTTTTTCGTCGGTAGGCATTTGCGCGTCGAGCCAATGAATGGTAAAACCTCTGCGCTCCATACCTCTAAACCAAGTCATTTGTCGCTTAGCAAACTGATGTATGGAGACTTCAAGTTGCGACACCATTTCATCAAAAGTCAATTGTCCCGTTACATAAAGCGTCAGATACTTATACTCCAATCCGTAGTAGATAAGATCTTCGGGAGCTACTCCTTGAGCTAGAATACCTCGCACCTCATCTACCATTCCTTCATCGAGGCGATCGCGAAGACGTTTTGATATCTTAGAGCGACGCAGATCACGGTCTATCGAAATACCGATAGTAAGACTATTGAGCGGATCAAACTCACGCTCTACAACCGGATTATTTTTATAATATTCTTCAATCTCAATTGCTCGAATTGCACGTTTGGCAGTGTCTACATCCGTCTTATTATGCAACGTTTTATAGCCGGCAAGTATTCCCTCTAGCTCTGCCAACGTTTTATCTTGCAAGGCTTCACGCAACGGTTTGTTCTCCGGAACTTCGAGTAGTTTATACCCTTTGAGTACCGACTCAACATACAATCCGGTACCTCCGCACAAAACAGGAAGTATTCCGCGAGACTTAATATCTTCGTATGCTTTGAAGAAATCATGCTGATACTCGAATACATTGTATTTGTAGCCGGCATCGCATATATCAATCAGATGATAAGGCACCTGCACACCATTCACAACATAATCGGCAAGATCTTTTCCTGTCCCGATATCCATACCACGGTATACCTGGCGCGAATCGCCGCTTAGTATCTCCGAGTGCATATCGGCTGCCAACGCTGCTGCAAAAGAAGTTTTGCCCGAAGCCGTTGGCCCTATTATTGTAATTAAATCGTATTTTGCCATCATAAGCACAAAGGTACAAAATAAGAGACAATATCTTGCGTCTGCAAACCATGAATACTTTGCGCCACTACCATGCAAGGTTTACAAAAAAAGCTCGTTTACTTTTTACAAAAAGCTTACTTAGTTTTTAGAAAAACCTTGCATGGTTTATTTCGTGAATATACCACGTTTTTTCAGCAAAGAAACCAATCCGCCTCAACAAAAAAAGAGCGCTTCGCGCAATGCGAAACACTCTTTTCTGCTTTTTAGCCAGCCCCTTATTGTATTTTGAAGCTTTCTTATTTTATGCTTTACTTTGCGATTAATCAAAAACGATATGCCAAACGCACACCGGCCATTACTTGATCAAACGATTTAATAAAGTTGTACTTCAACTCTACTCCTACCGAAATAATATCGGAAGCATAGATCTCTGCACCCAAACCAAGGTTCACACCAAAGCGAGTCTTATTGATATCGAGTGGAAGATCCCAAAACGAAAGGCTCAATCCTGCAAGCGGATAAAAACCAACCATTTCAGTAAGTGGAATCAAGTATTGCGCGTTTGCATCAATCATTGCGGCACTGCGTCCGTGATTTTTAAATTGATATGTAAACGACGGTGCAATACGAAAAGCATCTGTAATGCTATAGTTGTAGTCGATTCCCCAATACATCGATTTGTTTCCAAAGCCGTATCCTACGCTTGTACCTACCGACATATCGCCTTGCTGCTGAGCTTTGACCGAAACAGACATCACAATCAGCGTCATGAATAATAGTAACTTCTTCATTCTCTAATTTTTTATATTCATTGAGACAAAGATAATAAAGATTGTAAGAAACTGTCTTTATTTTCATTTCAGTGAACTATTTTCAGTTTCCTTTATACTTATTCACGATACCTTGCAGTTATTTATTCAGCAGTTTCATCTTCTGTATCAACCAACTCAATACCGTCTTCTTCGAAACGAATAAGGTGTTGTTTATATAATGAACCTAATGCTTGCTTGAAAGCCTTCTTGCTACAGCCAAATACTGCATAGATTTTGCCGGCATCTGTTTTGTCGTTTACTTCCAGGTAGCCATCGTTTTCACGAAGCGACTCTAGAATACGTTCAGAAACCGTATCTACTTTGCCATAGCCAAGCTTGTGCATCGACACGTCGATCTTACCATCAGGACGCACTTCCTTTATATAACCGAATAGACGGTCTCCCTTCATCAACACCGTAAACACTTCGTTGCGATAAAGCAACCCAAGATGTTTGTTGTTGATGATTACCTTGTATCCCATATCGCACTCTTCGGCAACAAGAAGATCTACCCTTTCGTTGTATTGATATTCCGGTGCTTCCTGACTCAAAAAGCGACCAATACGAGCCGAAGCCACTACGCGTCCGGTTTTCTCGTCAAGGTACACATGTACCAAATACGAACCACCTTCGCGCATTTTACCGTTTTGCTCGCCAAAAGGAACTAGAATGTCTTTCATAATTCCCCAATCAAGGAAAGCGCCCAACGCTGATGTATTACGCACATCCATCACATCAAACTCACCTACTTGTGCGTACGGACGTGCCGTGGTCGCAATAAGGCGGCCTTCATTATCATGATAGATAAAAACTTCTATCTCGTCATCTACGTTGCAATTTTCGGGTACATAGCGGGTAGGAAGAAGAATCTCCAAACCATCACCCCCATCGAGATAAACTCCGAAGTCTACCTCTTTTACCACTCTCAGTGTATTATATCGTCCTACGTTTACCATATTCTGTATTTTACTGCAAAGCTACACAAAATAGAGACAGCTAGCAGGGATTTAACCGATGATATACTTGCTTTTTGGAAGTTTTGACAACAAAAGCACCACAATTGCCGAAGCCGTGAAGGCCAATACCGCAATAATCGGGATCTGCAATGCCGGAGCTACCGGTATATTATTATAGACAAAGTCATATCCGATTTGCACCAACAAGAAGTGACACAAGTAAATTCCGAATGTAAGTTTAGCCACATAAGCAAACGCTTTTGCCCAACGTTCGTTCTTGATGTTTACCTTCATCAAAACAATGTATGCGGCAATGGTCATCATAAACACATTCAACCCGTAGAAATACCAAATGATTTCGAGCTGTGCGTAACTACCTGGATAGTATTTCTGTGTAAGTACAAAACCGAAATAGGTAATGCAATACCCTACGATATACAGCGGAGCAGCAACAGCCCACGTCTTACCCCAAGACCAACCCAACGGATATTTCTTCAGGTAAAAGGCCAAAACCAGATAACCCAAAAAGCCCGAAAAATAATAGAACGTACCGAATGCATTCCAGTCTACCACACCAAATAGCCCCATATTGCCGTAATTTCCCTTATAGCCCAACAGTGGCGCTGCCATTTGCAAGTAAGGTACTACCATGGTAAAACCCCAGATGTATAAAAAGAGCTTCAGGTCTTTTTTCGTAGCCGACTGCAACCAGGGTGTAATGATAGGCATAAACAAGTACAAGCCGATAAGCATATACAAGTACCACAACGGAATAATGTCGTAATTAAAGTTGAGCGGAAAAGTTAGGATCTTTGCCAACATCTCCGATGTCGTATAGTCTGCAAGGTTTAGATTGGTTGATTGCACGCCACTATTTACATACAAATAGTAGAAAATAGGTGTAACAATACCCCAAAACACCAATGGTGCTACTACACGAGTAAGCCTTTTCTTATAAAATGTATGCGTATCCATGTTTACGGGCAAAAGAAGGACTCCCGAAATCATCACAAAAAGCGGAACACACGGACGCACGGCGCTTCCCCAGGCTGCACCTGTAAGAAACTCAAGCGGATTGTCGTCGAAGCGTGCAACAAATGGATCACAGCAGTGAGCCAGCACGACTAAAAAACAAGCGACTACACGCGCAAAATCAATCCAATTGATGTGCGCAGGAGCAGATAGTGTTGTTTTAGAATTCATTGATATAAGTTTTTATTGTTAAAATAAACGTTTCACAACAAATATACAATAAAACCCAAGCACTTATCTGCTATATGCTGCACAACACTTCTTGTTCGCTATTTTATAATGATACTACTCTTGTACGCAACGCACCGAAAGTCCGGACGCTTTAGGCAGATCGTATGTATCATTGATTCCTACTGCCGTAAAAAAGAACGCTTCTCCATAGTCTATAAAATCAAGAATCCCCGAACTCTCGTCTGAGCTCCATTGATATCCAGCCGTACCTACGTTCTTAAAATTGCCATATTGATATCCGCGTTGTCCTGCAAACGGGAAGTAGGACTGTGTCTTCTTGTACAATATTCCTTGTCCGGAAGGATCTTCAATAATATTACTTTCACTAAAACCCTCCCATACATCATCATCAGGCACGCGCCACCCCGGAGGACAAGGATCAAATATTGTTTTTGTATCATCGTCCCAATATTGCCCCGGATATACAGCCCAATTATAATAAACAAAGCCGGAATAGTAGAATACAGTTGGATTATTTATCGATGTTTGCAACATCACGGGTCCGCCATTTGACGAAGTATTTACTCCTACCACCTTCATTCCTTTTGGCAAGAAAGGATCTTTACGTCCCCATTGATACAACATACCGTACGAATCCATATTTGGAGAGGTCGCTTTTGAGCTTTGTGCACCAAGGTTACGATCCATAATTACTTTATTCGTCGTTGCGAAGAACTTATTATCATACCTATGCACCTCACCACCTTCTACAGGTATAACACTTTCGGAAGATGCAAAACCAGTTTTCAAAGCCGGATTATAGCTGGTTCCCCATATATGCCAACTCCAACAAATCCTACCATTTTGTTTTAATACCACAAGACCATTACCTGTTCCATTCGTACTTACCGTAATCGTTCCATTCTTTTGATCCGTACTTTTTACGGATAAGAATGAAGAAGAAGACTCCCAATAAACAGAAGCAGTCCACGATGTCAACAAATTAGCTCCACCATTCACAGATTGTGCCACCGGAAATGTGAGTGATTGTCCCGGTAATACCATATAACAATTCGCTTGTTCTACGGCAGTAGATCCATTTTGCTTAATAAGCACATTATATATATAATTACTTCCACTCTCAAAAGAAACCTTCGGAAGGATGGCTATGTATGTTTGATCCAATCCATTTACGGCTAGATTGAAATATATATAAAGATCGCCAGCGACTTTGGGCAAGATATAATCAAACCCTTGTATTTTATTGGGAAGAAGCTGAGTGAATTTTGTTGACGCAATAATATGATTATCTGATGTATCGGCCATTGCTACAATAGATTCACCTAGTTTCAATGAATAGGGAGCATTGGACGTGCGAAGAAGATTCATTCCCAACCCTCCGATTTTAATACTTGTGGCATCGGTATAACTTTGATCTGGCTGTATTGTAAACTGAATGCGTGAGGTTTGACGCTGAAGTACCGGAATATCAATCCAAGTGTTTTTTTCATCCACTAACACATCTGCCACCATTGCAGAAGCAAAATCCATTCCACTATTCACCTTTACCGTTGAGTCTGTAGACAAAGGTATTGCAGGCGTATAGAAATAAAAGTCGTACTGATCATTTAGTAAATACATCTCAGATGCGTTACCGGTAGTTATCGAACCCGCACTGTTCACAGCTTTAGGGACAAGATCATATACTTTAGTTACTCCATAGGTATTATTTGCGACAAGTTGATCTAGAGTCGGATCTGGTGTTTTACCTCCTGCTCTACGCTTGTAGACAACGACACGTAATGTGCTATCAATGGGAACCATTTCGGATGCCTTCGTTGCGACTTGTTCAACTTCGAGTTCCATTGGTGCAACATCGGCCCAAACTCCGGGCTCCATATTTAACAATGTCGTACCAACCTTCTGAGAAGACTCTGCTTTTGTCGATGTTGTATGATCTAAATTAAAAGACACCTTTACTTTGCCGTCGTTTAATCCCGGCACTAATGGTGTTATAGAGTTATCTTCTGCAGTGCAGCCATATAACACCGCGATAAGTAAACCTAATAAATAAATTTGTTTTTTCATATCAAGCATTCTCTATTTCTACTTCTACACAACAACCTATAAACAATGTTGTTAGTTAATTGGCTTCTTTATTAACAACCTCAAACGATGCTTAACTACTCACCCCTCGAAATCGCTATAGTTATAAAACTTTCCTTATAATTCCTTATCGCAATCTCAAT
Source organism: Tannerellaceae bacterium (assembly GCA_051656605.1). Taxonomy (GTDB): domain Bacteria; phylum Bacteroidota; class Bacteroidia; order Bacteroidales; family CAMTPD01; genus UBA12018. The sequence goes on along the minus strand of JBOGCF010000036.1, from coordinate 61,898 downwards.
GAGCAAACAAATGGTTATCGAGATATTTTAGTAATTTTGCAGCTCAAATATAAAGTCTCAGATTATGATCGATACTATACTTCCTATTCTATCCCGCAAAGTAAACATCCCCGAACGCCTTGTAAAGGCCACTGTAAAACTTTTGACCGATGGAGCAACGATCCCGTTTATTGCACGCTATCGTAAAGAAGCTACCGGCGGACTCGATGAAGTTGCGATTGGAGCCATTGATACTACTTACCAAAAGTTGTGCGAACTACAAGCGCGTAAAGAAACCATCCTTACTTCTATCGCCGATCAAGATAAACTGACCGACGCGTTGAAGTCTCGTATCGAAAACACATGGGAAAGCGCAGAACTGGAAGATATTTACCTTCCATTCAAACCGAAACGACAAACCAAAGCCGAGCTTGCCCGCAAACGAGGCCTGGAACCATTGGCGCAGTTACTGATGTTTCAAAACGAGAACGACCCGGAAGGGAAAGCGCATCGCTTTATCAACGACGAGGTACCTTCTGCCGAAAGCGCACTGAAAGGAGCAATGGATATCATTGCCGAATGGATCAGTGAGGATGAATTTGCTCGTAACCGCGTACGCCGAGTATACGACCGCACTTCCGAGATTAAGTCGAAGGTGGTAAAAGGAAAAGAAGAAGAGGGTGAAAAGTATCGTGAATATTTTGATCATAAAGAGTCTTTGTTGCGTTGCCCTTCGCACCGCTTCTTGGCCCTGCGTCGTGCCGAGCAGGAAGGGATTGTAAAGCTTGCCGTAGCAGCAGACAACGACGAAGCATTGGAAGCACTTGACCGTAAATATGTAAAAGGAAAGAATCAGTGCGCGCAGTTGGTAAAAGAAGCCATGGAAGATTCTTACAAGCGACTGCTCAAATCGTCTATCGAAAACGAAACTTTGGCCAAATGTAAAGAGAAGGCTGATGAAGAAGCAATCAAGGTATTTGCCGACAATCTGCGTCAGTTATTGCTTGAAGCTCCATTGGGACAAGTACGCACGCTGGCTATCGACCCGGGATTTCGTACCGGTTGTAAAATTGTATGCCTCAACGAGCAAGGCGACCTGATCCACAACGAAGCGATTTACCCTCATGCGCCTCAAAAGGAATGGAGTAAATCAATTTCAAAACTCTCCAACTTGATCGACTCATACGGTATCGAAGCCGTAGCAATCGGAAACGGTACTGCAAGCTTCGAGACCCAACAATTGATTGAAGCAGTAAAACAATATAAAAACATATCCTCATTCGTAGTAAACGAAAGTGGCGCATCAATTTATTCCGCATCAAAAGTAGCACGCGATGAATTTCCTCAATACGATGTTACCGTGCGTGGAGCTGTAAGTATCGGCCGTAGATTAATGGATCCATTGGCAGAACTAGTGAAGATTGATCCGAAATCAATCGGTGTAGGTCAATACCAACACGACGTAGACCAAACCAAGCTAAAGGCTTCTTTGGATCGTACGGTTGAGTATTGTGTGAATCTTGTGGGCGTAAATCTAAACACGGCTAGCAAGCATTTACTTACCTACATTTCGGGACTTGGCCCTACGCTGGCTCAAAACATTGTTGATTATCGCGCCGAAAACGGAGCTTTCAAAACGAGAAAGGAGTTGCTCAAAGTGGCACGTCTGGGACAAAAGGCCTTTGAACAATGTGCCGGCTTCTTGCGTATTCAAAACGGAACAAACCCGCTTGACGCATCAGCAGTACACCCGGAGAGTTATTACATCGTAGAGCAAATGGCAAAAGACCTTGGCTGCTCGGTTTCACAATTGATGAGCGATGAAGCATTGCGTAAGCAAATAGATCCGGCTCGTTACCTGAGTGACACGGTAGGTTTACCTACAATTCAAGATATCCTAAAAGAGCTGGACAAACCTGGGCGCGACCCGCGCGACCGTAAGAAGGCCTTCTCCTTTAGCAAAGAGATTCGCTCGATGAACGACCTAAAAGAGGGAATGGTTGTAAACGGTATTGTAAACAACATTACCAACTTCGGTTGTTTTGTAAACATCGGCATCAAGGAAAACGGCCTCATACACAAGTCGCACATGGCAAAAGAGTTTGTTAATGACCCGTCGCAATATGTGTCGTTGAACCAACAGGTGCGTGCCAAGGTTGTATCTATCGATAAAGATCGCAAACGCATCGGCCTTTCGCTAATTGATGTAGAGTAAAGCTCTCATCCATGCGGCGTGTTGCATAAAAAACAACGATTAAGCAAAATCACTATCTGTATGAAAATAAACAAAACAAATGCCGCCCGCCTGCTCGACAAAGCAGGTGTGAAGTACAACTTGGTACCTTATGAAGTAGATGAATCAGACCTTAGCGCTGTGCATGTAGCCGATCAGCTAGGAGAAGAAGTGGCGCAAGTATTTAAAACACTCGTGCTAAAGGGTGATAAAACGGGACATTTTGTTTGTATCATTCCGGGAGCCGACGAGCTGAACCTAAAGTTTGCGGCTAAGGTATCGGGCAATAAGAGTTGCGCGATGATTCTTATGAAGGAGCTGCTGCCTACTACCGGATATATTCGCGGAGCCTGCTCGCCCGTAGGGATGAAAAAGCACTTTCCAACCTACATTCACGAGAGCTGCAAAGCATTTGACAAGATCTATGTAAGTGCCGGACAACGCGGCCTGCAAATCGAAATAAATCCCGACGATCTCATTCGCGTAGCCCAAGCTACCGTATGTACCCTCATCGGGGAATAAAGAAAACAGCGACGCTGCGTGAACGTTTTTGCTCACGCAGCGTCGCTGTTTTTAGTCACGGAGCGTGCTTGATTTCACTCACGCTGCGTGAGCAAAAACACGCACCGAGCGTGCGCTTATTGGTTTAATACATGTACAGTTTGAAGAGCGGCTAATGCTGCCGTTTCGGTACGAAGGCGACTTTCGCCAAGCGATATCGGCTCAAAGCCATTTGCCAATGCCAACTGTACTTCCTCATCACTAAAGTCACCTTCCGGGCCAATTAGGATCAGCACATCTTCACCTTTCTGATACAAGTCCTTGATCAAGCGTTTCGGATGTACATCGGAGCAATAGGCGATGAATTTGCGTCCTTCAAACGGTGCTGTCACGACCTCTTTGAAGGGTGTCATTCCTTGCAACTCGGGAATGCGAGCCTTTAGTGACTGCTTCATGGCCGAGATTAAGATCTTTTCCAAACGAATCGGTTTTACTTCTTTACGCTCCGAGTAGCGACACTTCAAGCACGTAAAGGCATCCATTCCAATCTCGGTAGCTTTTTCGGCAAACCATTCGATACGGTCCATGTTTTTCGTAGGAGCTACAGCCATTTTAATCACAAAGTCCCACTGCTTTTTCTGCTCAATCTTTTCCACGATCTTCACTTCGCACTTTTTCGGATGTGCATAGGTTATTTCTGCATCGTAGAAGTTTCCTTTCCCATCGGTAAGACGAATGCGCTCGCCTTCGGTAAGACGAAGTACTTTTACACAGTGTTGTGATTCTTCCTCGGGAAGCTGGCAAAGTTTTTCGATATCGGGTGTATAGAATATATGCATATATCGTTTGTTTTTATTCTGTTTTATGGTTACAAAGATAACGATTTGAGGACATGAAAAAAACCTTCGATGCCTGCTCTTTTACAAGCAGACAAAGAAGGCTTAACCTTAACTAAACAATAAACTTAACTAACCGCTTACTTCGATGCTGTGAAACGATCGCATCAAAGCAGTTGCGTTCTGTATGTAAATCCGCATTGCATGGAAGTTGCGCCGCAGAAGATCAGAATTTATTTTTACTTCTTGTGTGCGTGATCGGCTTTTACCTTTTGTCCGCTCCAAGCTTTCTTGCATGTCCAGTCTGCATCAGGATCGGCCCAAAACGGGGCATCCGGACTTAGACCTAAAGGTAGTAATCCCATCGCACAAAGGTAAAGACTACCTGTAGAAATATAGGTTTCTGACATCTCGATTTGCTTTCCGGTAAAGCCATTGGTTAGCCAACCGTTTGCGTCGAAGTTGTCCGGCGACTCAAGTTGATTCTTGATTACAGCAGTGAGTGCGCAACGAATCTGAGCCGGAGTTACACTCTTTGGCAATAAATTAAGCAACGATGCTTGTGCCAATTGGTGAAAACAGCCAAAACGATACACAATCGAGCGACCTACTACAGGATAGGTTCCTTCGGGTGAAATGAAACGTTCTTGCTGCTCAGCAAAGCGAACAAAACGAGGTGTTTGCACTTCAAGAAAGTCGGCTCCTTCGATGTTGTGTTTCTCCATCACCATCAATACATCTTGAATCATGGGATGAATCACAAAACTATTGTAATAATCCATGTGAAATGCCGGTCCGTCGCCATACCAGGCATCGCCTTTATACCATTCATCTCTGAACTTATTGATACCGTAAGTAAGGCGATTCATGTCACACTCACCGGTAAATTCGAGCAAAGCCGCCTCAACCATCGAAGCAAACAACAGCCAGTTGTTTTCCCAAGGCTTGATTTCGCGACTACGCTTCAATTCGGTAATCAGGCGCTCTTGCGTCTTTTTGTCCATTCGTCCCCAAAGTTGCTTTGGCGCTCTTACCAATCCTTCGGCAAGAAAAGCAGCGTCTACCAACGGTTGATATTGGGGTCCGCCAAATACTAAATAATCGGGAGAACTCGGATCAACAGCATTGCCCAAACCTTTCAAAGTCATTTTGATGTATTTCTCACGAAGCTTTCCCTCCGGGGTATTGTCCGGACCAAGCTCGAGCCACGGTGCAATACCACACAACAAACGCCCTACGGCTTCGAGGTGAGTTGCTCCGACTCTATTTTTGTCCAAGCTTTCGCATGGCATATTTTTACGAAGTGTATTCTTACTCAGATTTACCAAAACCGGATCTGAGATCTTCACTAAACTTTCTACCCATACCTGACGATCTGATACACCGTCGGCCAGTGCGATCAATGGCTGACAAACCAAGGCCGCTCCTAGTAATAGTTGTTTTACGATTGTTTTCATTGTTCCAATAGTTTTTTGTAACGGATTAGGGCTTCTACATAATAATAATCGGCATAGGTAAGCGGAACATCTATTTCCGATTTCAACGGTTTCGCGCCAACGCTATGCTTAAGAATGAAGTTTGCGTTTGTACCTTCCTCTGCCAAGTAAGCATCCGAAGTAAGAGCTCGCACTTGCGTTTCGGCAACATCAAGACACTTCTTTGAGAAGTCACCTTTGGTGTACTGACTTAGTTCGATAAGTGCAGAAGCAATAAGTGCTCCGGCCGAAGCATCACGCTCTTCGTTCGGAATTTGCGGTGCATTGAAGTCCCAATACGGAATCTTGTCTTCCGGCAAATTAGGATGATTCATGATGTATTCGGCCACTTTTTTAGCGTGATTCAAGTAACGTTTTTCGCCCGTTTCACGATACATCATTGTATAACCATAAAGAGCCCATGCTTGTCCGCGCGCCCAAGCCGACTCGTCGGCATAGCCTTGCCAGGTTTGTTTCTTGTGCGGCTTACCTGTAATTGTATCGTACGAAACAACGTGGTAGCAGCTATAATCGTTACGGAAATGATTCTTCATTGTTTTGTCGGCATGCGACTTTGCCATTTCAGCAAAACGCTTGTTGCCTGATTCTTTTGCAGCCCACATCATCAACTCGAGATTCATCATATTGTCTATGATAACCGGATACTGCCATACTTTCTGATTCCAATCCCATGAACGGATTGCACCAACGTTGTCTTTATAGCGTGTGCTCAACGACTCGGTACCGGTAAGTAACACTTCTTTGTAAGCATCATAGCCCCCCAGGCGAAGTCCGTTACCAAAACTACAGTAAAGCATAAAGCCTACGTCGTGATTGTTGGTTGTATATTTCTCTCGTTCGATACGTGCAGTGTACATGCGCGCCCACTCTTTTAGCTCGGGATCATTCGTACCCTCGTATACGTACCAAAGCACTCCGGGAAAGAAACCACTACACCACCAACGTGAATCGGAGGTCGATAGTTTGCCTTCTTTATCTGTCGATTTTGGCAAACGACCCGGTTTATCTTTTAAGGCTTCAGCCATCAGTATGGATTGTTCTTTGGCCCGATCAAGGCCCAGACTTATAACTTCCGACATTTGCATCGAAGCTATTTTTGTAGCATCTGCTGCGAATATTTGCAGAGAAAATGCTGTTGTAGCAAGAATAGTTAGAAAAGCTTTCATGATTCTTCTTAAGGTAATTCTTGTAAGACATGAGCCGGAACCGAAGCATATGCTTCGATCCCGATTATTGTCTTAGGTGTGTAAAAGGTAATTAGGTTATAGTTACCAACAAGATTGTTGTGTTTGAAAATCAAATTATCGGATCAACACTTCGATGGGAGCTTGTTTGCATTGCGCAAAACTATCTAAGTAGGCTTGCCATGACGCTGCCGTCGGATATCCTCCTTGGCTCCAGCCTCCCCCACAGTAGTACGAATAACCAGAGTTTGAAGGCGTTTCTCCAATCATCAATAAATGATCTTCGGCTGTTTTAAAGTCACGAACCGGAGAATCGGCCACCAATGAAGTATAAATCACTCCATTTTTTGCATCTTCTGGCTCTGCATAAAATGCATACCCTTTCTCTGAATTGATTACTGTGCTTCCTGCATCCTTACGGGTAATGAGTCCCGCTGCTACAGGAATCGGAGCTCCGTCAAACTGATACGTAGTTGTTACTTTATTTAAATGACTTCCGGCATCAAGTGAAATGAAACGCGTTTCTTTCACATCTATATTTGCCGCTTTATAGGGTGCATATTGCAACACAACCGAAGTACGAAGCGGACCGTTATCAATGGTTTTGTAGCTTGTAAAGTTGTTGCCCAATCGAAGAGAGTCTCCAACATACGGCGCCATTGCTCCCGCTCCCAGCGTGCGACCTACTTTATAAAAGTCTAGTCCTTCGCCATGGTTTGCATGATAGGATGCTTTGCCCGAAAGGTCGTTTGCATACCATTTGTCGATAACAAGATTTGGAGTACACTTTACCCAAATATCAATACCGTTACTAATCTCTCCAGTTTTTTCAAGCGTTGGGCCATATACACGAAAAGCGACTTTATCGTTTTCCCATGTATAATCGTCTTTTCTTTCGGGAACAAAACGACCATATACCTTCGAGTCTACCTGGGTTGCTGCCGCCTTCCCTATGGTGTAATCAACTTGCTTTGTAGCTGGTACTGTTGCCTGAATTAGCAGAGCAATAGGAGTTCCTGTCTGGTCGTATGATATTTGAGATAGGACAACCTCTCCTTTATCATTCTTCACCTCATAACTCTCTCCTTCTTGTAATACTACTTTACTGCTAATTTCGCTCAATGGTATTTCGACAACTTCCGCTACGCGATCGATAGCCAACGGATTGGTCAGCGTAACCTTTGTCGCATTGTTGCTATTACACGCAACGAATACACATGATGCAACTAATAATAGAATCTTTTTCATAGATTGTATGTGTATCTTTTATGCTTCGTGCGAGGCTTTTCCTAACGAGGCTAGAATACCACCATCTACATAAAGAACGTGTCCGTTTACAAAATCGGAAGCTTTCGATGCCAAGAAGATGCACGAGCCGGTAAGGTCTTCAACTTCTCCCCAACGCTCGGCCGGTGTGCGACGAATAATAAACTCATTGAACGGATGACCGTCTACACGTATCGGAGCTGTTTGAGCTGTTGCAATATATCCCGGTCCAATACCGTTTACTTGTACATTGTATTTAGCCCATTCGGTAGCTAAGTTTCTTGTAAGCATTTTAAGTCCACCTTTTGCCGCAGCATATGCAGAAACGGTATTACGACCAAGTTCACTCATCATCGAGCAAATATTAATGATCTTACCCGAACGACGTTCGATCATTCCACGAGCAACAGCTTTCGCTACAATGAAAGGAGCAGTCAGGTCTACGTCTACAACTTCACGAAACTCGTCTGCTGTCATTTCTAATGCCGGGATGCGTTTAATAATACCCGCATTGTTTACTAAAATATCAATCGGACCAACTTCTTGTGTAATTTGTGCAATTACAGCTTCAACCTCTGCTTCTTTTGTTACATCAAACATGTAACCGTAGGCTTCTACTCCCGCAGCTTTGTATTCAGCTGTTGCCTGATCTAGTTTTGTAACATCACGATCGTTAAATACGATTTTTGCACCAGCTTTACCTAAAGCAATAGCCAATGCCATACCAATACCATGAGTTGCACCGGTTACCAATGCAATCTTTCCTTCTAGTGTAAATAGTTGTTGTATCATCTTAATTCTGTGTTTTTGCAAAAGTCTTGATCACTATAGTCTAGGTTTTCACCAGCCATAGCCCAGATAAATGTATAGTTTGATGTTGCAGCTGCCGAGTGAATAGACCACTCTGGAGAAAGAACAGCTTGCTCGTTACTCATCCAAATATGACGTGTTTCGTTTGTTTCGCCCATAAAGTGGCATACAGCCTGCGACTCGGGAACTTCAAAATAGAAATAAGCTTCCATACGACGTGCGTGTGTATGTGCGGGCATCGTATTCCAAACACTTCCCGGTTTTAACTCGGTCATCCCCATTTGCAATTGACATGTTTCAAGCACTTCACGAACGAGCATCTTATTGATGCAACGATGGTTGGAGCCCTCTAATGCCCCCATTTCTGCAACAACTGCATCTGCTTTTGTTACCAAACGATCGGGAAATGTTTTATGTGCGGGTGCCGAACAGAAGTAAAACTTCGCCGGATTTGCTGCATCTTTACTTTTGAAAACAACCTCACGATCGCCAGCTCCTAAGTAAAGGGCCTCTTTATATAAAATAGGAAACTCTTTGTTTCCAACCAATACTATTCCATCGCCACCGACATTGAAAATACCAAGTTCACGTCTATGCAAAAAGGTTGGAGCCTTTAATGGTTCAATCGCCTCCAAAGCTAACTCTTCTTTTACAGGCATTGCTCCTCCTACAATCATACGATCATACATTGAGTAGGTCATATTAACGGCATCATCGCAAAATAATGTCTCGATTAAAAAGTCTGCACGCAAACGTTGCGTATCGTATGCTTTTGCATCCACCGGATTAGCAGCATACCTGATTTCATAATTTGTTTCCATGATATATGGTATATTGACTATAAATTAAATTATATATTCTATGTATTAATTTTATGCTTGAAAGGTAAATATAATCTTTTAAACTTTTGCCTTTTGGTTAATATAAGACAATAAATAGTCTTTTTAGGCAAGTTTCGATACGCTTTATTTATGAAATGACAGACTTATCGACCTTCAGCAATACCAAACTATACTAAATCCCTATGAGTGTTGCAGATAAAAAAAAGAATCCCTATCTTTGCCCCGCTTTTAGCCCCTTACAGTGTGATGGGAAATTAGCAACGTTCTAATTTTGAGTAACACAATTAATTTATTTACAAGATGAAAGTATTTCAACTAGCTGGTTCTTTAAGAACAGAGACAGGTAAAAAAGCTGCAAAAGCTATCCGTAACAACAACTCTATCCCATGTATCATTTATGGTGGAGAAACTGTATCTCAATTCACAGTAGAAAAAGAAGCTGTTCGTAAATTGATTTATTCTCCAGAAATTTTCTTGGTAGAGCTTACTATCGATGGCAAAACTTGCAAAGCTATCATGAAAGATCTTCAGTTCCACCCTGTAACTGACGCTGTTCTTCACATCGACTTCCTTGAAGTATTCGAGGAAAAACCAATCGTAATCGATGTACCAGTTGTTCTTGACGGTCTTGCAGAAGGTGTTAAAGCCGGTGGTAAATTGAGCTTGGAAATGAGAAAACTTCGCGTTAAAGCTCTTTATAACAACGTACCTGAGCAATTGCACATCAACATCGAAAACCTTGCTCTTGGTAAAACTATCCAAGTTGGTCAAGTTGCATTCGAGAACCTTGAAGTACTTAGCGGTAAAAACAACGTTATCTGTGCTGTTAAGTTGACTCGTGCTGCAAGAGGTGCTGCTGCTAAAGCTGGTAAGTAATTCTGAATACATTCAGTACATTATAAAGGGTAAAATGTTTCCATTAGGGGATATTTTACCCTTTTATTTTTCATTCTAAACATTGCATTATGAAATACTTAATTGTTGGATTAGGCAACATTGGACCCGAATACCATGAGACCCGCCACAATATCGGTTTTATGGTACTTGATGAAATGGCGAAACAAGCCGGAGCAACATTTAGTGACAAACGCTACGGTGCTATCGCTGAGTTTAAGATTAAAGGCAAAACTCTTATTCTATTAAAACCGGCAACTTATATGAATCTTAGCGGAAACGCAGTCCGCTACTGGATGCAACAAGAGAAAATTGATCTACAGCATTTATTGGTTATTGTTGATGATTTGGCGTTACCATTTGGAACTTTACGCTTAAAACCCAAAGGTAGCGATGCTGGTCACAATGGCTTGAAACACATTCAAGAGACATTGGGCACCCAGCAATACAATCGCTTGCGCTTTGGTATCGGAAACGAATTTTCAAAGGGTGGTCAAGTAGATTATGTACTTGGCAAATTCTCTAACGAACAAATGGAAGAAATGCCTGCCAAATTAAAACGAGGAGAGGAGATTGTAAAAAGCTTTTGCCTTGCTGGTGTACAAATCACAATGAACCAGTTCAACAACAAATAAATAAGAGTCTTCAAACAATGGCGGAAGTAAGAATTGACAAATGGCTATGGGCTACCAGAATATTCAAAAGCCGTAGCATTGCCGTTGAAGCCTGCAAAAAGGGTCGCATCATGATTGGTGGAACAACGGTAAAAGCATCACGAATGATTAAGATCGGTGATGTAATCCAAGTAAAGAAACCACCAATCGTATATTCTTTTCAAGTTCTTGATATTACAGAACGTCGAATGGGAGCTAAGTTAGTTCCAAACTTTCTTAAAGATGTGACACCTAAAGAACAACTTGAAATCTTAGAGTTGAGCAAGATCACCGGCTTTGTAGACAGAGCTAAAGGCACAGGACGTCCAACGAAGAAAGACAGGAGAGATCTTACCGACTTTACTGAACCTATCTATATTGATGACGACTTTGACTTTGAGTTCGACTTTGATGGAAAAGATGATTAATATAAACAAGATTATGAAACTACGTTATACTATTTGCTCGATTGCTTCAGCTGTATTATTGATTGGAGGAATTAGTTGTAACTCCGTAAAGCAAGTAAAAAGTTTTGCGAAGTGTCAATATTCACTCGGACTAAAGTCTGAAGATATCCAACCAGTGAATGCCATTTATTTAGGAGATACGGAGTTTTCTCTTGATTCACAGAACAGTGGATTTGGCATGATTCTAGGAGGCTTACAAGCACTAAATAGTCTCACTAGTGGAAACCCATCTGTTAGCATTGGGCTAAACATGGTTGTAAAGAATCCTTATGAAACAAAGGCTTCCATTGACGCAATGGACTTTGCCCTTTTCTTAGATCGTAATGGCGACGGCAACTTCGACGATGCAGAACAACTTGACCTAGATGTACAGTTGAATGCATATCCAAGTAAGAATCTTCTTGAGAAGCTAGCGAAAGAATCGACAAAGAACAAAGATAAAGTCAAGCACGCAAAACTAGTAAAACCATTCGCTGTAAATGCGAATTCTACAGAGATCTTACCCGTTGTTATTGATATTCCTAATATCTTGAGCTACATCAACGATACAGCTTTAGCTTCATCGCTACTTAAAGCTGTTACGCAAAAAGATCTTAGTCGATTTCAGGTAAAGATTCGTCCATACCTATGGGGAATACCGTCTCCTATGTGGATAACACTAAATACAGACAAATTCTCAGATCGATAAGCGCTCCTTGATAACAAAAACATCCCTTTATCTCCTCGTTACCGTGGATATAAAGGGATATTTTTATTGTTTATGGAGCTGAATCCATTGTGTTGGTGTCATATTATGCTTTCTTTTAAATGCTACATAAAATGCAGAAGAGCTATTGAATCCAACCTCTTCATACAACTCATTTACCTGGGCTTCTTTTTGCAATAACATACATTCCACCTCTGTAAGTCTACATTCATTGAGCAAATCAGTATATGAGCAGTTATAATGCCTTTTTATTGCATCCCTCAAATAAGTTTCATTTGTAGGAACCATACGAGCTAAAGAAGATAAGGTTATATCTGGATTCTTATATACTTTCTCCTCAAACAGCAAATTATCAATTCTCTCAATAATAAGGCGCATGTTCTCTGACTCGACATTTTCATGCTTTAATGATGTTTCTTTTACATCTTTTTCGCCCAAAGCGCAAGGAGCAATATGCTCATGGTTATTTCTATCTTTTATCTCATAGTAAAATAATAGAGCTACAAATAGAGCCAAGTAAGTATATGATGCTACAACAAATATAATTTTATGATTTATCAAAGAATACACCCATAGTATTCCTGCAGATATACCTAACAATAGATATCTTACAACCATCAACTTAACTTTTTGCCGATTGTAATCACTATCTAATGCATAGTTAGATATTAATAATACTGTATAGAAGCCTATTTGCAATAGTAGCACAGTAATGTATGAATACTCAAGCCCTCTCCAAAAAGAGATGTAGTTAAAGCTTCCCCATTGAAAAACCTGTGTCGTTTTTGAAATGATAATAAAAAATATCCATAAGAAGAATAGACACACAGGAAGAACAAGGTTCATAGCATATCTTTTAAGACACACTACATTCCCCAATAATTTATTTGAAGTATATAAATATAGAAAGGGACTTATAATAATCGCAATAGAAGCTTTTAATGACACAAGAAAAAAGCCTGAATGCATTACAGACTCATTAAGACGCAAAATAATAAGTATACTAATTAAGATAGCCCATACGATATTTGTAAAACCAAGTTGAAGCTTCGTAAAAGATGAAACCTCTTGATCCTTTTTCCCATATATTTTAAGTAGCGCAAGTCCTGTGGTTAGCAATAAAAGCACAAATACAGTCGCTACAATTACCATTAACTTGTTTATCACTTTCTAGAAAGTTCGTTATCAACAATAGAGAATTGAATGCTTTAACAACATTCAATTCAAACAAAGGTACAATAATAAATAGAGATTCGAAATCAACATCACGAATCAATACCTTTATATTTTTCAATATATTGCTTAGGAGTCATTCCTGTGTATACTTTAAACCAGCGATAGAAAGATGCCTGAGAAGCAAATCCCGAACGCGATGCCAAATCCTGTAGATTATCATCCATTAAGATGTTCTCAACAAAATAACCTACACGATGCCTATTCACCCATTGACTAAAGTTTTGCTTCGTAAATTGATTTATTGCCGCTGAAACATAAGAACGATTTGATCCCAACATCTTTGAAAAATCATCCAGATTAAGATCCTTATTCATAAATAGTTGTTCATCAACCATCACTTTCTCTATTCGCTCGAAAAGCTGCGCCTCTTGCGTGGTATTATCTTCAACCACAGTCTTCTTACTTAATTCCTTAATCTCTTTATCTTTTTGTTCTATAGAATTAAGCAAACGCTTTTTCTGTCTATAAAGCAAATAAACGCCAAATAAAATTACAAAAGAAAACAGACAAATAACTAAGATCAGAAGAATAAGTCGATTGGTCTGCTCTAGCTTTATACGTTGCTCTTCTACCGTAAAGGATAACTCCTTTCCTCTTAATTGTCTCGCCAATTCTTCTTTACGTTGTTCTTTACTTAATCTCTCATAATTAGAATAAAGTGAGTCATATCGAGCCCAAGCATCCATTGCTTTTTCTGGTTGTCCTGTAGCCAAATAATACACATTTAACAACCGATATGCTTTCAATTTAAATTCAGAGGAACGTGTTTGTGATTGGGCTACATTAACAGCTATTTCAAGAAATGCTATTGCTTTATCAATCTCCCTATTCTGCCAAGCCAATTCTCCCAGTGCTGTATAAACATAAATAGCCATAGCAGGCATAGTACTCTTATTCGACTTCTGAAGGGTATACTCACAATCGTATAGAGTTTTTTCATAATAATAAATAGCTGAATCTTTTATCCCATCTCTTGCATATAAATCTGCCAATCGTCGATATTGAGGAAATCGATTTCGCTCATTCGAATAATCATCAATAATCTTATATGTATAATAACGAGCTTTATCTAATTCCTGTGTCGCAGAGTAATAATTTGAAACTGTTCGGTAATAACGAGCTGTATCTATTTTTACATTTTCAATCTGCAAAATCTTATCACACCATTCGATTGCTTTATTATTTTCACCCTGACTAAACGCATTGTTAGCTAACAAATACAATACACCTTCTTGCTCTTCTTTGAGTTTATTCTTTTCTACAAAATCTAAAGTAGCTTTATATGCATTCTCTTGGTCTTCCTTTTGCTTCATGAAACCATACAAATTTCCAAAATAACGCAACATCTCAAACTGCCCCTCAATATTCTCTATTTCTTGATAAGAGTTATACGCTTGTTTTGCATAATCTAAAGCTCGTTCATATTCGCCTGTCATACTATACACTACAGCCTTTTGATGAAAGAACACAGCTCTTTGATGTGGTGTTACAATATACCGTTGCTCTATATCGACAATTACTCCAGATAATTGCTCTGTAATATCAGCTTTTCCTTGAAGTAACATATATACATTCATCAATTTCATCTTTAAGTCGAAGAGATAGTCTGATGGTGCAACTTCTATTGCTCTTTTAAGATATGCAACACATCGAAGAAGATTTGCAGTTGTAGGTTCTTTTTTCGTAAGCTCATCAACTAGCTCTTTGTATATTAGAGACTTTGTCTTACCTGAATAGCTTAATTTTCGCACCTCCAACAAAACAGAATCGCATGCGACAGAATCTTTCATATTCTCTAATACTTTTGCACGCAAAAGCACTACATCTGTAGCATTTTCACTACCACAAGCATAGGAACATAAAAGCATTGTTATAAAAAAGGAAACATACAAATAAAGTCTCATCCAAATATATCTATCTAAAAAAACGACTATTAAAAAACAATTCCAAAAGAAATATCTAATGCTAAATATCTATTTCCTTTATAAGAGGTAGTCGTAACTTGTTTGAAAAGAGTAGAACATGAACCAAATAAAGCAATATCTCGATTGAATTGATAAAGATATCTTCCATATAAATTCACATTCCAACTCGTTGCTGTATTATAGTCGAACTCCTGATTTAGATTTTTCAAATTTTGTTTTAACGTAATCTCAGGCACTCCTTGATCTTCTAGCATTCTTTTTTCCAAAGGATTCCCACCTCCGAATTGAGCATGCAAAGAAACAGATAAATTCAACACAGACTTATCAAACTCTTTATTTTTTTTATAGAACAAACCAATAAGATACTGTGAATAGTCTTGACTATACTGCAAGGGATAAATTGAGTAATATTTCTTTGTATTCGACATATACCCAAACCCACCTACCTCATCTCCATTCATCCATTTCGAAACAGGTCTTGCCAAGGAATAGCTCAAACCTAAACTCTTATTATTTACCTCCGACTTCTTTATTCGGCCATGTTGCACCCACTTAGTAACCCCTTCTACAACCGCTAATTGTTGAATATTATCAAATCCATTCAAATAAGAGCTTTTAAGATTCACTCGAAAGTTATGACATAGGTGCTCTGTATTAATTTGCATTCGCCCATTTACAGCAAAAAAGGCACCTTCAGCCTCTCCTCCTCTCTCATCCATTACTTTGTTATGGAAGATCGATTGAAACTCCTTTCCTCCTTTCAATTCAACAGCATATTGGATCAAACTAGAAACATCGGCTTTACCCAAAAGCAAGGCGGCTCCAATATCAGAACGATCGTAATAGCGTCGAATCCCCCCTTTCTGCAAAGATTCTGACTTATAAAACCACAATGGGAAAATACTAAAAACATCTTGCTCTTGATCTCCGTCTTTCATGTATGAAACATTCTCACTTGAGTAATGATAGAGTAAAGTTGCTCCAATTTGAATCTGGTTAGTGGTATACATGAATCCCGGATTCATCCGTATACAGATTCCTTTATTACTATTTCTGGGATCAACTAATTTATTATTAGTAAAAGCTAAATAGTCAAGACCAATACCAACAGACCAACGCTGATTTATCTTATATCCTACTTCTGCTCCTAACAAATAACGTTCTCCGCGTTGTAGTCCCGGTATTGAATCTCCAATACCAACTAAATATTCATTATTTGTCATACTACTCGACCACGTAATATCTCGCCTATTCACAAATTCAAATCCAGCATTTCCACGCAAATAAAAGTTGCCCATTTTTAAATAAGACAATGCTCTCACTGCATATGTATCTCTATGCTTAGAATTATTTACATTATGATAAGCACCTACATCATTCTTATATTGGATTTGAGCACTATTATACTGACTAAATGTATTAAATGTCAACTTTACCGGATTTGATAAATCCAAGTATATGTTATTCTGCTCTAACACTTCTGGTGTCATTAAGAATACAGAGTCTACAGTCGCACTTATCCGCACTGTAACAAATAAGAATAAAACTAGTATCAGCGATCTATTCATTGATTATTTCTTTAGAGAGGGAATCACTTCCTCAAAATCAGCAAAAGAGTTATTGGTGTCTTGCATTTGAATATCACCATTATTTGTTCCAACAAATCGACGTCTCAGTGCTCTACCGCTATAACGTCCGGCAGCCATATACACTGCTTCAACATCTAAAGAAGCAGGAACTCTTTTATTATTTTTATTAGATAAAGCTTCCACTATATCTACACAATCGATAATGGTTTCCCTTGGAATCATGAGAAAATAAGACGACGAAGTTGGTCTCCCTGGTTCTTTTTGTAAATTCATCGGATCTTTAGCGAACTCACCAGCCGCAATATCCTCAAACCGAAACAGCACAAATGTAGGTCCCTGCACAGCAATCGCATAACTCGACGAAGTTCCATGTTTCCAAAACATATTCAGAGGTTTTACACCTGCATTGATATCATGTTTGAGAGAAGGATCCCAAAAAGCCCAATCGATATGAGACAGATCTACCGAATTCGGATGATTATAACTTCCGGCTTGGTGATTTACCGCATTATTAGCAATCATAACTTCTTGCCCTGGCAATAATGGATAATCATTCCCACTTCCGGGAAATTGCCATGCCATATAAGCAATAGGAATAAGACTCATATCTGTGGCATTCATCCACGAAGAAGGTTTACTAGCTACGGCAGGAGCAACAGTTCCTATACAAAGACCATCGAGATATACAGTCTCCTGTGTATTGTTATAAAGAGCAATATATTGATCTTTCATATAGTTCTCTCCTTTATTTCCTTTACATCCGGCAAAATAAACCTCCGATATTACAATTGCACTTTTAGAAGAGTAGTCTAGAAATAACTCAACCTTCTGAAATTCTTCTTTAGCAGATAAAACTTCTATTTGATCAAGTCGTCCATTATACATATATTGTATTGCTCCATCTATATACTCATACTGAGCCTGAACACTATAAAATCCTCGTTCTACAACTAAATGAGCAAGTCCCTCATCATCACAACGTGTATTATAAACAACACCTGATGCTGTATTAGTCATTTTGATCTGCACGTTATCGATAGCAGAAAAATCTCCTTTCTCTTTTATTTTAACGGAAATAACTACTTTTTGATAGCTTAATGCTTCTTCATTACACGCAAAACTAATTAATGCAATAAGAGCAGCAGATATAAATACAAAGAACCTCATTATCAAAATTTTAATTTCAATTCAGCCCCAAAATAAATATCGGGATTTTTAATCACATAACTTTGTGTAGTTGCCTGATAACGGCGCGGATTTATTTTCGCAAAATTATTAGCATAAAAAGAGATTAAGATATGCTCTCCAATTTCTTTATTCACTTTGAGATTTAATAAAAAATATGGAGAGTATTTATTAATAGCATACATTCTATTGGATGGGGTCACCAACATTTGCTTATAGCGAGAGTCGGTCATCATTTGTTCAGTAAATGGGATTGCCTCTCCCTGCGTATTAACAATATAAACCGGCGGAATTAAGACATCTTCTTTCACCGCGCCATCTTGTATAAACTTAAAATCTTTCTGTGAATCATGTATATTCCATTTAAAATATTCCCTTTCCATCCATATTGCTTGTAAAGTAAGCGTTGTCACAATACCCAATTGAGGAATATGTGTAATCAATCGAAAGTTTGTATTTAACCGTTCATATACAGAAGTATTATAACCGGAGGTATTTATGTTATATACACCGGCATATTCATACGAAAACCCATTGATCATTTGGTTATAATAACGAGCTTGCAATCCAAACTCATTCTTCACAGACGAGATATATGCACCATCGAAAGCCAACGAACTATAAATTGACTCTATTTTATTCGTTTGAAAAGCGTACTCAATACCCCATTTCTTTTGTTCTATACCATTATCTGGACGATTATAAGTATTAAAAGTCGTATCCATAGCAAACGAAACATCATTACCATGATTTGTCAAAATGCCATTATTATAAATAAGTTCTGCATCTTTATCCGTAATGTTGTTATATCGCTTATAATTTAAAATAGACAAGCAACTTTGATAATTGAATCCATTTTTTAGGTGTTCATTATAATACGTTATTTCACCCCATCCAACTTTAGTATTAAAATCTAATCCTATCTCAAACTTTCGATTGAGAGGCAATAACAACTCATCATTTGATGTATTCTTAATATAGTCTGTTGCTACAATAGCTAGCTTATTATTAGTCGCTTCATTACTATATGAAAAACTTGTCATATCAAAATAACGAGGATCATTATAAATATAGCTCATGGTAGGCATTTTATGCAAAACACCCCATGCACCTTTAATACTAAAGGTATTAAGCCATGTATTCTCATTCTCGAAAATTCGATACTTTAGATTAACGCGAGGGTCTACGGCTTTAAATGAATGCTTACCATCTTGCGTTCGCAAATAACTGATACGAGCTCCAACTTGCGAAAACAAAGTGGTCTTTCCTATATGAAATATATTTTCATTCTCGACATACCCAGATAGCTGTATCGTATTTGATAAATGATCGTAAGAAAGCGGTCGCATATTGGGAGATGGCGGTAACAAAGGGTCAAACTCCTGACCTTTTCCTTTATTTCCCTCATAAACAACCTCACCACCAAGCGTTAATTTATTCGACCATTTTGTCGAAGAAACCAGTTTATTTCCTGATATATTCAATGAGGATGTAAATGGCTTCCCGCTTACTGTAAGTAAACTCATGTATTGAGGAGGTATAAAATAACCCACATGCTCTCCAGAAAACAGTGCATCCGATGAAGTCATTTGATTAGATGAATGCCAAACCGACTCACTTATAAGCTGGCTTTCGTACTGAAAGGACGCTGAATAATCGAGTGTTGTTAGGAGCTTATTATTTAAAATCCAGGCACCAAAAACACTCCCCGACCAATCTTGGTTAGTTGCTTCGTTGTATTCTCCTTTTATTTTATCGGTCGATTTATCAGCTTTGTCTTTTGCATGTGCATAACGAATACGCATATTCAGAGAAAAAGGAGTCGATTCTTTTGCAAAAACATTCGAATAAGCAGCTTGCAACCCAAGTTTCTTGAAAGCATCATCTTTTGTACGCATATCAATATAAGACAAGCCGGCATCTCCTGACAAATTGAAATAACCGGCATTAGAGCCAAGCTTCCAACCTTTACCCGCACTTATTGTTTTTACATTCGGAGTTACTTTTATATTCACCATATAAGGCATCTGACCTGCTTTTGTCTTAACCAAAACGGCCCCACTAGTCATATTCGCATAACGAACAGAGGGAACACCCCTGATCACCTCTACGCTTTCAATATTTTCAGGAGAAATAGAGCGTACATCAAGACCAGAGTTTGCATTCCCCATATACAATCCGCTTTGTTGCGATAAACGCTGCATATTGGCATTATTACTCAACTGCATACCATCTACATATACAGCTGTTCCCAATGCATTGGTTGCATCTATTTTATTAGACCCTCTAATATTGAGCAAACTCACATCATTCAAACTGGGGTTTTTAGTCACGGCTCCTGGCAGCAACTGCATTAGGTCTGATAAATCTGTAGCTTGTAAATATTGTATCGCTTCATTATTGATCAGCGATGAAGTTGATAAATCTTGACCTCTCGATGCCGTTACTGTTACTTCATCTAGTTTTAAAGAAAGCTGTGATAAACTTACACCGAGACTTAAATTGGAGCGTAATGAATCTAAATGAACCTCTTTGGTTTGATAACCTAACAGAGAAACATAAATTGTTGTAGTTGTATATGCTGGTAGTCCAAATTGAAAAGAACCGTGCGTATCAGTTATTTGATACATACCCAATTCAGGTATTTGCAGAATTACGTTATCCAACGGTTGCTTTGTGCGCGCATCAAACACAATTCCTTTAACTTCTTTCATCTTCGAAGTCGGGATTTGAGCAGCAAGCTGACATACACACAATACGAATAAGAACAATACGAAATGTATTCGTTTACGATAAAACACCATTTACAACATCTTAAATTTGGGGCAAAAGTACCGCTTTAATCATTTCTATCAAAACAGTATGCATAGTTTTAAGAGAATTATTCAACAATAAATATCTCAAAAATGTTTAGCATACTTAACTTTTACATTCAATTTACATTATAGATTTGTAAATTAAAGATTCTCACTTCATAAATACGAATGATAAATAACTATGTATCAGTATTATTATTTCTCATTTCTACAAATTCATAAAATAATTAAGTTTACTGAATTCGGGAATTTATATAGTCTTAAATCCTTTTACTTTGCAATCGGAAATGAGATCCAAGCGTAATCTTTGAAACAATTATTTTAGTCTTACACTAGACAGTATGGTTCATATAGAATCATATTTTGGTAAGTATTTTGACACATGTAGTATATGTATTGATTACTCAGTTTTCACACAATTCTCGCTTTAGACTCAGATTAATTTACAACATCGAAAATAGAAGTTCTAAATATTTAAAAGACATTTTGCATAAATTGAGACCTTAAAAAATACTATTGTGAAAAACCTATTTTTTCAAATCTTCAGACATTGATAAAACATGTAATGCTACGATATTAAAAAACCAGTGCTTATTAATTTGTAATGTAATATATCTAGAACAGACTAAAATGGATGTTATGTTTGATTTCAAATCTTGAAGAGCTCAGTCTGCATTTCAGATTGAGCTCTTCTTCTTTTATAGTTCTCTCTGATCTAATTAAACTTGATCAGCCGGATATACTACTCCAATCTGTCGGCGCACCTCATCCATAATCGCAACAACATTACGAGAACAAGCCCATGTGTTGACAGACGACTCTTGCTTTCCTTCACAAATCGTATTTATAAAATCAGCAACTTCATAATAATACTCATCTTTCACATCAGAAGCATCGAGCATAAACACCTCTCCGTTCCTGACTTTAAGTCTTACATTTGAAATGATATTGGTTTTGGCGGATTCAATAGAACCGTTTTCACCTTGAATCTCCATCGGCAGATATGAGTCGGCTATTTTTGAATACATCACAACCGCATCCATCGAATCGTACTTAAAGATAACAGACCCTTGTCCGTCTACTCCCGAGTCGAGCAAAAGTCCACTTGCTTCGATCGAATTAGGCATACCAAACAATACAACCATCGGATAAATCGTATACACTCCAATATCCACTAGCGCACCGTTAGAGAAAGCAGGATTAAAAGCATTCAGCACAATACCCTCTTTATATTTGTCGTAACGAGACGAGTACTGGCAGTAAGATGCAAAATATCGGCGTACTGCTCCGATACGGTTCAAATTGTCCCGAATAGCCAAAAAGTTTGGAGTTAGCGTTGTTTTCATGGCTTCCATCAAGGCTACTCCATTTAGTTTTGCAGCATCAATCATCGCATCCACCTCGCGCACATTTGAAGCAAAAGCTTTTTCACACAGCACATGCTTCCCATGATTCATACACAATATTGCCTGCGAAGCATGCAATGAATTAGGAGATGCAATGTAAACCGCATCTACCACATCCCCACTCACCATCTCTTCAATCGAAGTAAAGCAATGCTCTGCTCCATACTTTGAAGCAAAAGCCTGAGCAGTTTCAATCTTACGCGAATACACAGCAGTAAGTTTAAAACGAGGATCCTGCATGGCCCCGGCTATCACCCAATCTGAAATAAAGTTTGTTCCGATTACACCAAAACGCACCATTTTGTCTTCCATAGTATCTAATTATATTATTAAATAAACGCATCTAAAGCACCAACACAAACCCTTATAAAAATAACATTTACAAAGACTTGCCAGCTAGTCCTTTCATCCAAACAAAGTAAGGAAGATATAGCAAGAGTTCAAAATAATAAAAACGAATCTTTGTATTTCATAAATTGAATATCTACCTTTGCAACGAAATATGGTATTTACCACCTCGTTCGAGAGGGTGAATAAAAAAGGGAATCCGATGCAAAGTCGGAGCTGTACCCGCAGCTGTATACCTCATCACAACGTAGAGACACTACATACCACTGCCCCTATGGGTGGGAAGGTTGTCTCATAAACGGAGGAAAGCCAGAAGACCTGCCATACTTCATCGAGATCAATGCTTCGGGTGAAAAGCAGAGACCGGAATAGGACAAGCCCTACTCTTGTGCGCTTCGTCGTATCCTCTACTCTACTTTCATTCATTTTATTATTAATTAAACCGCAGCGAATATTTGCGGCAAAACTTATTCTTTAAAATGAAGAAAAATCTATTTCTTTCTGTATGCCTATTGCTAAGCGGACTACTTATGTCTTGTTCCAACGACAACAACAGTATTCCGGAGGTAGAACAAAACACGCTAAGCCGTATCCTTGTACTAAGCGAAGGTAACTTTACCAAAGGAAACTCAGATCTTTGCGCTATCAATGTTGAGAGTGGTCAAGTCTCTGAAGATGTTTTCCGTACCATCAATGGCCGACCTCTAGGAGATGTAGGTCAGTCGATGGCAATCATCAACGACAAAATCTATGCAGTACTTAACAACTCTGCAAAAATTGAAGTTTTCGATGCGAAGACTTACAAACAAGAAGCTACCATCTTGGATACTGAAAAACAAATCAGCCCGAGATACATCGCAAAACTTAGCGATAAGCAAGCACTTGTTACCAACCTAAGCAACAAGATGATCCTGATCAATCTTGAGTCGAACACGATCGAAAAATACATTCCTACAGAAAGTTCAACCGAGCAATTGGTGGTAGTAGGCACAAAAGTATTTATTGCATCGGGGGCATCCATCCTGGTTGCAGACGTAAACAATCTAGAGAATCTTCGCAAGATCGAAGCATCTGCAAGCGGAAGCTCCAAACTTGTGGTTGATAAGAACAATAAGATTTGGGTAATCAATTCGGCTGGTCTTCAGTGCATCGACCCGGCAACCGAAGCAGTTATGAATACAATTCCACTGGGTAACATCAGAATTACCTCGTATGCTGTTCGCCTCGAAACAGACGCAACAAAAAGCAAACTTTACTTCAACGGTAGCAAAGACAACGCAGACTACATCTTTGAAGTTGCCATCGACGCAACAGCAATGCCGGAAACTGCTTTGTTTGAACTAAAGAAAGATGAAGTAAAAACACTTTACAACATCGGTATTTCATCTGAAGGTTTTGTATACATCTGTGATGCGCTCGACTACTCTCAACGTGGTTTGCTTCACAAATTCGACACCAAAGGCGAATTACTTAAATCATATACGGTAGGTATTATTCCGCAATACATCCTATTCGTAAACAACAAATAAGTTATTTCATCGAATGAAAAAAATATTTTTAAGTTCTGTTACCCTGTGGCTGTCAGTGATGATCGCCACAGGTCAATCTTTATCCGACACAACCATCAACCTGAGAGGTGTCACCGTAACAGCAAAGGCTAAACGTGTAGATGCTAACATTGGCAGCAACACGACCTTCATCAACCCTCAGGCCATCGAGGCAACCAAATCAAAGAGCTTGAGTGAGCTTTTGACCAACAACAGCCTCATCCACATCAAGTCTGTTGCACAGGGCGGACTTTCTACCTCGTCGTTTCGTGGCACTGCCGCCAATCATACGCAAGTAAACTGGAACGGCATCAACATCAACTCCTCCATGGGCGGAAGTGTCGACTTCTCGCGCATTCCGGTATTCTTTGTCGACGACGTAGTCTTGTTTCATGGCAACGGCTACCTCAAAAATGGCACAGGCGCACTAGGGGGAAGCATCAACCTAGGCAATATGCCCAACTGGACCAACAAGAATGAAACCAACGGATTTATCGAGATTGGCTCTTACGAAACCTATTCGGCCAGTGCCTCAAAGCGCTTTACCAAAGGAAAATTCCAGAGCAACACCAGAGCTTATTATACACAATCGAAAAACAATTACCGTTACCTCAACAAGGTATTGCAGGTAAATCCGTTTTACGAACACCGCAAAGAAGCCGACTACAACATGGGAGGCTTGATGCAAGAACTATACTACCGCCTCGGCACTTCACAGATGCTTACCGGAAACATTTGGTTTCAAACCGGCAAAAGAAGTCTGCCACAACCCATCATCGTGGTCAAAACCCAACACGAAGAAGACCAGCAACACAGCCTTCGCGCTACGATAGGTTATCAAAACATCGGTGAGAAATCAGAGTTAAACATCCGTGTAGCCAACATTCTCGACATCTTCAACTACAACATCTCCTACGACGATTTTGAAGGAAGACGCGAGCACAACACCAGCAATTCGGTCGTATTAAAGGGTGATTACACCTATATGTTTACCGATCTATTGAAGGTAAACGGCGCCATGCACTTGCGTCACGACCGCATCGACGCAGAGAATTACGACGTAAGCAAACGCTCTCGCACCACGGCAACCCTGCAAGTGGGCTCGGAATGGACACCGATTACCCCGCTTTCACTCAACCTAAGTTTGATGGGCGAGGCAAACAATCACATCTTTATGCCTACGTTTTCGGCCGGAGGTCGCTTTGCACTCATCCCCGAAGTGCTTTCTCTCAAGGCGAGTGCGGCATACAATTACCATTACCCTTCGATGAACGACTTGTATTGGAACCCGGGTGGGAATCCAAACCTCAAACCCGAACAAGGAATGAGCTATGACGTCTCGCTGGCCTATACTCAACGTTTCAATCACTTGGGCATTAAAGCCAATGCATCGTACTACCGCATGAACATCGAAAACTGGATTGTGTGGCTGCCTACCGAGAGTTACTTTTGGGCTCCGCAAAACATCTACAAGGTGCTTTCGCATGGATTCGAATTCTCGGCCGAAGGGGCATTTAATATTGGCAAAGTGAGCAATCTGTTGCTATTTAACCTCGGCTACACGCTATCGCTCAACAAGTCGAACCCCAACGATCCGTACGATAAAACATACAATAAGCAGCTTCCCTATATCCCCAAGTTGAAGACCAACGCCAAGTACAAGGGCGAGTACCGCAACTTCTTTGTCGGATACACGATAAGCTACACAGGTGTGCGCTATACCACCACCGATCACTCGTACAAAACAAACCCGTACACAATACACGATGCCGAAGCCGGATATCGTTTCAAAATACACAAAGTAGACATGACTGCAAAGCTACGCGTCGACAACCTGTTCAACGCATACTACGAGTCTACACAGTACTACCCGATGCCACTTCGATCGTTTTCGGGAAGTCTGCTGATTCACCTTTAAGCACAAACCTTGTTACCCAGCCTACATAAAAAAAGAGCGAATTGATCGCTCTTTTTTTGTTTATTATCCTCGCTTATCTGTACATCGGGCGGTACATCCCTTGCATGTTTAAGCTGATATGCTTTTATTCCGTTGCCGCAAGCAAAATCATTGTTCCATCTTCATCGTGCAACTCAGGCACTACGTTCACAACGTCTCTACTCAAGCAATATTCGACGGAGTCAGAGAGATTATTTTGCACCAAGCGCTCGTAATGATCCGAGATGGAAATATAGTTCTCAAGATGCTCTTCGTGTGTAAGCCACATTTCATTCGCCACAAACGCAGCATCCGAAGCGTGCATGTATTCGCCCGTCTCAACCAATAAGTTGGCCAAAGCGCCTGCGAACAACGTATCTTCCATGCAAAACTTATCATTCCAGCCTGCACACAACACAACTACATCGCGATTGGTTTGCAAACAGTAATCAGCTACAGCTTTTATATTAATGAATGCCCCCACAATTACGCGTACCGCATTCGAGGCTACCTCGATTGCTTTCGTTCCATTGGTCGTCGTAAATACAATATCCTTGCCTTCTACGGCCTCTTTTGTATAGTCGAAAGGAGAATTACCAAAATCGGCAAAATCGCACTTCATAACGTTTCTTTCGGCCCCTACAAGATAGCCCTGCTCCTTGTAAGCTTCGGCTTTTTCTACCGACGCTACCGGAATGATCGCCGAAGCACCGTTTGCCAATGCCGTACACATCGACGTAGACGCTCTGAATATATCTACAATCACTACCACGGCACCATCGTCGCGATAAGCCGGATACATCATCGGCGAAAAACAAACATCAATTTTCTGCATAATCGAATTCTTTTGATTGAATATACAAAACTACGCATTTGTTTCGACTTGAAGATGGAGTTTTAAGATCACCCTCTGTTAAAGTTTCATCCCAGGCATACTACAAACAAGTATCCCTCCCCCTCCAGAATCGTATCGCCGTTATCGATCTTCCGGCATCGTTTTCTTTAGATCAAAACACCGTTATGTTTAAATACAAACCTTATGAACTTCGAATCGTCAGGTGGCGACCTGACGATTTGTTCTTCACTATGATTAAATCGTCAGACCGCCATCGGACGATTCATTCTTCGTTATGTTTAAATCGTTCGATGGGCATCAAACGATTTAGTCTACATATGATTTGGAAAAAGAGAAGCTGTGTATACCGGGAGGAAACGTAGGGGTACAAAAAAAAGGAAGCTGACGAATCAACTTCCTTTTCTGAGCCTCTTGTCGGATTCGAACCAACGACCCCGAGATTACAAATCACGTGCTCTGGCCAACTGAGCTAAAGAGGCAATAATTTCTTTCTTTGATCAGACGCAGAGGCTTTCGCTTCTACTTACGTTCTTCTTTCGAAGATACCGTTTCTGATTATCCTTTATTTATTTTCAATCCACCGATTGAAGCGGAAAGGATATCCGCGCTTTCTTTTCGAGCCTCTTGTCGGATTCGAACCAACGACCCCGAGATTACAAATCACGTGCTCTGGCCAACTGAGCTAAAGAGGCAATAAAATCAATTATTTCAATTCGAAAATGATTCGTGATCGAGGCGGGATTCGAACCCACGACCCACAGCTTAGAAGGCTGTTGCTCTATCCAGCTGAGCTACTCGACCATCGTTTTTGTTTCTCGATTGCGGGTGCAAAGGTAGCTATATTTTTTAAACTTCCAAACGTTTGGTCAATAAAAACTACTTTTTTTTCACTAAAACGGATAACCAACTGCAAAATGCCAAGCAAAGTCTTTCTTGAAATTCGGCTTCAACAATGCCCACCGATCAGCCCCTCTTCGTTGAGGATCATAGGCTTTCATACCCATATCGAGGCGCAAAAGGAAGAAATCAAAGTCGAGTCGAAAGCCCAAACCATAGGCAAGCGCAATTTCTTTATAAAATCTCTTAAAATCGAAATTCCCTTCTTTTTGCGAGTCGTATTTTTTAATTGTCCAGATATTCCCCGCGTCGACAAAAGCCGCCATTTCGAGCTTCCAAAACAAACGCGTGCGGTACTCGAGATTTAGATCGAGACGAATATCTCCCGACTGATCGAAGAATGTCGTAGTCGAATCGGTCTGAAAACTTCCAGGTCCCAACGTTCGCACACTCCAGCCGCGCACACTATTTGCACCTCCGGCAAAGTAACGCCGCTCGAAAGGCAACATATCGGCATTGCCATACGGATACCCAATACCGAAACCTACACGATAAGCGATGCGATTGCGGCTATCCAGCACAATGGTTTTACTAAAGTCGAAGTCGCCCTTTACAAACTGCGAGTAATAAATCCCGAAGAGCTTGTAGTCGCCCTTGCTGTTCTTTTCTGCCCCCGTCAGTTTCGATAGCAGATAAAGCCCGTTACCGGCCGATTCGAACGCAAAACGAAACGCAGTCACATTGCGCATCTTATTTTGCGGATTGAAATTAGAATACGAGTATGTATAACGTGTTCCGGCTATAAATTGATCGGAATAGTTGTAATAAGCGGTTGTTTGCGGCAAATTATGGTAAAACGTACTATCGATACGTGGCAAATACACATAGTTAATCTCCATCAAATCGACTGTATGACGACCATACGAGCTCAATCGTCCTTGCCAAGAGTATCCCCATTTTGCAGAAAGAATAGTACGGTCAAATTGCGGACGCGTTTGGAAATTATAACTGGCAGCAAACTCGGTATTGGCCCTGATGCGTCGTTTAAATCGATTCGGCACAAACGGAAATAAGAATGTCGGAAAGTTTAATGAAGCCTCTCCCCCTATCTCAAAATAGTTCTTTCCTTCCGATTTTGACAAGGCTTCGTATGCTCCCCTCACCCTAAAGGATAACACTTCCGACCCCTTAAACAGGTTTCGGTGGGCATAGGTTACCGCCGAAGCAACTCCAAAATCTCCGGCAGAGTTGGTCCCTTCTAAGTCGAATCCCACGGTTTGCGATTTAGCCGGGGTTGTAAGCACAACGCAATCAAGCAATAGCGAATCGTTGCGATTCACTTCAACAAAGCGGATGCTGATATTTCGAAACGCCCGGAGTGCGGCAAAGGATGCATACGTTTGCTCTACTGCCCGTTCGTTGTACAAGCTTCCGGGACGAATGTAGCAGCTACGATAGAGTACTCCCGGACGCACAGATTTCCCACTTTCGCCATAAAGAATAAATACATCCTTATACTTCAACGTATCGGTTGGCACAAACTCTGCCGTACCGTCATCCAACTTGAGTGGATCATAGTCGGTAAGAATGACGACATCATTAATGTAGTATTGTTTGTATTTCTCCACCACATCGGTTCCGGCAGAGTCTGCTTCTGCAAACGGACGCAGACGCATGGCCAAATCGACTGTATTGTTGCTATTTGTACTATCTGCCAAATAAATCACATTATCTCGTCCGAAAGTATAATATCCCTTACGTCGCAAAATCGAGGCAATGCGCTGACGTTCCTGATCAAGTTTGTCTCGATCAAAAAGTTCGCCCGCATGAATTTTAGTCTCCTCTCGTTCGGCCGATGGAAATATAAAGTTATATAGTTTGGAATGCTTCTCTGCCGGCACATTTATCAAACTATCAATTGTCTTATCCTCAATCTCAACAGCATATTCATTGATTCGATACGGTTCGTGCGCATTGATATCGTATAGGATATTTACCTTGCGATCCTTGTAGTTTGTGTCTACTTTGGCCACAACATTTGCATTCAAGTATCCTTTATTGATAAAGAATCTGCGCAACTCCGACTCAGATTTATACACCAGCGACGAATCGTAAATCACGGGAGGGTCGCCCATTCCACGCAATTGCTTATTGATCCATTTGGTAGAGTCTTTTCCCGACAAGTTGTATAAAAACAGCGAAGTCTTCACCAAGCCAAATGTTTTAAAGTTGGGCTGTTGACGTAAATAACCTTTTAGAGTAGAGTTTTCTATCTTGGGAGCGTCTGATTTAATCTCAACCTTGTTTAACAAGTACTCTCCTTCGGGCACAAATTTTGTTGTACTACAAGAAGAAACAAGAATGATTAAAATCAGGAGTTTGTATATGTGTTTAATACGCATCGGGAACTATTATTGGGCTACAAATATAGCTTATTCGGATTTTCTTTTTTAGCTTTGCTCATAAATTTTACCGTCATGCTAAGTAAATCAAAGATTAAATATATACAATCGCTCGAACGCAAAAAAATACGTAAAGAAGAAGGAATTTTTGTTGCCGAAGGAAATAAGCTGGTAGCAGATATGGTGGGACACTTTGAATGTGTGATGCTGATAGCGAAGTCGTCGTGGCTTGCGACTCAAGGAGATATCAAAACAAACGAATTGATCATTGCAGAAGAGGATGACATCAAAAAAGCAAGTTTTTTGAAGACTCCGCAAGATGTGATCGCCTTATTTAAATTGCCTACTTACGAAGCAGACCACATCGACACGCAAAAGGAACTTGTGATTGCTCTCGACGGCATTCAAGATCCGGGCAATCTGGGCACAATCATCCGACTGGCCGACTGGTTTGGAATCGAGCACATCGTTTGCTCTACCGATACAACTGATGCTTTTGCTCCGAAGTGCGTACAATCGACCATGGGAGCTCTCGCTCGTGTAAAGGTACACTACCTTGACCTCGAAGCATACCTACATACACAACAAGCCCCGGTATACGGAACATTTCTGGATGGTGAGAACGTATACGAAAAAACACTTACACCGAATGGTGTTTTGATGATGGGAAATGAAGGAAACGGAATTTCAGAAAAAATGGAATCGTTGGTAAGCGAGCGCTTATTTATCCCAAGTTATCCGGCTGAGCGCCCTACATCAGAGTCGCTCAATGTGGCAATTGCGACTGCCATCGCTTGCGCCGAGTTTCGCCGCAGGGAGGTTTACTCCGGCAAGTCTGAATAATACAACATGCTCTCCGGGCAATACCTCACGTACAAGTCCCGAAAGCTTTAAAATATCCCACAGCAAAAGCTGTGGGTTTTCTTTTTCTATATCCATGAGTTGCTCCAGCATTTGAGCCGGCGACAACATAATATCGTCTTTAGCTAACGCAAAAATAACCCCATCGTAAAACTCTGTACCTGCAATCTCCGAGGCCAAAGGAAAGATTCCTTTTAAGCTCCCCGACTGATCCACTTCAATATAATGCAGTTTACACGGTACTCCGTTATAAATATAATGAGCTGCTTTACGCATGACTATTTACGAATTAAATTCAAAATCTGTACGCTATCAAGCGTCACTTTATAATAAGCATCTTTATCGCGCACCAGGCGAATGTATCCGTATGCAGATGAAATACTATCTAAGTTTGCAACGGTGAGATCGAAACGACTCACTCCATCTGCACGAATGGTATCGGTAAGCGATACAGTACGCTGAGCACCAGCTAGCGTTAAATGCACTACAGGCTTGCGTTTCATCCAATCGGAAATACCAAATACATGCATCGAAAGCTCTACTTTCGAGTAAGATGGCAGAATAGAATCAAACTCTACACGAAACGAATGCAAACTACCCGGCTGCGTAGACGAGAAATAGATTGGCTCTTTTGCTTTCCACAACAGGGTTGTATCGTACGGACTAATATCTGGCATTGAGTCTACCAACGCCGACATTGCATCTAAATCGTCGATCACCTGATCATATACTTTCATGTATATATCCAAGTTGCGACCATACCATACGAGAGATGTATCGAACTCTGCTTGGGTTACACCGTGCTTCTTGAATACAGACTCATAAAGTGCCTGCTTTTTCTCATTAGTACTATACTTGTTATAGTCGGCCGCAATCATAGCATCTGCCATAAATACGTCTTTCAGCAAACTACCCATTTCCTTTTCGGGAATGACATTGTCGGGTGTTTTTTTGCACCCTACCACAATTAGAGTAAGCAAGAAAACAAGCAAGAATACGGGAATATTACGATGTGTAAATTTCAATTTCATTTTACGGTCTCCAGACACTCTACAAACGTTTTTCTATAAAAGATCAATAAGATACCGACACCTACAGAGATAGCCGCATCAGCCAAATTGAAGATAGGTCTGAAAAATATAAAGTCTTCTCCACCCCAAATAGGCAGCCAATCGGGCAGCGTAGTATGAATCAATGGAAAGTAAAACATATCTACCACCTTACCATGCAGCCAACCGGCATATCCGCCCCCTTCGGGCATCAATGTGGCAATTTGTCCATAGCTATGATCAAAGATTACTCCATAAAATACCGAGTCGATAATATTGCCAAGTGCACCGGCCAAAATAAGAGCCAGCGTAGCCATAAAACCAAAACTGTATTTCATCTTTACAATCTTCGTAAAGTAATAGATCATCACTCCCACTACAACAATACGAAACACCGAAAGAAACAACTTCCCTATCACTTCGATACCGAAGGCCATCCCATTGTTTTCTGTGAAGTATATTTGAAACCAAGGAGCAATTTCAAAACTTTCATGCAACTGCATGTGTGTTTTGATCCAGATTTTAAGCAGTTGATCTGCCAACAGAACAAGAAGGACAACGAGAACAACTCCCCAGCCTTTAGATATTTTCATTTGGTACAATTCTAATGCATTATTAAAAAAATAATTCGACACTCGATATCGGTATCCCGAACATCGAACTGTCGAATTCTTATGTTGTCTTAATCTTATTTAACCCCACTCATCTTCGCTTCAATAGAAAGCGTAGCATGAGGCACCGCACGCAAACGTTCTTTCGGTATCAGTTTTCCCGACTCGCGGCAAACACCGTATGTTTTGTTCTCAATACGGATCAGTGCAGCTTGCAAGCTTTGGATAAACTTCATTTGTCTTTGTGCCAAGCGTCCGGCTTCCTCTTTCGAGTAAGTAGCAGCACTTTCTTCCAACACTTTAAATGTAGGAGAAGTATCCGACACATCGTTACCATCAGCATTCATCACACTCGACTTTAGCAACTCGTAGTCTTTCTTAGCCTTCTCCAGTTTCGCCAATATAATTTGGCGGAATTCTTCTAGTTCTTCATCAGAATATCTAGTTTTCTCGGTAGTCATATCAATCGTATTAAAAGGTTCAACAATCTAATTATTGAAACTCACTGTTATTTAGAAACATTTCAAATATAACAGATTATTTGGAATTTGTTTCTAAATAACGTGAGATTTTATAATCAAAATATGAATTATGCCTTTTGTACCTGAATCATCAGCTTCAAATCGTCAAGATCAAGCTCGATTCCGTCAGTCATAACCGATGCAATCTCGATTGAGTTTGCAAGCACCTGATTAGCCATGTAGTCTTTATATTCTTCAACGGCAGCATCTGTAGCCTCGTTCGAAGCGATCACTACATTTACTTTGTCTGTAATATCAAAACCACTCGACTTACGAATGTTCTGGATTCTGTTTACAAGTTCACGAGCAATACCTTCTTTGCGCAATTCCTCAGTAATGGTAATATCCAACGCTACTGTAAGCTTGCCTTCGTTGGCAACCAACCAGCCCGGGATATCTTCTGAGATAATCTCCACATCAGCAAGTTCTACCACTGCCGGTTGACCTTGAATATCGAACGTGAATGAACCGTTCTTTTCAAACTCAGCAATGTTTTCTTGCGACATTTCTTGAATTGCAGCAGCAAGCAGTTTCATGATCTTACCGTAACGTGGGCCCAATTTCTTAAAGTCAGGCTTGATACGTTTCACAAGAATACCGGCAGCATTGTCTACAAACTTCAATTCTTTCACATTCACCTCATTTAGGATCAATGATTTCACTGCATCGATTGCTTCTTGCTGATGCGCATCCATCACCGGAACCATAATCTCTTGAAGTGGTTGGCGCACTTTGATGTTCACCTTACGGCGAAGAGCCAATACCATAGAAGAGATCGATTGAGCCATTTGCATACGCTCTTCAAGCGCTTTGTCTACCATTGCTTTGTTGCAAACAGGGAAGTCTGCAAGGTGAACAGACACCTTATCATCTTTACCTGTCACAGAGATCAGGTCGTTGTAAAGTTGATCTGCATAGAATGGAGCGATCGGCGCCATCAACTTAGCCACAGTTTCGAGGCAAGTATAAAGCGTTTGATAAGCCGACAATTTATCTTGCGTCATCTCACCACCCCAGAAACGTTTACGATTCAAGCGCACATACCAGTTACTCAAGTTATCGTTTACAAATTCCGAGATCGCACGACCCGCACGTGTTGGCTCATACGTTTCATAATATCCGTCTACTTCTTCTACAAGCGAGTTAAGCAACGAAAGAATCCAACGGTCAATTTCCGGACGATCTTCGAATGCGATATCAGCCTCACTGTATGAGAAGCCGTCTACGTTTGCATAAAGTGCAAAGAACGAATATGTATTATATAGTGTACCAAAGAATTTACGACGAGCCTCTTCAATACCTTCAACGTCAAATTTAAGATTATCCCATGGCGAAGCATTGGTAATCATATACCAGCGAAGTGGGTCAGAACCGTATTTATCGATTGTTTCGAACGGATCTACAGCATTACCCAAACGCTTACTCATCTTGTTACCGTTTTTATCAAGAACAAGACCATTCGATACAACTGTTTTGTACGATACGCTATCGAAGATCATCGTTGCAATCGCATGCAATGTAAAGAACCAACCACGTGTTTGGTCTACACCCTCAGCGATGAAATCTGCAGGGAATACAGTACCGCTGTCAAGCAATTCTTTATTCTCGAACGGATAGTGAATTTGCGCGTAAGGCATCGCACCCGAGTCGAACCATACGTCGATCAAGTCCGATTCACGCTCCATTGGTTTGCCCGAAGGAGAAACCAATACGATATCATCCACATACGGACGGTGAAGGTCGATCTTATCGTAGTTGTCTTTTGTATATACACCGGTTTCGAACTTCTCAAACGGATTCGATTCCATTACACCAACGGCAACAGCTTTTTCGATTTCGTTGTAAAGCTCTTCTACCGAACCGATACAGATCTCTTCCAAACCATCTTCTGTACGCCAGATTGGAAGCGGAGTACCCCAATAACGGCTACGAGACAAGTTCCAGTCTTGTAGATTTTCCAACCATTTACCGAAACGACCGGTACCGGTAGATTGCGGTTTCCAGTTGATCGTATTGTTCAATTCGATCATACGCTCACGACAAGCAGTAGTACGGATAAACCAGCTATCAAGCGGGTAATACAATACAGGCTTGTCTGTACGCCAGCAGTGCGGATAGTTGTGCACATGCTTTTCGATTTTGAACACACGGTTCTCTTGTTTCAACATCACACAGATGTCTATATCTAGCGTAGCGTCTTCTTCTGTCAAGCTCGCGTCGTATGCATTCTTTACATAGCGACCGGCAAAAACATCGTAAAGAGCCACATCAATGTTGTCAGCGATAAAGTCTGGATCAAGATCTTCCAATGTGAAGTACTTACCAGTCATATCCACCATCGGACGACGGTTACCATCCTTGTCGATCATCATCAACGGAGGCACACCATTTGCTTTCGCCACACGGTCGTCATCCGCACCAAAAGTAGGCGCGATGTGTACGATACCTGTACCATCTTCAGTAGTTACGAAATCACCGGTAATTACACGGAAAGCACCTTCTCCCGGATTCACCCAAGGAATCAATTGCTCATATTTCATACCCGCAAGTTCAGCACCAGTCCACTCTGCAACCACTTTGTAAGGGATCAATTTATCACCTTGTTTGTAGTCTTCAAGTGCTAGTTCGGCAGCTTTCGGATTGAATGTAGCGTTTACCAAATCCTTAGCCAATACAGCTGTCATAGCCGCACCGGTATACGGATTGAATGTTTGTACCGCAACATACGTAATGTTAGGACCAACACAAAGAGCAGTATTCGATGGCAATGTCCAAGGAGTAGTAG
This sequence comes from Tannerellaceae bacterium, assembly GCA_051656605.1. GTDB lineage: Bacteria > Bacteroidota > Bacteroidia > Bacteroidales > CAMTPD01 > UBA12018. The sequence continues at coordinate 26,121 of JBOGCF010000036.1, read as the reverse complement.
TCCAAGCCAGGAAGAACGCTTCACCATGTTGCGTCATTTCCGGTTTCGGATCTACAATCTTAAACTGAGCCGTACATGTAGTATCTTTTACGTCACGGTAGCAACCAGGTTGGTTCAACTCGTGCGTACTCAAACCTGTTCCCGCAGCAGGAGAATATGGTTGGATTGTATAACCTTTATAAAGAAGGTCTTTATTATAAAGTTGCTTCAGCAACCACCACAAAGTTTCGATGTATCTGTTGTCGTATGTGATATACGGATCTTCCATATCCACCCAGTAACCCATCTTGTTTGTAAGATCTTCCCATTCTTTGGTGAATTTCATTACATCCTTACGACAAGCAGCATTGTATTCGGCTACAGAAATTGTCTTGCCAATATCCTCCTTGGTAATACCAAGATTTTTTTCCACACCTAGCTCTACCGGAAGACCGTGTGTATCCCAACCAGCTTTACGTTTTACCTGAAAACCTTTCATCGTTTTGTAACGACAAAAGATATCCTTAATAGAACGTGCAATAACGTGGTGAATACCCGGCATACCGTTTGCAGAAGGTGGTCCTTCGTAAAATACGAAAGAAGGGCAACCTTCTCGTGTTTCAAGACTCTTATGGAAGACATCATTATCCTCCCATTTCTTTAAGACCTCTTTGTTGATGTTCGAGAGATCAAATCGAGTATATTCGGCAAATTTAGTACTCATACAATTCTAAGTTTCAAGCTTCAAATATTACCGCAAAGGTAGTTTATTTATTTAAAAGTTACAAGCTAACATTATTTCCACACAATCTCGTACAATTTGATAGGCTGCTTGCCCGCGCACTTGATTGTGATGAAGTCAGGATTGTCCAATCCCTTCGTGCTCAGCTCTACAAAATTCTTCCATCCTTCGTATCCTCCGGAGTTAATCTTATTCTTTGTAGCTCTGATGTTTAAGTTATTATCCGGCACCGTTTCTACAAACAGCGTCAACACTGTTGCTACAGGCTTCGAATCCTTAGGCTTTTGCACAGTGATCATCTTGCCCGGCTCAAGCAGCAAATACGACTTCAAGTCATTGTCATTGATCGCCTCTACTGCTTCGGTATTTTCGCCCGCTTCGGTAAAAATCTTAAACTCCGACAAGAACACCGCTTCCGCATACTTCGACTTATTGACAAAACGAATAAAACGCGTATTCGGAAGTAAGTTATCAATCATTCCACGACCATTTTCGTCCATCACCGTAAGGCGCGTCCATGTTTCGCCATCAGCCGACGACTCAAACTGCCCCCAGTTGCTAATCCCGTCGATCTTGAAATTAAACAACAACTTCTGCCCCACTTTATCTTTACCAAGCGCAAAACCAATAAACTCATTCGGCGCGATACGCACCATCTCCATAGCCGGAGAATACGCAATCGTATTCTTGTCGTTGATCAGCGGCTGAGCCCCCAACTGCACAACATTCGTATAGCGCACATTCCCGCCAAGCACTGCCGATTGAGTCTCCATACCAGCAGTGTGTGCAATCATCGACCCGCTGACGTAATCAAACAACTGGTTGATAAACGGATAAAGCACTTTCGAGCCCACCTTTACTCCCGGTTGATACGGATTCTGATTCAACGTATTGTCGATGTTATTCATCTCCTTCAGCAACGAGTCGGTCTTCAGGTATAAATCCCAAGCTGATTCCGTTTTCTTAAACTGCCAATACTTGGCAAGCTGCATCACCTGATACCCCGTTTGCCCGAGCAATTCAAACTGCGTAAGCCACGGATCAATCTCTTCGATCATTGCCGCATTACCACCATTGCTACGGATTTCGGCAGGAGCTGCCTTTATTTGGTTAAACAGCGCGATGATCTCCAACGCCTGTTGTGTTTTAAATTCACCCTTTGCGTATCCTTCCATAAACTGGCGAATCACCGGAGCAATCTTTTCCGACTCCTCTCTGCGGTACTCGTGCCCGTTGTTTCCCGGATCGCTATTGTGTTCGCAAAACAACTCAAAAGCATACGGCGCACCCGGCATCAATACCGCGCAAGCCTCACGCCATGAGCGCTTCGGATCATACTTCGACATGTTCCATGCATATTGCGACACCCCGTAAAGCGCCACCTTCGAAGCCTCCGGTTTATCCATCGGATTCGACACAAAGCCCGACATAACCTTATCGGCTTGCGGATCGATGCCATATGCCGGCCCCATCAATAAGTGATCGCGCACATAGTCGCACACCGGAAAGTTCCACCACACATACGCATTACGCTTGATGCGGTTGTTCACCCATTCGAGACCTTCCACGGTGATATCGTCTACCACTTTGTCGCCCGTCCACATGATACGGATCGACTTATTTAGTTTCTTGCCCAAAATATCGAGGTAGCTGTTCGGCTCTTTGTTTGCCCAACTCTTGTTGTATTCTGTCGGACACATGATCAACGGCGTTACCCCCTCCTTTTTCGACACAAACTGTTTGTGCACGTAATTAAGAAGGTCGGCCTGCTTTTCAGGATCGGCACCTACACCCGAGATATCATCAAAGAAGATTGCAAACGAGCGCACGCCCAAGTCGTACATCGCCTCAAACTTCGACACAATTGCATTGTAATCGTTCGTGCTCCAATCAATATCTTTACCCGGATGAATCGCCCACACAAAGTCCACCTTATTCTTTGCAGCCTCGGCTGCCAATTCTCGGATATTGTTTGCTTCATCCTGCGGATAACGATCGCGCCAATGAGGCGAACTGTGATACGGATCGTCTTTGGGCGCATAGATATATGTATTCAATTTATTATCTCCGTAAAAGCGGATCTGATCCAAACGATCGGCATGAGTCCACGGCTCACCGTAAAAACCCTCTACCACACCGCGAAACTCCACATCCGGATAGTCGGTCAGTGCAATATGCGGCACCGAAAACCAACCTTCGTCTTCGCTCACGGCCAACTGCTTCAAAGCCTGCACCGCATACTTTTGCGCGCGCACATCGGCAGCTTCGATCGTAATTCTGTCAGCACCCACATTCAGTCGGTACGCACCCGAACGCTTCAAACGAGCATCGCCCGACTTCAAGGGCCTCAACACCACCTGCACCGAGCGTCCACCCTGCGAAGTAGGCAATGCCTCCTTCAATTCGCGCAACACATCTAAGTCGAAATCCGACTCATTTACCAATTCGAAGTTACGCACTGTAATAGCCTTTCCGGCAGCCGTCTTCATCTCCTGCGGAAGCGGTTTTAGTTTCACCTCACGCATTTGTGCCGAAGTCAGCACCGAAAAAGAAGCAAAAGTCAGGGAAAGTATCCAACCAAATCGATTCATTCTAGCTTTAATATAAAAAAGAAATTAGTCTACGTTTTTATTGTAATGTGCGCAAACATACACAATTTGTTCCGTTCTACAATAAGGTAACCCCTTGGTTCTTTATGTACAAAAGAATAAATCTCGGATAAAATAGTTATCTTTGCACAGAAATAGAAAAATCCCTCGATTTTATGAAGAAAGTAAGATGTCCGCGATGCGATAACTTTATCTCGTTCGACGAAACGAAATTTCAGAATGGAAGTTCACCGTTTTTCGAATGCCACCATTGCGGAAGAAAATTCGGAATTAAACTAAAAACGCCTAATAAAACCGACAACCGCGAAGCATGCGGCTCAATCACTGTTCTAGAAAACGGCTTTTGTCACAAACAAGAGTTACCCCTTTTCACAGGACAAAACGTAATTGGTCGTCGCTCTAGAGGCAATGACATCGAAGTGCCAATCGAAACAGGCGATCCAAGCATTGGCCGCAACCACTGTATCATCGATATCAAGCGTAAAAAAGACGGTTCACTATTGTATGTACTACGCGACTTCCCAAGTCTTACGGGTACATTCCTTGGCAACTATTGCCTGGGCAAGAACGAGCGTGTCAACCTTGACGAATCGGCTGTTGTAACCTGCGGTGCTACCACATTCATTGTCAATCAAAAACAAGAAGAAGCATCAAACGAAAGCCAATCGGCACAATAAGTCAACGTTTCCATCCCGAGATCATCTCGAGGATTCTACAATAACACCAAAGCCTCTTGCCCACTGCATATAGTACAGTATCGGCAAGAGGCTTTTGCGTATATTCTTTTATCAAATACTTGGCTCGTGTAATTTATATGGCCAAGTCATCATTCTTATAGATTTGTTTGGTGCGTTGCTTCATTCGATAAAGCATCGAATAACCAAGCGTAAGCACACCTACACGCCCGATATACATTAAAACGATCAGCACACACTTTCCGGCAGACGACAATTCAGGAGTGATACCTGTAGAAATACCCACCGTTCCCAATGCCGATGCCGACTCGAACAACAAGCTCAAATAGTCGAACTTCTCGGTTGCCGTAAGCACATACGAACCCAAAAACACAATCGTCGTATAAAGTACAAACGTAGCCAAAGCCGTATCTACCCGATAAGTTGGAAGTATACGCCCACACAACGTCACATTGCGATGAAACCCAAGTTTCGATTGCACAAAAGCCACCGTAGCCGAAAGCGTCGTTGTTTTGAGTCCACCCCCTGTACCAGACGGAGAAGCACCGAAATACATGATCATCGTCAGCGACATCAACGTTATCGGCATTAGCATCCCGATATTCACCGTATTAAAACCAACAGTAGTAAGCGCCGAAACGGTTTGAAATAAAGAAAACAACAGCCTGTCAGACCAAGCGTAATCGGCAAAAGACTCTTCAAACAAAAACATTTGTAAAGTTGCCAACGTAGTCAGCACCGCCGTAACCACCACAATTACCTTTGTCGTAAACGTAATTTGATACCCCCTCGAAGTCAATTTCTTCCAGAAGTCATACATCACGATAAAGCCCATTGCCCCGGCATAACTAAGCGCCATCACAACCAAGTTGATACCCCAGTCGCTTTTAAACTGCATCAAGCTATCGGGAAAAGTACTAAACCCTGCCGTACAGAAAGATGAAATCGAGTGAAACACAGCTGCCCACATCGGCTCATCAATTCCATAACCACGAAACTGGTAATAAAGCAATACAATTCCCAGCGTCTCAAACAAAGCCGTAAATCCTACCACACTAATGACAAGATTCTTCACATTGATATTACCCGGCATTGTAAACTCAGCATTCAGAATTCCACGTTTGATGATCGTAAAATGCCTTGTCAGACTCAGCATCACAAAACTACTGATGGTCATATACCCCAGTCCTCCCAGCTGAATCAAAAGCAAAATCACCAATTTACCCCAAAAGGTATACACTGCTGAGACATCAACCGTTGCCAGTCCGGTTGTCGACACGGCCGATGTAGCCGAAAACAGATGATCCAATACACCCACATGCTCTGCCGTCATAAATGGCAAACAAAGCAACAATGTTCCTGCCACTACATACGACAAATACCCAAACACAAGTTGGCGATGCGGATGCTTCGAGATGTAGCCAAATGTCAAAAATCGCTCTAAGTCAAATCGTAGAAACCGCATGATCCACAATCTAACATTAATCTTTCGTTTCATCGGTTAAGTAATTAGATACAATTAAACCACAATCATTTTTCAAAATTGGGGCTAAATGTATACAAAATTATCAATACTCGTTTTGCCATAAACAAAAAAGCATCGTCAAAATTACCTTAACCTCAAATTTGCACTCTCACAGTGCAAAAACAGCTATAACTAGACGGCTAATGAGTTAAAACTATACAAAAGCGACACGCATTGTGTTAAACACCAGACACCAACGTCTTCCTGCAGACAGCAAATGCACTCTCACAGTGCAAATTCTGCATAAAATTGCACTATGAGAGTGCAAGCACTCAATCAAGAAGCCTCTCCAACGAAAAGCGTTTCGTTATCGTAGCGGACATTCGCCCGATGGCGGAGACTTCGGACACCGACCAATCAACAATCCCAACAAGGCCCATACAAGCTCTATAAGCGACTTTATTTTCTTCATCTTACTTCTCTTTTTTAGTTTGCAATTCCAACAATAACTATGCACTTTGTTCGCACGGAAGCAATCCTTCGCGATAAAGAATCTCCCGAATATCACGTTCTATGCTCACCAGCATGCGACGATAGTGCTCACGGTTGTCGCCATTCTGCTCGCAGATATACGCACTGTACGAAATAGCCTGAGCAAAACTTTCGGGATAGTAGCTGAGCGATGCAGCCCGTCCATACTGCGATCGCAGCAATCGGCCATAGTCCATAAAACTGTTTTCGACCGAGTCGTATCTCCTAAAGCAGAGTCCGCGGTGCGTCTTTGTACTCTTTCCACCATGCCAATAGGCATTGATCTTGCCGCAAGCAATGATCCCGAAATAATTGTTGCACGTCACGGCATGACTACTCTCTCCCCATCCCGTTTCGATAGCAGCCTGGGCTATCATTACCGACGGATTCAAATTGAACGCCTTTGCCGCCGTAAAAGCAGCATCGAAACACTGCTTTACAAAACGGCTCTTTTTGTCGGTAAACGGACTTTTCTTAGTGTTTCCCATAAACAGCTTAATCTAGTGAATGAGGCTTGTCACACTCTACCGATCGCGCTACTACCTCGTATGCCTCAAACTTAGCCTTATCTTTTAGCTCAAGCAACGACGTGCTTGGTCGAAACAACACATTGGGCTTTTTCATCATATGGGTTTTAAATTCCTCTTCGCTCGCTACGCCGATACTACCCGATCGCAACTGCAAATTACCCAATCCCTCGATTATCACAATCTCTCCACGCAGCAACGCTTTCTTGGCATGCGACACCAACGCACTCACCACCATTTTCACATCGCCCTCGGTAGCCGAGCAGTTATCTACAATATCCTGACACATCTCTGCAAAGGCATAGCGACGTGTGGCTTTTGTAGCTCCATACACCAATCGGGCATCAGCAGGTGCATCTTTACGCAAATCTTTTCTCCAAATCAATTTGTACTTCAAAGACATAAGCAAATCATTTTAAATCGTGAATACTCGTTTTACTTCTTTCGATCACAGACTTTCTGATCACACTTCGAAGATACAAGCACCCCAATCGCACCAATCCGTCTTCTGTACTCTTCTGTATTATTCTGCACTATTGAGGACTATAATGCACTTTTACAATCACGCAACCATACGTGGTAAATTCAAGCACGCATGGTGACCGATTTCACGCACGCTGCGTGACTAAAAACACTGACGCATGGTGCGTGCATCCACTCACCATGCGTCAGCAAAAACAGTCACCACGCAAAAATATACACAATATCTATTTGATATTCAAAGATTTATTTGTATATTTAAACAAACAACACAGTGCATTTATTATGGAAAAACTTACCGATCAATTCATCTGTCGTGCCTATGCTTTTGGCGAATTAGCGATGCTTTACTGCCCACACATTACACCACATTCGGCCTCCCGCATGCTTCGCAAGTGGATACACGAGACACGCAACCTGCGCGAATCCCTCACAGCCATCGGATGGCGTCCATACTCCAAGATCCTAACCCCTAAGATGGTTGAATGTGTGGTGCATCATCTGGGACGTCCGTAGCAACCTCGTCGGCTTGCTCCTCTTCATATTTCTTCCACCACGAATAGTCCCAATCGTTTATGGTACTATCAATACTTTCGTAGCGACCGTTGTCATAATTGTAGCGGAGCAGGCACGAACCACCCGATCCGAGGTCACGAAAACGGATCTTCTCAAACGTAATGCGCACAAAGTTCGTAATCGTATTGTCCACGTACTCCCCTTCAGCCGAGCGATATACCACGATACCATAGTCGGCACGATTGAGAAAATTGGCCGAACCGCATACATCATACATCATCGGCTCCTGATAGTGTTTGCCGACTCCGCGTGCGGTGAGAATATCCATCTTGCGCGGATGGGCTACCAGGATGACCAACACATCAAACTTTCGGGCAAAAAGCTGCAACCGTCCCAACACTCGGTTGATACGTTCGGTTTCGGTGAGATTGCTATCGCCATCGTACTCGAGTGCGTTGAAAGGATCGAGCGTTACGATACGCGCCTTATGCTTCACAACCATCCGCTCCAGCTTTTCCAGCACGAGCGAAAGCCTATATTCGTCGGGCGTTGCATAAAAGATCTCGTCTCGGAGATCTTCCAGCGCTACGCGCAAATCATCGTTAGAAAGCTTGTGCTTGTTGAAACTCCTGCCCGTAATCTTGCTCACATGCTTAATCCTGTGATACGTGACCGGATAGTTTTCAGGGCTCCACATCACAGCTTTGTAGCCATAGAGTCGGTTCAGACATACGACCACGAAATCGACAAATTCTGACTTTCCATGCGAAGGAATACCCGTAACCACAGCCAGTTGTCCCGTGCGCCAACTCACCAGCTCGTCAATCTCGGGCACATCGAGCTTATCGCCTTTTATGCCGCCATTGTGCAGCAAGTCTAGCATTGCGGCATACTCCGCATCAAAACTTTCGATGTCAGAGTCGTCCACTCCTTCGCCCAGTATCAGGCTATTGCTCTCGGCAAAAGGAAGTTCGACGCATGCTTCTCCCGGATGCATACTTTTGCGAATACTTTTAGCCACAGCCTCCGGCCCGTATTTTAGCAATTGCTCGTTTGCGTCCTTACAGCCGTCGAACTCTACAATTCGGCATCGGTCTGCACCGAGGTATTCTACGAGCACCTCTCGCAACTCATGCCCTCTGGGATCGTCATCCACCGCGATGTAAAACGTATCGATATCCTCCAAGACTGCCTCAAAGGGCCTCAACCAGTCGACCCTTCTCACACCCGCCCCCGTGGGCACCGAAATCACATACCGTATGCCCACCGTTGCGTAAGCAAGCGCATCGGGCTCTCCCTCGGTGATAACTAGCGAGGAAGATGACCCAATCACATCACCATTGAATGGCAAGGTGATAGCTCCTTTGTTGGCGAAGAAGAAACTCTTTTCCTCCAACGTTCGAAACTTCACATTGTGTTCGATTCCGTTATGGGAAAATACAAATCCGATCACCTCCTTCCCTTTCCAGTCGCGGATCGAGAACATACCCATTTCCAGAGCAGTTTCGACATCCAGACCGCGCCCTTTGAGCCAAGCGCGAGCTGCGTCAGAAAGGGTTCGCTTGGCTTTGGGATATCGGATTTCGAGAAAATCGTGCGCCTCTTGAGGTGTGGGCTCAGGCAGTTTCGGTACTGCTCGTTTCTCAACGATTTGTTCAGGCTTTTCATCGGGCAAAGGGTAGAACGTTTCTCCGCAATGAAAGCAAAAGGCCTTGCTCAAATCGGGACTAATACGCAAAGGTCTTTCTACTTGGTTGGTTCTATCGGCACTGCATATCGGACAAAAACCTCTACGCTGAAAAAAACGCCTTGTATCGAGTTCATACACTTGGCCGTTGTTGTACGCTTTGAATTTCATGTGATTGTTTTTAAGGTTGGAAAATCTCTTCTCTTCATATATAAAATATTATCCCTTAAGGGATATATATTTATATATAAGAGAAGTTGTAAGAAAAAAAGAGAATTAAGCACGACGTTTTCGGCGGACACATGTTCGCTCAAAGCCGTAATGATCAGGAACTTCCGAGCATCTCACGCCTCTTTCCGGAGATGCAAACGCGGGCTTTTCAGGACCATTTTCGGTCTTTTTAGGGCAACTTATGGACTTTTTAGGTCCGTTTGTGGTCTTTTTACGTCCGAATTCGGACTTCTTAGGACCATTTACGGACTTTTTAGGACCGCGATCTGGGAGCTTATTTAGCTTCAATGATTCGACCAAACCGTCTGTTTCATCTTTAAAAACAAAGGAATATACACCGTCGAAAACGACAAGTCCGAGCTTCGAAAAAAGACGTAGTTGTTTTGTCGGAACAGCATCTAGCGTAAAATCCTCTTCGCTAATCAGTTTCCCAATTCGCCTGTTCAAACTTTCGTTAAAGCGAAAAGAACGCTTGTTATTCGTGATCCATTCGTAATAAATAGCAATTAGCACCATTTTTGAGCGAGGACAAAGTTTTTCATACTCAGGTTTAGAAAGAAAGGGCAAGCCCCAGTTAGTATTTACTGTCTTCATTTTAGAACAAGATTAACCGTTTATTAAATAATTTTACACAACAAATATAAAATACAGAAAACCGTTTGTCAAGTCAGTTTTTGACACAAAACAACCACAAAACACCATTGAAATAAAGTAGAAACGCTATATAGCTCAAGGATAAACACACCCCACAACACACCATAAAACACTAAACACAAACACCTTAACAAAATCCATTAGCAGCTTTTAATAGTTAAGGTTTGGTTGGCAAAAAGTACTCTTAAAAAAAAGTGCTAAACACTACGATTTGCCCAAATCATTATTCAAATTATCGAAGTTGATCGGCTTCGATGCATCCCCCGACTCTACAAACAGCTTTAGCAATATCAATACTTGATTTTTGCTATAGAGCGCACATTCACTATGGTGAAAATCATGCATCAGTCGGGCAAACTCATCGTGATCAACCACAACAACAGATTTCGAGGGCATCACCACCGACACTTCCTCGAGCAACTGTATTACCTCATCCAAGCCGGCTTCAACTCTGTTTTTCACCTCACACGCCGGCATCAGATTGATCCACAAGCGCAGTTTCTTCAGAAAATCGATCGCTTTTTTGATCCGAGTCCGCAAGCGCCCCAGCGTTGTATCCTGCCCACGCACCCGCTCCAACTTGAGCAACTTCAACCACTTCTTATCGGTAAGCCCCACACAAGCATCATCACCCGACACCACCTCTACAAGTGCCCCACATTTACAACAAAAGCAAGCCCCTCCGGCCTGCTTCACATCAGAAACTAATTTTTAACCATAACTTGATTTTTAAATAAAAGTGTTAAGATAGCAAGAATCCCTTAAACTCAAAACACCAATCTAATTTAAACAAATATATGGCGAACCAAGCATTTAGATCATTATATACAATTAGAATTGAAATGCAACCTATTGTCTATTCATCAAAAAACAATAAATTTGTATTACAATTCTCAAAACCAAGAGTCATATTATAAGTCCTAAAAGAGTTATGCCTAAACAAAAAATAACAGCACTACAAATTATTGTCCTTGTGTTATCCGTATATGTTCTAGTAGCAATGACTGCTGATATTCTACTAGATCTAAGACCTGAAATATCAGAACTTCTTTTCTTTATCGACAACATTGTATGCGGTGTTTTTATTCTGGAGTTCCTTACATTACTCTACAAAGCTCCTGATAAACTTGATTATATAAAAAAGGGTGGATGGCTCGACTTAATATCGTCGATACCTACTGTTGGTTACTTTCGCTTTGCTCGTGTCGCTAAAATAATACGACTTACACGTGTATTAAAAGCCTTCAACACAATACGCTCTCTCGCATCTCATTTATACACCAACAAGATTGAAGCAACATTTACCTCTTTAGGAGTCGTTACCATCATGACGATGATCATCTCGTCCATCACAATACTTTATACGGAAGATGTACCGCATGGAAATATTAAAAATGCAGAGGATGCACTCTGGTGGACTGTAACAACCGTAACCACCGTAGGGTATGGAGACCTCTACCCCGTGACGCGAATGGGAAGAATTATATCTGTCCTACTGATGCTTTCAGGAATAACAATGTTCTCCTCCATCACTGCCCTGATCGCATCATACTTCGTCAAGGAAATGAGGTAATTGAACAACCTACGAAGCTTTCCAATAAATAAGAAAGCCGGACAATATCGTCCGGCCATATAATAAGTTTATTCTGATTCTGATGCTTCAAGAAGTCTGGCAAGCTGTGAGCCAATATAGTTTAATATCTCAGCTTTTTGGACCTCTTCAATTTTCTCGTCGTAACGGAATGTAAAGGTGTATATCTCCTTATCATAGTCATAAAAAACATCATCTTCTCTTAACATCTGATTCAATGATATTGTATATTTATAACGAAACAACAGGAGTGACACATCAAATCGATAGAGATGTAAACCACGTTGAAAAGTCAATCTAAACATGTTACCCTTATAATCATCAATTGAATCATATACTTTTGAGTCTAATCTTTCATAGCTTGCGTTATCATACAAAGGATAAAAATCTTTAAGCTCATTATCGACTGAGTTCATTAACCCTTCAAACTCTTTAAAAATCTCAGTTGCAACCGTCTTATTATATTCTGGAGCTCCTACAAATCTATTTCCAATTGTACGTAATTTCTTCTTCCAGTCTTGATCTTCTTTGATTGATTTGCCTTGTGCTGCTTTGATTGCAAGCTCAAGCGACCAAGCAACTTCTTTATTTAAGTATTCGACAAACGGTTGAATATCTTCGAGTATAGCAGTTGCGCCATCTGACGGTGTAAGCCCTACGGCAATATCGCATTTGTGTAGAACTTGCAGGTATTCTTCTTTCTTGTCTGATTTGATAATAATCATCGGATAGCCAAAACGAAGCAGAATGTAGTTGACCAAAAGACGTGCAATTCGTCCGTTACCATCTTCGAATGGGTGAATGCGGATATAGCGATAATGAAATAGAGCTGCCAACTCAATCGGGTTCAATTCTCCAGACTCAACTTCTTTATTAAACCAGCTGACCAAATCATACATCATTGCAGATGTTTCTTCGGGATTGGCATAATCGAAACGCTCTCCCGTTGCAGTGATCACAGAATTAGGACGAGTCTTATATTGCCCTACGTGGATTTTATACTGTGTACCGGTCTTTGAATTTATCTTGTAATAATCTTCTGCAAGAATAATTTGATTCAGATATTTAATATCACGCTCTGTGAAAACATAGTCTTGTTCTTTGGCCAATGATTTTACCCATTGAAGTCCTACATTGTGGGCTTTCATCTCTTCAAGATCGCGCATTTTCGCATCTCCGCTTATATCACCAAACATAAGAAGTAACTCTGTTTGTCCGTAAGTGAGTGTATTTCCTTCAATGTGATTACTGTTGTAATTAAACTCAAGGTTCAACTTATCGTCTAAACGCTTTTGGTCTTCTGGCTTCAGTGGCTGAAGAGATTTCCATTCTTGAAATAATTTGGCTGTTCTATCCATTGCAATCGAGATTATAAATTCGCGTAAATATATACGTTTTATGTGAGCTATCAAAAGAGAGTAAACGACAAAAGCCACCCTTTGCAGTTGATTGCTCGGAGTGGCTTTTTATAGTTTTGTTGATTTGAAAGCTCGGTGTTTGATCGATGCCGAATGGAGATGCCATGCGGACCGATTTACCGCAGACTCGTTTTTAGAGTGGGTATTCGTCGAACTGATAAAGGAGGGTGGATAGGTAGCGTTCGCCTGAATCGGGCAATAGTACTACGATTTTCTTTCCTTTATTTTCGGGACGCATGGCTAGTTTGCGTGCTGCACATACGGCTGCTCCGGAGGAGATTCCGACAAGTAACCCTTCTAAACGTGCCAATTCTCGGCTTGTTTTAATGGCTTCATCACCGGTTACCAAGATTACTTCATCGACAATGTGCTTGTTGAAGGTGCTTGGAATAAAGCCGGCTCCGATTCCTTGTATTTTGTGTGGTCCGGGTGCAAGGCCGGATATTACAGCAGATTCTGCCGGTTCTACGGCTACTATCTGTACATCTTTCTTGCGGTCTTTTAGCACTTTTCCTACTCCGCTTACGGTTCCGCCAGTACCTACACCGGCTACAAAGATATCCACATCGCCTCCTGTATCTTGCCAGATTTCGAGGGCTGTAGTGCGTCGGTGCATTGCAGGATTGGCCTGGTTGTTGAATTGTTGTAGCATGATGGCTTTGGTGCGCTCTTTTACCAGCTCTTCGGCCTTGGCAATAGCGCCCTTCATACCTTCTGCTCCGGGTGTAAGCACAATGTTTGCACCCAATGCTTTGAGTAGGTTACGACGCTCCAGACTCATGGTTTCGGGCATCGTAAGTGTTAGTTTGTATCGTTTCGAAGCGCATACCATGGCCAGGCCAATTCCGGTATTTCCGCTTGTGGGTTCTATGATTTCCATTCCGCACTTAAGGTCGCCTTTCTCTTCGGCATCTTCGATCATAGCCAAAGCGATGCGATCTTTTACACTTCCACCCGGATTGAAATATTCGAGTTTAGTTATTATCGATGCGGGAATGTTGTGTAGCTTTTCATAATTCGTTACTTCCAGCATCGGAGTGCGACCGATAAGCTCGGTCAGTTTGTGGGCTATTTTTGTCATACGTCACACTCTTGGTTTGTTTTTACTTCATATCACTATTAGAATGAAACGACGTGGCTTCCGTTTCATTCCGCAATCTACAATGAAATACAGAGATTCGCAACTAAAGAGAGACAAAAAAATATTACTCAAAGAAACGTACCGATCCTGTTTTGAGACTGTAGTAGGCTCCTATCACGGCTAGTTCGCCTTTTTTGATTTGCTCTCTCACGTACCTATGCTTGGTGATACGGTGAATTTGTTTGGCAATATTCATGTGTATGGCTTCGTCTAGTTTCTCGGGGTGCCCTACATACATAAGCAGTTCTTTTTGCAAGATATGCATCAGTGCGGGTATTTTGCCGGGAAGCTTTTCGTTGGTCAACGGGCAATCAATGGCACCGGATATCCCTCCGCATCCTTCGTGTCCTAATACAATGATTAGTTTTACACCGAGTGAATAAATCGAATAGTCGAGCGTACCCATGGTAAGACTATCTCCCACGGTATTGCCGGCGGTGCGAATGATAAATAAATCGCCGATGCCTTGGTCAAAAATGAGTTCGACCGGTACGCGAGAGTCAGAACAGCCAATAATTGTTGCAAATGGCTTTTGCTTGCGCGAGGTACACAGCAATCGTTTGTAATCGTTTTGAAAAAACACGTTCTTACCTTCTACAAATCGTTGATTTCCTTCTTTTAATGCTTTGATAGCGTCTTGGGGTGTGTTTACTTTGCGTTTCATGCGTTTGTTCGTTTTGTGTTGCAGCGTTTTTGTTTTAGTGATAGAACAAATGAAAAGAGAATATGATACGTTCACATATAAAAAAAGCGTTCTATGATCCTTTCTTTTGTAAAGAATCATAGAACGCTGATATGGTTGGCAGCCTTTGCATTAATCGAGCAATTGGGCTAGCTTAGTAAGCAGTTGGTCAAACTCGGCATCGTTGAATCCGATGGATGTATAAACAACAACTCCGTTTTTATCAATCAGATAATTGCGCGGAATGGTGTTCTTGGCAAACAGAGAATAGATACCTCTGGTTTTGTCGGGATAGATTGGGAAGGTAAAGCCTCGCTTGGTTGCAAATGCTTGTACTTCTGCTTCGCTGTGTTCGCGACCAAATACCATGAGTTCGAAGTTGGGATTATTTTTGTACTTGTCCCAGATCTGCTTTTGTATGTGTGGCAGCTCCTTTAAGCAGGGCGGACACCATGTAGCAAATAGGGTTACTAATCGAACTTTTCCGTCAAACTTGCTCGATGATATCTTTTTTCCGTTGTCTAACTCGATTGTAAACGAGGGCATTTTGTCGCCTACGGCAAGTCCGTCTGCTGATTTATCTTTTGCCATTGCCGGCAACAAAGAGCCAACCAACAGCAAAGTCATCATGATTTTCTTGATCATTGTTGTCTATAATTAAAGGTTTCTATCGTTTCTTATGTATAGATGCGGCGTGCCCAACTGCTTCCTCAATTAGTTGATAAATGCAACTTCTCCCGATTGCACATCGTAGTATGCGCCTACCACTTTTACCTTACCTTGAGCGATAAGTTCTTTTACGTGATCGGCTTCGCTGATGCGCGCTACTTGCGTATGCACATTGGCATGGATAGCTTCATCGAGCTTGTCGCTTTTACCTACATAATCTTTTACGTCTTCGCGTAGAGAAGAAATCAGTTCGCCTACTTTTCCTACATGGTGCTCATGTCCGTCGCATGTTGCGATTGCTCCAGTGATACCGCCACAACTTTCGTGTCCTAAGACTACGATTAGTTTTACGCCCAGGTGGTCGATCGAATAGTCGAGACTTCCCATTACCATGTCGTCATTTACAGAGTTTCCTGCCGTACGAATCACAAAGATATCGCCTACTCCTTGGTCGAAGATCAACTCTACCGGCACGCGAGAATCTGAACAGCCAATTACGGTTGCAAACGGATGTTGCTCCGGTGCTGTTTCTTCTACACGCTTGTGATCGTGATGTGGAAACACGTTGGTTTCGCTTACAAAACGCTTGTTTCCTTCGGCCAACTGTTGTAACGCCTGATCGGGTGTTTCAACAACTGTTTCGACAAATACAGGTTTTGTTACCTCTTTGCTCTCTTCATTCTTTTGGTTTTGAGCACAACCACACATAGCAATGGCTAAAGTTAACGCAAATAACGTTACCTCCATTGCACCAAACAACTTTTTCATTTTGTACTAACGATTATATTTACCTGGAAAAACGGTGCAAATTTATACGAATTATGTTTTCAAACATCTTTTTTGTTTTAAAATATTTGTTTTAGAAGCCATATTTCAAGACTTTAACCATCGTTAAAAGAGATGCAACAACGCTTCCATTTTTTAATATTAACCGTTTGCTTTGTTCGAAATCACAATAATTCAAAACCATCAATCGTATATCTGTCAGAGATTTTATATTTGCAATCATTGACCGTAAGTATATAATCAAATTTAAATTTAACCAAACTCTGTGTATACTTTCCAATCCAAGCCGGAATATAGCAAAGGATTATGCAGAGGCTAATGAACGACAAAATGAAGAAGATTTTTATTGCACTATTGCTAATGATTGCAGTAGGTAGTATGAGTGCTCAACCGTACAAATGGAGTATCGGTGCAAATTTAGGTCCGTCTATGGGTGCTTCTATCAAGTACAACTTCGACCGCAACAGCTCTTTTGAAGGTATTGCAGCCTACAACATTCAACACAACGGACCGATGTTCTCGTTCCTTTATGAATACAATGTTGATTTGGTAGATCGCTTGAGAATGTACATGGGTGGTGGTTTGAATATCGGAGCTCTTCACGTACGTAAGTATCATCACTATGGCTCGGATGCTGATTTCGCGATTGGTATCAGCCCGGTAATCGGTCTTGAATACAACTTCAAGCAAGCTCCTATTTCGTTTGCTTTTGACTACAAGCCTGCAATCAACTTCACAACTTGTAAGTTATGGAATGATGTAGCGTTTAAACTTCGCTTTAGATTCTAGTAATCTAAATAAGCACTGTCTATACAGGCTCAATCTGATATAAAAAAGGTTGTCTCATGGTATCTATTTACCGAGACAACCTTTTTCAGTTTCTATATTTTGCACCATCTTGCATGAAGTAAGGTGGCCATATGATCAGTTCTTTCCGAATATGAGTCGGATTACTTTGTAAAACATCCACCACATGAGACAAAACAGTGCAAAGCAGATGATAACCGATAAGATAATGGGCACACCAAATCCAAAAGAGAGTGTAAAGGCCATTCCGCTGAAGAAATCAAACGGGTTGAGACTGCTCCAATTGAATGTTTCGGCTGTTGGTCCTGTTGCATAGCTTGCGGCCGAGAGTACTCCCAGCGAACAAAGTAGCGACAGAATGATCGGTCCTTCTTTACGTTTCATCGCGTGTATCTGTTTGTTTGTTGTTACAAAAGTGTTTGTTATAGAATAAAGCGCTCTACTACGTGAGCTACGCCGTCTTCTTCGTTTGATAACGTAATGAAGTCTGATACTTCTTTTACGGCATCTTGTGCATTTGCCATGGCTACGCCAAATCCGGCAAAGCGAATCATAGATAAGTCGTTGAATCCATCGCCACAAGCCATCATTTCTTCTTTATCCATTTTGAGGTGGTCGAGAAGTTTTTGTAGCGAATAGGCTTTGTCGATGTTTTGTGGCATCAACTCGAGGAAGAAAGGTTCTGAGCGGTAGATGTTCATCTGATGCCCAAAGCTATGCTTCATCTTTTCTTCGAGGTGTACCAACTGCTCGCTGTCTCCAACGATCAAACATTTAGGTACCGGACGGCTTACCGTGTCCACAAAGCTTGAAACCTCTTTTACCGGCATTTTGTTCAGAAACGCCTCTTTAGCTACATACTGATCGTCGCCATTCTCGGTAAGAATGTATTCGTTGTCGTACGAAAGGATGGTTACTCCGTGCTGTGCCGCCGTATTGTATAATTCAGGAATTACTTCGGTAGGAAGCACCGATTCGTAGATTGTTTCTTTGGTAGTATAGTTTATGATTTGTCCGCCGTTGAACGACAAGATATAACCGCCAAACTTATCCAGCTCCAATTCTTCGGCTAGTGGTACAATGCCATAAGTAGGACGACCTGATGCCAAAACCACCTTTACGCCTTGGCGCTGTGCCTCCATCAAGGCTTCTTTATTACGTGGAGTAATTTCCTTTTTCGAGTTGGTTAGTGTTCCGTCAAGATCAAGAACAATTACTTTAAAGTCTTTTTTCATGTGCAAATTCTACAATATTATCACCTTGTATTTTGCTGCGAAGCTACAACAAAATGCACAAATAGAAGCTATTGCAATGCAACTGTTTCGTTCGTTTTTGGAATTGTTATAAGATCTCGACGCTACACCTTGGTTCTATATATGAAGATTCTAGTTTGCTCAAGACAAGATAAATATATCTTTTCCCATCTAATTGACTTATGCTAAACATTAAACTTGAGCTTCGGACAACAAAAAAGCTCCTGCCAGACATCACGTCGACAGGAGCCCAATAATTCTATGCTAAATATATAATATGAATGAACTTATTGTTTGAGTTTCCCGATAAACATGATGTTGTTATCATTGTCGTCGAGCGAATTAAGCAAGTCTTCCAGCTTCTTCTTTTCCGACTCCGGACAGTTTCCACTAGCTAAATACGTTTCTAACTTCTCCATGAGTTGAGCCGGCTCGAATGTTTGCATGAAATAACCCTTTTCAAAGTTAGTCGATACAGGCATGTTACCTAGAAAATCATTTTCGATTTCATTGAACGTTGCCGTCGTTCTTGTCTTTTTGTCAATCAATACAACGAAATTATTCTGTCCATAAATCATACAAAGCAAATGATTGGGAAGTTCATTAGGAAAAGCATAAGGCTTCTCAGCCACACCTCCAAAGTTCATCACAAAACGCGGAAGCATTTTATTTGCCTTGCTATCATAGATAAACATCGTATCATTATTGGTTATCCTTACATCAAAATCATTTGTATTTTGAAAAGAAATACACTCATAGTCAAAACCACGAAAGGACCTGTCTATAAATGGATTTACTCGTTGTGACTCTGTCGGAGCTAAGCAACTAATACTATCTCCATTTTTATTGAAATTAATTGCAAGAAATGGCGACTGTTCCGTTGTAAAAGGCATATGCACGACCGAAACAGTTCCATCATCGTAGGCTTTGACTCTTGCTTTTGCTAGATTTGTTGGTGTAGTAAAGGAACGCACATACGACCCGTCCATATTGTATTCGTGTACTTTATTCAGCCCTACAAAAGGGCCCAAGTATATCTTCCCGTTTTTTTCATTTATAGCCTGATCATACAGTACATTGTATTCGCCGGGACCGTTACCGATCTCCCCAACTTTTGTAAGCAATTTTCCTTTTCTATCAAACAACAAGAAGGGTGCTCCACTTTGTCGCACACCAATATAGTTGTCCGTTACAATGTAGGCAGATGGTTTGAAAAAAGCGTCGTCCTTGTTTTCGAAGCGCACAATCTCAAAGTCCTCCACAAAGTCACTCAGCTTAGGTTGTGCTTTAGCAGTGATCGCATCAAAATTACACGTTATAAACTCTTGTCCGTTGATATCAGACACAACGAGCGAGCCGTCTCCTTTGGGAGTTTGATTACAAGCAGAAGTTAAAATGATAAGACCGCTGCATGCAACGATTCTTAGGTAATTGTTGAGCTTTTCCATATAGTATATTTAAGATAAGCACGATCGTTAACAAAATCGCACCAGTGGTTTATATTCTAATCTTCAATGCATTCCAAACATATAAAAGAAAAACGAAACATTCATACAATGAACATAAAAAACACTCACTTTATGCTTTATTTGCATTATTAACATACTCATTCACAAAAATATATAACCGATATTATGCAGAAAGCCGGGCATCACATGTAGCAATGCCCGGCTTTGTTATACAAGGATATAAAAATAAGATGCAAATTACAGCTTCTCTACTTTCAGAGAGCGAATGCTTCCGTTGAAGCCATTAGCAGTAGCGCCGATTTGCTTCAATGGGAATACCAATGTCTGTTGCAGGTGCATGGTACTTTTCTTCCCTTTTGCGTCGGTCACTTCCTTCTTGTTTCCTTCGAGACGTTGTTTGAGTTCGCCGTTTACATACAGCGATGTCCCTTTGTTGTCGCCGTGAATGCTGATGCGATTCCACTGTCCGGCAACCGGAGCATAGTCGAAGCTATAGGTATAACCGTCACGCTTGAAAGCCAGATTGCCCGATTGTGCTTCGTTTACCACCACTTGTGCATTGGCCGAGTTGAATAGAACTGCATCTTTGGCTTGCGTCCCTTCCGGTTTGATATCGAACGAAACCGCATAATTGTAGCCGATCTCTTCTACCGGTGTTTCGATCACCGAGTTACCCGAAAGTAAAGCTCCGTTTTCGGCATTGTACTTCACGCCTTTCGCCTTCGCTACGTTGTAGCCGTTGCCTGAGATATCTTTTCCTTTGCCATTGGTAAAGTTGTAAGACAATGCAATAGGACCGTTCGAAACCACGTTGCCCATTACATTTACGCCCGGTGCTTCGATCATAGAAGCTGCCACCTTTGCAAACCCTTCGTAGTCGGGGTTCTCCTTGTTGCCATCCCACATCTTTTCGGCCAAAACCTGCATAGCAGGGAAAGCGCGATGATGCACATCCTTTTCGGAGATACCGTTACCGGTGTGGTCGTTCCACACGGCAAACATACCGCCCGATATCTGCGGATGTCCGTACGGAAATACTTCGCGACCAATTGTGATCGGTTCCCATTTGTCGTACAAATGCTTACCGTTCAGGTAATCGTAGTAATAGCCGGCAGCCGGCACAATATATAATAAGCCGTCGGGCGTACTGATAAGTTCGTATCCCTCTTCGATCATCTGGCGCGGATCGGCATAGCCGTTGTACCAAGCATTCATGATCACCCCTTCCGACGTAACAGGCGTGTTACCTTTGGCATGCGTAAGTGCTCCCCAAAGACGGGCGCGCTTGCCGTAACCTTGGATAAGACGCAGGTAGTGATCGGTAAACTTGCGAAACTCTTCTGCCACGGCTTTGTCGTATTCGTCGGTACCAATGTGCACATCCGGGCCGATGAACACAGGGTTTTCGCCCGCCACATATTCCTTAAACAAACCATCGACAAAGTCATACACCTCCGGATTCATCAGGTCGAGGTGGTCCATTCCGTACTTCTTGCTACCAAGCGACGGTTTATAGTGTGAGAAGGCCAGCGAGTGAGCAGGCACATCGATTTCGGGAATAATATTGACTCCGTAAGCCATCCCCTGACGTTGCAGGTTGGTAAACTCTTTCTTCGAATAACTACCATCTTTGGCCGTGAGTCCCGGATACGTTTCCGATTCGAGACGGAAAGCCGCGTATGTTTTGTCCCAGTCGTTATCAAAGAACTGCACAAACGCATTGTCGTTGAGGTGCACATGAAACTCATTCATCTTATAATAAGACATGATCTTCACGTAGTCTTGCAAGAAGTTCAGGCGGAAAAACTTACGCGCCACATCGAGCATGAAGCCACGCTTCTCGTACTTCGGATAGTCGCGCGCCACCCCCATCGGCAATTGCTCTCCGTATTGCTGAACCATCTGAAGCAGCGTGCGGGTAGCCCAGAAAGCACCTTGCTTGTCTACCGCTTCAATCTTAATGGTATCACCCACCATCAGGCGGTAACCCTCTTTGCCGAGCGATTTATCTTCAGTATTTAATGTGACATAGATTTTTCCTTTTGCAGGAGCGCCGGTCTTTACCTTGTAGTTGTAGTTTGACTGCTCTTTGAGGTCGCTTGCAAAAAGTTGCATCCCCTCTTGCAGTTCTTGCGCGAAAGCCGGATCAAGGATGATTTCCCCTTTTGCAGGCATTACGGCACTTCCGCCATACCCCAACCATTCGCGAAGCGAAGGGATTACACGCGGAGGAAGCCCTTTCGAGTCGGACTGTTTGAATTCTCCCTGTACCGAAACCTTGATATTAGGCACATCCACTTTCGTCCCCGAAGCCTTGTCGGTCAGTTGAAAGTACAATTGCACGTCGGCATCGGTAAGCGGCGTAAAAATAGTACCCGAGCGGTCGATTACCGGAAGGCAGTCGGTTCCGCGCAACTCCAATGTATATTGATTGGCAACTTGTGGTATCGTAATTTTGGTAGTGCCCTTCTGAACAGAAGCCGGAAGCTTAATGCCGGCTGCTACTTCGTTCATTTGTTTGAGCAAAATACTATCGGGAGCATTCGTTGCCGAAGCTACTCCCACAGAAAGGCATAAAGATGCCGCTGCGTAGAAAAGTTTTGTTCTCATCTGGTATTATCGATTATCGTTAGCAACGCAAAGATAAATTTTTTATTGAATAAACATATTCTCACAATCTGTATAAAAAAAACATAAACCCCTTAGCGTGCGATTGCGAATGTAAAACAAACCAATATATTTGTACTGATTTCAACATTGAAGTATATGACACAACGCATACGACATAGCATTACCCTTATCTTTACGGCACTGATCTTGTTTGCCGGAACGGGTAACTTGTGGGCGCATGTCTTGTGCAATCATTGTTCGATCACCTCTCATTTCGAAACGGCCGAAACTCCTTCGTGCTGCACTCCTTCTCACAAGCAAACAACAAACCAGTCACAACACGAACAAGCCGACGACTGTGTGTGCTTTAACCAAGCAGACGACACAGCGTTTGAGGCCGTGGATAAGGTAACACCTCCCGCGCCGCTTGCCGATTCGATCAACTGGGTTGCTTGTTACACCCTTCTATTCAAAGCGCTTGTCTCTACCGAGCACAAGCCAGAACCCTTTATTCCGCTTGATACATGTATTGCGTCGGGGCGTGATATACTGGCACTGCACGCAGTACTCCTTATTTGATTGATTTTACGCAACGTATTTTCCCAAACGGCCCATGGTGTGCCCGTTTGCCAAAGCCTGTACTCTTTTTTTCAGGCCCAGTGAA
The DNA here is from genome assembly GCA_051656605.1 of Tannerellaceae bacterium. Classification (GTDB taxonomy): domain Bacteria; phylum Bacteroidota; class Bacteroidia; order Bacteroidales; family CAMTPD01; genus UBA12018. The sequence continues at coordinate 2,915 of JBOGCF010000036.1, read as the reverse complement.
TCGTATATACACGTAAAACTCAATCGAAACATTCAATGAAACATCTCATCTTTTCGCTCCTTGTTTTAGGGGCAGGACAAGCTGTATCCGCACAGGAAGTTATCAAAGGTATTATCAAAGACGAAGCGGGCGAACCGCTTGTGGGTGCAAATGTTGTGTGGCTCCATACAACGGCCGGCACTACAACCGACCTCAACGGCGCGTTTAACCTAAGCCGCAATCCGGCGACGGACAAACTAGTTGTGAGTTACATCGGCTATCAGTCAGATACATTAAGCATTGCCAACAACACGGCTCCGCTAGACGTTCAACTCAAAAGCAACCTTACGCTCGACGAAGTCATTGTACGTGCTCCCGGCACCGGCACGATGACTTCACGCCTCGAACCATTCCAGATGCAAAAACTAGGCGTGGCCGAATTTCAACGTGCCGCATGTTGTAACCTGTCCGAAGCATTCGAGACCAACCCCAGCGTAGATGTAGCCTACAGTGATGCTGCTACGGGCGCCAAGCAAATACGCTTATTGGGCTTGTCAAACGCCTACGTTCAGATGCTTACCGAGAATAATCCGAGCTTCCGCGGCGCGGCTTCGCTCTACGGAATGGACTACATTCCGGGACCGTGGATGGAGAGTATTCAGGTGTCGAAAGGGGCGGCTTCGGTCAAGAATGGCTATGAAGCCGTGACGGGACAAATAAACGTAGAATACAAGAAGCCCGACAAGGCCGATCCGCTTACACTGAATCTTTTTGCGGCCGACAATGGTCGCATCGAAGGGAATGCAGACGGAAACATCCGACTCAACGACAACTTGGCCACGGGTTTATTTCTTCACTATTCGAACGATAAGCAGTCGCACGATGCCAATAAAGACGGTTTCCTGGATCGTCCGCTACTGGAGCAGTTCAACGTTCTCAACCGCTGGACTTACAACAAAGGGCGTTTGCACTCGGAGTGGGGAGCAAAATACATCCGTGAAAACCGCCAATCGGGACAGTCGCACAATGCTATGCCCGCAGAGCACGAGCGCTATACGATCGGACTCAAAACGAATCGTGCCGAGTTCTTTACCAAAAACGGTTACATCCTCAACCCCGAACGCAACAGCAGCATTGCGTTGATCGTGTCGGGCGCTTCGCACGATCTGAAAAGCAACTACGGACACAACCGTTACGACCTTTGGCAGGGAAATCTTTATAGCAGCCTGATGTTTGAAACCGAGTTTGGTCCGAAGCACCAACTAAGCACTGGCTTGAGTTTTGTGTCTGACTTTCTCGATCAAAAGGTCGCTATCACCAACAATGCCGCTGCCCTTGCACCGAAACGAAACGAGTATGTGCCGGGAGCGTATGCGCAGTATACCTACAAGCCGACTTCGAATCTGACGCTACTCGCGGGCATTAGACTCGATCATCACAACGAGTACGGCTTTTTTGTAACGCCGCGTATGCACGTAAAATACGAACCGGCACCGTGGATTCAACTTCGCGCTTCGGCCGGAAAAGGCTACCGTTCGGTCAATGTGTTGGCAGAGAACCACAACCTATTGGCCTCGTCGCGCATTCGCAACCTCTACATTGCCGACAATCTCGATCAGGAAGAAGCGTGGAATTACGGCATCAGCATGTCGAACTTTATCCCCATTGGCGATAAAGAACTGGGCATTACCACCGAGTTTTACCAAACGGATTTTCGCAAACAAGTCGTGATGGACAACGAGACTTCGGCACATGGCATCTACTTCTACAACCTCGACGGACGCTCCTATGCGCGCAGTTTTCAGGTAGAAGCAACCTATCCGTTCTTTACCGGCTTCGAGTTCAGAGCAGCCTATCGTCTCAACGATATCAAGATGACCTACAATGGCGTCTTGAAGGAGAAAGCATTCACCAGTCGCCACAAAGGCTTGATTACTGCCTCGTACCAAACGGCCAATCCCGCAAAGAAGTGGCAGTTTGACTACACGCTACAGATCAACGGCGGAGGTAGATTGCCAGATCCCGACGCGAGCAAACCGCTTTGGGCTACCACCTTCAAGCCGTATGTGATCAACCACATGCAGGTTTCGAAGTACTTCAAAAGCTGGTCGGTTTACCTCGGTGCCGAGAATCTGTTCAACTTTACGCAGCAAAACCCCATCGTAGACGCGGAGAATCCGTTTGGCGACAACTTCGACGCTACCATGATTTGGGGACCTGTGCACGGTCGCACCATTTATGCCGGTATCCGTTGGAACTTGTTCCGCGACTAAACCCGTCGACACATTTCGACCCACTAAATACACTTTCACTTTATTACAAACATTCATTTTAAAACCATTCGGTTATGAAAAATCTAAAAACAATCGTAGCAATCGCTTTCGTAGCATTATTCAGTGTTTCACCGCTCTTTGCAAGTGACAAAAAGGAGAAGAAAGCCAAACAAAAAGAGGTAGTCGTGTACACCATGGCCTTGCATGGCGCGCATTGCGAAAACATCATCATGAAAAACATTCCGTTCGAAAAAGGGGTGGAAGATGTAAAAGCGAGCGCCAAAACGCAAACCGTAACGGTTACGTATCGCAACGACAAAACCAACAAAGATTCGCTGGTAAAGGCCTTCAACAAGCTGGGTTACGATGCACAGGAAGTAAAGCCCGAACAGCCGGCAACGCAAGAGCAAAAAACGAACTAAGCAAGAATCAGAATCATTCACCGCAATGATCGTTTGCAAAGTATATGAAGATCAAATCGTCAGGTCGGGACCTGACGATTTGTTTATAGTGAAGACTGAATTGTCAGATCGGCACGAGGGCACTGAAAAAGGCTGTGTTTTTTATCAACTCTCCGTGCTAGTATACAAAAATGGTTATAATGACTTCTTTTTTAAGAAGAGGCATTATAACCATTTTTACTTATAAATTTCGCATATAACT
>JBOGCF010000035.1:0-26819 GCA_051656605.1 Tannerellaceae bacterium | reverse complement strand
TGATTCAACTTTGACAATAGCAAACTTGGTTAAGATATCGGTTGGTAATACAACCTGAGCTAGAAGTAATAGTCCTTGTGTGTCCATAATACAAAGATACTATTAAAAAGGAAGTCCCCATGGTTTATCGGGTGAGCCCGAATCAGTCAGAAAACCATTGAGTATGGATAAACAAAAAAAAGGTTTAGAAACGTTGTTTCTAAACCTTTTCAGCGGAGAGGGAGGGATTCGAACCCCCGGTACCTCGCAGTACAACGGTTTTCAAGACCGCCGCAATCGACCACTCTGCCACCTCTCCAAAAGAACTCATTTGTTCTGCATTCGTTTTCTCTCGATTGCGTTGCAAAGGTAGCGTAATTTTATCAATATGCAAACATTATAGACACTTTTTTACCAACTAATACACACACTGCTTATAACCAAGACCTTACCAAGCAAACTAATTATTCAAGATAATAATGCTTGATTGGATGAAGATCCTCATTTAGTTCATAAACTAATGGCTTTCCCGTTGGTATCTCCAAATTTACGATATCAGTATCACTTATGTTATCGAGATGCTTAATCAAAGCACGTAAGCTATTTCCATGCGCAACAACCAATACTGTATTGCCTTGCAAAAGAGAAGCCGCAATCTCATCTTCCCAAAAAGGAAGCACTCTTCGTATTGTCAACTCTAAAGATTCACCCAAAGGCAAAGCTTCTGGAGCAACTAATGCATACAATGGATCATGTAACGGAGAACGAGGGTCATTCGCGTCAAGTAATGGAGGTACAATATCAAAACTTCTTCTCCATATTTTTACTTGTTCGTCACCATATTTTTGAGCTGTTTCGGCTTTATTCAAACCTTGCAGAGCCCCATAATGACGTTCATTTAGTCGCCAAGACTTTATTACTGGTTCAGACAGCAAATTCATTTTATCTGCGAGATAATATTGCGTCTTTATGGAACGTTTCAACACAGATGTAAAAGACACATCAAATTTAAGCCCTGCCTGACGAAGAAAATATCCGGCTTGTTTTGCTTCTGTTATTCCATTTTCTGACAAATCGACATCAGTCCACCCCGTAAATTTATTCTCCTTATTCCAAACACTTTCTCCGTGACGCAAAAGAATCAGTTTATGTATCATAATTATATTTGTTTCATAAGTATTTATTTCATAACAAGAAAGGATGTGGTTGATGTTGCTTACATTTCAATATTATAACTTTATTCTGTTTGTTTTTCCCGATTTTCACAAAAAAGCCTCAAGAAGCGTCTAACTATAACGCATCTTGAGGCTTCAGCTCTTTTTATTTATGTACTTGTTATTTCCTGAAAGGAGGTTTTACAACTTCGGCTTTAATATTCTTATTTCGAATCTTCACAAAGAATTGTTCTCCTTGATTAGCATATTTACTTTCTACATATGCTAGTCCAATCCCCTTTTTAGTTGTTGGAGAAATTGTTCCGGAAGTTACACGACCTATTACTTGTTCGGCTTCATTGACAATATCATACCCATGACGCGGTATACCCTTATCAACGATTTCAAAACCGATTAATTTTTTCTCTACACCATTTTTCTTCTGATCTTCAAAGATAGAGCGAGATGAAAAATCTTTTCCGTCTTTAAACTTAGTAATCCATCCAAGCCCGGCTTCTATAGGCGATGTTGTATCATCAATATCATTACCATACAAGCAATAGCCCATTTCAAGACGAAGCGTATCTCGAGCACCTAACCCTATAGGTTTGATACCAAACTCCTCTCCAGCTTCAAATACAGCGGCCCAAATAGCCTTTCCGTCATGATTATAAAAATACAATTCAAAACCCCCGGCACCCGTATAACCCGTATTAGATATAATAACCTCTGCAATACCGGCCATTGGCCCCACAACAAAAGAATAATATGGGATTGTCGATAAATCAACAGACGTTAGCTTCTGCAACACTTCCAAAGCCTTCGGACCTTGTATTGCCAATTGTCCTATCTGATCTGAAGCATTCTCCAAAATAGCACCTTCTGTATTTTTACTAACACACCAATTCCAATCCTTCTCTATGTTTGCGGCATTTACAACAAGCATATACTTTTCGGGCTCAAAATGATACACTAGCAGATCATCAACAATCCCTCCATTATCATTAGGAAAGCAAGTATATTGCGCTTTACCTATCGATAACGTCGATACATCATTCGAAGTGATCTTTTGCAAAAAAGGTAATGCATGAGGTCCTTTCACCCAAAACTCGCCCATATGCGATACATCAAACACACCAACCGAATTACAAACAGCCATGTGCTCATCAATAATTCCTGTGTATTCAATCGGCATATTATAGCCAGCAAATTCATGCATTTTAGCACCTAATGCTTCATGCGTTTCTGTAAATGGTGTAGTCTTCATAATATTAAATCGTGAAATAAATATTAGTATGATTAGTCTTTTTTGTTAACAAGCTCAGCAATCTTCACTATCGTTTCCATAGCCTTTTTCAGGGATGGAATCGGAAGAAATTCATATCGACCATGGAAGTTATGTCCACCAGCAAAAATGTTTGGACAAGGCAATCCCATAAATGACAAACGAGAGCCGTCTGTTCCTCCTCTAATTGGTTTAATCAATGGCTCTACTCCAACTTGAAGCATTGCATCGTGCGCAAAATTGATAATCTCTTTACGAGGCTCAACTATCTCACGCATATTAAAGTACTGATCACGAATCTCAGCTGAAGCACAACCTTCAAACTTCTCGTTCATATCTTTAACAAGGTCTTTAATCGTCATTTTACGCTCAGCAAACAACGTTCTGTCATGATCGCGAATAATATAAGTTAAAGAAGCCTCTTCTACAGTCCCTGACATTCCTACTAAGTGAAAGAAGCCTTCATACTTTTCAGTATGTTCCGGTTTTTCTTCTGAAGGCATCCACGCATCAAATTCTGTAGCAAGATGACAAGCATTGATCATTTTGTTCTTTGCATATCCAGGGTGTACATTACGACCTTTGAATATAATCTTTGCAATAGCCGCATTGAAGTTTTCATATTCAAGCTCACCAATCTGACCGCCATCTATCGTATATGCCCAGTCACATCCAAATTTAGCAACATCAAAATGATCAGCTCCCTGACCAATCTCTTCATCAGGTGTGAAACCGATTCTTATTTTTCCATGTTTGATTTCTGGATGTTCTTTCAAGTAAGCAACTGCACCTACGATAGCAGCAATACCTGCCTTATCATCTGCTCCAAGCAATGTTGTACCATCTGTTACAATCAACTCTTGCCCCACGTAGTCTTCCAATTCAGGAAATTGACTTGGAGAAAGGATTACTTTATGCTCTTCATTCAAGACGATATCTCCACCTTCATATTGTACGATACGAGGCTTTACATCTCTACCCGACATATCGGGACTTGTATCCATGTGAGCGATAAAACCAATGGTTGGTGTCGCGTCATCATCATTATTAGCCGGAAGTGTGGCCATTACATAGCCATTCTCATCAAGAGAAATTTCTTCGAGGCCGATAGCCTCTAACTCTTTCACCAATTCCGCGGCCAACACTAGTTGGCCGGGTGTACTTGGTGTAGTTCCGGTTCCTTCTTTCGCCTCTGTGTCGAAAGAAACATACTTTAGGAAACGATCAACTACGTTCATAACTATATCTTTTTATAATTAGAATTCTCCTGTTCCGTCATAACAGTGTGTACAAATCTGTTCTTTCGGAAGTCCTATAGCTTGAACAAGATTCTCGACTGTATTGAATTTAAGTGTTGTAATATTAAGTTTTTTTCGAATACACTCAACCATTTGGCAATATTGCGGAGAATTGGTTGTTGCATATTTCTCCAAATCCTTTTTATCATCACCTTCAATCTCTTTGACAATACGGCGAGAGATTAATTCTAGTTCTGATTTAGAAGCAGAGAAGCCGATAAACGGACATGCATATAATATAGGAGGACATCCCGTACGCATGTGTACCTCTTTTGCTCCATAGCTATATAAGATGTTTACATTGTCGCGAAGTTGTGTTCCGCGTACAATTGAGTCATCGCAAAATACAACTCTTTTTCCATTAAGCAACTGCTTATTTGGAATTAATTTCATTTTCGCAATAAACTCACGTACCGATTGATTGCTTGGAGTAAAACTACGAGGCCATGTAGGTGTATACTTTACGATAGCACGACGATATGGAATTTGTTTTCCTTCAGCATAACCAAGTGCCATACCAATACCTGAATCAGGAATACCTGACACAAAGTCTGCAACCACATCATCCTCTTTTGCCATTGCCATACCACTGGCATAACGAGCAGTATCTACGTTTACCCCTTCATAGTCTGAAACAGGGAAACCATAATAAACCCAAAGGAAAGAACACACTTGCATTTTCTTATTCGGCTCACGCAATTGAGTCATTGTCTCCGAAGTAAGATGCACTATTTCACCCGGACCTACATTATACTCTGGCTCATATCCTAAATTCGGAAAACTTGCAGGCTCACTTGACGCAGCCCATGCTCCTTCTTTTTTGCCCAAAATAATAGGGGTCCTGCCCATTTTATCTCTCGCCGCAATAATTCCGTCTTCGGTAAGCAGCAACATGGAACAAGACCCCTTAATTTTATTATAGACATTTTCGATGCCCTCTACAAATGTTTTCCCCTGCGTGATAAGCAGTGCGATAAGTTCAGTACTATGCTCGGAACTTAATTCTGAAAAGTGTTTACCCTCATTTATTAACTCCTGCTCCAACTCTTTCGCATTGTTTACTTTTGCGACAGTCACAATCGCAAACTTGCCAAGGTGTGAGTTGATACAGATTGGTTGTGGGTCGGTATCACTAATCACCCCTATCCCTGAATTTCCTTCAAACTTGTCTAGTTCATCCTCGAACTTAGATCTGAAGTATGAGTTCTCAAGGTTGTGAATTGAGCGATTAAATGCCCCATCGTGCAAAGTTACAAGACCGCCGCGACGAGTACCTAAGTGAGAGTTATAATCTGTTCCGTAAAACAAATCATTTACGCATTTTGTGTTTGAAATAGTTCCGAAAAAACCACCCATTTTTGTTTATATTTTATATATGAAACATGAGTCGCAAAGATAATAAAAAAGTAACAATTATATAGATTAGAAAACCATCAAGTTTCACAATCAAAGCAATCACTATACATATTGTAAATAAAATTAGATTGATAGTAAAACTTCAATCCATATCTCCCACATCGAGTTCTAATCAAAAAGCAACAAATACATCTACACATATTAACAAGCTCGATATTTATCTCCCGCTAGCTCTATTTTTCGAGTATCTATATTCAACCAACTTCGAATATTAAACTCTCATTGCGTTGAACCTTGTTTGGTTTTATTTTTATGTGATCAGAAATCATCATTTACGGAAACTATAAATAAAAAGCATGCATGGTTCTTACAGAAAGCTCACATACTTCTTCGTTAAACCAAGCATAGTTTGCATAAAAACCTTGCTTGGTTGATCCTGAAAATACTTTTTATTTCTACTCAAGTTCTATATCAGATGAATAAAAATCAAATAATCCCTTCACGTCTTTACAAGCTTATTGTATATATCCCTCAAGCACAATCACCCCGTCAACACCTATTTTCACCGATAACTCATCCTTACTTTATTAAGCTTCTTCATGCAAATTTGATCTGCTTATTCAATATCTACCACCCCTACACTAAAGCCTTCAAAAATAAACGCAAAATAATTACACAAAACAACCACTGAAAATCAGTAATTTACAAAATTATTGAAAAAAAAATACTCGAAGCGCTTGCTGTTTCGGAAAAAGTTTCTACTTTTGCATTCGGGTAAGTGCTACACGGCATGCTCCTAACAAATCCCCCAGGGCTTGACCGCAGCAAGGGTAGTTAGTCGTAGCGGCGCGATGTGGTTAGCTTACCCACCTGCCTCTTTAGCTCAGTTGGCCAGAGCACGTGATTTGTAATCTCGGGGTCGTTGGTTCGAATCCGACAAGAGGCTCAGAAAGAAGGAACTTGATCTAATCAAGATTCCTTCTTTTTTTTTGCCCTTTTTTCACCTTTATTCTGCAAATTAATTTACTTTTGTTTGTTACAATATTAAAAACACAAACATCATGGAAACAAATACACATTCACTTACAAAGTATGCGATGCATTACGGTGCAATTTTCGGTGCTTACTGGATTGCTAAATATCCACTGATGATGCTGTCTTTTACATATAACAGCGCAATTATTCTCTACTGGGGTTTAACATTACTAGTACCCGTACTAGCTTTTTTTCTCACAAAAAACTATCGCGACAAACACCGACATGGAGAAATCTCATTCTTTCATGCTTGGCGTTTTGGCATCATGCTCTACTTATGCGCTGCCATTATGATATCGCTTCTTCACTTCGTATTCTACAAATATGTAGCACCGGAAGACTTTATCGCAAATAGCCTGAACACAGCCACTAAAATCATGACAGAAGCAACCGACAATCCGGAGTTTCTAAAAGCGGTAGAAAACCATCATTTCTATTCGCCTATCACAATGGCTGTTCAGGGTATTTTTTCAAATGTGTTTTATGGTATACTTTTATCTATACCTGTAGCCTTCTTTGTAAAAAGAGAACCGAAGGAAGCCCACAACTATAATGAAAACTAATTAAATACATGGATATATCTATTGTAATTCCGTTGTACAATGAAGAAGAATCTCTTCCCGAACTAAACGCTTGGATAGAGCGAGTAATGGAAGAGAACCATTTTTCGTATGAAATCATTTATATAAACGACGGAAGTACCGACAACTCGTGGAAAGTAATTAAAGAATTACAACAAAAATCATTACATATAAAGGCGGTAAAATTCAGACGTAATTATGGCAAATCTCCAGGTCTTCACTGCGGATTTGAGCGTGCTCAAGGAGATGTGATCATTACAATGGATGCCGACCTACAAGACAGTCCGGACGAAATTCCAGAATTGTATCGAATGATTATGCAAGACGGTTATGATTTGGTATCAGGATGGAAAAAGAAACGCTACGATCCACTTTCAAAAACAATTCCGACAAAGCTTTTCAATGCTACAGCACGCAAGGTTTCGGGCATTCAACTACATGATTTCAACTGCGGACTAAAAGCATACAAAAAAGATGTGGTAAAGAATATCGAAGTATATAACGACATGCATCGATACATTCCTTATTTAGCAAAGATTGCAGGTTTTAATAAAATCGGAGAAAAGCCCGTACTTCACCAAGCACGCAAATACGGAACTACAAAGTTTGGTATCGATAGGTTTGTAAACGGATACTTAGACTTAATAACCCTATGGTTCCTTTCTAAGTTTGGAAAAAAGCCAATGCACTTCTTCGGCCTTCTGGGTAGTCTGATGTTTATTCTCGGATTCATTGCTCTGGTCATCGTATTGGGATACAAGTTTTACTCTTTGATGGGTGACAATCCATTCCGCCTTGTAACAGAAACTCCTTATTTCTTCTTATCATTAACGTTTATGATAATTGGGACACAATTGTTTCTTGCCGGCTTTGTTGGAGAACTCATTAGCAGAAACTCACCAACGCGAAATCAATATAAAATAGAGGAAGACTTATGAAGTTTATAGACTTAGTTCAACAGAGATACTCGGTGCGCAAATACAAGTCGCAGCCTATCGAAACCGAAAAGCTCGAATATGTAATCGAAGCAGCTCGTTTGGCTCCGTCTGCTGTAAATTTTCAGCCGTGGTTTTTTGTTGTCATAACAAAAGAAGATAGCAAAGCTAATATTCGCAAATGCTACACTCGAGAATGGTTCAACTCCGCACCTGCTTATATCTTAGTTTGCGGAGATCACAATACAGCATGGAAACGTTCTTTCGACGGCAAAGATCATTGCGACATTGATGCTTCCATAGCCATTGAGCATATGTGCTTAGCTGCTACAGACCAAGGATTAGGTACATGCTGGGTTTGCAACTTCGACCCACAGCTATGCCGTGACTTATTCAACATTCCTGCACATCTTGAACCTATTGCAATTCTCCCAATCGGCTATCCCGAGTGCGATGGATTAGAAACTCCAACAAAAAAACGCAAACCATTATCTGATATTATCAGAATGGAAACTTTTTAATTCGATATGTGGTATTTAGAAATAATCCTTTTAGCTATAGGTCTTTCGATGGATAGCTTTGTTGCATCCGTAGCATCGGGCACTCAAATAAGAAATTGCACTATAAAAAACATCTTCAAGATTGCTCTTATCATGGGAGCTCTTCAAGCGATGCTCACCTTGATTGGCTTTTTAGCTGGTCATGGCTTCGAACGCTTTATCACCTTTTACGATCATTGGATTGCCTTTATTCTTCTCTCGTATCTAGGTAGTAAAATGATCTATGAAGGATTTAAGAAAGATGATAATGATGAAGTGCAAGAGGTCTTATCTAATCGCTCTGTTTTAGCAACCAAACGCCTTATTGGCCTTGCTATTGCAACCAGTATTGATGCAATGGCTGTAGGTATTTCCCTTGGCTTGTTGAAAAATCCAATTGTATTCCCGGTAACAATGATTGGGATTATCACTTTTATCTTCTCTGCAAGTGGAGTGTATATTGGACATAAATTTGGAAACAAATTCAATATGCGCATCGAGTTGATCGGTGGTATAATATTAATCCTCATCGGATTAAAAATATTACTCGAACACACTATCTTTGCATAAACTTTTCACAGTGCGAAGTTCGCACTGTGTGCTAAAACAAAATCGCATATGAAACTTTACAAACAGCTGTCGCTCTGCATGCTCTTTGTTGTTTTACTGATTGTTACATCTTGCAATGGTAAAAAGGATCAACAAAAAGAGTACTTTGAAGAATCAGGCACTGTATTTCACACCTTTTATCACATCAAGTACGAGGCAGAAAAACCCTTAACCGACTCTATTGCGGTCGAATTTGAGAAGTTCAACAATTCTCTTAATCCATTCAAACCAACCTCTATCATCTCTAAAGTAAACAAAAATGAGTCGGTCGTATTAGACGAATGGTTCATCGATGTTTTCAACAAAGCTCAAGAAGTATCCCGCAATACCAATGGCGTATTCGATATTACTTGTGCACCTTTAGTGAATGCTTGGGGCTTCGGATTTAGCAAGATGGACTCAGTTACACCTCAACTAATCGACAGCCTAAAACAATATGTAGGCTACCAAAAGATTGAGCTTAAAGATGGGCAAATAACAAAAGAGAATCCCGGAATCATACTCAATACCTCGGCTATTGCAAAAGGATATGCTAGCGATGTTATCGCAGATCTTCTTGTCCGCAATGGTGTATCAAACTACATGGTTGAAATTGGAGGAGAGGTTACCGTAAATGGAAAAAATCCGAAAGGTGAATGCTGGAAAATTGGCATTAACAAACCTGAGGATGATCGATCAGAAAGTGTCGGAGAAATACAAGAGGTCGTTCAAATATGCAAAGGTGGACTCGCTACATCCGGCAACTATCGCAATTTTTACATCAAGAATGGAAAGAAGTATGCTCATACCATTGATCCGCGCACAGGATATCCATCGGAACAAAATATACTTAGTGCTACAATCATTGCACCAACTTGTATGATGGCCGACGCATATGCTACTGCATTTATGGCAATGGGGTTAGAGCAAGCCCGTATTGTAGCCGGTATCGTCCCGGATATACAATACTACATCATTTATACAGATGAAAACGGAGATATGAAAACAGATATTTCTAAAGGAATGCTCGAGTACTTACCTCAACGAAAAGAGCTCAACACATCAGAAAATAAATAATCCGAATAAAGCTCACGCCTTTACATTCGGATAATAAGATAAACAAAGCCTGTATATGCACATTTTACATGTAATATACAGGCTTTACTATTTTAATATATCAATTAGATTACTTCTTTGGCGATAAGAATTTGTTGTAAAGAGCCAATCCTATAATCGTAGAAACACCAATCATAGAGAAGATGATCCACAATACCTTTGGCTCGTTCAACTTATCTACATAGTGTACATAAAGTTGAGAACCTAGAATTCCTCCTACACCACTACCAATTACTCCATAAAGGAATGAATAACCTAAGTAAAGTGCTTTTTTATCAGCCGGAGCAATCAAACCTACATACGATATAAATTTCGGATGCGCAATCATTTCTCCAATTGAGAAGATAAAGATACCAGCCATGAAAACCCAGATACTTTCTGATATTGCAAGACATGCCATCCCTGAAGTTGCGATTAGCAACCCGACAATCATAGTAGGAAGTGCCTTCGTATTCTTCACAATATTAGAGATGAACAACTGCAGCGCAATAATTGCAAATGCATTGATAACTGTAACGTGTTCCGCATCAAACTGCCACTGAGGATTAGCCACAAAATGAGATAAGAAGCTATTTACAAGATTATTTACCGGTTCTACATTTACATAGTCTTTCAAATACCACAATACCGTATCAAACATTTGGAAATAAAGAATCCAAAAGCCGCTGTAGATAACAATCATCAACATAAAGCGGAAATCCTTCAAAACCAACAAAGCCTCTTTAAATACAACTCCAAGAGACTTTGTGCTCTTTGGCCGTTGTGGCTCTTTGTATACAAATAGATTTAGTAAGACAAGAGAGCCTGTAGCAATGGCTGCCATTATGAAAATATAACTCCAAGACAAACTCTTCAAATAAGGGACAAAAATAAGTGGGAAAATAAAAGCCCCAAGATTGATCGACCAATAAAAAACGCCAAAGCCTAAGGTTGAATTCTTTTCATTGGTTTCTCGCGCAATCGTACCCGAAATAATTGGTTTGAATACACCAGCGCCTAGCACCATTAACATCAAGCTTGCAAAAACAGTTGAATAGGTTGTGCTCATACTAGTAAGGAAATATCCTGCCGACATCACCACAAATGCAAACATAAGCATCTTACGATAGCCATATCGATCTGCAATAGCTCCAGAAATAATAGGCAATAAATACAAAAGCGGAGTAATCGTACTTTTGATTACGCCCACACTTTCACGTGTAAAGCCAAGTCCACCCTCGTCGATACCCAATACAAGATAAACAGAAAGCACAGACATAACTCCATAGTAAGATCCACGCTCGAAAAACTCCATCAAAATCACCGTCCAAAAGTTCTTCGAAAAGGACTTAATTCCGGTTCCAGTTGTTTTTTGATCCATAAGAAATAGTTAAATAAAATGGTTAGTGTAAGTAAAAGTTCTTATATATGCGAATATAGTAAAAAATCGCTCCATTTCAATTATATTTACAAACACAAAGACACACTAAGTCCCCTTTATTAAGCTAACAAGGACATTACTCATGAAAAGCAATATTCTACATATCATCATAGCCATTCTTCTTCATATTGGCCTCACTTCTAGCTGTAATCATGCAGCACAAAGATCGGATTATGCACACACAAGTGAGCTTCCATTATTTGCCGACTCACTGCAACAGCAAATCAAAACAATCGAACAAGTCAACTCAATCCAGAAAGACTCTATTGATATTACACATCCAATTCTAATGAGTGGGTGGTTTTATCTTGAAGACATCGCATCCAAGAGTCATACCATCTTCGGAGCAAAAGACTTATTCCTTCTCAACACAACATCAAATGGAGGATTACATTTCAACCAACCGGAAATATTTGATGCATACATAGATTCGCTATCCATAAGCCCTTTGGAGTGGAATCACTATGCAATCAAGATTAACCGCCCTATAGTAGAAGTATATCTGAATGGGAACAAGGTTGCAAACATAAACTGGTTCGACAGCTGCCGAACAAAACAACAAATCCAACCTATTATTGCAGGATGGCAAGATTGGCAAGATGTATCAAAAGGATATACATATGGATTCACTGCAAAAAACACATCTGATGCAGATCTTGAGAAATGCAATTTCTCGAAAAAATACAAGCAAGTCATTGACAGATTCCCTTTATCTGCCAATCTCATCTTCTTTCACACATTTGACAACAAAGACAGCTATTGGCAGGTGAATCAAAAGCAAATACAATATACCGAGCCTCCACACTTTATCATTGACGACACAAAACGAAGTTATGCCCAATTCGATACAACAAACTCCTTTCATATTCCCACTGAGGAAATATACAAATCTCTAACCATCGCTTGTAGGATAAGACAAGATGATTTCTACAGAGACCATGGAGCATTAGTCTCGATTGGTGAATACATTGCTCTGCGCACATCCAATAATGGCATGTACGCAACTATACCACAAGTTCGCGACTTTTACACACAAAAAGCACGCTTTTCTAAAAATGAATGGGTACACTTGACCATGACCTACGTAGAGAAAAAAGGAGTCACATACTACATCGATGGAAAGAAGCTTGATTTTGTTGCCGAAAGCAGAACACTTCAAGCATTCAAAGATATCCTCGTAGGTCGCAACGTTTGGAACAATAAGCTAATTGCAGACATTGATAATCTTTTTATATGGAACAGAGCATTAAATGACAAAGAAGTGGCACTGATTGCAGCTACATCAGAAAGTGATCTATCTAATATGATTCCATCATCCAACTCAAAATCGCCATTCAGAATCATTACTTTAGGAGTTGGAATATTAATTATTCTAATCGGAGTAGCTCTTTTTTCATACAAGAGAAGACAAAGCAAACACCTTCTGTCTACACAAAAGATCAACAAGGATGAAGACAGCTCTACTTCAAGTGCGGAGCTTGACGAGATCTCACGCTCTGATGATTCATCAAAAGAAGATACTTCTGATCAATTCAAAGAAAGATTAGATGAAATTATAATGGCAAACTTGTCATCATCAGAGTTTCAAATTAAAGAACTTGCCACCGAGATGGGACTAAGTCGTACGGTTCTGTACAACTTATGCGCCGAACACCTAAACGAAAGTCCTAAACAATACATTCGTAACATTCGGCTCGATCAAGCAAAAACACTTCTTACAGAGACGGATAAACCAATTGTTCAAATCATGGATGAAACAGGTTTTGAAAGTCGAGCTTACTTTGCCAAATGCATCAAAGAGCGATTCGGTGTTACGCCTGCTGCTTTACGAAAAATCCCTTGAGTTGCATAATGTACAACATCAAGGGATTAGAACTAACAGGCTAACGATATCTAACGATCTTAATCTCTGAAATCAAGATCTATTTTTTTATCTTTCTTCACGCACCCTATCGGCTCGGGAGTTTTCGACGGATCACGATGGTCGTAGTAGTATATCCCCTCTTTGTCGAAAATAAGATACGCCTGATTGAGTCGCCCTTCAAAACAAGCATAATCTTTACGATTAGGCATACTCCATGCCGATTCTGCCAATGCACATATCCGCGGAAAAGTCATATAATCAAGACGATCTGTATTTTGAATACGCTCTGTCCACACATTCGCTTGAATTCCTTTTATAAAGGAGCTTTCATCTTCAGAAAGATTCCAATCCTCCATTCCATTATCAGGAAATGCATACACATCTTCGAGCGGACAAAAACCATTCCATACACGTCCCCACTTATCGTCCTTATTTTGTATAAAATCAAAATAAAGTGGCCTACGCGGACACAAAATCGTCTGATATTTATTTTCCAATGATTTCTTCAACTGATTGACACGATCATGACGCCACCACATTATAGTAGTAGAAGTAGGATCTGCATCAATTTCGAGCAACTCATCCCATCCAAGCAACTCCTTTCCAAGCACTTGAACCGAGTCAGTCATCCTATTTATAAAGTAGCGCTCCGCATCTTTTACGTGTTTTAATCCTTCTCGTTTTAGCAAAGCCTGCACATCCGGATCACTCTCCCAGGCCTTAATACCAAAAGAAACTTCATCACCACCTATGTGCATATACTTGGAAGGAAACAATTCTGCTACTTCACGTAAAATATCTGTTAGATAAGCATACACTTCCTCTTTACCTGGATTAAATGTAAAATCAGGATGATCCGGTGTTCCTCCTCCCGAAAACTGAGGATAAGCACGATTGGCTGCTGTTGCATGCCCCGGCATATCAATTTCCGGAATGACCTCGATGTGGCGATCTGCCGCATAAGCTACAATTTCTCTGATATCATCTTGTGTATACGATTGAGCTGCAAGGTCCGGATCACTCCAGCTACCCTCTGCCCCAATCTCGGTTAGCTTTGGATATTTCTTAATCTCAATACGCCAAGCTGGCTCATCGGTAAGATGCCAATGGAATTTATTCAGCTTATAATAACTCATCATATCAAGCAACTGTTTCACTTTTTCTTTTCCGAAAAAGTGACGAGACTCATCGAGCATATACCCTCTCCAATTATACCGAGGCACATCTTCAATCTCAACACAGGTCAAAATACCATCGGGAGTACTATTAATTTGCTGCAATAACGATTGGGTACCATAAAACACCCCTGCTTCGTCAGCTCCGCAAATTGTGATTAACTTCTCATCGACATTCAACTTATATCCTTCGGTCAGAGTTGTATCCGACTCTAGTTTCAGAAATATTCCTTTACTTGCTTTTTTCCCTTTTACAACCTTAAAGCTACCTCCCATATCCTGATTTAGTTGCTCGGCTTCATTGCGCAGCACATCGTCTGTGTAGGTAATTAACTTCTCGTGCAACTTATTTGTACCGAGACCGGCCGTTACTTTGGCCGGCATAGGAATGATAGATACATTCTGCGCGTACACCGTCATGCCGCATAAGATAAGTCCGCAAAAAAAGACTTGAATGATTCGTTTTCGCATGGTATATTTAATTTCTAGTTATTTTCAGATTTTGACTTATTAGCCTCAACAGACAAAGATATTTCTTTTATATGAAGCAAAACTCCAATATCCGTTCATCTTACTCCTATATGTTATCAATAATAAGCTTTGATACACATAATAACTTTAAACCTACCCAATCATCGTTTTCCCATGAGAAAAGCGTTGTTTGGTCTGAAAGAATCACACCAAACAACGCTTTCTCAGTCATTTCCTCTCATTTAGTCGTTCAATAGCCTTTCAGAACTGTATACAATTTCTGCACAGGAAGTCCCATGACATTAAAATACGAGCCATTAATCGATTTCACACCGATATAGCCAATCCATTCTTGGATACCATATGAACCTGCTTTGTCGTATGGTCGATACTTTTCGACGTAATATTCGATCTCTTCCTCAGAAAGCACATCAAAGAGCACACTCGTAACAGCAGCAAAAGACTCTATCTTGTCCATTGTTGTAACTGCAACACCGGTTACAACCTGATGCTCTTTGCCTGAAAGTTTTCGAAGCATTTCCACAGCCTCTTCTTTGCATGCCGGCTTACCGAGAATTTCGGTTTCAGTACACACCACCGTATCTGCCGTAATAAGCAAATCATTGTCCTGCAATGTGATCAAATATGCTTCGGCTTTCTTTTCTGCCAAATATACAGGAACCACAGAAGGAGCTAATGTATCTGAGTATGACTCATCGATATCAGCCATCACGTTTACGGTAAATTGCAAGTCTAGTCCACTCAATAACTCTTTACGACGAGGAGAGTTACTTGCAAGAATAATATTGTATTTGTCGAGATTTTTCATTGTCAACATTTCACTTTACCAACCGAAAGCTTCGGCTTTCATCCATTCACCTTGAGCTTTCATTACTTGTTCGATCAAATCACGAGCAACCCCTTCACCTCCTTTTTTGTGAGATATATAATTTGCAATTTGCTTAATCTCAGGTGCAGCATCAATAGGTGCCACAGCTAACCCTGCAATACGCATTACATCATAATCAGGAATATCATCTCCGGCATAAGCTATTTGCTCAGGTTTCAACCCTGTTTTATCCATGAAATCATTGAAATCGTGAATCTTCACAGCCGATTGCATATAAATATGTTGTACTCCCAAACGAGAAAAACGCAATTCCACAGACTGTGTATTTCCTCCTGTAATGATACCTACCTGATAACCATGCTTTACCGCAAGTTGCATTGCATAACCATCTTTGATATTCACTGTTCGCATTGGTTCGCCATTGGGATGAAGCGGAATCATATCACTAGATAAAACTCCGTCAACATCAAACACAAAAGCTTTTATTTTCATTAAATCGTAATTGATACTACTCATTTTCTTTTTGGCTCAAGTTGTGAATACTTTTACTTACTATTGCATAAATATCGCGACTGTCTTGATCAGCCAGCATATCAATATGCTTTTCGATCACAGACTCATCGTAACGAATTGCCGGTCCTGTTTGAGCTTCAACAGGTTGCATCTCATGAATCTTAGAGGCCGTCTCGTCAATAAGCGGAACTAAATAGTCGAATCTTAATCCCTCACCTTCTAATATTGATGCGGCTTGTGCATACATGTGATTGGTAAAATTGTTGGCAAACACAGCTGCCAAGTGTAATTTCTTACGCTTTTCGGACGATAGCTCCACAACACGCTCGGTCAATGCTCCCGATATCTTTTTCAGCATTTTGAGATCTTCCGCATGCTGAGCTTCGATAAACACAGGTATTACAGCAAAATCTACTTCTCTGGTTTTACTAAACGATTGCAACGGATAAAGAACTCCGCAACGATCGTGATACTGAGTAAGTAATTCCATTGGAATGCTTCCGGCTGTATGAACCCACAATCCTGAAGTCGTATTCATTTGCATCAATACAGATTCGAGAATGGAATCTTTCAACGCAAAAATATACAAATCGGCATCTGTATCTACTGCACTAAGATCGGTTATCGGCATTGCCCCTAATCGTTTTGCCAATGTCTTTGCTGACATTTCGGTTTGGCTAAACACTTGTGCGATTCGCATTCCTTTGCGATACATCTCGAGAGAAAGACGGGTAGCCAAATTTCCGGCTCCTAAAATCACTACTTTCATTCGTTTTACTCGTTATCCAGATTTGTATCTATCGACTTAAACGATCCGATGTGCACCTTCTCCCATTGTAGATTCGTTTCGTCGTATGGCTTACGTTCTTGCCCTTTATGTCCTACAGCTACTATCGAAAGGACCTGCATATGGTATGGTATATTTAATAAGTCACGCACATATTGTTCGGAGCTTGTTGCTTCTGCAGTTTCTCGCTCTCGCACCTGTACCCAGCAACTTCCCAGCCCGAGATCTTCGGCTTGTAATTGAATAAACACTGTTGCTATTGATGCATCTTCGATCCAAACATCACATTCCATTGGGTTCGCAACGACAACGATTGCCAATGCCGCATGCTCAATCATAGCAGCTCCATGTGGTTTGCATTTTGACAGAAGTGCTAATTGAGTTTTATCCTCAACAACAACAAATTGCCATGGATTACGACTTTTGGAAGACGGAGACATCAATGCTGCTTTCAATAACAATTCTACCTCGTCGGGCTTTAATAGCTCGTCGGTAAACTTACGTATACTACGTCTGGTTTTAATCAATTTTGCAAAACTCTCCATATATGTATATTATGCTGTATATTTATGATTCGATAAAGACAAAGATAAAAAGAAATTTTGCATGCTTATTTTATTCTTATTGATTATAGCCCAGATTTGTAATACCACGGCCATAAGTCTAATTTTGACCCAACGAATTATTTAGAGAATAATTTCTTCATTAATATAAAAATTAATGTACATTTGCGACAATCCTTATTTAATATTTTACTAATTATTTAAACATTCAGTTCATGAACATTTCACATATTGAGCATTTAGGAATTGCTGTAAAAAGCATCGAAGCATCTCTTCCTTACTACGAACAAGTATTAGGTTTGAAATGCTATAACATCGAAGAAGTTGCTGACCAAAAGGTAAAAACAGCATTTTTCAAAGTTGGTCAAACTAAGATCGAGCTTTTGGAGCCAACCAGTGAAGACAGCACAATCGCTAAGTTTATCGAAAAAAGAGGCGAAGGCATTCATCACATAGCATTCGCTACCGATTCAGTAGCAGAAGCATTAGCAGAAGTAGCAGAAAAAGGTGTACAACTAATCGACAAAGCTCCACGCAAAGGTGCAGAAGGCTTGAATATCGCATTCCTTCACCCAAAATCAACTTGTAGCGTACTTACTGAGCTTTGCGAAGATCCAAATAAGTAACACCTTAATATCTTACCATAAAAAAACGTACTAAAATGAGTAACCAACTTGAAAAAGTAAAAGAGCTAATCCAACTACGCGAAAAAGCTCGTCTTGGTGGTGGAGAGAAACGTATTGAATCTCAACACAAAAAAGGAAAATACACAGCCCGAGAACGCATCGCAATGCTTCTTGACGAAGGAAGCTTCGAAGAGTTTGATATGTTTGTACAACACCGTTGCACCAACTTCGGACTTGAAAATGAAAAATTTCTTGGTGACGGTGTCGTAACCGGTTATGGTACAATCGACGGACGTCTAGTTTATATTTACGCTCAAGATTTCACCGTATTCGGAGGATCACTTTCCGAATCGCTAGCTATGAAGATCTGTAAAGTAATGGATCAAGCAATGAAAATGGGAGCCCCTGTTATTGGTATCAATGATTCGGGTGGCGCACGTATTCAAGAAGGTGTTAATGCTTTAGCCGGATATGCGGAGATCTTCCAACGAAATATTTTAGCATCGGGAGTAATTCCTCAAATCTCAGGTATCTTTGGTCCTTGTGCCGGTGGTGCCGTATACTCACCAGCCCTTACCGACTTCAACATCATGACTCGCGGAACAAGTTATATGTTCCTTACCGGTCCTAAAGTTGTAAAAACAGTAACAGGTGAAGACGTAGACCAAGAATCGCTAGGTGGAGCAAGCGTTCATGCTACTCGCTCAGGGGTTGCTCATTTTGCCGTTGATAACGAAGATGAAGGAATCACACTGATCCAAAAACTTCTAAGTTTCTTACCACAAAACAACTTGGAAGAAGCACCTCTTAGAGAATGCACCGATCCAATCGACAGACTAGAGGATGCTCTTAATGAAATTATTCCAGACAATCCGAACAAACCATACGACATGTATGAAGTAATCGGTGCAATCATCGACAACGGCGAGTTTCTTGAAGTACATAGAGAATACGCTCAAAACATCATCGTCGGTTTTGCCCGTTTCAACGGACAGTCTGTTGGTATCGTAGCCAACCAACCAAGCAAAATGGCAGGTGTACTAGATATAAATGCATCAAGAAAAGCAGCTCGCTTCGTTCGTTTCTGCGACGCATTTAATATTCCATTAGTGACATTAGTAGATGTACCGGGCTTCCTTCCGGGTACTGGCCAAGAGTATGGTGGTGTAATCCTACATGGAGCAAAGCTTCTTTACGCATATGGCGAAGCTACAGTTCCAAAGGTTACAGTAACATTACGTAAATCATATGGTGGAGCCTATTGTGTAATGAGTTCGAAACACCTACGTGGAGATGTAAACTATGCATGGCCAACTGCCGAAATTGCCGTAATGGGCCCATCGGGTGCTGTTGAAATCATCTTCTCTAAAGAAGTTGCTGCATCGGAAAACCCTGCAGAATGCACAAAACAAAAAGAAGCCGAATACCGCGATAAATTTGCAAACCCCTACAATGCAGCTCAATATGGTTATATCGACGATGTAATCGAACCAAGAAACACACGTTTCCGTATTATCAGAGCATTGCAACAACTTCAAACTAAGAAGCTGACAAATCCGGCAAAGAAACACGATAACCTTCCTCTTTAATCCTATTAAACCATTTAAGTATGATACACAAGAGAATATGGGGTGTTTTGTTTGCTTTGCTGATTTCTTTCGGCGTAAGCGCGCAACGCACTACCTCACTCAAGCTCAACGAAGTGCTTGTGATTAATGAGGATAACTTTCAAGACGATTACGGTAAAAAAAGCCCTTGGATTGAGATTTATAATAATTCGGCAGGAACAGTTGATATTGCAGCTTGCTATCTAACAGACGATCCTAACAATCCGAAAAAGTACATGATCCCTAAAGGCGATGTACTTACTAAGATCAGACCTCGTCAGCACACTTTATTTTGGGCAGACAATAACCCTAGTCACGGTACGTTTCACTTAAACTTTACATTTGATCCTACAAAAGACAATTATCTTGCTTTGTATGATTCAGACGGACGTACACTAATCGACGAGGTTGTTATCCCTGCATCGCAAAAAGCAGACGTTAGCTACGGACTTTCGCAAGATGGTTCCGGAGATTGGATTACGTTTAATAAAGTAACTCCAAGCACTAACAACATCACGCTAGATTCGAATGCAAAGATCGACAATTTCAAAGAAAACGACCCATCGGGTGTAGGTATGACTCTTACTGCGATGGCTGTAGTATTCTGCGGACTTATGGTATTATATCTTGTATTCAAGGTTGTTGGCAAAACAGCTATTGCTCTTAGTAAAAAAAGAGCTGAGATGGCAGCCAAAGCAGCAGGAGAAGTACATATTGCAGATGTCAGTGAAGCTTCCGGTGAAGTATTTGCCGCTATCGCAACGGCATTGCATGAAGCTGCCGAGGATGTACACGATATTGAAGATACAGTCTTGACTATCGAGCGCGTACAACGCACCTACTCTCCTTGGAGTTCAAAAATCTATACATTGCGTAAGAATCCGAGAAACTAATTATCTAAAGCTATTGAAAAATGAAACAATATAAATACATCATTAACGGTAATGAATACAATGTTACGATCAACAGCATGGAAGACAACATTGCCGAAGTAGAAGTAAATGGTACTCCATATAAAGTTGAAATGGAGAAGCCTGCAAAGAAAACACTCAAGAAACCACATTCAGTAATATCACGTCCTGCGCAAACAAGCGCTCCGGTTACAGCAGCTCCCGTTGCAGCACCTTCTCAAAGTAGTGGTGCAGCAGGTGCAGTACGTTCGCCTCTTCCAGGTGTTATTCTTGAAGTGTCTGTAAAAGTAGGAGACGTTGTAAAACGCGGACAAAAAATCGCTATTCTTGAAGCGATGAAAATGGAAAATAATATCAATGCCGACAGAGACGGTAAGATTATTGAAGTAAAAGTAAACAAAGGAGACTCTGTACTTGAAGGCGCAGATCTTATCGTAATCGGTTAATGTTATGCAAGAAGGATTCTTTTCATTTCTGGTAAGTAACATTGAAACGTTCCTTACCTATACCGGATTTGCCAACATTACGCTAGGACATATCGCCATGTTGATTGTTGGGCTGGTGTTTATCTATCTGGCTATTGCCCATGAATTTGAACCAATGCTTCTTATCCCAATCGGTTTCGGTATCCTTATCGGTAACATTCCGTTCAAAGATGCCGGCTTACAACTGGGAATATACGAAGAAGGTTCTGTACTCAATATTCTCTACCAAGGGGTAACTCAAGGCTGGTATCCGCCATTGATATTCTTAGGAATCGGAGCGATGACCGACTTCTCGGCTCTTATCTCTAATCCGAAGTTGATGCTTATCGGTGCAGCAGCGCAGTTTGGTATCTTCGGAGCTTATGTAATTGCGCTTCAAATGGGTTTTGAACCGAATCAAGCTGGTGCAATCGGTATTATTGGAGGAGCAGACGGACCTACCGCAATCTTCCTTTCATCCAAACTAGCACCAAACCTGATGGGAGCAATCGCCATATCGGCCTACTCCTACATGGCATTGGTGCCGATCATTCAGCCTCCTTTCATGAAGTTGCTTACAACAAAGAAAGAGCGTTTGATCCGCATGAAAGCACCTCGCGCAGTATCTTCTACAGAGAAAATCATCTTCCCTATCATCGGATTGTTGCTTACAACGTTCCTAGTACCTTCAGGTCTTCCTCTTTTGGGTATGTTGTTCTTTGGAAACTTACTAAAAGAAAGTGGTGTAACCCGTCGTTTGGCCGAAACTGCTCGCGGTCCGCTTATCGATGTTATCACCATCTTATTAGGAGTAACCGTTGGAGCTTCAACACAAGCAACACAGTTCCTAACTTGGGACTCAATTAAAATCTTCGCACTTGGTGCCCTTTCATTCGTGATTGCAACATGTGCCGGAGTATTGTTTGTGAAGTTCTTCAACATCTTCTTGAAAGAAGGAAACAAGATCAATCCGCTTATTGGTAATGCCGGAGTATCGGCAGTACCAGACTCTGCTCGTATTTCACAAGTTGTAGGTTTAGAATACGATCCTACAAACTACTTGTTGATGCATGCCATGGGTCCTAACGTAGCAGGAGTTATCGGTTCGGCTGTAGCTGCCGGTATCTTACTTGGATTCTTGGGATAATCGAAAATCATCAAGACGATCTATACATAGTAAAGGAGACATTCAATTGGATGTCTCCTTTTTTTTGCCACCTTCTATACTTCGTCGAATAGAATTCTTGTGTTATATTTACCACGCAACAAATAATAAAACCTTATGAATACCTATGTTCCTTCCGAAAACAGGTATGAGCAATCGATGCAGTTTACAAACTGTGGAAACAGCGGATTGCAATTACCTGTCGTATCACTTGGACTATGGCACAACTTTGGTGAGGTAGATGCCTTTGCCAATTGCCGCGAGATGCTCACATACGCTTTCGATCACGGAATCACACACTTTGATTTGGCCAATAATTACGGACCTCCTCCCGGTAGTGCCGAGCAAACATTTGGCAAGATACTTCGAAAAGACTTTGCTAATTATCGCGACGAAATGATAATCTCTTCCAAAGCCGGACATCGTATGTGGCCGGGACCCTATGGTGATGGCTGTTCGCGCAAAAGCATGATGGCCTCTATAGATCAAAGTTTGCGTAGAACCGGTCTCGAATACTTTGATATTTTCTATAGCCATCGTTACGATTCTACCACACCTATTGAAGAAACCATGCGTGCACTTGCCGACATTGTACGTCAAGGAAAAGCATTATACGTAGGATTATCTAAATACCCAATAGAAGAAGGATGCAAGGCGATGCAACTCTTAAAAGAAGAAGGAGTTCCCTGCTTAATATATCAAGATCGATACAACATGCTGATGCGTGATGTCGAAAAACAGCATTTCGATCTTGTACAAGAAGCCGGAGCCGGATTTATAGCATTCTCACCTCTGGCACAAGGTTTACTGACCAACAAATACCTTAAGAATATTCCGACAGATTCGCGAGCTGCAAAACCTCACGGATTCTTACAAGAGTCGGCCATTACTCCACATCTTCAAGAGGTCTTAAATGAATTGAACAACATTGCTCAATCACTTGGCAAAACACTTGCAGAGTTAGCCCTTCTTTGGATATTACGAAAGCCGGAAGTAACCTCAGTGATTATCGGCAGCAGTTCGGTAGAACAGCTCAAAACAAACCTTTCGATCCTCGACGAAACACCTCTGAGTGAACGAGAACTTGACCTGATTGATGAAGTTTTAGCTAAGATATAAAATAAAAGAAGCCGAAGCTATAGTCTCACGACTTGGCTTCGGCTTGGCGTTTCCAGAAATATTTAAAATTAATCGTCGTATCTGACAAAATTGTAATTTAAATCGAATATAAGATCTAACCCATTGCTTAATTCGACCTCAATATCTCTTCTATCTCTATCTATTTGTATAATTCGTGCATTCGGATGTCTTGCATCTACAAAATCCAAGATCTTCAATGGTATCAAGTCTGCGTCAATACCAAAAGGCATATAAATCTCTTCCCACTCGCCCGAACGGTCGAAACTTACAGTACTACCGTCGACAAACGTTACTTTATATTCACGGTCAGAGAAATCTTTATCATAAAAGATTGCCAGAATCGTAGATCCTTCAAAATAACTTTCTACAAATTCCTGAGCCGCAACCGGCAACTTTTGATATGAGATTTGCTTATCATCATCGTTATCGCATGAAATAAAGAAACCAAAGCTCATCACGAGCATAGCAAGAAGAAATAAATTCTTTTTCATCATTAGTGGATAATATGTTTTTTGTTCTGATTAATTAGTCTTCGTAACGTTTGAATTGGTGATCTTTACCAAAAACCAATTCGATCTTATTGTTCAATTCAATCTCAAGATCACCTCTGTCTTTTTCGATTTTCATAATCTGAGTATCAGGATGCTTTTGCTCAATAAATGTTCGAACGGATCCTGGAACCACCGAATACGGTACCGGCCTAACACGACATTCGATTTTTTTCCATTCACCATTCTTTAGAAACTCAACTTTGTCGCCATCTGTAAAGATCACATCATACTCTACGTTAAAAAAGTCTTCTTCCTCTTTCACCATAGAAATCTTATGGTCCGGGAAATATAGACTAATAAAATTCTGAGCCGGTTTTGGCAACTGATCTACTGTGATTAGCCTTTCATCATCTGCTTTTACCATTGTTTGTAAAGCAAAAAGGCCCATCAACAAAACACACATTTTTCGTATCATCTTATTCTTTGTTTAATTATTATACTGCAAAGTTGCAACTTGATTCTGAAATGAAACTGAAACAAATTAACTTTCTAAACTAAATTGATGCAAACCATCAACAAATTTATAGTTACACTTCAAGTCATACAGTTTACATATAGATTCGACAAGAGCCAATCCCAATCCTGTAGACCCTTCACGCTTACGTGTATGATAAAAGCGTTCGAATATTCGCTCAGGATCAAGCGCCTCGTCATCACCCGTATTTGCTACAGTAAAAGAGTCGAAGTAAACATCAATCTGAATCTTTCCATTGTCTACATTATGTACAAAAGCATTTTTGAGTAGATTCGTCACCAATATTACTGCGAGCGATTCATTGATTTCGAGAACGAAATTACCATGCACTGTATATGTAACGTCAATATTCTTATACGCGTAAGCTTCGCGAAAGTCGGCCAGATAACGCTCAATCAGCGTATTCATCCGAATTAAGTTTACCTCAATAAACTGCCCGTTATCAATTTTACTTAGCAACAGCAACGACTTGTTTAGTTTCGTAATACTTCCAAGCGTCTTGTGTACTTTGATAAGCTCCTCGAGCTGTTGTTCTGTAATATTAGGATCTTCCATCATCATTTCGAGACGATTCTTACAAATGGCCAGCGGGGTTTGTATCTCATGAGAAGCATTTCCTATAAACAGTTTTTGTTGTTCGAACAACGTTTCGGCGCGTTGCGCGTTGCGCAAAGCTGCATTGTTTAGCTTCTGAAACTCCACAACATCGGTTTGATTCTCCAGCGGTGCATTATGCCCACCGATCTTATACTTATCGAGCCATTTAAGCAACACATAAAGCGGAGAAAGATTCTGCTTAAACATCCACACGTTGATTAAGATAATAATAATCAGCAACGAAAAGTACAGAATAAGCACCCACTTAAGAATGGCAGTTTGTAAGTCGGCCTTTTCGATCGTAGGAGTAGAAACTACCAGTTCTAACATTCGATCATCATCATCTTTGAAGTAAGTTTTCAGTATACGAGCAGGCTCCGTCTCCTTTTTTGACTTGATATAAACCATCGAATCAATAAAACGCCTGTGCTTATTTGCACTTGCATAATCATCAGTCACCTCATGAATATAATATTGATTATTTGTTCCGTGATTTACTTGCGAGACATCCTCACCGGCCAATGTTCGGATAATTATCTGCTCGGAAGCAGCCTCTAACGAGTCATCGACCTCATCATTTACCTCACTTATTATGACAGTATAAAACCATGAGGCCCACAAAGTCATCACAATAAGCAACAACGGCGATATCTGAAATAATATTTTATTGAGTAGCTTCATAACCTATTCATCTGTCGTAAATTTATATCCAAAGCCATATACAGCTTTAATTTGCGGAGTAGCCTGAGCCTCTTTGAGTTTCTTGCGCAAGTTTTTGATTTGCGCATAAATGAAATCAAAATTATCCACTTGGTCAATGTGATCGCCCCAAACCGACTCTGCCAACGTGTTCTTATTGATCAGCCTATCGGGTCTATTCATTAAATAGAACAAGATATCGTACTCTTTCCGATTGAGTTCGAGTGGTTTTTGATCGATACTTACAGCAAAACGATCGGGATACAACGTAATATTTCCGTAAGAAAGGCTCATCTCGCCATTGTTTTGGTTACGACGAATCACGCTTTTAATACGAGCCGTAAGTTCGGCGAGATGAAAAGGTTTAGGCAAGTAATCATCGGCCCCCAAATCAAGACCATGCACCTTATCTTCTATCGAGTCTTTGGCCGAAATAATAATCACGTTTTCACGCTTTCGCAATTGCTTCAACTCTTTGAGAAGGGTAAGTCCACTACCATCGGGCAACATGATATCGAGCAGAATACAGTCATAATCATAGTCTTCGATCTTCTGCATAGCCGACTTTAGATTTCCGGCAGTTTCTACCACATAACGCTCCTTTTCGAGCGAATCTTTCAATATATCTCTAAGTTCAGCTTCGTCTTCTATTATTAATATTTTCATCTATATGGATTTTCTAAACAACAAAGGAAGTATTCATTTCTGAAAAATTACGGGAAAACTAATCATTACACACATGATTATGCAATGCGTATGTTGTTTCAACACTTGGGCTACAAAAAAGTTTGCCACACCCCCTACTCTATACAGCCATCGTTTACTACAACAAGAAACAATACATGGAAAATTAGACACACAAAGGCAGCTCGAAAATAAACTCTACGAGAACAGAATCGTCAGAAGGCGGTCTGACGATTCAATCATAGTGAAGAATGAATCGTCAGGTCGGCACGAGGGCACTGAAAAAATCAATAAGTATACTTGCTCATAAAGCTAAATTATAAATAGGTTCTATAATGAAGTTGTTTATATTTCGTATCTTTAAGTTATTATAGTTTTGAGTATGCTAGCA
>JBOGCF010000034.1:0-53473 GCA_051656605.1 Tannerellaceae bacterium | reverse complement strand
TAGCTATATAAAGTTATATGCGAAATTTATAAGTAAAAATGGTTATAATGCCTCTTCTTAAAAAAGAAGTCATTATAACCATTTTTGTATACTAGCACGGAGAGTTGATAAAAAACACAGCCTTTTTCAGTGCCCTCATCGGGACCTGACGATTCTGTTATCGTGAAGATAATTTTACTTCTTCTTTAATAAGTCTGGACGAAGACGCATGGTGCGTTCTTGTGCCTGTTGAAGTTTCCATTCGTTGATCTTGCGTTCGTGTCCCGAAAGCAATACATCCGGAACTTTCCATCCCTTGTATTCTGCCGGACGTGTATATACAGGTGGAGCTAGCAAGTCGTCTTGAAACGAATCGGACAAGGCCGATTGTTCGTCGCCAATTGCGCCCGGAATCAATCGAATGATAGCATCAGACATTACCGCCGCCGCAAGTTCGCCGCCGGTAAGCACATAATCACCAATAGAGATCTCTTTTGTGATCAAATGTTCGCGGATACGGTAATCAATCCCTTTGTAGTGGCCACACAAGATGATCAGGTTCTGATGCATCGAAAGCGTGTTTGCCATTTTCTGGTCAAAGGTTTCACCATCTGGCGATGTATAGATTACTTCGTCGTACTCCCTTTCGGCCTTCAAAGCACTGATTACTCTGTCGATCGGTTCTATTTGCATTACCATTCCGGCTTCACCGCCAAAAGGGTAATCGTCTATTTTCTTATGTTTTTTTGTTGAGTAGTCTCTTAGGTTATGAATGTGTATTTGTGCCAGACCTTTGTCTTGTGCTCGTTTTAGGATAGAACAGTTCAAAGGGCCGGTAAGCATCTCCGGCAATACGGTAATGATATCTATTCTCATATGCGATGATCGATCTAGTTTTCTTTTTGCAAAGGTACAAATTAATACGATACCTTCCCACTGAGAGGTTCATATTGCCTTGTTTTGCACGATAATTATAGTTTTGTGATTGAAATATTATATATTTGATAGGATTCTAACAACTATCTTGCACAGGCTTTAAATAATCTAATCCCCATGAACAACATCTTTTTTTCAAGAATTGTATTCTTGATCTTATTTGTATGTATTTCTCAATTGGCTACTGCTAAAGAATATTACTTCAAGCACTATCGTAATGAGCAGGGTTTGTCTCATAATACCGTGCTTTGTACTGCACAAGACAAAAGCGGCTTTATGTGGTTTGGAACAACATCCGGCCTCAATCGTTTCGATGGAAACCGCTTCAAACATTATATGAATATAGAAGGAGATAGCAGCAGTGTTACCTCTAATTATATACATGCGATTTATCCCGATCAAGAAGGAAATGTTTGGGTTGCCACCTCGCATGAGTTGTGTGTATATAAGCATAGCGAAGATCAGTTTGTCCGTTTTTCTCAACTCAATAATCAGCATCTTGTTATTAATTCCGTATTTAATGTAGTCGAAGATCAAAGTCGTAACCTTTGGATCACTTCAGGTAATCGGGTTTATAAATATAACCTTGATTCGCATAATGCTGAAGAATACAACGATTTTAAATACAGTATACGTACGATCTGTGCGAATCCATCGGGCTCGGTATGGGCCATTGGGTTTGATGGAGAGGTTGCGCAATATCAAGCACAGACCAATACCTTTGAACATTTCTGTGACGCGGGTGGTATAACCGACGGACCGGCTTATATCAATTGTGCTGTAACGGACGACGAATATGGGGTTTGGCTGGGTTCTAATATGAACGGACTTTTCCTATTATCGCTCAAAGATAAAACCGTAGAGCAGGTTATACCGGATATATTTGTACGTGATATCAAGCATATATCCGATCACGAGCTATGGGTTGCTTCGGAGTCGGGACTATACATTTATAATTTAAAATCGAAAAAAACCACCAACATCCGCAAGTCGCTGAGCAATCCGTATGCATTGGCCGACAATGCGCTCTATTCTATTACGACAGATAAAGAAGGGGGCATATGGATCAGTTCTTACTTTAAGGGGGTGAGTTATTTACCCAACTTCCATTTGCAATTTGATAAGTATCTGGCAGAACGCACCCACGAACAGATGTGTGGTAATACGGTACGTGAAATCTCGGCAGACAATAACGGGAAAGTGTGGTATGCAACCGAAGATAATGCGGTGTCGAAGTTTGATCCTGCAACAGGAGCCTTTACGCATTATCCGATTTATAGTAAAAATGGTCAGTCTATTACAAATATACACGGACTTTCTGTAGTTGATGACTCGGTTTGGATAGGAACCTTCAACGACGGTATTCATGTGTTGAATGCAAAAACAGGAAGAGAGATTGCACATTATGAGGCAGGGAATACGCCGGGAGATTTAAATTCTGATTTTGTCCTTTCGTTCTTAAAAACACGAACCAATAAGTTGATCGTGGCAACCACTAATGGTGTTAGTTTTTTTGACCCTGCAACGAAACGGTTCAATGCAATTGATCTGGAACGTTCTTTCGTTTCTGTATATAATATGTATGAAGACTCGAAAGGGGTGCTTTGGTTTGCCACAGCGATAGGACTCGTGTCGTACGATGATACTACCAAAGCGGTAAAAGTATATGATTATTATAGTAGTGGTTTGGGTTCTTCAATCAATTATCTGATCAATTATGTTATGGAGGATTCGAAGAACAGGCTTTGGGTGGCCACCCATGAAGGGGGCTTGGCTTTGTTTAATCGCGAAACCGGAAAGTCAACGGTGTATCATGAGAATGTGGGCATTCCATCGGCACAGTTGTATAGTGTATTGGAAGATGGTCAAGGGAACTTATGGATTGCAAGTAGTAAGGGCTTGATTCGTTTTAATCCCGAAAAGGAAGAGTCTTACATTTATACACGCGCCAATGGTTTGCCCGAAGATCAATTTAATTATAATTCAGCCTACAAGGATGTGAATGGTCGCTTTTATATGGGAACGATCGATGGGTTGATCTCTTTTATGCCGGGAGACTTATCTAAAGATACGTTCGTGCCTACGCTTTATATTACAGACTTATCAATCGATGAGCGTGCCGAAGAGAGTCGCAAACATCTACTAAAAGGGGATGCATCAATAACGGAGTTGTCCGAGATCGTTCTGCCTACTTCATGTAGCAGCTTTAATTTAAGTTTCTCTGCTTTGTCATTTACTTCACCGGCCTCTATTCATTATGAATACATACTTGAAGGAGTAGATAAAGATTGGGTGCATATTAATAAAAACAGAAGTGTATATTATTCTAATTTATCACCGGGTACCTATACATTTATGGTGCGCGCCTGCAATAGCAGTGGCTTGTGGAATGGTGAAAATAAAACACTTTCCATCATCATACCTCCACCGTTTTATGCTTCAACATCGGCCTACTTCTTGTATACTTTTGCTGTATTATTACTTCTTTATTTTGCATTCAAATACCATAAGAAACGCTCGGGAGAGAAGAGCCTATTGCGTCAAGAGAAGCTAAATAGAGAGAAAGAGCGTGAGTTGTATAATTCGAAAGTGGAGTTTTTTACCATGGTTGCGCATGAAATTAAGACGCCACTTTCATTGATAAAGGCTCCGATCGAAAGCATTACGGGGATGCAGGAGCTTAACTCTGATACCAAGCAAAGCCTAAAGATGGTGAATCGAAATGTAGATCGACTGATTAATCTATCTACACAACTGCTCGACTTTAGAAAGACAGAAGTAGAGGGCTTTAAGCTGAATTTCGTACGTGTGGATGTGGTGCAACAACTTTCATCGATCATTGCCCGTTTTCAGCCGTCGTTTGCCGAAAACAATAAAGAGGTTATTGTAACAAATGATTTAGATACGTTTATGGCTGCACTCGATGTGGAAGCTTTTACAAAGATCATGAGTAACCTGTTGTCTAATGCGCTTAAATATTGCGACAAGCATGTTGAGATTCACTATGGTATCGAGAAAGAAGGCTCCGGTATGTTTGTGGTGCGTGTAGCCAATGATGGTGTAAGGATTCCCGTTCAGGAGAAGGATAAAGTTTTCGAACCATTCTATCGTATGAAGGCGAATATGAATGTTTCGGGAAGTGGTATCGGCTTGTCGCTTGCCCGTTCGCTTGCCGAGCTGCACAATGGCTACTTGTCTTTAGATACTGCCACTTCGCTTACAACTTTTGAGTTGCGCTTGCCGCTTATTCAGCAAATGGTGTTTGAGGTGCATACCCAATGCTGTGTTGAAAAAGAAGAACAGGTAGAGGAAACGGGTCAAATACAAAATACTCCGATCTCTGCTTCGACAAAAGAGGCTGTTCTTGTGGTAGAAGATCAGGAAGAAATGAATGCTTTTATTGCAAGCGAATTAAAGTGTGATTATGAGGTGTTTAGAGCGAGCAATGGAGCCGAAGCTTTAGATATACTGGCAAAGGAGATGATCAAAGTGGTGATCTCGGATGTGATGATGCCGGTGATGGATGGTATTGAGCTTTGCAAGCGGATCAAGGGTGAGCCTAATACAAGTCATATTCCTGTGATCTTGCTTACGGCAAAAGGAACACTGGATGCCAAACTCGAAGGTCTTGAAGTTGGGGCTGACTCTTATATTGATAAGCCGTTCTCGATCAATTACCTCAAGGCGCGCGTTTCTAATTTGATCAAAAACAGAGAACAAATACTTAAAGCATTTGGAAATTCTCCATTGGCTGTTTCTACGTCGCTTGTTGCGAATAAAGTAGATGAGGCATTTATCAATAAGCTGAATGAATTTATCTATCAAAACATTGATAATCCTGACTTAAGTGTTGAGATTTTGGCAGAAAAACTAAGTATGAGTACGTCGAGTTTGTATCGAAAGGTAAAGGGCATTTCCGATATGTCGCCTAATGATTATATCCGGGTAACCCGACTAAAAAAAGCTGCGCTCATGTTGTGCGAAAACAATTACCGCATCAACGAGATTGCCTTCTTGGTGGGATTCTCTTCGGCTTCCTATTTTTCGAGTTGTTTCCAAAAGCAGTTTGGAATGACTCCGAAGGAGTTTAAGTCGCAAAATACATAAGTGCTTTTTGAGGCTTTTATCGGTAAGACTTTGAAATCGTTTTAAGAATCTAATATAGTATTGTATGAAAAACACAACCATTGCACTAGGTGCATTTATGCTAATTGCCATTGCTGATTCGGATGTATCTGCACAAGAGCGTACTCGAATTAATGTAATGACCAACTCGCCCAAAGAGATCATTAGTAAAGATATTTATGGTCATTTTGCCGAGCATTTGGGACGTTGTATTTACGATGGCTTTTGGGTAGAGGAGAGTATGCCTATAGCTAAAGATGATCGCATTCGTCTGGATATTGTTGAGGCATTGAAGAAAATAAATATTCCGAACCTTCGATGGCCGGGAGGCTGCTTTGCCGATGAATATCAATGGAGCGACGGTGTTGGACCACGAAACAAGCGGCCCATTACCCTAAATAGTCACTGGGGTGGAGTAACGGAAGATAATAGTTTTGGAACAGATGAGTTTCTAAAACTATGTGCATTACTCGAGTGCGAGCCTTATATTTCGGCAAATGTGGGAAGTGGCACTCCCGAGCAAATGCGGGACTGGATTGAATATCTCAACTATGAAGGAGAAACAACCCTTACGCGCAAACGTAAAGAAAACGGACGAAACGAACCTTGGAAAGTTAGCTTTTGGGGTGTCGGTAACGAAAGTTGGGGATGTGGTGGAGATATGACTCCAGAGTATTATGCAGATCAGTACCGCAGATACCAGTCGTATGCCAGAAACTACTCGGGAAATGCGATACGTAAGATTGCCTGTGGCCCCAATAATAACGATTATAACTGGATGGAGGTGTGTATGAAACGGATTCCTGCTTATATGATGTGGGGAATTTCGTTGCATTATTACACTATTCCGACGGGTAATTGGGGAAATAAAGGTTCGGCTACTGAGTTTGGAGAACAGGAGTATTTCAAGACCATGCAGAATTGTCTCGTTATGGACGAGTTGTTGCAAAAGCATACGGCTATTATGGATAAGTACGATCCTAAGCGTAATGTGGCTCTTTGTGTAGACGAATGGGGTATTTGGACGGATGTAGAGCCTGGTACCAATCCCGGATTTTTGTATCAGCAAAACTCCTTGCGTGATGCTCTTATTGCAGCAACCACGTTGAATCTGTTTAATAATTATTCGCACCGTGTGCGTATGGCAAATCTTGCGCAGACTATCAATGTGTTACAAGCTTTGATTTTGACCGATGGTCCTAAGATGATTCTTACGCCAACGTATCATGTCTTTGATTTATATAAAGATCATCAAAATGCTCGTTATCTTCCTGTGCAAATGAGTAAGAAAGAGTATCGTAATGGCAATGATGCTTTGCCGGCGATTAATGCTTCTGCTTCTGTTCGAGAAGACGGAACGATACTACTAACTCTGGTAAATATCTCATCAACCGATGCTATTCCTGTAGATATAACACTAGATGAGGGTAAGATGGGACGAGTATCGGGAGAGGTTTTGTCGGCTTCTAGTTTTACTGCTCACAATACATTTGATAATCCACAGGCTGTAAAACCGACGAAGTTGACGGGTGTGAAGGTGAAAGATGGAGTGCTTTCGGCCGTACTTCCGGCCTTGTCTGTCGTGGCTATTGAAGTTTCGAAATAAACAGTTAATAAATTAACCGATCTAATCTAATTCGTATGTTACGTAGATTCTTTTATGTAAGTATGATCTGTGCTTTGTGTACAGGTTTTCAAGTAGCTTTTTGTAATACATTATCAGGACTTGATCCGCAGAAGTTTGAATCGACAGTTGCCGGTAAACCGACAAAACTGTATGTGCTGAAGAATAAAAATGGGGTTGAGGCGTGTATTACCAACTTTGGTGGGCGACTGGTTTCGCTGATGGTTCCGGATAAGAACGGGACATTGACAGATGTTGTGCTGGGACACGATAATATCAAAGACTATGTTTCGATTGATGGTAATTTTGGTGCTTTGATAGGACGGTATGGTAATCGTATTGGCAATGCGCAATTCGCTTTAGACGGCACTGCTTACAACCTTCCTAAAAATAACGACGAGCACTGTCTGCATGGAGGTCCCGATGGATATCATAATGTGGTTTGGGAGGCAAAGCAGCTTGATGACCAAACGTTGCAATTGACGTATACTTCGCCTGATGGAGATGCAGGGTTTCCCGGTAAATTGGATATGACGGTGATTTACCGTCTTACCGATAAGAATGCTGTAGATATTCAATATAAAGCAGTGACCGACAAGAAAACAATTGTCAATCTTACCAATCATTCTTATTTCAATTTATCGGGCAAGCACAATGAAAATATTCTTGATCATGTGTTGATGATCAATGCAGACATGTATACTCCAATTGATGACACATTTATTACTACCGGAGAGATTACTCAGGTAGAGGGCACTCCGATGGATTTTCGTAAACCGAATGTGATTGGTGATCGTATCGATGATTCATTTCAGCAGTTGCAATATGGCAAAGGCTATGATCACAATTGGGTGTTGAATACGAAAGGGAACTTAAAGCAAGCTGCCGCACAGGCTTATTCCAAAGAGTCGGGTATTGTGATGTCTGTATATACGACCGAACCGGGTATTCAGTTTTATGCCGGGAACTTTATGGAAGGTGATGTCAAAGGGAAGCAAGGTGTCGTATATCCGCACCGTGGAGCTTTGTGTCTCGAAACACAACATTATCCCGATTCTCCAAATAAGGCAGACTTTCCTTCTGTTGTCGTGAAGCCAGGTGATGTATACACCAGTAGATGTATTTATAGCTTCGGCGTACAAAAATAAATTTGGCGTTTATATTTTATTATTTAATAGAGAAAGATCGCTTGCGGGATGTAAGTGGTCTTTTCTTTTTGTATACTTGCAGTACTATAAATTAAAGAAATGATAACTCAGATTATTGTAATTTTATTACTCCTTTTATGCAATGGCTTATTCGCCATGTATGAGATGGCTTTGGTGGCTTGTAGCAAGCCTCGTTTGGAAACGATAAAAGGAAAAGGTGATAAGCGTGCTGCTTATTTACTCACTTTGCTTGAGAAACCTGAAAATACATTGTCGACGATTCAAATTGGAATTACTTTGATTGGGATTGTTTCCGGAGCATATGGAGGAATGGCTTTTGTAGACAAGCTTACTCCTGTATTGCAGCAATATGCTTCGATTGCAAGGTATGCGGGTGATTTGTCGTATGTCATCATTATTGGATCTATTACCTATGCATCATTGGTTATTGGTGAATTGGTGCCCAAGACGTTGGCTTTACATAATCCAGAGAAGTATGCTTTGTTTTTATCGCCATTGATACGAGTGATAACAGTTTTTTCTTTTCCGTTTGTGTGGTTGCTGAGCAAGTCGACAAAGCTGATCAATCAATTATTGGGTGTGAAAGGAGGAGAGGGACGTCAGCTTACAGAAGAGGAGCTGAAGTTTATCTTGAAACGAAGTTCGGAAGAAGGGGTGATTGATAAGCAGGAAACAGAGATGATCAAGGAGGTGTTTCGTTTTTCCGATAAGCATGTGGGCGATTTGATGACACACAGAAAGAATGTGATTGCTTTGCGCGAAGATTATTCGCTAGAAGAAATTAATACGATTGTAGAGCAATATCCTTTTACAAAATATCCAGTTCTCGATGCTCAAGGAAATAATGTAGTGGGTGTCGTGTATGTGAAGGATTTATTTTCGGCCTTGTGTAGAAAGAACTTCAAGTTCGCTGAACTTATAAAACCCGCTCTTTTTGTGCCTGAGCATGTAATGGCTACGCGCATCTTAGATATCTTTAGAGAAGAGTCGGCAAGTTTTGCTGTCATCATCAATGAGTACGGACTGATGGAAGGTGTTGTAACTGTACACGATTTGACAGAAAGCGTGCTTGGCGACTTTCCCGATGAAGGTGAGCAATATGAAACAGATATTGTGGTGCGTCAAGATGGCTCGTTGTTAGTGGACGGTGAAATGAATTATATTGAGTTCTTCGAAGAAATGGGCTTGTTTAATATAGATGAAGTAAGTGATGCCGGCTTTTCTACCTTAAGTGGATTGGCTATGTACAAACTGAATCGTATCCCTAAAGTCGGAGATAAGTTTCGTAGCTGTGGATTTGCATTTGAAGTGATCGATATGGATGGTGCACGAGTCGACAAGCTTCTGGTAGAACGAATATAGTAGGATATTAGATTAATTCCGCTTGATATGATTTGGAGATTGGTATGGCTTGATGAATGTGGTGTAGATGTACCTCATACTGACGACCGTTCTTTTTGATTTCTCCTATCTTATGTTTGTTGATCAGGTACGAACGATGGCAGCGTACACATCCGGCTTTGCCTGCATCGGCTTCTATGCTTTTTAAGGTTGTACGTACGAGTTGTTTGCAGTAGTTTTCGTTGCGTAAGTAATGAACCATAACATAATTATCGGCCGACTCAATAAAGAGTAAGTCATTCGAATTGACAGAGAAACGAAGCTGCCCGTTGTCATCATAAATTGAAAACATGGATAACGTATTAGGCAGAGAGTTTTCATCTTCCGATTGCACTTCTGCAGCACTATTTTCGATATTCGTTATTACAGCGTTATTTCCTAGATTCAATGCATATAGAATAAGTGTAGACACAAAATAGCAGAATAAAAGAGTAGCTGCGATGAGTCTTAGTGTAATGATTAACTCATTCGAAAAAGAACTATACTCATTTGTTGAGGCGTAAGCTAAAGGAAGAGAAATTACAACAACCTCTGCAATAATACCTACAATAAAATGAGAGAGTGTATAAGACTTATTTCGAAACAAAAAGAACTGTATAATTTGTGAGGTAAAGATTACAGCAAAAGAGAAAAGACAAATAGATAAGATTACTGTATTGCGATTACCAAAGGTTTCACCAATCCAATAATCAATACCAAACGGCTTGAATAAATACATAAAGATGAGGGCGAAGCATAAAATAGTTCCGCTTAGCAAGAATCTGTTATGTAGTGTGTTAATCTTATCTAGTCTTAATCTAAAGAAGGTGCCTGCATTTTTCATGTTATTGCTCAATAAAGAATACGACAAAAATATTCAAAATCTGTCGTAATGCAAGACTTTAAAGATGAAGGTGATATTTGTTATCGTACAAAAATAATAGGATCAGCCTCTGCTTTCTATAGCAAAGGCTGATTTGAAAAAGAGCTAATTGTATAAAATAGAGAGGTTATGCTCGCCGGCTTGTTCTGGTTTGATAATGAGAAAAGCTTCGTTGCCACTCTCAGCTTTCTGCAACGAAATATCAAAACCTTTTGAATCTAAAGCTGATTTATTGAGTTTAGTATGGTCGGGGATATACACAATGGTTTC
The DNA here is from genome assembly GCA_051656605.1 of Tannerellaceae bacterium. Lineage (GTDB taxonomy): Bacteria > Bacteroidota > Bacteroidia > Bacteroidales > CAMTPD01 > UBA12018. The sequence continues at coordinate 43,107 of JBOGCF010000034.1, read as the reverse complement.
ATGATTTAGGTCTTTTTTGTCAGTATTCCATTCCATTATGTATTGTTTCTTGTCAAAATCATTACGATAGCTTTTCAATGTTCCGGCTGTACGCATCGGATAGATTCTTGAGACAACAGGGAAATAATCTTGCGATTCAATACCATCCCAATAGCACCAATAGGTTTGTCCTCCAAGGTTACTTTCGATATGGCTTATGATTTGCTTGGCCGGATTGATGTATTTATTATTACCCATGTAAAAAGCTCCCCATTCGCCAACAACAGTTGGTAAGGCCTTTTCCTTTCCACTTTCAAAGAGAGCTTCGAAGATTACGTCTACTCGTTCTGATGCAGGCGTGGATGCTAATTCACTATCGGTAACCAAATCATAACCATGTGGTGCAAAAATGCAGAGTTGATCAGGTTGCTTATTTTTATCTACCGGAGTTTTTATACTACTCTTTAGGCCAAGATTACAAAAATAACTATGTTCTAAAATGATCATCTGTTTTGAGTTGACACTGCGTATAGCATCGCGCACTTTTTGATAGAAGTCAGACAATGCTCCTTGCTCGAATGATGCAACAGAAGCTTGCATGCCATTGAGAACCTTTTGATAGTTGCTTCGTGAAGAAACATAAGATAATGCTTCGGCTTTACCATACGGACTAGAGAGTGTTGCCATGATTTCAGATTCGGATGGCATCATGCCCGACATGTCATAGACCATGCTTGCTGCAGAGGTGAGTAGATTACCCATTACCTCTTGTGCTTGTGTTCCCGGAAAGGGTTCATTCATGATGTCGAATCCCAATACAGCAGGAGCATCTTTGTATCTGTCTGCAACTACTTTCCATGCATTGATGTAGTGGTCTTGTATGCCTATACCATCGGGTGCAGGTGCATTCTTCCAGAAGTTGTCAAATGCATTTTGTACTGCCGGACTAATAAGGTAAGCTTCACTCCAGATATTTCCTTTGTAGTGAGGTGCATTATTGGTTAAGGTTGCCCATGCCGGTGCTCCATCGCTAAACGCTTGTCCATATAAATCTTGATGCATGTCGAGCATCAACCAAATGCCATTCTCTTCGGCCCACTTTACTCGTTTATCAATCTCTTTTAAATAGGCTTCGTTTATTTTACCTGGTTCGGGTTCTAATCCGTCCCAGATAATACCATAGCGGATGCAATTGAATCCCCAAGATTTGAACTTCTTGAATAGCTCCTCATCATTTACATTAAGATAGCCTTCACTTTTGTTCTTATTGACATGATTGAGACCGTTGAGTATAACGGTGCGTCCATTTGCATCGGTCAGCATTCCGTTCTTGTTTATTAGATGTTCGGCCTTGTTGGTCGTTGAGGCAGAAACACTGTTGGTAATAGGAAGTATACAGCAGCATGCAGCTAGCAGTATTCGGTGAATGTTCTTCTTCATAGTGTGAATATTTAGATTTCGAATTAAGTATCTAGAATGCTAATTTATCTTACTTATTTATATATGTCAACCTTTAGGGAGATATACCCATATAATGTGGTAAAAGGTGCATGAATAGGGCGAAATAGTTTATTGAGGGGTGAATTTGTATTGTATAAAGAGCTGAGAATAAATTCTAAAATGACTAAATATTGATCTGCTTGGGTTGTCAGGGTCTAGACTTTTCTGTAACTTAGAGGTATAAACGATGTGTAAAAGCATTGAGTATTATCCACAATTGAATCAAAACCATAACTATTATATGAGAATTTACACGGTAAAAAAGAAGACCCACTCTTTTCTATTTGTTGCGTTATTGTGTGTAATTGGATCGATGAGTAGCTTTACTACAGCATCTGCACAAGATACACCCACTATAGACTCTACAGTAGTTGCAGACATAGACTCGCTTCACCCATTTATCAAACCGATGAGTTTTCCGGTTGTTGAGACAGAAGAAGAGGTAGAGACACTTTATGAGAAGTTTTACAATAACTTGATTTCAGAAGCAATGAAATATTTAGGTACTCCTTATCGTTGGGGTGGTAAATCAACCAAAGCTTTTGATTGTTCAGGATTCACTTCGTATGTATTCGAAAAACAAGGTGTAGAGATTTCACGCACAAGCAGAGAGCAAATCAAGAATGGAGAAAAGGTTGATGTGAATGATTTAAAGCCTGGAGACCTGATATTCTTCAATGGTCGTTCGGGTGTAGGGACAAAACGAATTGGTCATGTCGGTATTGTTGTCGCAAACAATGGAGATGGAAACGTAGAGTTTATTCATAGTGCCAGGGGAGGTGTACAAACGTCGAACTTGAAAGAAGATCCCTACTATAAAAAACGATATGTTGCAGGATGTAGAGTAAAGCCATCTGAAGAGAAGGTAAAAGAAATTATGCAACAACCTCAATTTACATATCCTATCGTATAATGTAATGAATGTTCATATATATAAAATTGTTTAGTTGTTTTATTGGCTTGTAGATAAAAAAGCGAAGCTATGATGTACGGTTGTACTCATGCTTCGCTTTTTTCATATCTATAATAATCCATAAAGGGAAATAATCCCTTAATGGATCTTTTGAATCTCTAGTTAAATTACTTTAGGCCTCTACCTTCAAGCAGTGCATCCGGAGTTGGTTTTGCTCCTCTGAAGTTAAGATACATATCCATTGGATCTTCACAACCACCTTTTTCAAGGATATTCTTTCTGAATGATTGAGCCGTGTTTGGGTCAAAGATATTACCAGTTTGCTCAAATGCTCTGAATGCATCAGCATCCAATACCTCAGCCCATAAGTAGCTGTAATATCCGGCAGCATAGCCTGTAGGAGAACTAAAGATATGTGTGAAGTATGTAGAGCGATAACGAGGCACGATTGAGCTAGCTAAGCCAATGTTGTCCATTGCAGCCTTTTCAAAAGCAGCAGCATCTAAGCTGTTTTCGGTCTCAAGTAAATGCCAGTTCATATCCAGCAAAGCTGCGGCAACAAATTCACCTGTAGCAAAACCTTGATTGAAAGTTTCCGCCTTTTGCATCTTCTCAATCAAAGCATCTGGAATCACCTCGCCCGTTTGGTAATGCTTTGCATATTGCTTTAATACTTGCGGATGTGTAGCCCAGTGCTCCATGACTTGAGATGGAAGTTCTACGAAATCAGCAGGAACATTCATGTTTAAGCTAGGATAAGTAACTTTTGAAAGCAATCCGTGCAAACCGTGACCAAACTCATGGAATACCGTCTCTACATCATCTAGGCTAAGTAAAGCAGGCTTGTCTCCGACAGGTTTCGTATAGTTACCAACGTTTGTCACAACAGGACGAATGTCTTTGCCATTCTCCACGCGTTGAGGAACGTAGTTGTCCATCCAAGCACCACCTAGTTTGCCAGCACGAGGGAAGAAGTCGATCAATAGCACACCAACATGGCTACCGTCGGCATCACTCACCTTATACGCCTTTACGTCTTCGTGGTATTTAGGATAATCAGAAAGTGCCTCAAATGTAAGACCATACAATTGGTTTGCAGTCCAGAAAGCACCTTGCATTACGCTGTCAGCTTGGAAATAAGGACGTAGTTCTTCTTGATCAAGGTCAAACTTCGCTTTACGTACTTTTTCGGCATAATACCACCAGTCCCATGACTCTAGCTTCACTGGAGTAGCTTCTGCGTTAGCTAATTTCTGCATATCTGCAATCTCTTCATTGATTTTAGGCTGAGCAGCTGTCCAGACTTGAGTAAGCAAGTTCATTGCCTCTTCCGGTGTCTTAGCCATCTTATCTTCGATGCTATATTGCGCAAAGTTTTTATATCCTAGAAGATTTGCTTGCGTGATACGTAAGTTTGCGATCTTTTGAGCCAGTTCGCTGTTGTTGTATTCGTTAGCATTCATGCCACGATTGATATATCCCTTGTAAAGCTTTTCGCGTAGATTGCGATTCTCTGCATACTGAAGGAATGGGATCATGCTAGGCTTTGAAAGGGTAAATACCCACTTGCCTTCTTTGCCACGACTTTTAGCTTCTTCAGCTGCAGCCGCTTTTACAGATTCAGGCAAACCTGCAAGGTCCGATTCGTTTTCAACAACCAGTTCGAAGCTGTTATTCTCGGCCAATACATTTTGAGAATACTTCAAGGTAAGAAGTCCGATTTCTTTATTGATAGCCTTAAGTTGCTCCTTTTTATCAGCAGGAAGAAGAGCTCCCGAACGAACAAAATCTTTGTAGTAGTTGGTAAGAAGTCGTGTCTGTTCCGGAGTAAGGTTTTCGCTTTCGCGATTATTGTATACGGTCTTTACACGATCAAAAAGCTTCTCATTCATCGAAACCTTATCGTTGTGTTCCGAAAGAAGAGGAGAGATCTCTTCTGCAATTTTTTGCAAAGAATCGTTTGTTTCAGCACTTTCAAGATTAAAGAATACAGCTAGTGTCTTAGAAAGCAGACGTCCGCTATAGTCCATTGCTTCGATTGTATTGCTGAAGGTAGGAGCTTCTTGATTATTTACAATAACATCAATTTCTTCCAAGTGTTGCTGCATTCCTTGCTCAATAGCAGGCATGAAATGCTCGTTCTTGATCTGATCGAAAGGAGGAATACCATAAGGGGTAGTCCATTCGGTAAAGAATGGGTTTGAAGCCGACTGTTTTTTGTCGTCGCAGCTTCCCATTGTTGTAAGTAATGCGCTCATAGCACAAACGGTTAGTAGTTTTTTGTTCATATCGGTTTACCAATTTGTTACAAAGATAACGTATTTAAGATACAAAATAACAGAAGAAGCGTGTTAGCTTTTCTCTTATTTTACTTCTTATTTCATCTCTGCAAACTTATTGTGTGAGGTGTCCCATTCGGGGATCGTATAAAGCAATTTGATCGCCTCTTCAGGAGTAGAAGCAACACTCCAAAGCTGAGCATGATGTGAGCGCATAAAATTCTCACTGATCGTGTGTTGTAAGAAATCAATCAGTTTATCGTAAAACCCATTTGTGTTTAAGATCACAATCGGTTTCGTGTATAAGCCCAATTGTTTCCAGGTAATCACCTCCATGAGCTCTTCAATGGTACCACATCCTCCTGGAAGAGCAATTATCCCATCGCTTAGGCGAGCCATACACGCTTTGCGTTCGTGCATATTCTCTACTTCAATGAGCTCGGTAAGCGACTCATGTTGCCAGTTTTGAGCAACCATAAAGGAAGGTATTACACCGGTCACTTTACCGCCGTTCTTAAGAACCGAATTGGCAGTTGCAGCCATCAATCCAATTTTTCCTGCACCATTGATCAGACGTATTTGCTGATCTGCAAATAGTTTTCCGAGCTTCTCCGCATCCGTGAAATAAGCAGCGTCAATTTGTGAGCTAGATGCACAATAGACACAAACAGAAGATATTTTGTTCATCCTTAATTTAGTTTGTCGTATTATTAGTAGACTACAAAAGTACAACACTCAGTAAGGATGAACAAATTACTGTTCTTTATTTTAGAAGATAGATTCCGTTAAGACTTTCCAATGGAATTTCAACAACGGGAGCTCCACAATAATATGCACCCAATGTATAGTGTGCATAAGTAAAGCGCAAATGTGTTGGTGTAACGTTGATAGCAGAGGCTTCTGCTAGAGTCGGATCTGTATTGAAGCAGTTGTCAGGATTGGTGAAATTGACTTGTAAGAGAGAGTCTATGCGCATTTGTTGCGACATGTCTAGCAGGTCTTTTGTCGAAAGGAATCGCTTTTCTGCCGGTGAATAATTAAGCGCGTAAAACTCCGTATTTCCGTGCGCACCTCCTGCAAATGTATACGTTGTGGTAAGCGTACTTATGATTTGCTCCGAAGCGATAAATGCCGTATCACTGCTATAGAGTTCATATCTGAAAGCCGGTTGCGGATATTTAATCTTTCCCGCTTCCAGGTCACTCTTGTATGATGTAAAGAAACTGTCAGCATCAGCAATCGTAGTGGTCATGAGTGAATCATTAAGAGCTTTTAATCGCACATTCAAGGGCATAACCATCTCATCCGATCTCTTATTTGTTCCCTTAAATGAAATCGACGTTAGATTAATTTGATAATTATCTGTATTATCGGTGTGATGTTCTGAAATCGTAGTTATGTCAAATGGAGATGAACATGCAGTAATCGTACTGCCCAATATCAGTGCTATAAATAAGTGTTTACTTTTCATGTATAATTAAATTCTTATTGTTGTATTACTTTTTTATAAAGATAACGTAATCGGTGTACATAATGTTATGACAAATACCTTTTTTGAACTGTAGAAAATGATGTTATTATTGAAAATACCCAAAAGTTTGTTAGTTTTGTGTTAGAAATAATCTGGAATAGCTGTTTTTTCTAGTATTGGACTCATTTTTGTTGATTATATATAATTTGCATTTATCTAATATTCACCCGATAATATTTAAACATACCATGATTAAACGACTTGTTTTTTCTGCAAGCCTTTTGTTTGCCACTACATTTGGAACAATGGCGCAGCATAATGTAATTCCTTATCCGAATAAATTGCAATGCAACGGATCCGAATTTACCCTTTCAAAAGTAGAAGTTTCATTAGGAAAAGATCTGAAGGATATCAAAGCATTGGTGCAAAATGATTTTGCATCTGCCGGAATTTCTGTTTCGTTTGGAAATAAGAAAGCAAACATAGTATTTACACAAAACAAGCAACTTCCGGCAGAAGGCTATACTCTGAATGCTACAGACGGGAAAGTTGCTATTGGATATGCAGATGCGTCAGGAGCTTTTTATGCGATGCAAACTCTAAAACAACTATGGAGTGTAAAGGGTAATACATTGGAAATACCTAACGTTGCGATCGAAGATTCTCCGGCTTATCAATGGAGAGCTTTTATGCTCGATGAAGGGCGTTATTTCAAAGGAAAGGAAGTTGTATTTCAATTGCTCGATCAAATGGCCGCATTGAAAATGAACACATTTCACTGGCATTTGACAGACGATCAAGGTTGGCGTATCGAGATCAAAAAATATCCAAAGCTAACTGAGGTTGGTGGATTTAGAAAAGAAACAGAAGTAGGAGGATGGAACAGTAAGAAATTTGACGGCAATCCTCATGGAGGCTTCTATACACAAAAAGAGATCAAAGAAATTGTTGCATATGCTGCTAAAAGAGGAATCACGATTGTGCCCGAAATAGAAATGCCAGGACACGCTTCTGCTGCAATTGCAGCCTATCCTTGGTTAGGCGTAAAGAATGAGCAGATAGAAGTTCCTACATATTTTGGAGTTCACTATGCTGTGTATGATGTAACCAATCCAAAGGTATATGAGTTTATGCAAGATGTATTGGCCGAAGTATTCGAGTTATTCCCTTCTCAGGCAGTGCATATTGGTGGAGACGAAGTGAAATTCGATCAATGGAAAGAAAGCAATAAAGTTGCCGATTACATGAAGCAAAAGAATATCAAGACCTATCCCGATCTGCAGATTGCGTTTACCAACCAGATATCAGACTTTGTTGATTCGAAAGGTCGTCGTATGATGGGCTGGAACGAAATCATGGGAAAAAACCTGCATGGAGCTGATCACGGGTGGCAAGACGCAGGAGAGGTGACAAGTACGTTATCCAAAAGCTCTATTGTTCATTTTTGGAAAGGAGAGGAAGACCTCTTTAGAGATGCAGTAAGCAAAGGTTATGACATTGTAAATTCAACACACAATTATACGTATCTTGACTATGACTACAACTCAATACCACTCGAAAAAGCATACGGCTTCAATCCGATACCAAAAGGTGTGAAACCAGAGCAAGAAAGCCAAGTATTGGGCCTTGGTTGTCAGATGTGGGGAGAATGGATTCCAACGGTAGAATCGATGAATCAGCGCGTGTATCCACGTATCGCAGCTTATGCGGAAGTAGGGTGGACAAAGGCTGAAAATAAAGATTACGGACGTTTTACTAAAGCCCTAGATAGTTGGAAAGCTATTTGGAAAAAATTAGGCATTAACTATCACGAATAAATAGAAAATAAATAAGCCTTTTATAGGTTATATCCCCACATTGTATAGACATTGTTCTATCCGATGTGGGGATTTTTTGTGTTAAGAAATACCGAGACCTATTTTATAGGTCAACTATTGATAAACCTTTTGTTTTTGCTGTTGTTTGCATAGTATAAACTCATTCAAAAATGAAAATGCGATGTATAAGAGTAAATATAAAATAGGTGTTGCTTTCATTATGTTACTTTGTTGCTTAGGATTAAACACAAGGTGTACCAATACCGATAAAAATATTCCATGGGATATACTACCGGCTAATTCGAAGTATTTTATTAATACTTATTTAGGCGGTTATACAGCTCAGTCTATCAGTGAAGATAATAACTCATACGATGTGTTATTTACCAACGGTATGGATGTGCTGTTTTATAAAGAGTCGGGAGATTGGGCTCAGGTAGCTTACAACAAAGGGGTACCACAAGCAATCTTTAATTTGTTGCCTCAAAAGGCACAGCAAAATATTAACGATGGTTATTATCAATGGTTTGTTACTGTAATAGGGCGGGATAAAGACAATTTCTTTGTAACGCTTAATAATGGAGTAAAGATAACCTACGACACGGAAGGAAACTATATCAAACAAGAGAACGTATAAACCACACATTTTTTATAACAATATAAATCTATACTGCATATGAAAAAGATTTTCGGCATGGCAAACATTTTAATGCTGCTTTTTCTTACATTATTTCCTTCATGCCAGGAAGATATAGATACTCAGCCTTACGATACCTTACCAGTAGAGGTTCAATCGTTTGTAGGGAAATACTACCCTTCACCAGTAGTGAATTATGTACACGTCACACATGATACGTATAAGATTTACTTGAATGATGCGGTATTGATTAAGTTTGACAGACAGGCCCTCAAATGGACTCAAGTAGACGATCCCTCAGGGATACCGTCGGCAATGCAAACAGATGAATTACCATCTATCCTAAATTTATATTTGGAGAATAATTATCCGCAATACTACATTGTGAGTATGACGCATAGAAATGATGGATATACGATAACATTATACAATGGAACCAAGCTGAAGTTTAGCAGCGATGGTTCATTCATAAAACGAGACTAGAGAAAAACTATTGAATATGAAAAGAACCAGAAGTATGGGTATGATCCTTGTTGTATTACTTTGCAGCACTATCTCATTGATGGCCCAAAAACAAAAGATTACTACATTTTATCAACTACCAGAGTCTATCAAAACATTTGTAGTGACACATTTTGACAGCTTATCAGTGCAACAAGTTCAACAAGATAGAGACCTCTATAAGATTGATTTGGTGAATAATGGGGAGCTAGAGTTTTTTAAAAAGAATTTCAGATGGAAAGAAATTAAAATAAAGAGAGGTATACCCTATACGATCTTGAATACGCTACCTACACCAATTAATCAATATTTGCGTGAGAATTTTCCTCAAGCAAAGGTTGTTGAGGTCGAATATGTAGATGACAAACAAGTCTATGAGTTGAAGTTGAACAATTCGGTAGAATTGTTGTTTGATACAGACGGAACATTTCTAGCTTTGGAAAATTAGAATTGCTCAAGAAGTGTCCTAGTTTAATAAATATAATAATTTAAACCTATAATAAAAGCATACTGTTATGTGTGCGTAACATCTATACATCAGCAATGAAGAATTTATTCACATTAACAACAGCATTCGTAATTATGATGCTTGCAAGCTGGGCTTGCAGCAGTAATAATGATGTAATTGTCGCTTTCAAGGATTTGCCTACAATCTCTCAAGAATTTATCAATACGTATTATCCGGGCGTACAAGTAAAATCAGTACTTGAAACGAAGACTCAATACGAAGTAGATCTAGGAAACGGAGCAGAGCTTGATTTTGATAAAACAACAGGCGAATGGCAAGAGATCGATGATGCAAATGGTATTCCACAAGGCATCATAAATACAATACCTAAACCCATCCGAGATTATTTATTTGATAATGGATTATTAGATAATAAGGTATACGAACTATCTCGCACTTCACAGGGGGGGTATATGTTACAACTCGATAATGGAGTTAAGCTGAAGTTTGATGCAGAAGGTAATAATATCCCTATGTAACGTGTTTAGATAGATTATATAGTGTGAAAAAAGGGGAGGCAGATGGTGCAAGTGCTTCTCCTTTTTTCTTTTTATACACTCCGATTGTCAAAGAAGACTTGTAGTTGCTGAATCAATTCGAAGTTGTTGATGAAAACATCATAGAGCAAAATCCCGATAACTGCTATAATAGTGAGAAGTAGAGCTTTAAAAACTACAATTTTTTTATCGACTAGTTCCATAATAAAAATGATTAAAGGTTCGATTTGTGGCAAAGTAGTGAATAATAATAAGAAAACCTAATTTATCGTTATCTTAAGATTTCAAACAACGTAAAACAATGCCTACTATGCAAACACTATTTTACGTTCTGCACACAAGATTACTGTTTTAGCTTATAGAAAACAAAGATCGGATTATCATTGCTTTCGATAGAAGCCAGAGCTTCAGGAACGGTAATCTCGCCAGTTTTATTATACAAGTCGATCTCATATGGCATCACGATTTGCACAAGTTCACACCCTTCTGTACGACCCCAGATGGGGAAGTTCTCAAAACTCCGGCTTCCAAGCATACCATATTGCATATTTACACCGGCCAATTCCTGCAAACTACCCGGTTGAACGCACTTCTCAATCGAGCTTTGTCCCGTCTTTTTATCCAGAGCAGCCACGTAGTGACCTCCATTGTAGCGCATCCTGAAATAATACGAAGCAGGAGTCTCAAACAAATCTGAAACAACAATATCCTTATCATCTCCAAGGTTGCGAATACTGCTCATATCCGTTGCATCGAGCGATCGTTTAATCTCATCATCAGAGTTTTGAAGCATTAAAATACAAACCGGAGCAATAGCCTGTTCTGCTAAGATAAATACCGTGTCATTGCTTCCTTGCTTGAATAAAAGACCATTCGGGTTGTTCGAATAATCGGCCGCCATACCTACAGTGAGTCCGCAATTTTCTTTGGATACGACAGATGAAGAGAAGTCATTCTTCAACGCGATTGTATCTCCATTATTCGAGAATACACCGATGCCATAACTATCCTGTTCAAAAGGTACATACGGAAAAGCAATGGCAGCAATACGATCGGGTCCAATCTGACGTTTGTAGATGTTTTGATATGCCGGGGTAAATGCCTCGATCAGTTTGCCATCTAGGTCATACACCATTGTGCGATCCATGCTATGCAGATAAAGCCTCTCAGCTTGTGCGTCAGCCTGCATGGATGTAATGTCACAACTCAACTCGTTTGGTCCCTGTCCGCCCGAAATTAACTCACGCACAAAGTTCCCTTTTCGATCAAACTCAACGATCTTTCGTTCCCGTGTAGGATAAATATAAATAGCCTTATCGGTAACCGTATAATGCATCACGCCATCGATAATCGATCCGTCATCAGTAGTGAGTTGTAGCGGAACATACGATACACTTTCGATCTCATTTGCAAGAGGAACGGTTGTAGGAGCACTCATCAACGAGCGAATATCCGCAATATGTAACGAGTTGTCCGATTTAGGAGATGTGGTACATGCTGCAAACAGTAACGATAAAAGCATTGTGTGGAAGGTGCGCTTTTTCATGTTTCAAGTATTTCGATTAGATAATTTTTGACAAATATATTGATAAATAAGGTTGCAACAATATTTTTTGAATATTTGTTATACAGATTATTTATTTACTGAAAACAATTTTCAATATAAGATGGAGCAAAAACAGAGTATCAAAGGGTTAAATGATCAAGAGGTAATTTTAAGTAGAGAACAGTATGGAGCAAATATGCTTACACCTCCCCCAAAAGTCTCTCTATGGCGTATTTTTTTGACAAAATTTGAAGACCCGATTATTATTATATTATTGGTTGCTATTACCGCATCCTTTGCTGTTTCATGTTTTCATTATTGGGGTGAAGATGCCGGGTTTATCGTTTTTCTAGAGCCTCTAGGTATTGCAATTGCTGCTCTCTTGGCTACGGCAATCGGATTCTTATTTGAGCACAATGCAAACAAGAAGTTTGAAATGCTCAATCAAGTAAACGATGAAATATCTGTAAAGGTGATACGCAACGATATTGTATGCGAAGTAGCAAAGAAAGACATTGTCGTAGGCGATATTGTTCTTTTAAACGCAGGCGATGAAGTTCCTGCCGATGGAGAACTATATGAGGCCGTATCGTTGCAGCTAAATGAATCCACATTGACAGGTGAGCCCATTGTCTCTAAAATGACTAATCCTTCTAAGTTTGACAAAGAGGCAACCTATCCCTCTAATATGGTGTATAGAGGGACAACTGTAGTAGACGGACATGGAGTATTTAAGACAACGTCCGTAGGTGATGCAACAGAGTATGGGAAGGTGTATGAGGGCTCACGTATCGATATTCATGCCGAAACACCTTTGAGTAAGCAGCTCAAATCATTGGCCGATTTAATCGCAAAAGTGAGTTACTTCATTGCATCTTTATTGATCATAACCCGTATCATATTATTTGTAACAGAGTATCCTGTTTTTGATTGGATTACTTTTGGTAGTTATATTGTGAATACAGTCATGATTGCTGTTACAGTGATAGTAGTATCCGTTCCCGAAGGTCTGCCCATGAGTGTTACATTGAGTTTAGCATTGAGCATGCGTAGAATGCTATTGACCAACAATCTTGTTCGACAAATGCATGCCTGTGAAACAATGGGAGCTGTCACGGTTATTTGCACAGACAAGACCGGTACACTGACACAAAATCAAATGCAAGTATATGAGTTGAACCTATATGGTGAATCGGTAAATAAGACTGTAAATAAAGAGGTGAGAGATGCACTTGTAGAGAATATCGCGATCAATTCCACAGCCTTTCTTGACTTTACCGATACCACAAAAATAAAAGCATTAGGTAACCCTACAGAAGCTGCACTATTGCTTTGGCTCAATCAGCAAGGGATTAATTATTTACCGATACGTGAAGAAGCAGATGTCGTAGATCAGTTGACTTTCTCTACCGAACGTAAATACATGGGAACGCTTGTCAACTCCACACGATTAGGGCATCGAGTATTGTACGTAAAAGGAGCACCTGAAATTGTATACGGACTATGTAAGCAAGCTTATACCGCCGAAGGTCTTGTCGATGTCGATACTTTTAGAAACGAGCTCGACAAGCAATTACATACATATCAAAATCAAGCCATGCGAACTCTAGGTTTTGCATATAAAATTATAGAGGATGATGAAGTTATCTTCGCAAATGGAAAGATCCTGCTTACTGATCTCACATTTATGGGGGTAGCAGCTATTTCAGACCCGGTGCGAGCTGATGTCCCCGAGGCTGTACAAGATTGTATAAACGCAGGGATAAACATCAAGATTGTAACGGGAGATACATCTGTTACGGCAATAGAAATTGGTCGTCAGATTGGCTTATGGACTAGCGAGGATAATGCACGTAATCACATTACAGGAACAGAGTTGGCTGAGATGTCAGAAGAGCAGTTACTCCAAAGAGTAATGGATCTGAAAGTGATTTCCAGAGCTCGTCCTATGGATAAGAAGCGTCTGGTAGAGACACTGCAAAAGAAGCAGCAAGTCGTAGCTGTAACCGGTGACGGTACCAACGATGCTCCGGCTTTGAAAACAGCTCAAGTCGGTCTGTCGATGGGAGATGGTACACAAGTTGCTAAAGAAGCAAGTGCGATCACGATATTGGATAATTCGTTCAATAGCATTACGCGAGCAGTGATGTGGGGACGTTCATTGTATCAAAACATACAACGCTTCATCGTCTTTCAAATGACTATCAATGTTGCAGCATGTTTGATCGTTTTAATCAGTTCATTCATGGGTGAAGACTCTCCACTCTCGGTTACGCAAATGTTGTGGGTAAATATCATCATGGATACATTCGCAGCTCTCGCGCTAGCTTCATTACCTCCGAGCGAACGAGTGATGGACGATAAACCACGTGAATTCAATGCTCATATCATTACCAAAAAGATGGCTGTATTTATTTTAGGAGTAGGTATCACCTTTGTTGTATTCTTACTCGGGTTGGTGCAATACTTTAAGCGAGTAGATATAACAAGTCTTGCCGACTTCTCGGTCAAAGACTATTTCGAAAGCTTTGTCAACTTCTCCGGTCAATCCAACGAGCTCACATCGTATGAATTGTCTTTATTCTTTACGATCTTCGTGATGCTGCAATTTTGGAACATGTTTAACGCAAAAGCATATGGAACCAGAAAAAGCACCTTCAATGGTTTTTCAAGTGTTTTAAAAGGCTTTGGTGTCATAGCACTTTTAATCGTATTCGGTCAAATCCTAATTGTTCAGTTTGGAGGTGTCATGTTTAATGTAGTTCCGATATCGCTAGTAGATTGGTTATTGATTATCGGTGGTACATCCATTGTATTGTGGATTGGCGAACTCTTCCGAGTTTTTAAAAGATAATACATAAGATAAAAAAACGGTGATCTGTGCTTTTATAGCTAGATCACCGTTTTTTTTATTTTTTAGACTCTAAGATATTTAGAATAAAGACTTAGCAATACCCATTTCCAGTCCGCGTAGTTCGGCAAGACCACGTAAGCGACCAATACACGAGTAACCCGGATTGGTTTTCTTATGCAAGTCGTCGATCATCTGATGTCCGTGATCCGGACGCATCGCAATGGAGCACTGACGCTTTTGCTGAATCTTCAGCAAGCTCTTCATCACGCCGTACATATCTACATCACCCTCCAGGTGGTTCGCTTCGTAGAAGTTGCCATCCGCATCACGCTGCGTACTGCGGAAGTGAACAAAGTTGATTCGATCCGCAAAGCGCTCGATCATTCCCGCCAAGTCGTTATCGCCACGTACGCCAAACGAACCCGTACACAAGCAAAGTCCGTTCGATGCATTCGGTACGGCAGCAATCAAAGCGTTGAAATCAGCCTCCGTACTCATTACACGCGGTAAACCCAGAATAGGGTAGGGTGGATCATCGGGATGGATCACCAACTTCACATTAGCATGGTCGGCAACCGGAGCAATCTCCTGCAAGAAATGGATCAGGTTAGAACGAAGCTGTTCGGCCGAAATTTGATCGTATCGTTGCAATGCCTCGCGAAACTGTTCAATCGTAAAGCTTTCCTCCGAGCCTGGCAATCCGGCAATGATATTACGAGTCACCAATCGCTTTTCATCCTCACTCATCGCATCAAAACGCGCCTTAGCACGCGTCTGTTCCTCTTCAGAGTACTCCTCTTTTGCAGCAAGACGTTGCAAGATAAACAAGTCGAAAGCCATAAACGCATCCTTCTCAAATCGAAGCGCTTTTGAGCCATCCGGCATCGTGTAAGCAAGATCCGTACGTGTCCAGTCAAGCACCGGCATAAAGTTGTAGGTTACCACACTGATCCCACAAGCACCTAAATTCTCGATACTCTTTTTGTAGTTCTCGATGTACTGCTTGTAGTTGCCCGTTTGCGTCTTGATATGTTCGTGCACAGGCACACTCTCCACCACCGACCACTTCAGTCCGGCCGCTTCGATCAGCTCCTTACGTTTCAAGATCTCCTCTTTGGTCCACACCTCGCCATTGGGAATATGGTGTAAGGCATTCACAATACCCGTAGCACCCGCTTGTGCGATGTCGCTAAGCGATACCGGATCATTAGGTCCGTACCAGCGCCATGTTTGTTCGCATAAATATGTCATATCACACTCAAGTCAAAAGATTAAATACTGAATGCATCAAAACCACCATCGATCACCGTAACCGTTCCGGTTACAAATTTAGAGGCATCACTGATGAGCCACTGCAAGGTGCCCAATAACTCATGAGCTTGGCCAAAACGCCCTGCAGGTGTATGTGCGATAATGGTGCGTGCACGATCGGTATACGTGCCGTCGGGATTGGTTAGTAACGTACGGTTTTGCTCGGTAAGGAAGAATCCCGGCGCCATTGCGTTTACACGAATACCCGCGCCAAACTTAATCGCCATCTCGGCAGCCAAGTATTTGGTAAAGTTCGTCACCGCCGCTTTGGCAGTGCCGTATCCTACCACGCGTGTAAGCGGACGTAGAGCCGACTCGGACGAGATGTTTACGATGCTACCCTTTTCGTTTTCGGCCATAATCTTGCCAAATACCATCGTTGGCAATACCGTACCGTATAGATTTAAGTCAACAACCTTTTCGAAATCACCTATATTCAGATCAAAGATCGTTTTGTCCGGAGCAATAGTCGCACCCGGCATGTTTCCTCCGGCAGCATTGATCAATACATCGATGGTTCCGTAATAAGCCAGGATATGTATATTATTTTGTTCCAGCACCTCTTTGTTTAAAACATCGGTCTCTAGAAAGATTGCCTCTCCGCCATTTTCCGTCACCTCCTTAAGAAGTGCTTCGCCACGTTCTTTATCTCTATCTAAGATTGCCAGTCGGGCACCCTCAGATGCAAGATGGTGCACCATGCACGAACCCAAGATACCGCATCCGCCAGTGATTACGACCACTTTGTTTTTTACAGAAAATAAATTGCTCATTTGTTTTTAGGTATTAGCTGTGATTGATTCTTTAATTGTTAATAATACTCAACGTGTAGTTGTTTCCTTCCCGTGAGTATGTGTGTTTCTATGAGCAGGGATAATTCGCTAAAGGGTTATGCTAATATTGTTTAGTTATTTGAAATAATCCAACAAAAAAGCCCTGTCTACATAGGCAGACAGGGCAAATTTATCTAAAAGTTTGAATCTTACAAGTACAGGATCTTAGCGAAGCACGATTTTGCAGTCAGACAAATCATCGACAATAGCCAATGACTCTACCCACACACCCATGTCGCGAAGCATCTTGCCTCCGTTTTGAAAACTTTTCTCAATCAAGAAACCGGCACCTACAAGGTGAGCACCCGCTTGTTCGATTAAGCCAAACACCCCTTTCGCGGCATTTCCGTTGGCAAGAAAATCATCAATGAAAAGAACTTTGTCTTCCGAAGATAAGAAATCGCTGCTTAGGCACACATCATATACTCTGTCTTTGGTAAACGAATAAACCTGTGACGTAAGCATGTTTTCCATCGTTTTCGGTGTTTTCTTTTTCACAAAAACAACCGGCAACTGAAGGATATACCCAAGCATAATAGCCGGAGCAATACCACTGGCCTCGATCGTAATGATTTTCGTGATTTCAGCACTAGCAAAACGGCGCGCAAATTCTTCGGCCATGCTCTTCATCAGCATTGGATCCATCTGATGGTTGATAAAACTATCTACCTTAAGGATACCTCCTGGAAAACATTTACCGTCTTCCATGATTCTTTTCTTTAGTAGTTCCATATAATATTCTTAGTATATATTACGTGTAGGAATGATTAATCTTCTTTTTTAGCTAAAAGAAGATTGGTTACAATTGCCGTAAGACCACCGGTTGTAATACCCGATGAGAAGATTCCTTTGATTGCAGCAGGAAGTTGATCCAGGATAGAAGGAACAAGTTCCACACCCAAACCAAGGCCCAAGCTGATCGACAAAATCAACGTAGCACGGTGATCAATCTTTTGAGAAGCGATGATACGAATACCAGCCGCAGCTACCGTACCAAACATAAGCAGTGTAGCACCACCTAGCACAGGTTCAGGCAACAAAGAGAATACCGCACCAACGATTGGGAACATACCCAACAAGATCAAGAATCCGGCAATGTAATATCCAATATAACGGCTACCTACGCCGGTAAGTTGAATAAGACCATTATTTTGAGAGAAAATAGAGTTCGGGAATGAGTTGAACATACCACAAATAGCCGAGTTGATACCATCACCAAGGATACCGCCCGAAAGGCGCTTGCGATACTGTTCGCCTTCGATAGGAAGACCTGTAACCAACGAATTGGCTGTGATGTCACCTGTCGCTTCAACAGCAGTAACCAGGTACACAAGACCGATTGAGATAAATGCCGACCAGCTAAAGTCGATACCATACTTAAATGGAACAGGAACATTAAATTTCGGAAGATTTTGGATAGTGCTAAAATCTACCATTCCCATAAAGTACGACGCAGCAAAACCTACCAGAATACCGATAAAGATCGAACTCATGCGCAGGTATTTGTTTTTGCAAAGGTTGAGCAATACGATAAGAACCAGTACACCCCCCGAGAGAGACAAATTTTGTACCGAGCCAAAGGTTCCGTTTTCCATAGCGCCAAAGCCACCGCCACAAGCCGTAAGGCCCACTTTGATAAGGCTAAGACCAATCATGCTTACTACCGTTCCGGCTACAAGCGGAGTGATCAATTTGCGCGCTACACGCAATACCTGGCTGATAACGATTTCTACCGATGAAGCAGCGATACAAGCTCCGAAAATCAGAGGCAAACCACCGGCAAAACCAGCATTAATAATAGGGCCGATAAAGGAAAAGCTAGTCCCTTGAATACACAAAAGCCCGGCCCCAACCGGTCCAAATTTTCTACATTGGACAAACGTTGAAATACCGGACGCAAACAATGCCATTGAAACAAGGAATCCCGTCGTTTCAAGATCAAGCTTAAGAGCTCCTGCGATAATTAAAGGCGGCGTAATAATGGCGACAAAGATTGCCAAAAGATGCTGTACAGCGGCAAAGATTGCCTCTCTTACGGGTGGACGATCCTCTACACCGTAAATCAGTTGCGTTGAAGTAGTGTTGTTGTTTGTCATTTATTGAATCAGTTATTAATTGAGCTTCTCTCGAAGTGATGATAAACAAGCCGCAAAAGTAATATATTTCGCGCTTTATTCCGAGTATTTAGAATTTATTACGAATAGAAAATCACAGATAGTGTACAACAAACCGTCGGTATCTAAAAAAAGCAATACCTAATGAATTTAGTATGAAAGGAGAAGCAACACTATTCTCCATTATACTGTTATAAAAAAAAGAATCAATCTAGAAACTATGAGAGCAATCGCATACAGACGAAATGTAGAGACCGGAGAGAGTAACAAACTCGAAAACATCAAGCAACCGCTACCCAAACCCGAAGGATACGACATCTTGATCGAAGTAAAAGCCGTATCGGTAAATCCAGTAGATAAAAAAGTGTGGAAGAAATTCGTTCCTCAAGGAGATGAATACAAAGTGTTAGGTTATGACGCAACCGGAGTTGTGGTAGCCGTAGGAGACAAGGTTACGATGTTTAAGCCCGAAGACGAAGTCTGGTGTGCAGGTGACATAACCCGTCCCGGCACCTTCGAAAAGTTTCACCTCGCCGATCAGCGACTGGTAGCACACAAGCCAACCACCCTTTCATTTGCCGAGGCAGCAGCATTGCCGCTCACCTCACTCACAGCGTGGGAATTATTATTCGACCGCATGCAAGTACCTCAAGGAGACGATTCGAAAGGAAAGACTGTATTGGTAATCGGCGCAGCCGGTGGAGTAGGGTCTGTTATGGTACAACTCTTAAAGCATAAAACCGCATGCACCGTAATTGCTACCGCCGGAAGCGAAGCCTCCAAACAATGGTTGCTCAACTTTGGAGTCGATCATGTCATCGATTACAAGCAGTCGTTGAGTGAAGGTGTGAAAGCTCTCGGTATTCCGTATGCCGATTATGTAGTCAGCCTTACCCATACCGATCAGCATTTAGCGGAGATAGCCAAGGTAATTGCACCCGAAGGTCACTTCGGACTCATCGACGATCCCGAGCAGCTCGATATTCGGCTGTTCAAGCAGAAAAGTATTCAGATCAACTGGGAATACATGTTTACCCGATCTTTATTTCAGTTGCCCAACATGATCAAGCAACACAATATACTACAAGAAGTAGCACAGCTGGTAGATGAGGGGAAAATCAAAACCACCATGAGCGAACGCCTTTACCCCATCTGTGCCGAAAACATACACCGAGCATTCGAACACATCAAGCAGCACACCGTACGTGGCAAGATCGTACTCGAAGGATGGTAAATCAAACATGCACAAATCAAACATGCACGATACCAAAAACAAAAACGCCTGTGATTCATACCACAGGCGTTTTTTATATCAAAAGAAATTGATTCTATTAGTTGTGCGTAGGGCTCATGAAGAACTCCAGTTTGCCACCCTCTACGATGTCTTTGTGAGTAAAGAACGGAGCGTTTAGCGTTTTGCCATTCAACTTCACCTCTTTCACATACATGTTTTCAGGGCTATTATCGTGTACAATAATTTCGAATTGTTTCTTACCATCAGCCACAGGAATCACAGCTCTGTCTACCATTGGACGACCAATTGTGTAAACTGCTTCACCCGGACAAACCTGGTAGAAACCAAGTGCACTCATCACGTACCAAGCCGACATCTGACCACAGTCTTCGTTACCGATGATACCCGCAGGCTCGTTCAGGTAGAAATCTTTCATGATCTGATCCAAACGCTCTTGCGCTTTGTATGGAGCATCTGTCCAGTTGTACAAATAAGCCATGTGGTGGCTAGGCTCGTTACCGTGAGCATATTGGCCGATAAGACCTGTAATATCTGCCGAAGCCTCTTCTCCGTCGATATGAGAAGACGTAGTAAACAATGTGTCTAGCGCAGCTTCAAACTTGTTTTTACCACCGTGAAGTTCGATCATGCCGTTTACATCATGAGGAACAAAATAGCTCCATTGGAATGCGTTACCCTCTACATAATCACTCTTCATGTGAGCCGAGTAGCGAGGATTGAAAGGTTCGCGGAACGAACCATCGCCCATCACACCACGCATAAAGCCGGTAGAAGGATCGAAGTAACGTTTCCAGTAATCACCTTTTTTGCTAAACTCATCCGCAACCGCAGTATTACCCGCAGCCTTTGCAAGCTGAGCCACACACCAGTCGTAGTAAGCCATTTCAAGACCCCACGATACAGACTCCGCAATTGAGTCGGCAGGAACAAAACCATACTTCTCTTTGTAATACGGATGCATCGTCATGATGTCTACCTCTCTCGTACCTTTTAATTTTTCAACCATATCCGGACGATAGATCGCAGTTTGTTGCGAAGCTTCTACCCATTTGTCAAGATTAGCCGGAGCCATATCTTTGGCAGCAAGATCGGCAAGCAACGATACCGCAGGATAACCCACCATACAACCCGTATAGTTGGCATACAAAGGCCAGCGTGGCATGATACCACCTTCGTCGTACGCTTTCACCATTACTTCGCCCCAAGCCTTCGCTTGTTCAGGGTTGATGATTGTCATCAAAGGATGCATGGTACGGAACGTATCCCACAATGAGAATACCGTATAGTTTGTGTAGCCGTTTGTAGCGGTGTGTACTTGTTTGTCCATACCAATGTAACGACCGTCTACGTCCTGATATTGGTTCGGAGCGATCATGGTATGGTAAAGAGCCGTATAGAAATTCTTACGAACCGATTCGTCGTTTGTTTCGATTTGAATCTTGTTCAATGAGTGTTCCCATTGGTGTTGTGCATCCGCAGCCAAGCGGTCAAACTCCCAGTGGATCACCTCTTCGCGCATGTTTTTAGCAGCACCGGCCTCATCGATAGGAGAGATTGCCACTTTTACAAGCACAGGTTGGTCCGAATTAGGAAACTTCATGTGCAGTTTCAAATCAGCATCGCTGGTTTCGATAAGCGGCAAGTTGGCCACCTCTTCGATACCGTTTTTATAAAGTTTCAACGAGTCGAAAGGCTCTGCAAACTCAATACGGTACGAAACCGTTTGGCGGTGAGCCCAACCTTGTGTAACAGCCGTACCCGAAATGGTTTGGTTGTTTTCTACGTTGATATGATTTTCGAGAATTTTATGTCCCCAGTTAGGCTGCAATACGTGACCAAGGTCAAGCATTACGCGTCTTTCAGCCGGGTTGTTGTATGTATATCGGTGAAAACCTACACGGTTGGTAGCCGTAAGCTCAGCCTTTACACCGTAGTTTTTCAAATCCACTTTGTAATATCCGGGTTTAGCAACTTCAGACGATTTGTCAAAAGCACCTACCGGTTTCACTTCACCCGCACCCGAGTAAGGCAAAAGAGCCACATCACCCAAGTCGCCGATACCGGTACCGCTAAGGTGTGTATGCGAGAATGCATAGATCAATGAGTCGCCATAGTGATAACCGCTACTAGCATCCCAACCCATGATATGCGTGTCGGGGCTAAGCTGAACCATACCAAACGGCATTGTAGGTCCCGGAAACGTGTGTCCGTGAAAACCTGTTCCGATAAACGGATCTACATAATCAGTCTTTGAAAATTGTTGATCAGCCTGAGAAGCACAACTCGCAAGAGCGATTGTAGCCATCAAACCGAAGAGTTTAGATTTGTGCATCATTATATGATCAGGGTTTGTTAATTGCATCTTCATTGTATGTACAAATATAATAAATAAAATGGTATTTCTCCGACAGATAGCAGGCTTCGGTATGTATAATATTTTAAAAGAAGTCAAGGCAGATGCGTTATCATTAAGAATCTGTGCAAAATGTGTTTAGTAGCATTAAAAATGCGGCAACAATATTTGAAAAGAAGATGTTCTAAAAAATAGAGTTGTTTCTATTTTAAGAGTTTGAATTTATAAATGTATTAAGACGTTGTTTTGTGATTTAATAATTAAGTACTATCATGAATAAAAAATTAAAGGAGTATAGAGAAGCGAGAGATTTGATGAATAAGCATGTACATTCTGCAAGTACCAAACCATTATCGGGATTTGTTACGTTGGAGAAAACCACCATGAGTGAAGGCGTGTTGAATGTGAGGGAGAAAGCAATGCTTGCTTTAACTGCTTCATTGGTGTTGAAAAGCGACGATTCCATTCGTATGAGTCTCGAGCGTTGCGTAAAACACGGAGTTACCCCCGGGCAGATATCCGAAGTATTTTCGATAGCTTGCCTTACAGGCGGATCGGTTGTCATGCCGCATGTAGCAAAAGCAATGGAATATCTCGAACTATTGCAGCACGAAAAGCAAAGTGTGATGGCACACTACTATCTATAAAGAACAGCTCTGCTCAAATCAAACAGAAAGCCCCGGTATCGTAATGCCGAGGCTTTTTGCGTTTGTAATGTATTAGGGATTATTATTGTCGACTATATCTAATATATTTGTTTTATAATTGATATTTAACAAAATAGATCGTGTAGTACTGCAAGTGTCATCTTATTTTTGTTTTCGTAGAAAAGTGGAGCATATTATTAAACCGAATAAATAAATTGATGAAACAAAGAATTTTATTTTTACTATTTACAGTAATCTGTGGGCTAACCGTTTCGGCAACTGCTGTAGCTCAAAATCAATGGGTAAGACTAGGAGAGAAGAGTGTAAACTTTAAAGCAGACAGAGACGAGATTAAATGCTCTAACAAAGGAGACTTCTCAAAATTAAAGATCAAAGTTGAAAATAATCCGGTAGAGTTTGATAAAGTTATTGTAGATTACAAACATGGAGGTCGTCAAGAGCTGTCGATTCGTAATCTGATTCGTGCCGGAGGAGAAACACGCGTACTTGATTTACGAGGAAGCAAGCGTGAAATCAGATCAATTATCTTCCATTACAAATCTCAAAAAGGTGTCAGTGGCAATAAAAAAGCCAAAGTCGAAGTTTGGGGAAGACGATAAATAGAATACAATACATTTTACTGCCTATCTTTACCTTGCAGTCCACTGTTAAGGTGAAAGTAGGCAGTCGCTGTATCTATAAATATATAAATCAATGAATCTAGATAACCAATCCTTAGCATCTCCCTCGTTTGTCACGCTCATCAAACCGCTCGCGAAAGCACTCGCTCGAGAGCAGTATGAAACATTTACCCCCATTCAGCAAGAAGCCATTCCGGCTATTCTAAAAGGAGATGATGTGTTGGCTATCGCACAAACCGGTACCGGCAAAACGGCTGCATTTCTGCTGCCCGTATTGCAGCTACTCACCAAAGAGAAGACCTCCAAAGAGAAGAAAGCCTCGCCGGGCAATCAGGCGCTGATTCTCGTGCCTACGCGCGAGTTGGCCATTCAAACCGGAGAATATACCTATCGCTATGGGCGCTATCTACCACTGTCGCACGTAGTGATCTACGGAGGCGTACCGCATCAACCACAAGTAGAAATGCTCAAAGGAGAGATTGATCTCATTATTGCCACGCCGGGGAGGTTGTTGGAGTTGGTACATCGGGGAGCTTTGCACCTGGAGCGTATTAAAATCATAGTTTTGGACGAAGCCGACCGAATGCTCGACATGGGATTTCTGCCCGATATCCGTACCATACTATCGCGCCTACCTTCCAAAAGGCAATCGCTGCTTTTTACAGCCACGCTTTCGCCACTCACCTCGTTGCTGGCCGATTCGTTGCTACACAATCCCACAACGCTTTCGATCACACCCGCCGCATCAGTAGGAGATCAGATCAATCAATGTATATGGGAGGTAGAGCGTACCCGGAAAGAAGAGGTGCTGCTCAAGCTGCTCCGAGATCCTGCAACCGAGTCGGCCATCATCTTTCTCAATAGTCGCAAAGGAGCCGATCGTTTGTATCAACGCTTGAAGAAACTAGGACTCAGCGTGGGAATATTGCATGCCGACCTCAAGCAAACAGCCCGCCTTCGCATCGTAGACGAACTGCGTGAGCGTAAAATCCGGTTTCTGGTAGCGACCGACCTTGCAGCTCGAGGATTAGACATCGAGGAGTTGTCGCACGTAATCAACTACGAGATGCCACAAAAGCCCGAAAACTATGTACACCGCATCGGCCGCACAGGTAGAGCCGGTAACCCCGGGACTGCCATCAGCCTTTGCGACAAAGCAGAGCGCAAGATCCTTGCCCAAATCGAACGCCTCACCGGAGAGAAAATTAAATCTGTAATGGGATAAGAATCAGGTCAAACTATCTTAGGATTGCTTATTGTTGATCTGTTTCCGTAGTTCTCCGGGCGTTGTGTTGTAAAAGGCTTTAAAGCATTTGCCAAAATAACTTCCACCGGAAAAGCCGCAGTTCCAAGCAATTTCATTGATATTCATATCAGGCGCATTTTCCAGAAGATGCCTAGCTTTCTCCAGTTTTAATTTTAGAATATAGTCATTAGGAGTGAGTCCGGTGAGAGCCTTTATCTTATATTGAAGCTTAGATCTGCTCACACCTATTTCCTCGCTCCAGTTGTCTACATTAAAATCCTTCTCAGCTATGTGCGCTTCTATAATTTGTTGCGATTGTTTAAGAAACTCTTTGTCTGTTTTGTTCGTTGCTCCCGAATAAAGGTCTTGAGCTTTCTTATCTTCAAAGCTCGAACATTGTTTTTTAGTTCCATTGTGAGCTAGCATGTTTTTACATTTTAGTAGAAGGGTTTGCATATTAAAAGGCTTAATAATGTAATCATTCGCCCCCGCTATATATCCGTCAAGAATCTGTTCAGAGCTAGTTTTTGCCGTAAGAAAGATAAATGGGATATCTTGATATTGAGGATTCAACTTTAACTTTTTGCACAGCTCTGTCCCCGATAGTTCGGGTATCATAGAGTCGCTAATAATTAAGTCTGGCTTATTTTCGCAGATTTGTCTGTATGCATCAATGCCATTAGTCGACTGCATGATATTAAAAAAAGGAGCGAAAGAATCTACTAGAATAGACAGCAACTCCTCATTGTCTTCGATGATGAGGATCGTAGAGCGATCTTTCTGTATCTGAGAAAGAGCACTCTCCTCGATAGTCAGATTCCGAGAGTCTAAGACATCCGACTTAAGGGTTGAATCCATGATGGAGTCTGTCGTAACAGGAAACAACGGGATACTAACAACAAAGCGTGTCGATTCGTTGGGACTGCTATTTGCGGTTATTGTGCCATGATGTAAAGTCACAATCGCTTTGGCAACAGAAAGCCCTATACCACTACCTTGGGTTTGACTTGCTAGATTCTCTGCTCGATAATAGCGGTTAAAGATATACGGTAACTCATTCTCGGGAATACCCGGCCCCGAATTACAGACTTCTATTTCGACAGAAGAATGTTTTTTGGAGACTTTAAGTGTGATATAGCCGAAAGAAGGTGTGAATTTAAAAGCATTCGATATCAGATTATTGACAACTTTCTTCATCTGTTCTTTATCGAACCACACATCCAGTACAGAGTCATTAAAGTAAGTCTGAAATGAAATATTCTTCTTTTCCGCATACTCATTGTACTTCTCCGCAGTCTCAGCTACAAATCGATTCATATCCTGTTTGTCAAGTTGCAGTTTCATCAGATCCTGTCCTTGTTGGTGTACATCTACAAGTTCAGCTACAATCGTTTGCATATCTTCTGTGTGCGTATTTATCTTATGAAGGCGTTTTCGTAAAGATGCACTTAGTTCGAAGTTATCACAGATATACTCGATGTGGCTCTTTAGCAAAGTCAAAGGTGTACGTAGCTCATGCGATACACTGGTAAAGAATGCATTCTTAGCCTCCGTAGCCTCTTTCATACGCAGTTTATCTTTGTGCTCAAAGCTAAGCGATGCCTTAAGTTCGGCTTCTTTTTTATAAAACCTCAAGACAGTCGCGATCAAAAGCAAGGTGAGTAGGGCGTAGCATCCATAAGCAAAGGGAGATGCATAAAACGCCGGCTTTATAATAATCGGGATGGATAGTATTTTTCCGGGATAAGACATCTCTCGAATACGTAGATTAAACTCTCCCGACGGTAGAGATACATAGGTGATCAGATTCGATTGCGCTTGGTTCCAATTCTGTTCGAGTCCCTCAAGTTTATATTGATAAATCGTTTTCTTCTCACTGTAATTAGTCGAAGAAAATCCGATCTGAATACTATTTTGATCATGAGTGAGTACTATATTATTTTGGGTATCATACAACCTCTTTTGATCCTTATATGAAATGGCATTATTGTTGATCGCTATTTTGCTTATCCAGAGGTTGTAATCATTCGGTTCGTCAAGCAGTTTGGTTTCATCAAAAATCATTAGTGCCTTTATTCCTCCAATGATAATTTGATTTGTTTTGGAAACAAATAAGCCACACGTAGCATTCTCTACTTTAAATGGATATTGCTTGTCGAAATAAGTATGTCGCATACTTCTATTCTGAGGATCAAAACATGTGACCCCATTCATAAACGAAAAAATCAACTTGCCCGACGGAGTCGCAATCCCTTGAAAATAATGATTTGAGACAAGGTTGCTATTCAGTGCATTGTACTCGATAAGCTGATTGTGGTCATTGCTCAAGCAAATAATCCCTTTGTTATTCGTAACAAAATATAAGTTTCCGTTTCCATCCTCACAAATCGATTGAATCTTCGTATTGCGGGCAGCATCGTTGATGATCGGGACCTGAACCGTTTTACCTGTAATAAAATTATAGGTAAAAATGCCCTGCTTACTCGACGAAAGCCATAGATTCTGTTTACGGTCAATGTATATTTCTTGTAAGATACCTTGCTTGTTTGCAAACGGAGCGTGCTTGTCTAAAACAGAAAGACTCAAGTCGGACTTGTTTAGGACAAATACATTCTTCTCACCTAGGATAATATATCCGTTTTTAAACTCAATGATTCGTTTTACGGTAGCATATTGATCTTCAGAAATAGACTTGTCAATAACTCTGGTTAAGCTTTTTGATGAAATGTCATACGTGAAAATTCCTTCGCGAAAAGAGCCGATCATAAGGCGGTTGTAGGTCGAGTCGAAACAAATGTCTTTTACCGTATGTGGCATTGGTATACTGTTTTTTACGTCAAGCTTTATCGCGCTATTGCTTTTCGAATCCAATATTTTGATTCCTCCGTTTTCTGTTCCCACATAGATGTTTCCATTGTTATCTTCAGCAATGCGTCCGAAAATAAAACCTTGAGAGGCCTCCTCCCGCGTCATTTGATTTGTAGGGTAAATATTTCCCTGCATTTTCGGATTCATATAATTAATACCACCGAAATACGTACCTATCCACATTCCGTTGTTGTTGTCTTTGCAGATACTATATACAGAGTAATGACTCAACGACCATGGTTTGTTATCGTGCGTTATCGTCTCCAGGACAGATCCGCTGTGATCAAAGAGCGTTATCCCTTTGTAGGTACCTATCCATATCGTGTTGTTATTTCCCTCAGTAATGCAACGCACCTGATTATTTATTAAGCGTGTATTTTGCTCCGTAAATCTCGATTCGGTATCACGATTCAAATCCATGCGTGTGAGTCCATCCGTTGAGGAGCCGATCCAGAGAATTTGATCTTTTGTCATCAGTAACGCACTCACATCAGGGGAGTCAATCACTTTGCGCAGTTGATTTCCTTTGTATAGATAAACTCCATTATTAGCTCCGGCCAGTATAGCAGTGGGGTCAATTTGTATTGTCGTGATCACTGTGCCCCGATCGAGTGAGAATACTTTCGAAGTGCTGTCTTTATTCATAACGAACAAACTATTGTCTTGTGAATAATAGAGCTTATTGTCATATACGAATATGGCACTTGTCGTGATTTGCGTATCTACAAACTCTTCTTGTTCCGTGTCAAATTTGACCAGTTTGTGCTCAGCCAGAAAATACAGATTGTTTGCACTATCACCGCAAATGGAGTGGATGTAGCTGTCTTCGATGTTGGGAAGATAGTCGCTAATTCTGTACGATTGAATCCCCGTATGTGTATATAAATTGAGCGTAGTATTTCCAAACCAGATCTTCTTATCGGCCGACTGATAGATCGATATAGCCGAACGTTGCGTATTGCTATGCTCTGCTAATATATTGGAAAAAATAATATCCTTAGCCTCCATTCCTGAAGCGAAGAAAAAACAAAAAACAGCAATTGTTAGTCGTAAGATATATGTATTCATGGTATTAGCGCTTATAAAAGTGGGTTTGCAAATATATAGAAAGTGGTAAATTTAGACAAATCTATAGTAAAATTAAACAAATGCAATCATTGCTTTTCTTTTACCGGAAAGTTTCACACCCTTAGCTTCATATCCTATAAGTTTGCCGATAAGGATTAAAACATCAACCCTAATAATTTCATTTTATGAAAAAACAATTCAAACAATTTAGCTATCTATTAATGCTTGTAGCTGCACTTCCTATAGAGAATATCTATGGAAATGACCATGTGCAACCTGAAACAAGTATTTATAATGCCACACAGCAAAATGTGAAAATTACGGGTACAATCTCAGATGCCTTAGGACCTATAACAGGTGCAACAGTTGCGGTAAAAGGTACTTCCATCGGAACGGCAACAGATTTAGAAGGAAACTTTACACTCGATGCCCCAAGCGGAGCAACCTTAGTTATATCATTTATCGGATACAAGACACAAGAGGTTAAGTTGACGAATCAAAAAGTACTCAATATTGTCTTGAAAGATGATACGCAACAGATCGAAGAAGTTGTGGTAACGGCAATGGGGATCAAGAAAGAAAAGAGAGCACTGAGCTATGCGATGAGTGAACTAAAATCTGACGACATTCAACTTGTTCCTGTTCAAAATGTAGCAAACTCTCTCTATGGAAAAGCAGCCGGTGTGCAAATTATGCAAACCGCGGCCGGACCAATGGGAGGTACGAAGATTCAAATTCGAGGTATCAACTCCGTAGAAGGAAATTCACGTCCTCTTATTGTTATCGACGGGATTCCGATCAATGACAACGACTCCGATTGGGGAGGACGAGAGCGAAGCCAGACACAACCCGGATCGGCTCTAAACGATATCAACCCGGATGACATCGAATCCATGTCAATCTTAAAAGGAGCAAGTGCAGCAGCCCTATACGGCTCCAGAGCAACCAATGGTGTTATTGTGATCACTTCAAAGCGAGGCAGCAAAAGTAAAGGACTCGGCATTAGTGTCTCTTCTTCCTATACATACGATCAACGAGCTTATATGCCCGAATATCAAAACATCTTTGGAGGAGGTACTTCTTCCGATTTTCAAACCAATGCTGATGGGCAGAAAGTCTACTTGGGAGACACCTACCGCAGCTTCGGACCTCGTATGGATGGTACAGAAGTACTCTGGTGGGATGGCAAGGTACGCCCATTCTCTCCGCAGCCTGACAACTACAGAGACATCTTTAAAGACGGTTACACCAACAACAATAGCATCTCAATCACCAATGGAAATGAGAAAGGAAGTTTGCGTTTGTCCTATACAAATATGAACTATGGCGGGTTCTTGCCCAACATGACCCAGCATAAAAACAACTTCAATTTCTCAGGGAATATGAAAATACACGAGCGCCTCACCGTAGATGCCTCTGTAGCCTACAACATGTCTAATACCCACAATCCGCCTACGCGAATTGACCGTGTATCAAATTACCCTATGCCACGTAACGAGATCACCCGACTGTGGAAAGATCACTACAAGAACAAAGACGGATATTTCATGACAGAAGAAATGTCTAAACTTAGCTCCGGCAATAGAGACAACATTGTCAACTATCTCCTTTGGCAACAGAATGAGAATAGTTACACCACAGACCGGGAACGTTTTATCGCTTCGGTATCAGCCAATTTGAAGATATTCGATTTCTTGAATTTACGTATGCGAGGAGGAACAGACCGTTATTACGACAAGAAAGAATCCAAAGAAATGTTCAAGAAATATGCCGATCCGGCCGATATGAACAACATACAAGGAGGATATGAGAAGGTTGATAATCACTACACCAAAAACTACATCGAAGGATTGTTGATGTTTAACAAAACATTCGGAAGTGATTTTGATGTAACGGCAAACATCGGTATGTCTGGCGAAGATATCTCCGAAACCGGGACGTCATGGAAAGCAGACGGTCTTAAGTATAATGGTATGTTCTCTACGAGCAACAACAAGAAAAACCCGAAGAACGCATCTTATGATGGGGGCTATAACCGAGGCGAGTGCATGAGTGCCGTGTTCGGTTCGGCACAGTTGGCATACAAACGTTATCTGTACTTAGATGTGACAGCACGCAACGACTGGTCTTCCCGTTTTGCAGAAGGCTATAGAAGCTTTTTCTACCCGTCTGTCGGACTCGGGTTTGTGTTTACCGATGCATTTACGATGCCCGAGTGGCTCAATTACGGAAAGGTGAGAGGTTCGTATGCAGTGGTAGGTAACACGCCCCCTTCCTTGTATTTTACCAGTTCGACCTACAATTACGGATCATTCAACAACAGCGCGATTACAAATAGTTTCGGAGCAAGTGTACCTCCATTAACCATCAAACCGGAAAAGACCTACTCATGGGAGCTTGGTTTCGAAGCAAAAGCTTTCGACGGGCGTTTGGGGCTTGACCTGACGTATTACGCAAATGAAACACGCAATCAGATTCTTACGGTACCGGTGGCTGTATCTACCGGAGCTACGGGGATGCGCCTCAATGCCGGAGAGATTGCCAATCAGGGGGTTGAGATACAGATTACAGGCACTCCCGTACAAACAAAGAACTTTGAGTGGAACTCCATCTTAAACTACAGTTTCACACACAATGAATTGAAGTCGTTAATACCGGGTATGGACGATCGCTTGATCTCTAATCCATGGAACGCAGCCTTGTTTAAAGCAGTTCCGGGCTATGCTACCCCAAGTGTGTTTGTACAACACTGGCAGCGCGATGACAATGGCAATATGCTCGTTGATAAAAACGGGAAATATATTCTATCCCCAGAATTTACCTATGCCGGAAGCGCAGCACCGAAGTTCTTAGGAGGATTTACCAATACCTTCCGCTACAGAGACTTCACCTTAAATGTCCACATCGACGGGCAATTTGGCGGAAAACTGATGTCTGTGACCAACAACTACCTCAAAGCGAGTGGAGCAGGCGTAGAGTCGTTGCACGGACGCGACGAAAGCTTTGGCGGTATTGCATATTACATCGACAATGTGACCAATCAAAAGGTAAAACTAGACAGTCACGACGCGGTAGCACCATCCAATGCGGTAAACGGAAAAGTATACCACGATGGTATCATTGCTCCCGGAGTGAAAGAAGACGGTACTGCCAATGATATCGTATTAAACGCGGCCGACTACTACAACGCACGTTACAACAGAGCCGGAACAGAAGACAACCTGTATGACAATACCTATATCAAATTGCGCGAGTTAAAACTGACGTATAGTATACCTCGAGACATCTGTTCAAAATTCGGAGCCAAGAACCTAAATGTTTCTTTTGTAGGCACCAATCTCTTCTTTATCTACAAGAACGTTCCCAATATCAACCCCGAGTCGACACTAGGAACAGGAGGAACAAACAGCTACATCGAATACACAACATACCCGTCGGCCCGTAGCTTCGGTTTTGCGGTAAATGCAACATTCTAAAACAGAACAACAACGTATCAAATGAAGAAATTAATATACCTTTCGATGCTAGGAGGAAGTTTCCTTTTAGGATCGTGTGAAAATAAAATGGATGAAAAGCATAAAAATCCGGATGCTTTCACAGAAACACAAATACAATACCTTTTTGCAGACGGAGCTATTAAAACAATCGAATCAGATTATGGAGACTGGTACAGCCATGTGTTTCGTATGCTTGGAACCCACCTTCAAACCGCAGCACGCAGAGAAGGCAAAGATCGATTGAATGTGTACGACATTCGAGATGATAAAGGCAGATGGGAGAAATATTACGTAGGGCGTATGTCTTCGCTTACCGAGATCGACAAGATTTACAATATCCTAAGTTCCGAAGGAAAAGCACAAAATGTGATCTACAAAGAAGCCGGTCGTGTATTGCAAGCCTACAATACGATTATGACAACAGACTTCTTTGGGAATATGCCCTATTCGGAGGCTTTTACCGCACGAAACAACATCTACGGAGGAAACGTTATTTTACATCCGAAATACGACGATCAAAAAGACATCTACTATAAATTGATTGATGAATTGGCCGACGCGTCGTCTTACTTCAAAGACGCAAAATTCGAGAACGAAGCAATCGAGACCGAGTTTAAACGTCAAGATGTGATCTATGGAGGCGACCTGTCGAAATGGTACAAGTTTGCCAACTCACTGCGTCTGCGCTGTGCCATGCGCATATCAAACGTAGATGAAGCAAAAGCAACCAGCGTGATCTCGTCATTAAACGTTGCAGACTTGATTTTGGACAATGCCGACAATGCGGTACTAAAGATCAAAGATAAAACCGTAGAGCCCAACAACAGTATCCAAAGAGCTTTCAGAGAAAGTCACAACAACAATAACGGGTATTACTATTTTGCTCCACAACCGATGGTTCAACTGTTGAAGGATGCCAACGACCCTCGTTTGCAGGTGTTTTTTCAACCGGCGAGTGATGACGATGGAAAAGTGCTAGAAGGAGCAACAGAGATTGTAGGCTATCCCGTATCGGCAGATGACGCGATCAATATCGTCAGAGAGCAATCGGCCGAAGAGATTCGTAGCACGTATGGGATTTACAACTCCGTTACATTCCGCAACAACTACCAACTTCCACAGGGTATTGGTATCACTGCTGCTGAAGTCGCGTTTTACTTGTCTGAAGCAGCCGTAAGAGGTCTGTGCGGGTTAGATGCCGAAGCGTATTACAACAAAGGAGTACGCCTATCGGTCCAAAACTATTACGGATACTATGCACAAAGTGACGCAGACTTAAAAGTAGACAGCATTGCAAAGCGCGATGTGAGTGATGCGGTATTGACTACCTGGCTTCAAGCGTCGTCGTTTGCCTTCAATCCATCACAAGCTTTGGAGCAAATAGCGACACAAAAATGGTTACACTACAACATCATGCAACCTTTCGAGTCTTGGGCCGAATACCGACGTACCGATTTGCCGGTGCTTGAAGATGATCGCGAATCAGGAACGCTGCTCAATAAGAGTGAAGCACCTGTGCGCTTCTTGTACCCGTCTTCCGAGGCTTCTATGAATACGGAGAATTACAACTTGCAATCAGAATATAATCAACCGGACGTAAGACTTTGGTGGGATGTTAAATAACTTACAATTCTAAAATCAGATAAGAATGAAAAATAAAACGATTGGACTGCTCTTTTCTTGTGTGGCCTTGTTGATTACATCATGTAGCGACAAACAGGAATCTCTAAAATCAGTTGTAGATCACGGTCTTTCGGTTTCTACCGTGCATGGCCTCAATATGGCAAAAGTGCTCGAATCGCAAGAGGGGCGACTACCTAAAACGATCAATAAAAAAGGAGAACTCGAAACCAGTGATTACGGTTGGTGGTGTTCAGGCTTCTTTCCCGGCCAACTTTGGTATTTGTATGAAAACAACCCAACAGCCGAATTAAAACAGTATGCCGAAATGTATACAAATCGGGTTGAAAACGCGAAGAAGATCACCTATAGTCACGATGTCGGGTTTATGCTCAATTGTAGCTACGGTCATGCATACCGAATTACGGGCAATGAAGCCTACAAAGAGGTATTGATCGAAGGAGCCAACTCATTGAGTACACGCTTCGACGATCGGGTAGGAGCTATCCGCTCGTGGGACTTTAATAAAAAGATCTGGCAATATCCTGTCATTATAGACAACATGATGAATCTCGAGTTTCTGGGCGACGCAAGCCGTTTGTCGGGCAATAACCGATACAAAGAACTGGCAGTTGCTCATGCGAATAAAACAATGGAACATCATTTTCGTCCCGATTATAGTTCGTATCATGTTGTTACATATGACACGATAACCGGACTGCCGCACAAGAAACAAACGCATCAAGGATATGCCGATGAAACAGCTTGGGCACGCGGCCAAGCTTGGGCATTGTATGGATTTACGGTGATGTACCGACAAACCGGTAATCCTGAATATCTATCATTGGCCAACAACATCGGACGCTTTCTGATCAATCATCCGAGCATGCCGGAAGACAAAATACCATACTGGGATTTTGATGCTCCGGACATCCCCAATGCACCACGAGACGCATCAGCAGCAGCCATTATGGCCTCTGCTTTTATCGAACTAAGCACGATAAATAAAGATGACTTCGGAAAAGAATGTTTTAAAATAGCAGAGCAACAAATCAGATCGCTTACCTCTCCCGAGTACTTAGCCCGTGAGGGAGAGAATAAGAACTTTATTCTGAAGCACTCTACAGGACACTTCCCCAATGGAAGTGAGGTTGACAAACCACTAAGTTATGCCGACTACTACTATGTAGAAGCACTGCTCCGCATGAAGCAGCTTTTGTAATCGCAAAGCTG
This sequence comes from Tannerellaceae bacterium, assembly GCA_051656605.1. Lineage (GTDB taxonomy): Bacteria > Bacteroidota > Bacteroidia > Bacteroidales > CAMTPD01 > UBA12018. The sequence goes on along the minus strand of JBOGCF010000034.1, from coordinate 7,919 downwards.
AAATTGATTTAATTGGTTAGTTAAAAAGGGTACATCTGGATTGATGTACCCTTTTTGTGTAAAAGTAATAAGGATGGCAGGAAGTAATTATTACCATCCTACCATCCTTATTTCAGGTATGCTACTGCATTACTTTTTTAGTGAATTTAGCCACATTATTCACGTGTGTTACGTCAAAAGGAAATTGCGACTTGTAGCATTTTCAATATGACTGCGAACCTCATTGTTGCTCATTGTTTCGAGGATCTCGTCATAATTTACAGTGCTGAGAGCATCTGCTTCGGAGATGATTAACGAGCCGTGCATAATTCTTGTGATCATTCTAGCTGTTTTCGGCAATCTTTCACCGTCGTACTCATCGTCTATCCAATGTTTATCATGGATGTATTCTCCGGGTTCAAATTCGCATACTTCTTCCATCTTTGCATCCGGATTACTGCAAAAGCGCGATGGTTTTAGATTCGCAAATTCGAGTCTGAAGTAGCCCCATCTCATAGGATGTCCCTTGAAAGACTCGAAGGATAATTTCGTTGGTCTTACGATATAAGCCGGCCCGCTTGTTCTAAGTTCGACACAATTGTATTCTGAAGAATAACGAGCATCGATAAGATTCATTCTGCAACCATTTGCAAAAAGCATCTGATTAGATTGTCCTTCTAATCCGATTACAGATAAAAGGTCATGAATGGCATATTTGTCTGTCCATTCACATGACTGCGGTATTCCCAGTGGAAAAATAGATTTAAGAACTTTTACCCATCCCTCCGTTACTTCGATGTTTGTTTTCATGTTTTAACAAATTTATTGGTTAGCAATTGATTGTACAAAGTATGTGATTTATTTGTTTCTAAAATTAGGTAAAATTAGTTACAAACAAGCGCTTGGGTGAAGAAAGTTGCAATTTATTTTGCTTTGGTGTCGAAAGATTGAGCTTATTCTATTCGTTTGCTTCTATTTTTAAGGGCAAGGCCTCTCGTTTGACTACGAGTGCTTGTTTGTGTTTGGGTGCAATTTGTAGCATCGGAAATACCAGGTACTTCAATTAGTGTGATCCCTAATATTTCTTCTATTTTACAGATCGTTGCTAAGCCCAAGTTTTCTTTACCTTGCACTATTTTACTTACATACTGTCGGGTAACGCCCATTTGTTCAGCAAGATCAGATTGGGTAGTATTTGTTTTTCTGAGGTGAGTCAATATTCTTATCGAGATATCAGTAGCTTTTTTACTCCAGCTGTGATCTCGAGCTCTGCTCAATCTCTTTTCGTGCCATGTCGAATCGTTTCTGCTAACCAACGACTCAAACTTTTCAATATTTACATTCATAATCTGTGCTTTAAATCTTACAAAATAACTTCAAATAATAATTCATCAAAACTATCACTATCGAAAACGCCTTCTTGTTTAAGAAAGTTGCAGACTTTTGATAGTTTGTATAGTTCATTATTAGTGTATTCATTTTCTTGCATGGTTCGTGTAAGTTTGATAGCTCCACCAGTGATAAGAAAACGGTTGTCATCTATTTTTATGGCATACAGTCGTAACCAGTTATCCTTTAACTTGCTTTTTCCTAAAGGCCGAAGTCTAGTCGTTAAATTATCCAACGGATTAAAATAACATTCAATATTGTCAGCCTTTGTTTTTACTAAAAACTCTTCTAATGCATGTGCATGCTCTATTGTTTTGGAAATTGCTTCTTCGATTGATATAGCTCCCCAATATTCAGAATGCAGATGTTTTTGATTTTTGTGAAAAAACTGCTCCAGATATTCAGGATTTGTCCATAGTTCTAATGCTTTAGTGAGTTCATCTAAAAATTCTTCTTCCTCAATGTACTCACTAAGATCTTCGATTGACGCATAGGTTTCGTTTTTATCATAAGCTATTGAGTATAAGTTTGGTTCGAAAATGATCTTTATTTCCACGGTGTTCTATAATTAGATATTAGATTAATAAATAGGTTTGCAAAGTTTGTTTCAAATATAACAATTAATTCTTGAGTTTGTCAACTCAGAAATTGACATTTTTATGCAAGATGTTATTATTTAACAAACTAATAACGATTGGTATTGGTCATGTTTTGCTCGCTTACTGCCTACTATTGGGATGAAAGTAGGCAGTAAAGACATAGAGTAGGCAGAAAGATTTCAGACGAAAGAGTTGATTTGAAATTTGTGTGTATATTGTGCATTCTAAGTATTACTCAGATTATTCAGTGTTTAACCTTATTGATTGGATATGATGCCACATAAATGTATTGCCTTTTGGGTTTGCTGTATTTGTATTGTGAGTGCAAGTGCGCAGAAGAATGTTTCTTTTGCAGAGAAGACGGGGACTGTTTCGGTACCGGTGTTGGACTTTGATGCGGCTGTGGATCGTAAAGAGACACGGAGTTTGCTGAGTCGTTTTGCGGAGGACATTGAGTTTATTCCGTTGGAGACTACGAATGATTGTTTGCTGGATGAGGATTTTAGCAAGGTTGTGATTGATGGCGATGATGTATTTGTTTCTGATTATTCGCAGTTGGTTCGCTTTGACAGAAAAGGTAAGATCAAGAATAAGATAGGACGTATAGGGCAGGGGCCGGGTGAGTATAAAAAGGTTTGGAAGTTTTCGGTGGATACGGTCAACAAGCAGGTGTATATCTTTGATTTGGGCTTTATAAAGCGTTTCGGATACGATGGGAAGTTCTTGGGACAGAGTCGTCTTGATGGTGAGTTTTGGAGTCATAGAACCCAATGGCATAGTCCGGGCGTGATGGCTGTAAACAATCAATATTATGAGTTTGCGAAATCAAAGAAAAAAGGGACTCGCACGTGTATGTATTTCTATAATCCGCTCGAAAATAAGATTATTTCCCAGATGGCTACGGTACAGGATGTGATGCCGAAAGGTCTATACATCTGTGAGCCTAGTTTTTATTCTTATAATAAATCCCTTTTTGTAAAGGATTTCTGGAGTGATACGATCTTTCATGCGAAAACACCTTTGATGCTTGTTCCGCATGCGGTGGTGAAGCGGGATAATTTTCGTTCGATATCTGACAATAAAGTGTATCGGGACTTGTTGACTGGAGAAGTTGTGGATCGAAAGGTTTTGGCAGTTGATTTTGTCTTCGAGTCGACTCGTTATGTTTTCTTGTTGAGTTCTCACGGGTTGGCAGTGTTTGATAAGAAAGAGAAAACGCAATGGTTGTCTGAAGGGCAGACTCGGGATAAAGTGTGGAGTTTGTATAGAGATGATTTGTACGGACAGCTCGACTTTGGAAGGCTCTGTAAGGAGGTGATACAACGAGATGGCAACGATTATTTATTGGCCTATATCCATCCTGTTTCAATGCTCGGACAAGAGCCTGGAGAGCATAAAATACAAGGGGAGCAGTATGATCGCTTTCAGACGATGGTTAAGGGTGTAGGGGAAGATGATAATCCGATTCTGATGCTTATCAAGTTGAAAAAGTAGCAGCATTGCCCGTTCGTCGAGTTTGAGAATAAACCTGTCACGGCGACGTTCGTATCCACCGTGACAGGCTTGTTGAGAGAGGTTGGTTTGTGTTATTTAAACCAAGTTAGTTTGTGCCACAAGTGTTCGAGCGGACCTTGTTTGTGGCTTTTCAGCCAGTATTTGCAGGCATAGATTTGTGCGATCATTACCAATATACCAATAACGAGACTCCATGCGATACCGATTTTATCGGCAAGGTTGAGTGCGTATGGGAAGAAGATAAGGCTTCCGATAATGAACTGACTTACGTAGTTGGTCAAACTCATTTTGCCGTAATAACGTAGTCCGTCGGTCATCTTCTTGAATGCTTCGCTTTGATACAGGATCACAAAGATAGAAACAAGCATGCCCGAGAAAGCGAGGTTAAACCACATTGTAAATACGGTTTGCAGAGGTGCCGTAGCTGCGCTTTTTGCGGTATATAAAACGAATGCGCTGACAAAACATGCCACAAATGTTTTTACCCAGAAGCTGATGTCGCGACTGAAGTAATCGCCACGAGCCAGGATCATTCCCAACATAAACAGACCCATGGTTTGGATGAATCTTCCGGCATCGATAGCCCAGTACAAACTCGCGAGTTGTCCGGTTGTGATGTTTGCCCAAATCATTTGCAAGAAATCTCCGCTTCCTGTTGCCGCCGTTACGATGGCATAGTATTCGCCCACCGGAAGTTTGGGAGTCAGGTTGATGCCCAGATAAGTAAGCAGTTCGAGCGGCTGAATCAGAAACAATATAGCAACGATGAGAAGTCCTTTTTGTGACAGTTTGCGGAAAGGGATCATGATAAAACCTGTAATGGCAAACAGCAGAAGCACATCTCCTCCGGGAAAGAAGGCAGCATTGAGCGTTGCAAACAACATCAGCAAAAGCAGTCGCCAGGCAAAGCGACCTCCAAAGTCTGCGCCTTTGCTTTCCTGATTGCGTTGTTGTACGATAAAAGTGAAGCCAAAAAGGAGCGCAAACATCACATAACTTTTACCTGCGAAGATAAAGAACATCGAGTCCCATACCCCTTGGTTGATCAATTTGGCTGTTTCGCAGGTTGCTTCGGGATAGACGGCATAAATAAAGTGCTCGATAAAGTGTAATAACAAGATTGCCGCGACAGCAAATCCGCGTAGAGCATCAACTACATCTACACGACCCATTTTTAGTGTTTGATTCATGTCTTAAATTATTTAATAAAGCGATTTCTAATGTGTTTATTTCTGATGTATTTACTTCCGATGTATGTATTTATTTCGAATGTATCGATTCACCGGTTTTTCAAAGTAGTAGAACGACAGTAAACTAAGGCCGATGGTAAGCAGTAATATTGCCGGAATAGCGATCCACGGCGAATAATTCCAATTGCTTTCGGTGTACAACTGCATCACAAAGAGGTGCAGCAGGTAGATACCATAGCTGATTTCTCCGCCTATTACGAGGTATTTATTGCTCAATAGACGTGAAAGAAGGCCTTTATTTATGGCAAAAACATAGATGGTAAGCGATATCGGAAGCCAATAGTAGACGGTATAGCGATATACTTTGGGCAGCAACCTGGCCGCACCACAATAATAGAAGGCGAGAAACAATATAACGGCACCGATCTCGAGCCAGGTAGCTCGGCCAAAACTCCAATCCTTCTTGCTTTGAGCATACAATTTGAACAGGAGCATGCCTACCAGAAAGTCGGGGAAACGGGTCACGGGGTTTACATACCAGTACCCTTTGATCAGGTCTACAGGTGTAAAAAACATGCCGATCGCACATACCATCCCGGCAATGAAAAGAGTCCAAAACAAGCGTTTGGTATCGTTGAGCCAAAGAGCCAGAAAAGGGAATAAAACGTAAAATAGCTGTTCGCATCCCAAGCTCCATGAAGGCGAATTGTAGGAGAAAAAGTACGAGTCGACAGGTACAAAAGGATGGATCAGAAAGAGCTGACAGAAGAAGATCACGACTTTATCCCAGTTCATCGCCAACAACGCTCCTCCGGTAAGCAACGACAGAAAAAGAGTGGCCCAGTGAAGCGGATAAACTCTTGCAAACCGGGCTATCCAGAAGTCACGCTTCGAGATGCTCTTTTGTTCAAACTTCTCCTGATAATTGTATGCGATTACAAATCCGCTGAGTACGAAGAAAAACTCAACACCCACATACCCCTCTTTGTACAGGAAGTGCGCGAAGTGTGAATCAATGGTATAACAATGTGCCGCAAATACAAGAAGAGCGAAGATCAGTCGCAACGAAGTTAAAGGCTTTATCATGTCAGATTCTAATTTGTTAGAGTTGAATGACAAAGATCATGTATTATTTGCTGTTTTTATTTACCATTTGTTAAAATCGAGGTTTGCGCACTTCGAAGTCTGCTCAATGATTGCATGGTGATGCCCAGATACGAGGCAATATGGCCTAGGTTGGCACGGTGAATCAGCTCGGGCCAGTCATTGATCAGCTTCTCGTATCGTTCTTTGGCTGGTAAGAAAAGACGATCTATATGGATTTGGTCAGCCAAAAGCAAGCACTCCTGATGCGCTTGATAATGTTTTCCATGTCGTCAGTTATTATTGTTATCTTATTTTGTTCTTATTGTTTTGCAAAGGTATAAAAATACGAATATTGATTTTGCAGACTCTTCTTCTGCTTTGTTTTGTATACAGATGTGAAATTTTTATACTAAAATGGCGTGATTGTGTGATTTTATGTTGTTAATTTGCATTACAAAAGAAATTTTAATTAATAATGTAGAATGTGGCCTGATCAACTCTATTTTACAATTTAAGCTTATCCATGATTAAAAAATTCAAGAAAAACGCAGAGGAGTCTTTGTTTATGCTTGTGAGTATGCACTCGGAAATCTCTTCACTGCCCCCAGCAAATATTGTAAAATATGGGAAGCATATTGCAGAGATTTTTGTGCTTATAAGTGAGCTCTATCTTTATTTCTTTCAACTTCTAGCCAGGTACAATCAGTTATGTCCCGAAAAAGAGCGTTTAACGACCTCGGGCAATCTGCTTGGTCAATCACCCAAAAAGGAAGTCATGATTTACAAGCCCGAAGAGTTTGCGCAGCACATTCGCGAGGCCATGATGCTCGGGTATATCAGTTATTATATCAAAGGGTGGTGCAACCTGTTGGCAACGATTCAGACATCCTCGGGAGGGTTTATTTATGCTGAAAGTTTTCGGAACTATATGGCGAAATGTGGTAAATATTAATAAGCGTTGTATGTGTGCGTATATGTTAAAGGTGTAATTTCTTCAATCCCATTTTTGGGAGTTGACGTTTCAGCTTAAAATCTGCATATATCCTATATTTTTATGTTTTGCTTCTGGATGGGTAATTCATGGTTAAATTTCAAATATTGTGTAACTATTGCATTATCAGTGTTTTAAATGAATGTTAAAATGGGATTCCTTCTCCAAGGGCTTTCTTTAGCTTGCACACCGTTAAGAGGCCTGGCCACAGGCAAAACATTTAAATCTAAAAAGGAAATACCATGAAAAACATTCAGGTAACTTGGTTTGATTCGTGTTATCGAAAAACACACACGGTAATGAAGCTTGAGGACGTTGTAAAACGTGCCAACGATCCTATGCACAAGCAAGTGATTCATCAGATTGAAGCAGCGGCAGCCCGGGGCGACAAAGACACTGCCGACAAGTTGAAGCGTTCGCTTCCGGCCATTGTGTTCGGTGGGGTGTTTCGGGGCGGACATGCCATCAGCAACCTCGTGCAAGGCAGTGGGTTGTTGGTGCTCGACTTCGACAAGCTCTCGTTGGAGCAGGTAGAGGTCACATTGGCCCTGTTGCGTCGGGAGATCTCGGTGGTGATGGCAGCGCCCAGTCCAACGGGCAGAGGAGTTAAAGTGGTGGTACGCACCGACCACGATCCGGCAATGCATACGGAGGTGTTTGCCGCTACGAGTAAGCATTTCGAAGAGTTGCTACAGCTCGAGGTAGATCAAAGCGGAAAAGACATTTCGCGTCTTTGCTTTCTGGTCTCCGGTGTAGCTCTTTATTTCAATCCGCTAGCCCAAGCGCTCGACTTGTCGCACCTGGGTACTCGTACTGATGTAGCTCCACCCATGGCAGCAGCATCTACGACACCTGCCGCAGCAACTCTGCCGATCGTAGTAGATCCTGCGGCAATCACCGTAGAACCGGCAGCAGCCTCGGCAGCAACTACAACTCCTGCAACACCAGTGTCACCTGCGCCTTCGGGGCAGCAGCCACAGTCGGCTTTGCCGTTAGCCCTCGATGCATCGCAACAGCAGTTTGTAGATCATCAAATGAAACGTTGTGCCCTGCTCAGTGCCCGTTGCGAGGCTTGGCAAGACTTCAAAGAGGGATCCCGCAACACGTTTCTGTACAAATGGGCCTGTAGAGCCTGCAAGAGCGGTATTCCCGAAGGAGTAGTGCGTCTGT
>JBOGCF010000033.1:0-36674 GCA_051656605.1 Tannerellaceae bacterium | reverse complement strand
CGAATGCATTTGCAGAAGCATTTAATGCTAAAATTAAAGCTTTCAGAGCAAGCTTAAGAGGTGTTATTGATGTAAAGTTTTTTCTGTTTAGATTAACCAAACTATATGCATAATCCCCATGGTTTATCGGGTGAGCCATGCATAGATCAACGATCCAGGGAGCGTTGGCGTCTTGCGTATTTCCGGCGCAGCTTACATATAGCTCGTAGTGATCTCTAGTGTCACATTCATATCCTTCTTCTTGTACTGTAGCATATACTTTTCTCCAAGCGTCACAATATTCAGACATCGTAATTTCTACTTGCATAACGAAATATTTGCCACCGCTTATGGTGTAGTGTTTCATTCCTTCTCCGGGTTGAATTCCTGAAAGATCTTCCAGGCATGCTTCGGAGCGAAGGTTTTCTGTCGGTGTATTCATCGGATCGTCGTGATACACTCCGAGCATTCTAGGGGCACCAGCCCAAAGGTTGTTAGCTCCGGCCCATGCAGCCAGTTTTCCAAACACTTCTCCAATACCGGAGTAGTTGCCGATGTGTGTAATCGCAATGGTTTTTATCGGATCAAGGTTTTTGATCGCGGTACTGTTAACTTTCATAGATCTAATTTTTTAATAATCTGTTTGATAATATCTTTTACTTCATTTGGGCAGACTACGGTTGTCGTGTCTGCATTTGCCAATACCCATCTGGCAAGGCCTTCGAGCGAATAAGCCATGTAGGTTTGCTCAATCTGCCCGTTGTCAAGCTCTTTCTCGTTGGTGAGCCCCATGAAATAACATCTGTCGGCATAGTGTCTGGCAACTTCCTTGCTAGTATGCAAGATGACCTCTGTAAGACATTGAGGGTCGTCGCATCCGAGAAGAGACTCTAGCGGTGGATGTATTTTGGTTTGCGGTGCGCTTGTTGTATGTATGTTGCCGATTCTGTCGAGTCGAAACATTCGATACTCCCCGCGCAAATGACACCAGGCCGAGAGATACCAGTTGGGATAAGAGTAAGTAATGCCTACAGCTTCCAGTGCTCTTTTGCTTTTCTTTTCATCAACGTTGATATAGTCTATTTCGATAATCAGTTTGTCGTTTATGCTGCTCAGGATTACCTGCATCAGATTGGGCAAACTCTCTCCCGCGCTCCGGCTTTTATATATGGCTATCGAATTATCCATATCGTGAAGATACTTCTTGTCGACAGCTCGTAGAGCCGCACGGATTTTATCCATTCCTTGCTGAAAGTACTGACTGTTTTGCGAGTCGGTAAGTTGGGCGATAATCTTTTCGGCAGTAAGGAAAGCAATTGCTTCCTCTTTTGTGAACATCAGAGACGGAAGCTTGTAACCTTCGATCAAAGAGTAACCGACTCCGGAGTTTCCGCATATCGGCACACCGGCTTCACAAAGCGTACGCATATCGCGGTAGATGGTGCGTTGGCTCACTCCGAATCGTTCTGCCATTTCGGAAGATTTTACGATGGGACGTGATTGTAGCTGTACCAATAGTGTTGATATGCGCTCGAGTCGGTTTAAGTCTTTGTTCACGGTGTTTCTTTTATTCGATAATTAATGCCCAAAGTACGCCAAATTTATCGACAACCTCTGCATATAATTTAGCGTATGGAGGTTGGCAAAGTTCACATTTTATATCACCACCTATTGATAACTTTGAGTAAATCTCTTTAAGCTGTTGTTCGCTATCACAGTATACGGTAATAGAATGTCCCAACGTGCCAAAGTCGGTTTTTGTACCAGGTAGAGCGTCTGCAAGACTGATGCTACAACCATTCAGATCAAGGTCTGAGTGAATGATTTTGTCTTTGTACTCAATCGGACTTTCCATTGCGTTGTATTCGCCATAGCGAAAAACTTCACCGATTGTTCCATTAAAAGCATTCAGGTAAAAGTTTAGAGCTTCTTCAGCATTGCCATTAAATGACAAATAAGGTTTGATTTTCATGTTCTTTTGTTTTAAGTTGAATGACACTGCAAATATATTACCCGTTGTTGACAACAGTGTGTCAGTAAGTTTTTTCGGTCCGAAATTATTTTTTACGTATGTTTGTTCTCTCTAAGAAATGATCTGTAGAGTGAATGATTTAGCAATATACATAATTATTAAACAACGAGTTTATGTGCGACGAATTTTTAAAGTTTACGATAGAGCTGGCAAAAGAGGTTGGTAAGATCCATCTTACATACTTTAGGGGAGATAATCTGGGGATAGATACAAAATCAAACATTTACGATGTTGTAACCAGAGCTGACAAGGAGAGCGAAGAATACATTGCGTCTACTGTTTTGGCTAAATTTCCCGATCATAAAGTTCTTGGCGAGGAAGGTGGTTATAGAGGAAACGAGCATAGTGATTATGTTTGGGTGGTAGATCCGCTAGATGGAACCAATAATTATAGTCAGGGTTTACCCGTTTTTTGCGTATCAATCGCATTGCAATATAAGGGCGAAACCATCGTAGGGGTGGTGTATGCACCATACCTCGATGAGTTGTACACGGCAACTAAGGGTGGCGGTGCATTTTTGCAAAGCAGAATGTGTGAGAAGAAGCAGCTCTTGGTTTCTGCAAAGCAAAGCCTGAATGTATCGGTGCTTGGAACAGGGTTTCCGTACGATAAAGATGTAAATCCGGATAATAACAGCGAAAACCTTGCACGCATATTACCAAATATTCGAGGTGTGCGACGTATGGGTGCTGCTGCCTATGATATTTGCTGTGTAGCAAGTGGATTCTTGGATGGTTACTGGGAGCAGTGCTTGCAGATCTGGGATGTATGTGCTGCTAATCTTATTTTGCAAGAAGCCGGTGGTATTGTATATTATTACAAAGAGAATAGAGGAATCTCTGAGATTGTGGGGAATGAACAAATTGTGAGTGAGATTCGTAAATATGTGCGATAATAATAAAGTCGCGTACAATCCGATTGTGCGCGACAGCTTGAAAGTGTCGATGCCATTGTTGTTTAGTTTGCTGTTGCAAAACCTAATCAACGTGACCGATACTATTTTTCTTGGAAGAGTAGGAGAGGTTGAGTTAGGAGCGTCGGCATTGGCCGGTGTATTTTATATGGCCGTGTATTTTATAGGCTTCGGTTTTGGGGTTGGGGTGCAGGTGTTAGTTGCCCGGCTCAACGGAGAGCGTCAATATGATAAGATTGGTTCTATTGTGTGGCAATCGTTGATGTTTTTGTCAGTTGTAGGGATCGCAATCATCGCATTGACTTTGCTATTTGTGCCGATGTCTTTTGATGCGATTATTTCTTCAGCGGCTATTCGCGGAGCAACTCTTGATTATTTATTGATACGTATTGTGGGGTTGTTGCCTGCATTTTTTACGATTATATACCGTTCGTTTTTTGTTGGTATTAAACGGGCAAATGTTTTGGTGTATAGTGCAATTGCGATGACATTGTCTAATGTGATACTAAACTACCTGCTTATATTTGGTGTTGGAAGTATTGCACCGATGGGGATAAAAGGAGCTGCTTTGGCTTCTGTACTTTCGGAGTGTATTGGTGTTGTCTTTTATCTGCTATATACCCGTTATGTGAATATGTCTGTCTATGCATTTCGCTTTTTTCAGGCTTTTGATGCAAAGGTGATACGCCGGATCTTGAATGTTTCGGTGTGGACTATGCTTCAGTATTTTATCTCTATCTTTTCGTGGTTTCTATTTTTTCTTGCAATAGAGCATATTGGAGAGCGTCCGTTAGCGGTGTCTAATGTTGTGCGTAGCTTGGCCACGATGTTATTTGTTATTGTTTCATCGTTTGCTACGTCTACCTCATCGATGGCCGGCAACGCAATGGGGTCAAATGATATTGCACGGATTTTGCCAATTGGAAAGGTGAATATTATGCTTTGCTCGGCGATATTGGTACCGGTATTGGTGTTGATTGCTATTTTCCCCGAAGGAACTTTGGCTATATTCACTGATAGTGATCAGTTGATTGCCGAATCGGTTTCATCGCTTTATGTGATGCTTACGTACTTTGTTTTTTCGATACCTGGCTGTATTTTGTTTAATGTGGTGCTCGGAACCGGTAATACAAAAGTGTCGTTTGCAATAGAAATGTTGGCGATCTTTATTTATATATTGGTTGTTGGTGCAATTGCTGCATTTAAACCGGCTGTTTGGGTTTGTTGGTTTTCGGAGCATATTTACTGGATTGCCACTTTGTTGGCTTCGGTTTATTATTTAATGAAAGCCGATTGGTGGAAGAAAACAATCTAAAATAAAGCAAGGATTGAAGTGTAAGTCTTGCTGAATAAAAGAGTCATCTAAATTTATGTTTGAAATTTGGATGACTCTTTTTATTTAATAATGCCTTTGTTTGTTAAGATAGGATCCTAGCTTAAAACGTATTAAGAATATGAAGGAATGTCAACTATCTATTCAGAGTATCTGTTTGGTGAAAAGATGAGAACATAACTCTTCATTAATTTATATAAAGAATTGAAGCTATGGAAGAGCAAAAGAAACAACTTACTTCGGATGCCGGAAAGCCAATTGCAGATAATCAGAATATTGCAACAGCCGGAAAAATGGGGCCTGCTTTGTTGGAGAATGTATGGATGCTTGAGAAGTTGGCAGCCTTTAATCGTGAAAGAATACCAGAGCGTGTGGTGCACGCTAAAGGTTCTGGTGCGTTTGGTGTATTTACCGTAACACAAGATATTACGCGATATACTAAAGCTTCTATTTTTGCTAAAGTTGGAAAACAAACACCCATGTTGGCTCGTTTTTCTACTGTGGCTGGTGAACGAGGGGCTGCCGATACAGAGCGAGATGTGCGTGGTTTTGCCCTTAAGTTTTATACCGACGAAGGCAACTGGGACCTGGTAGGGAATAATACTCCGGTCTTTTTTGTGCGCGATCCGCTCAAGTTTCCTGACTTTATTCATACACAAAAGCGCGATCCGAAAACAAACATGCGCAGCAATACGGCTATGTGGGACTTTTGGTCGTTGAGCCCCGAATCGCTCCATCAGGTAATGATTTTGATGAGTGATCGTGGTATTCCTAAAGGCTTCCGTCATATGCATGGGTTTAGTAGTCATACATATAGTTTTTTTAATGCTGATAATGAGCGTGTATGGGTGAAGTTTCACTTCAAAACACAACAAGGAATTGAAAATTACACCAATGCTGAGGCCGCTGCAATTGTGGGCAAAGACCGAGAAGCTTCGCAACGCGACTTGTTTACAAATATCGAGAAAGGTAATTTTCCAAAATGGAAAATGTATATACAGGTGATGCCAGAGAAGGAAGCAGCAACATATCGTGTGAATCCGTTTGATCTTACTAAAGTGTGGAGTCATAAGGACTATCCGCTTATTGAAGTCGGGGTGTTTGAATTGAATCGTAATCCTGAAAACTATTTTGCCGAGATCGAACAAGCTGCCTTTAATCCAGCTAATAATGTGCCAGGAATCGGTTTTTCTCCGGATAAAATGCTTCAAGGACGTTTGTTTGCATACGGAGACGCGCATCGTTATCGTATTGGTGTAAACTTTGAAAAGCTTCCGGTTAATTGTCCGCATGTAAAAACAAATAACTATAGTCGTGACGGTCTTATGCGTCCGGACTCAAATGGGGGTTCGAGTGTAAACTATGAGCCAAATAGTTTTAATGGTCCGATGGATTGTTCTAAATATAAAGAGCCTCCATTGCAGTTGGATGGCGATGCGATGGCGTATAATAATCGTTTGGATACTGATTATTATTCACAACCGGGGGATTTGTTCCGATTAATGCCGGAAGATGAAAAGTTGCGAACAATCTCGAATGTGGTGGAAGCACTCGACGGCGTGCCTGAATTTATACGCTTGCGTGTTGCAGCGAGATTTTATCTTGCTGATGAGCGTTGTGGTACAGGTATTGCAAATAAGCTTGATATATTGCATGAGGCATTGGAGGCAGAAGCAAAAAGATTGCTCGAAGATGATAAAAAACGAGCTGAGTGACGTATATGTAGTTGAACTGTGAAATTTAATAATGACTCTCTGTGTAACTCGTATTATGTGTATGGGTTATGCAGAGAGTTTTTTTTTGTATGTTTGATGTAAAAAAAAGCGCTGAAAACTTCTGTTTTCAACGCTTCTAGCGGAGAGGGAGGGATTCGAACCCCCGGTACCTCGCAGTACAACGGTTTTCAAGACCGCCGCAATCGACCACTCTGCCACCTCTCCTTTGTATTTGTTGTCTGAGTATTAACTCAAATGCTTTGCAAATATAGATTGTTTTTTTCGTATTTGCAAAGCATTTTCTCTGTTTTGTTCAAGCTTAAAACTATAGGTGGAGTTTATGTCTTGATTTTAAGAGGTAAAGAGATTATTTTTTTTTCGACAATTTGATGAGTAGACGATATACCATCCACCAAATTACTACTAATAATATGACAGCTATACCTGTTGATAGCATTGGATGCATTCCCATGTTATAGGTCATAGAATGTACGGCTCCAATTACTGGTACAAAAGGATTGAATGTGCCGAATTGGCCTTCTGGTGTTTCAACAAAACTCATAAAGTTGAGGAAAACCAGAACTACTAAAATTATAACAATAGCTTGAATAGCTTTGCCGAATTTTGAGTTCATACGCGATATGTTTTTTGTGTTGATATATATATTCAGGTTTGTCTGAATATTTAGTTGTCGAATATGTAACCAATAAGGATGCTTGAATGTTTTGAAGATATCAATATACTTAAATATTTATAATGGAGAACAATGTATGATGAATGTTGCTATTTTTGTTTCTAGTATAAAATATTAGATATGGAAATTATGAAGAAGAAAAACTATGTGTGGATTTTGTCTCTTTTTTTCTTGACAATGTCTATCGGAGCTTTTGCTCAAAACAAAACAAGTGAGACAGGAAAAGTTATAAAGCTGAATAAAGAAGAGTTTCTTAAGAAAGTATTCAATTATGAGAAGAGTAGCCAAGAATGGAAATATGAAGGTAATAAACCTGCCATAATTGATTTTTATGCTGATTGGTGTGGGCCATGCCGTAAGGTAGCTCCTGTTTTGGAAGAATTAGCTAAAGAGTATGATGGAAAGATTGTAGTCTATAAAGTAGATACAGAAAAGGATAAGGAGTTAGCTCAAAAGTTCGGAATTCAGAGTTTACCCTCTTTATTATTTGTTCCTATGAACGGAAAACCTCAGATGGCTGTAGGTGCAATACCTAAGGACGATCTGAAAAAAGCAATTGATGAGTTTTTGCTTGGAGTTGACAAGAAATAAATAGAAATAAAAAAAGCTGCCATTTGGCAGCTTTTTTTATTTTGTAAATATTCGATTAATAAGTTGTTTGACCTTTGAATACATTTGATTGACCATAAGGAATAACTTCACCTGTAAAGTCAATGTTATTATTGTTGAAGTCAGGACTTACTGTTGCATGTGCTTGTTGGCTATTGTTGTACAATGTAATAAATACTGTTGCTGACAAACTAGTTCCAAACACTTGCATTTGAAGGAATGTGTTTCCTTTAGAATCAGTTTTAAGATTGTAACCTGTAATGTTACCTTCTAAAGTAATACCACCGATACCGTTAGGACCAGGATTGATGTTGCTTAGTGCCAACTGAACTACAGATTGATCTCCTTGAACAGAGATAAAGTTTGTGTTTTGTTGTACCCAAGCAAAGTCACCATTTTTAAAGAATACTTGTTCTGCTTCCAAAACAAACTCTTTATTTTGCATGGCTTGAACTGATTGTTGGTGTAGAACCTCATCTTTTAACTCTCTAGCTTTCTTTGCAGCTGCTTTTTTAGCCGCTTTTAAAGATGCACGATTTTCGTTAAGCTCTTTTTTAGTCTCTTTTACTACTTGTGTGTTGTTTTGAGCTTGAGCTACACCTGCACCACCCATTCCGACTAGTACAGCGATCATAATTAAAATTCGTTTCATAACTTTTTTGATTTATAGATTTACCATTAAAACAAGCAGTGTTATGTAAAGTTTTGCATCAGTCAATTTTTTATTTGATTATTTTATTTGTTTAGGATAAAATTGAAAATCTTTACTAATGGGTGCGTTTTGTATTGGTTTAGTGTTAATGTTTATAATAAATTAAACTTTTGTGCTTTTATTTTGTGGCTTTTGTCTGATTCGTTTTATGAAATTAATGGCTCGGGTATCTCTCTCTTATTTAATAATGTATACTTGTTTTGATAGCTAAAAGGCTTGTTTTAGGCTTTTCAAATGTGTAAAAAACAAGATTTAGTGATTTACAACTCGAATAAATAAGTAAATTTGCGCTAAATAACATTTTAGATTCACTAAATATGACAGAGATAACCAAGAACGAAGAGGAAAGCAAAAAAAGCTTGAACTTTATAGAAGTTATTGTGGAGAATGACCTCGCGGAAGGTAAAAATAGTGGGAAATTGCAAACACGTTTTCCTCCAGAGCCGAATGGTTATCTTCACATTGGACATGCTAAAGCAATTTGCATGGACTTTGGTATTGCTGAAAAATATAACGGAATTTGTAACTTACGCTTTGATGACACGAATCCTGTAAAGGAGGATGTTGAATATGTAGACTCTATTCAAGAAGATATTCAATGGTTAGGTTATAAATGGGCAAATATATATTATGCATCCGACTATTTTAATCAGTTATGGGATTTTGCTGTAAGATTAATAAAAGAAGGAAAGGCGTATGTAGATGAGCAGTCAGCTGAAGAGATTGCTAAGCAAAAAGGAACGCCTACAGAGCCAGGTATAGATAGCCCATATAGAAATAGACCTGTTGAAGAGAGTTTAGATTTGTTCAATCGTATGAATGAAGGTGAATTTGAAGAGGGGTCAATGGTGCTACGTGCTAAAATTGATATGGCTGCTTCAAATATGCATTTTCGTGATCCTATTATTTATAGAATTATTAAGCATCCTCATCACCGTACGGGAACTGCGTGGAAGGTATATCCAATGTATGATTTTGCTCACGGTCAGTCAGACTATTTTGAAGGGGTAACACACTCTTTGTGTACACTAGAATTTATTGTGCACCGTCCGCTTTATGATTGGTTTATTGATCAGTTGAAAGACGAAAGTAACTCTGATTATAGACCTCGTCAGTATGAGTTTAATCGTCTAAACCTTACATATACAGTAATGAGTAAGCGTAAGCTTCTTCAGCTTGTAAAAGAAGGTCGTGTAAATGGTTGGGATGATCCTCGTATGCCTACAATTTGTGGCTTCCGTCGTCGTGGTTATACACCGGAATCTATCAGAAATTTTATTGATAGAATTGGTTATACGAAATATGATGGCATTATTGATGTTGCTTTATTGGAGCATGCAGTGCGTGAAGATCTTAATGTAAGAGCTCCTCGCGTATCTGCAGTATTAGATCCTGTTAAGCTTATTATCACAAACTATCCGGAAGGACAAGTAGAGATGATGGAGACGGTAAATAATCCGGAAGATGAGAGCATGGGTACACGTGAAATTGCATTTACAAAAGAGCTTTTGATCGAGCGTGAAGACTTTATGGAAGACGCACCTAAGAAGTATTTCCGAATGACTCCAGGGCAAGAAGTGCGATTGAAGAGTGCATATATTGTGAAATGTACCGGCTGTAAGAAAGATGAAAATGGTGAGATTGTAGAAATCTATGCAGAGTATGATCCGCAAACAAAAAGTGGTATGCCTGAAAGTAACCGTAAGGTGAAAGGTACTTTACACTGGGTTTCTGTTGAGTACAGTTTGCCTGCAGAGGTTCGCATCTACGATCGATTGTTTTCAGTGGAGAATCCATCAGAGGATAAAGACAAAGATTTCTTAGAGTTGTTGAATCCTGACTCGTTGAAGGTGTTGACGAATTGCCGCGTCGAAATGGCTCTAAAAGATGCTAAACCAAACGATCATTTTCAGTTTACACGATTGGGCTATTTCAATCTAGACAAAGATTCTCAAGATGGTAAATTGATCTTTAATCGCACAGTGTCATTGAAAGATACTTGGAGCAAAGTGAAAAATAAATAAGGAATTATATTTATGATATACTTCGAAATAATTGTGACGGACTTCCTTCTATATAAGCAGAAGGCTGTTTTGTTATATCGGTTATCATATTATTATAAACACTAACAAATACAGTGGGCGAAGAGTCTGTAATGATTCTTTGCCCTTTTGTATCTCATGACCAATATTATTTTACTTACAACTAATTTATTAACTCTATACTATGACAGATTTTATTCAGCCAATCATTGATTGGTATATGCAGAATATGAATTATTTTACGATAACATTATTGATGATCGTAGAAAGTTCATTTATTCCTTTTCCTTCAGAAGTTGTGATTCCTCCAGCTGCATGGAAAGCAGCCCAAGGGGATTTGAATATCTATATGGTTATTTTATCCGGAACCGTAGGCGCTCTTATCGGTGCTCTTATTAATTATTATATAGCAAAGTCATTGGGTCGATATCTAGTACATAAGTTTGCAGATACTCGATTTGCGCACTTTTGTTTAATAGATAGTACTAAGGTGCTTAAAGCAGAAGAGTATTTTGTCAAACATGGCAATATTTCTACATTCATCGGCCGACTTGTGCCGGGGATACGTCAGTTGATATCTATCCCAGCTGGATTGTCGAATATGAAGCTTTTAAATTTCTGCTTTTATACGACACTTGGAGCTCTAATCTGGAACGTTGTTCTAGCTGCACTAGGGTACGGTTTTTATAGTCAAAAGGCACTTCTTGAAGAGTACTACAAGGAGTTGTCTTACTGTTTATTAGGCTTAGGTGTATTATTTATCTTCTATTTGCTTTATAATGGTCTTAAGAAAAGACATTAAAAAGTTTGTGTGGAAAGAACTATTTTTATTGCTTTGTAAAGTGTGGTAAATAATAAGAGTTTATTCATATCGCATTTTTAAATAATGAGTGTTGCACTAAATAAATAAAACAATGGCAAAATTTAGAGGAACTGTTGTTGTGGACGAAGAACGTTGCAAAGGTTGTGATCTTTGTGTAGTTGCGTGCCCGGCAGATGTTTTGGAATTACATCCTCGCGAAGTAAATGCTAAAGGTTATCATTACTCATACATGAAAAACCCTGATGCTTGTATTGGTTGTGCGAGTTGCGGATATGTTTGTCCGGATGGTTGCATAACTGTTTATAAAGTTAAACTGTAAGAAAACTACAATCATATGTCTGAAGAAATCAAACTCATGAAAGGAAATGAAGCGATTGCACATGCGGCAATTCGCTATGGAGCAGATGGGTATTTCGGTTATCCGATTACTCCACAGTCTGAAATCATGGAAACATTGATGGACGAAGCTCCTTGGGATACGACAGGAATGGTTGTATTACAGGCTGAAAGTGAAGTCGCTGCCATAAATATGGTTTATGGTGGTGCCGGATGTGGTAAGCGTGTGATGACATCCTCTTCAAGTCCGGGTATAAGCTTGAAGCTTGAAGGGATTTCATATATTGCCGGAGCAGAACTCCCTTGTTTGATCGTGAATGTAATGCGTGGTGGTCCTGGTCTTGGAACAATTCAGCCTAGTCAGGCAGATTATTTTCAGACTGTAAAAGGAGGTGGTCATGGTGATTATCGTCTTATTACGTTGGCACCTTCTTCGGTACAAGAAATGGCCGATTTCGTAGCTTTAGGTTTTGATCTAGCATTTAAATATAGAAACCCTGCAATGATTTTAGCTGATGGGATTGTTGGGCAGATGATGGAAAAGGTTGTTTTGCCTCCGGCTCAATTGAGAAAAACAGAAGCTGAAATTATCGAAGAATGTCCATGGGCTACTTTAGGTAAACCTAAAAGTCGTGAACGTAATGTGATTACGTCTCTTGAGCTTGATCCTGCTAAGATGGAGGAGAATAATATTCGTTTTCAAAAGAAATATAAAGCAATAGAAGAGGCCGAAGTTCGTTATGAGGAGTTTATGTGTGATGATGCAGATTACTTGCTTATAGCTTTTGGTTCCTCTGCTCGCATCTGTCAAAAAGTTGTTGAAATGGCACGTGAAGAGGGGCTTAAAGTTGGTTTGTTCAGACCAATTACGCTATGGCCTTTCCCTTCAAAAGCGCTTAATGAATATGGTGATAAAGTGAAAGGTATGTTATCTGTTGAGTTAAATGCCGGTCAAATGGTGGAAGATGTTAGACTTGCTGTTAATGGTAAGATTAAAGTCGAACATTTTGGTCGTTTAGGCGGAATTGTATTTACTCCGGACGAAATCCTAGAAGCACTTAAAAACAAATTACTCTAATTGGAAATTATGGAGCAGGAAAAGATTTATAAAGTGTTGACGACCGTATTTCTACTTCTCGCAATTGCAACCGTTGCTGTCTATTTCTTATCGACAGATCGAACATATTTCTATTATTGTGGAGGAGCTGCGTTGTTTATAAGACTAGTTCAATACTTTATGAAGTTTTTAATGTGATAAAAAATAGAACCATGAATTTGAACGATATATTAAAGCCTGAGAACTTGGTTTATGAGAAACCTCGTTTGATGAATAACACACCAATGCACTATTGTCCTGGTTGTAGTCATGGTGTTGTCCATAAATTAATAGCAGAAGTTGTTGATGAAATGGGCCTAGAAGAAAAAACCATTGGAATTGCACCCGTAGGTTGTGCTGTATTTGCTTATAATTATATTGATATTGATTGGCAAGAAGCTGCACACGGTAGAGCTCCGGCTCTTGCAACGGCAGTGAAAAGACTTAATCCTGAAAAAATGGTTTTCACTTATCAAGGAGATGGTGACCTTGCGGCAATTGGTACTGCAGAAACAATTCATGCAGCTAATAGAGGTGAAAATATTGTGATCGTATTCGTAAATAATGGTATTTACGGTATGACAGGAGGACAGATGGCCCCAACAACACTAGAGGGAATGAAAACAGCAACTTGTCCTTATGGTCGTAACGTTGCGTTGAATGGATATCCATTAAAGATTTCAGACTTGTTGGCAAAACTAGAAGGAACATGTTTGGTATCTCGCCAAGCGGTGCATACTGTTGCTGCTGTGAAAAAAGCAAAGAAGATGCTTCGTAAAGCATTTGAAAATTCAATGGCAGGTAAAGGTACTTCCGTTGTTGAATTTGTATCAACATGTGCTTCCGGTTGGAAAATGTCGCCAGATCAAGCTAATAAATGGATGGCTCAACATATGTTTGAACATTATCCATTGGGTGACTTGAAAAATGTAGAATAATAAATTTACGAGCATGAAACAAGAAATTATTATAGCTGGATTTGGAGGTCAAGGGGTTTTGTCAATGGGTAAGATTTTAGCTTACTCTGGTTTGATGGAAAATAAAGAAGTCAGTTGGATGCCTTCTTACGGTCCAGAGCAACGAGGTGGTACTGCAAATGTTACTGTTATTTTAAGTGACGAGCGAATTAGTTCTCCTGTGCTAAACTCATTTGATATTGCTATCGTGTTGAATCAACCTTCACTTGAGAAGTTTGAAAGCAAAGTTAAACCAGGTGGTATCTTAATTTATGATGGTTATGGTATTCATCACCCTGTAACACGTACTGATATTGAGGTGTATCGTGTAGACGCAATGGATGCAGCTACGGAAATGAATAACTCAAAGGCGTTTAATATGATCGTTTTGGGAGGTTTGTTGAAAGTATGTCCAATGGTAAATATTGAAAACGTCTTGTTAGGATTAAAGAAATCTTTGCCCGAAAGACACCATCATTTATTACCAATGAACAAGGAAGCGATTCTTAAAGGTATGGATATTATACGCAAAGTATAATATTTCACAAATATTTTCGAAGAAACCGGAATCTACTATCGTTTTAGAACGACTGTGTTCCGGTTTTTTTGTTTTATCTTTGCTCCTGATGAAATATTTAGTATACATATTAGCTTTTACTTTGTGTACAGCTGTTGTAGCAGAAGCACAACGACCTGCAGAAGGAGGGAGAAAAGGTCAGCAGACTCGATCGCCCTTTCGTACACTATCATCTCCGAACGATGTTCCGGATAGTTTGATGAATAATACACAAACAGATTCTATAAAACGTATTACAGCTTTTCGATTATCCGAGCGGTTGGGAGAGGTCTCAATTGCACCGATGGATACATCAAGATTGAATTTTGGACAAAGTGCGCAAATGGAAGCCAATGGTTTAGCTATTGGTTATCTCGGGCCTTTAGGTTCTCCGTCACAGTCTAAGGTTTTTATAGAAAGAGGAGAGGGGCAAGATTTTATTTTTGCCAATGACTTCAACTATTTTAGTATCTACCCGGATAGTATGCTTTATTATAATGCAAAGCTACCATATACAAATATTATGTATACACAAAATGGAGCGAATGTAACGAGAGAGGAGCGATTGAAAGGTGTAGTAACGATGAACTTCGGGAAGAAGTTTAATGTTGGCTTTGATGCTGATTATTTATATGCGAGAGGAGCTTATAACTCTCAAGGAGGAAAACATTTGACTTATCGGTTGTTTTCTAGTTATAATTCTGATAAATATTCTATTTATGGCTATTTAGCGAACAGTAATTTCGTAAACTATGAAAATGGTGGAATTATTGATAATCGCTATGTGACGCATCCTCAGGAATTTGCGGAGGGCCGAAAAGAGTTTGATTCTAAAAGTATACCGACTTTACTCAATGATACTTGGAATCGCTTTCGAACTAAACGCTTCTATTTTACACAGCGTTATAACTTAGGATTCTATAAGGACGTAGATGTGCAAGATGAAAAAGGCGAGAATGTTACAGAAGAGCAATTTGTTCCTGTATCTAGTTTGATTCATACGTTTGATTACTCTGCTAGTCGTAGACGTTTTATATCGAATATGCCTGTCGACTCTATAGCTAAGTTATATGAAAATAATTACATCGATGGAAATGTAAATGATACGACATCATATTGGTCGGTACGAAACACATTGGGGATTTCACTGCGTGAAGGGTTTCATGATCTGGCTAAATTTGGTGTTACGGCTTATGCTGGTTATGAGATTCGTAATTTTAAGCTGATGAGTGACAATCGTCAAAGTCCAGATTCTTATACACAGAATAACTTTGTAATTGGCGGTGAGATAGCGAAGCGTAGAGGAAGTATTTTAACGTACAATGCTGATGCAGAGTTCTGTCTTGCTGGATATAAAGCTGGTGAGTTGAAGATTGGAGGAGAGTTGCAAACGAAATTTCCTTTGTTTAGAAAAGAAGCTTCAGTAAGAGCGTTTGGGTATTTTAAAAACTTAGCTCCAAACTTTTATGAGCAGCGCTATCACTCAAAATTCTATTGGTGGGATAATGATTTTGGAAAAGTTAGAAGAGTACTCGCGGGAGGAGAAGTGAATCTAGCTTCAACTAATACCTCGTTGATGGCTTCTGTTGAAAATATTCAGAACTTTATTTACTTTAATTCAAAAGGGTTGCCTATACAGAATAGCGGAAGTGTGCAAATATTGACAGCCCGATTAAAACAAAACTTTTATTATCGAGCATTGGGATGGGAAAACGATGTCGTATTTCAACAAAGTAGCGATCAGGCAGTATTACCTCTTCCAAAGATTAGTGTGAGCTCTAATTTATATGCAGCTTTCCCATTAGTGAAAGTTTTGACATTGCAAATTGGGACGAATGTATATTATACATCTTCTTATTTTGCACCTTATTATCAGGCTGCAACGATGCAGTTTGTTAATCAGGATCAAGTGAAAGTAGGAAACTTTCCATTGATGAATGTGTATTTAAATGCTCACTTAAAACAAGCTCGATTCTTTGTGATGTATTATAATGTTGGAGCAAAGTTTATGACGCCTAATTATTTTTCATTAGCGCATTATCCACTAAATCCTCCTCAATTACGAGTAGGTATTTCTGTAATGTTCAATAATTAATTTCATAAATGAAGACGCGTAAATTACTGATATTATATTCTGTTTTACTTGTTTGTGTTACGACTCTGATAGTCTTACTTTTTAATCTGAAAGAAGATGATAAGCCAGCGGAGAGAACATGGCAAGATATAAAAGAGTCTGGCATATTGCGTGCAGTGACAGAGTATGGAGCATTAGGCTATTATATTTCCGGAGATTCTCTTCAAGGGTTTGAGTACGAGTTGAGTAAAAAACTCTCAGCAATAAGCGGATTAGAGATTCAGCTAGCTTTAGAAATGAATCTCGACAAAAGTTTTGCGATGCTTAAAGATGGTGAAGTTGATGTTTTAATGCGGAATATCCCGATTACTGATGCTTTAAAAGATGAGTTTGACTTTACAATTCCAATTTTGGCAAGTAAGCAAGTCCTTGTTCAGCGCACAATAGATTCTGATAGTAATAAAATTGATGTAATACGAAATCAAATTGAGCTAGGAGGTAAAACATTGTATGTGCCGGAGCATTCTCCTGCAATACAACGAATCAAGAACTTATCGGAAGAAATTGGAGATACCATTTATATCAAAGAGAATAAGTTGTATTCAAGCGAACAACTGTTCTTAATGGTTGTAGGGGGAGATATTGATTATGCCGTATGTGATCAGCGCATAGCTCAGGACTTGCATGACAAATATCCCGATATAGATATTCGTACAGATATAAGCTTTAATCAACTACAAGGTTGGGCAGTGCGCAAAGACTCAAATGTTTTGCTAGACAGTCTTAATAATTGGATAAAACAATTAGACACTAATGATGAGATTCAATCTTTGATAAAGAAATACTACAAGTAATCTTTTTATTGTTTATCCTGAATTAGATTTCTTATCGTATAATTAAATAAGCCGAGGCACAATCGTTTCGGCTATTCTTTTGTGTTTAGAAATACAAGCCGTTTTAACTATTTATTTTTTTATTGAATTTATGAGTTTATACACGCCAAAAGAGATTCTTTCTTATGTTGAAAAAACATCTTTCGAGAAACGAGGTCTCAATTTTAAAAAAACTGTCATTTTAGGTTTTATTGCTGGTGCTTACATAGCAATGGGAGGTTTACTTTCTATCCTTATTGGTTATGGTTTTCCTGAAATTTCGGCTGGAAATCCAGGGTTGCAAAAGTTCTTAACTGGAGCAATGTTTCCTGTTGGTCTTATTTTAGTTGTTGTTGCGGGTGCTGAGCTTTTTACGAGTAATACAGCGTATTTTACTCCAGGAGCACTCAGTGGAAAGCATTCTTTATCTGTAGTGTTGCGGAGTTGGGTAACAGTGTATGCTTCTAATTTTGCAGGTGCATTGTTCTTTAGTTATTTTCTAATTTACCTAACGGGTATTGTTCATTATGATCCTTGGCACTCTAGTATAATCAAATTGGCAGAAGCAAAGGTGTCATATCCTTTTCTTACTGTTTTTTTGAAAGGTATTGGTGCTAACTGGTTGGTTTGTTTAGCTATATGGTTAGGGATAAGTGCAAAAGATACAACAGGAAAGATTCTTGGAATTTGGTGGCCGGTGATGTGTTTTGTCGCAATTGGTTATGAACACTGTATAGCAAACATGTTTTATGTACCGCTTGGGATTTTCGAAGGCGCAAATGTTTCGTGGACCCAATTTCTTCTAAACAGTCTACTTCCTTCTACGTTAGGGAATATTGTTGGTGGAGCTTTTTTTGTTGGAACCTTATATTGGTATGTATACGGTCGCGATTAATTGATTTTTTTATTTTATCTTTACGATATTAATAAAATACGAAGGCAGATGAGATTTGATGAAATGAATCTTGAAGATGCTTTGCTTCAAGGTTTGGAAGCAATGAATTTTCGGGAAGCAACCCCTGTACAGGAGAAGACTATCCCGTATATATTAGAAGGGAAAGATATTATTGCGTGTGCCCAAACCGGCACAGGAAAAACTGCTGCTTATGTATTGCCATTGCTTAATAGGTTAAGCAAAGGTGAGCATGCAGATAACTCAATAAATGCGATAATAATGTCTCCAACAAGAGAACTTGCCCAGCAGATAGATCAGCAACTTGAAGGGTTTTCATATTTTTTGCCAGTTTCATCGATTGCGGTTTATGGTGGAAGCGACGGCGTATTGTGGGAGCAGCAAAAAAGAAGTCTTCAGATGGGCGCAGATGTAGTTGTAGCAACACCGGGAAGACTACTGTCTTATCTTAATTTAATCGATCTGGATCTGTCTCACGTTTCGTATTTTATATTAGATGAAGCTGACCGTATGCTTGATATGGGATTTTATGATGATATCATGCAAATTGTAAATGCTTTACCGGCATCAAGACAAACAATTATGTTTTCAGCAACAATGCCACCTAAGATAAGACAACTTGCAAAGAATATTTTAAGAGATCCTGTTGAGGTTGAGATTGCAGTGTCGAGGCCTCCTGAGGCGATCATGCAAACAGCATACGTTTGTTACGATAATCAGAAACTTCCTATTTTGACTGGGCTTTTTGAAAATACGTCTCCTGAGCGAGTTATTATATTTGCATCCTCGAAACTTAAGGTTAAAGAATTGGCAACTCGTTTACAATCGATGAACTTTAATGTTGGAGCAATGCACTCAGATTTACAGCAATCTGAAAGAGAGTCTGTAATGAAAGATTTCAAAAGTAATAAGTTGTCTATCTTGGTTGCAACAGATATTGTTTCACGGGGTATTGATATTGATGACATTCGATTGGTAATTAATTTTGATATTCCACATGATCCTGAAGATTATATTCATCGTATCGGACGTACAGCGCGTGCAAATAATGAAGGCCTTGCTATTACTTTTGTTTCAGAAGATGAACAATCAAAATTTCATCGAATCGAACAATTTCTAGGAAAAGATGTGTATAAGATACCCGTGTTTCCTGAGTATGGTGAAGCTCCGGCTTATGAGCCGAGAAAGAAGCGCGCTAAGTCCGTTCGAAAAAATAAAAGTGGAGGAACATCTAAAAAGAAGGTTGTAAAGAAAAATATCCAGAATAATAATTATAAAGATATGGAAGGTATGGTATAGATTATATTGATATTTTCTGTATATATAAAGAAAAGGAAGAATTTGCGATTGAGTAGATTCTTCCTTTTCTTTTTTTTTGTTACAGGTTAGTTGCAACTAACCTGTGTATATGTTGTTGAATCAGTTATTTAGCTAGCGGTTTAAATAACGTTAATGTGATATATTAAACTTTCGTTTTAGAAGAACATAATGGATAATATTATGTTTTAGTAATAAGAAGCAGATCAAATGTTTCTATTTGAAACAATACATTTCTTATGAAAATGATGAGAGATAAAATTATAAATATATTCTTTAGATCAATGTGAATTTCATATTTATTTCTCTATATAATAGGTTAGTCTTTTAAGGTGTTATGAAGGCGCACTGCTGTGAGAGCAATGCGCCTTTGATTTTTTTAGAATATGCAATAAACAAAAGTCTTCTATTGTTTCAATCAAGGAATAATCGTTAAACGAATACATAAATACGTTTTATCTTCAAACTTATCGATCTGTTTATTGTTATTAAATCAGAGAAAAGACAATGTACATTTATCGATAAGTTTTTAGTGTTGATTTATAGACGTTGTTGAGGCCCGGTTTGATATGTAAATGTCAGCCGGGCTTTTTTATTATAGGTGCAATTTGTGTTTTATTGAAAAAGGGAGGAGTAATGGTTGTCAAATCATCACTCCTCCCTTTTTAATCACTCTTCGAGTTTATATCGAATCTGGTCTAATATAATCGGAATTTCATCTGCATTAATACCCGCTGAAATCAGTTCTGGAATATCTTTTCTAAATGAATCGATAAATTTATCGATGCTGCCGTTATCTACTCGTACAGACTTTAAGTATAGCTCAATTGCATTTTTCATTTCATGTAAAGCCCATTCTGTATGTCCGGCATTCAAGAAGTCTTGTGATGTAGCATTCGTTTCTTGAATGATTTTGGAATAGTAGCGTTGAGCTTGTTCATATTTTTTCGTTAAGAACGAACACCAAGCAATGGCTCTCCATGATTTTGTACTTTTTTGATCTAGAAACTCAACTTTAAAATAGCAAGTCAATGCTTCTTGATAATTTTTCAGTTCAAGATAACAATGCCCGATGTTGATTTGATTATTTAAGTTGTTCGGACTTATAGACTCTAGTTTTCTGTAATACTGAAGAGCATTTTCGGGCTGCTTCAATTGCTTATAGCAACCGGCAAGTTTGCGTAAAGTCCATTTACTATCCGGATTTAGAAGTTCTGCGTGCTGATAAGCTTTTAGTGCTTCATCAATCTTACCGAGCATTTGATAACAATATCCGATTTTCTGATAGATTGTTTCATTTGTTGCATCGTGCTGAGCTAATTTTTGAAACAGTTGAAGAGCATCTTCATAGTATTTCTTTTTAAAGAACGATTCAGCAAAAAGAGTCAAACTCTCAACATCCGAGATATATGGAGCAAGTATTGGCTGATTATATAAATCAAGAGATTGATTGAAAATATCTTTAAAATCCAGATGTCGTGGATGAAGTTTGTAAAATCTGTATAAATTTTGCAGATAGCGTGCGATCATGAAATCAACCCTTCTTTGTTCGGATAATGCTCCCTCATTATCCTGCTCTGGATTTAGATCTCCAAAATTGAACTTCTCTACGATCTCTTTATTCGTTTCTGACATCCCTTTTATTGTAAACCAGAAAGAGTACCTGTCTGAGTCGCAAAGCATAAAGTTGATGACCATCATTTTAGAGATACCTTTCATATTGCTGTCGGCATTTGCAACCTCCGAGAACTCTTCTGTAAAGGGTAAGAACCAGTTACTAAAAGTGCTGAAGAACGGCATATTTTTCAAACTGGAGAAAGAAGATAATAATACGTCAGCTCCCTCAGATTGTAAATCATTAAGTTCTTGAAACTTCTCTGCCCATTTACTTTTTGCAAGCTCCTCTTCCCACTCAGGATTCATTTCTTCGGATAATGTTTCCGGATTCAAGTCTTGAATATTAAACTTCTTTTTAAGGTCGGCCGAAGTCTTCATCATTTCTGGTATTATCTCTTCCTGAAGCTGTTTAGATATTTTCTCAGTATCCCTAGATAAGATGAATTTAAGCATTATGCTGCGGAAATCTTTAATGAAAGTCGGTGATTCTGCATAGCTAGCCAATCGATTAATAATGCCAGGATAGAGTTCGATCCGATGTTGGTAGGTGTAAATCGTAAGGAGAATTCCAACAAATGCTCTGATGCGAATCATCGGGTTCGCATTTTCAGCAAAATCGAACAATAGATCAAGCTTATCTTCATCAAAATACGTAAGCAAGGACAATGTAAGAGCAGAGGTTGCCAAACACTTATCCGTATAATATATAGAAGAATCTTTAGCGAAAGATTTCAAAACCTCGAACTCATCCGATGTGATTCTATCAGAAAGCCATAGCTTATTAAATAATTCATCAGCCACTCTTTCGTGTGTACGCATCTCTGGTAATAAATCCATAGTTTGCCCTTGAGCCTCCGACTCTTTTTTAAGTTCGAGTTGGGTGGCAAACCATCGTAAACGTTGGTAGATGATGTGGTAATCTGGAATATTCGCAATATGGATATTTCTTCTTCGTTCGAAGTAATATCTGGTATATGTTTTTGTGGCAGTTTTTAACCAGATGTTTTCGCATAATTCATATGTAGAAGTGCACAAATCATTGTATATTTTCTTCTGCATTGGGTCTGTAACCCCTTGTGACATATATGAAAGCATGTGTTTGTACGTTTCCTCCAATTCGGTGAGTTTATCTTGATAATACCACTCTTCCGATTGAGTTATTAAGGCATGTATTGTATCAAAAGCCTCTTTTATTTCTTTATTGTTAAGCGCCTGAATTGCGTTGTTTCTGAGCTTACTTATTTCTTGATTCGTCATAAAGGCTTAATTGTGTATTATTTATAATGCTAATATATTGGTTTTTTTGTACATTTGCGATTCAAAAATAATATTTTAATTAGCAGATGAAGAATATCCGCAATTTTTGTATCATTGCTCATATCGACCATGGTAAAAGTACCTTGGCAGACCGTTTGCTTGAGTATACCAAGACTGTAGAAGGTAAAGATCTTCAGGCACAAGTGCTTGACGATATGGATTTGGAGCGTGAACGTGGTATCACAATCAAGAGTCACGCAATCCAGATGAAGTATGAATATCAGGGTGAAACATATATACTGAATCTAATTGATACTCCCGGACACGTTGACTTTTCGTACGAGGTTTCTCGTTCGATTGCAGCATGCGAAGGTGCATTACTAATCGTTGATGCAGCTCAGGGTATCCAAGCTCAGACTATTTCGAACTTGTATATGGCAATCGAGCACGATTTGGAGATTATTCCGATCTTGAATAAAATCGACTTGCCAAGTGCGATGCCAGATGAAGTTGAAGATCAGATCGTAGAACTTCTTGGTTGCAAGCGCGAAGACATTTTGCGTGCCAGTGGTAAAACAGGACAAGGTGTTTACGACATTCTTGATGCTGTTGTAAACCGTGTTCCTGCACCAAAAGGAGATCCTGAAGCTCCTCTTCAATGTTTGATTTTTGACTCTGTATTCAACTCGTTCCGTGGTATCATTGCATACTTTAAAGTTGTAAACGGAACCATTCGTAAAGGCGATATGGTTAAGTTCGTTGCAACCGGAAAAGAATATGATGCAGATGAGATTGGCGTATTGAAACTAACCATGCAGCCAAAAGCAGAAGTAGGTTGTGGGGAAGTAGGATATATAATCTCAGGTATTAAAACTTCGAAAGAAGTAAAGGTTGGTGATACAATCACGCATGTAAAGAATCCTTGTAAAGAAGCAATCGATGGATTCGAAGAGGTAAAACCAATGGTATTTGCCGGTCTATATCCTATCGACAGTGAAGATTTTGAGAACCTTCGTGCTTCTCTTGAAAAGCTTCAACTTAATGATGCATCTCTAACATTCCAACCTGAATCATCAGCGGCTTTAGGTTTTGGTTTCCGTTGCGGATTTCTAGGTTTATTGCACATGGAGATTATCCAAGAGCGTCTTGATCGTGAATTTAACATGAACGTAATCACGACAGTTCCTAACGTTTCTTACATGGTAACGGATAAAAAAGGAAATGTCAAAGAAGTTCATAATCCATCAGGACTGCCAGAACCAACACAAATAGAGTTGATCGAAGAACCATATATTAGAGCATCTGTAATTACAACAACAGATTATCTAGGTAACATTATGACGCTTTGTTTGGGGAAAAGAGGTATTCTTATCAAACAAGATTACATTTCAGGTAATCGTGTAGAATTGATCTTTGATATGCCTTTGGGTGAAATCGTGATCGACTTTTACGATAAGTTGAAAAGTATTTCGAAAGGATATGCATCATTCGATTATCACATCAATGACTTCCGTCCGTCTAAATTGGTGAAGCTAGACGTTCTTCTAAACGGTGAGCCTGTGGATGCCTTGTCAACACTTACACACGTCGACAACTCGGTGACGTTTGGCCGTCGTATGTGTGAGAAGTTGAAAGAGCTTATTCCTCGTCAACAATTCGATATTGCGATTCAAGCAGCTATCGGAGCAAAGATCATTGCTCGTGAAACAGTAAAAGCTGTGCGTAAAGACGTAACTGCAAAATGTTATGGTGGTGATATTTCGCGTAAACGTAAACTTCTTGAAAAACAAAAAGAAGGAAAGAAACGTATGAAGCAGATTGGTTCTGTAGAGGTTCCTCAAAAGGCATTCCTTGCAGTACTAAAACTAGACTAGTAAATACGATATTCGATATAACTAAAAGCTCTGTTTATGATACGATTCATAAGCAGAGCTTTTTTTGATTGCAGTACACAATAAAAAAACAAGGAATAGGCAATAACACTCTTCAGTTTTTCTTGTTATAACAATAAAGCTATTTAAATAAATAAGTACTGTTATGACAAAAGAACAAGTATTGAAATTAATACACGAGTATCAGCAGTTTCCTGCACAACAAGGCGATTACGATCCTGAAGAACCAATGAATCCCGATGATTTATTGGTACATGAAGAAGTTGCCACCTCATTGCGTCGTCAGTTAGAAGACAACCCTGATTTCTTTAAGGAATTAGACGAGAAGAAGATGCGTAAATACTTAGCTGATCGTTTTGGTATAGATGCCGAAGAAGAAGCTACTGCAGGATAAATATTCAATCTTTTCATAAGAAAAGGCTTTCGCACCCTCAATAGAGAACAAGCGAAAGCCTTTTTCTTGTTTAAGTGCCATTCAAATTACACTTGTATCGAATATCCGTCACGAAGAGGATTCCCTCTTCTGGCATTTGCTTCATTATCGAGGAAGAACTCTTCTTTTTCAGGATTCCATGTTAGTTTGCGATCCAATTCATAGCATAGATTTACAATGTTGCATAGTGAATTAGTTCGATGGCCTACTTCTACCGTACTTAGCGGCTGTTTTCGAGACTTCATCGCAGTAAGGAAATCGGTATAGTGATCGTCGCTTTTGTACAACTTGATTTCGTTGTCTGCAATTTCATGATTCTGAAGTTTGGAAGGGATCGTATCCAAGAAGCTTCTACTGATATCAATAACCCCTTTAGTTCCGATAAATCGGACCCCATTTCCTTCGTCACTTCTAAACTGCTCGTGCGTCATTGTGGTACCGTTTGCATATTTCATGGTTAAGTGTTTAAACTCTTTACCATCAGCAGGAATAAACTCGATAGGTCCCGAATTGTCCATACCCATTGCCCATTGTGCAATATCAAACATGTGTGCACCCCAGTCGGTAACCATACCACCACCATATTCTTTATAATTACGCCAGTTTGGAAAAACCTTACGTTCCATTGGTGGAGCAAGCTCTTCGCTGTATACATTCATAGGAGCCGGACCTATCCACATTTCCCAATCAAGGGTTTCCGGCATTGTATGTCCCGGATGATTATAAGCAATAGGCGGCGGGCCTACAGAAACACGAATGTGTTTAATATCCCCAATGTATCCGTTACGAACCAATTCAGAAGCATGTCTGAAATTACGCCAAGAGCGTTGCATATTGCCTACCTGAAGTACACGGTTGTACTTTGCAACAGCATCGGCCATAGCTCTGCCTTCTTCAATACTATGCGCCATTGGCTTTTCTACATACACATCCTTTCCGGCTCTACAAGCTTCGATGGTCTGAACTGCATGCCAATGATCGGGTGTTGCAATGATAACACCATCGATGTCTTTGCGATCGAGTAAGTCTTTGTAGTTTGCATACTGCTTAAAACCTTTGTAGGCTTTCCCTTTTGCTTTTACTGTTTCAGCCTCTACAATTTCCTGCATTGCTTGTAGCTGCCTAGACTCACAATCCGAAGCAGCAATTAGATTTGCACGTCTCGCAAATTCGGGAGCAAGTGTCCAGCGCCCTTGCGCTCCACATCCGATAATTCCTAAATTGATTTGATCACTTGGAGCAACAAAAGCGTTGCCTCCTAATACATGTCGCGGTACTATCGTTAGTCCGGCAAAAGCCAATGTTCCGCACTTAAGAAAACTCCTTCTGGAGATGTCTTTACTTTCGCTCATAGTAGCATTTTTAAGGTTTAATACAGATTCTCAGTGTATAGATATGATACATAGCCAAGGATCTAATATCTAATACATTCCGCAATGTATGAAAATATTTTAAATTGTCACAAGAAATAAGTATAAAGTAATGAGTATCATATCTAAAACTAAAGTAATAAACCGAGTTGAGCATTGTAAATTATTCGTTTCGGTTGTTATACGTAGAGAAGATAAAAAGCTAAGCATATGAATAAGTTTCAATCAGAAGAAGTAAGATGGGCCTATCGTGTAATCCGAGATTACTTTAACGGCATAGTCCCTAATGAAGATATGAATGACCACATGAATGGAAAAGCAGCATGTTTTGTCTCACTTCATTTGCCGGGAGATGTATTAAGAGGTTGTATTGGTACGCTCGAACCAGTGCGAAAGAATCTGCGTGAAGAGATTCGTTGGAATGCACTTGCGGCGGCCTTTAATGATCCGAGATTTCCGCCCCTCGAAAGGCGAGAACTTGATACCTTAGATATATCAGTAGATGTGTTGGGTAAAGTAGAACCAATCGCTTCAACCAAGAGTTTAGACCCTCGTATTTATGGAGTGATTGTTTCCAATGGACACAAACGTGGGGTATTGTTACCCAATTTAGATGGCGTTGATACTGTACAGCAGCAAGTATCTATAGCCATGCGTAAAGCCGGAATAGCAGAAGGTTCACCTATAAAGCTAGAACGATTTCAAGTGACACGTTATATTTAAAGCGATGAAAGAAGCCTGTTTCTATGAACAAACCAACTTTAATACTGTAAAATGCCAGCTCTGTCCGCATCATTGTATCATTCACGACGGAAAAGTCGGAATATGTGGTGTGAGAAAGAATATAAATGGAGTATTATATGCAATGAATTATGGTATCGTTTCTTCTGCGGCGTTAGATCCGATAGAGAAGAAGCCTTTGTATAACTATATGTCCGGCTCAAAGATCTTTTCGATTGGAAGCATTGGTTGTAATTTACATTGCTCATTCTGTCAGAATTGGCAAATAGCAAGAGCGGGAGTAGAACAAGTTGGTAACTACGAACCACAATATGATCCGCAAGATATCGTAGACAAAGCGTTGGAATTAGTTCCTTATGGTAATATCGGGATTGCTTACACTTATAACGAACCAACGGTGTGGTATGAATTTATGAAAGATATAGCAGTGCCGGCTCAACAGAAAGAATTAAAGAATGTGGTTGTAACGAATGGATATATCAGTAAAGAACCATTACAAGAACTGCTTCCTTATATAGATGCATTTAATGTAGACCTAAAGGGATATAATCAAGACTTTTATGCACGTTTAACCAAATCAACACTCCAGCCTGTTTTAGAAACGTTGCAACAAATAGATAAAGCAGGCAAGCATCTGGAAATAGCATACTTAGTGATCCCCGGAGAAAATGATGATCCCCGGCAGTTTGAGGAAATGGTCAGCTGGTTGTGTAATCATCTCAACAACACGTTTTCATTACATATCAACCGTTATTTTCCTTGCTATAAGCTTAAAACTCCTGCCACTCCCGTCGAAACATTGCATCAATTAGCAGAAATTGCTCGAAAAAAAATAGAGCACGTGTATATAGGTAACGTACATTAATTACATCTATTATGTTAGATACAAGACAGAATTTCGCTCAAGGTCGCTTTTATTCAAACGATGAAGACGAACTGAGAAGCTTGTTTGCAGAAGCTGTAAAGAGCGAAAACATCAATACAGACTTGAGCAAAGTGACAATCATCGGAGGAGTAGTGCCACATGCCGGTCATATCTATTGTGCCCGAGAAGCAGTTCATTTTTTTGAGATTGTGAAGCAAAGTAAGCAAGTATTTGATACGGCAATTTTAATCAATCCAAACCATACCGGAATGGGGTTGCCGGTTTCTATCGATGATCATCAATATTGGCAAACGCCTTTTGGTCGAATAAAAATAGACAAAGATTTAGGCGAGGCAACAGATTTGCCTTTTGATACAGAATCGCAGCGACAAGAGCATTCGGGGGAAGTAATTGTGCCCTATATTCAATACTTCATGGAGAATAATATAAAACTATTGCCCATTAGTTTCGGTGCTCAGAATAATGAGAATGCCAAAGTGATAGCTCGGCAAATCTATGATGCATGTAAGAGTTTGCATCGTAGACCTCTATTTATTGCTTCTTCTGATTTTAATCATTTTGCCGATCCGCAGTCAGGTGCCGATCTTGATAGTTATGCTCTAGAAGCCCTGCTACTTAAAGATACAGCCGGATTTGAAGCTCGTGTCAAAGAAAAACATATTTCCATTTGCGGATATGGAGCCATACTATGCTTACTTCATTATGCACAATTGATAGATCCTGCGTATAAGATTGCTATATTGCGGCGCGGACATTCGGGCGAAGTACATTCGTCATCACAAGTGGTTGATTACGTTTCTATGTTAGTTTACAGTATTTAAATCGAAGTTTTATGTTGGCAGTGATATTAAACCTATTCATATTTATAGTACTCGTTGCAGTACTTTATTATTTGCAAAAGAAATATGTGAAGTTTGCCAAACGCGTATTTATTGCATTAGGAGCGGGTACACTTTTGGGCGTTTGTTTGCAATGGTGGTATGGCGCGTCTGATAGCACCACAACCGATACGCTTGAATGGATCTCTATCGTGGGAGATGGATATGTACGTTTGTTGCAAATGATTGTGATGCCGTTGATTATGATTTCAATCTTGTCTGCAATTGTCAATTTGAAAGAAGGAGGGCGAGATCTTGGACGGATGAGTGGATTAGTTATATTCGTACTTATTTCTACCGCTGTAGTGGCAGCTCTCATCGGAGTCTTTACAGCAAATATATTCGGACTCTCGGCAGAAGGTTTACAAATGGGAGCCGGAGAAGTTGCAAGGGCCGGATATCTTGAAAGTCAGCTAACCGATCTAAATAACTCGTCTTTTGCTTCCCGCATTATTAATCTGATACCATCCAATCCGTTTCTGGATATGACAGGAAGCCGCGATACCTCAACAATTGGAGTTGTGATATTTTCGGCATTTTTAGGTGTTGCTGCTTTAGGAATTGCAAGAAAGAAGCCAAATGCTTTCGAAGTATTTAAAAATTTAATAAATTCGCTGCATGATGTTATTATGCGATTGGTAACCTTGGTTTTACGACTTACTCCTTACGGAGTCTTGGCATTAATGACAAAAGTAGTAGCTTCGAGTAGTGTAACTGACATATTCAACCTGGGGCGTTTTGTACTAGCATCGTACGTTGCCCTTATTGCTATGTTTGTCGTGCATCTTCTTATTATTTCAGGGTTTCGACTAAATCCGATGATCTATTTAAGGAAAGTTTTGCCGGTACTTACATTTGCATTTACATCTCGAAGTAGTGCGGGAACAATCCCTTTAAACATCGAAACCCAAACTGATAAACTGGGAGTACAAGAAGGCATTGCTAACATTTCAGCCTCTTTAGGTGCATCGATCGGACAAAATGGATGTGCTGCAATTTATCCGGCAATGCTTGCTGTGATGATCGCCCCCGTAGCAGGAGTAGATCCTATGTCTTGGGCATTTATAATAAAGCTTGTCGTAATTATTGCAATAAGTTCGTTTGGAGTTGCCGGAGTAGGAGGAGGAGCAACCTTTGCAGCGTTGATCGTTCTCTCTTCGATGAACTTTCCGGTGGGACTAGTCGGATTACTCATATCCATTGAGCCGCTTATCGATATGGGACGTACAGTTCTTAACGTGAACGGAGCGATGACAGCCGGAGTTGTAACAGCTCGCATGATGAAAGCTTTTGATAAGAAAGTATATAACTCAAGTGCGGTTGAAGATGTAGAGGATCAAGAATAAAAACAATAACTAAACAAGCGGTAAGAAAAACACTGTCTTAATTTAATATACATGAGAAAGAGAATTTTATTAGTCGGGGTTTGTTCGGCTTTTGCACTAAGCACCATTCCTATGGCAGCTCAGCAAAAGAAAGAAACAAAACCTGCTGTAGAAGTAACGGCAGAGCAAGTTGCTGCCGAACAAAAAGGAGTTGAATCCTTGGTAAAAGCACTGAAAGATCCAGCTTATTTTCAGTCTAAACTTGATGCAGCTAACGCATTAAGTAGTAATGTAGAGCGTAGCAATACCTATGCATCCTTATACAAAGAAGTTTCATTAGTAGTACGTTTGCAAGAGCAACTAAAGTGGCTTAATACCGATGCTTTGGCTCAGGCTGTAAACGATATGAAGGGCAAAAAAGGTTTCGACGCAAACAGCGTAGATCCTAAACTAAAAGAACTGAAAGCTCTTATTTCGAAAGGCTTTAACGGTATCTACAAAAACGAACCATCAGCAATACAATCTGCACAAACGGCATTGAAACTCAATCGAGATGTATTGTTGGCTAATCCGGATATTGATGTAGATAAATTTATTTCGGTTCGTTACAATCATGGAAATCGAGCAGATAAGATTATGGCCGGCAGTTTAGGGGTACAACCAAACAACTGGAGTAATCAGACCTCAGCTTCAAGAAATGGATTCAAAGCCGAGATGATTGAAATCTCAGGTCTTAAATCCGGCGACATCAAAACACAAACACTTTACAAACCCGAAGTAGAAGGTGCAGCATTGACAGATCTTGCTCCAAACTGGGACGGCGAACGTATTTTGTTTACTTCGCTAGATTCTACACGCAAGTGGCAAGTGTTTGAGATGGGAATTGATGGCAAGAACGTAAAACAAGTTACACAAGTAGGAGAGCCGGATCTTGAATTCTTCGACGCGGCTTACTTACCGGACGGACGCATTGTTGCAGTTTCCAATATTGGTTATCACGGTGTGCCTTGCGTAAACGGTAGCGACGAAGTTGGTAACATGGTTATTTACGATCCGAAGACAAACTACTTGCGCCGACTTACATTCGACCAAGATGCAAACTGGAATCCAATCGTACTTCCAAACGGAAAAGTGATGTATACACGTTGGGAATATACCGACCTTACTCACTACTATTCGCGTATCGTAATGCATATGAACCCCGACGGTACAGAGCAAAAGTCTCTATACGGTAGCGGATCAATGTTTCCGAATAGTATTTTTGACATGAAACCACTTCCGGGGCAGTCCAATCGTTTTGTTGGTATCATCTCGGGTCACCATGGTGTTGTGCGCTCGGGCCGAATGATCATCTTCGATCCTGCGAAGAGTAGAAAAGAAGAAAAAGGAATGGTACAGGAGATACCGTTTAGAAATCGCGAGATCATTCCGGTTGTAAAAGATGAGTTGGTAAACGGCGTATGGCCACAATTTATCAAACCTTATCCACTTAGCGACGAAACATTCCTTGTTACGGCAAAATTGTCGCCAAACTCACTTTGGGGTGTATATTTGGTCGACGTATATGATAACATGACACTTATTGCAGAGGCGGAAGGTGAAGGTATCATTCATTCCGTGCCTGTGAAGAAACGCCCTACACCCGCCGTTATTCCGGATCGTATCAAACCGGAAAGCAAAGAAGCAACTGTATTTATCCAAGATATTTACGAAGGCGAAGGTTTGAGAGGAGTACCACGCGGAGAGGTGAAAGCATTGCGTGTATTTGCTTATGAGTATGCATACCAACGCACCTTGTCAGACCACTACATGCAAGGTATTCAAGCAGGTTGGGATATCAAACGCCTTATCGGAACTGTTCCGGTAGAAGAAGACGGATCGGTAATCTTTAAGATTCCGGCAAATACCCCGGTATCACTTCAACCGCTCGACGAAAACGGACAAGCAATTCAGTGGATGCGTAGCTGGCTTACCGGTATGCCGGGTGAGGTAGTATCTTGTGTAGGTTGTCACGAAGACCAAAACACAATTCCGGTTCCTAAGCGCACCATTGCTTCTACAAAGAAACCATCTGAGATTAAGATCGCAGACGGACACATCAGACCATTTACATTTGCACTAGAAGTACAACCAATATTAGACAGAGCTTGTATTGCTTGTCACGACGGTTCTAATACTGCGATGCCAAACTTCAAAGACACT
Organism: Tannerellaceae bacterium; assembly: GCA_051656605.1. Classification (GTDB taxonomy): domain Bacteria; phylum Bacteroidota; class Bacteroidia; order Bacteroidales; family CAMTPD01; genus UBA12018. The sequence goes on along the minus strand of JBOGCF010000033.1, from coordinate 5,100 downwards.
ACATCGGTTGGTATTACCGACTGGAGTGGTACGAGATACTTTGGCAAAAGTTACCTTGCATTCCATCCGTATGTAAATCGCCAGGGGCCTGAAGCGGATATGTATGTAATGGCTCCATACGAGTACCATGCATCGACAAGTGAAATTGTGCGCATGCTCAATCGCGGTCACCACAACGTGAAACTTACCGATAAAGAATGGGCAAGCCTTTATACTTGGATCGACTTGAATGCTCCGTATCACAGTGCGTTTAATGCAAATCCAATCAATGGCTTTGAGCAATATAGCCGTCGTAAAGAACTTGCAGATAAATACAACAAAGCAGGTGTAGACTGGAGAAAAGAGATTGCCGATTATGCAGCTTATCTTGACAAACAAGAGAAACTGGCACCAGTAAAACCAGAACCTGCTCCTCAAGCTAAATACAAAGAGGTAAAACAAAAAGGCTGGCCATTATCGCAAGACAAGATCAAAGAGATGCTTGCTGCCGAAAAGGAAACTCGCAAAGAGATTGAAGTAGCAGACGGTGTGAAGATTGCCTTTGTTCGTGTGCCTGCCGGTAAGTTTGTAATGGGCTCTAATGCAGGATATGCAGATCAAGCTCCTGCTCACAAAGCACAAGTGAAGAATGGTTTCTGGATGAGCGAAACAGAGCTTACCAACGAGCAATACAACGCATTGGTGCCTGATCACGATAGCCGTATCTACGCACAGTTCTGGAAAGATCATACAAGTCCTGGTTATCCGGCCAACCGTCCGCAACAACCGGTGGTGCGTGTAAGCTACCAAGAAGCAATGGATTACTGTAAGAAACTGTCAGACAAAACAGGTCTTAACGTAACCTTGCCTACAGAGGTACAATGGGAGTGGGCATGTCGTGCCGGTAGCGATACAGACTTCTGGTTTGGTGAGCGTGCAATGGATTTTGCTAAGTTTGATAACTTGGCCGACGTACAACTAGAGAAAATGGCTGTTACAGGTATCGATCCGCAACCAATGAGCAAAGACAATCCTTGGTTCCCATACTACAACTACATTCCGAAGAACGATAAAATCGACGACGGTAACATGCTTCCTGTAGAAGCAGGCAACTATCAAGCAAACGCATTCGGTTTGGTAGACATGCACGGTAACCTTGCCGAGTGGACGCGCTCTGCTTACCTTCCTTATCCATACACAGAGAAAGATCAGGCAGGAGCGGCAGTAGACCAAGTGGTAGCACGCGGTGGTTCATGGATTGACAGAGCGAAAGACGCAACTTCGGCTGTACGTCGCGCCTTCCTTCCATGGCAACGTGTAAACAACGTAGGTATGCGTATCATTATCGAAGATTAATTTGATTGACATACATCACTAGAAAAATCCCGGACTCACTCGTTGAGTTCGGGATTTTTTTTGTAGAGAATATCCGCTATCCACAATAGTTTGTCAAGATTTATTCCTATTCAAATATTTGAGTAATAATGCTTATACATTTACATATATGTAAACAGTATGGAGTAAATATGTTATCTTTAGAAAAGTTTCTTATTGGTTTCGAATCGTCAGGTGCCGACCTGACGATTCGAAACTAGTGAAAACAGAATTGTCAGGTCGGCACCTGACGATTTGTTCATCGTAAAGAAAATACTTGTTGATCATAAATCTAATATCATATATATATGTCAATAGAATATAAAGTAAATCGAGTATCGTTACCTGGCTCCAATGATGAGCAGGAACTCTTATACCCAAGTGTTGTAGCGAGAGGTACAGTGGGTGTAAAGGAATGGGCCGAATATGCGTCGATACGTAGTACATTGAGTGAGCCAGATGTAATGGCTGCTATGTCTAGTTTGTCTGATTTTATCAGTCACTCATTGAAGATGGGATATAATGTTAACCTCGAAAAGATCGGTTTCTTATCCGTGAAGCTAGACACAGATGCAGAACTTATTAATGAGAAGTCGAGAGGAGTTGCGGTAAAGGCCGAGGGAATACGTTTTAAATGCGCAAAGGAGTTGAAGCAAGAGTTGGCAACGTTTAAGTTTGTTAAGGCTGAGGCGGGAAAGCTAATATCCGGAACAACAACTTTTGACGAACGCAAGGACGTACTACTCGGTTATTTAGTAGAAAACGAATCGATCTCAGCTCGAAAATACAAATCTCTTACGGCATGCTCTAAGTATCAATTGCACACAGATCTCGAACAATATATTGCAGAAGGTCTTTTACTTCGCAAAGGGAAAGGGCGAGCTACGCGTTACTATAAAGTATAAACTGCGAGGATATAAAATAAGAAAAGCATCGGGTATGAGTCCGATGCTTTTCTATAGTTCGCGACGTTAATTACAAGCTCTTAAGAAGAATACGTTCTATAATTGTATAGTCGATATTCTGTTTCTCGCCAAGCTTGGTATTTCTTTCTTTAAATCTAAATACGATATCTTTCACTGTATCTTCGTAAACATCTACTTCGCTTAGTTTCGTTGGGATGTTTACCGAACGGAAGAACTGTTCAGTTTTCTTGATAGCAGCTTTTGCTTTTTCTTCAGGAGTACCGTCGGTAATGCCCCATACACGTTCTGCGTATTGTACAAGTTTATCCATCTTATCGTTGATCATTACTTGTAGCATGCTTGGATATACAATGGCAAGTGATACGCCGTGGGTGATTCCTTTAAATGCAGTAAGCTCGTGGCCAATCATGTGTGTAGCCCAGTCTTGCGGAGTACCCATTGCGATGAATCCGTTCAAAGCCATCGTTGCCGTAAGCATAAAGTTAGACATCACATCGTAGTTGGTTTGATCTTCCATAATACGAGGAGCAAGCGTAACGAGTGTTTGCAACAAACCTTCGGCCCAGCGGTCCATTACCATCGAGTTACTAGGGAATGTCATGTACTGCTCCATAATATGTACAAACGTATCTACAATACCGCAACCTAATTGAAACTTAGGAAGTGAATACGTTACTTGTGGATCAAGGATCGAGAATTTAGGGAAACTTGTTGGCGAACCAAATACAAGTTTTTCTTGTTTCTCAAGGTTCGAAATCACAGCACCACTATTCATTTCAGAGCCTGTAGCCGGCAATGTAAGTACTGCGCCAAGATCAACCGTATGTTTTGCAAGTGCATTGTTTTTTACAAGATCCCAAGCATCGCCATCGTAAGCAATACCGGCAGCAATTAGTTTAGATCCGTCGATTACGGAGCCTCCACCTACGGCAAGTACGAAGTCTGCTTTTAGTCGTTTGCCAAGATCAATTGCTTCGCGCAATGTTTCTACAGCCGGATTTGGTTCTATGCCCCAAAACTCGGTAACGTCATGGTTAGCCAACGCTTCTTTAACCTGTTCGTATACGCCATTCTTTTTTACACTACCTCCGCCAAATGTAATAAGTACTTTCTTTGTTGTCGGAATCTCTGTGCTCAATTGAGCAATCATTCCTTTTCCGAATATAAGCTTAGTCGGGTTTTGAAATACGAAATTGTTCATAACTAAAGTGTTTGTATAAATAAAATGTTTTTTATGGATGATTTGTTCTGTGAATTTACACTATTTATCAAGGATTATGAATAGATCGATTACTCTTTTCATCAAAATGTAATCTCTGAAGATGCCTATAGCATGTATGGTGCATGTTTTTTCGGTTAATTATTCTACTTTTGTGTACATGTTTAATTAATGTATTTGTCTTATCGTAAGACTTTGCTTATGAAGAAATTTTTTAGTTTACTTGCAGGTGTTGCTTTGCTAATGAGTTGTGACGGCGGCGACGACGGTTCTACTACTTACTGGCAATATCCGGCAATAATAGGAGAGTCGGCCGATGGCTCCGGAAAAGTTGCTTATGTGGTCAATCATAAAATATTAAAGTCGGACTTCTTTAATCAGTTTGAAGTAGGGACGACGGGTATTGTAGATTTTAAAACGTTGACAGAGGAGTTTGGGCAGAAGTCAGAAACCGAGGTTTCCATAAATAAATGGATCGACGTGCCCTCTTGCACATTGGTTAATGAAGATCCGGGCACAGCAATAGGTGATACGATTAATAAGTCGGGACCGAGAGTTTTACTTCAATACAAAACCGATAGTATTTTGTTTTTGAATACTGACTTGAACCTGCGTGCAAATCAAACGATAAAGACTGAGGTGTATTGGCTTCCCGACAAAGTTGTAGAGCCAACTCCTGATCCGGCTCCCGATGGAGGGGAAGATGCGGCAAGTGCAGCTGCTTATTTTGAAACGAAACAAACGGCAGCAACCGATACGATTTTCAAACTGTTTGTAAAGGTTACTCGCGAAATACCATCCGGATCCAAAGCCGATGACTCGGGAGATACAGATACTTCAACGGGCGAGATTAAGACCGAACATCTTTGGAATTCGGTAAATATATCACCGTTGTTTAAAGCGATCGAAGGAATTGATCTGTCTCGTATGGGAGTGAAAGTTTTTTATACCGTTCATGATAAAGATGGCAATCCGATAGTGGTGCCCGAAAGTAAGGTAAATACATTCTGGTTTTATTTGAAATAACCGGAACAAATAATACAAAAGCGCGGTGCGTTCTTCATGCAGAAGATACGCACCGCGCTTTATTTAGTGTGCCGTGCATGGTATATAACTAGGTGGTGCAAGTCCACTATGGGGGTCGGTAGTTACCAACCATTAGCTCAAGACAAGGGTGTCGACCGCGAGGCGAATCTGAAGGAAGTCGGCGGCAAAGTCCCGAACCGAGGAACACGAACAATATCAGGCATATCCGTCTGGATGAGTTTGCTAATCAAAACAAAATCCAATAACTACCCGGAAGGCGGAGTGTAAATGTTGCGGTTACATGGGATGAAGGTTATATATCTTACCACGGGAGATCTTATGGACGTGAGATGTTTTTTTGCAGAACACGGCTAACAATTGCCATGAGAAGTCAGCCGAGGTCATAGTACCTGATATACGACTAAATCAGGGAAGGGCCGAACCTTAAGAAGTGCAAGTAAATGAATGTTACCAAATGAAAGGAAGAAAGCAGAAAATATCGAAAGATACCTGTCCACAAAAGAATAGAGCGGAACTCGAAGGATATGTGGAAGGGCAGACTTTCATGTGGATAAC
>JBOGCF010000032.1:0-23981 GCA_051656605.1 Tannerellaceae bacterium | reverse complement strand
GTTATATGCGAAATTTATAAGTAAAAATGGTTATAATGCCTCTTCTTAAAAAAGAAGTCATTATAACCATTTTTGTATACTAGCACGGAGAGTTGATAAAAAACACAGCCTTTTTCAGTGCCCTCGTCGGCACCTGACGATTCGAAGTATGCATGGAATAAAAATCAACCATACGATCATTAAAAACGAAAGCAATGAATAAGATATTGGTTACCGGCGGAACCGGATTGGTAGGAAGCCATCTGCTGATGCTTTTGGTAACGAAACAGATAAAATGCAAAGCAATCAAACGCAAAAGCAGTTCGCCGGCGCAGTGTGACCAAGTCGCTGCTTATTACGGAATCTCCCAGGCGTTGTTCGGGGAGTATATCGAGTGGGTTGAGGCGGATTTGCTCGACAAGGCATCACTCAAGCAGGCTTTGCAAGATGTGAGCGAAGTATATCACTGCGGAGCTATTGTCTCGTTCAGTGCCGACACCAAGCAACAACTGCTCGATACCAATGTAGAAGGGACGCGCAACATAACCGAAGCCGCGCTCGAAGCAGGGGTAAAGAAGTTTTGTATGGTAAGTTCGATCGCCGCCATAGGGAAAGCGCCCGAAGGAGCATGTGCCGACGAAACCTGTATGCGCGACGGAACGCGTGGCTCGGTCTATTCGCAGTCGAAATTTGCTTCGGAGCAGGTGGTGTGGGAGGCCATGAAACGAGGACTAAATGCCGTGATCGTGAATCCCGGAATCATTCTGGGTGTGGGTGATTTCTCGAAAGGAAGTTTGCAGTTTTTCCCCGCCATCCGAAAAGGAATGCTTTTCTATACGAACGGCGGATCGGGTTTTGTCGATGTGCGCGACGTGTGTAAGGTGATGGTAGAATCCATGGAGCGCGAATTGTTTGCGCAACGATTCATATTGGTCTCGGCCAACTTAACCTACGGCCAACTCTTTCGTCTCATTGCCGAAGCGGAAGGAGTGAAGCCGCCCCGCTTTTGCGCCGGAAAAACACTCCTTACACTTGCCTTGTGGAGCAGCAATCTGATGAAGCTCATCACCGGCAAGGATCAGCGCTTTACCAAAGAGACTTTGCAATCGGCAGCCGGCCGTACCTGCTACTCTTCGGCAAGGATCACGCAAGCACTCAACTTCCGTTTCATCCCCATCGAGCAAACCATCCGCGATGCCGCAACTTACTTTACAGTGCAATATAAAAACGGGCGTTCTTAATCGAACGTCCGTTTTTGTTTTTACCAATCTGCAAGTATGCCAGACTTCACGGGCTTGAATGGTAGAAGGGGTTTGCTTGATCGTTGTTGAATGATACGGTTTATTCGATACCTATAATTAATAGTTGTTTTTGCAGATAGGCGATTATTGATAGTTTTGGAACGTTTTCTTGCATTTTATGAATGGTTTTCGATGTTTTTTCGCATTGTGAATCGCACTAGTTGATGTGTACAAAACCGATAACATAAAGTGGCATTATGAATATGAATCCAACATTGAAGAAAGTGACTAAGCATGTTCTTTTCGGAGTGTGCTCGTGTTTATTAATTAGTTGTACGGGGGAGACAACAAAACCGGAGTTGTTTACCGTGCTTCCCGAGTATTGTCCTACACCGGATGGTATGGCAATTGACCAAGCTGGTAATTTGATTTTAGCTTGTCCCAACTTTGCCGATCAGTCGCAACCGGCTTGCCTTGTCAAGATTGATCAGAATAAGCAGATAACAAAGTGGTTTGACGTGCCGCCGTTGAACGAAACCGGCTATGCCGCTCCTATGGGGATTGCATTTGCTCCGAACGGGGATCTTTACATTTGCGACAACCAAGGATGGACCGGAAAGGCGAAGGCGCAAAACAAAGGTCGTTTGCTGCGTGTGCAGTTTGAGAATGGAAAGCCTTCGAACATTATTACCGTTGCTTCGGGAATGGAGCACCCCAACGGCGTGCGTATCTTGAACGGAAAGGCATACGTAACGCAGAGTATGCTGGGTAATGTAAAGGATTCGTCGGGCAAACTGGTAAGTGGTGTTTATGCATTCAATTTGGATGATCAAGATATCGTTGTCGAAAACTCGGCTTCCGATCCTAATCTGATTACAACTTTTATTACGCAAAATCCCGAAGTGCAATATGGTGCCGACGGGTTGGTATTTGACTCGAAAGGCAATCTCTTTGTGGGTAACTTCGGTGATGGTTCGCTGCATAAGATAACGTTTGATGCAAACGGTAATGTTGCTTCGAATACGTTGTGGGCTGTTGATTTAGACAATCTTCGCACTACGGATGGTATTTGCGTGGATGATGCGGATAATATCTATGTGGCCGACTTTTCGGAAAATGCGGTTGCGAAGGTTACGCCTCAGGGCGTCATTACGCGTATTGCCAAAAGTCCCGACTGTGACGGTAGCGACGGCGGACTAGACCAACCGGGCGAACCGATCGTTTGGAACGGACAGTTGGTAGTTTCTTGCTTCGATATCGTTACGGGACCTGATAAAGTAAATACCAAACACGATAAACCGTATACATTATCTTCTATCAAACTTAACAACTAATCTCTCTTCTCTAAATTTTGTTTCATGAAAACGAGAATAACATTTCTTCTTGGCGGAGTGGCTCTTTTTCTGAGTAGTTGCACGCAAGAGCCTGCACGCTTACATGCGGTAGCCGATACCGAAGGCTTTAAGCAGTGCCTGCTTGCAAACTACGATGGGATTATGCGCGATGTTTCCGTGATTTCGCAAGATAGTTTGCGCCGACGCATTGGCGATGCTCACAAAGAACTGCAAGGAAATTATCCGATATTATACGATTGGTGGTTGCAAGATGGTGAGCAGGTAAATTGGTTTACCGATAGCTTTGCCTCGCAATTGAGCAATCGAATGAAAAAGCATCAGCTTACGAGTGAGGCGGATGTAAATAAGTCGCTCGATACTTATATTAATGCGTGTGTGAAAAGACGCGAATCCCGTTTGGCTCGATTTAGCAAAGAAACGCCCGAAGTGGTGTTTACAAAGTTCCGGGTTTTCCGTCCTTCATTCTTTGCATATACCGAAGGATTGTCTGATGCGCGCAACGAACGTTGCTACTTGCCGGGCACCGAACTGGCCCGACTCAAGATGGATGGTGTTTGGGCTTCGGAGACTTCGATCTTAAAAGATTCGTCGGGTGTGATTCGTGATCCCGAAGTGCATTTTGACGGAAAGGACCTTTTGTTTTCTTGGAAGAAGTCGCTCGAGGAGGATGATTACCACATTTATGAAATGGACTTGGCTTCGGGTAAGATGAAGCAGCTTACTTCGGGATTGGGTTTTGCGGATATTGAAGGGATTTATCTGCCCAACGATGATATTCTTTTCAACTCTACCCGTTGTGGTACGTCGGTAGATTGCTGGTATACCGAGGTGAGTAATTTATATACGTGCAACCGTGAAGGGAATTACATGCGACGTCTTGGTTTTGACCAAGTGCATACGGTGGCTCCTGCTTTATTGTCTGACGGCAGAGTGGTCTATACACGTTGGGATTATAACGACCGCGGACAGGTATTTACGCAACCGCTTTTCCAAATGAATCCCGACGGGACGGGGCAGGCCGAATACTATGGTCTTAACAGCTGGTTCCCTACCACGGCAACGCATCCAAGGCAGATACCGGGTACGCGCAAAATAATGGCGACGGTGACCGGTCACCACTCTCCGCAGCACGGCAAACTTGCAATTATTGATCCCGAAGCAGGACGCGACGAGAACCAAGGGGTGATGTTTGTGGCTCCGATGCGACAACCCAAAGCAGAACGTATTGATAGTTATGGACAATATGGGGAGCAGTTTCAATATCCGGAACCTCTGAACGAAAAAGAGTTCTTGGTGTCTTACTCGCCAACCGGTTATGACGCGCCGCAACCGATGTATTTCGGTATTTACTGGATGACTACCGACGGGGAGCGTGAACTGTTGATTGCCGATAACGAAAACTCGTGTAATCAGCCGCGTCTACTAGCTAAACGAGAACGTCCCTTTGAGCGTGCGACAACGGTAGATTACAATCAGCCGAATGGTGTGTACTACATGCAGAATGTATATGCGGGCAACGGGCTCGAAGGTGTTGAGCCGGGAACAATCAAGCAGCTTCGTGTGGTGGAGTTGGAGTTTCGTTCGGCCGGAGTGGGAATGGCTTTCAACGAAGGTAAAGGCGGCGGTTCGCATGCTTCGTCTCCCGTAGGCGTGGGTAATGCGGCATGGGATATTAAAAAAGTGCACGGAACGGTGGATGTATATGCTGATGGTTCGGCCTTTTTTGAAGTGCCGGCTCGCATGCCACTTTATTTCCAAGCGCTCGATTCGAACGGATATGTGGTGCAAACCATGCGTAGCTGGTCTACGCTTCAGCCGGGCGAAGTACAGAGTTGTGTGGGTTGTCACGAGCATAAAAACAGTGTGCCGCTTACAGATCATGCTACGTCTATTGCGATGAGCAAGGGTATTCAGTCGATCACTCCTTCGGAGATTAATCCGATTGTAGGTTTTAGTTTTCAAGAACAGATTCAACCGATTCTCGACAATCATTGTGTGTCGTGCCACGACGGGTCGAAGCAAAAGATGAGTTTGACGGGCGACTTAAAGGTGATTGATCAACAGACCAAACGAAAATACAGTGAAGCGTATCTGAACTTGACGCATGCGCGTAAGACTTCGCAATGGAACGACTCGTGGCAGGGTAATGCGGAGCATCCGGAAGTAAACTGGGTAAGTGCCATGTCGGAGCCTACTTTGTTGAAACCGTATTCGGCCGGTGCTGCTACAAGTAATTTAATTACTCGATTGAAAAAGGGGCACGGCAATACGAAGATTACGCCCGAAGAGATCGATAAGATTGCATTGTGGATCGATTTGCTGGTGCCTTTTGTGGGTGATTATAAAGAGGCAAACAACTGGTCGGGCGATGAACTGAAGTTTTACGACTATTATCAATCGAAACGCACAGAAGCGGAAGCTGCCGAGAAAGAGGCGGTTCGTGCGTATATGCAATCTCTAACGTTATGAAACATACAATGAAATATACATTCACACTGTTGTCGGGTTGCATGTTGATTGTGACTTCGTCTTGTACAAACAGTGCGGTCTTTGCGCCCGAAAAGTTACTTGCTGATCCGAACGGGGCAAACATCTTTTTAGTGGATAACTCCGGTAATAAGTTGGTAAAGTTTGATCGAAACACCCGGAAGCAATCGGGGGCTTTGCAGCTAAGTGAGGCTGTCAATAATTTGGCGGCTGCGGCAGACGGCAACGTTTGGGTGCTTACCGGTAATGCCAACGGTAAACTGATCAAAGTAAATCCGAACTCGATGAAGGAGGAGGGGAGTTTGTCGTTGGGGTATACGCCTTCGGCGGTTTGCGAAGTTGGAAATTCCAATGCTGTGTGGGTAGCACAACGACACAACAACGAGGTGTGGAAGATCGAAGGTGCGGCAAATCCGGCTGCTGCAAAGGTGGCAACTAAAGTAACGGTGGGCCGTGAGCCGATCGGGTTGCTTCCTTATGCCGATGATGCGAAGATATTGGTCTTGAATAATCTGCCCGAAGAGGCGGCTACACAGTTTCCGACTGCCTCGACGCTTGATATACTCGATACTCAAAATGGTAAAGTAATGGGGCGTATCGCTCTTCCCAACGGCACGACCGATGTAAAAGACGGAGTGGTGGATAAGCAGGGTGATTATGCTTACGTGGTGCATTTGATCGCGCGTTATCAGTTGCCCACGAATCAACTCGACAGGGGATGGATGATGACCAATGCGATGTCGGTGATTGATCTTCGAGGCGATTCGTTGCTTACAACCGTGTTGCTTGATACGCCACAACGAGGTGCGGCCAATCCGAATGATATCGCAATTTCGCCGGACAATAATATGTTATTTGTGGCGCTTGCGGGAACGCACGAAGTCTGTACGATCGATCGCAACGCAATGCATGAACGTATCGAAGCGAGTAGGGAAGGAAAGCATCTGGTTCCTTCGTTGAAGTCGTTTGATGATATCCCCAATGATGCGGGATTCTTACATGGCATCCGAGCGTTTTATCCGACGGGCGGAAAGGGTACTCGCGGAGTTGAGGCGGCTGCAAATGGTGTTTATGTGGCCGACTATTTTAGCGGTGAGTTTAAATGTATGGCTCTTGATGGTAGCGCGACGGAGGTTTTGTTGTCGGGTACTCCATTAACGGAAACGACGGTTGGCAAAGGTGATCTTTATTTTCACGATGCAACCATTGCCTTTCAAGCATGGCAAAGTTGTGCAAGTTGTCACCCCAACGGGGCACGTGTGGATGGTTTGAACTGGGACTTGCTCAACGACGGCATGGGGAATCCGAAGAATACAAAGAGTTTGTTGCTTGCGCATGCTACGCCTCCTTGTATGATTACGGGGATTCGTAAAGATGCTTTTGTGGCTGTGCGCTCGGGTATCAAATACATTCTGTTTTCGAATGCAGCGGAAAGTTATGGTAACGAGATTGATGCTTACTTGCAAGACTTGCAGCCATTGCCTAGTCCGTATTTAGTAGATGGAGGGTTGAGCGAAAAGGCTTTGCGCGGTAAAGAGCATTTCGATAAGAATTGTGCGGCTTGCCATAACGGAGCATACTATACCGACGGTAAGCAATATGCAGTTTCGTGGAATGATGGCGCGGATAAGGAGAAGACTATGGATGTGCCGGCATTGGTGGAAGTGTGGCGAACGGCTCCTTATTTGTATGACGGACGTGCGGCTACTATGGATGAAGTGTTGCAGATTCATGGTCCTGCCGAAAAGCTATCAAACGATCAGCTAAGCGAGCTTTCTGAATATGTGCTCTCTCTATAATTGGAATTAGTGTTATTAATACTCGTTTTTTTTGAATGAAAATGATATATTTGCAATATCACTGATTTCTGAACGAGAAACAATTAAAATAATTATAGAATAGCATCATGAAGAAACAATTCGTAATGGCGAGCCTTATCGCCTCGATGTTTGGAGCCTCGGCATTTGCTCAACAAGCAGATACTACCGCTTATTCTTTTACTACAGTAAAAGAGAATAAAATTACACCGGTAAAGAATCAAAACAGATCAAGTACTTGCTGGTCGTTTTCGGGACAAGCTTTTATCGAATCGGAACTGATCCGTATGGGTAAAGGTGAATTCGATCTTTCGGATATGTTTGTAGTTTCGCACTCGTGGAGAGACAAAGCTGACAAATATGTTCGCATGCACGGCGAGAACAACTTCGGTCCTGGTGGCTCATTCTATGATGTTCTTTATGTATGGAAACACTACGGTGCTGTTCCGGAAGAGGTAATGACTGGTCTTAACTATGGCGAAACAATGCACGTGCATAATGAAATGGACGGTTTGTTGAAAGCGTATGTAGATCAAGTAATCAAACAAAAAACGTTGACTCCGGTTTGGAAGCAAGGATACAACAGTACTGTTGATGCATACCTTGGTCAATTGCCTGCTACATTTACTTACAAAGGGAAAGAATATACTCCTGAATCTTTCGCTAAATCAACTGGTTTGAATGCGGATGATTATGTATCAATCACTTCATATACACACCATCCTTTCTATTCGCAGTTTGCGTTGGAAATTCCAGATAACTGGCGTTGGGCTTTGTCATACAATGTGCCGCTAGACGAAATGATGGAAATCATGTACAATGCTATCGACAAAGGTTATACCATTGCATGGGGTGCCGATGTGAGCGAAAAAGGATTTACTCGTGATGGTATCGGTGTAGTGCCTGATGTGAAAGTAGACGAACTTTCTGGTTCTGACCAAGCTCGTTGGTTAGGTCTTAGCCAAAAGGAAAAAGATGCTGAATTGCAAAAGAAAGTAGGTAAGCCAACTGCCGAAAAAGAGATCACGCAAGAGCAACGTCAGAAAGAGTATGACAACTATCAAACTACCGACGATCACGGTATGCAGATCTATGGTATCGCGAAAGATCAAACCGGAAAACAATTCTTCATGGTTAAGAACTCTTGGGGTACAGACAATAAGTACAAAGGTACATGGTATGTTTCAGACAACTATGTTCGTTATAAAACTATGAACTACATTGTTCACAAAAATGCACTTCCAGCTCATATTGCTAAGAAGTTAGGCATTAAGTAATAATCAGTTCTGAATAAATTATCGCAAAAAGGGCGTTCCATCATAACGAGGAACGCCCTTTTTTTATAGGATCGTATGCTTATGCGTTCAAAACAAGCTTGAAGCGGCGCATAAATTCTTTTGCTTCGTCCATGCTCAAGCAAAGTGGTGGCAACAGACGAATGGTATGTGTACCGGCTACTCCGGTGAATACTTTCTCTTCGAAAAGAAGTTTGCGGCGTGCTTCTTTGATTGGTTCTTCCATTTCGATACCGATCATTAATCCGCGACCTCTTACTTCTTTGATTCCTTTGATTTGTTTTAGTTCGGAAATCAGATAGTCTCCAACCTTTTGTACGTTATCAAGAAGTTTTTCGTCTTTGATAATGTCTAGCACAGCAATTGCTGCCGCACAAGCAAGGTGGTTACCTCCGAATGTAGTTCCGAGCATCCCATGTACAGGTTTAAACTTCGGCGAGATCAACACTCCACCGATTGGAAAACCATTGCCCATACCTTTGGCTACCGTGATGATGTCGGGTTTGATTCCAGCATATTGGTGTGCGAAGAACTTTCCGCTGCGTCCATAGCCTGATTGAATTTCATCGAGGATCAGAACTACATCGTTTTGCGTACAAAGTTTGCTAAGTTGTTGCAAGAATGTATCGGTTGGCATTTGAATACCACCCACACCTTGGATGCCTTCGATGATAACAGCTGTTACATCTCCTTTTGCAATCTCTTTTCTTACCGCTTCGATATCGTTGAGCGGAAGGTAAACAACGGGAATGTCTTCATTGATCGGTGCAATGATTTTCGGATTGTCTGTTACACGAACAGCTGCCGAAGTGCGGCCGTGGAATGCTTTTTCGAAAGCGATAACACGTTTTTTTCCGTTGTGAAACGATGCAAGTTTTAATGCATTCTCGTTGGCTTCGGCTCCGGAGTTGATCAGGAACAATGTATAATCATCGTAGCCTGAAAGTGCGCCTAACTTCGTTGCTAGTTCGGCTTGCAGGTTGTTTACAACCGAGTTTGAATAGAATCCGAGTTTGTTTAGTTGATCTGTAACCATCGCTACATAGTGAGGGTGTGTGTGACCAACACTGATCACGGCGTGTCCGCCGTAAAGATCAAGGTACTCGGTGCCGTGATTATCGTATGTTTTGCATCCTTTTCCTTTTACGATCTCAATATCGAAAAGAGGATATACATCAAATAGTTTCATGCGTTTGCGGGATTAAAATGCGACCGGTTTCAAGTGAAGTCCAACGGTTTCTTCTAGTCCGAATAGAAGATTCATGTTGTGTACGGCTTGACCTGAAGCTCCTTTCAACAAGTTGTCAATAACTGAAACAATCAGCAGTTTGTTGCCGTGCTTCGAAAGGTGGATTAAGCATTTGTTCGTATTAACGACTTGCTTAAGATCCGGTGCTTTTTCGGTGATAAAAGTAAAAGAATGATCGTCGTAAAATGCTTGATAAAGGCGTTTTACTTCTTCTAGTTCAAGGTTGCAATCAAGATAGGCTGAACAGAAAATGCCACGTGCAAAGTCGCCGCGCACAGGGATAAAGTTAATCGCATGATTAAAGTTATCTTGGAGTTGTCTCATGGTTTGACCAATCTCATTCAAGTGCTGGTGATCGAAAGCTTTGTAGATCGAAATGTTATCGTTACGCCAGCTAAAGTGTGTTGTTGTGCTTGGCTTTACACCTGCTCCGGTAGATCCGGTAATAGCATTGATGTGTACCTCTGATTGAATAAGTTGTTCCTTGGCTAATGGTAAAAGTGCAAGCTGAATAGCAGTAGCGAAACAGCCCGGATTGGCAATGCGATTGCTGCGGATGATACGCTTGCGGTTAAGCTCAGGCAAACCGTATACGAAATCGTGATCAGGAGCTTCCATACGATAGTCGGTAGAAAGGTCGATGATCTTTACATTGTCGGGTACGTTGTTGTTGTCGAGAAACTTTTTAGAGTCGCCATGTGCCGAGCAAAGGAAAAGAACATCAACATCTTCAAACGGTAATGCGTCTGTAAAGGTTAGTTCTGTTTCGCCATAAAGTCCGCCATGAACGTCGGTAATTTTGTTGCCGGCATTGCTGCTGCTATTAATAAAAACGATCTCAGCGTCGGGGTGATTTATAAGCAGACGAATAAGTTCGCCTGCTGTATATCCCGCCCCTCCGATAATTCCTACTTTTATCATGAGAGTTATTGTTGCTTTGTTTTGTTTTGTACAGAATGGAATATCTTAGTTTGATTTCCTAGAATCTTAGTGAAACCTTTCACGTCGTCGGCAGTCCATGCTTTATTCACTTCGCCGTATTCGCCGAACTCTGATTTCATTAGGTCGTAAGGGCTTTCGATACCGATAAGTTGGTAGCTATATGGACGTAGCTTGATGCTAACAGTTCCGGTTACATTCTCTTGAGAAGAACTCAAGAATGCTTCGATATCGCGCATTACCGGTTCAAGGTATTGAGCTTCGTGTAGGAACATGCCATACCAGTTGCCCAACTGCTCTTTCCAGTATTGTTGCCATTTGGTTAGTGTGTGCTTTTCAAGCATTTTGTGTGCATTGATGATCAATAGTGGGCCTGCAGCTTCGAAGCCTACACGACCTTTGATCCCGATGATGGTGTCACCAATGTGCATATCACGGCCAATGGCATATTTAGATCCGAGCTCTTCAACTTTGTTGATTGCATCGATTTTGTTATCGTATTTCACTCCGTTCACACCCGATAACTCACCTTTGTCGAAGTCAAGTGTAATCACTTCTTCGCCTTTTGCAGTGAGTTGTGATGGATAAGCTTCTTCCGGAAGTGTTTGCTCTGAGTGTAGTGTTTCTTTACCACCAACGCTTGTACCCCAAAGACCTTTATTGATCGAATATTCCATCTTTTTGAAGTCACAGTCGAAACCATGCTCTTTCAAATAATTGATTTCATATTCGCGAGTAAGTACCATGTCGCGTGTTGGTGTAAGAATCTTGATTTCCGGTGCAAGTACATCGAATGTAAGGTCGAAACGTACTTGGTCGTTTCCTGCACCTGTACTTCCGTGTGCTACATAGTCGGCTCCGATTTCTTTGGCGTAGTTAATAATAGCCATCGCTTGGAAAATACGTTCAGAGCTAACAGATATCGGATATGTACCATTGCGAAGTACATTGCCGAATACCATATATTTAATGCTTTTGTCGTAGTATTCTTGTGTAACGTCTAGAGCAACGTGTTTTACTGCACCTAGTTGATACGCTTTTTCTTCAATTACTTTTAGTTCTTCAGGAGAGAAGCCACCAGTATTTGCTACTGCTGTATAAACTTCGTATCCTTTTTCTACTGCAAGGTATTTGGCGCAAAACGAAGTGTCGAGTCCGCCACTGAAAGCTAAAACTACTTTTTCTTTCATGAGATATGGTATTTTTAAGTCGTTTACTAATTATTAATCTTGGTCTTCTACTTCAGCCATCATGGCTTGTTTTCTTTTTTCTCCGTGTGGATCGGCTGGGTCATAAAGCATCGCTGTGCAAATACAGTGCTTGCGGCCGGTGCGTTGTAAAACATCGTAGTTTACACAACTCTGACAACCTTTCCAGAATGCTTCATCGTCGGTAAGTTCGGAAAACGTAACCGGAACGTACCCAAGCTCAGTGTTGATTTTCATAACGGCGAGTCCGGATGTAAGACCAAAGATCTTTGCATCTGGAAACATCGTGCGGGAGAGGTTAAACGCTTTCTTTTTGATACGTTTGGCCAACCCGTGACCTCTGAAACTGTCAACAACAATAAGTCCGGAGTTTGCAACAAACTTTTTGTTTCCCCACGACTCAACGTAGCAAAAACCTGCAAATTCTCCGTCAGCCAGAGCTATGATAGCTTTTCCTTCTATCATTTTCTGTGCAACGTACTCGTTTGTACGTTTAGCAATACCTGTCCCGCGTACTTTAGCGGCAGCTTCGATAGTGCTAAGAATGGTGTCAACGTATTGGATGTGCCCTTCGTTGGCTACCATGACTTCTATTTTAACCTCTTTTTCCATTTTCGTAATTAAAGACTAATCATCTTATTTAATATCAGGTATAATTTCAGCTAAAGCATTGATAATTTCTTCGCGACTAAATTCTTCGCGAGGTATCAATAAGATGGTGTCGTCGCCGGCAATAGTTCCCAATATTTCATAGGGTGCTTTGTTATCTATGTCGGAGGCAATTCCCATCGCATATCCCGGTCTGGTCTTTATAACGGCCAAGTTGCCGGAGAATTCAATATGTTTGAATCCCGAAATAGGATGTGAGCTATCTCTATCTTCATCAATCGGGAGATTTAGTCTTCCTGGCAAAACGTAGCGATAGTTTCCACTCGAATCGGGAGTCTTTACAATCTTGAGTTGCTTCATGTCGCGAGATAACGTGGCCTGTGTAAGGTTGAATCCGCGTGCTGTAAGCAATTGCAATAATTCGTCTTGATTTCCTACTGCTTCTTTTGTTATGATCTCTTTTATTGCCTGAAGGCGCTCTTTTTTATTCTTCATATCGAATATTTATACAGAAACAGTGCAAATATAAATACTATTCTAGAATAATTATTCATATAAGCGGATAAAATTTAGTTGTATTGTTACTTTTAATATTTGTTTGAGCTAAGTACTAGTAGGTTTGCTGTGTGAATAAATATGCATTAATGCTGTAAAATAAAGAATTAATCAACTTTATTGTGCTATAAATGTTTATAGTAATGAAGTTTAAGACCTGCAACTTACAGGTTATTGATAGTATACTCGAAAGAGTAGGCTTACCAGTTTTTTTAATAGTTTCAACATTCATGGAGAGGGAGTCTAGTAGCATAGACTCCTTTTTTTATTGAAACTTGTGACATAAGATTCAAACGTCGAAAAGTTTAATCTGGATTTCAATTATTTATCATGAATTGTCTTCAGACCTCTGTGATAGATATGATAAAATCTTCATGTATGAAAGGCTGAGTTTGACATAATTTCATAGATTTGCACAATAAGTCAGACAGAAAAAAGATAATGATGAAGAAATATATTGTAGGTGCATGCCTCGGAATGGCTATGATGTGTAGCTGTAGTAGCGTCCCTGTTACAGGGCGCAAACAAGTATTGTTAGTTTCGGATAAAGATGTATTGGCATCAAGTTTTCAGCAATACAATCAATTTATAAAAGGGGCGAAGCTGTCTAAAGATGGAACCAAGTCGGCACAAGTTACACGGGTAGGAAAACGCATTGCGGATGCAACAGAAAGTTCCTTGCGAATAAATGGACTGGAGGCAGAGATTCCAAATTATCAGTGGGAGTTTAAGTTGGTCGATGATCCCCAAGTAAATGCATTTTGCATGCCTGGTGGAAAAATTGTTGTGTATACAGGTTTACTTTCACAGGTTGCAAATGATGATGAATTAGCAGTGGTTGTTGGGCATGAAGTAGCTCATGCGGTTGCAAAACATGCAAATGAACGAATGAGCCAACAAGTGATGTCTCAATACGGAGCATCTATTTTAGGAGCAGCATTATCTGGCTCTTCAGATATTGTTCAAGCTGCCGCAGGAACCGTTTATGGGCTAGGTTCTCAATACGGAGTCATGCTTCCCTATTCTCGCAAGCATGAATACGAAGCAGATTTCATGGGATTGGTTTTTATGGGACTTGCAGGTTATGATCCTCATGCAGCATTGACTTTTTGGCAAAAGATGGCAAGCTCCGGTTCTCCTAAAACAGCCGAATTTATGAGTACACACCCATCAGATGCAAGTCGTATTGCGAAACTAAAAGAAAGTATTCCCGAAGTAGAAAAGTGGTTACAGCAGCAAGGTATACAACCGGGGTATAATTCACAGATGAATGTGCATGGAAAGTCGCAGCCCATACCAACAGTAAAGAAACAAAGTACACCGGATAAGCAAGGAGGTACAACAGAGAAGAAGCCGATGAAGACTTCTGAAAAATGGACATTCTAAAATGAAATAAACGACCAAGCTTGTTTGTATATTCAAACAGGCCTGGTCGCTTTTTTTTGCTTTAACTAAATGAATTTATTTACAGATTCAGATCATTCTCGTTAGGTAAATAAACTTCAAAACTCTTTCGTGCTATTTCTTTTCCATCGAGATAAGTAATAAGTGTCCATGTGCCCACCTTATCCTCGATCGGAGCCCAAACTGTATCACCAAGAAAGAACTGCCAATCGTTTCCATTGATATAATGTTCGCCTGTAAAGGTTGGACGAATATTTCCTTCATCATCTGTAAATGGAGGATGTTCCATTTCGAACTCAATTAATTTGCCTTTTGCTCCCGTTATCTTAAGTATATAGCCAAACTCAATGTCAATAACGGAAGGAACTTGCAATGTATGCTTCTTTATTTTGGGCAAAGCCTTAGAACCACGGTCCCATTGTGTGTAGATCCCATAGCTTTGCATCTTTATTTCAATCTTTTTCTTTGCCATATTATACAAAGATATAGTCACCTTTTTTTGTTTGAAACAAATAATAAGACTTTTAATAGGAATTATACACTGTTTCGTTGTTATTAGATTGTTATCTTTTTGTTAATGTTTAAAATTCAGATTCTAAATCTTTGATTTTTATGCGAAAGGCTATTATTTTATTATTATCTGCTTTTATTATTTCAAATTTAGTATCAGCCCAAGAGATTATAACCAAAGATCAAACAGAGTTGGCACCACCTACAAAACTAAAAGACATATTAATTCCTTTTAGTGATACTACCGCGTACTATAATCCCGATAGTGTACGAAGAGAAATGGATAAACGTCCTTACTTTACTCTGTTTAAAGATAACTACTTCCTAGTTGGGGCTCCATTAGGAACAAAACCTACGAAAGAAAACTCGAACGTTAAATTTCAGATCAGTATCAGTCAGCGACTAACAAAGAGTACACTTCCATTCAATACGTATCTTTACTTAACTTATACGCAAAAGGTTATTTGGAATGTATTTGAGAAGTCTATGCCGATGAAGGATATGAACTTCAATCCCGGAATTGGGTTAGGTAGAATGATCATCCATAAAGATAAGGTAATTGGGTTTTCATATTTTCAATTTGAACACGAGTCGAATGGTAGAGATGGGGATGCTTCAAGAAGCTGGAACAAAATATCGATGTATGCCGGATTACAGTTGAATCGTTATTGGGATGTACAAGCCAAGTTTTGGTTGCCAATTATTGATGGAAGCTTAAATAAAGATATCTTAGACTACAGTGGTATCTTTCAAATCTCGGCCAATTACAACTGGAGTGATCGTTTTACAGCCGGAATGGTCTTTGTGAAACGTCGGGGATTTAATTTTAATGGAAATCTCCAATTAGGGCTGAGCTATAAGTTATTTAAGAATCAGAACCAATACTTATACCTACAATACTACAATGGATATGGGGAGTATTTGCTTGATTACAACAAATATCAAAGCATGCTTCGTATCGGACTTATCATTCGTCCGCAGTTCTTCTCAATCTATTAACAGCTTGTTGAAAACATCGATAATAAAAGAAATGGGTATTCGTCTTATCTGACGAATACCCATTTTTCTTCAGTCGAAAGCACTTCACTATATCCATATCCGGCAAGGTTGAAATTCTTTAGTAACTCCGGGTTATCAATTTGATGCTCCATAATAAACCTTGTCATCATACCTCGAGCTTGCTTTGCATATAAAGTAATCATTTTATACTCGTTACCACGCTGCTCTTTAAACTGTGGAATGATAATCCGTACATTCTTATTCAACGCCTTTTTATCAATAGCTTTCCAGTATTCATCAGAGGTAAGATTTACCAATACATTATTGCCCTCTTGCAATTCTTGATCAATCTGTTGCGTAAGCTTTGTTTTCCAAAAGTCATAAAGCGTTTTGCCTTTGTCGTTTTCAAGTTTGATCGCCATTTCGAGTCGATAAGGTCGTATCCCGTCCAAAGGACGTAGCATTCCGTAAAGGCCCGATACGATGCGTAAATGATTTTGAGCAAATCTCAAAGCTTTAGCAGAAAGTTCTTTTGCTTGAAGTCCGTCGTATACATCGCCCATATAAGCAAAAATAGCTTGTCTTACTGGAGCTTCCGGATGTTTAAATGTCTGATATCTTTCATAGTTGAGACGAGAAAGAGCCGGGCTTATTTTCATAAGCTTCGCAATTTCCTCTGTCGACAAATGTTGAAGATGTTCCATCAACTCATTCGCCTCATTCGGATAAAGCAAAGGAGTTTGCTCTATTTTAGTCGGAATAGCAGAATCAAAATCCTGCGTCTTAGCGGGAGATATAATTGTAATCATAAATGAAAAACCTTTAGTGTGATCTATATAGAAACAACGAGCAGCAATAAAAGAAAAAGAAATTAAGCTTCTTTTTCAGCATTACGTTCGATACGTTGCTTCTTCAATGCTTCTTGGATCGATTCTTTTAGCGCATTAAGCAATCCTTTCTTTACAAAATGCTTATTGGTTGCAAGCGTAATTATACGAAAAGCATTAGCCTGTTTGATCGGCCTGATATTCTTCATTTGTTCTTCGCTCAAGTATGGAAGTGCAATTTCAGGAATGATCGTGATACCCCCGGTGCAAGCCGTAACGCGAATCAATGTTTCCAAAGATCCACACTCAAAAGCAAATGAGCTATCTTCTTGTTTTTTGCGAGAGCATAAGTTGAGAACCTGCTTTCTAAAGCAATGCCCATCGGTAAGAAGCAATAGATCTGAAGAAGGGAGTGTAGATAAATCGATAGCTTCTTCTTCAAGCAACGGATGTCCGGGAGATAAATAAGCCGAGAAATTATCACGCATCAGAAAATCTTCCTGAACGAAATCAGGCGCAAAACCTTCTGCCCAAATAGCCACATCCAGCTCTTCTTTTTGTAAAGCCTTGATGATGTCATTGGTTACCATTTCCGATACTTGCAAATGCACTTGAGGGTATTTGTTTCTCATGATGGGAACAAACAAGTGGGCAATATACGGAGCAATTGTCGGAATGATACCGATGCGCAACGTACCATTCACTTCTCCGCGAATGGCTTTAGCATCTTCGGATATTCGTTTGAAAGCAGCCATTGCTTCACGAGCTTGCTTTACAATCACCTCTCCGGCTTCAGTTAAAACCGGAGGTTTATGGTTTCGATCTATCAACGTGAGCTGTAACTCCTCTTCTAAGTTCTTGATTTGTACGCTTAATGAGGGTTGTGTGATAAAGCACTTTTCGGCTGCGATCGAAAAGCTTCCGTAATTGGCTACTGCCAATAAGTATTCAATTTGTGCTATTGTCATCGGAAGAATATTTATTAATGGAGCAGAGTTTGTTTAGACTTTGCATAATACAGAAAATTCAAACATCGATTCCTACTCATTTAGAACAAACCAGAACGATGCGATCTCTCTGTCTTTGCGAATTTATAACTTTTGAATCAATATCAATTTTATAAAAAATATTTTTTGTCGATTTATCGAAATAATTCAATCAATATGAGGTAGCTCATTAAAGTAACTGTCTAGTATTTAACAGGTATAGCCTTAGCCTATTCATGTATTAAAATTATCAATTTGCAGGTTAAAAATAAAGGAGCTAAACTTGCACTGTCAAACAAAACAAATAAACGTATTACTAATAAAAGCAATATTATTATGAGTATCAAAGGTACACTAACAGAACAAAATCTATTGAAAGCATTTGCTGGAGAATCGCAAGCAAGAAACCGCTACACTTATTTTGCCAGCGTAGCAAAGAAAGAAGGTTATGAGCAAATCGCTGCTATCTTTCTAGAAACAGCAGAGCAAGAAAAAGAACACGCTAAACGATTCTTCAAGTTCCTAGAAGGAGGAATGGTTGAAATTACAGCGTCTTATCCAGCAGGAATGATTGGAACCACAGCCGAAAATCTAGCAGAAGCAGCCAATGGTGAAAACGAAGAATGGGATCAACTTTATCCAGAATTTGCTCGAATTGCTGAAGAAGAAGGATTCAAAGCCATTGCGGTTGCATTTAGAAAGATCGCCGAAGTAGAAGCAGAGCACGAAAAAAGATACCGTACACTTCTAGAACGCGTGATTGCAGAGAAGGTATTCGAGAGAGACGAGGAAATTCAATGGCAATGTCGCAATTGCGGATATGTACACACAGGAAAGAAAGCTCCGGAAACTTGTCCGGCATGTGTTCATCCTAAAGCATACTTCGAACCAAAGAAGAACAATTACTAATTGACCTAATCATAATAAAGAAGCCCATACCGATAATCGGATATGGGCTTCTTTCAATATAGAATAAACAATAAATTGTTATTTGATATTTGGGTTAAGTTCGTTCCATTTGTCGATAGAAGGAAGAATACCCATTTCAATAACTTCGTCACGAAGCTTGCACAAGTGCTTGTAGCTGTTTTCTAGTTCAGCCATTTCAGCAGGAGTACCGGCCACTTCTTTGTAAGTGATACCATCTTTAGTGATTGAAGTTTCCATAGCCATCATGATGTGATCAAATTTAGCATCAGAAACATAAACACCAGCAGGCCATTTGAATGCTTCACCACCCATTGCTGCACGAATCATTTCTACAGAAACGAAAGCAGGGCTTTGGAATGAAGAACGACCACGAAGTTCGATGATACGTTTACCACCTTGAGTTACTTTTTCTTTCATAGCTACCCAAGTATCATTAGGAAGTTCTGCCGAACCGATGATTTCAGTAAGAGGCTTACCGTTTACCATTGTAGTTGAAGCAAATACTGCCATTTGCTCACCGTGACCACCATAAGTACGAGGATTAACGACAGCGTCACGTGGAATGCCGAAGTGTTGAGCCAAAGCTGTTTGTAGACGAGTGCTATCCAAAGCAGCCAATGTACTTACTTGAGTTGGTTTAAGACCTGCATAAAGCATAGTGATCAAACCAGTGATATCTGCCGGGTTGAAAACGATCGTTACGTGTTTCACGTCCGGACAATATGTTTTAATGTCTTTACCTAGTTGTGCTGCAATTTCTGCATTACCTTTCAAAAGATCTTCACGAGTCATTCCTGCTTTACGAGCAGCACCACCTGAAGAAATGATGTATTTAGCATCTTTAAAAGCTTCTTCGATATTGCTAGTCCATGTAAGGTTTACGCCTTCAAAACCACAGTGGTACATCTCTTCAGCAACACCTTCTAGAGCTGGAGCAAAAGGGTCATAAGCACAGATGTTAGGAGTAAGTCCCATCATGATTGCAGTTTGGATCATGTTTGATCCGATCATACCGGCAGCGCCTACGATCGTAAGTTTTTCGTTAGTAACAAATTTCATAGCTTGATGATTTTATAATCTGAATTTTACTATTTATAAAATAACTCGAGAAGTCAGGTTTATGTTTCGGTATTAAAGAAACATTATGACACCTAAACTCATAAATGCAATAAATATCCAAAGCATAACGCCTTGCACCATTGGCTTGATACCCACTTGCTTCATTACATGTCTTGACAAACCGGTACCAATCAGGAATAAGGTAAGTGTAAGACCTTTTTTCGACAACCAAGTGATTGCGGTTGTAATTACAGCAGGAATCTCGATAAACGTATTTGCAATCATTGCTAGTACGAAAAACAAGATAAACCAAGGAATTTGTATTTTACTCGATTTGTTTTTGAAGATGAACGAACTAACCAACGCAAGAGGAATGATCCAAAGTGCACGTGTTAGTTTTACCATGGTTGCGATTTCCAATGCTTTTTCGCCGTAGGCAGCACCGGCACCAACCACCGAACTTGTATCGTGGATAGCAATTGCGGCCCAAAGACCAAATTGCTCTTGTGTCATATCAAGTAAATGTCCGATCGGAGGGAAGATAAACAAAGCAATGGCATTAAGAACGAAAATAGTTCCCATTGCAACAGTAATTTCATGATCGTTTGCTTTTACAACCGGAGCCACAGCAGCGATTGCACTACCACCACAAATAGCGGTACCTGAAGAGATCAAATAAGAAATCTTGCTGTCTATCAACATTCGGCGACCAAGGTAAATACCCAGTAGCATTACCGAAACAACCGAGACAACTGTGAAAATCATACCTTCTTCACCGGCCTTTAATGATTCGTGCAGATTCATCCCGAATCCCAGCCCAATCACCGAATACTGAAGAAGTTTCTTTGAAACCTTTTTACTTGCTTGAGGGTATGGATGACCTGCCGTCATTGCAAATGCTAACCCTAAAAATAATGCCACAGCCGGAGATATAAAAGGCATAAGGCATAAGATACACAGAATGATAAAAATGATTCTGTTGTTTTTGGCAATACATGCCGTAAGCTTATTCATATTTATAATCGTATATGTTTGAGGCTGATTGTTTAAACAGAGCAAAACTAGTGTTTCTTTCTGTTGCCACAAATGTACATACCTATTTTGGGATATGCCAATACTAAATACGAATAACCGATAAACAAAAGTTATAATGAAGCGAAGCGTAAAGGCGATTAGAACTGTCCGGTGATGTAGCGGATAAAGTTTTCTTCCAGACCACCTGCTTTGCCCTGCGACTGAACCAGTGAAAACATGCGTTCACACTCGAAGTCCGTCACATCGATAATCTTAAACTTGCCGGCAGCAATCTCGTTTTTCACGGCCTGAATCGAAACGATGCCCAAGCAGTCGGTATTCTCTAGAAAAAGCTTGATCGATTCGGTGCTTCCGAGCTGTATCAGTATGTTGAGAGACGAAATCTTTATTTGATGTTTTGCGAGTCCCACTTCGAGCACATCCAGAGAGCCCGATCCGTTCTCCCGTATAACCAATGGTAATTGTTTGAGCTCTTCGAGTGTGATTTCATCATATTGGGCCAGAGAGCTTTCGGTACTCGTAACCACTACGAGTTCGTCCTTTATAAACGGAGTGTAACGTAAATTTAACAAACGGCTACTTCCCTCTACCATCCCTAGGTCGATGCGGTGTTCGATCAGCGCGCGTTCGATATCGCGGGTATTTCCATTAATGAGAGAGACTTTGATATTGGGAAACTTCTTGATAAACGTAGCAAGGTAAGGCGGCAACACATACTGAGCAATCGTTGTACTGGCTCCCAATCGCAGTTCGCCCACATAGTTTTCATTCAAGATATTCATTTCAAAGTCGAGTTGCCTATATGCGTTCAAAATTGTTTCGGCATGTGTAAGCAGCAGTTTGCCGGCATGCGTAAGCGAAATCTTATTTCCCATACGTTCAAAAAGTTGCATCTTGTATTCATGCTCCAATTCTTGTATATGTTTGCTGATAGCAGGCTGACTGATAAACAGCTCCTTCGAAGCCTTTGTAAAGCTTAGATTATAGGCTACACTTTGAAATACCCGTAGGCGAAAATCGATCATAGGATGAATAACTTGTTGATTTGTCGAAATTACACAATAATTATTGCTACACCAACAGTCGGTCTTAATAAAGAGTAAATGTTGCAACACAATGGTTCTCATATTCTGTTTAATACTAAATGTTTCATTCTTAACTGAGATGGTATGAGAAAGATCTTTATTTCCGTTTTAATGATGGTGGGTATCTCGTTGTTTACATGGGCACAAACCTTCTAGATTTGTATTTTTTATACTAAGGATCTTTGTAAATGTATCAAACACACCTCACATTTAAGCAACTTTCTATAGCCGTTGATTGAATAAGTAGATTGTTGTATTCTATGATTATATCGGCATTAATAGCAGAAAAAACTCGGGAGTATGAGTAAGCATATATGCAAAGAGTTCATGTTTGTAAAATTGAATAATAATTATAAAATGAGTTATTTACGAATCGAAATTGGGGAGCTTAATTAAATTTGTCTGCATCGAGAATTAACAAAACTCGCAGTCAACGAACACACTTACTTTAAAGAATAGAATATACATGAAAAAGCATTTCGCATTATTTGCATTAACAGCAGCGACCGCGTGCACAATGCCGCCTACGTCGCCTGTAGGGGCATGGGTACAGCCCATACCGGGAATGGAAAATCAGCAGCAAGGGATTCGATTGAAGAAAGGCGGAGAAGCCGAGTCGATCAATATGGCCACGCTGAAGTTTGACAAGTGGCTTGTCAGGAACGATTCGCTTTATTTGTCGGGCGAGAGCATTGGCAACGGGCAAAGCTTTGCTTTTACCGAAGCCTATAAGATTGCAACATTGACGGCCGACTCGTTGGTGCTTGAGCAAGGAAGCTACCAACAAATCTACACGAAACAGAAATAACGAATCACAATTTATGCAGATTAGCATCAAGACAATCTTTATCTTGCTTTGCGTTTGTGGTAGCAGAGAAGTTTACGCACAGTTGGGCGATCAAGACACACTCTGGATCAAAGACTTCAAGGCCGGTAAGTTTAAGCTCAAGTTGAAGCCCGAATTCGAAAAAGGCTTCAAAGACGGTTCGCTTATGCCTACCGAACGTGCGCCCGAATTCAAGCGACAACGGATGTATAAGCCCGGGGTAGAAAGTTTCATTCAAAAGGACTTTACCGAGATCATGCAGCCACCACCGATAAAGATTCTTGAGATTAATCCAAACGTTTTCAAGCTGCCTCCGGGTATCGGAACGAAAGTTCCCAATCTCAACGGTGGCAGTGTGAGCGTCTCATTCGACGATGCTCTGAAGTCGGTCTTTATGCCTTCGGAGCGTCGCAAAATGAAAAACAAAAAGAAAGCAAACGCTTACAAAACCTACTGACGCATCATCAGGCGCGCGCACTCGTAGCCGTGGTTATAGAGTGCAAGCAACTTGCTGGTGTCTTTTTCGAGACGATCTACATGCAAGTCTTCGACCGGACGAATCACGATTGCTTTACCCTGCGCCTCGAGTTCGTCGATAAATCTCAGCGTTTCATTATACTGCTTGGCTCTAGTCTTGAGCTGCTGGCGAAGAGCCGGGTATTTTCGGTACAGAAATCCGGGAATATGCGGCTCTTTTTCTTCCTTGTGATATTCTTTGAGTCGGGTAAGTACGATGATGTTCTTCTCATAACCCTGACTGATTGCCCTGCGAATCGGAATCGGATCACAGATACCACCGTCGAGCATGGGTGCGTTGTCTATTTCTACCGGCTTGCAGATAAAAGGCAAACATGCCGAAGCCTGACAAATGTCCATGAGACGTTCGCGATCACTTTTCTCTTCGTAATAGTGCGGTTGTGCGGTAATACAGTTGGTCGTTACCACTTCAAAACGCCCCGGGTATTGGAAGAACGTTTCAAAATCAAGTGGAACCAGTTCGGTAGGGAAGCGGTGATACAACAAATCGAAATCGATGAAGTTGCCACTTTTCCACAAGTGTTTCAACCCGATGTAATGATGTTTTTCATACATGTCAATGTTTACCGTCTTGGCTCTTCCTCGTTGTCGTGCCACATACGAAACGCCATTTCCGGCGCCGGCCGATACTCCGATCAGATAAGGTACCCATATATTATTGTCCATGAAGTAGTCGAGCACACCCGACGTAAACGTACCTCGCATGCCTCCGCCTTCGAGTACCAATCCGTATTCTTGCATATAGTAAGGATTTCAATTATGAATAACACAAATATAGAAAATGAGCGGCAAACTTAAAGTAAACGAAGCGGGAATCGTTTGATGGGCATCAAACAATTCGTTCTTCACTAGTTTCAAATCGTTCGATCGGCATCAAACGATTTATTCCTCGTTTATTTCAAATCGTCAGGTGCCGACCTGACGAACTATGTTCAATTAAGTAATGGACAATAGCCAACGTTAACATTGTATATTATTATTTTACACTCAGGGAATAGATACTTTGGTTCAAATAAAAACATAACATTCTTCTTGTGGTTGATAAACCA
>JBOGCF010000031.1:0-21602 GCA_051656605.1 Tannerellaceae bacterium | reverse complement strand
TATAAGTAAAAATGGTTATAATGCCTCTTCTTAAAAAAGAAGTCATTATAACCATTTTTGTATACTAGCACGGAGAGTTGATAAAAAACACAGCCTTTTTCAGTGCCCTCGTCGGCACCTGACGATTTGTTCTTCGTTTGTTTTGAGCTGCTTCGCTGTAAAGCTTCAATCAACTCTATGCTATTAAAAATTTTATTGCTTCCAAAAACCGGGAGTCAGCAACGTAAGAACGGTGAAGATTTCCAAGCGTCCCACAAGCATCAAAAAGGACATATACCATTTTGAGATCATAGGTACTTGCGAGAAGTTTCCCACCGGACCTAGCTCTCCTAAGGCCGGCCCCGTATTACTCACGCAAGTAACAGCTCCTCCTACCGACTCGGGAAATCCCATTCCCGAAGCAGACAGTAATATACTACTCAGGAAAATCAGTCCGATATACACGAATACAAAAGCCAAGATCTTTTGTACCGTATCCATCGATATGGCATGATGGTTGAGACGTACCGGGATAATTGCCTTCGGGTGCGTTTGCTTCTTAAATTCATTTGCCGTATTCTTTGCCAATACTACAAAACGAACCATCTTCATCCCCCCGCAGGTAGAACCGGCACATCCGCACACTGTCATCAAAAACAGCATAACAAGCCAGAAGAACGGCCCCCACGGAATGTAATCGGCCGTAGCAAATCCCGTTGTTGTTATAATCGAAACAACCTGAAAGATTGATTTTCGAAAAGCCACTTCAACCGATGGGTATTGACTTGTCAATAACAATCCACCCGTTACAATAGCCGTAGCTCCAACTACAAAATAAAAGTACCATCGCAACTCTTCATCACCAAAAAGCTTCTTGAAGTAACCACTAAACAAGAAGTACAAGAGTGTAAAGTTAGTCCCCCCCACAAACATAAAGAACGTAATTACGTACTCTATATAAGGAGAGTTCCAATGGGCAATACTTGCATTTTTAGTCGAATAACCACCTGTAGACATCGTTGTGAAGGCATGGCAAACCGAGTCGTATAAGTTCATCGGACCGGCCCACAACATACCTACCAATACCACCGTGATAAAGAAGTAGATTCCCCACAAACGTTTCGCAACCTGCGTGACGCGAGGAAGAAAACGATCTTGTGATATACCTGTTGTTTCAGCATCAAAGAGCTGAGCTGCTCCTCCGCCAAAGATTGGCATCAATGCGAGTGTAAACACAATCATCCCCATACCACCTAACCACTGTGTAAGGCTTCGCCAAAACAGAAGACCTTTGGGTAAGGGTTCGATTTCGGTAAGGATGGTTGCTCCCGTTGTTGTAAAACCAGACATGGTTTCAAAGTAAGCATCAGTGACAGATGGGATATAACCACTGATTAGATATGGAAGCATTCCGAATAAAGAGAACACAATCCAAGTAAGCGAGACCGTTATCAAACCTTCTCTCTTACCAGAGTCTCTATCGTTTGCCTTTGCTCCTATCCAGTAAAAAATAAAGCCAAAGACTAGTGTTATGACACTAGAGAGACCTAAAGCTATAACATCATCCCCTTTGAATAGAGCCGCAACTCCGGTTGATATACCCAAAAAGAATGTCTCAATGATCAGCATCAAGCCGAGCATTTTTGATATAAATAAAAAATTAAGCTGCCACATATTGCTATACGCTTCCTTTATCAATTAAAAAAGTCTTCTACTTTTCGCATAGCCGTATCCAGACAGAATACAACAACGTGATCGTATGGTTGAATAACAGTATCCCCATTAATCATCAACGACTTTCCATCACGGATCAAACCTCCCAAGGTTAAATCTTTAGGAAGATGTAGGTCTCTCACAGCTTTACGGGTGATTTTAGAATTTGGTCTTGCAACCAATTCCGCAACATCTGCATTGGCGAAAGTAAGACATTTTACATTACCCACATCCGCATCCAACAAGTGCTGATAAATATGGCTTGCCGCTATTAGCTTTTTGTTGATAATCGTACCGATATCAAGCTTTTCCGCAAGAGAAATATAGTCTATATTTTCCACCTTTGCCACTGTTTTCTTCACGCCGAAACGTTTCGCCGCAAGACAGGCTAAGATGTTGGTACTTGAATTCTCTGTGAGTGCGATAAAAGCTCCGGCATCTTTGATCCCTTCTTGAATAAGCAGATCGGTATCGCGACCATCGCCGTTAATGATTAATACATTATGTCCGGCATATTCCGCGATCTTATAACTCTTTTCTTTGTTTGATTCAATAATCTTTACTCGGATATTATCCGGTAAATATTGAGAAGTACGCATTGCAATACGGCTTCCGCCCATAATTACAATCTTCTTAATATCAGAAGCAGAAGTAGTTTTGCCCGCTTGAGCCTTCACTTCTTCTACGTGTTCTTTTGTAGTGGTAAAGAACACGATATCTCCCGCTTGTACGGTATCGTCACCACGGGGGATTATTGTTACACTATTGCGTTTGATTGCTACAATGTGATAAATCTTATCGCCTTGAGTAAGGTCTGAAAGTTTTTTATTTACGATCGAAGCATTATCGCGCACTTTTACCCCCAACAAGATAAGTGCTCCGCCAAACAACTCGTAATACTGTCTTACCCATGGACGCTTTATGGCCGCAACAATCTCTTTAGCGGCAAGCATTTCGGGATAGATCAAAGAGTTTACTCCCAACTTCTGGAAAAACTCCATATTCTTTGGTAGCAAGTACTCGTAGTTGTTGATTCGGGCAATTGTTTTTGCGGCACCCAAATTAGCAGCCAATAAACAAGACGTAATATTGGTTGTTTCCTCGGGAGTAACACTTATAAACAAGTCAGCCTTAGCAATACCTGCATTACCCAAATCTTTTAAAGAGGTTGGATTGCCAACAATCGGCATGATATCCAAATTGGAATTTAAGCCCTTCAGTCGTTCTTCACTCGGGTCCATCAAGATGATATCCTGATTCTCCTGAGACAACAATTTGGCAAGGTGAGTTCCAACTTCACCTGCACCGGCAATTAGAATTTTCATATAAATGATTCATCTGGTACTCTTTTTTAGAGTACATCCTATCAGTAAAAATATTCTTATTCTGATTTAAGAGAAGAGCAAATTTCTTCAGCAATCGCATCAATGCTTAAATGACACAATGCCAATTGCTCATTTACAGTTCCATGCTCAATGAACTGATCTGGTATTCCCATTCGCTTTACTTGCAATGTATACCCGTGATCTGCCATAAATTCAAGCACAGCACTTCCAAAACCTCCTTGAATCACACCGTTTTCTACAGTGATGATTCGCTTGTATTTCTTACCAATCAAATGAAGCAGATCTTCATCTAATGGTTTAACAAATATCATATCATAATGCGAAGCTGAGACTCCACAATTTTCTGCTTTCTTAACAGCTTCTACCACCTGATTCCCAATTGCTCCAATCGAAAGCACGGCTACATCAGATGTTCCTTCTGAAACCAAACGACCTTTGCCTATTGGCATCGACTCCATTTCTTTTTGCCAATCCACCATTACACCTCTACCTCGAGGATAACGGATCGCAAACGGACCGTCTTGATCTTTATAAGCAGTATACATCAAATCCCTCAACTGATGCTCATTCATTGGAGCTGCAATCGTAAGATTGGGGATGCAACGCAAATAAGCCAAGTCAAAGACTCCGTTGTGAGTTGCTCCATCTTCACCCACAAGACCTCCACGATCCAAACACATTACCACATGCAGCTTTTGCATCGCCACATCGTGAATGATTTGATCGTAGGCTCGTTGCATAAAAGAAGAATAGATATTGCAAAAAGGAATCAAGTTTTCTCGAGCCATTCCGGCAGAAAAAGTCATCGCATGCCCTTCGGCAATCCCCACATCAAATGCTCGATGTGGCATTTCCTTCATTAAAAATGACATCGAACAACCAGTAGGCATTGCAGGAGTTACCCCTACAATACGCTCGTCTTGCTTTGCTAATTCAACCAATGTATGTCCGAATACATCTTGAAACAACGGAGGAAGCATATCGGTCTTTACGACCTCTCTTTTTCCTGTTTCTATGTTAAACTTACCTGGTGCATGCCATACTGTTGCAGAATCTTCCGCAGGCTTGTATCCTTTCCCTTTTTTAGTTCGAATGTGTAATATCTTCGGTCCTTTAAAGTCTTTAATATCATTCAGTATCTTCACCAAATAATTCACATCATGTCCGTCTATCGGACCAAAATAACGGATATTAAAGCCTTCGAAAAGGTTATGTTGTTCTGTGATTAAAGCCTTGAGGCTATTATTTACACGTAAAATACCATCTCTACGTTTGTCGTTGATCAGGTTTAATTTACGCAATTGAGTATACACATCGTGTCTTACACGATTGTATGCACGAGAAGTTGTGATATCCACTAAATACTGGCTCAATCCACCTACATTTTGGTCGATTGCCATGTTATTATCATTGAGGATAATCAACACATTATTTCGATTTGCCGATGCGTTGTTCAACCCTTCAAAAGCCAATCCGCCGGTCATCGAGCCATCGCCAATCACCGCAACCACTTGCTTCTCTGTTTCGCCCTTCAACTCCGCAGCTACAGACATACCTAATGCCGCAGAAATAGAAGTAGAAGCATGTCCTGCTATAAACGCATCATATTCGCTTTCGGAAGGTAGAGGAAAACCACTTATCCCATGCAGCTTTCGCAGCGTAGGAAAGCGGTCACGTCGGCCTGTAAGAATCTTATGTCCGTAGGCTTGATGCCCCACGTCCCACACAATTCTGTCATCAGGAGTATTGAATACGTAATGCAAAGCAACCGTAAGCTCAACTGTACCAAGGCTAGACCCTAAATGCCCGGGATTTTCGGCCAGAACATCCAGAATATATTGTCTTAGCTCAGAACATACTTGTTCCAATTGCTCCACTTTTAAGTTTCGTAAGTCTGATGGCGAATCTATATGTTTTAAAATACTCTTGTCTTCGAGAAAGCTCATTATCAGGAATAATATTTTTGGCAAATGTAAAGAAATAACTGTAGATAGTCTAACTTTGTTATTCAAATTTACATTGTAACATCTCAACAACTATGAACTTTCGTACCATTGTAGAGACCCCTCTAAAAGATCTTTCCATCTCATATACAGACAAATTAATCCTTATGGGTTCTTGTTTTAGCGAGAACATAGGCAACAGACTGATTGATTGTAAATTCAAAACAGACCTAAATCCTTTTGGCATACTATACAACCCGCTTTCGATCGAAAAG
The DNA here is from genome assembly GCA_051656605.1 of Tannerellaceae bacterium. Lineage (GTDB taxonomy): Bacteria > Bacteroidota > Bacteroidia > Bacteroidales > CAMTPD01 > UBA12018. Next base: position 16,346 of record JBOGCF010000031.1, on the reverse strand, counting down.
AGTCTTCGTCGTATGCTATCAGGCACCCAATATACATCATCAGACTTAATCTGCCACAACGAGATTTATCACAGTTTTGATCACCATGGTTCATTTTCAGGAATTGAGTCTGACAATGTCCTAGATCAAATCAACAACCGTCTGCAATCCTCTTCGCAGTTCCTGAACGAAGCAACCATTTTGCTAATTACATTTGGCACCGCATTCGTATATACCAACAAGCAAGATGGAAAGATTGTGTCCAATTGCCATAAACTTCCGGCAAAAGCTTTTGACAGACGCCGAGTTTCTGTAGAAGAAATTGTTGCTTCCTGGTCGGCTTTAATCAAAGACCTGCAGCAAGTAAATCCCCAACTAAAAATCATCTTTACCGTAAGTCCCATCAGACACCTCAAAGACGGAGCTCATGAGAATCAGTTAAGCAAAGCTACTTTACAATTATCTATAGATCAACTGCAAAAAGAATATAACAACGTATTCTATTTTCCGGCCTATGAAATTGTACTTGACGAGCTACGCGACTACCGTTTCTATGCCGACGATATGACACATCCGGCAACAATTGCAGTCGATTATATTTGGGAAAAGTTCTCTGCATGCTACTTCTCAAAAGAAACCCTGGAAATTATGGCACAATGGCAACAAATTGCAAAAGCTCTATCTCATCGTCCGCTTCGTCCGGATAGTGCTAGCTACAAACAATTCATACTGCAAACTTTGTTAAAGGTGAAACAGATTCAGAATAAATTTCATTTCTTTGATATTCAAAACGAAGTTGACACATTAGAAAAGAAGCTAGAATCATTATAACTATGGACTATTCAATACACGAAGTTTCCAAAATACTTCGAGCTTCGACCAATGAGCTCAAAGATGCGAAAATAAAAATACTTTTAACTGATAGCAGATCCCTATCATTCCCAGAGGAATCGCTGTTCTTCGCTTTAAAAAGCAACAACAACGATGGCCATAAATACATACCGGAGCTGTACCAATTACGTGTACGCAATTTTGTAGTAAGCGAGATGCATCCCGAATTTGAAGAAATGAAAGATGCCAACTTTCTGGTTGTCAAAAACACCCTTACAGCCCTACAACAACTGGCACGTTACCACCGTAACCGCTTTGAGATTCCCGTGGTTGCTATAACCGGAAGTAACGGAAAAACCATGGTAAAAGAGTTCTTGTATCAAATGCTGAATCAAGACTTCAATATCGTACGCTCTCCACGCAGCTACAATTCACAAATTGGTGTTCCATTATCGGTATGGCAACTCAATGAGAAGCATACCTTAGGTATATTTGAAGCCGGAATATCTCAAGCGGATGAGATGAGCAAGCTCGAACCTATTATTGCTCCGAAAATCGGAATCATCACCAACATCGGAGAAGCTCACCAAGAAAACTTCACATCCTACAAAGAGAAGTGTCTTGAAAAACTCGAGCTGTTCAAAAACTGTGACGCAATCATCTGCGATCTTGACAACATGTTTATAACCGATTGTCTGGATGCCGCATTCTTATCCCATAAAATAATCGGCTGGTCAAAAAAAGACACAGACGCTCCTCTTTATATATCATCCATTGAGAAAGGTGTAAATTCCACTACGATCCACTGCACATTAGTCGGATACGACAAGGTATTTACCTTCCCATTCTCAGACGACGCATCGATCGAGAACATCCTGCATTGCCTGGCTCTTATCTTATATTTGAAGCCAAGCTCAAAAAGTCTCAACATCGAGCAACACAATCTCGAACCGGTAGCCATGCGTCTGGAGGTGAAACAAGGAGTCAACAATTGCACATTGATCAACGACACCTACAACTCCGACATCAACTCACTCGATATTGCCCTCGACTTTCAGATGCGCCGTTTGCTCCCATTGGGAGGAAAACGTACCCTGATTCTTTCCGACATCCTTCAAACGGGGATGTTACCTAAGAACCTCTACAAGAAAGTAGCAGAGCTAGTACGTCGTAAAAAGGTTGACAAAATCATCGGAATCGGTCGCAACATCAAAAGCAATGCCGATCTATTTGATCATATCAAAGCCGAGTTTTATCAAACTACAGAAGAGTTCTTACATTCGGAAAGTATCAAAAACCTGAAGAATGAACTCGTTTTGATCAAAGGATCCAGAGCATTCCATTTCGAGCGCATTGCCGAGCGTCTTGAGCAACGCATGCACGAAACTATTCTGGAGGTAGATCTTGACGCTATTGTCTATAATTTCAATCATTATAAATCGAAGCTGAAGCCCGAAACCAAACTCATGTGTATGGTGAAAGCTTCCGGTTATGGAGCCGGTGCATACGAACTAGCCAAAACGCTCCAAGACCATCGCTGCGATTACCTTGCGGTAGCTGTAGCCGATGAAGGTGCCGAGTTACGTAAAGAAGGAATCTCCATTCCTATTGTCGTAATGAATCCGGAGTTTGGCTGTTTTAATATCATCTTCAATAACCAACTAGAGCCGGAGGTATATAGCCTTCGTCTGCTCGATGCCATCATCAAAGAAACCGAACGCAGAGGAATCACCTCCTACCCGATCCACTTAAAGATCGATACGGGAATGAAACGTCTTGGCTTTGATTCGGAGCAAATACCCGAGGTTATCGAACGCATCAAAAACCAAAACGGAGTGATTGTACGTTCCGTATTCTCACACCTGGCAGGAAGCGATACGCCCGAGCTAGACTCATTCACAATGCAACAGATCGAAGCATTCAGCAAAGCAGCTCAAGAGCTAGAGGAAGGACTCGGTCGTAAAGTGATCAAGCACATCCTTAACTCTGCCGGCATAGAACGCTTTGCGGAGTATCAATTCGATATGGCACGATTGGGTATCGGTTTGTACGGCATCAACGCGCAAGGAGAGAACACGCTCCGCACTGTAAGCACACTCAAAACGACAATTCTTCAGATACGCGACGTAAAAGAAGGAGAAAGCATCGGATACGGACGTAAGAGCATTGCCACTCGTCCTTCCCGCATCGCCATCATTCCAATCGGATATGCCGATGGTATGGATCGTCACTTGAGTAATGGTGTAGGAGAAGTATATATTAATGGAAAAGTATGTCCGATTATCGGAAACATCTGCATGGATACTTGCATGATTGATGTAACTGATGTCGACACCACAGAAGGAGACTCTGTTGAAATATTTGGTAAGGAATACTCGGTAGAAAAGATCGCCAACAAGCTTCAAACTATCCCTTACGAAGTATTCACCTCTGTATCTCCGCGTGTTAAACGAGTATATTTTAGAGAATAGCCTTTGTGTTTTGCACATTATTTGTATTTTTGTGCGCACATATATAAATCAATTGATATGAGTTTTAATTTATTGAAAGGCAAAAGAGGTATTATTTTCGGAGCCTTGAATGATATGTCTATCGCCTGGCAAGTTGCTGAAAGAGCTGTAGAAGAAGGAGCAATGATCACCCTTACAAATACACCTGTAGCTGTACGTATGGGTCAAGTTTCAGAGCTTGGAGAAAAACTTAACGCCGAAGTTATTCCTGCTGATGCAACAAATGTAGAAGACCTGGAAATGGTTTTCACAAAATCAATGGAAGTACTGGGTGGCAAAATTGACTTTGTACTTCACTCAATCGGAATGTCGCCAAACGTACGTAAGAAACGTACTTACGATGATCTAGATTACGATATGTTGTCAAAAACACTTGACATCTCAGCTGTATCATTCCACAAAATGCTACAAGTTGCTAAGAAAATGGATGCAATTTCTGAAGGCGGATCAGTAGTAGCTCTATCATACGTTGCTGCACAACGCACATTCTTCGGATACAACGATATGGCAGACGCTAAATCACTACTTGAGTCTATCACTCGTAGCTTTGGTTACATCTACGGTCGCGAAAAAGGAGTACGTATCAATACCATTTCTCAATCACCAACAGTAACAACTGCAGGTAGCGGAGTAAAAGGGATGAACGACCTTCTTGACTTCTCAGACAAGATGTCTCCACTAGGCAATGCTGATGCATTGGATTGTGCAAACTATTGTATCGCGATGTTCTCAGACCTTACTAAAAAGGTAACAATGCAGAACCTATTCAACGATGGTGGTTTCTCAAGCATGGGTATGAGTCTTCGTGCCATGAACCAATACAGCAAGGGCATGGAAGAATACACAGACGAAGAAGGAAACGTTATTTACGGCTAATTCTTGTCAAAGAAATAAACTTAACCTCTTTCTGGCTTGTTCAGAAAGAGGTATTTTTTTACTCTGAAAAAACTCAGTTGTATGCTAACTAAAATATATCCAGACAATCCCAACGAACGCGAAATACTTCGAGCCGTAGAAATACTTCGAGATGGAGGATTGATCATTTATCCTACGGATACCATTTACGCGATCGGCTGTGATGCCCTCAATCAGAGAGCAGTGGAAAAGATATGCAAACTAAAAGGAGTAGATCCACGCAAAAGCAATCTATCCATTATTTGCTATGACTTATCCAATATTAGTCATTATGCAAAAGTATCAAACACCGCATTCAAAGTGATGAAGAAGAACCTTCCCGGTCCTTTCACCTTTATTCTTCCCGCTACCAACGAACTTCCTAAGATCTTCAAGCAACGGAAAGAAGTAGGTATTCGTGTACCCGACAACAACATCATTCGTCAGATCGTAAACGAACTGGGCAACCCCGTATTGAGTATGACCGTTCGTGACGACAGAGACATGATTGAATACACGACAGACCCGGAACTCATTGATGAAAAATATGAGAACATTGTCGATATGGTCATCGACGGAGGCTATGGAGCCATTATTCCATCTACAGTTGTAGACTGCCTCGACGACTCCTTTGAAATCATCAGACAAGGCAAAGGACATCTCCACCTGTAGTTATACCTTCTGATGCGGCAACGACGATACATCAGGAGGAAGGAGAAATCTGTTATTACATCTTACCACTTTTTTCAGAGTATATCTTAGAGATGCCTTAAAAGAAAGTAGTGATTATTCGCGTCCGGGATTAAGCGCGGCAAAGGTTTCGAAACAACCTCTGTCTGCCATTGTTACGAAACAAACCATACGATCTGTTCCGGCAAATGTGATATTAGAAGGCTTCAAACCCTTTAGTTTTATCTCGTCGAGGATCAAACCATCAGGCGATAAAATAACAACAGAACCTTTATCATAGCGCGTTACATACAAATTACCCTCTACGTCACAACGCATCCCATCAAGTCCGCAATCGGGAAAAGAAATCAACAATCGCTTTTTCTCAGGTATTCCCTTGTCATTGATTTGATACTCCCATATTTTACGCTGGTTCGACTCCCCTACATATAAGGTCTTACCATCGGGACTCACCTCGACTCCGTTTGTGGTACCCATATCCGTTTCGAGCAATTCAACACCACCATTGGGCGTAATCATCCACAACTGTCCTTTCCCATTCTTCCAGTCCGGATCACTCGCATAAATTGTCCCATTAGGAGCCATTGCAATATCATTGGGCTGATTCATGCGCGGTTCGTTCACAAATATCGATACCTCTTTCGACGCAGTATCCACTTTCAGTATATTGTGCTGCATATAGTCAGCCACATACATTGTACCGTCTTTGCCAAACCGAATTCCATTACCGATAGAACCTTCGGGTAGTTTTACAAAAACCCCATGCGAACCATCTGGTCTTAACACACCAATGGTACCATCTTCGCCATAATTTACCGCATACACATTTCCAAAGCTATCCGTGGCAGGGCCTTCAATTCCTGCCGTAAATGTATGATCCGGCACACAGTCGCTCGAAGCCTTCCGCACCTTCGTGGCTGTGAATGCTATAAGTGCCAATACTCCTATTTGCCAAAATTTAATTTTCATGTTTTTCAGATTAGGTTAATTCTTCAATCACACTATTTAGAGGTTTAAGGTAACACCCTCATTGCTGTAAATTTATATAAACTATTTTAAAACCAAAGTGTTCTTAAGATAAAGTCAAAAGAGAAATAAAAAATAATGAAGATCGCGATCAACCCCAAACTGATTATAGCCACTGCAACTACACTCTATTCCATATCGGCAGTTGCGCAAAACAATGAGGCAGACACGTTAAAACTATACAATGTAAACGAGATCGTTGTCACAGCTACCCGCATCCCGCAAGAGATCAAAGCCATCCCACAACGCATTCAGGTATTACCCTCGTTTCGCCTCACGGCCAATCCGCAACCCTCTGCAGGAGATGCGCTGAATCAAATCTCAGGTATCAACTACAACCGCGAGTTTGGCTTCCTCTCCAAAAAGTCGCTCGTATCACTTCGCGGCATGGGCAATGAGCAAGGTCGTACCCTCATTCTTATCGACGGAGTTCCGGCCAATAAAGCCTCTACCGGCAGTGTAGATCTCAACCAGATCAATCCCGACAACATCGAACGCATCGAAGTTGTAAAAGGGCCACTCTCTTCCCTTTACGGAGGAAACTCCATGGGAGGCACCATCAACATTGTCACCAAACGTCCCGTAAGCAAACTCGACGGTTCGGCCCGCTTTTCATGGGGAGAAATGGGCACCTTCGGTACCAGTGGCATGATTGGAACCAATCTGGGGCGAATATACGGAACACTCTCAGGAATGTACCGCAAAAGCGACGGATACAATACCACACCTAAAGCCGACCGCAACGAAGGCTCCATCGCATCCTTCCTCAACGAGTTCGGAATTAACAAACTTGTTGGTTTCAACATCACCGAGCATCAATCCATCGAAGCCACCGGTGTATTCTACAAAGGAACACGAGGCAATGGCGAACGATACTATTTCAATGCTCCGCAAAAAGGGCAGCTCGATATGGCAAGTACCTACAAAGACCAAAACTACCGTTTGCACTACAAAGGCACCAACGGAAATACCGGCTGGAACATTGCCGCATTTTATGCACAAGAAGACTATTCCGAAAATAAAAGCAAAGGCAAAGACCTCTTTGATGTAGACGCCAAACGTCGCGACTGGGGACTTTGGGGAAATATGCACACAGCCATTGGTTCGCAAAATATCCTTAGCGCCGGAGCTGAATACAAAGGGGGCTATGTAAACGGACGAGACCTGTATCGTACCGCTACCGACAAAGTGATCAACAAAGGAACCAACATGCAATTTGGTATTTGGGTACAAGATGAATTTACACTACTCGACAGCAAACTCAAACTCGTACCATCGCTTCGTTACGACGTAGCCCGTGTGTATAATGGCGGCTACTTTATCGAAGACGGCATCAAAGTAACGGAAGTATTCGAGCAATTTACCGGCAAACTACCCAATGCAACCTGGCATGCCTTCAGTCCGAAGTTGTCGGTACAATACACCTTCAACAACGACTACCGCATCTTTGCCAACGTAGCCCGAGGTTTCCGTCCCGGCACCCTCGAAGACATGACCCGCACCGGAGCCATCAATGGCGGCGTAGTGATCGCCAATCCCGATCTCAAGCCCGAGCACGTATGGTCGTACGAACTGGGAGCCGACCTTACCCCTTGCCGATTCGTCACCTTTTCGCCATCGATCTACTACACCCGTGGCACCGACTTTATCTACAATGTCAATACCGGTGAAACCATTCAGATGGGCAACAAAGAACGACCTCTCTTCCGCAAGACCAACCTAGCCAAAGCTGACATCTTCGGAGCAGAAGCCGATCTTTACTTCAACCTAAGCGAGCACTTCAACCTCTTCACCGGATTTAGCTACACTCATGCTAAAATCAAGGAAGGAACCGCCAGCATCTTTGGCAAAGAGACCGACCTTGCCGGTCATTACATGACTTATGTTCCAAAAACGAAGGTATCGGCCGGCTTCACTTGGTGGAATCGCTATGTCAATATCAATACCGCTTACGTACAATACAGAAAGCAATACATAGACGATCTCAACGAAGAGCAACTATCGGCCATGGGTACCGTAGATCTCAAACTATGGCACACCTTTGCGAGCAAACTCACCGTAAGCTTCAATGCCCGCAACCTCTTCGACAGACAAGTCGTCGACAAAGGCAATCTCAGCATGGGACGCTACCTATACGGCGAGGTATCCCTCCGATTCTAAGCAAATACGAAGCCTCCTATACGCAAAAAGGCGTCGTGTACATTAGGTTACACGACGCCTTTTGTATTTCAATACAATGTAAGATTACAACATTGACGCTGGGTCAAGGTGTGCACCTTCAATATCTTTGAAGTATTTGTAGATACCCACTGTAAGCTCTTCGCAAGCAGCCTCATCACATACGATGATACCTTTAGGATGCAATTGAAGTGCAGTGATTGTCCACATTTGGTTTACCGAACCTTGTACAGCCTGAGCAAGTGCACGAGCTTTGTTGTGACCATTTACCATGATCAACACCTCTTTTGCGTCAAGCACAGTACCCACACCTACAGTTACCGAAGTTTTAGGAACCTTGTTTACATCGTTATCGAAGAAACGAGAGTTTGCGATAATTGTATCTTGAGTAAGTGTTTTCACACGTGTACGAGAAGCAAGAGAAGAACCCGGTTCGTTGAACGCGATGTGACCATCAGGACCAATACCACCAAGGAACAAATCAACACCACCTACAGCCTTCATTTTAGCCTCATAAGCAGCACATTCAGCTTCAAGATCAGCCGCGTTACCATTCAAGATGTTTACGTTTTCACGTTTCACATCTACGTGGTTAAAGAAGTTGTTCCACATAAATGAATAGTAGCTTTCAGGGTGATCCTGTGGCAAACCTACATACTCATCCATATTAAACGTGATTACGTTTTGGAACGACACGATACCCTTCTTGTGAAGCTCGATAAGCGCTCTGTACATGCCAAGAGGAGACGAACCTGTAGGCAAGCCAAGTACAAAAGGCTTTTCAGCAGTAGGGTTAGCATTTCTGATCTTAGCAGCCACATAGTGCGCTGCCCATTGCGACAACATGTCGTAATTTGGTTGAATAATTAATCTCATTGTTATATAGCTTAAAATAGATTATTTGATATTAGACGCATCAAAGCCTTATTGGTGCCGAGGCTCGGTATCATCAAGCCTCTTTACACTTTTTTTCAGGAATATTCATTTCACCTCCCTTGATTTTATCTGCCATAGCTTTACCAAGCGACAAACAAGCATCATAAGCGGCTTCCTTCATACCCTGTTTCATTTCTACGGGTTCACCCACAACTTCCCATTTCATCCGTTCGGCAAAAGCAGCCAGGTTTTTCACCGCAGCACCAGCCCATGTAAACGAACCGAAGTAACCGAAGTAACGGTTCTTCACATCGCGGATTTCGAGTTTAGACAAAATCGACTCCACTTCAGGGAAAAGTTTGTTGCTATAGGTAGGACTACCCACAATCAATCCGTTGTATCTGAATACATCGGCAATCATATACGAAGCGTGCGACTTCGACACGTTGTGAATAATCACGTTTTTGACACCTTGTTGAGCCAATTCGGTAGCAACTGCTTCTGCCATTTGCTCCGTATTGCCATACATACTGCCATACAAAATCACGACACCGTCTTCACCCTCGTAGCGGCTCAACTGGTCGTAGATGCACAATGCACGCGGAATCTGCTCCGTCCATACCGGACCGTGAAGCGGGCAAATCATCGCGATATCAAGAGCGGCAAGTTTTTGCAACGCCTTTTGTACCGGCGCACCATACTTACCTACAATGTTTGAATAGTAACGATACATTTCCGAGAAATGCATATCCGTATTCATATCCTTATCAAGCACCGCGCCATCGAGTGTACCGAAAGTACCGAAAGCATCGGCCGAGAACAAAATCTTATCCGTAGCATCGTAAGTTACCATTACCTCTGGCCAGTGCACCATCGGTGCCATGTAGAACGAAAGTTTGTGATACCCTAGGTCGAGCACGTCACCCTCTTTCACTTCATACAATCCGTCGGTAATACCGAAGTAACCTTCGAGCATGCCAAACGTTTTTGCGTTACCCACAATCTTCAAATCAGGATATGCGGCACGCAAAAAACCAATCGAACCCGCATGATCGGGCTCCATGTGATTTACAATCAGATAGTCGAGATTACGACCATTCAAAGCAGTTTGCACTTTCTTTAGAAACACATCGGCAAAAGCAATATCTACCGTGTCGAAAAGTGCAGTTTTCTCATCAGCGATCAAATAGGAGTTGTACGATACTCCGTGTGGCAAAGGCCACAAATTTTCAAAAAGATGTTTTTGACGGTCGTTCACACCCACGTAAAAAACCTTATCCGAAATCTCAGTCAACTTGTACATTATTCTTGTTTTTTAGAGCTCTTACTATTAACCAAAATCCGGCAATGATGAACGGAACGCTCAGCCACTGCCCCATGTTTAGCATCATGCTATCTTCAAACGCCTCTTGGTTGTTTTTCACAAACTCCACAAAGAAGCGCGACAAGAAGATCCCTTCAAGGAAAACCCCAAAGATAAGACCCTCTCTTTTTTGAGCATTCTTTATCCAATATAACCACATACACACCGCAAAAGTTATGATATAGCACAACGCCTCATACAATTGAGTTGGATGAGAAGGAGCCGAGAAGATCGGCTCCGCTCCATGTTTCCAGTACGGTATATTGGTAATAAACCGAATGCCCCAAGGCAAGTCGGTAGCATGACCGTATATTTCATGATTCATCAAATTACCCAGACGAATCATAGCGGCAACAAGACCCACCGGCACCACCAGTCGGTCAAAAGTCCACAACATACTTTTATGCGTAATTCGCTTCGAGTAGAAGTAAATCGCGATAATAATACCCAGCGTTCCGCCATGACTAGCCAGGCCGCCTTCCCAGATTTTCAAGATCTCGACCGGATTGGCCAAGTAGTAATCGGGAGCATAAAACAGGCAGTGCCCCAATCGGGAGCCCAGCACTGTGCCCAGCACCGTATAAATAAAGAGCTTATCGAGCCACATCGGGTTGAGTTGCTCTTTCTTCCACATCTTTTCCATGATCCAGTAGCCAATTGCAAAACCAATTGCAAAAGCCAGGCCATACCAGCGTATTTCCCTGCTACCAATCGTAAAGATAGCCGGATCGGCTGTCCAGGTAATATATGACAACATGTTCGTTTAGTTTTTAGTGATGAGTACCAGATTCGGTGGCGTTGTTACACCAAGCGACGGATAAGTTCTTCTCTGTCGCCGTAAAGCATATCAATCATCGGAAGTTCGATCATTGTATACGCACCCGGTTGTTGTTTAAAGCTGGCACGAGCTACCGACACAAGAATCTGAGCCGTAAGCGCAGGGTTGTTGATACGCATGTTGAACTCTACAAGTTGGTTTTGAGTTTTGCCCGATACACCCTTACGAGTAAGGTTTACACCGTGCCCCATATCCAACAAGTTTTCAACACAATCTACCTTGATCACGTGCGTTTCGTCGTGTACAAAATAGTCGTCGTTTTTGATGTTGTTAGCAACTGTATCGAAGTCGTGACCTTCTTCTACCTCAATATACACCATACGGCGGTGTACACCTGTACCGGTAGGAATTGTCATCGACAAAGCAGCCTTCACACCGTCGATCGCTTTTACCGCAACAGTGTGACCCATACTCATACCCGGACCGAAGTTGGTATATGTAATCCCTTTCGGAACCATTGCTTCAAGAAGAGCTCTCACTACAGAGTCGCTACCCGGATCCCAACCCGCAGCAATCACAGCCACCGCGTTGTGTTCTTTCGCCACCTTGCTCAGTTCGCTGCGCAAGTTTACGATACCACCGTGAATGTCATAACTGTCTACCGTGTTGATACCCATCGCCAAGATCTCTTTCGCAAACGTTTCTACGCTACGAGTAGGCGTAGCAAGCACTGCCACATCTACATTTTCAAGCTTTGTAATCGAATCTACCACAGGATACTCGCTCAACTCTGCCGGTACATCACTGGCATTACGGCGCACTACACCTGCAACTTCAAAATCAGGAGCAGCCTGAAGCGCTTCCAATACATATCTTCCAATGTTGCCATAACCAACGATGGCAGCTCTAATCTTTTTCATATGAATATAATCTATTCGTTAACGTATTACAAGTATTTTATTCGATGCAAAGTTAAACATATTACCAAATTATCATATATCAATGAGATGAAACATGCAGCGAAGGAGTAGATTGGGGAAACGAAATGAGTTTATTACATTGGTTCCCACTTTATAGAAATGATCTTATTTAATCGGGATTATTGATATTTTTATCTAATATCTTGATTAGACATCTTTTATTCTAGCTGTGTCTGCTTTAATGACAAACTCAGAAGCAGGCTCTATATCGTTATCCTTTATATGTAAGTTTATCTCATGACTATTATTAGTACTTCCAATATTAAGCTGTCCAAAATCATCAAAAAAAATAAAGATCACAAAAATAAAGAATAAAAAAACTGCACTTAAAATACCATGTTTCTTTAGCTTACTTCCTCCGATCTTTTTGCTCATTATAATCCAGACAGAGGTTGAGATAAAAGCTATACAAATCGCAAAAAGAATCAAAAATATAGTTGCATCTCGAACACTCGTCGTTTTAGTCATTATTTGAATACTTCCTGACGCAAATAAAACGATCGTAGCAAAAATTGCAAGAATTTGAATACTTCCTCGTTGAGTTTCTGTTAACTCTTCTCTCATTTCTTTCTTTAAAGCAGTAGTATCTTCTTTAAATTTATTGTTAACATTTTCCAATTCATCTTTAATTATCTGATTCTCTGCCTTTAGTTTTATAATAAATAAATCAATATTCTCTCTCGCATTAACAATTGACTGCAATTCAGAATGCTTAACTTTTAACGTTTCTATCGTCTTTTCTTCCTTCTGATATTGAATTGGAATAATATAGGAAGTGTTGATGAAAATGTTAAAATCTGCACCATTATCTGGCTTTAGGCCAAATAAGCACTCTTTAAAAATTGGTCTAAAAGGTATAAAGCAGCCCGAATCGATCTTACTCTTTTTCAAATAATTATCTGCCTTATCCAAGCAAATTTTAAAATTATTCAAATCAGATATAACATCAGACATTTCATTATTGCTAACAACTTTAGATAAATATTGGGCATACCATTTTCCAATGATTAAGAAGGGATAATAATTTAACACATTTGTTTGATCCTGTATCTTTTTGACTCTATTCATCTCAGCTTCTATCCCTCTTGATGTAATGGTTGACTCTTCTTTTAAGATAAAAGACAGTCGACAATTATAAAGATAATTCAAACAATGTTTTATATTTCGAGTGTCAAAATCATTTTCCCCGGTTAATAAAAAAGATTTCTCAAATTCATTAATCAACTCAGTTAACAAAGCTTCATTAGAAACTATATTCTTATAGTAATGACATCTTATATAAAAACTATATAATGACCGTCTTTCTAAGCCTATTTCAGATTTTTCTATTTTTTTAAATTCAGACTTTACAAAATGTTTATACTCTACACAATCTCTTGAATACAAACCCCTTAATCTAAGCAAATTATCATCGTCGCCATCATTATCAAAGTTTAATTCTTTCTCTGTATTATCATAATAACCTCGTATCGTTTTTAAAATATCCTGATCCCACTTAAATTTAAATTTTGAAATAAGTAGTTCACACTTGTAGATTAAAGCTTTTATACATATATTACTCTTGTCCTCTGAATATAATACTTTCAGCTCCCTTAAAAATGAAAGCAACTGTTTGAGTGTACTTTCCTCAAACTCAAAATTAGAATCTAAGGATGCTAATCTCATATTTAGATTAAATAATTGAGTCCATTTGGAATAGTTTTTATAAACAGAATCTGATGGCTCTGACCAATTAACATCTATTATATCATCATCAAGAAAACGAAGCTCGGGACTTTCTACTGCTCTATGAAAGATATTAACGTGAAATCTAAAACGAGCAAAATCTGCCTTTATAGATAAAATCAAAGAATGAAATAGATCTGCTTCATAATTGAAATATTCAGACATTTGATTAGACAAAGATTCAAGATCGCAAATCAATCCGCTTAACTTAGCCTCATAACCATTATCACAAACGTATTCCCCTACAAGTATCGCTTTATTAATCACTTCATACATCTCATTAACAAAAGCATGTAGATCTGTAAAGAATATCATATTATCAGATACAGGAAGTTGATTAGTATTCGTAATAGATCCCAATGACGGAACATCTGCAACATCTGCTGCAGCAAAAACAGCACTCATTGAATCAATTGACTGTTCGCTTATATTGTTCGATAAACTTGATATATACTTTTTTACAGCTTCTTGTGCTTGATCGATTACATTGGTTATAGAACTGATTAGCATTTATAAAACTTATTGAAAATATGTTGTTGTACTTTTTATTATTTCATTCGGAATGCATAAACTATATATACGCTTCCTTTTTGCTTCAGAAAAAACAATCTGCCATGAAACAGCTTTGTGAGAAAGTTCTACTAAGTCAAAGGCTGACATGTCAAGTATATTATTATTTTCTTCGATCATTAAACGAATACTTTGATCTATTTGCATTAGTAGATTGGGGCAAAGATCATCATAATAAAAAACGTCTATATCCCCAGAAAAACTCATGGACTGATTCGTAAATGTATAATTATTAAGCTCACAAAGATGATTATACACATCACTCTCCACTGGACCATAAGGCATTGCATAGAAGTTATTAAATACGGTATCCAATAGTTTAGATCCTTTTGTCTTATGAGCATCTATAACTACCGCAAAAAATAATAATTTTAACAGCTTCAATTTACTTAAACCTGACCCATTAGCCCATGATGAAAAGTCTGAAATGGATACATTATTTAAGTCCAAGGATAAATCTCCTCTCATTCCCAATATAATACGTGTTATAAAATAATGGAAAAATTTTATTTTGTCTACTGCACCCATAACCTATAATTTAATGGAATATCTTATTAAGATGATAATTCATCTTATGTTTTATTGATTTGTCTCTTTACTGATTCCGTTGCAATGTATGAACAATTATTTTAAATACATAAATACATTTACATTTATTTACAACTATTCAAAATACAAAGATTGGAAATCTTACAATAGATCTCTTATTTACAAAACAAGACTTATGCTTGAAATAGCTTACATGCAAATACTATTTTACATGTATTTAACTTTAGTTGCAAATTCAACGATATAAAATAAGTCCATCCATATAATTATGGATGGACTTATTTTATTATTCTAAATATTACATATCTAAGATAGCGGGCATATGTCAGGCGGGTCTTTGGGACAGTGGCCGATGAGTAGTCCGAATAGGGCCCAGAGGATTTCGAGGATGCTTTTGATCTTCTTCATGGTAATAGATTTTTGAATAATAAATACTTAATGATAGATTAGATGGAGAATCCCCCGTGAGCTGTAAGCTGTGCTATACCTATGCGCTATGCTATGCCTGCGCTTACAGATCGTGGTGATCCATGATGTCGCGGATGTCTTGCTCGATGGCAATGAGCATCTTGCGGTAGTGCTCGCGGTTGTCTCCGTTGCCTTCGCAGATGTAGGCTGAGTAGGAGATTTCTTCGGCAAACTTTTCGGGCTCGAAGCTCACGGCGGCTGCCTTTGGGTATTGCGCTCGCAGCAACCTTCCGTAGTCCATGAAGCTTTGTTCGGCGGTGGCATATCCTCTGAAGCAAAGCCCCCGGGCATTGACGCTGCTCTTGCAGCCTTTCCAGTAGGCATTCGGTTTGCCACAGGCGATAATCCCGAAGTAGTTTTTATGACTCACGGCATAGGAACTGGTGCCCCACCCCGTTTCGATGGCCGATTGTGCCAGGATCATTGACGGATTCAACTCGAAGGCTTTCGAAGCCTCGCGAGCAGCTACTGAGAGCTGCTTCACGAATTGCACTTTCTTGGGTGCAAAGATTATTCCCTGCTTTACCATCCTTAGTCGAGTGAGTGTGGTTTGTCACATTCCACCGTTTTCTCGGTTACTTGCATCGCCTCAAAGCGCACCTGATCTCGCACTTCGAGCAATGAGGTGCTCGGACGAAAGATCATTTTCGGTTTCTTCATCAAGTGAGTTTTGAACTCCTCTTCCGATGCTACTCCCTGGCTTCCGGCTTGCAAGCGCAGGTTGCCAAATCCATTGATCACGACGGTTTCACCACGCAGCAATGCTTTCTTGGCCATGGTAACCATCGCGCTTACTACCATCATCACGTCGCTCGCCGTAGCCGAACAGTTGTCCGTGATGTCTTTACACAGTTGGTCAAACGAGTACTGAGCCGTAACCACTGTGGCCCCGTAGAGCAATTTCGCGCCTGCTTGCGCATCCTTTCGCA
>JBOGCF010000030.1:0-42493 GCA_051656605.1 Tannerellaceae bacterium | reverse complement strand
TATTAACGACAATATGTTGTCACTTATTGGATTATTCATATGCTTATCGCTAAAATATTGTTACTACAAATGTATAAAATATATTCGGCTTGTTACGATGCTTATTCTTTTTTTATCAATAGATTATCCAACTCCCACGTTGAGATATGCTCAATACCTTCGTTTGTTGGAATTTTAGGATGCGTTTGTGTAATCTGTTGGGGGAATGTCTTTGTCATAAATACGTGGATATGCTCCTTTGAATATCTCTTCATCAACTGAGACTCGTTGTGCTTCATCTATGATAGATACTTTGCTGCCATATCTAACAGCTTAGTTTTTAGTGTTCCTTCTATCACATATCGGTTTTTCTTGCAAGTTTACGATTGAAAACTAAATTTGCAAAATTAGGGTGTAGCTATTTTGTTAATTAGAGATATAACTCTTTGCCGTATTCTGAAAGAAGCGGCGTATGAGGAGAGCAAGGCGTACGACTTTCAGGTGGAGGCGGTGGTGGAAACCGAAAAGGGGTATTATTACAGATTGAGAGACGGGCATGGTTTTTGGTATAAAATGTACTTGTACAGGGCTCTCAAGTGGATTTGACGTATAACGTAAAATGCGTGTATGCTGATTGAGCAACAGAGCCTATAAATCTTATGAGAAAATAAGATTATAGGCGCTGTTTGTAGGTTGTAGAATGATTGATTACCAAACGGGTAGCGAGAATGCTTCTATTTCGGGATCTGTATGGGCTGATCTGAATATTTTTAAAACCTTTTTTATAATGTCGGGGTGTTGTCCCGAAATGTCATTTTGTTCTTGTGGATCGCTGGCGAGATTGTATAACTCGATGTGCAGGTTGCCTTTGCGTATGTTGCGTATAAATGCTTTCCAATTACCCATGCGCAACGCTTTTTGTCCGCCGGCCTCGGGGTATTCCCAATAGAGGTATTCGTGCTGCTTTTGTTTTTTGTTTTTTCCTTTCATCTCATTGAGTATGCTGAGGCCATCGGTTTGAGGTGATTTTACTCCTGCTACCTCACAAAGGGTGGGCATCATGTCCCAAAATGCACATAGCATATCCGAGGTGGTGCCGGCCGGAATCTGATTAGGCCATGTGGCGATCATTGGTACCCGGATGCCTCCTTCTCTTAGGGATGCTTTGCCCCAGCCTGATTCGCTCTTGTAGGGGTGGGCGCTGTCGAAGTAAGGGGAGTCGGAGCCGCCATTGAATGTGGGACCATTGTCGCTTGTGAAAATGATAAGGGTGTTGTCGTATATGCCGGCTTGTTTTAGTTTTTGGATCAGTTTGCCTATTTGCTCGTCCCAATAGCTGATCATGGCTGCATAGGTTGCATGTGGATAGCGACAGGGAAAATATCCTTTATCTCCGGTGTAAGGGGCTTCTTCGCCAAACTTGCCGCGGTAGTAATCGACCCACTTCTTTGGGGCTTGTAGTGGTACGTGAGGCAGAGGTGTGGTCCAGAAGAGTGCGAATGGCGCGTCTTTTGATGCTGCTACAAAGTCTAGAATTTCATCGTACATCAAATCGGGTGCATATTGCGATTGTGTATATTGGGTATAGCTTTGCTCATTGTATGGATCTGCGTCTTTGTTGAGTTTGGTGCCAGGGGGCAAAAGCTCATTTTGGAGGTATTCGCGCGTTTCGTTTCGATAGAGAAAGGGAGGGTAGTAGGTGTGTGACTGACGCTGACAGTTGTATCCGTAGAAAAAGTCGAAGCCCATTTTATTAGGGGTGCTTTGTGAGCCCGGATATCCGAGTCCCCATTTGCCGATACAGGCTGTGGTATAGCCTGCTTCTTTTAGTTTTTGGGGTATCATAATGGTGTGTGACGGTACGGGACGTTGCCCCTCGAGTGAGGAGTCGGCGAGCATGGCTTTGTGGCTCCATACATCTCCTCGTGAGGCAACTTCGTCATTTCCGCGTATGTAGGCATGCCCTGTGTGCAGTCCGGTAAATAATACGCAACGCGATGGTGCAGAAACTGCCTGACCCGAGTAATGATTGGTGAAGCGCATACCTTGTGCTGCCAGAGTGTCGAGATGTGGAGTTTCGATTTTTACTTGTCCGTAGCTGCCTAATTCGCCATAACCCAGATCGTCGGCCAAAATGTATATGATATTTGGTTTTGGGGTACGTTGTTTTTGTGTGCCGGAAGCTCCTTGTGCCAATGTCGGTAATGAGCAAAGCCACAAAATTTGCGATAAGTGTTTCATAATATTGATTTATAGTATTGATGCTGTGAAGTTATAAATATTTTAGAAATTTCGGAATGTGCTTTTTTCTGCGGGTGTACTCGACAGATCGGCAACTTCGCTTCGTTTCAGATTTGGGAGTTGTTGCGATAGCTCGGGTACATTGTATGACTTGGTAAACGAACGATAAAATTCGGGATTTTCTTGAGGTAGAAGAAAGGGTTTGCTACTTTCTCCTTTGTCGTTGATTTGTGTGACCCAAATGCGGGTAAATACTCCGTCGAGGCGGCGACTCGAAAAGACAAGCCATTTGCTATTAGACGACCAGGTATGGTAACTGTCTGTTTCCGGGGAGTTGATCTCTTCTAATGGATGTACGATGCAGTCATGGAGTGTGAGCATGCGTAGATTGGCTGTTTTGTCGTAATTGGAGAATGAGCCATTGTCTATTTCTGTATATACAAGCTTGTTGCCACATGGTGATATCTTGGGATGAACGATGCTTTTGTTGGTTTGTTGGGCATTGATCAGTGTGTCAACTTTTGTTCCGAATTGATTGCTTTGTGGGTCGATTGTGATGCGGCAAAGTGAGAGTTTTAATGCATCCTCTCCTATAGGTGCCGTACAGAAGTAGAGATGGCCGGAGTGAGGTGAAAATATGGGATAATTTTGATGCGTAGAGTCGTTCATGAGCAGTGAGTTGGTGAACGATCTGTTGTTTTTGATATCATAAATCACAATATCCGATGATAAATCGTATACTTTGATAGGGGTATCGCCCGAGTAGAAATCTTGGCGAGCTTGGTTTACCGAAAATGCGACATAATCTCCCGACGGATGCCAAGAGGGGTAGCCTCCACTCGTTTTCATTTTTCCGGCTTTGGTGTCGATCTTGCGAATGGTATCGCCATTTTTAAAGAATGTACCACCATTCTCTTGTCGTGCGTGAAAGAGCATTTTAGATTCGTCGGTACTGCAAAATGAATGGCAATTGATGCAGCCTATTCCGGCTTGCGTATTGTCGATAAGGAGATGTTCTTTGAAGTTGGATATGTTGCGTGTACAGATTTTCATACCATTGGTAGAGGCATAGCCCGGTTCGATAACCCGATAGGTAACAAATGGATCTATTGTTTCCATATCTACATGCCAATAAAAGGAAGGAAACTCGATCCACTCATTTTCCCAATTGGCAAACAGTTTGATATGAATGGTGTCGTGCCCCGCACTATGAATCAAATGGGTCCATTCTGCTGTATTGAAAAGAATGCGATCTTTTCCTTTTTTGATGATGGAGTCTGATTTGTAATGTATTTTTGCTGATACATGATGAGGCCTGCCTTCGATCAAAAAGTTGAGCGGAGCCATGTTGGATGGGATTGTTACGTTGGTATAATCGGGAAAAATGGGAGCACAGACCTTTACTTTGCGGGGATTTTCCACATCTGTAGTGCAGCTGATACAAAAAGGAAGGGCGAATAATGTCAAGAATAGAATGACTTTGTTAATTGTTGAATATTTCATAATAATAGAAATAACTGTTTTTGAATGGAGTAGAGAGAATTGGCATACTTCCGATACGAAATCGATTTGAAGCAAAGTTTGACTTGTATTCTTCAAATAACGTCATCACATCGGGATGGTATGTGTAGTTGAACATCTGTTGTTTATTGATGTTTTGCTTGTGTTCGTATAGCAGTTTTGCTTGTTGAAAAACAGGTGGCAATTCACTGGAATTACGATACCATTCTCGAAGCAAATATCCGAAATTAGGTAGATGTTTTTTGATAAGTGCCGAGGATAAATAGTAATTACGAATGGTTGAGTTGGTTCCATTGTGAAGTTGATTCTCGATGTTGTAGAAAGGGTTGCTTCTACTGATTTGATAAGGTTTATTTCCTATATAAACTCGCTTGCCCGAAATTTCATCTACACTATCAAGTGTAGGGTCTTGATTGATTCTATTAAGCCATAGAATAGCCCAATTGCGGTAAAATAGTGTTTTTTTCAGGACGTTGAGGTATACTTTTGCAGTTTCTACTTCGCCAAATAACAGATGAATATATGCCCGCTGTTTTAGAAATCTACCATTTTGTCCACTTTCTAATTTCGACATCGCTTCTGTAGCATACAGTTGCGAAGCGCGCCAACAACCCGAGCTATTGTATATGGTGCTTAGTCGGGCACATGACAGGTATGTGTTTTCTCTATTCGATATGAGAGCCTCTAACGTAGGAAATCCTTTGTCGAATAGATTGAGTTGAGAGGGAGATCCGTTCATCTCTGCCATAAAGTAGTAGTTGAGAATCTCAATGTCTTTTTCTGATATATCGCCCGATAATTCGGTTTTTATTTTATCCCATTGCTGATGCATAGCAAAATAATCGAGCTTGATGTATTGATTGAAGTCGTAATTCGGAATGTATATGATCGAAAATATCAATGAGATGATGCAGAGTATGCTAGTCGCGTTTCGTGTTTTTTTGCCTAATAATGAATTGCTTAATTCGTCATTGATTTTGTTTTTACGTGCGATGCTGACTAGGATATAGCAAATGGCTAGTACGATTAGTAGGGTTACAAAATGGAGTAAGGTGCTTTGTATCCACATGGCATAAATCCATAACATTGTACCACTCCAAATGCTGATTGTTTGAGCTATTGGCAGGGTTGTTGCTTTTCTGCCGATAGCATAGATGAATTCAATGCACGCAATGATAATTATGCAGGGGATGATCCAGCTTAAATACGGGAATTGAAGAAATTGCTTTAGAAATGCTGTAATAAATGCTGAGAATCCGTTTGTTGTTTCAAAAAATGAAAATATATATGTTTCGGTATACAGAAAAAGGTCGGTTTGTTCTTCGATCATAAATCGATAATCGTAGAATAAGCCGAAGTATAGGAGTATGCAAAACTCCAATAATAAAATGAATCTGTTTGTTCTCATGGTTTTGTTTTAGAGAAGCAAGAGGATGCATATAGCTGCATCCTCTTGCTAAAAAAGTTGTTACGGTAAAATGGATTCGAATGAATTAGATGTAAATGTATCTATGGCATTCGCACTTGGAAGATACGTGGTGTTGTGTACTGCTTTGCTTGCAGGAGCCCAATCGGTAATGGTTGTTGTCATTTCATCGGGTTTCACTTCTATCGTATGGATTTTTCCGCTCGAATCTGTATAGGTAAATGTGGTATATATGGTACTTTCAATCGCATAATTCCAACTGATCTCTAAGAGTGATTCTTTATTTACTTTTATTGATTCGATGCGTCGATTGGGAAGTACTTTGCGGTAACTTTCACCTAAAGAGCCTCCTACGACTTCGAATGGAAGTGATTTGTTCCCGAATTTATCGAAACTAATCAATTGAAAGAGGTATTCACTTTCGGGCATATTGTCTAAGATGACATTAAATACACCTGTTTTATTTCCTATCGAGATCTCAAGAGAGTCTTGATAGGAGTTCCAATATGCTCGTACAAAATCAACGCGTTGTGATTTTACGAATATTTCTAACATTAGGCGCTCATTGCCGGGACCCGGTGATACGCTGTCGACTTTAGCTGCATAAATTATCTCTCCTTCCTCTAGGTATCCGAGGTGAAGGTCATTCATGTCGGAGCAGCTATAATGAGCAAGAAGAGCTATACCCATTGCTACTAAGTATCGTTGTATTTTCATGTGTTCTGTTTTTTAATATCGATTGTCTCCATATACTTCCAATTCCATCATGTGAACAAAGTCTCCGCCCGACCAAGTCTCAAGAAACTTGAGCCGTAGGTACCGTACTTCGGGCATTTCCGGACTACATAAAAACTCTTCTCCGGCGCGAGCCCACTCGGCATCTTCTCCTGAGTATTGTCCCATTGGTAGTCCGGAAGGTTTTATTCCGTTGCATTCCATTAATTTTGTCCAATTGTCCCAATTATCCATATTTTTATTGGTTTTGCTACCCCAGACCTCGAAGCGTTTTACATTTCCGTGCTGATAGAGCCACGAGTTTTCGTCGCGTTGCCATACTTTTACACGACTGATTTTGCCTACCTGACCCATATCTATCGTTACCCATTGAGGCCATCTGCCCGATCCGTTGGCTGTATGGAAACCTGAGTTTTTGTTCCCGTCGAATAGATTTTGTAGTACCCAACCCCATGCTGATGGTTCATCTCCGGCTACAAAGAGTGGCTGAAATTTCATCCGATCAAATTGCGTTTCGTACAACGGTGTTAATGTGACATCAAGCATGTCACTTCGGTTTTCCCATCGATCTTGCACATAGGCTTTGAAATTGCAAGGTATGGTATCCATTCCTCTACTGGCTCCATCACCTTCTACCATTGTGCTATAAAAAACATCGATGGGGGTGAATTCGCTGTTGTGATCTTCCTTGAGTACGATAACTGAAATTTCTGCTCTGTTTTGATTATCCCAATAGGCATGAACACCTCCGAAATCTTCTACCAATCGAAGTGATTTTCCAATAGTGATTACCGGTGGTTCGAGTGGATTGATGGTAACATCGACCGGAATGGATTCGTTTTCGCTGCGATCTACTGCGATCAATCGTACATTTTGCGGATCGGAGGATCCAAATCCTTTGATGGTGAGTGTGTCGGAGTACATGGTGCCACGTGCTTCGATCAATTGCCCGTCTCCTTTGCGATCGTAAAGTGCTTTAACGTAAAGAAGGTCTTCATCGTCGGGTAACTGAAACTTTAAAATAGCGCCTCCCGGAATGTTTTTGATCTCTACCTCCGAAACGGGTTGAGGGGGGATGGAGTCGAGCGATATATGTGGTCTCTCTTCTTCACTACATGCATAAATGCTGCCTAAAATCATGGCAAAACTTATCCATTTTATAATTGTATTGTACATATCTTATTCTAAATTAGTTTATTACCAGTTGAGATTTTGTATCAAACGGCTATTAACTGTGAGCTCGTTTTCTTTAATAGGCCAGAAGTAATCTCGTGCCGAGAATTTTACAGGAGTCTGCGCTAGGGGTACCAATTGATAGAATTCTGTTTGATTGTCTGCTCTGATATTCCAACCCAATGGTTGCTCATTCAATTCTTGAATTTTTTTCCAACGTTTGATATCCCAAAATCGCTCGCCTTCGAATGCTAACTCAATGGTGCGTTCTCGATGTATAATCTCTCTTAAACCATCTGTAGTAGTAGGTTTTTCAGGATTAATCGAGTATTGCATCCACGATTCTCTTACGCCCTGTAAACCGGCTCTTTTTCGTATGGCATCGAGATAGTAGAAACATTCATCCGATGGTCCGGAATATTCGTTTAAAGCTTCGGCATAGAGTAGATACATGTCGGCCAAGCGAATTATTGGAAATGGATAATATTCGACAGAGTTGTCTGACTCGGTTACTGCATTCTTGAATGAGTGCATTTTTTTTGTCGTGTACCCTGTAATTGTTAAACACTCTGATGCGGATGTCATACCACTGTATTCTTTGGCACACATCTCGAGGTGTTTTACGTTGTCTGGAAATTTGATGTATCCATTACCGAAGTAAATGCCACGGTCGAAACCAATGCTGGCATAAAATCGTGGCTCCCGCGCATAGTGCAGATAAGCTGTTTTTTTGCCTTCTTTGACATAGTACTTCTCTTTTCCGCTAGATGCTTCGGGGCGTATTTGATAGCGTTTGCTATACCAGCCATTTTGAATCCAGTCTTTGTCTTCATCAATTGGAATCCCATTTTCTGAGTAGTAGCGCTCTACGATTTTAATGGTTGGAGCCCATTCTCCGCGAATAGAGGTGTGCTCGGCTTTAAAACGCATAATCTTAGCTTGACTATAACGTGATAAATGAGTGTAATCGTTGTTTGTCGCTCCCCAGATGAGCTCGGAGTTCCATTTTTCACAAACAGCCTGGCGGTAGGTGGTTTGTAGCTTTAGTGTGTCGTTTACATTGTTTATTTGTGGGTCTACTAAATCATACAAAGCTTTGTTTTGTGCAGTAGCCATATCAATTGCTTCCTTGCATGCTTCTGCTGCGATTTTCCATTTGTTGGAATCGTAGGTTTGTGGAAATAGCTGCACGCCTCTTTCATCTACTATTCCGGCATAGTCGGTGTTGCCATTAAATAGCTTACTTGCTGCATATACCAATGTCTTGGCTCGCATGCTTTTGGCTATTAAATTGTTGATCCGTCCGGCTTCGGTTCCTTGAATAATTCCGCTTTCATCCGGAAGTTCGGCTGCTGCTTCGTCCATCAAATCTGTGATGTATTTAACGACATCATCTACCGGTTCACGATAAGGACGTACGGCATCTGATCCACTTGATATCTCAAGGTTCTTGTCTACAATCGGAATTGGACCATACATGCGAAATAGGTAAAAATGATAATAGGCTTTTAGAAATTTTGCTTCCGCTTTCCATCTGGTTTTTTCATATGGTGGGATGTCGACGACTTTATCTACATTGTCGATGAATGTGTTGCAGTCGCGAATTCCTTGCCATAGAGGTCGGCCCGAACGTTCTCCTCCCCAGAAGTTGAGGTATGGATTGGTGCTCGTTTGCATACTGCGGGCGATGTAGCGACAGTCCCAATTGATAAATGTGTGCATCCATGTTTCATCTCCCGATGTCATTGCCGGATCTAATATCAGATGTCCGTGACGGGGTAAGTAACTGTAACAGGTAAACAGGTATTTTTCGCATGCTGTGCGATTGCGAAATGCGTATTCGATTGTTGCAACATTATCGGGGACTACATCTAGATAATTGCAAGATGTATTACCTGCAACACAGGCTGCTCCGATAAGTAGTTTATAAATGATTTTCATAGTATTGCATATTTTTAAAATGATAGTTGGACTCCGATATTGTATACTTTCTGGATAGGATAGCCTAATCCTTGTCCTCCCATTTCAGGATCCCATAATTTGAATTTTGAGAATGTGAGCAGGTTTGTGCCACTTAAATAAACTCTTACATTGGCTAGTCTTACTTTGCGAATTACTTCTCGTGGCAATGAATAACCGACTTCAAGTGATTTTAAACGTAAGAAGGAGCCGTCTTGCATGAACCATGATGATGTCTTGGTATTGTTTTCGATCTTCTTTTCAGATAAACGAGGCCACAAAGCGTATGAGTTTCGATTCTCTTCAGACCAGTGATTCTGCGCATATACGTCTAGAAGTGCTCCTTGTCTGTCGATAAACGGTGCTGTTTTTTCGGCATCAATCCAGAATGACTCGCGTGCTAATCCTTGGAAGAAACACGATAAATCAAATCCTTTATAGCCCATCGATATACCAAAACCATATACGATCTCCGGACTTTTAGGGTGTCCTAAAGGTACTTGATCGAGTTCTGTTATCTTCCCATCTCCGTTGATGTCTTTGTATTTGATATCGCCAGCCATATATTCGCCAAACTGAGTAGGTGAATTGCGTATTTCTTCTTCATCGATAAATAGGCGTTCTGCTACGTAACCCCATTCTTGATTTAGTGAATATCCTACGCGCGATTTCCATGGTGTTTTGCTATAATCCGGTTCTTCATATACGGTGAATTTGCTTTTTGCAAATGTAAAGTTGCCTCGTCCGGAGATCCAAAGATCTTTTCCGATCATCTGATTGTAATCTACAGACATATCAAATCCACTACTTTTCGCTTTTCCCAGATTGGCACTAATTTGCGACTGTAGTCCCATCGTTTGAGGTATGGATGCTCGCGGCATTAATATATTGGAACGATGTTCGGTGAAATAGTCAACTTGGATGTCTAATTTCTCCCACAATCCGATTTCTGTACCGATATTTAATTTTCGGGCAATTTCCCATGTAATTTTGTCATTCGGATATCGGCTAATCGAAATCCCGGATAGGAATCTACCGCCACTATTTCCGTATGTGCCGAAAGATGCTCCTTTGTCGTTGTTGTTCATATTTACATTAGACATGTAAAAGAAGCGATCGTTGGCGCCCCCGATAGCATCATTTCCTACTAATCCGTAGGTTGCCTTCATTTTCAATTTATTCATGACTTTGCGAAGGCGCTCGGGGTAGAATTTTTCACCCGAAACAATCCAACCGAGACCTCCTGATGGGAAGAACCCGAATCGTTCTTTTTCGGAGAAACGCTCAGATCCGTTGTATCCGAAGTTGAGCTCCCCATAATAACGACCGTCATATCCATAGGTGAAGCGTCCGGCCAGATTCAGATTACGTACAGCTAATGAACTTTGAAGGTCGCCTGCGTTTCCTGTGAGAAACTCCCTCATAGTAAATACCAACATTGCTCCGAAGTCGTGCTTTTCTTGAAACATTCGGTTCCAATTGGCTGAGGCCTCGAAGTAGGTTGCAGATTCTACTCTTTTTGTTCCTTCTTTGTAATCAAGATATTCCGTCCCTGAGTTTTCATTAAGTAATGCTAGCTTATACGCGTCGTTGGGTTTGTCGTAGCTGCCTACTTGATAGTAGAACGGATTGTAATAACGTTGTACATCGAAGTAGGAATAACGACTAGTATTCATCAACCCACGTAAAGACAAACCTTTGGTTATAAAGTCTAGCTTTTGCTCTAATTCGAACTGGGCAAACATTTGTGAGGTTGAATAGTCTTTATATCCTTTTGTCATTTCGGCATAAGGATTCATGAATTGAGCCTTGTCATAATTACCAAATAAGATATGCTTGGTGTGTTCGTTACCCTCGTCTTTTGCATAATATGGAGGAAACAATACCGGGTTGGCATACATTACTTTTTCATACAATTGATCGCCTCCGGCTAGTGGTCCTTTATAATCATCGAATGTGCCTTGTAGTCGTACTTTTACTTCTGTCGTTTTGGTAACATTGATGTTTACATTGGTGCGGAGCATGTATCGCTTAAGGTTGATATTACTGTTGAAATTACTCAGCTTATTTACCTTTAAGTTTCCATTATCGTTGTTGAGCGTGGCTGCTAAATAATAACGGGCAACTTTTCCTCCTCCTGAGAGATTCATGTTTAATCGCTGATTACTTGTAAAGTTGTTAAACATGATGTCGTACCAGTCGTTTGCCGGATATACATACGGATTACCACCGTTTATCGTATTGTCTATTTTGTTTTGGGAATAGAGTGTAACTCCCAGAGGATCGCGTGTGCGAACGGCTTCATTATGAAGTCGCATATAAGTGACCGGATCGGCAAGTTTTACACGCTTGGTTGGTGTAGATATAGACTCTTCAAAGCGGAAATTCAGCTTTGCTTTGCCTTCTGTTCCTTCTTTGGTTGTTACCAAAATAACTCCGTTTGCTCCGCGAGAGCCATATAGTGCTGTCGCGGCTGCATCTTTCATGATGTTGAAACTCGCAATATCGTCGGGTTGTATCCGTGCAAGATCGGCTGAGGAGATTTCATTGTTGTCGAGCAATACCAACGGGTCTTTTTTGTACCCGAAGGTTGTGACTCCACGAACAAAAAACTCTGCATTGTCTCTACCGGGCTCACCGCTTCGCTGATAGGCGATTACCCCGGCTATACGACCTGCCAATGCAGTAGTTAAGTTACTACTCGGGACTTTGAGTTCTCCCGGTTTTACTGATGTGATGGATGAAAGAACGGAGGCCTTCTTTTGTTTACCAAAAGCAACAACGGTGACTTCTTCTAGTTCCGATACTGCGGGTAATAATGGAATTGTAAACTCTGTTTTGCCTCTTACCGAGATAGTTTTTGATTCTAGGCCGAGAAATGAAATGATGATCTCATCTGTTTCTGCAACTTTTAAGTCGGAGAATCGTCCTTCCATGTCGGTTATTACTCCTGTGGTGGATCCCTTAATTTGTACTGTGGCTCCCGGTAATGGATCCCCTAGGTCGTCGACAACTAAACCCTTTATGGTTTTTGTCTTTTGTTGTTGTATTATCGCATTAACTCTGCTGGTATTTTCGTTTCGTGCATGTGCAGATTCAAGGTTGCAAATGGATAATAGAAATAAGCTAGCGTAGATATAATTCATATCAATAGCATGGTTTAATAGTAATTAATAGTAATTAGGTTGCTTGAAATACCTCTTTCTTAGGCTTATGATTATACATAATAGCATAGAAAGTATACGGTAAAATAGTTTTATACTCCGCACAAATTAATTAGTTTTTTCAGAATAGTATTTCATCGTATTGCAAGGTGGAGTAGCCTTGTTGTGATCATTTTTTACAAATAAAACATTAATATATAGAACATGCAAGGTTAACGATGGAAAAAATAAATATATTTTATACCTAAATGATGCTATTTGTTTTAGTTTGATAAAATGGAATATCATTTGATAATAATGAAACAAAATGGAAGTGGTCAAGATCTATAGATCTTTCTTGCAAATTGACGATTGAAAACTAAATTTACAAAATTAGGGAACGGCTATTTTGTTAATTAGAGATATAACTCTTTGCCGTATTATGAAATGAATGGAATTTTGGGTTGTGGTTTGTATGGTTGTCCGGATTTAGTTGTATGTTTTGATTCTTTAACAAAGAATGTGTTCTCTGTTTTGTTACAAACTGATATTTGGCTTCTCTTCTAAATTATAACCCAAAAATTAAGTCTATATGAAGTCTCAAATCAAACCGATTAATTACGCAGAAGAACACCACCAGTGTGTTTCCTTTCGACCCGAGAATCGCTCGGCGTTTATTTTTAAAGAATATGAGAAAGGTTACAATTTGAAAGAACATTCGGTTTGTTCCAATCTTATTGTTTTTTTGATCAAAGGAAAATGCTTGATTTCCTCTAATGAGTTTTCCAATATGGTTTTTGTCGCGGGAGAAATGCTTGCTATTCCCGAGTATTTTATGTGTGAGGTATCTGTATTAGAGGATTGTAAGCTTCTGTTTATGCATTTTGATGCTCCTACGTGCAATTGTTCAAAACTTATTTTGAATTCGTACAAAAGATTTATTGACGATAAGGCATTTGAGGTGGCACCAACCGCAATAATCGAACCCTTGAATCAATTTATTGATTTATTAGATTATTATTTGTCTGCAGGTGGCAGTTGTAACCACTTGTATGAAATCAAGAAAGAAGAGTTTTTTCTTATTTTGAGACTCTTCTATACCAAGGAAGATCTTGCTCAGTTTTTTTATCCGATCTTGAAGCATACATGTACTTTTAGGCGCTTTGTACTTGATAACTATCAGAAGGTGAGTAGTGTGTCTGAAATGATTGATGCTTCTAATATGAGCAAATCTGTATTTTATGAGAAATTTAAGAAGACTTTTGGAGTTTCGGCAAAGCAATGGCTTCTGGCTCGACAAAAACAACAAATTCTAAATATGGCCTCGGATCCGGAGGTTTCGGCCAAAGATATAATGGTATCTTTCAATTTTTCATCGCTCGAACATTTAAACTCATTTTGCAAGCGTCAATTTGGACTTACGCCTAAGGAATTGATTAAGAAGCAACAACTTGTGTCGTGATGTGTGAATGCCGCTCTGTTTGAAATATTTTATTTCGCGAGAAAGCCAAAGATCGGAGCTCTGCTTAGTTTATTCGGAAAAAAGTATAAGTAACAAGCCTCTTGTATGTCGTAGCTTTGCGATGTGAAAAACTTAAAGATTCTATTTTAAAAGATATGGATAAGCCTTTGTGGGATCAAGTGAAATGTGGTAATGTGAAAGCTTTCGGAACGTTGTATGATGTGCATGCCGATTTTCTGTATGCCTACGGAATGAAGATAGTAAACAATGAAGAGCTAATTTCTGATTCGATTCAAAACCTGTTTGTGTATATTTTCGAAAAGAAAGAATCGTTGTCTGAACCGAAGTCGATAAGGGCTTATTTATGTACTTCTCTTAAGCATATGGTATTGCGTCAGCTTGAGAGGAAGGCTAAAAATAGAATTGTTTCTTTTGAAACGATCAATGAGTATGATTTTGAATTGGACATTGATATTGAAACAGCATTAATCCAACATGAGGTGGAAAAAGAACATTTGGTTAAACTTCAAAAAGCATTGAGTGCGTTATCTCCTCAACAACGGGAGGTGATTTATTTAAAGTATTACAAAGAGTTTAGCAACGATGAGATAGCGGAGATACTGAATGTAAGCAATCAGATTGTAAGAAATATATCGTCTAGAGCGCTTATCAAACTCCGGGAAATTGGAAATATGAAATTTATAGTATCGCTATTTATCGTATAATAAGTAAATAAAAAAATAAGATTGCCAATTGAATTGATGATGGATTGGAAAGATATATCAAAAGTCCCATTGAAAAATGAGGTGTTTTTGCGTAAAGACAAAGTGCGTGCAGTTATCATGAAAAGATGCTATCGTGCTAATAGAAATAGGAAGTTGATTTTATTTTCTCGCAAATTGCTGGCTGCTGCATGTGTTATCTCATTTATACTGTCACTAACTTATGTGGTATCAGACGTGAAGGTAGAAACATTTGAGATGAGTGAACGTATTGGTTTGCCCGATGGCTCTACAGTACTTTTAGATCAAAACAGCACAGTGCGCTACAATAAAATAGCATGGCTCTTTGGTAGAACGATACACTTGGATGGAGGCGCGCAGTTTGAAGTTACAAAAGGTCCTCGATTTAGTGTTGTCACATCAATGGCTCGGATTGAGGTGTTGGGTACAGATTTTGATGTCGACGTTAATACTCCGAACAATCTGCGGGTGTTCTGTAAAGAAGGTTTGGTAAGAGTAGTAGGCCCGATGGTAGATCAGATCCTTTCTGAAGGAGATGCTATTGAGTTGAAAGAAGATACAGTCTTATATAAGCCGAAGCTTGAAGACTACTATGAGTTCGAGTCTATAAAACTGGCAGATTTGGCCGAAAAGCTCTCATCGTATTTCGGAGTCGCTTTTGTAGTAGACCCGAGTGTGAAGAATTTTCTTTACTCCGGTTTTATCCCAACCGCAAGCATGGAAGATGCACTGGATATAGTGACGAATACTTGTGATATAACATATCAACTAAAAGCAGATACGGTCTATCTGAAAAATAAATAACGAATGAGAAATATACTGTTAGCATGCTTGCTGATCAAATCTGCTCTTTTGGGAGCTGATACGATCAATAAGCCCAGCCTTACTATGCTCTTAAAAGAAGTAGAGCGCATGTACAAAGTAACGATATCTTATAGTCCTACTTTTACGAATACGGTATATCCTAAGGTGTCACAGTCGGTTTTTGCGGAAACAGACACTGCGATCGACTTACTCAACGCAATACTCAAGGATACTCCGTTTGATGTGAATACGGATAGGCGCATCATGTTTTTGTATAAAAAGAAGCCTGAAGTGTCTCTCGACTCATCGAAGGTAGCTCCGTTGATAAAGCCAATCGCAATAAAAAGAGATACAACGCGAATAGACTCTTTGAGAGGTGATACGGTGAGAATAAATATGGACTTAACGAATGGTCATATATATAAATTCAGACAACCTGCACTTTCGCAACAGATTCCTTACGAGCCGTTGTCTATTGCAAAAAACGATTGGAACATTTATACCAATTTGCTGCTTTTGGGTACCGGATCGATCAATGTGGGTGTCAACTACGGTTTGAGTTCGAAATGGACCATTGGTACACTGCTCTCATATAATCCATGGCAATATGGGAAGACCCGGCTGAAACACTTTTTGGTGAGTCCGGGTGTACGATACTGGCTGTGTGATAATAACGCAGGGCACTTTCTGGGGGCAAACATAACTTATGCACGATACAATGTGGGAGGTATTCCTTTTGTATCTCACAATATCAAGAATAATCGTTATCAAGGTGATATGGGTGGAGTAGGGATAAGCTATGGTTATAGTTGGATTGTAGGAAAACATTTTAACCTGGAAGTTGAGCTGGGATTGGGAGTACAGCATGCCGCATACTCTAAATATCCTTGCGCAAGCTGTGGAGATAAGATAAAAGATGGGCGTAAAACATTTATCACGCCCAACAAGCTGGGTGTAAATCTGGTATATATGTTAAAATAATCAGCACAATGAGAAATATATCGATAACATGCTTTTTGTTTTTTGTGGGCTTCTTAGTGCCGACTATCTGTATGGCAAATGATTTTGTTTTATGCAAATCGATTCAAGCTGTGCAGCAGGGAGATTCTCTTTTTCTCAATATGCAGATAGAATATACGGAGAGATTGGCCAAGAATAAGTCTATGGATATTGTTCCGGCATTGGTTTGTGGGAATCAGACTTATATGCTTCCTCGAGTGATTCTAAACGGAAATCAAAGGCAGAAAGTATATATGCGGAAGTTTGCTTTGGGAGCTGATTTGAGCGGGGAACAAAATAAATCAACTTATATGGTTTTGCCTGTTTCTGAGCAAGGTGCTACATTGGTTTCATATCGTGTGGCCGTTCCATTTTACGAATGGATGGAGGAGGCTGCCATGAGGGTGTATACTTCTGAGTGTGAGTGTGGCGATGGAACTTTAGATCCTGCTGTTACGGAATATGCTATGGATATTGTGCTTGAAAAGGATTCAATTTTTAAAGAGATAGATCCGGAGGTTAGTTGCATTGCTCCGAGTTTGCGTTCTGCAAATGAGCAAGATACGGTGTATCAGCTTTTCTTTGATTACGAACTGTCGGTTACAACACTGGATGAGTCGGTAAAGTCTAATCAAATCACATTAAACAGATTGAATGAGCGCTTGGCGCAGCTGATAGAGCAAAAAACTGAAATAAATCAGATCCTGATAAAAGGGTATGCTTCGCCGGATGGAGTTTTTGCCGTGAATAAAATGATTGCGCGGAAGCGTGCACAAAACTTGGCAGAGTCTTTACAAAAGACATTTGCGTTGCCGGTATCTGTATTTAATATACAGTCTGTTGATGAAGACTGGGAGGGACTGGAGCGAGAGCTAAATGCTGAAGATGTGCCTTACAAACATGAAGCTCTGTCGATTATTCAAAATGTGAATGTATTTGACGGACGCGAAAAAAAATTGATGGAGTTGGGAAGTGGTGCTTTATATCGCTATATGGCAACGTATTATTTCCCGAAACTGCGACGCGTAGAGGTGAAAATAGATTATAGAGAGTGACTATAAAAGCGGAAGAATACTTCAGAAGAGCTGCTCTTGACGGGTTGGATACCGCGTTGATAAATTTGAATAAACTACTAAAATATAAGAGAGTAAGTATAGACGAAGTCTCTGATAAACATTAAATTCTAAATATTTACAGATGAAAAATTTAAACTTTTTTGTTGCAAGTGCTCTTGCAACCACGCTCTTTGCGTCTTGTTCGAACGAGTTGGCGCAAAACGAACAATTGGATTCAACTCCTAAAAATGTAGCAATTTCTTTGAATTTGCCGAAGTTGTCACAGTCGAAAGGTCTTGGAGATATGACAACCGGAAGTAACTCGAAAGTAACGCTTGCGGGAACTGTAAAAGTATATGCGAAACAAGCACAATCGGGGGCGCTCGTAAATACATATACGCTTACGGCGGATGATTTCTTTGCAGCCGACGGCTCTTCAAAAACAAAAACGCTGGAAGTAAATGGTACGGCTACTTTCATAGAGGTAGAAGGCAACATCGACGACGCTACTAAAACAAGTGATGTAAATTCCAGACAAGGTAGCGCGACTTCTTCGGCAGTGCGTGTAACCGGTGGTAGTGCGATTGTAGCCGGATCGGGTAGTGCAAATGCAACATGCATCGTTACTGTAGCTCCGGAGATGGCTCGTGTTGAGGTTTTTGGTGCGTTGAAGGCAACAACTAATATCAATGATTTGAAAATCAATGGTATCTATCTGAACAACGTGAAGCAAAACAGAGGAGATGCCGCGCTTGTGAAAACCACAAATGGCACTACGCCCGATTGGACAAATGCTTATACCGCAGGTGGGGTGAAGTCGAACTTATTTACTGCATTTACTCCTGCAATCACAGGTATTGAGGCTGTAGCAGGTAAAGCTCAAGCTGATGGTTATAACTTCTTCCCTCAAAGTGGGGCGGCAGCGGCAACTACAAAAGAAGAGGCTTTGGTTTATCATCCTCATATCATTATCAACGTTTCATACATGAAGGGTGGCGTGGCTGTAAACAATCAGTGGGTCAATGTGGTAGCGTTGAAAGATGCGTCAAACAACTATTTCGCAAGTTTTGAAAATGGGAAAATCTACCAATTGGATTTAGCGGATATTTCTGACATTCTGGATGTTGTAAATCCTCCTGTTACTCCGGATCCGGATCCGGACGCTGTAAGCGTAGATGTTACCGTGTCTGTAAAAGCATGGGACATTGTAGTAGCAAAACCGGAAGTTTAATTAATAAATAGCAATCTCACAGATTAGGAGAAAGAGACTCTCCTAATCTGTGTTTTAAAGCTTACAGAAAGGCTGACTAAATGAAACATAAGCAACTCAATATTTCGATTCTTTTATTTTTGGCATGTGTGCTTTCAGGGTGTATTCACGAGGAATTATCTGCGTGTAGACAAGGTGTGCTTCTTCGTTTTAAGTATACGCTAAATCCTACGGGTGAAAATCTTTTCGGAGCAACGGTAGATCGAATTTCTGTATTTGTATTTGATATAAACGGTCTTTATGTGAAAACGTTGACAGATTCCGGCGGTATTGTGTCTAACGATTATAGCCTTATTTTGCCTCCTGAGTATGATGAATGCTCTGTTGTGGCGGTAGGTACAAATGAGATCAGTAGCTTAAAGATCGGCTCATATACATCGAATGATGAAAGCCTAAATTTTACACCATTCCTAAAAGTAGCAGAAACAACCTTGCATGATTTTAGATTGAAGGTTGATGATAATGAAGTATTCCCTCTCAATCCCGGAGCAATGTTGATAGGGAGTTTGCAGAAGATTATGACAACAGGTTATAATGCTGAATATACGATTGAAATGACGAACAACGTGAATGTTGTGAATTTGAAAATATCCGGACTGTCCCATTTGAAGTATACTCCTGTATTGGTAGCTGATAACGGACGTTATGATTATGAAAATAATATACCTGTCGATAGCAGGGAAATGATATATCTGTCTGCCAACGCAAAACAAGCTGATCATAATTTTAGCTTCAATACGCTGCGATTGGTAGATGGCTCAGAGATCAAACTGCTTCTATTGGATGAGAAAGGCGAAAATGCGGTGACGGGATTTTCGGGATTGAATTTGATCTCGCTTATCAAAGAGTCGCCGGATTTTAATAATCAGTTAGATCTGGATAAAGAGAATCTCTATAATCTGGAATTGAGATTTGACGGTGCTACCTTGGTTTCTATCAGTGTGAATAATTGGGAGAAGGTGATGGTGAAGCCGGAAGTGTAAAAACATGTGCTTGTTTTAATTACTGTAATTATGCGAAAAAGAAATTATAATTTACTCGTTGAGATACTGATTTGTGTATTGGTATTTTGTAGCTGTGTGCACGAGGATATAGGACGTGGGGATGATACTGCCGGCAAAGTAAATGTGTCATTTTCTACTCGTGGATTCGTGGATCCGGCGAGTGGCATGCGAATAGAAAAACTCAGAGTAATTGCGTTTAATTCTGCCGGAAGTCTTGAGTTTAATAAGACCGACAGTGATATGAGTACTGCGGGCGGTGGTGTATATACAATGCTGATTCGCCCGGGTGTGTATACGTTGTACGTGATTGGCAATGAGCAAGCTGATATGTCTGCGGCGCTAGAGAAAGTGGCAAAAGAGCCGGATGTAGATCTTGTACAAGTGAAAGACGTGAAGCTAACGGCTGCAGAAAACTTGCCTCTGTACTGGAAAAAGACTGTTTTTGTGCGTGAGAAAGCAAAAAGTTCGACGCTGGGCCAAGTCTCATTGAATGAAACGAATTGGGTAGATCGATTGGATATCCTCATGGAGCGTTTAGCTTCTAAAATAGATGTTTCGATACGGAAGGTAAACATCAATGAGGAGGTGCTGTTGCACGAATTGGCCATTGTTCCTTTGCCTCGATTTTCGTATTTGGGAGCGAAGGCTTTTCCTGTGGATGGCGCTACAAATGCTAATGTGTACCAGCATCCGGGTGGGAAGAATATTACCGGTGAAAAAGATCAATATACTGCGATATGCACAGATCTGATTTTGCCCGAATATTTGCCGGCAAATGCTGGTAGAAGAACGAAATTGGAGTTGTCTTTTTCTCGAAATGGAGTTGCGGATAAAGCTACGATCTATATGGAGCAGATGGATCGCAACAAACATTATCAATATCAAATATCCATTACTCCGGTCTCGGTAGAAATTCAGGCGATACAGGTATTGCCATGGTCTGAAGTAGAAACGGATCAGAGTACCGATGGTGTGGAGTTTAATATCTCTGACGTAGAGGTGCCTTATTCGTATGGACAAGAAAGTCGTGTGTATTTTACAATGAAAAATATACATCCGGATAATGTAAGTCTTTCAAATGGTGTGTATTCGGACATTGGTGATCAAATAGGATCTTTGAGTACGTACTTTGATCGCAATACCAAGATTACGTATAATAACTATGATCCAAACACTCGAGTGGGTAGCGGATACATCACGGTGCGTAGGAAAATTCCTTCGTCGAAACGGTTAGGTCTACTCATATTTGCTGCACGACTAAAGAAAATCATATATGTGAAAAGTGTGGATATCGCAGGGTCGAATATCTACTGGGACTCATCGGTAAAGCAATTGGCTTTTGACAACACCCCTACAGGAGGTATGAGTGCTCCGCATGAGGCATATCAAGGTGTTTATATTCCTTATGGAGGCTTGGAGTGTTATCCGGGTGGTGCGGAAGGTCCGCAGCAAGCTATTTCTCCGTTGTGGTCGGCTATCGGTGATTATCGAAAGTTGTCGACCTCGTATACGAAGACGGTACTGAATGCGGCCGGAAAAGGGATTATCCCCTTTGATCCCAACAACGGAATTGGAGACATTTGTGTATATATGTCGCGTCGCGGAATCTCTCCGGATAAGAAGAAGTGGCGTTTGCCTTACTTGTCGGAGTTTCAGGATTTTGGCGTGAGACAGCGAGAGAGCAAACCCAACGATCAATTGCTCAAAGCGGATGGTACCGGTTTTATCTACAACGGGATGCGTGTAGATAATAACATCTTTTTTCCATATTCGGGGGTTGGTTGGTTCTTGGCTTCTACGCGAGGTGGAGCTTTTAAGCCTTATGCTCAGTCTGAAGCGTATCTTGCTACTCAGGAAAGTGGTGTGAGTATAAGTGCTTCGGAGGTTTCTGCTTTTAGCGTTGGCGCAAATAAAGTGTTCAGACCGTTTTATGCCTTTACTACTCGTTGTGTGGCAGATGATACTCCCGGTGCGCTTGCTCCGTTATATGTGTTATCGTATGATCTTACGGATGCCGGAATTGTAAACATTCCTACTCCGGAGGGTATTATGAAAAGTGTGCATGTGGATGCGGGTGGGAGTTTAACGCTTTCGAATACCGAACTGCTTTCGAATAAAGGATTGCATATAGGATGGGTGATAGACGGACAGATCTATCCGTTTGGCGCGACAATATCGAACATACATCGTGATATGGTGGTGACACCGTACATAGAGCAGTTGCTTTTTGCCGATTCGAATATTTATTGGGATGGATCGAAGCTAACGTTTGACTATTCTGAATCGGGTAGTGGACAAGCCGCGACACAACAGCAGGGTGTATTCTTTAAGTTCGGATCATTGCTGGCAATAGGTGCCGATGGCGTGGTAATTAGTAATCCGTTGTTATTGCCCAAAAATGTTCCTTTTATTAAGAAAATGCCAACAAACAATATCAATTACAACCTGTTGGTAAACAAACATGATCCGGCAAAGAATTTAGGTGATATCTGTAAATATCTGTCAGATAATGGTATGGTTCCGCCAGGAGATTGGATGATGCCAACAGCTATTCAGATGATGTATTTGGCTAAGAAAGCTAAGAAAAAGGGGCCTTGGATTGGCCTCAATACGATTCAGCAAGACGGACGAGCTTTGGTAAATAGTGGCTATTCGTTTTTAGATAAATATTTTCTTCCGGCTTCGGGCTTTCTATCATATACGAATTATAGGCTAAGCGAAATGGGCAATGGTGGGTATTACTGGACATCAAGCCCTGCTAGTTCTCTGCCGTATATTCTGGCTGTGCAGGAGATTAAGGTGCGTGAAACAAAAGCGGAGGGTTTTGCTCTTCCGGTACGATGTGTAAAGAAATAAAATTGATCAGAGAATGAAAAAAATAGTAATGTATTTCCTATTGCCATTGCTGGTAGCATGTACCGACGATCGTTTCAATGCTTCGGGATTGGATACGTTGCCTGTAGCTCCGGATGGCAAAACAAATATCGGTCTTAATTTTTCGGCAGGAGCCTTTCACAAACCGATGGTTAAAGCCGGAGTGAGTGATGTGGATTTTGATAGTCCTTATATATTGTCTTTTAGAAAGACTAGCTCGGGAGCCGAATCGGATGCTGTGTTGATTGATGTGATTAAGACTGTGGTGCGAGATGGCAAGTATTATGCCGCACTGACAACCGGTGCTGAGGCGCACTTGCTCGTTGCTGTAGCCAATGCCGATAAAATGATAGAGCATGTTGTCGACAACAATGCATTGATCGGTAAACCGTATGAAGAGGTAATGCCTTTATTGACTTTTGGAGATCCTGCATCTTCGGGTAGATTTGGTGTGTTGCCTTTGCAATCTACAGTAGAGACAGTGCCTTTTGTTGCCGAAAAGTTCCCGATGTGGGCTAAGGTAAATGTAGCAAAGATCGATAAGCAGGTAGCGATAACAGAGGTTATCAATCTGCAGCGTATGGTAGATAAGATCTATGTAGACGCGAATCAGGCCAATCGGGAGAATGGTTTTGTATTAACGGGACTTTCGGTGATTGATGTACCCTCGCTGGGCTATATCGATAACGATGCCGTAGAGAATCCGTCACAACGGCAAACGTTGGTCGATTATGGCTCAAAAACAGGATCGGACCGACTTACTAATTTGATCTTGACTGGGATAACCGGCAATACGACCAAATCGGTATCGAATGATCGTCCTATTTATGTGTATCCTTTCCGCTCGGGTGATAGCCGTGATGGAGCGTATCATGTAATAATCTCGGGCCATTTCGGAGATAATATGACGCGTTATTTTAAGTTGAAGATAGGTGGAGACACGAATCCGGCATCTTTAAAGAAGCAGAATGTAAGTTATCTTATCAATGTGGTGTCTCTCAAAAGTCAAGGCTATGCATACTTGGCTGATGCTTTACGTATGGAACCCAATAGTGGAAATGTGGTGAAAGTGACCATAATTGATGACGCACAAGAGATTGTAGCGAATGGGCAACATTATTTGGGCGTGACCAACTCGGAGTTTCAACTCTATGCCGATGGAGCGCAGCAAGGTGTTGTGGTGGCAACTGTAACTACGAATGCTTTTGATAAAGCAGGTACGAATGCATATACGAACATTGAGTTGGTGCGGGGTGATGGCGTTACGCTTGTACCCGGACAATCGATCTCGTCAAACAGTACTGATATCAAAGTAGATTTTGGAGACCAACAATTTGCCACAGGTGTTATTCGTGTTTCGATTGGCGACCTTACCAAGGAGATTCACGTAACCAAAGACTGGGCAATAGTGGGTAATTACAAGAATGGAAGTGATGGATTTTTTATTGCAGATGATGTAATAAAGGCTCAGGTTGTAAATGCCAATAGTAGAGTTGGTTTGTCTACAACATCAACTTCCGTAGAGCGAAGCCAGCTCGTTGTGCCTACAGTTCCTGCTTCGTTATATGCTTTTGTGAAAAATGAGACAGATTTGGATGTGTTGGAAATCAGAGCTTTTACGGCTTCAGGCAGATCTATATGGGTGAGGAATATTACCAATATTCCTGAGTTTGCCGGAAATAATATCTACTGGAATGCCGCAAAAAACAGACCTGCATTTGAGAATTCCCTTTCTGCTGAAGCAAAGGGAACTCAAAATATTCAGGGTGTGATGTTTTTTGAATTCGGTTCTTTAATTTCAGGTCAGGGGAGTACATTGGCGCCCCTCCCCGGTCACCTCAAAGCTCCTAATAATGATCCTTCGTGGGATCGTTATACTTGGATATCCAGACGTCAGATTCCCGAAGTGCCATATTCAGAATATGTTGCTCAGGGGAAAATACCGATGGATCCAAATAATAATAAAGGAGATATGTGTGAGTTTATGACCCGAAGAGGGTTTGCTCCGCAAAATAAAAAAGGAACTAAATGGAAGATGGCATCTCCGGATGAAATAGCACGATTGCCTCGCAGAATCAAACTTGTAGGAGGCTCGAGTGCTGACGACATGGTGGCTCGAAACTTGACAGATCGCAATGGCCTTTCTCGGGTTGAGACGTATATCAACGTTGCAGACTTATTCTATTTTACTCCAACGGCAATCATGGTAGAGGGTGCTTATTCGGTGTATAACTACGGGAGTTCTCGAGCTTGTTCGTTTTTGACAACTCGCCCCAATGCATTGCAATTTAATCAGCTTTATTTATCGTACAGTTCTCAATTAATAGCTGAGGCGTCAAATCCCGCCAATTTTCTCGGAAATGTAATTCGATGTGTGCGGGATGATTCGGAAGCTCCGATTGTGCCACTGCATAAAGTGTCGTATGACCTCAATGAGGCAGAAGGAGGAAATGTAACGATTCCGGCAGGTAGTAAATTGCTGAGTGTGTTTGTAGATCAGGGTAAAAGTGTAAAACTATCTGAGATTGAGTTGCAATCATCAAACGGAACGGTGCATTCGGGTTGGTGGATAAATAATACATATTAC
The DNA here is from genome assembly GCA_051656605.1 of Tannerellaceae bacterium. Taxonomy (GTDB): domain Bacteria; phylum Bacteroidota; class Bacteroidia; order Bacteroidales; family CAMTPD01; genus UBA12018. Next base: position 17,518 of record JBOGCF010000030.1, on the reverse strand, counting down.
ATTTATGGAGAAACTCTTGAAAATATTCAGGGTGACATCACAGCGAAAGCGGTGTGGGATATGTTGCCTAATTGAACGACAGATTCATTATCATACCTTAAAATGCTATTAGAAAAATCTACCTTAAAAGAGAGTCTATACTAGGCTCTCTTTTTTTTTTGGGCCTGCTGCAGGTGGCATGTATTGGGGGCCTGGCACCGCATATGATAGACACAAGCAGATGGTAACCGGATTTATGAAACAAGAAAATTGTGGTCGTCAAAATAGAGACCGAGCTTATCCTCCGAGTGGTTTTTTAAATAAAAAAGGTGTTCATCCGGATAATGCTGTTTCGAAAAATAATTTGAATCCTTTCAAGAAGTATCCATGGCCGGTGATTCGCCTGGCAGAACTATATCTGGGATATGCGTAGATGGGAATTGGCCGATCAATATTTTAGTGTGCAGCATACCGGAATGGATATGACTGCTACGGATATGGCTTCTTTTTCGAAGGAGACTACAATCCCATTTTTGAGATCATTCATGGATCAACACTGGTTGCTGCCCATTCCGGCCAGAGATGTATACAATAATCCTAATTTGATTCAAAATCCGGGGTATTGATAAAATCTTTGATATGCTGATGGAGTAACAGAGCCTATAAATCTTATTTTCTCATAAGATTTATAGGCTCTGTTTGTAGGTGTGCCGTGCATGGTATTTAATTTGGTGGTGCAAGTCTACTATGGGCGTTGGGAATAAGACCGATACGTATATATGAAAATAATCTTAATGTTCGTTTTATCGAAAACATTTACAAAATGAGCTTGTTTGATTAATATCAATTTATAGATCAAATTGTATTTGCTGTACTTACTTTGTTAAAACAGAATTTTATGAAAAAAAATTACTTGGTAATTGTAATGATGGTCTTGTTTTCAACCATCGGGATCGGAACTACGTATGCTCAGATCGTTTCTACTCAAGACATTGGCGTGACTGCTCGCTTGGCAAAACAGTTGACTATCACGAAGCAGTCTGATGTCGATTTTGGTGGTATATTTATTCCTACCACGGCTACTGCAGTTGTTACCCTCGATAATCAGAACAATGTGACGATTACTTCGGGAACAACCAACCTCTTTAGTACTGAGCTTCAAAAATCAGGGGCATTTTATATTACTGCGGATCCGTCTGCTACGTACACAATTCAATATCCGCAAAACGTGAGATTGGCATTGTCTGATGGAACTTCTGCATTGAATTATCAACCGCAATTGTTCAATCAGGCCGGTAATTTGATTGCATCTTCTGCTTCAACTCAGTATACCGTGAGTGTAGGTCAATACCATCCTTATAAGATTGGTGGCCAACTCGCAATACCAAATACCGCGAAGTCGGGTACGCATACAGGTACTTTTGATATTACAGTCACTTGGCAATAAATTTGGCTTTTGTATTACAAAAATTAAGAGTATGCATATACGATGCACTTAGGTGTATTTGCATACTCTTTTTAATATCAGATCACCATGAAACACAACATTAAAACCTTTTTTTTTCCTCTATTGCTGTCGTTTATATCGGTGGCAAATACTTTCTCCCAAGGTATTTTATTTTCTGAATATCGACTGTATCTTGATTCTCGACAGGTGTATACCTTGCAGGTGTGTAATCCTACGGACGTGGAACGGAATTTTCAACTCTCGATCGTGGATAAAACGGTAGATAGCATGCACCAACTTGTAGACATACCTGATAGTGTTGCTTTTGAACACTCTATTAAAGAATACGTTCGTGTATTTCCCAAACGCATCAGTCTTGCTCCGGGCGATTGCCAAGAGATTCAGATACAATTGCGTAGTACTGCTCCGCTTGCCGACGGTGAATACCGATCTTACCTCCATTTTATGCCGTTGTTGTCGAAAAAAGAAGTGACTCCCGAAGAGCGTCAGCTCGAATCAAATAGTACAAGCTTTGATATCATCATGCGTATTGGCGCCGCGATTCCGCTTTTTGCGCGTAAAAACACGCAAAAACCAACTGCTTCCATTGATTCGGTACGGATATTGCGCAACGATCCGTTGTACAAAAATGCGGTTTCGCTGTTTGTGCATCGCCAAGGTGACGAGTCGGTGTATGGCGATGTGGCTATTTGGGGCAATGGTACCGAGCAGACCGAAAGTGTAGGATTGGCTCGTGGCAACGCAATCTATACCGAATCAAACGGAAAACGAATCATTGTGCCGTTGGCTGTTTCTGCCGATAGTATCCCCACGGGACCCGTTAAAATCACATTTACAAATAATGAAGACAAGAGTAACCCCGAAGTTATTTGCGAATGGGAGGGATTATTAAAATAATATTCCGGATTTTTTTTATATGCATACTTCAGACTCATTTTGCGAATGCGCAAGAGGCAGATGAATTCTTCCTCAAACTCGTGGCAAATGGGAGCGATCGCGGCAAAATAATGGCGGTGTATACGGAGGATAACATATACGTTAATATCCTAGATGTGCTCGAGAAGCTGGGGTATCCTTATCAGTATGACTATGCGCAAAAGGGGTTTGAGGCATGCTGCCCAAATAGTGAGCATTGCTTCAAACTCAATAATTATACCGTGTGGCTCAACAAGGATTCTGTGGGCTTGCAAGACTCTATAGATACGAAATTGATCTATGCAGATAGGGCTGTGTTTGTGGGTGAGAAGCTGTTTGGTTTTCTTATGGCACTGAAAGTAAATCTTTTGTTCAACTCCTTGAAGCTAGAGGTCGACTATGATGCGTATTTCCCTTTTGAAGCTCAGTTGAATCAAAATCAAAGACTCGAAAAATTTAACTCTCTGAAGCCACGTAATCTTATCGCTGAAGGGGTGGATACGATTAAGCAAAAAAATATCCGTGTCAATACGATCGGATACGCGTTGGGTGGAGCAGTGAGTGAAGATGGTATCAGCGGATATAATGTGTTGATGAGTTCAAATATGGAGCTACTCCGTGGCAATGCGATGATTAATTTCACTCAGTCGAGCTCGCTCAATAGCATGGAAAGTCAATTAAATGTTCGCCAGTATTACGAGCTCAACAATCGGGTTGTGAGGCAGTTGAGCTTGTTTAGGTCTCCTTCGTCTATTCTTATGTCTGATTTGGGTGGGTATGTAAACGGTGTGTATCTCTCTAATGACAACAAGCTTTTTTTTAATCAGCGCTATTATGTGTATAAAAGCAGAAGTATCCCTAACTCGAATGTCGAGATTTATAACAACAATCAGTTGGTCTCTTTCATTACTACCGACTCGGTGGGATATTTTGAGGCTACCATCCCGGTAAGTGTGGGTGAAAATACAATCAGTACGGTGGTGATCAACGACTTTGGCGAAAATGTATCTAACGAGCAGGTGGTGTTTATCGCCCAAGATATATTGACACGAAAGGAGCTTCGTTATCAATTTTCGTCGGGGGTGTCTGACGCAAATACTTTTTTCTCGGGTATATCTGCCGAGTATGGGATCACTTCTTTTCTTACCGGTACGGCTCGCATGGAGGTGACAAACCCGCTTTCGCGGTGGACGTATTTATATGGCGTTGGTCTGAAAACATCGCTGAGTAGAGCCTTTCAAATTGGAGCAGAATATTACCACCAATTTAAATACAACGTTACTGTTTCGGGGTATTTTAGCAAATACCTCGGTTACAATATGGCATACGACAGGTACGACCCCGACCAGGTGATAATACCTCTGTCGCCTATAGAAAATTTGCAAGGTGGATTTTCGCTCCAAATTCCGGGTATCAAGCTACAGCATAGTTTGTCATTTAACGGACGCAATGTGAAATATATAAACTCAGAATTGTTTAATACGACTTTGAGGGGGAATGTGTTTTTTAGAAAACTACTTCTCTCGTTTACGGGATCTTCCATTTCACGCAAAAGCTATCGGTTTCAAGATTTTTCGTGCGGTGCCAAGGCGGGATATCGGTTTAGCGAGAGGTTTTACAACGACTTATCGGTCGACTGGTTTTCGAGCAACAATAATGTATCGCTTCAAAATAGATTGCAATTCAAACTTTTTAAAATGCTTGAAGGGAATGTTGCTGCCATGTATCAGACGTTTAACCATAGCTTTTCAGTAGGATTAGGGGTCACATGGCGTATTCCGTACTCTACAATGAAGCTCAGTTCTACCATCACAGATAAGTCGCTTAATGTGAACGCAAGTGTGGAGGGATCGGTTCGGTTTTATCCGAATAAATCAATAGGAGTATCGAATCGAAATGATGAGCAGGCTGCTTTGCATATCGCATTGTACGTCGATAAAAATGGTAACAAAAAATATGATAAACATGAAAAAATACTTCCCCAGGCTAAGGCTATCTTAAAAACCGGCGCTGAAATAGACCGGCGGAAGACAGGCTTGTATTTTCGTAACATTACGCCGTCTAATTCTTTTACCGTGGTTATACCTCGACAGAGTTTTGAGGATATCTCATGGCAAGTGACTCCGCTCGAGAAAAATATATACCTCTACCCCGGACAGTCGTATTCGATCTATCATCCCGTGCAGATCATCTCTGAAATATCAGGACAAATACTGGCAGAAAAGTATGCAGGAGTGCAGATTGCGGATATCATGATGCTGCTAACAAATATTAGCAACAACGAAACTACAACTGTTGCTACCGACGAATGGGGCGAGTATTATTTCTCGGGTGTAACTACCGGAGAATATATCTTAAAACCTATGAGTAAAGATCCAGACTTGATTTTTGATGCCGACAAGCGTATCTCAATTCCTGAAAGTGATGAAGGCTTGCAGATAGATCGGGTTAATTTTAAAGCTGCAAAAAAACATAAATAACTACAAGGTGGCAAACAATATCACTGCGTATCTTTTTCTAAATTAAGATTCTAAAAGAAACCAATGTATGATGAAACTTCATTTAGCATCCATGTGTGTAGCTGTTGTGCTGTGTGCATGTAGCAAGAGTGACACTCCTGAGCCGGGTGCTGTCTCTGCTGATACCAAAATGCGTATCAGTACTTCCTTAAATACGCATCTTACCAAAGCTGATCCGATGCCTTATTCAGGAAGCTCTTTGTCGTTGAGCGTTGATTATGGTGTTACGGATAAGTATACAGTGCATCACGTGAAATGGGTTGGCTCAGAGAATGGGACGATATGGACACCCGAACAACAAACCTACTGGAAGGATCTCACTACTGTGTCGAAGGTGTATGCTTTTGCTCCATTTACCGCTGTGGGTGCCGACATCTCGGCTTTGCCGATCGAGGTGCAGACAGACCAAAGTGCCGGTACGTTGTCTTCTGATTTTGTTGTATTCAGAAACGAAGCGTTTATTCCCGAAAAGCATCTTACTCCCAATAAGGAACTCCAAATAAACTTTCGACATGCTTTTTCGATGCTGCGTGTCAAAATCTCGTTTACAAATCAGTGGGGTGATAATCTGCCCCAAATTAAAGAAGTTAGAGTAAATGGTGTACACACCAAAGCGGTGTTTGATGCCATCGTACAGTCTTTGTCGGAGGTAAGTGCCCCGGATGTAATTAAAACTCATTCTGTTGAGTTGGGCTATGAGGCAATTTTGATTCCTCAAAATGTGGCTCAAGGGACTCGACTTGTTACCATTCATCTTGATAATAATCAAATTTATGCCTATACGGTGAATAGTGCCTCCGGATTCGATTTTGCTCCCAATACGCTGTATACGCTCAGTTTGCACGTGGGACAGAATCAAGTGGATGTGTCGGATATTCTTGTAGACGAATGGGGGAATCAAGTGGATATGGGGGATGTAGAGTCGGGTGAGTCTCCTTTTAGTGATCCTGTTTTTGCAGAGATCCTTACTGCTCCGCCCTACAACCTACCGCTTACTTTCGGATACATCGACCCTTCAGATCCTGACACAAAGGCGGCGATAGAAGAGATTCAGGAGCTTAATGTTTCTTCTAAAAATATAGTGTCACTTGTGGGGATCGAGTATTTTACAAATCTTACCGTGCTCAACTGCGGATCAAATAAATTGAAGGAGTTGCATGTGAAAAAGCTGACAAAGCTAAAGACGCTTTACTGCGACAATAATCAACTAAAGCAGCTTAATGTATCGTCGCTAGCCGGACTTACTACGCTCAACTGCGGCTACAACAACCTATCTACTCTAAGCATAAATAAGCTCAATAAACTCACGGTATTGCATTGTCTGTATAATAATCTTAGCGAGTTGGATATAACAGCTCTGCCGTTTCTTGTTGATATATGGTGTGGAAATCAGCATCAGCTAAGTGGTGAGAAACTACCTTTGACGCTTTTCCTTACCGAGGCTCAGAAGAATACGTTGGCTCTAGGTGAAGCTAATAATGACAATGTCATTCCTGTAATAAAATAACATAGGGATATTTATTTATCGAGCATATAACAGCAAGGCTGCCATCATTTGGCAGCCTTGCTGTTAATAGTGGGTTTATAATGTTTTCTTTTATTTCAAGGGGAAGCGCAAACCTCCGAGAACGGAGAAGGTGGGATCGAAATTACGCCATCCGTGCTCGAGGTCGTAATTGCGTGTCCAGAGGGTGAAGTAGGTTTCGAAGAATAGATAACAACTCTTGCTGAGTTTGATGTCGAATAGTAATCCGGTATTTCCTGCCAATATGGCTTCAGTTTTGTCTTTCCCACTCACAAATCCTACATCTGCTCCCGAGACCCAATAGAGCTTGAAGGGTTGATTGTGATCGAAGCGACCGGCTAGGGTGTAAAAATAATCGGCTCCAAGCGTGTATTGATTTACTTGGTGGTTTTCATTGTCGAGGAGGTCCCAAGAGGTGTTGAATCCGCCTTGCAGTCGAAATCGCAAGGCGGAAATATAATTGAGGTATTTGATCCATCCGATGCGGGCTACTCCGCCTACTTTTGTATAGGGGGAATAGTCGAACGAGTTGTTGGTCATGAGTATTTGTGGTCCCAGATCGAATGATAGCGAACTGTTGCTGAAAAAGCCTTTGTTGCTGAATCTATTGATTTTGGCTCGCTCTTGTGCCGTATATTCGAGTGCATTAAATGTGTAGTCGCGGTTTTGCTCTTGAGCAAACGTGTGCGTTGATGCCAGAGAGCTACACAGGATTATTATGCAGAGGAATCGTTTTTTTATATCTCTTTTTTTCATCGTAAATGGTGTGTTTAGAATAAATTGTTCAAATCCCCATCTTTTAATGCTATTTGCTCAAGTGATGGATCAAGCTCGGTAGCTCGGTCGAAATGGATATAGGCTTCATTGACCCGCCCCATTCGATTGGCACATACGGCTTTGATGTATTCGTTTTGAGCGATGCCTTCTTCAAGATTTTTGGATGCATTGTATGCTTCTTTGTTGCGTTTCATTTTGAGAAGTAGTAGTACTTTGTTGAGCGAGTTTTGATTCTTGATCATTTCATACGCTTCTTCATAGTTGCGATTGTATACTGCAACCATTGCTTTTACATTGCGCGCTCGCTCTGTATTTGGGAGCATATTGGCAATATACGAAGCTCGCCCACGGTCGTTTTGCTTGAGATAAACGAGGGTTTGATTGATTAATACCGGTTCTTGCGCGTTTGCGTTGGCAAAGGGCAGGAGTATTTTTTCATCGGGTTCGTTGTTATTGAGCATAAGTACACTATAATTGTTGGCTGCCCATGTCATTTTAGGATATAGACGCAACATTTCTTGGTATAGCTTTTTTTGTGCATCAAGAGCGGCTTCTTCCGGCATCTGCGCAAAAAAGTCGGTTGCTGTTTCGACTTTGAAGTTGCGCCACAACTCGTAGGCTGTCATAGATAATCGGTCGCTTGCGTAGAGCTCACGAATCTCCTTGTCGGTGAGTTCGCGATTGATCGAATAGGTGAACTTGTAATCAACTTTACGAAACTTGGGTAAATAGTTGTCTTTGATGATTCCATAGAACGGAAGATAACGCATGGCGGAAGATTGCTGATCTTTGTCGTCGGCATATTTGCGTAGCCAATAGCGCATCTTTTTTGCCTCTGAATCCATGCCATCTTTTTCGAGCGAATCGGCTACGGAACTCCATTCTACTACACCTGCTTCGGCCGAAAGCAGCATTTGATTGCGTGTGTCGTGTTGAAGCTGGGATAGGATTAGTTCCATTGCGGAGTTGAGACGTGACTTTGCCAGGCGCTTGTTGCTAGAGTAACGTCCGTCTGGTGATGCAGATCCATACATGTCGAGCGACTGTAGTACTGATCCGGGAGCTGCTTCAATTTGTTTGAGCCTGGATTGAATTTTGTCAATTTCTGATTGATTATCAGCTAGTGATAAATTGATGGTGCTGCTGCGTACCTCAAAAACGAGTTCGATATTGCCTGCTTCTTCTCGAAGTACAAGCTCCCTGGCCGGTGCATACTCGTCTCCCATAGGCATGGAGTTTTCGGCAAATTGTAGAAATCGTAACGGATTCACTACTCCGCGGGCCATGGATAAGCTATCTTGAAAAGTTGTTTTACAGCATGATTCGATCAAGATCTGTACATCGGCACGATAATCATCGTCGGGATATACGATCTTGAATGAGTCGGCATACGCAAGGTATCCTTTAAGAATTGATTCTTTGGGTACGATATGCGGATAGAGGGGATCGCGCTTGGGCTCGTATGCGTGTAAACGCATTTGACGAATCGCAAATTGATCGCCATCGCATACTACCGGTTTGAGAAAATAGAGTTCTTCTTTTGTGAGGTTTATAATGGCCGGTTGGATGATCAATCGGGTGGCTGTCTTGAACAACTCTTCGGGTATTTTAAATCGGGTATTTATGCGAAAATAGTCGCCGTCGGCCTCGATGTCGGTAGGGTCGGGGAGAATCTTGTTTTTGATCTCTTGAATTACAATGACTTCGTCGAGGTCTACTGCCGTAGATTTTAGGATGACAACGATGGAGCGTTGGCCTTTGATCTTGACAGTTTCACTTGCATATCCTATGCACGAAAAGCGTAGGGAGCATTCTTTTGGAACCGATATTTTGAATCGACCGTTGTCGTCAGATGCTCCTACGGTTTCCTTGTCTGCAATGGATATGGTAACTCCGGCCAGGGGCTCTTGCTCGTTGCCCCTGACTACACCAATGATCTCTATCTTCGTATTGTCTGCATATCCTTTGTGCGTGCTAAAGAATGCAAGCAGCAGGATTAAGATATGTATGTATGTTTGCTTCATTTTATTGCTTATCTAATGGATCTTACACAGCGTACATGCGCTTTGGCATTGAAATATTGCAATATGTTGCCGTCTTTAAAATTGAATATTTTTTTCAACGGCTCGTATTCATCTTGTTGTATAAAGTATGATTTTGACGTATCAAACTCTTCGAAATTTTCATTTCCTTTGAGTTGGTCATTCATCAAATAAATAAGCATTTGCTCTTTGCGAGTAGGAATTCTCCATGTGGAGGCTGTTCCGGTACTATTAAGAGAAGCACAGTGTTTGATTGCCCCATTGTAATCAATATCTGTATCCGACATTGTTGGATAAATCTCAAATTTTGATGCTAACTGATTTTCTGATGGAGAATATGATATATCAGTGATTGCAACAACGTCTGTGCTGTACATCTTATCGGAGTGTATGATGTATGATTTATCAATGCTGCTTTCAACAGAGACACCACTATTATAAGGGAGTGATGTGTCGGTGTTGCGTATGCAACGCAGGTATCCTTTTGGAATAACTCCACTTTCCCACGACCACTCTGTGAAGTTGGTTGGGTTGAGGCGCGTGATGTTGCCATTGCTAAACGTGGATGTGATGTAATAATTGTCTGCTTGGAATTGTAGAGAACTATTGCCAAAGATGGAGATGAATTTCAACTCATTGATGGAAGGGACGTACCACGTGAGATCAGATTCTTGAATGATGCTATTTTTCTTAATAAGTTTTTCACGTACCGATGGATTTAGCGACGCGCAGAAGATGAAAGCATTGTTGTGCATGTCTTGATAGCTTTCTTCTGTGCTTGTGTCCCATTTATCGTTACTGTTGTTCATATACTGATTCAGTACGTATGCAGTATTGGCTTTACCATCGAATGGTGAACTTTGTGTTGGAATTGTTGCATCAAATCCCCAGGTTTTAAACATGCCATATTCATCTTTGCCGAAATTGATAAAGTATTGCATGTAGTCTGTTTCGGAGAGTCCGATTATACTTCTGCTTGTATTTTTGCCCAAAATCCATTCCGGAACTTGTATGATTTTGTCTGTTGTGTTGAATGGTGTCACTGGGTTTACTTGCTTTGAACCATATACATCAAACTCATACATGTATTGCAAATTTTTTTGTTCGAATGAGCGATTTTTGTCACTTGTTGCATCTATCGCTAGTGTGTAATGCTTATTTGTATACCCGATCTTGTCTGAAACTTCGTATGCATCGAGCCATTTGTTTAGCTTAGAATCCGGATATCGTATTTCTTGAAATATGCGTTTATTTTCTTCGATGCTGCTAGATGTTTTGTAATAAAATGGCTGCTGTGTAAATAATTCTAACGATACACTTTCAGACTCGGATGGCATTACATAGAGTGTACGCTCGAGATTAAACGGCATTGTCTGATCGGTTATTTCAAAGTTGATATAGCTTTGAAGAAATTCGATTGACAAAAGCTGACTGTTATTCTGGAAAAAAGATCCGGTACGTTTTTTGTTTTGTTTTCCGGTGTTAGCAAAGCTAACCATAAGTTGCATCGGAGAGTACAAATCAGCTAATTCGGGCTGGATAGCCCAAATCAAATCACCAGCTTTGAACGTGAAGTCTGTGTAGTTTGACGCAATAAAGCAGTTGATCGACGAGTATATAAAAGGTAAGAATGATCGTTCATTTAGATAAAGATCTATATATTTCTTGAAAGTAGTTGATTGGATGGCTCCAAGATCAGGAAACCTATCATCGAACGGATTATTTCCATTGAAATCAGGATAAATCCAGTCTGGATTGTTGCGTCCTACATAGCCTCGGCTCAGTAGATCCGAACTTTCGCTCAAGGTATAGCTGTTGTCTTCTTTAAATCCGGGATTATAGATCGGTTTTACATAAGGTTGATCTATTGTTGTTCCGGCCGGATAGATGCCAATATTGGCATCTGTGATTTGATCCCATGAAAGGAGTTGGTCGGTAGCAAAAGCACAGAATTTATAATCTACTCCGGATGGTACGTTATTGTCTCCATCATTCCCATACAGAATACAGCTGTGCACGCCGGCATTGGCTCCACTAGCAGCAAAGATTCCGCTTGAAGGTTGATTGAAGAGTGCTCCTTTGATAATTGGCGGTGGTGTTGAACTCCATCGATTATCTGCGATAGTCACATTTTGAATCTGAACATCTGATGCATTGTTGGTGATATAGATGCCGGCTCCATTAGAAACTGCTTCATTGTTGTCTATGATGCAATTCCATATTTTACCGTTTGAAATATAGACTCCTCCTCCTATGTTGGCTTTGTTGTTTCGAATGCGGCAAGCATGTAGCGCGGCATGTTTGCTTTGCATCGAAACTCCGGCTCCTTGCTCATATGCTCCATCTGCTATAATAAAATAGGATAGAGTGGTTTGCTGTGAAAGGTTGCTTGGGAAGGTTACGATAGGACTGGTAGTTGCCTTGGTTTGTGCAGGCCTAAGTATTGGCTTTGCCGTATAGAGGCGATCGCTAATATTGGTGCCTGTGAGATTACTTGCAAACCCTCCCATGACATTGAGGCCATCTGTGATGATAATATTTTCTTGATAAATGCCTTCTTTTACATATATCTTACGAATAGTATTGGTTTTTTTATTGTATTCGGTTGCGAATGCAATAGCTTCACTGATCGTGGGAAAAGCGTCTTCCCAGCTTGCTCCGGTGCCTCGACCGGTGGCTGCTTGATCTACGAATACTCCGCCGCGGTGTAGTTCTTCTACATCAACGCGAATGTCGTCTTCATTAGTACCCATGATTTTGACATTGAGCATGTATTTTTGGTTTCGAGATACGTTGAAGAGTCCCTGAAAATTATTGTTTTCGAATGGTTCTGTGTTGAATGATGCTTTGTATGTAACCAGCTTGGTGGGTACTGATGAGTTTATATCACGGTATTCTGCCTTGATCTCAACATAGGTGCCTAGTGTGCGACTGTCTGCAGCTTTGCGCTCTAGTATATAGAATGCATCATCAATGGAATTGAGACTGTTGTTGGCATCAAATATACGTATGGGATAATGTAGAACCTCTGTCGTAATTTCATCAAGTGGTGCATTTTCATTGAATATATACATCGATTTTGATGCATTTTTCATTTGCACAGATTTGATGTTTAGCCTGTTTCGCAAGGGTTCGTTGCCGGCAGTAGTGCCGTCAATCTGTAGATTGAGTATTACTTTTGATGTTAGGCGCTTTAAGGAGATTGGCTCGGTGCCATCCTTTAGTTCAACTACATCAGATCCGACAGGCGGATATGGAATCAATAGTTCTTTATTGAATACGGCAGCAAGAGCTTCTCCTGTTGAAATGTCTGATTCAGAGGTGATATTGTATAATTTATTGGAAATGTCATTATACTTGGTGATTCCAATCCACTCTTCGTGCATGTTGGCAACCAGAACATAGATAAAGCGACCGGTATAGGCTTCGATGATTTGCTTATTGGTCCACTGATCGAAATAGTATTCTTTTACCAATACTTGCTCTCCGTCTCTTCTGAATATAAAGAGTTGTAGATTCTTAATCGCATCTTCTTTATCTTCGGGCAGAATATTTTCTTGCGAGCGTGTTTGTGTTGCTTCTGATTGGATCGATAGTTTTATTTTTACCGATTGTTCTTGTGTTTCACTCCCTGTATTTTTACTGTAGTCTTCGTCGGTACATGCTAGCATGCATCCCGAGAGTAAGAAGAACGTAAGTAGATTGTATAATGTACTTTTCATAACCTTATATTTATTCAATACCAACATCACCATTATTTGTATATACTTTCCATCCGTTTACCAGAATGGAGGTTATATTTGAACTATTGAAGTTGAACTCGACATAAAACGTATCTTGTTTGACTAGATCTGTCGGAGCTTTTTGGATAACCTGCATTAGGTCGTATTCGAATGATTTTGAGACTGTATCCTTTGTAATGCTACTTGCATTGAATAGCAGCGGTTGATCATTAGAGAGTTGTAATGTGCTAAACACAGCACTTGTTTGCATATTGTCAACAAACTCGGAATCTGTAACTGAAAGTGAACCATAGGTGTGAACTCCAGATTCGGTAAGCAGTTTGTTGTCTGCATCCATTGCTCCGTTAGATGAACAGAGGGTGAACACTCCGGTTGTATTGTTGTGTCGTAAGCTAGGGGTTGATTCTGTTTTCGGATAGTTTAATGTAACTGTGATTGAGTTACTATTCTTGATGAAACTCATTTTTTTCTTTAATCCGAGACGCTCTACCTTTTCTGCTGCCAATTGCGCATGAAATAAGGATAGATGACGTGTTGTTGCTCCGCTATTTTGCTTGAGAATTACGTGCAGATCTTTTAATTCTGAAATCTGGGGCTCTAATTGTATTGCTTCATAGTGTTCGCTGAGATTGCCCCAAGCCACAAAGCGATAAATGCCTTGCTCGAGATCGAATGTGATGCTTCGATCGCTTTTGTCTATAGCTTTGTCTTGACGCATTACAAACTTATCGTTATGATCAAATACAAATAAACTGACTGTATTTACTTCTTGGTCTATTAAGTCTGTTTCTTGCATATTGTATGTGTATTCGAAATCAATTACAACTTCTGACGGACAGTGCGATAAATCAGATTGTATACATCCAGAAGTGAGAAATACCGCTATGATGGAAGCTACCCAGCGTTTCATAAGTCTTTATTTTAAATTGAGAATTGATTGTAATCAGGAGTTTGGACGAATCTAAAACTCCTGATTATTTAGTTGGAAGATGTTTATTCTTTTCCGATTTCGTCTTCTTGATTTACAACACCCCATGGAAGGATGGATAGCGTAGCACTTAATTGTACGTCTTGTACAAGCGGATCGGTAGGTTTTCCATCCTCTGGTTTTTCGGCCTTGCCTTCATCTGTATATCCGTCTTCGTATACATCAGAGATAGTTACCTGATAATGCGTGTTACGGTTAAATGCCCAGCTCACAGCTTTACCTCCCAGATTAAATCGATAATAGGTGTCTGCACCTCCTTTATATGAACCTTGTATAATGATGCATGTGGTGTTGCCTCGACGTGGGTCTGTATTCCAGTTTTCGAGTGCATATGCTGCTTGATCGTTTGGAACATAGGCGTAGTTGTCGATGTAATAACTATCGGTCCATGTGTTGAATGTAGGTTGATCGGTATAATCTCCCGGAATTGGACTTACTGCATCTGCCGGCTTGTATGATGCTTTTTGTAAAAAATAGTTGGATTGTGGATTTGCATTCACAATCTTGAATTGTTTTAACTGAAACTTTGTTGCTGCTTCTGTTCCCAATTTAACGGTGACCTTTCCTACTAAACGTGTAACATCAATCTTGATTGTTGCCGATGGTGTGCTGCCATCTATAGATGGTGCAAGATTGAGTATATCCGGATATTTACCAACCATCGTAAGTGGTGAACTCGGTGCTGTGGAATAGCTTTTGGTAACTAGTGCTTCGAAATCGGTACGTTGTGTGCCTTTTTTGATCTCAGTAAATAAACCCTGATCGTTGGTTATGGCATAAATGTATTTTTTTCCTGTTGTGCAATCAATTGTATAAGATCCATTGTTGATCTGCTCGTTTGTGGCAGCGATGGATGTTTCAAGAGAACCGCTTTCTTTGAATACATAAAATGCAACATGGCTGAGTGTGCTTTCGCTGTCATCTGCTTTTGTTGTATTGCTTCGTGTTTTTAAAACTTCATTACTACTCGTCAAAGATACATTGAATTTTGTAGGTTGCTCGTAACTTAGAATATCGTCTTCTTGGTTTGACGAACATGATGAAACGATAGTGCCTACCAGTAGGCATGAGACTAAGAAATTCTTTTTCATGATTGAGAATTTTATATATAAATAGATCTGTAAATTTTGTCTATTGCTTGATCTAAGAATTGATCAATGTTGTGTAGAATCTGCTTATTTTAAAAAATAAATCAGTGAAAAATTGACTTTTGTTGGTCCAAAGTAATTTTTTGTTGCTGAGCCGATTTTTTTTCCACAATTACCACACTTGTATTTGTCATAGTCGAGATATGCGTAGCCTAATCCGATGCTAGCTTCAAATCCCCATTGTACAGCAAAATTTTTTGCATAACCATAGGTGAGTCCCGCCCCGGTAAGATGTCCTTGATAACGTTTGTTTGTAAAGAGTGACCAGTTATACTCACCATAGAATGCATGAAGACCATAGAAATGACCGGCAAATGTGTCACAATGCCATCTGCGTAACTCTGGTTGTATATACCATAGTTTCATCATCTTCCCATTGGGGTATTGCCACGGGTTGTAGCCTCCAGTTACATCAAGTGTGTACTGTTTGGTAAGAAACGTCTCAAGCCCTACATTGAGGGTTGCTGTAGAAAGATATAATACATTACTTTTTAATGCCAAATACTGGGCTTTCATTGCTCCACTCAGTACAAGAAACATTACAATAAAATAATACTTGATCATAAAAATACATTCGTTATAAAAGAGATCGGCACTTCCGCATTACAAATAAGGATAGTAAAACGTCATGAAGAAAAATACTCAAGGGCGAAATTGTCGCGACTCTTTAATTATTATAAGAAATACACAGAATTTGAATAAACGTTGCAAATGTATTACATTGTTTTTAATTAAACATTAATAATCAAATTGTTGTTACTTATTTAACGAATAATAACAAATGACGTGTATCTGATTTTTAGTCAATAGAATTTAGAAGAACTAATTGTTGCAAATTAATAAATAAGTTGTATTTTTGACCAAATTTTGACGTTTTAAGATTATTAGCTGGTCGTTTTATTGTTATACTTAAAAGAGTGCGATTGGTTTAATTTGAAATACTATTTGGCTAATTAATTTATAAATCTTATTTTGTATTATGAAGAGTAAAGTATTTATCTCTCTATTTGCCGCTTCAATTCTGATGACCGGCTTTTCTAGTTGTAATAGTGATGATCCGAAACCGGATCCTACTATCGAAGAGGTGAAAGGTGCCGCTATTTTTGGTCGTGTATATGACAAATCTACGTTTACACCAATTGAAGGTGCAGTTGTGAAGGTTGGAGACAAAAGTGTTGCTACATCTGATAAGGATGGTCAGTTTTCTTTTGATTCTGAAGATAATAAGAAAATATCTCTTGCCGTAGCCGGTACGGGTTACTTTCCTACAACTGTAGAAGTGGATCATGCATCTGAAGATCATGTGGGTAGTGTTGCTACCGTAAGTGTTGCCTTGATGAAAGAGGTAAAGAGTATGGATGTGGACCCAACGAAAGATAATTCTGTTGCGCTTCCTGCATTAAATGGTGCTCCCGGTGCTCTTGTGAATTTCCCTGCTAATGTATTGCCTGCGGATATTCGCAACATTCATGCAGTGAACTATGTGTTGCCGCAAGCAAACAGCTATGGCTCGTTGTATTTGCATCCTTGGGGTACTCCTCTTGTGGTGCCTGTAGAAGTAGGTATTGCGAATACGCTTCCTGCGGATGTTGTGTATGATGGTGTACAAGTGGTAGACAATGGTAGTACTACCGGATCGAAAGCAACATCATTTGATGTAACTCACGATGTGGCTTCAAATGCGTATGTGTTTACAATCAGCAGTTTTGGTAATTTTGCGATGAGTGTAAATGTAACGGCTACAGAGGGTCAGATTGTAACGGATAATTCTCCATATCAAACGATTTCTGTAGATAACGCATGTGCGCAAAATACAGTATATGAGTGGAAGCAATGCGTGAAAACGGTGAGCGGATATGAGTTGAAAACAAAACTATCGTCCGATATTGCTAGCAAATTTCCTGGAATCTCGGCAGATGGTGCTAAGTTGATCGAAGACGAGGTGATGCGTATGGTGGTTACATTCAAAAACGCAGTGCCGGGTAAGATTGAGCGCGAAGTGTGTGTAGGTAGCGTAAAAATCAATCCGGGTACAATGAATGTGTATACATCTTATCAATCTACTCGTACATCTACGATGGCCTTTAATTTCAAATACAAGGGTAATGCCGTGAAACTGGATGTTGAAATGGTAGAATATCTTGGTGTGAAAGGTGAAAACAAGGCGTATGCTTGTGGTGATCATAGTGGCGGCGGCGGCCATAGTGGTGGCGGAACAAACTAATGAGTGCTATATAATAAAGAGAAAAGCCCGGAAGTTAAAACAACTTCCGGGCTTTTTTTAGTGTGCCGTGCATGGTATATAACTTGGTGGTGCAAGTCCACTATGGGGGTCGGTAGTTACCAACCATTAGCTCAAGACAAGGGTGTCGACCGCGAGGCGAATCTGAAGGAAGTCGGCGGCAAAGTCCCGA
>JBOGCF010000029.1:0-50271 GCA_051656605.1 Tannerellaceae bacterium | reverse complement strand
CAAAATCTAATAAAAATCTAACAATAGTCTAACAAGTACAACTCGTAAAATAAAAATAGCAACTATATAATAGCTCTTATTTTGAGCCTTTATAGTTGCTATTTTTTTATATCAATATGTAGTTGCTCGGGAGCTTACGTTTTTCCAAACGACTCTGCCCAAGAACCACAAACATCAACTTCAGGATTTGACTCCATAAAATCATATTGTGTTTGTAACCGATGTGGCACCATTATATCATCAGCATCCATTCTTGCAATATACCTTCCTTTAGACTCTTTTAATCCTCGATTTAGAGTATCAATAAAATTATGATGATTTCTAATTAATCTTATGCGTTCATCATCAAATAAATCTAGAACTAGTTGAAAGTCTATATCTGAACCATCATCAATGATTAATAGCTCAAAATTATCAAATGATTGCTCTAAAATACTATAAACTGCCTCTTTGAAATACAAAATATCAACATTATAAACAGGCAATATAATCGATATTTCTATTTCTGAACTTTCTTGAGGCAAAATTTGAAAACTATTATTATTTAAGGAGCAATTGCTTTGTGTATTATTTTCCATTTTCTTTATAAGTATTATTTTTTATCACTCATAGTGAATGTTTTTCAACAAGAAAATTTGTATTCTTGTATAGCGGATAAATATAATGAAATATTCAATCCACAATCGTTTCTGCTGCTACAATCGCGCCGTGATGTGGTCGATTATATCCAATACCATGCGTGCGGTCTTGTCTTCTTCATCGAGATCGGGATTGTATTCTACCAAGTCGAGCGACTTGACGAGGTTTGTATCCAGAATCGGATCGATGAAACCGTAGAATTCGTCACGTGTGAGTCCGTCGGGCACTTTGGTTCCTGTGCCCGGAGCTAAAGCCGGATCGAGCGAATCCACATCAATACTAAAGTGAATGTTGCGTATCTTCCGCTCTTTGAGCTTGTGCTTGATATCTTCTACCACGAAGGCAACTCCTTTTTCTCGGATTACAGTCATGGGATAAATACTGATGTTTTCTTTTGCGATCAACTCTACTTCGCCGTCGTCGAGACTACGCGTTCCTACCAAAAACACGTTGCGAGGATCAACTTTGTTGCCGGGCGCATAAATATTGACCAATTCATCGCTACCTTTTCCCATCAAAGCACCGAGTGCCATTCCGTGTATATTGCCGCTGGGCGAAGTCTCGGAGGTATTGATATCACCGTGAGCATCGAGCCAAATGATACCAAAGTCTTCGTACGATTTCCCCACACCCGACGCGCTGCCAAGCCCTAGTGCATGGTCGCCACCCAGTACAATGGGAAATGCTCCGCCTTTGAGTGTATCGTAAACCAGCTCGGCCAAGTTGTTATTTACTTCAACAATTGCATCGAGGTATTTCATACGTGCATGTTTCGTATACTTGTCTTTTTCATGTACCGGAGGCACATACAAATTCCCAAGATCGAAGGCTCGGTGTCCGTGTTCTCGTATGGTTTTCATCAGCCCCAGCTCTCGTATTTTATTGGGAGCCTTTTCTACGCCGAGTCTGTCACAGCCTAAATTGAGCGGAACGCCTATTACATTTATCTTCATGGCAAACGGTATTTAAAGAATTGGTTGACTACTTTATTTTGCCTTATACGAAGCGAATACCTCGGTAATGATGCGGATCGCTTCTTGCAGTTGTGCTTCGTTGATGATAAGCGGCGGGGCAAAACGAATGATGTGTTCGTGTGTTGGCTTAGCGAGCAAACCGCGATCGCGCAACGCAATACAAATGTCCCACGCGGTAATTCCATCTTGCGGAACGGTAACGATTGCATTCAGCAGTCCTTTTCCTCGTACGGTATCGATGAGCGGAGAATCAATCTTTTCAAGTCCTTCACGAAACAATTGTCCCATCACAAAGGCATTCTCAGCAAGTTTCTCGTCGATCACCACTTCGATTGCTGCTTTGGCTACGCGGGCAGAGAGCGGACTTCCGCCAAAGGTAGACCCGTGTTCGCCGGGTTTGATGCACAACATAATTTCGTCACGCGCCAATACTGCCGAAATCGGGAATACACCGGCCGAAAGGGCTTTGCCCAAGATAAGCACATCGGGATGCACGCCTTCGTAATCGCAACAAAGCATCTTGCCGGTTCGTCCCAAACCGGTTTGTATTTCATCGGCAATAAACAAGACATCGTTTTCTTGGCAGAGCTGGTAAGCTTTCTTGAGATAACCTTCGTCGGGAACTACAATTCCCGCCTCGCCTTGTATGGGCTCGAGCAAGAAACCGGCCACATGCTCGTGTTTCAAAACCTCTGCAAGTTGATCGAGATCGTTGTATTTTATCTTAATGAAACCGGGAGTGAACGGACCGAATTGATCGTAAGAAGCAGGATCGGTAGACATGGAAACAGCCGTGATGGTACGCCCATGGAAGTTGTCTTCACAAACTACAATCTTCGCTAAGTTTACGGGGATTCCTTTTCGCACATACGCCCAACGACGACAGAGTTTAAGTGCGGTTTCAACGCCCTCGGCACCCGAATTCATCGGGATGAGTTTGTCGTAACCAAACAGTTTGCAGGCATATTCCATATAGTCGCCCAATACGTCGGAATGAAATGCACGGGAAGTAAGTGTGAGTAAACCGGCCTGATCCATCAAGGCTTTGAGCACCTTGGGATGACGGTGCCCTTGATTGAGTGCCGAGTAACCGGAAAGAAAGTCCATGTATTGCTTGCCGTCGACATCCCATACATAGATGCCTTCGCCTTTGTGCAATACTACGGGTAGCGGATGGTAATTGTGTGCGCCGTACTGACGCTCGCGATTGATATAATCTTCGGTATGCATACGTTATAGCTTTTATAAACTATAACAAGGAATAATTTAGATTGGTTACTAAACCAAGGGGATGTTAAGCAACATTTGAGGGTATTAGATGTGTGATCTTTTAGGAAAGCAAATCAAACCAGAATGAAAGTCCTACGCCAATAAGCAGGATACCGAGAATGCCGTAAAAGATTCGTGCTCCCTTATAGCCAAAGATACGAATGAAGGTTGCAGCTCCGTTGGTTTTGAAAAACCACTCGAAGTTGAATACCGAAGCTGCAACAGACAAGGCGCCGATGAGCATAAAGAGTATAAATACAAACTTATCTGCCATGACTTTATTTTACCAACACGGTACGTGTGCCGTCTTCATTTTCTTTGATGGTTACGTTTACGATGTCTGAAGGAAGGAGTTCTTCGATTTTCTCAGGCCATTCGATAAAGCACAATGCACCCGAGTACAGGTAATCTTCATAACCAAAATCGTAGGCTTCTTCTACTTTGTTGATGCGATAAAAGTCGAAGTGATAGATTAGTTCGTCCGAATCCGAGCGATATTCATTTACAATGGCAAACGTAGGACTGTTGATTACGTCTTCTACTCCTAGTTCTTCGCAGATTGCTTTAATGAAAGTTGTTTTCCCCGCTCCCATTTCGCCGTAAAAAGCAAACACCGTGCGGTCGTCCATTGCTTCGATAAAAGCTTTAGCCGCATCACGAATCGAATCGAGTCCGTTGATAGTTATTTCTGTCATGTTGTTTCGTTTTCTGTTCTCTCACAAAGATATATTACTTCCGCAAAACCTCTAACAGCAAAATGTGTATTTATTTCATGACAAAATCACTTTTCAATTCAATATTCTTCTTCTTTCTAGAAAAGTTTATTCATTTATTCCTGAAACTCTTATGCTTCTTTAGCTGTTTTTGATGTAAAGTAGGACAATGTATGAAAATACCTGATTATATTTTTGACCAAGGTCCGGTGGTTATAAGCGTTTGGAGTTTATATCCATCTCCTACTATCCATTATATTTCTAAAAATGTAATGGACCTTATTGGATATACACAAGAAGAGGTAAAGTCGAGTCAATTCAAATACTTTGATTTGGTACATCCGAAAGATAAAAAGATGATGTCTGACGAATTGATGCATTTTATGAGTTCAGACAAAGTCAAGACACAACTATCACGTTATCGACTAATAGCAAAAGATAAGCGTATCGTTTGGATCGAAGAGATTGTTTTTAAACGATCTGATCATGTATTCGTTTCTGAAATGGTGAGTTATCTCCATGACATTACTGACCAAATGGCGGAGAATGCTTATTTGCAGCGCTTTGCTATGGCTGCCGAACAAAGTGCCAGCCCAATACTTATTACCGATACCAAAGGAATCATTCAATTTGTAAACATAGGAGCAACCAAACTAACGGGGTATTCTAGCGAAGATTTGATTGGTAAAAGCATGCATGTACTAGCCTCCGGAGATACACCACAGTCTACTTATAAAGATTTATGGAATACGATCTCTTCAGGAAAACCATGGCGAGGAGAATTGAGCAACAAACGGAAAGATGGTGTCATTTTTTGGGATCGAACTACCATCACTCCCATCATTGATGAGGATGGAAATATTGCTCATTATCTATCCATCAAAGAAGATATTACAAATCTAGTCTCAACGCGCGGTGAATTACTTCGGAAGGAGTTGTTGCTTCAAGCAGCCGCCCAAGTCGGAAAGGTATTGCTTTCTGAAAAATCACTTGATGAAGTGATCAATGAATCCTTAGATATATTGGGAAACGAGATTCAGCGTGACCGTATTTATGTGTTCGAAATAATTCGAAATAAACATCCTGAGACTGGAGAGATTACACATTTATTTTCACAACGCTACGAGTGGGTAAAAGATGGAGTGAGTGTGCAAATCGATAATCCCGAGCTACAAAATGTGCCGGCTAGTGACGAATATGCCAGATGGGTAGACTTATTACTCAATAGAAGCTTGATTCGCGGAAATGTTGTTGACTTTCCTAAAAATGAACAAGCAATCTTATTGGCACAAGACATTCAATCAATCTTGATCGTTCCAATATGGATCGAAGATATTTGCTGGGGCTTTGTTGGTTTTGACGACTGCCACGCAACCGACAACTGGAGTGATGGCGAAATTGCAATTCTCGAAACATTGGCCTCTTCCATAGGGATGGCAATTGTTCGTTGGAGGAGAAAACTTGAGTTGATTGATGCCAAAGATCGAGCAGAAGAAAGCGATCGACTAAAAACAACATTCCTACAAAATATTAGTCACGAAATTAGAACTCCGATGAATGGCATCTTGGGGTTTATTGACTTACTGGGAGAAGAAGATACTCCAAGAGCATTACAGCTTGAGTATCTCAATGTTTTAAAAGACAGTAGTCAACGTTTGCTAAACACGATGAATGACATCATCCTGCTCTCAAAGATTGAAGCGGGAATCATTGGCTTATCAACCACTGAAGTATTGGTTACTTCCATGATGGAAACTTTATTTGCTTCGTTTATTGAGAAGGCAAAAGAAAAAAATCTATTGCTCAAACTTGAAAACGAACTTGATACATCTTTTATACTTTATACGGATGAAGAGAAGTTGTCGACTGTAATCTCTAAATTACTTTACAACGCGATAAAGTATTCAAACCATGGTACAGTCACTTTAGGGTGTAAAGTCATTGACAAAGAAGTCGTTTTCATAGTAAAAGATCAAGGCGTAGGAATACCGAAACAATTGCTTGATTCTATTTTTGACAAGTTTGTGCAATTGGATGACTCAATTACTCGTAAGCAAGAGGGTATTGGCTTAGGACTTCCTATTGCAAATGCGTATGTTAAGATGCTTCATGGTTCTATTTCCGTTGACTCGCAAGAAAATGTCGGATCAACGTTTTATATCAAAATTCCATTAGATCCTCAATAATTTGCAGTATGGATCCGATAAAAGTATCTGTGATTATCCCGGTATATAATACCGAAAAGTATGTAGAAGAGGCTGTTGATTCTATCTTGAATCAAACACTGAAAGAGATAGAGGTCATTCTAATAAATGATGGTTCTACAGATAATAGCTTGGATATTATTCAACAGTTAGCGGCAAAAGACTCGCGTGTTTGCGTGTATTCTGAGCTGAATCAAGGACAAGCTACGGCTCGTAATCTAGGTTTATCTAAAGCTTCGGGAGCGTATGTTTATTTTATGGATAGCGACGATATCCTAGATAAAGATTGTTTGGAGCTTAGTTATAATAAGTGCGAGAAAGAGAACCTTGACTTTGTATTCTTTGATGCCGAATCCTTTAGTAGTGATGGTGATTTTAAGATCGGATACACCTATCGCAGGTGTAACAAGCTAGAAGATCGCGTATATAATGGATTAGAAATAACGAATATACTTCTCGATATAGATGGTTTCAGAGTTGCACCTTGGTTGCAATTGATCCGTCGTCAGTATCTACTTGATATTGGTTTGAAATATGAGAAAACAACTCATGAAGATGAGTTATTTACCAACATACTTTTTATAAGAGCTAAGCGAGTTGGCTGCATCAACCGAGTCTTCTTCAATAGGCGTTTGCGTAGTGCTTCTGTTGTAACAACTCCTTTTTCTGCCAAGAATCTGAATGCATATTTATTTATTATCGACCAATTGAATGCTTATGATAAACAATTGAACGATGAGAAGTTGCATAAAACCATCGAACGCATCGTGGTGCATATATTAAATGGGGCTATGTATAAAACGAGGGAATTGGATCAGGAATATCGAATCTTATTATTAAAGAGGCTCTTCCCCAATTATGTTTTCAAGGTAAGGACTTCGTTTTTATGGAAGCTTTTATACGGACATTGATTATGAATAGATAAACCACAAACTTATGGCAAACGATACTAAATCGACTCTTATTTCAGGGGTATTTTATACTGCCCTTGCTAAATACTCGAGCGTGCTCGTTTCGCTTGTAGTATCGGGGATTCTTGCCCGCTTATTACCTCCACACGACTTTGGTGTAATGGCCATTGCCATGGTTATTATTGCTTTTTTTTCCATTTTTAGCGATATGGGAATTGCTCCGGCAATCGTCCAAAATAAAGAACTCGATAATCAAGATTATCATCAGATCTTTTCGTTTACTTTTTGGTTAGGACTTAGCTTAGCCGTTTTGTTTTTTATATTCTCTCCGCTGATTGCGTCTTTTTATAAGTCGACCGAACTTACAAACATTTGTCGTTTGCTCGCAATAAACTTATTTTTTGCATCTATCAATATTGTTCCAAATGGTCTTCTTTTCAAAGAGAAGCGATTTAAGTTTCTAGGAATGCGAACCTTGGTTGTACAACTGCTAAGTGGTAGCATTGGCGTGGCTGCAGCTTTTATGGGAGCCGGTGTATATGCATTAATTATTAATCCGATCTTCTCTGCAATTGCGCTTTTTATAATCAATTATTACCAGAATCCGCTACGGTTTCATTTCAAATTTAAATTAGCCTCTATTCAGAAAATCTACAACTATTCTGTATATCAGTTTCTTTTTAATATCATCAACTACTTCTCTCGAAACATAGATAAACTACTGATTGGAAAATATATGGGAATGACTCCGCTGGGATATTACGATAAGTCATACCGTTTGATGATGTTGCCACTCGACAACATTACCAATGTTGTTTCACCGGTAATGCATCCGGTATTTTCTGATTTACAAAACGACCTGCGTGCTTTGGCTCAATCATATCTTAAGGTTTTGCGTGTATTCGCTTTTCTGGGTTTCCCTCTTTCTGTATATCTTTTCTTCAATGCAAAAGAATTGATTCTTCTTATTTTCGGCGATCGATGGATGCCATCTGTTCCTATTTTCGAGATATTGGCTTTGTCTGTTGGCTTTCAGGTTATCTTGTCTTCATCCGGGGCTATTTTCCAAGCTTCGAATTCAACGATCGGCTTGTTTATTAGTGGTGTACTGTCTACGATATTGAATGTTTTGGCTATTGTTTGCGGCATTTTTGTATTTAAAAGCTTGGAAGCTGTTGCAATTGGTATAACCATTACGTTTATGATCAACTTCTTTCAGTGTTATATCATTCTTTTCCGATTTACATTGAAGGAGCGCTTCCTTACGTTCCTTAGCATACTTGTTTCTCCTCTGTTCTTAACTTTACTATTGGGTATTGTATTGAGTGGAGTATACTTTATAACGAAAGATTTGCCGTTAATTGTATCCTTAATTATCAAAACTACGGCAACCTTCATTGTTTCTGGGTGTTATATTCAAATAGCTGGTGTATATAATATTAAAGAACTTATTCATAATGTACTAAAGAAGTATGGCAAGTAAAGGGCTCTATATTGTTTTTCATGAGTTCGCGGCATATAGTGGGATCACTAAAAAGATCGCCGCACAAGTAACTGCATTTGAAAAATGCGGCATGAACATGGAGCTTTGCTATCATGATTATGATAACGACCAGAATAGTATTATCAAAGTCAATGATAAGGATATCGCTAATTTCGGTAAAGGATTTGCGTCAAAACTATCGAAGCGTTTCTCTTACACTGCGATTTATAACTATATCGCAAACAATCGTATTGACTTTATTTACCTTCGGTCCTACAATAATGCCAATCCGTTTTTAGTTGACTTTGCGGCTAGGCTCAAAAAAGACAAGCGGATTTGTGTATTGGAAATCCCTACTTATCCGTACGATGATGAGTTTAAAGAAGCACGAAGATCTGATCGGATAAAATTGTACCTGGACAAACTTTATCGCAATTCGCTGGCTTCGAAGTTGGCATATATTATTACATATACTGATTTACCATCTATATTCGGACAAAAAACCATCTGCATTTCAAATGGTGTAGATTTTGATGAGATTCCGATGAAGAAGAAATATCGCGATGATTTTGAATCGGTTGTGCACCTTCTTATTGTTGCCGAACTTCATTATTGGCATGGAGTAGATAGGGCCATCAGCGGAATGGCCAATTATTATAATACAAAGCCTAAGACGAAGGTGATTCTGCATATCGTAGGAAAACCATATACACCGGCTGGCTTGAAACTACAAGAGCAAGTAAAGAATCTAAAGCTCGAAGAGTTTGTGCTTTTTCATGGGCCGCTATGGGGAGAAGCTTTGGATGATATATTTGAACTTGCCGATATCGGAATAGGAAGTCTTGGACGTCATCGGAGTAATATTGACAAGATTAAAACATTGAAGAATCGGGAATATGCAGCCCGAGGAATTCCTTTTGTTTACTCTGAAACAGATGAGGACTTCGACAAAATGCCTTATGTATTGAAAGTTCCAGCCGATGAATCGGCTTTGAATATTTCGGACGTCCTCTATTTCCGTCAGCACATCCATTTGAGTCCTTCTCAGATACGTAATAGTATCATTACGACTTTATCTTGGCAGGTACAAATGAAAAAAATAATAGATCAATGTTTTTTAGACACTTAAAATCGTAACGTATGAAAGTCTTGTTCTGGTTACTTCTTTTTCTAGTTTTCTATACATATATAGGTTATGGAATTCTTCTTTGGATAATGGTTAAAATAAAAAAGGTGATTGTGCAGCCCAACAATCTTTCGTTGCCAGATCCACTTCCGGATGTGACGCTCTTAATTGCGGCTTACAATGAACAAGACATTGTATCCGATAAAATGATTAATTGTGATTCACTGGATTATCCAAAAGATAAACTGCATATCGTATGGGTTACTGATGGAACTACAGATAATACCAATGCTCTTCTTGCTCAATATCCGAACGTAACTGTTCTTTTCGAGCCTGCTCGGAAAGGAAAAACTGCTGCATTGAATAGGGCTGTGCCATACATCAAAACATCTTATTCTATTTTTACCGATGCCAATACAATGCTCAATAAACAAGCTATAAAAGAGATTGTTCTTCAGTTTTCAGATCCTAAAGTGGGGTGTGTTGCCGGTGAGAAACGAATTTTTGTTGATGAAAAAGCCAACAATGCATCTTCAGGAGAAGGCTTTTATTGGAAGTATGAATCAACACTAAAGTCCCTCGATTCCCAATTGAACTCTGCTGTAGGAGCGGCTGGTGAATTATTTGCCATTCGAACAGAACTCTATGAACAAATGGAAGAGGATACGCTACTCGATGACTTTATCTTATCCTTACGTATTGCACAGAAAGGCTATAAAATAGCTTACTGTGATACGGCATACGCTACGGAAACAGGTTCTGCAAACTTTAAAGAGGAGCAAAAACGAAAAGTAAGAATTGTTGCCGGAGGATTGCAATCAATTGCACGCATGCTTCCTCTGCTTAATATATTTAAATATGGGTTGTTGAGTTTTCAGTATATTTCTCATCGAGTATTGAGATGGACAATTACTCCAATTGCTTTATTTATCTTACTTCCACTCAATTTTTATTTGATAACAATCCACGCAGGAACGCTTTACACTATTTTATTTGTCATTCAGATCGTCTTCTATATCATGGTATACTTTGGATTTAAAATGCAGGAAAAGAATCTCAAAAATAAATACCTAAGTATCCCATACTATGTATTCTTTATGAATTATAATGCACTAAAAGGTGCTGCTTATTTGAAGAAAAGAAAAGGAAATGCTGCTTGGGAGAAATCGAAGCGCAGCTAAGAGATATATGCTTATTATGAAATATAAAACCTAAATGTATGAAGATTGCAATTATTGGAACCGGCTATGTGGGTCTTGTGACCGGAGCCTGCTTCTCTGAAATGGGAGCCAATGTTACTTGTATTGACATTGATAAGGAAAAAGTAAAACGCTTGAAAGAGGGTATTCTTCCTATTTATGAACCTGGTTTGGGTGAAATAGTGACTAAGAATATGCAAGAAGGACGACTGCATTTTACAGATCAGATCTCTTCCGGAATTAAACATGCTCATCTTGTATTTTGCTCTGTAGGTACACCTCCAGATAAAGATGGTAACGCAGACTTGAAGTATGTATTGGGTGCAGCCAAAAGTGTGGGTGAGCATATGAGAGACTACACCGTTTTTATAACTAAAAGTACTGTTCCGGTTGGGACTTCTAAGCTTGTAAAGGATGTTATTGCTCAAGAATTGAAAAAACGAAATGCAGATATTCCCTTTGATGTAGCATCCAACCCTGAATTCTTGAAAGAAGGAAATGCTATCAAGGATTTCTTAAACCCCGAACGTGTAGTGGTTGGTGTAGAATCTAGCAAGGCAAAAAAATTAATCGAACGACTGTATCGACCGTTTGTATTAAATGGCTATCCTATTATATTCATGGATATTGCATCGTCTGAAATGACAAAATATGCCGCAAATGCAATGTTGGCTACTCGCATTAGTTTTATGAACGACATAGCCAACCTTTGTGAGTTGGTAGGTGCTAACGTGGATATGGTACGCAAAGGTATGGCTACCGACAGTAGAATTGGTAGTAATTTCCTTTATGCCGGATGTGGATATGGTGGTTCTTGCTTTCCCAAAGATGTAAAAGCATTAGCTCACACTGGTAAAGAGAAGGGATATCAAATGCGAATTATCGAAGCCGTTGAAGATATAAATCAGGATCAAAAACTCGTCATGTTTACCAAACTTACATCATTACTGGGAACCGACTTACACGGCAAGCACATTGCGATATGGGGATTGGCTTTCAAACCTGAAACTGATGACATGCGAGAGGCTCCGTCTCTTGTAATTATTGAAAAACTAAAAGAGGCTGGAGCTACTATATCTGCTTTTGATCCTGTATCTATGGATGAAACACGCAAAATAATTGGCAACAAGATTAATTATGCCAAAGATATGTATGATGCAGCTAAAGAAGCTGATGCTCTGATGCTTCTTACCGAGTGGAAACAGTTCCGTATTCCAGACTGGAAGGGCCTTAAGAAACTCATGAAAGGGTATGTTATTCTTGATGGGCGTAATATTTATGACGACCAAGAAGTAAAAGGTGAAGGCTTTGAATATATACGTATCGGTAAAAATACTCTATCATAAATACCCCGACACATGAAACGAATTCTTGTAACAGGAGGTGCCGGTTTTATCGGCTCTCATTTATGTACACGCCTTCTTGAGGAGGGTAATGACGTCATTTCTGTTGATAATTACTTTACTGGGTCTAAAGAAAATATCTTGCACCTGATAGGTAATCCTCATTTTGAAATGGTACGCCAAGATATTATCAATCCGTATCATGCCGAGGTCGACGAAATCTACAACCTGGCTTGTCCTGCATCTCCAATCCACTATCAATACAATCGCATCAAGACGATTAAGACCTCTGTAATGGGTGCTATTAATATGTTAGGATTGGCTAAACGTGTAAAAGCAAAAATATTACAAGCTTCTACAAGTGAAGTGTATGGCGACCCGGAAGAACATCCTCAAAAAGAAAGTTATTGGGGACATGTAAACCCAATAGGAGCACGTTCATGCTATGATGAAGGTAAACGCTGTGCCGAAACGTTATTTATGGATTATCATCAACAAAATAACGTCCGCATAAAGATTATACGCATATTTAACACATATGGTCCACATATGAGTCCAGACGATGGTCGAGTGGTTTCAAACTTTATTCTACAAGCTTTGAGAGGAGAGAATATCACAATTTATGGTGATGGTTCTCAAACAAGAAGCTTCCAATATGTAGATGATTTGATTGAAGGTATGATACGAATGATGAATACTGGTGATGATTTTGTAGGACCTGTAAATATTGGTAATCCCAATGAGTTTACAATGCTACAGCTTGCCGAAGCTGTGATACGGCATACAGGTTCCAAATCAAAGATCATTTACCTTCCTTTACCAGAAGACGATCCGAAGCAGCGAAGACCAGACATATCGTTAGCCAAAGAAAAGCTCAATGGTTGGGAGCCCAAAGTACCTCTTGAAATTGGGTTAGATAAAACGATCGAATACTTTAAACGATTCATCTAGTTTAAACTCAAAGAGTCATTCTGAATCATATTTAAATACGATTCAGAATGGCTCTTCCGATTTATTTGTGGCTCTACTTTATACTGAATGCTCTGCTATCTTCGGTATTGAGAAACTAAATGTAGAACCTTCATTCGGTATTGATGTAAACCAGAATTCTCCATTTATTTTCTTTACTAGGTCTTGACAAAGAAGCAGTCCAAGTCCACTACCCTCTTCATTCTTAGTCCCAAATGTACTAAACTGCACATCTGTTCGCAACATTTTACTTTGATCCTCTTCTTTTATTCCACAACCATGATCTACAACATCTACCACAACTGAAGTTTCACCATCCCTTACCCTCAAATGAATTTCTCCTTTGGGATAACTAAATTTAATTGCGTTACCTAATAGATTGCGGACAACTGTTTTGATCATATCTGCATCACCCCAACCAAGTGCTTGCTGTGGTGCATCTATTTTTACATCTACCTCTTTCATTTGAGCCATTGATTTGTAAATATCAACAACACCTTCTACGATGCCAACGACTTCAATCTCTTGAAAGACTACATTCAATCGCCCCATTTGATTCTTTGTCCATTTGAGAAGATTGTCTAATAATAAGAATAGATCTTCTGTCGTATGACTAGCAACTGATAGCATTTCAGCATTTTCCTCGCCAATCATATCTTTATCTAAACTCGTAATCAAATACTCTTGGATCATTTTTATAGAACCCAAGGGACCACGAAGATCGTGAGCGATCACGGAATATAGTTTATCTCGCCCCTCTATCGTTCGAATCAGTTCTTCTGTTTGCTTATCAATAATACGGCGTGCCGCAACCAATGATAATTGATGTCGAATGCGAATAATTAATTCTTCTTTATTGAATGGCTTAGTAATAAAATCATTTCCTCCATTCGAAAATCCTTTTACTACATCTTCGCTCGAATTAAGTGCCGTAAGAAAGATTATCGGCAATGTATCAAACTCCGGTTTCTCTCTTATCTTAAGAGCTGTCTGATAACCATCCATAATAGGCATCATGACATCTAACAGCAATAAATCGGGTCTTTCTTTCTCTACCAAGTCAAGAGCATCCAATCCGTTTTTTGCTGTAATAATTTTAAATCCAACTTTCTGCAACAATGCTTTCAAGAGCAATAAATTGGCTTCAGTATCATCTACAACAAGAAGTTTATATTCTGTATAATTCAGCTCAATCATATCTTTTAAATTATAATTCTTACATCAATGATTTATAGAGATCAAGTAATTTTCGCGCCGTGTTCTCCCATGAAAATAATTTTGCTCGCGCAACGCCATAAGCTATTTGCTGTTTATAATATGCTTCATCTGTATCAAGTTTAAAGAGAGCATCCGCAATAGCCTCCACACTCATCGGATCAATCAATACAGCTCCTTCTCCCGCAATTTCTGGTATCGCTGAAGTGTTTGATGTTATAACAGGAGTTCCACATTTCATCGCTTCAAGAATTGGAATACCAAAACTTTCGCGCAGCGAGGTATAAAGAAAGATTTTTGCTCCGGAATAAATTGCCGGCAAATCTTTATTAACGATATAACCTGAAGCATGGATATAAGGTAAAACCCATTCGATATTACCTTCTTTTAAATAAGCATTAATTATATCAGGCTTTAAGTCAGCGACTAATAGAGGTAACGGTTTATCCGACCGCTTTACATAGTTGGCATACGCTTGCAGTGTACGAAGCGTATTTTTCTTCGGATCTGTATTCCCTAGAAAAAAGATATAGGAATCTTCTGCAATATAGTTCTGTGTAATAGCCTGCGGATGCTCTATCGGCTGAAAATAGTCATTGACTCCATTGTAAATGGCTGTAATTTTATCTTCTGCCAAATGCAACGCCTCTCTTATGCGATTACACTCAAACTTCGAGACTGTAATAATCTTTTTACACTTAGGTAAAATCCGAGGAACAACCATTCGCCTATAATAGCGACCAAGATTCTGATAGGTTGATTTATTCTCACTTTGCTGATCTTCCAGAAAGATAATATCATGCAAAGTCACAACCAACTTAGAGGAAACATACAAAGGCGCCGTATTACTTGTACAATGTAAAATGTCCGGTTTTATTTTACGCAACTCTCGTGGTAATAGTATTTGTTCCCAAACAGGATACCCCCCCGGAGCGTCGAACTGTATGATTTTAAAGTTTGATGTAGGAGACAAACATTTATCATCTCCGGATCCGATTAATATATAATATTCATTTTCGGTATCAAGCTTTTGAAGTTGACGAATCGACTCCAAGGCAACAAAGTCCATACCATGCTTATTGGTCCTGAATATTCGTTGAGCTTCTATTGCTATTTTCATATCTCGTGGTTTTTATTCCTAAAGTGATTATCCTTCTTTCTTTGTATGAACAAACTTATCACTCATACCCTTCATTCTAAATAAATTGAGAAACATCAAAACAAACAAATATGGAAGCTTTATAATCGCTTTGATCAATTTATACGTTTTCAATTGCTGCGGTATTGCAATCACAAACACAGCTATTAATATAACAAGTAAAGCAATCCATTTTATTGCATAAACCCAATCGAATATAAGCCAAGCAAGAGAAAAAATACCAACAAAGCCCATTAATAACAAACGGGAAGGTATAAACCATTGCAACACTTTATCAATCAATGCAAGATTACTGTTCTTCACCGCTTCTGGTAATAACTGCAATCCTCTATGCAAGGAGTCATACTGTGCCGCCAACCAACGCCTACGTTGATTATAAAAGACTTGCTCTTTACGCGTTTTCTCGTCATAAACCCGTAACTTATCACAGTATTGAATAAAGACTTGTTGCTGAAGCAACAATAGCTCCAATTCCTTATCTTCACCCGCTGTATTCAATGCCTTTACATTATGCACAAACCAGTTTTTATCAAAAGCCATACCCGAACCTATTAATGCAGAAGAAATACCGACATTGACATGTCCCTTTCGGAATATAGAGTTATTAATCTCTTCACTAACAGCATCTAGCAATGCCATATCCGTATCAATATTCTTAGCCGTACGATGAGCTTGAATTGCTCGAAACCCTTGTAAATATTGGTTGTTAAACCCTTGCAGTAAGTCTTTTGAAGCACAATTATCGGCATCCATTATCACAATTAGATCGTACTTAGAAGTGTCGAGCGCATCCATTGCAAAATTAAGAGCCTTGGCTTTTGAACTATTAGAAAAGGTAACCTCTAGTACTTCTGATCCTAATTCTCGCAGAGTCTCATTCGTCTCATCTTTCATCTGATCCGAAATTACCACAACATGATAATAACCTTTGGGATAATCTTGTTCAAAAAAGTCCTTTACAGAATTGATAATAACACTGTCTTCTTTATATGCAGGAAAAAGTACTAGAAAGCGGTTCTTTTTTAAATCGTGTATTGGTTCAACTTTCGTTTTCTTTATCGAACAGATAGCAAAAAACAGCAAGTAAAGGACGAATAATGTGCAAATCATGTATACAAACAGATCTGCAAAAACAATAAAACAGATCATAGCGTATATTTTTTTGTTATAAAATCTTTGACTCCATTCACCTGAGCCTTGCAAAGATCTAGACGCCCACTCAAGGCATCTACAAGTAGATTCTTTGGAAAGGCCACGAGCAACTGATACTGATATGATAACAATCTATTGAGACCTTTTCTATTTCTTTTTGCATATAAAAGCCTATTCCGTGTAAGATAATAGGTACGAAGTGGACTTCTTTGTCCAGTACTTTGGCTTTCTTTGTGAAATATCTCACAACGCGGTTCATACCAAATTGTAAAACCTGCCTCTTTGATTCGTTCACACCAATCTAACTCTTCATAATAAAGAAAAAAGCATTCAGGCATCAAGCCTGCTTTCTCAATCACCTCTCTTTTCAAGATCATCGCTGCTCCATGTGCATAATTTGTTTCGTATGCCTGTTGATATTGACCTTTATCTTCTTCTCCAAAGCCAATCAAGTTATTACGCAAAGTAATGGCAGATAACGACGTATACCCAGCAAACTGGATAGGGTTCC
Source organism: Tannerellaceae bacterium (assembly GCA_051656605.1). Taxonomy (GTDB): domain Bacteria; phylum Bacteroidota; class Bacteroidia; order Bacteroidales; family CAMTPD01; genus UBA12018. Next base: position 33,404 of record JBOGCF010000029.1, on the reverse strand, counting down.
CTTCGGATACAAACCGAATCTTTGGTGAAACAACTCCGATATCAGGCAAAGATTCTAACCGCTCAATTAAGTATTGAAACGTATCGGAACGAACATAGGTATCGTTATTAAGCAGAAAAAGAAACCTTCCTGTGGCCTGCATAATGCCTAAATTATTACCTCCAGCAAAGCCCAGATTCTTTTCACTCCGTATTGTTATCACATCGGGATAACGCGCAACAATCAGAGCAGCTTCATCCTGCTTCGAAGCATTATCAACAACAATGATCTCAATTACTACGGATCTTATGTATTGATTCAATGATTCGATCAACTCCAAAGTATCCTTTAGCCCATTGTAGTTAACTGTTATGATTGATATATCAGCATTGCGTTTCATACGATTGATCTATTAATTCATTACTTTCTTTTTCTGCTAACTCCTTATCATAATAAGGCCCTAAATAAATGAAAGCCATTCCCGTAAAAATAGTAAAGCCATTTGGAAATTGACCAAAGATCTCATTAGCATAAGAAGCGACAATCATCCCCAACACTCCTCCATACATTCCACACAAATAACCCTTTAATTCCTGATTTCGAATCTTAAAAGCGATAATATAAGCCCCATATAACATGATTATTACGAGTGTTACAATATGTAATATCAGACCTACAATCCCAGTTTCAACCCAGATCATCACAAACCACGAATCGGTTGGGATCTGCGACATATAAGCATTCGGTGCATATCGCTTAGCCTTACCTCCTCCCAGTCCTATTCCGACACCGAAATAACGGTGTGTCATATACACTTTCATCTTCTTCTGATTCTCCAAACGCACTAAATACGAAGCATCTTCTTTAGCATTAAATCCACTTCGCATACGACGTATGATGGGATTACCATTCAAGATCATAGTGTATTTAAAAAACACAAAAAAGAAAAGAATAATACTTCCTACTGTAATCATAGCCTTTCGTTTACCGCGAAGCAGTGTATACATAAAATAACCAACAAAAGGAACTACCATCGCCGTACGAGTACCTGATATCATCATTCCATAACAGGCTAGTAATGCAACAAAACCGTAGTAGTACTTGATAAATTTACTTTTATCCGACAACGCAGCAATTGAAAAGAATACCATCGAATACCCCATTCCGGCACCGAAATTAGCCGCATCCGTAAAGAATGAAAAGTATCGAATCCCTGTTTGAATGATATGAGTTCGAGCGAAACCATCGACAAACAACCATCTTCGTTCTGCTGCATCAAAGCCAATATATTTTTGCATTAACGCTTTCATTACAGCAAGGATCACAAGCACCGACCACACTAAACAGATCTTTTTCATCATTTCATACTTTACACACAAAAGCTGTGTAAAAACAATGATCAGCATAAAATACCAAGCCTCAGCTCTTACTCCTGTTAGCCATGCTGCTGTCGATACAGATTCGGGATTAAACAATTGGAAAAAACAGTATAGAAGCCACACCCCTACACAAATATTTAAAATATTCTTTGTCCTCTCCCAGGGTAGTTGATGATGCTGAACTCGATAAATTAACATCGAAACTATCGTAAGAGCCACCAAGCCATCCATGATAATTCCTCCTTGTATAGACGGATAGTATCGTACAGCCCCCATTATAAAATAGTTGACAATATAAATCCCTAATAAGGCATAAAAGGGATTTTGAAACACCTTGTACAGATAAACAAAACCAAGAAGCATTATCGGTAGCGCAAAACCCGCAAACCATCCTACCTGAATTGTTGCTACAACAATCAGAAGAATACACAATGCGAGCAAACAGTCAGACATTGAAACATTCGATATTCTATCTTTCAAACTGCTAACCATTACTTTCCTTTTAATTCAAATCTGAACAGTTGAAAAAAAAACTTCCGCATCTTTGTATAGGGAGGAAACATTTTGATGAAATCATACATTGATATTCGAGACATATAGTTCAAATAGATTCCAACCGGAACTTTTCCGCACTCGCTTTCCAATCGCTCAAAAAGTATCCTATCTCTATCTGTCCATGAAGCCTTAGCACTTAATACCACTAAGTTTAGATTGGCAGCTTGCAGCAATGGCTGCGGTATCGAATATTGAGCTATCGGAGGATATTCAATCAATAGAATCTCTTCGTCAGAATACGAGATAAAATCACTCAACTGCGTTGCCCATATATACTCCTTACTTTGCGGATTAAAATCTGTATTCCATGAAACCAGACGAGCTTTTATTCCAAGTTCAAGACACTTTTCGAGAAGTTGATTTGCCAAAAAAGACTTTCCCGTACCATTATCAATACTTATCAGATTGATGATATTGGGAAAATTAGCAGTGAAATAGAAAGAAAGCGTATTATACATATATTCTGCAGCAATCGCATATCCTTCTTGCTCATATTTCTTGTTCTTACCTCTGAAATGATCTGGAAATCCTCCAAGTACATTCCCCTTTGTAAAACTTTCGGCTCGCTTCTTATCTTTCAAGGTTCTATCCATCAATTCCAAGATAATGAAATAGAGAAACACAAAAGCAATTGTTGCGATAACACCTCCGAGCACTAACATTTTACGTTTTGAAGGAAGAGACTCTAACGGAAAAGCGGGTTCATTCAACACCTGTAATGTAGCAGAACTCATTTGTAGATTCTGTCTCCGTGTAAGAGCATAATTAAGACTTGTCTGAATATTTAAGTATGCATTTTCGATTAGATTTATCTCTCTTTCCTTACGCTTCAAGATGGCTCCAACGGGCGAGTAATGTAAATAATCACTATCCAAATTATTCTTTCTCACTTCAAGGCCCTTCATTGTAGCCTTTGCCTTTACGTTATTCAACGTTTCGAGAAACCATTGCTTCACCACATCATCTGTAGAAAGACCTTCTTTCGTATACTTCTCGGAGCTCATCCCTGCAATAAAAGACGCAAGATCATCTTCTTTCTGTTGAATCTCGGCTTTAATCTTATTTGCTCTTAGATCTGACCGCTGCGTTGTATCCCTTTCAAAAGCTCCCAATACAGAGAGTTGATAGGTAAGATCTGATATATCTTGGGTCTGCTTTATAAAGACATCGTTGTTTTTTATAAGCTCCGCATTTTCTAGAATCTGTTTCTCTAAATCGCTCAATAGTTGCGTGGAGGTGTTATACAATATAACAGCCTCGGAATACTCCAGATTAAAATCGCGCGACTGCACCGCCATTTGCTTGGTTTGCTCTTCATAGTTGATTACTCTATTGCGTACATTGAAACGAATCAATGAATCTTCGGCACTACGTAATTGTATGCTTTTCTTCTCTAGTTCTGCTTTGAAGTAATCGATTACACTGTTCGTTTCGCCAAACTGCAAGTCTTGATACTGCTGAACAAACTCACTATTTAGCAATTTCAATGTATTGGAAGTAATCCCGGGATCACTACATGAGTATGCAACCTCTAGCATATCGCTATTTCCAAGACGCTTAACACTGATTTTACTCAATGCATCGAGACTATAGAACGATCCCGACCAATTGAGAAGTCCGTATAAAAAGTTTTTCGTATCTGAGTTAAAGTACTTTTCGAGATTCGCCACACTTTTTTCTTCAGACTGTTTATCTATCAAGTCGAGAACGTTCTTAGGCGTTTTACTCAAAATATCGTTATAGTTTACTGCTAGGATGTAATAGTTATCGTGTTTGGGATCTCCATAAATCATGTGCTGAGCAAATAACCGAATTGCCACGTTCTGTAATGTTTTGCGCGACTTAATAATATTTGTAAGGTTATCCATCTCATTATTCACCAAGTTCGGATCCAGTTTACTATCTCCCTCCGACTGAATATTAAATCCGGAAGCAAGACCTGTATATATTGTGGTACTTACCTGATAAGTCTTTGGCAAATTGCGGGTGAAAAAGAATATAACAATTGCAACAACAATTGGTGATAAAATAAACCACCACTTGTTCTTGTAAATAATCTTGATCAGGTATTGTAACGCCTCCATTATACTATTCTTAATTTAAAATACGATATCCGGATAAAACCTCAAGCCTTATCAAAGCATTTACCAGTTGAGCGCGAATCAGTTCGAAGTCGCCTGCTGCACTTGAGTGTATATTCTTCATTCTACTTAGGTCTGATGCTGTGATCTTGTTATGTGAAAAGTCAGCCATACTTACTTTGTATTGAGCCTCTGCAAGCCGTAGAGCCTCAGATCTTACCTTTAGTAAAGACAAGCATCGTACTGCTTCGGTATACGACTCTGCGATTAATAGTTTTTGCTCATTATAATATCGTTCCACTTCATATTTCGTCTGTTCGATCTTTTCTTTTTGTCGTTTGATTCGATTTCTTCTGTCCGAAAATTGATCGATCGGAATAGAAACCGCAACACCGACATCGTAATAACTTTGACTGTTACCAGATATTTGCGTAACAGGATTCGTTGCTCCTCCTTGATTCACATACGAATTCGACCCCAAGTGCCCATATTGATATCCTCCGATAATGCGGATATAATTGAGCCACTCTTGCTTTACGGTACTCAATACATGTGCTTCTTCTTTTGTTCTCGATTGGTAATACTTTACAATGGGCGCACTTCGTGCCGCGACAAACAATTCATCAATTGTTGGTAATACAACCTCTTCCAGTTTATTTAAGGATGCACTATCGGGCAACTGTGCTATGCTTACTTGTACACCTAGCAGCAAAGCTAGCTGTATCACAATAAGCTTAAGTACTATATGTATATTTGTTTTACACATTTTCTTTTTGAATAAAAGCTGTAAACGTTCTGAATATGATTTTCATATCAAACTTAAAAGAGAAGTTTTGAGCATAATAGATATCAAGCTCGTTGCGTTCGGATGCCGACATGGAGCCGGAGTCGCCACGCTTTTCGACTTGCCACAAACCCGTAATGCCGGCCGGAGCAAAAAAGCGATCTACAGAGTCGTCTTTTGTTAGCAACTCGGCTTCGTAAACAGGTAAAGGCCTATTTCCTACGATAGACATATCACCCTTGAGTACATTAAATAGTTGCGGCAATTCGTCGATACTGTATTTACGAATAATGCGCCCTACTTTTGTGATACGCGGATCGTTGGCCAGCTTCACAAAGCCATTATCTTGTTTATTATGCTGCTGATACAAATAATCTTTCTCATTAATCACGTAGTCATCTCCTACCAACTCTTCATTGGCAGGCAATATATAGTCTTCAGATATAGCTTTTTTGGCTTCATCCTCCCGTATAATTTCCTTTTGATATTGATTGAGACTCTGAAGTTCCTTGAGCCGCTTATCAGCATTGGTATACATGGATCGAAACTTCAGGAAGTCGAATATCAAGAAGTTACTCCCTACTCGTTTCGATTTATATACCAATGGTCCGCGGCTTTCAATCTTTATTGCCAATGCGGTAAGAATAAATACCGGCGAAAGGCAAAGAATGGCTACGGAGGAGACCACGATATCAAACATTCGCTTCCAAAGCGGCAGCTTAAACACTTTTAATTCTGCGGGATGGATTTCCATATTATTTATTTTATACGAATTGGCTATAACAAAAAGAAAAGAAGCTATTCTTTGATGATTCGTTTTACGCGAAGGTTGAGTTCTACCGGATTAAACGGTTTTACAATATAGTCTTCCGCACCGGCCTCGAGCAAACGAATGCGCTCGCTGGTACTGTCTTCGCCCGAAAGAATGATTACAGGTATTGACTTGTATTCTTCGTGAGATTTTAAATGAGTCAAGAAGGCATCGCCTCGCATTTCGGGCATGCGCAGGTCAGAAATTATTAGGTCTACACGTTCTTTCTCCGCTAACCAATCCAATGCTTTAAGCGGGTTATCAAACCATACAATCTCAAACTTATCGCCTAAATAACTAAGAATGATTTTAGCGATTGTTTCTTTGTCATCGACAACTAGAATCTTTTTTTTCATGATTAAATCTATTAACGTCAAAAAGGATACAGGTTCCTTGCTTTTACTTCAGTATACATTGACTGTCAATAATTAAACATTACAAAAAAATAATAGTTTATTAAGGAATTAGAAATAAATCAAGAACAGAAGCATTTATCTGTGTCAGTAAATCCTTTCCACGCAATCGATAAATACAAAAAGAGTAACGACTAAGCTTAGACACGTACCTGTGTACATCTTAGACAGGTATATGACAAGAATGCGTCACGACCGTGTACACATCTTAGACACGTACGTGTCTAAGCTTAACTCTTACGACAAACCGGCTTACTCATCGCTTTACAGATGCTTACATTATGCTATGCAATCATTTGATAGGCTCTATGATCGAAGTGCATGTTTGCATGAATGTGAGATTTTGAGACCGTAAAACAGATAAAAAGACTGATGCTTCTTCGTGCGAAGCAAAGGAAGATATGGCCACAACCTCACTTTGATGGCTCATAAAGGTGGTGACCGAAAGCTCGCGTTCGCGCACGTAGCGCATGGCTACTTTATGAATTTCGTAACGCTGTGCCTCGTTGATGGGAGTCGTTGTTTGTGGACAAAGTACGATGCGCACCAAGGGTTGTAGGTCGTGTGATACCTTTGTAGATTTCAGTTGCTCGGGGAGAGTGTGATCTGCAACGGCTTTGTTTTGTATCGAAGGAGAAATAGATTGGGATGGAATTGTTACCGCGACACGCTCTTGAGCTTGCAAATAATACGTCTCGTTGTGACGCAGCATATCGGAAATGTATGCGACATCGGGGCGATATTGCAAAGGAGCCAGCAGGTTGTTTGCCGCATAGATCCAGCCTCTTAGACTGTAGGAAACGGCACTTATGATACGGGATTGAATCAGCGTGGTGGTATCGTGGGCGAAATATTGTTCAATGGTTCTACCGACCTTTATTGCTTCGTTGGTATGGCCACCTAGCAGCAATGCTTTTTGTTTCAGCAACCATACGTGATGCATCATGGGGTTGAATTCTTTGCGCCGAAGGTAACGTTGGTAATCGACATCGGTTTGCCTACGCCTGTCGCGACGCGGAGGTTTGGATACGGAGTGCTTGGCAATTAAGTTTTCGCACCGCTTTGCTACGTTAAGAAATACGTCTGCATCCGCTTGTTCCACAAGGTGATTTCCGGGAGCAAGTAGCAGATAGAATTCGGCAAAGTCTTTTCCTCCGGGAATGGCAATGCGGTCGTTGATTGCGGCAACCTGCTCGTTGTATTTCTTTTCGGCATGGTAATAGCCGTTGTAGCGTGTGGTAAATCCGTGATACCAACGCGTATATTTGTTGTTTTTGCGCGTAGAGCATCCGCCCAACAACAGAGGTAAAAGAAGGAGAAATGGTAGTTTTCGAAGTAAGGTCAACACAATCTATTTAGGTTTTCTTCAATGAATGCACTGCTTTGGCAACCATAAAAAAGACGACAAGGGTAAGGATGATAAACGCACCTGATGGCACATTGAGAAAGTAAGAGAGATAAAGTCCGGCCAAACATCCGACGAAGCCGAGCAGCACAGACCCGAAAGCGATGGTTCGGAAGTTAGCACTAAACACATTTACCGTCATCTGCGGAAGCGTGAGTAACGACATCAACAGCATGATCCCTACCAAACGAATGGCCAACACAATGGTGACGGCGACCAGGCACATCATCGTATACTCGATAAGCTTTACGGGAAGTCGCTTGGTAGAGGCAAACTCGCTGTCGAACGATACATAGAGTATCTCGCGGCGAAAGAGCTGAAACAGCGCAAACAATACCGCGGCAAGGATACTTACAATGGTAATATCTGAAAAACTCACCGTGAGTATATTGCCAAACAAGAAGGCCGAAAGATTGGGAGCATAGCCCGGTGTCATGAAAATAAACAATACGCCGAGTGCCATCCCCAACGACCAAAAAGCTGCAATGGCAGAGTCTTCACGAATATCATACTTCTTCGAAACCCATTCGACACCAAAGGCCGAAAGCACCGAAAAGCATAGCGCGGAGATAATGGGGTTGATACCGAGGTAAAAGCCCAGTCCCAGTCCGCCAAACGATGCGTGCGTAATGCCGCCACTAATAAATACCAGTCGGCGCGACACAATGTAAGTTCCGATAATTCCGCATGCGATGCAGGTAAACAAACTACCAAGCAAAGCATTCTGGAAGAAAGTGTATGATAATAGTTCCATAGGTTTAAGGATGAATTCTGCGTTCGGATACCACCAATAAGGCTTCGTCTTTGAGCTGATCAGGCAATTCGATGCCGCGCAACTGCAAACTGCGAAGCCAGCCGGCTACTTCCTCGCTTTTGAGTGTATAGAAAACTTCTCCGAAGTGGGATACTTCCTCATCGGTGTATTCGTCGCCGTGTCGTCCGCGAAAGCGGTCGAGATCTTCGTCGTCGTAATATTCGATGTCTTTGCTTACTGCCGCAAGCAGACTGTCTTTCTCGCATAGTTCATGCGCACCGCAACACTCCTCTTCTGCTTCTTGTGGCTCGGGAATTGCGTCGATCTCGCCACGTTCGAGCATCTGCTCTAGTTTGCGGTTACGGAAATAACCAATGATTGCGGCCACTAGGCCAAGGATGACAACTCCTAAGATTATCAACCACATAATTCTTTCTTTATTTTATTCTTCAACATTAAAACCGACTTGCTTGAGGTGATCCCAATATTCGGGATACGACTTCGACACAACGCCCGGTTCATCTACCCATACAGTTTCGCCCAACAATGCAATCGGAGCAAAAGCCATTGCCATGCGATGGTCTTCGTAGGTCTTTACAACCGGAACAGCGGTAACGTCTACGCGTTCGCCATTCCACTCCAAAATGCTGTCTTCGTGATCTGTTATCTTATAACCGAACTTTAGCAATTCGTTTTTCAACGCCTCGATGCGGTCGGTTTCTTTAATCTTCAAGCTTTGTAGCCCTGTAAAACGGAACGGAACGTTTAGCATGCAGCAGGTCACAACAAAGGTTTGTGCCAAGTCGGGCTCGTTGACAAAGTCGTGCTCGAAACGCTTGCAAAGCATTCCGGTCTTTGTGAGTACAACGCCACCTTCTTCATAATTTGTCTGCACACCTAGTTGCTCAAACAGTGTTGCCACTTTGCTATCTCCTTGTGCACTGTTGGCTTCGAGGCCAACCAAAAATACGTTTGCTTCTTTTGCCAGTGCAGCCATCTGATACCAATACGATGCCGCGCTCCAATCCGATTCTACTTTAAAAGGAATTGGCTTGTACGTTTGCGGTGCAATCGTTATGGTATTTTCATTCCACTCAGCATCTACTCCAAAGCGTTTCATCAACGAAAGGGTAAGCGCGATGTAGGGTTTCGAGATCACGTTGCCTTTGAGACGTAACACGAGACCGTGCTCCATTGTTGGAGCAACCATCAATAAGGCTGAAATATATTGAGAACTTACGCCTCCGTCAAGCTCTATTTCCCCTCCTTGCAAAGCACTACCATAGATCTTCAATGGAGGATATCCTTCTTTTTCCATGTATTCGATGCGTGCTCCTATGCTATTAAGGGCATCTACCAAAATACGAATGGGTCTATTCTTCATGCGGTCGGTACCTGTAATCACCCACTCTCCGATAATTTTGGAAAGGAATGCTGTAAGAAAACGCATAGCAGTTCCGGCAGCTTTGATGTCGAATACATTGCTGTCGCTCTCGAAGGCTTTTACCATTACATCGGTGTCGTCGCAACGAGACAAGTTGTCGATACCATACGGACTATAGCTCAACGCATCGAGAATCAATGCTCTGTTACTGATACTTTTTGATGCCGGCAAGTGTATGTTGCCTTCGATCTTATCTATTCCTGTTACACGGTACTTCATCTGTTCTTATCTATAATAGTGTATTACAAAAGTAAGGAAAAAGAGAATAAAAGCAGAATAATTAATACCTTTGTTCGTAGGTATAAAGGTAAATGGCGGAATGATTACAGTTACAAACTTGTCCGATCTGAAGGGCATTGCACTTACAGCTACAATTGGCTTTTTCGACGGTGTACATCTCGGACATCGTTTTTTGATAGAACAAGTAAAGCAAGAAGCAGCGAAGCAACAACAAGCTTCGGCTGTGATTACGTTTCGTCAGCATCCTCGCCAGGTTTTGCATAGTGATTATCAACCCAAACTACTTACCGGATACGAGGAAAAGATTGCGCTCCTTGCCCAAACAGGGATAGACTATTGCATTGTGCTCGACTTTTCGATAGAGATCTCTCGCCTTAGTGCGCAAGATTTTATCGAACAAATGCTTCATGATAAATTATCTGTATCTACGCTTTTGATTGGTTACGACCATCGTTTTGGGCACAACCGCAGTGAAGGTTTTGAAGACTACGTGCGTTATGGTGCTGCCGTGGGAATGAAGATCTTACAAGCTTTGCAATACGATAACGGACATACGCATGTGAGTTCGTCCGAGATACGACGATTGCTGCAACAAGGCGACGTTGCGACGGCTTCTACCCTGCTTACTTATCCCTATCATCTAAAGGGAACGGTGGTAAAAGGTTTTCAAATTGGCCGCAAAATTGGCTTCCCTACTGCCAATCTGCATATCGACGAACCGTATAAAATTATTCCTGCAATTGGAATTTACGCGGCTTGGGCCGTGATCGATCATGCAATCTACAAAGCAATGGTTTATATTGGTAATCGTCCTACTGTACACGATAATACCAAAATCTCTATCGAGGCAAATATCATTGACTTTGACCGAGACTTATATCACAAAGAACTTACGATACTTTTTGTTGATTTCGTGCGTGGAGATGCTAAGTTTGACGGGCTCGATGCTCTAAAGCGTCAGATTTCGCTCGATAAGGTTGCGATTTCTTCTATCCTTGATGATGCTTCTCTTCCTCTCGACTTATAACAAAAAAGGAGCATAACCACAAAACTATGGCTACGCTCCTTTTTTAGATAGAATTCGATTATCGAATGAATCTAAGTATCGTGTTGATTATTTAAACAGACGTTGGCAATTATTGCTCGTCTTCAATCGGAATCACACGTTTTACACTCTGACGCAATGATATCAGGGTCTCTGTTGCAACTACTCCTTCAATCTCTTGAATCTTGTCATTCAACAATTCCATCAAGTGCTCGTTGTCTCTTGCATACAGCTTGATCAGCATGGTATAAGGCCCTGTTGTAAAGTGACACTCTACAACCTCCGGTATCTTCTCAAACTCTGGAACTACATCTTTGTACATAGAGCCTCTTTCGAGTTTCACTCCGATGTATGTACACGTATTGTAGCCCAAAACTTTGGGATTGATGTGGTAACCGGATCCGACAATTACATTCATGTCGATCATTCGTTGAACGCGCTGATGAATGGCTGCACGTGATACGCCGCACTCTTCAGCTACGTCTTTAAAAGGAATTCTGGCATTCTTCGAAATAATGTTCAGAATCTTCCTGTCCAGTTTATCTATTTTTTCCATAAACTTTTAGTTATAGATCTCTTACTCAAAAACAAATCAAAAGTAAGAAATCTCTTTCAAAACGAATAGAATTATCAAATAAAAGTATCTTATAGACAAAAAAGACGGGTGATAGATGCCAAATAACATCTTCACCCGCCTTAAATATTATGAAATCTCTTACTTTTCGATGTCGATCAATTCTACTTCGAATTGTAGTGTAGAGTTTGGTTTGATATCTCTACCTGCACCACGCTCACCGTAAGCTAGGTTAGCAGGAATCCAAAGGATGTATTTAGATCCTACAGGCATCAATTGCAATGCTTCTGTCCAACCTGGGATAACTTGGTCTACACCGAATACTGCTGGTTCGCCACGCTCTACTGAGCTATCGAATACAGTACCGTCTAGAAGTTTACCTGTATAGTGAACTTTCACTTTGTCTGTTGCTTTTGGTTGTGCACCTTTTCCTTCTGTTTCTACTTTGTATTGCAAACCGCTTTCTGTAGTGATTACGCCTGGTTTACCTTTGTTTTCTTCTAGGAACTTCTCACCTTCGATCTTTGTTGCGTCAGCTTCTTTTTGAGCAGCTTGAACGAAGTAAGTTTGCATGAAAGCTTGAGCTTCTTCCGGAGTCATGCTTGTTTTTTCACCTTTCACTGCTTCTGCAAAACCTGCGATAAGCGCATCTACATTCGCTTCGCCACCAGGAATAGTTTTAAGATTTTCCTTGTAGCTTGCACCTGTACTTACACCAATTGCATAGCTCACGCTATCCATATCAGTTGTTAACTTTACACTTTTCTTAGATTCACACGATGTAGCTACTACACCTACTGCAGCAACTGTTACCGCAGCAATAGCACTAAATTTTCTCATGTTGTTTATTTATTTTACAATTTCCAATAATTCAACGTCAAATACCAATGCGCTGTTTGGCTCGATTACTTCTCCTGCACCATGTTCGCCATAGCCTAGGTTTGAAGGAATGAACAAACGCCATTTGTCTCCTTCTTTCATTAATTGCAAAGCTTCAACCCATCCCGGAATCACTTGGTTAACACCAAATACAGCAGGCTCACCTCTTTTTACAGAGCTATCGAAAACTGTTCCATTGATCAAAGAACCTTCATAATGACATTTAACTTTGTCTGTAGCTGTAGGATGAGCACCATTGCCCGATTGAAGCACTTGATATTGCAAACCGCTAGGAAGCGTTACTACACCTTCACGATTTTTGTTTACTTCAAGGAACTCTTGTCCTGCTTTCAGATTCAACTCTAATTTTTCAGATTGCAACTTTGTAAAGAACTCGTTGATGATGCCTTTTGCTTCATCATAGCTGATAGCCGGAGTTGTTTCTTCCATTACAGATTTCAACCCGTTTACAAAATCTTCAACGTTAATAGCGTTGATTCCTGAGCTTTTGAAGTTGTTTCCAATACTCAATCCAAGTGCATAACTTACTTTATCCATGTGATATGTCTATACAATTAATAATAAACGACAAAAATAAACTAATTAAACAGACTTCCTCCATTAAGACTCAACTTTTTCATACATTTGCTTTTACTAAGTTGTATTTCATATGAAAAAGCTAGTTATACTTACCGGAGCAGGCATGAGTGCCGAAAGTGGAATCTCCACATTCAGAGACAATGGAGGACTGTGGGAACAATATAAAATCGAAGACGTAGCAACCCCCGAAGGATTTAATGCAAATCCAAAACTTGTCCTTGACTTTTATAACCAACGCAGACGTCAATTGTTTCAGGTTGAACCCAATAAAGGACACATTGGACTAGCGGATCTTAAAAAGCTATTTGATGTACGCATTATTACTCAAAACGTAGATAATTTACACGAGCGCGCGGGCAACACATCCATTATACATCTACACGGCGAATTACTAAAAGTAAGATCATCTAAAGACCCCGATCTAATCTATGAACTTACTGCGGATAAACCAGACATTCAGCTGGGTGATCTTTGTAAGAAAGGCTCTCAATTACGTCCGCATATTGTATGGTTTGGGGAAGCTGTCCCTATGATTGATCCGGCGATCAAATGGGCCGAAGATGCAGATATTTTTGTGGTAATTGGGACTTCTCTCAATGTGTATCCGGCAGCAGGACTGCTTTCGTACGTAAAGAAAGGGAAACCTATCTTTTTGATTGATCCGAATGAGGTGCGTACCAACCGTAACGACATTACATTTATACAAAAAAGTGCATCCGAAGGAGTCGAAGAACTTTCTAAGATACTACAAGATTATGTCTAAAAGTATAGCATATTACCAATCGCCTTTAGGCATATTGCAAATTACATCAAACGGAGTTGCCATCACGGCAATCCGTTTCGTTGAGGAAAAACCACAAGAATCACCCACCTCTTCTTGCCCGATAATAAGCAATGCCATTGCACAGTTGGAAGAATACTTCGACCACAAACGTCGTGAGTTTGACCTTCCTCTTGCCCCCCAAGGAGGCACTCCTTTTATGCAACACGTATGGTCAGAACTTCTAAAGATAGCTTACGGAAACACAACCTCTTACAAGCAAATAGCCACAGCCTGCGGCAATCCCAAGGCCTTTCGTGCCGTAGGAACAGCCATAGGTAAGAATCCAATTGCCATCATTGTTCCTTGTCATCGCATTGTTCCTGCCTCGGGAGGGATTGGCAACTATGCATACGGCAAATCCATTAAAAATAAACTTTTAGAACTTGAATTTAGAAGCATTAAATAATTCATCATAACAAATCATAATCAAAAGTCAATTTAACACACGTTTCCATTACTTATAAACGAAAAAACCTACATATTGATATCTTTGCGATATAATAAAGAACAAATTATAATCACAATGACTCGTAAACCCGGCATATTACTATCACTATTGCCTATCACAGCTCTCGTTACACTTCTTATCATTACCGTTAGTGTATTTAATAACAATGCGCTTAGCGGTGCAAGCCAAATTGTACTTTTAGTCGCAACAGCACTTTGTTGCGCTATTAGTGTAGGTTATTTAAAGGTTAGCTGGAAAACGCTGGAGCATGCAATGGTAAACAATATCGATAGTGTAGCCCCTTCGATCTTAATCTTATTAATGATCGGAGCCGTTGCCGGCACCTGGATGGTTAGTGGTGTTGTTCCTACGCTGATTTATTACGGGATGCAAATCATACACCCAAGCTTCTTTCTAGCTTCTACCTGTGTGATTTGTGCCATCGTTTCATTGATGACCGGAAGTTCGTGGACTACCATTGCCACCATTGGTATAGCCCTTTTGGGAATTGGTAAAGTGCAAGGATTTTCGGAAGGATGGATTGCCGGAGCAATCATTTCCGGAGCTTATTTCGGAGACAAGATGTCGCCACTTTCCGATACAACCGTGCTCGCCGCATCGGTATCGGAGACTCCGCTTTTCCGCCACATTCGCTACATGCTGATTACAACCGTACCCACGATGATCATTACACTGATTATTTTTGCGGTCTTTGGCTTTAGCAATGAAGTAACCAATACGGCAGAGATTGAGCGATTTAATACTGCCGTTGCACAAACATTCAACATTTCTCCTTGGTTATTAGTAGTACCGGCAGTTACGATGCTTATGATTGCAAAGAAGATCCCTTCGATCGTAACCTTGTTTGTATCGGCTGCCTTAGCACTCATTGCAACGTATATTTTCCAACCCGAATTGATTAAGCAAATTGCTGGGAGCGAATATACCGGAGCGGCTGCAAGTTATGCCGGAGGACTAAAGATCCTTTTCGGATCTACGCAAATTGAAAGCGGATTTCAAGACTTAAACGATTTGATTGCCACGCGTGGTATGGGCGGTATGTTGAATACCATCTGGCTGATTATTTGCGCCATGTGTTTTGGCGGAGCGATGACTGCCAGCGGTATGTTAGGTACTATCACGTCGATGTTTATTCGCTTTATGACCAACACGTTTGGTACGGTGGCATCAACCGTTGCTTCCGGACTTTTGTTGAATCTCACCGCATCAGACCAGTACATTGCCATTATCTTGAACGGTAATATGTTTAAGTCTATATACGACAAAGACGGTTACGAAGACCGTCTGCTAAGCCGTACCCTGGAAGATTCCATTACGGTAACCTCTGCATTGATTCCGTGGAATACGTGTGGTATGACACAGTCTACCATTCTAAACGTACCTACGTTGACATATCTTCCCTATTGTTTCTTTAATTTGATAAGCCCGATAATGACCTTGATCATTGCGGCTTTAGGTTATAAAATAAAACGTATAAAGTATGAGAAAAGTTAAGCTATCCCTTCTGGGTAAGGTGATACTGGCCATAGCGGCGGGCGTGCTGCTGGGTCAGTTCTTACCGGTATCAATCGCGAGAATCTTTGTAACCTTCAATTCCCTTTTCGGGTCGTTTCTTGGTTTTAGTATTCCGCTTATCGTTGTAGGGCTTGTAGCCCCTGCTATTGGTGAGCTGGGCAAAGGCGCGGGTAAACTTCTCTTCATCACCGCCCTTATCGCATACGGATCCACACTTTTCTCAGGCTTCTTTACTTACTTTGCCAGCGACACAATTTTTCCGCATATACTGCCGGCAAACTCAGAGTTAAGTAATATCGACAACCCTGAAGACTTCCTTTTACCTCCTTATTTCAAGGTCGCAATGCCGCCGATCATGGACATCATGACCGCGCTCATCATGTCGTTTGTTCTCGGATTGGGTATATCAGCCATCAGCGGAACCAAACTAAAAGGTGTGGCAAACGATTTCAAAGACATCGTAGACCTCCTTATTTCCAAAGTAATTATCCCTTTGTTGCCTTTGCACATCTTCGGTATATTCCTCAATATGACCGTAAGCGGGCAAGTATTTCAAATCATCTTCCTATTCCTCAAAGTAATCGGTGTCATCTTTGCACTACATATATTACTTCTTGTAATTCAGTTCTCGATAGCCGGAGCCGTAGCCAAACGCAATCCGTTTAAGTTACTCATTAATATGCTTCCGGCCTATATGACCGCGCTCGGAACACAATCGTCGGCAGCAACCATTCCGGTAACGATGAATCAGGCCATCAAGAATGGTGTACGCGAAAACATCGCCATCTTTACCGTACCGTTGTGCGCCACCATTCACCTGGCCGGCAGCACCATGAAAATTGTAAGCTGTGCGCTTGCCATCATGATCATGTCGGGAATGCCGTTTGACTTTGCTACCTTTGCCGGCTTTGTAATGATGCTGGGAATAACCATGGTAGCTGCACCCGGCGTACCGGGAGGAGCCATTATGGCCGCATTGGGCCTACTGCAAACGATGCTCGGATTCAACGAAACCGCACAAGCATTGATGATTGCTCTTTATATCGCAATGGACAGCTTCGGTACTGCATGTAACGTAACCGGCGACGGTGCCATTGCAGTCATCGTAGATAAGATTGCGGGCAAACTAAATCGTACAGAAAAAAGTCACGAGGAAAGGTACGCTGAAATCTACAACGAAACCGTGTAGAATCGCGACAAATACCCAGTCTTTGCCCGAATAACGGGTGATAACAGGAAGCGTGGTATCCATTGTAGTAGCTCCGCCTGCTGCAATGGGTGCCAGTTTTCCAAAAAAAGTAACCAGCAAAGGCGCGCACAACAACGCAAAGATCTCCCGAAAGATATTTGCCGTTAGCGCAATCGTGCCTAGTTCGGCCCCTTTGTATTGCGTAATAAACACCGTTGACAACGAATAGTATCCAAAGCCGGAACCTACGGCCATCACATCAGAAATAGAAAAGCCGCGCATAAAGAAGCTGATTACAAAAGAGCCTAATAAAGTCCCAACGATGGTACCAATAGGCACCAACAATACTTTCGGCTTCATCTTTTTCACCATTCCACGCAACTGATCGTCGCATCCAAGGCTCACCCCTACACAAAACAACAGAAAATAAAGTGCGTAGATTGTGAAATCGTTCTCTATAAAATAACCGGGTACCAGTTCGGTAATCCCCAATAAAACTCCTGCTACAAAAAAGGAAAGAATAATAAGCGTACTCTTCATGACTCTTTATTTTTAAACCAAATCGTATATACCAACCACGACACAAGCACACTGCCCATTGTTGCCGCAAAAGAGATCAACATCGCATTTACACCTATGGTAGAGAGGTTGTTCATAATATCTTTGTTTGTTCCTACCGATATACCTAAAAAGAAAAGCAAACCAACAATCGCAACCGAGATCATTTTGCCCACCAATCCGGCAATATGTCGCTTGCGTAATGCATAACCGGTAAGAATACCGATCACCATACAAGAAATAACTGTAAGCATATATACTAAATTTAATCAGATCTTTACATAAGCACCAATCGTGCTCCCTACTCCAACGATTCGCTTGTTGTCGACAACACGAAACACCAAATCACCATGAACCGATTCAATCGTGATTCGATCGCCCTTTCGCATGTACGACACCGTATAGCACTCTTCCGTTTCACTAATAGCAATCGTCACCATTTTTTTATCCTTAAATTCGAGATAAGCAAACTCTGCCGTGTTTTCAGAAATAAAGCGTCCGCGAAGGGCCGACTTGCCCGACAAAACCAATCCGAGCAATAAGGTTATTGCCACACAAAAAAGAATATTTCCTAAAAGCCCCATACGTCAATTTCATTAATTCATTACTGTACACAAAGATACTACTTTTCGATGCAGCGCGAAACACTCCCTTAACAAGCGCAACAGTTTTGTTTTAAGTAATTAATTTTCACGTAACAGCGCCGTTACCTCGTTGCAACAAACAGATGATTTCTTTGCCATTGTAAATCAATGATGAAGATTTGATACCAATGAACAGAATTCTTAATTCACTATTCACTGTTGTTTTGTTGCTCGTATGCACAGCAAAAGGAGCCGCACAAACGAAAGCAGAAACAGGCAGCTTGTCGGGCGTCATTTTCGATCTCGAATACAACGAACCACTACTGGGCGCAACCGTTCAGATCGACGGTACCACACGCGGAACCGTTACCGACATAGACGGAAAGTATGTATTAGACAACATCCAACCGGGCACCTATACCATTCACGTTTCGTACATCTCATTCGAGCCGAAACGATTCAGCAACATCGCAATCAAAGCCGGAGCGACCACGACACTCGACGTAGAGATGAGCAAAGCCAATCTACAAATCGAAGAAGTGGTAGTCACTGCAAAACGCAACCTCGAAAGCGAGAACGTATTGTTGCAACAACGCCAACTTTCCAACCTAGCCGTAGAAAGTATCGGTGCCTCGGAAATGAGTGTCAAAGGAATTTCCAACGCAGAAGATGGCGTAAAGAAACTAACCGGAATCTCGATTGGCGAAAGCAGTCAGGTGATTGTACGCGGACTAGGCGACCGCTACAGCGCAACCGCGCTCAACAGCATGCCTATCGCGTCGCCCAATCCCGACAACAAACTCATACCTCTTACCCTTTTCCCCTCGGCCGTGGTAAAGAATATTACAGTAAGTAAAGTGTATGATCCGAAACACTTTGCCGACTACTCGGGAGCCATGATCGACATCGAAACCAAAGAGAACATGGGCAAACACTATTTGTCGGTCTCGGCAACAGTAGGCGGAGTTATCAACACCCTGTTGAAAAGCTTCTATTCATCAGACTTAGAAGGAGGTATACCCTATCTTGGTTATGCAGGTGGTGGAAAACTTTCACAGCAAGTAAAAGATATGAACTGGAATGATTTTCAAAACTTGAAAGCAGACCTCTTTAAAACCAACTTCGACATTCACAAAAAAAGAGCACTACCCAACATCGGGCTCACTGCCGTGTGGGGAAGTATTTACAATATCGGAAACAATACGCTCGACGTATTGGCAGCCGGAAACTTCAAGAACGGTTACCAGATTAAAGAGCATGTGCTGTCGTCGACCCTTACGGCACAGGGCGTGAAACTCGACGAGTTCGAAGCCGATCAGTACCTATACGAAACCACAACCTCCCTTACAGGACAAGTAGGTTACACGTTTGCCCAAAATCAAAAGCTCTATTACAAACTCCTGTATGCACACAATACCGAAGACATGTATTCGAGACGTACCGGATTCGACGCCGAAGGGGTAGAACTGGAAGGAAGCAACAGTGTGTACCATGCCTATTCGCTGCTCAACAATCAAGTAGGCGGTAGTCATCCGCTGAGTAACTTATGGGCGTTGAATTGGAATGCATCGTACGGAACCACCGAAAGCAACGAACCCGATCGTCGCCAGGTAATGTACCAGCGCACACCCGAAGGCTATAAAATCTTTCGCCTCAATCAGCAAGAGACCATGCGCTTTTTCGGGAGCCTAAATGAGCACGAAACCACCGCTTCGGCACGTGCAACTTATTTCATCAACAAGCAAAGCAACAAAGAAAACTCCTTGAACTTCGGAGCTGCTTACCGCAACAAGAACCGCGATTACGCTTCGCATAAGTATTATTATGCTTATAAAAATTCATTCGCAAACGACCTTGTGATCTCCGACATATACACTCCCGATTTCATCAATGCAAGCAACATTGCTTCGGGAAATATCAGTATCGTAAACGGAACGCTACCCAAAGATGCCTACAAAGCATCGATGCAAATTGCCGCTGCCTATGCCGACTTGGCTTGGAACCTCAATCAGCAATGGTTGCTCAACGTGGGGCTTCGCGGTGAATACGCCACACAAACCGTAAACTACTTCAACGATGCGGGCACCGCCAAGGAATCGGAAATCAAAGGCTTTGATCTCTTCCCGGCCATAAACGTAAAGTATAGTTCGTCGGCCCGCAACGCATGGCGCGTGGCTGCTTCACGCACCATCACCCGTCCGTCGTTTATCGAGATGGCTCCTTTCGATTACAAAGAATCGTACGGAAGTGCAACCATTCGCGGATATGCCGACTTGCAAAACGCTTACAACTATAACTTCGACTTGCGCTACGAGTTGTTTCCGGCAACGGGCGAGCTGATCTCGATCGGGGGATATTATAAGTTTCTCGACAAACCAATCGAGCGTGTACAGGAATATTCGGGCTCGGCTATTCAAACGTTTCGTAACGTACAACAAGGGCAAGTGGCCGGTGTAGAAGCCGAATGGCGTAAAAACCTGGCGCGGGACTGGAAAGCAGGGATCAATGCCTCGTACATCTACACGTTTATCAAACTACCCGAAGATGGAGTCTACACCGACTCGAAAAGACAACTGCAAGGTGCTTCGCCATACTTGATCAATGCCGACGTAAGTTACAATCCGCAATGGGGCAAAAGCAACTCCGCCTCGTTGGCACTGGTTTACAACCTGCGCGGCCCAAGAATCTATGCGGTAGGTATCAACGGCATCGGCAATGTAAACGAAAAAGAAGTACATACACTCGATTTCATCGGGTCGTGGCAACTCAATACAAAGGCCAAACTAACGTTTCAGGCCAAAAACATCATCAACCAATCGCGCATCCTTCAACAAGAAATCGCCGATACGGGCAAGAAAGAAACCGTAGGTAAATCGAAAGAAGGCGTGAAGCTCGAAGTTGGTTTCAGCTACTCGTTCTATTAATCACACAAAATAAGATTCACACTTAAACTAGAATTGAACATGAAAAAGTCGTATTTAAAATTTGCATTCGGCACAATGCTTGCCATGATGGCCGTTAGTTTTGCTTCGTGCGACAGCTCAAACGATCCCGGTAACGGCGGTGACGACAATCCCGACAAAGACCTTACCGTTTTGGAAGGAACCTTAACGCGCAAACTCGAATTGGTTGCGGGCAAAACATATACACTTAAAGGAGGATATCACGTAGAGCAAGGCGGTGAATTGGTCATTCCCGAAGGCGTTACCATCAAAGCTGCTACCGAAGGGGTACCTTACATCCTGATCGAACAAGGCGGTAAGATCAATGCGCAAGGGACAAAAGACAAACCAATCGTAATGACTTCGGATAAGTCGCAACCGGGCGCTTGGGGCGGAGTACACATTTGCGGGAAAGCACCGATCAACTTGAGCGGTGGAAAGGGTAAATCGGAAATTGGCGACGCTGAATATGGCGGTAATGACGCAGCCGACAACTCGGGCGTATTGCGTTACATTCGTCTCGAATACACCGGCTTCGCATTCAACGAAGAGAAAGAATCAAACGGATTTACCTTTTACGGCGTAGGCAACGGCACAATCGCCGAATACTTACAAACGTATATGGGAGCCGACGATGGATTCGAATGGTTTGGCGGAACCGTAAACGCGAAATACTTGGTTTCGACCGGAAGTGAAGACGATTCGTTTGACTGGACCGAAGGCTGGGTAGGCAAAGGTCAGTTCTGGGTGGCGCAACAAGCGGAATCGGGCGATTGCCTCATCGAAGCCGACAACCTTTCGGGCAACTTCCAAAGCACGCCGGTATCGTTCCCTACGATTGCAAACCTTACATTGATCGGCAACAATAGCGCAGACGCTGCTCGCGGTGTACGCCTTCGCGCCGGTACGTTCGTTAAGATGTACAATGCGTTGATTACGGGCAAATCGAGAGCCGTAACCATAGAAACTACCGAAACCATCGAGAGCTTCAAAGACAATACATCGAAGGTAATGTATGTATGGGCTTCGGGCGAATTTGACAAAGCTAGCGAAGTGGCAAAAACATTCGACCTTGCTGCGATCGAATCCAATGCGGTGAATGCAGACTTTACTTTGAACGGTTTCATCGGTACCGTAGCAGGTGGCGAAGACCTAAGTAGCGACGCTTTCTTCGTGAAAACAGCATACAAAGGTGCCGTTGCTGCCGACAACAACTGGACACAAGGCTGGACTCGCTCGCTTTAATCGCATCCAACTATAGATCAATACTTGAGAATCTGCCGGTGTTTCTGCCTCCGAGCGGATTCTCTTTTTTTATTATCCAAACAAATCATTGAATCCATGCACACACGTATATTGCTTTTATTTCTTTTTTGCTCGCTTTTACCGAGTCTCAACGCCCAACAAAAGCTGACGTTTGTAGACGGTGTTTACTATACCGACTCTACACAAACCAAATCGTATACGGGCGACTATCTCGAATATTATCCCTCGGGAGCGCTCCGACTCGAGGTGTCGCTCAAAGACGGCAAGCCGCAGGGTAGTTATGTGGTTTACTTCGAAAACGGACGGCCGCAGGAGGTACGCGGATACAAACACGGGCAGTTCAACGGACTTTGGCGCACCTATACCGAAGTGGGTTTCCTTGTGGCCGAGGCCAACTACAGCAACGGCAAAAAGAACGGACGCTGGCGCGTATGGGACGACCTAGGGCGTTTGCGCTACGAAATGTACTACAAAGACGGCCGCAAGTCGGGAACCTGGAGCATCTGGGACGAAGAAGGGAAGCTCACATCCTCCCACACCTATCATTAATTACCACATAATCAATGCCACAACATTGTAATACGAATGAAACAACGGGGTAATAACTTCAGCTTAATTTTGCAGCAAACAAATAAGGATTTGATTTAACCTAAAAGTAAATTGTATGAACAAACACAATTTTCTCGCTGCCATATCAGCATCCATCTTGCTTTGCTCAACCGCAATACCTACTTGGGCGGCCGACAAAACAGCAGACAGTGTCAAGAAAGAACAACTTCCTTCCGAATCCAATCACGTAACCATCGAAGGTAAAGTATTGGAAAACGGAACGAACGAACCACTTACAGGCGCTTCCATCGAAGTGAATGGCAAAAAGTATTACAGCGATATCAACGGATCTTTTTCGCTGCAATTGCCAAAGGGAGACAAGGCTTTGGTAAAGGTTAGCATGATCTCGTATGCTTCGTTGTCGCTAGAAGTAGATACCGACAATGCAACCAATATGCATGTTTTATTAAAACATTAAGCTTAGACACGTACGTGTCTAAGATGTGTACAGGTACGTGACGCATTCTTGTCATATACCTGTCTAAGTTGTGTCCTGGTACGTGTCTAAGCTTAGTCTTCATGTATCGGGGCTTTATTATATAGCTCTATCACCTTTAGACAATACCATGAATGTACGTAGAGATCTTTATGCGCACTTCCTTTTTGCGTATAGCTGCGGTTTCATCGCACAAAAAAGCCCGAAAGATCGACGAGATCTCCCGGGCTTTTTTATGTCTATTGGGTATACAATCAATTGTATTCGTCGCCAAAGCCTAAGTTGGCATCGGCTACAAACTGCTTGATGCGTTCTTCATCTTCACGTTTGCATATGAGTAATACATTGCCCGATTCGGCGATGATGCAGTCATCTACTCCTTGCACAACAACCAATCGTCCTTTGTTTTCTACGGCAACAACATTATTGCTGGCTTCGTAGGTCAATGTTTTTGTATTGAGACAAGCATTTCCGCTAGCGTCTTTGGGAGCCAACTCATACAAAGAGTTCCAGGTTCCGAGATCGGCCCATCCGAAATCTGCCGCAAGCATATATACATTGTCTGCCTTTTCCATGATCCCGTAGTCTATCGAGATGTTGGGACAACACGGATAGTTTTCGAAAATAAACTCATTCTCCTTTTCCGTACCGAAAAAGTCAATGCCGGTATCAAAGCGCGTCGTAATTTCGGGCATAAACTTTTGTAGTGCCGTCATGATTGCATCGATATTCCAGAAGAATAGTCCCGAGTTCCAATAAAACTCGCCACTCTCAACAAAAATCTTTGCCAACTCATGATCCGGTTTCTCTGTAAACGTTTTCACTTTCATGAAATCTCCGATTACATCTTCATCAGCTTGGATATATCCATATCCGGTCTCTACTCGATTGGGCTTTATACCTAGCGTGGCAAGCGCTTCATTCTCTTTTACAAATTGAAGCCCTTTGGCAATTGCTTTGCAAAACTCATCTTCTTTAAGAATAAGGTGGTCGGAAGGAGAAACTACAATGTTTGCCTTCGGATTCACCGCTTTGATATGATAAGCAGCATACGCAATCGTCGCAGCAGTATTTCTTCGTTTTGGTTCTAAAAGAATTTGTTCGCTACAAAATTCGGGCAGTTGCTCTTTAACGAGGTCCTCATATCTATTATTGGTAGCAATAATAATATTTTCTTGTGGTATAATCTTTTTGAAACGATCAACAGTCAATTGAAGCAGACTTCTGCCTGTGCCCATAAAGTCGAGAAACTGTTTTGGATAAATTTCTCTACTAAAAGGCCAGAAGCGACTTCCTATCCCCCCACACATAATTACACAGTAATTGTCTTTCATAATCAGCGCTTTTATGATACAAATATGATATACGCAAATGTAGTAAATATTTATTCCGAACCTATTAAATTGATTTTTTTTGAAAAAAAAAGTGGCGCTACTATTGCAAGAATGAAAATAATGCGTACCTTTGCAATGCAATCGGGAAAAACGATAGCTCTGAAACGCCCAGATGGCGGAATTGGTAGACGCGCTGGTCTCAAACACCAGTGGATTCACTTCCATGCCGGTTCGATCCCGGCTCTGGGTACAGAAAAAGAAAGCTCTGCATGCGCAGGGCTTTTTTTATATCCAATACTCTCTACCATGCGCTTATTAAAGAGTAAATATAGACTAAAGAAGACCGGAGCACGCTTGTATCGCAAAATGCGATTCAGAAAAGGGTTTGGTGTACACTCTCCGTTTGCTTTTGATCTTATCACAAAAGTAATCGAAGAGAAAAGTTATTTCTATGCGTATCAAGATATACGCGCAATTCAAGAACACTTTATTAAACATCCCGGAAAGGCTGTATATACAGACCGAAAAGGAAAGGAACACGCGGTAAGCTATGCCTCTTTGTTTAAACAAGAAGCCATTTCGTCGAAAAAGGGAAAACTCCTCTTCCGACTTACCAACTTCTTTAAACCGAAAGAGATTATTCAGCTAGGAACTTCGCTCGGTTTCTCTTCTCTTTACCTGGCGGCCTACAGTTCGGATGTAAAAGTAAACGCAATCGAAAACAACGAATCGCTTGCTCCATATATCAAAGATGTGATTAAAGGCAACGATCGTATAGAATTGCATACAGGTAGTTACACTACACTGATCCCGGAAATGATGAAAAAGATAGAAAAGGCAGACTTTGTCTTTTTTAACTTAGAACGCGAATACGAAGTGAACCTTCAATTGTTCTCACTATGTATTGAGAAGGCTCATGAGAATACGGTGTTTGTAATTAACAACATCAGAAAGTGTAATTGCACCTCAAAGCTGTGGAACGAGATTATTCACAACCCGAATGTTTCGGTTACAATGGACTTGTATTCAATGGGTATTATTTTCTTTAATCCGAAATTGCACAAAAGAAATTATAAAGTTTACTTTTGACAATCGAAGAAATAATATGCTATGAAGAAAAGTATCGTCTATACAAAAACCGGCGACAGTGGGAAAACATCACTGGTAGGGGGCGAACGTGTTTCGAAAACACATCCTCGTCTCGATTGTTATGGTACTGTTGATGAATTGAATTCGTTTGTTGGTGCCTTGATTGCTGAGATACAACAAGAAGAAGACCGTGAGTTTTTACTCTTTATCCAGCACAAGTTATTCACAATCGGTTCATATCTGGCAACAGATCAAGAACACACCAACTTGAAGGTAGAAAGCAAAGTGTCTGACGAAACAATCCACAAAATAGAAAGTGAGATTGATAAGATCGACAACGAACTACCGAAGTTGAATAATTTCGTACTTCCCGGAGGAGGCAGATCTGCATCATTGGCGCACATTTGTCGTACCGTTTGCCGCAGAGCCGAACGTGAAATGTATCGATTGGCACAAACGGCAACAGTAGAATCTCCGGTACTTATTTTCATGAACCGACTATCAGACTACTTTTTCGTTCTTGGGCGTAAGGAAGCTCTGATACACAATAAAAAAGAAATATTGTGGGATTATACTTGTAGTTAATCCTTTTATTTCTATATTTGCGGCAAAAACAGGAGTTTAACTATTTTAAACCTTTCATATATGTATTGGACACTGGAATTAGCTTCAAAGCTGGAAGATGCCCCATGGCCTGCAACCAAAGATGAGCTGATTGACTTCGCTCAACGTTCGGGAGCCCCTCTTGAAGTAATCGAAAACCTTCAAGAAATGGAAGATGAAGGCGAAATTTACGAATGTATTGAAGACATTTGGCCTGATTATCCAAGTAAAGAAGATTTCTTCTTTAATGAGGAAGAATATTGATTTCTAAGAAAAAATTATAGTTGAAAAGCGGAGTCTGATGAAAATCGAGATTTCGCTTTTTTACTTTTTCCACATACCTAATCTAATTACTACCATGAATCCAATATATCGAGCTATACTTGGATGTATACTCTTCTGCATTTTCATTTCAGGCACTGCTCAATCTCTTTCAAAAAACAAGCGCATGCCCGATCCGCAACCTCCGGGAATGGTATTGATCAAAAGCGGTTCGATCGAGTTTAATCAATTACTAGCAAAAGACTCTCTTATCGATACTCCACTTTATCGGCAGGGTGCTTCTTTTTCATCGTTTTGGATGGACAAGCATGAGGTCACGAATCAAATGTATAGAGAGTTTGTCGTCTGGGTCAGAGATTCGATCATCAGAGAGCGACTCGCCGATCCAAACCTAGGAGATAATGAGTTGTTTAAAATTGACGAAGATGAGTATGGTGATCCTATTTCGCCTTATCTCGACTGGTCGCAAAAGATTCCGTGGAAGAACGGAAGCGATGAAGAACTTGCCGCCATTGAAAGTCTCTTTTGCATTGATCCTATCTCGGGCGAAAAACGGATCGACGAAAAACAACTTTTATTTACGTTTGAATGGTTTGATTCTTACGCTGCTTTGAAATACGGACGCTTACTTTTGACCGACAAGGCTGCTTCGATTCTAATCACAAAAGACACCGCTTATCTGGATACCAATGGAGCAATCGTGACCCAAACCATAGAAAGGCCTCTCTCCTCACGCGCAGATTTCACTCATACGTACATCATTCCAATCTATCCGGACGAGTATTGTTGGATAACGGATTTCAAGAATTCAAATAATTCAATGCTTGTGCGCAATTACTTCACGCATACCGATTACAATGAATATCCTGTAGTGGGGGTGAGTTGGCACCAAGCAATGGCGTATTGCCAATGGCGTACGATGATGTTTCGAAAAGGAAATGCTAAGACCGGGATCGATCTTTCTGAAGAGTTTCGACTGCCTACCGAAGGCGAATGGGAGTATGCGGCAAGAGCTGGAAATAACAAAGCCAGATATCCGTGGCGCAAAGAAGATGCAGCCCATTGCCAATCGTGTTTTGTAGGCAACTTCAAACCGGGCGTTGGAGACTATACTTCTGATGGAGCTCTGACTACTTCCTCGAAAATGAGTTATCAGCCCAATGCATATGGGCTATTTGATATGGCCGGAAACGTCTCGGAGTGGACGGCCTCTGCTTATTTTGAAGCCGGGCACGCAATGGCTTCCGATATCAATCCGTTTATATCCTATCGTGCTTCGCAAAGTGATCCGGATCATTTGAAACAAAAGGTGGTGCGGGGCGGATCATGGAAAGATGTGAGCGAGCAAATCAGATCCGATCTCAGAGGTTATGCACACCAAGATGCCACACACTCGTTTGTGGGATTTAGATGCGTAAAAACAGTGGTTGATCCACGCAAACAATAAACCTGATAAACCTTTTAAATCTAAAATATGAAAACAAGACTTTTCTACAATCTCTTCTTAAAGCACAAAAAGCGTATCTTCTCAATTATGTATAGCTGGGGAGCTGCAATCATTCTCACCGGAGTATTATTTAAATTGACCAACCTCCCATATGCAAAGGAAATGCTCTTTGTGGGTATGATCAGTGAGATTATTGTCTTTTTCTTCTCCGCTTTTGATCTGACAGAAAAGAAGGAATCACCCCTTCCGCTACATGACACGACAGATCAGGTAGTGAGTAAAGCAGATTTAGAAATTGCACAACTCAATCAAAATATTCAACATCTGAATACCTTGATCGAAGAGTTGATCCGAAAAGAACATCATACTCCTTATGTGGATAAAGAAGCAGAAGCCAATACCGAGAAGATGATTTCAGCACTGGCTGAGATGAATAAAAGCTACTTGAGCATTCTTCAAATCCAAAACAAAGTATTATCCAAACAGCAATCCTTACACGAAAAAAAGTATGATGAGTAACATGCAATCTTCTTTCTCAATGCGTCAGAAGATGATCAATATCCTCTATATCGTGTGTATTGCGTTGCTTTTTATGGACGAATCTTCTGAAACGGACTTATCTGAGTCTAGCCCAAACAGGGAAGAACTAAGTATTGCTGCATTGTCGTTGGATCTTCTATCTGAACAGATACAGCCTCTTAACCAAATAGACTCAACATTAGAGGCGGTGATGTCTGTTTCCGGTAACGAAATAGCAAGGTCTAAACCATTCGTGCGATTAGAGCAACCGAATACAATTGTTTTTACCGGTATTGAAAACGTATTCAACCTGCATCTTTCAGATATCCATCCAGCTGAACTTTCGTTCGAATCAGACAATGCCACTGTTGCTTGGTGCGATTCGGGAGTGTTGATAACTCCGTTGAAAACAATGAAGCAATTCTCTATTGATATCAAAAGAGGGAAGATACTGCTTAATCGTTATTCTTTTGAAGCAAGAGAACTTCCTCTGCCTGATTTACTGTATTTGTTTTCAAGTGATTCCTCGATCACGCAATGCCGCATGCATGATCGGATTCTTCGTTCACATTTGCTGGGAAGTACGTCTCTACAGTTTTCGAATTCTCTGTTTCCTCAAGTCTCTTATCAGTTATCTGAGTTTTCTATTGTGCAACGTGATGCATTAGGCAATGCAAGCAAACAAGTGATTCGTCCGTCTCAATCGGGATACGATTTTGAATCGATTGCGCACAAATTACGTAACGAGAAAATATTGTTACTTACTGATATCCGACTTGTAGTGAATAACAGTTATGAGCAGACGCTTGCATCTTTTCGATTAACCCTTCAATAAACCATCGTATGAAAAAGCTCTTTATTTTTCTTTTTATCGGGTATTGTTGTATCAATGCTTTATCGGCTCAATTACTTGTTGACCATCTCCCCGTACCTTCAGCTTCGCAACGGGAATGGATTCAACAAACTCAACGAATACCAAACCGCTCTCAGCAAAACAGAAAAGTAATCTACCGTAGAGTTTTTGTAACAGAACAAGAGAATAAACCTCTCTTTTTTCCATCATCTTATAAAGATCGCCACATTACATTTACGGAGTTGGTAGTGGGTAGTATTCTTCTAAATAGAATTCCCGCATTTGCATATCAATCTTCGTTTACAGACCTTTCGGCATTAGATCCAATCAAACCGGACTCAATCCTATGGGCTCATAAATTGCATTTACGACCTTCTGACTCTGCTTCTTCGATGACGATGCGAATTTTCGATATCGATTGGAATACTATTGGTGCTTATCTGATTAAGGAAATTCATTATCTGTCGGCAAACGACTCGCGACTTCAGTGTGATATTGAAGCAATATGCCCATTACGCATAACGTATATTAGCGATGAAATGGCTTATTATCCTCTTGCCTGGATTAAATACAACGATCTTGAACCCTTGCTAATGCTATTGAATACATCAATTTATAACAAAAATGATAATGATAGCTATTCTTTAAATGATTACTTTCGTATGCATTTATATGAAGGCGATATCATCCGTTTGGGAGAGCGTTTTGAACGTACTTCCTACACGGCTACAGAGGACAATCAAAAAGGTAGTCTCTACAATGATTCGATCCTGAAACTAGAGATCAATCAATCGGAGCATCGTTATTTTACTCCGCAAGACTCCTTACCTACCAGAAAGAAAAAGACCATGAACAGTAGTCCTCATCGCTCTGTAAAGCGATAAATTTCTAATCTAAACGAATTGATTTTGGAAACTGAAACTAACTCAAATTGCAGTTACGCAAACTTATTTATGACTTTCCTCAAAATTGGAGCATTTACCATTGGTGGTGGATATGCGATGTTGCCCTTGATTGAAAGGGAAGTTGTAGATCGCAACTGGATGAACAAAGAGGATTTCATGGATGTGTTTGCGATCAGTCAAACGCTTCCCGGTATTTTCGCAGTAAATATGGCTGTATTTGTGGGCCATCGAATCAAGAAGCTTCCCGGTGCAATCACGGCTGCTATTGCGACTGTTCTGCCTTCCTTTGTTATCATTCTTTTGATTGCAATGTTCTTTACAAAGGTGCAAGATAATATCTGGGTAGAAAGAGCTTTTAAAGGACTTCGCCCGGCGGTAGTTGCATTGATTGCAGTCCCGGCTATCAAAATGGCAATTAAAATCAAACTGTCCAAGTATAATGTATGGATTCCCATTGCTGCGGCTCTTCTCATTTGGTTGCTTGGTGTTTCTCCAATCTATGTAATCACGGGAGCCGGTATTATCGGCCTTGCATTCGGAAACTTTTTACGTAAATAGTTATGATCTATCTTCAGTTATTTCTTACATACCTAAAGATCGGTATCTTCTCTTTCGGTGGAGGATATGCGATGCTTCCTTTGATTCAACAAGAGGTTATTTACAATCACCAGTGGATTACCGAGCAACAATTTACCGATATTGTTGCCATCTCTCAAATGACACCTGGACCGATTGGTATAAATAGTGCGACATATATCGGTTATCAGGTTACCGGAAATGCGTTAGGCTCGTTTATTGCTTCGTTTGCAGTTTGCCTTCCGGCTTTTCTTATCATCTTAGGAATCTCGTATTCGTTTAAGAAGTTCAGAACAAATAAGTACGTGGAGAACTTCTTTACGGGACTACGACCTGCTTCGATCGGACTTATCGCTTCTGCTGCTCTTATCCTGATGAATGATCAAAACTTTATCGACCTCAAAAGTTATTTGCTTTTTGGTGCGGTATTCTTAGTTACTTGGCAAGGGAAAATAAACCCAATTATCACCATCATCTTGTCGGGGGTGGCAGGTATTGTTCTTTACATGTAAAGAATAGAGATCAACTTCCTGATTGTAAAATGAACTCTATTTTATGATATACAGAAAAGGCTCCAATCACTGGAGCCTTTTGTTGTTTATAGCTTAACGGTCTTACTTTTCCCTTTTTTACTTTCGTTGTGAAACTTATCTACCGAAGTTACCACATACTTATATTTTGTTTTACCAGTGTTATATGGTAACTGATAATAAGTATCACGCGTGATCTTAACAATCTTAGATGGATCTTCTAGGTTTACCTTTTCTTTGTCTTTGAAACGATAGACTACATAGTAAGACCCTGTTTCCGGATTCTGTGGCTTGCCATTTTGTTTCCACTGCAATACGTATCCATTTTCGGTCCACTTAGCCTTCAGCTTCTTTACATCTTTCGGTGTGCGATTGTGCAGATGCGTATAAGCAGGTATCAATGCCGGATAGCGGTGATAGTTGTTAGCAAGACTATCTACCACTCCTTTGTTGTTTGCGGTAATCTCACCTGCCGGCCAAAAGCAGTTACCATGTATCTGAGGAATGCGACGAATGTAACGCATCTTACGTGTTAAGTCATCTGCTTTCATGGTTCTTGCTACATCTTGACCAATATAGAGGTGTTGATTGTAATTATTCTCTGCCCACCATTTAACCAAAGTAACATAGTCTGCCGCATTATGCCCGATCTCCCAATATACTTGTGGTATGTTATAATCGATCCATCCTTCCTTTACCCATTTCTTTACGTCGGCATATAAATCGTCGTAGTTTTGAAGTCCGTTGGTATTGCTACCCGATCCGTCTGTCGTACTTTTCTTATTGCGATAAATACCAAAAGGACTTACCCCAAAACGAACCCATGGTTTGGTTGCAAACATGGTCATGCGTATTTCTTGAATCAACAAGTTCACATTATTACGTCTCCATGCATTCTTCTGAGAGTTCTTATAGCCTTTGGGGCGTCCGTAGCGGGCAAAGCTTGCTTGATCTGGAAAGTCTTCTCCTCCCACAGGGTAAGGATAGAAATAATCATCCATATGTATTGCATCAACATCATAACGAGAAACAATGTCTTTTACAATCGTACAAATATACTCCCTACACTCCGGTACTCCCGGATCAAATAAAGTCTGACGGCCATATTTAACGAACCATTCCGGATGCTTATAGTAAATATGGTTACGATCCATCACCAAACTTTCGTTTACGGCCGCACGGTAAGGATTGAGCCATGCATGAAACTCCATATTGCGTTTATGACATTCTTCAATCATGAAAGCCATCGGATCGAAATCACCTTCGGGAGCTCTACCTTGCTTTCCTGTAAGAAAACGACTCCATGGCTCATATTTAGAATCGTACCATGCATCTGCTTCCGGGCGCACTTGAAACACGATTGCGTTAATATGTAGCTTTTCTAATTCATCAAGTGTATTGATAAAATATCGCTTCATTTGCGCAGGTGACATTGAAGCATACTGTCCTTGAAAAACAGTCTGAATCCAAGCTCCTCTAAACTCACGTTTAGGTTGCGTTTGTGCAGATAAGAAATTGCATACAGCAAGCAAGACAAGTAATAATGTTAGACGAAAACTTCTCATTCTTGTGAATAGTTAGACAATTATATATGAATGCAAAAATAAATAAAGGTTCAATATCTTTTATGCATATATCAATTATAAATCAAGGAAGTCCATAGATTGTTTCATTGAAAAGAATAGAACTGAAGAAAAAGAAGAAATATAGAAACATTGAATATGAATCAAAATAAAACAGATACCTATTCATCGAAATAATTAGAAACAAAAAAAGCGAGTCAATCTTTCGACTGACTCGCTCTACTTGTTGCTCTCTGCGAGCTAAAACGGCGGCTATCTACTCTCCCACTATACGCAGTACCATCGACGCTATTGGGCTTAACTTCTCTGTTCGAAATGGGAAGAGGTGGAACCCCAACGCTATAACCAC
>JBOGCF010000028.1:0-23512 GCA_051656605.1 Tannerellaceae bacterium | reverse complement strand
GTGCTAGCATACTCAAAACTATAATAACTTAAAGATACGAAATATAAACAACTTCATTATAGAACCTATTTATAATTTAGCTTTATGAGCAAGTATACTTATTGATTTTTTCAGTGCCCTCGTCGGCACCTGACGATTTGCTTATCATAAGAACTGATATTATACCTCGTAAATAAAAAACTCGTTGAATGGATGAATGATACTAAAAGACGGAGGATATGCTCCAAAGCTAGAAGGATCTTGAAAGTGTGGTAAAACAAAAAAAGCACCCCGAAGGGTGCTTTTGTAGGTTAT
Organism: Tannerellaceae bacterium; assembly: GCA_051656605.1. GTDB lineage: Bacteria > Bacteroidota > Bacteroidia > Bacteroidales > CAMTPD01 > UBA12018. Next base: position 23,218 of record JBOGCF010000028.1, on the reverse strand, counting down.
GTTTAATTTGAATACAAATTAAAGTTGTGGACCTGAAGGGATAAGAGCTTTAGCAGCATCGTTGTCACAATATTGCTCGAAGTTCTTGATATACATAGCTGCAAGTTTTTGAGCTTTTTCTTCCCACTCAGCAACGTTTGCATAAGTTGTACGAGGGTCAAGAATGTCAGAAACGTTAGCCAATGATTTAGGCGCAGTCAAGTTCATGATTGGAATGTGTACCTTTTCTGCTGAGTCGATAGAACCGTCGATGATAGCATCGATGATTGCACGAGTGTCTTTCAAAGAGATACGTTTTCCTGTACCGTTCCATCCTGTGTTTACCAAATAAGCTTTCGCTCCGTGCTCGTGCATTTTAGATACAAGAGTTTTAGCATACATAGTTGGGTGTAGAGTCAAGAACGCTTCACCAAACGCTGGAGAGAATGATGGAACTGGTTCTGTGATACCACGCTCAGTACCTGCAAGTTTCGAAGTGAAACCACATAGGAAGTGATATTGTGCTTGGTTTTCATCAAGGATAGAAACCGGAGGCAATACACCAAATGCGTCAGCTGAAAGATAGATTACTTTCTTAGCGTGACCTGCTTTTGAAGGAAGAACGATTTTGTTGATGTGGTAGATTGGGTAAGAAACACGAGTGTTTTCTGTTTTTACGTCTACGTAGTCAACAGAACCATCTTCACGTACAGTTACGTTTTCTAGAAGAGCGTCACGTTTGATTGCTCTCCAGATATCTGGTTCGTTTTCTTCGCTTAGGTTGATAACTTTTGCGTAGCAACCACCTTCGTAGTTGAATACACCGTTCTCATCCCAACCGTGCTCATCGTCACCGATTAGGTAACGTTTTGGGTCTGCTGAAAGAGTTGTTTTACCTGTACCAGAAAGACCGAAGAATACTGCTACATCACCGTCTTTACCTACGTTAGCAGAACAGTGCATAGAAGCCATACCTTTCAATGGTAGGTAGTAGTTTTGCATAGCAAACATACCTTTTTTCATTTCACCACCGTACCAAGTACCGCCGATGATTTGCATTCTTTCAGTTAGGTTGAAACATACGAATACTTCTGAGTTCAAACCTTGTTTTTCCCAGTTAGGGTTAACTGTTTTAGAAGAGTTCAACACTACGAAATCAGGCTCACCGAAGTGCTCAAGTTCGAATAGTGATGGACGGATAAACATGTTAGTTACGAAGTGAGCTTGCCATGCAACTTCCATTACGAAACGCACTTTAAGACGAGTATCTTCGTTAGTACCACAGAATGCGTCAACAACGTAAAGTTTCTTAGAAGAAGAAAGTTGTTTCAAAGACAACGCTTTAAGGTCATCCCAGATTTCAGTTGAAACTGGTTTGTTGATAGTACCATCCCACCAGATTGTTTCTTCTGTAGTTGCATCTTTAACGATGTATCTGTCTTTAGGAGAACGACCTGTGAATTTACCAGTGTCTACTGCAACAGCACCTGTAGTAGTTACAACACCTCTTTCAAAACCTTCGTTAGCAGGGTTTGTTTCATCTTGGAAAAGTTGCTCGTAAGATGGGTTGTGTACGATTTCGAAATCGCCAACAATGCCATACTTGCTCAAATCTAAATTAGCCATCTTGAATTAGTTTAATTAATTGATTGACTTATATAAATAATTCTACTTTATCTTACTTATTTATGTTGCTACAAAAGTAATATAATTTCGGAAAGGCGCAACCTTTATTGCGGAATTTTTTCTTTAATGCAAATTCAAGATGTAACACTTAATTCGTCCTTATTTAACAGATAAATTCAACTTCTCAGATTTCTCTAACAATTTGTCATTCTTTGCTTACAAAAATGATCGGTTAAGGCAATATAAATAGCATAACGATCGAATTGATATATATATTTTAACAGCATGATTTATACTGACACCTCGTTTCTTTTTTAGATATTATTTATAAACAAATTCTACTATACATATAAAATGTAAGTCACGATAACTAGATGATTATAAAGAACAAGAAATATGTTTATGAGCATATTAGACCTGAAATTACAAGATTTAATAATGATTTAGATTGCATTCAAAAAAGCTTTCTCTACTTTTGTATTCCGAATGGTGTAAACACTTTTGCAGAAACAAGTAATCACTTTCGGAAATCCTTCCCGACACCTTATGATTGCATGTCTCTTCTAGACTTATTCTCGCAAAAGCATGTTTATCCCAACCCATATTTGGATAAATAAACTACTACATTTAAGATGGAAATAAAAGATCTTTCAAAAGAATGTTCATTACTGAATCATTTCGTTGCAGAAATGCGCGATGTTACGGTACAGAACGACAGACTACGTTTTAGAAGAAATATTGAACGAATCGGAGAAGTTATTGCATACGAAATCAGTAAAACTCTGAACTACGCACCGAAAGATATCACGACTCCTCTTGGAACTAAAACTTGTCAACTTGCTTCGGATGAAGTGGTAGTTGCATCCATTCTAAGAGCCGGACTTGCTTTCCATCATGGCTTTTTAAATTATTTCGATCATGCAGGAAATGCATTTATCTCTGCTTATCGTAAATATACAGAAGATCATATGCATTTTGATGTACACGTTGAATACATTGCATCTCCAAGCATCGAAGGCAAAGTATTGATTCTTGCAGATCCTATGCTTGCAACCGGAAACTCTATGGAGCTTGCTTATAGAGCGATTCTTAGCAAAGGTACTCCTAAACACATTCATGTTGCTTCGGTAATTGCATGTCGTGAAGGCCTTGAATATATCAAAAAGAACTTCCCTGCAGACAAAACAACCATTTGGTTCTCTACTTTTGATGAAGAACTTAATGATCAAAAATACATTGTACCAGGACTTGGCGATGCTGGAGACTTGGCTTACGGTGACAAAATCTAATAAAAAAAGGCGACTCAGTTGAGTCGCCTTTTTTATTGCTTTATTTTACCTCCCAAGAGTCTCCACTTTTAAGGAATGTCGTGATATCTCGAATTGGATTTTTTGATTGTACCTTTTCGATCTGGTCTACCACTTCATCTTCATAAGTTGGAGTGTTGACACTTCTGATTACACCGAGTGCTACAGGTAATTCATCTTTCATATTTGCCAACATACAATGAAGTGTATTATCTATAGTTGTTGCATCATGTATTAACACATCATCCAGGCTATATCCGTCTTGACCAATCGTTATCGCTTTAAGCTTCAAGCCATCTAAAATAATTCCTTTATCATTGTTTGCTCCGAAAAGCATTTTCTCTCCCTGACGCAAGAAGATTGTTCGATCAGCTCTAAATTCTTTATCTACAATCTTTTTATGTACTCCATCATTGAATATAACGCAATTAACAAGAGCTTCAACAACAGACGTACCTTTATGCGTTGCTGCTGCAACTAAAATATCTTGAGAGTTCTTCAAATCAACATCTATCGTTCTTGCATAAAAGGTTGCACGTGCACCAAATGCCAATTCTGCCGGAGAGAAGGGCTCTTCAACCGTTCCAAAAGGAGATGTCTTAGAGACAAAACCTTTGTCGGAAGTTGGCGAGTATTGTCCTTTAGTAAGACCATAAATCTTATTATTGAATAACAAAATATTGATTCCCACATTACGACGCAACGCATGAATGAAGTGATTACCTCCAATTGCCAAACAATCCCCGTCGCCCGTTGCTAACCATACTGATAGATCCGGATTTGCAACTTTTACTCCGGTTGCGATGGCTGCTCCTCTTCCATGAATGGTATGAAAACCATAAGTATTCATATAATATGGTAAGCGAGAAGAACATCCAATACCTGAAACTACAACAGTTTTATACGGAGGGATTCCTAATTCGCCCATTGCATTTTGAAGACTTTTCAGAACGGCATGATCTCCACAACCAGGGCACCATCGCACGTATTGATCGCTCTTATAATCCTTGCTTGTATATTTAAGATCTGTATTCATTATTTACCCTCCATAATTTTAGTGAATTCTTCAACCAAGTGACTTACTATAAATGGTTGTCCCATGATACGGTTAAACTCATAAGGTTTAAAACCATCAATTGCTCCCCTCAGATATTTAGAAAATTGACCATTGCTCTGCTGAGCAACCACAACCTTATCAAATCTCTTTAAGACATCAGCCGTATTTCTTGGTAATGGAAGTATAAACTTGAAGTGCGCCAATGCAACTTTCTGACCTTGAGCTTGCATCGTTTCCATTGCCTCATATAAGTGACCATAGGTTCCTCCCCAGCCCACAATTAATAACTCTGCATCTTGATCTCCTATAACTTCAAGCTCTGGAATATAATCTGCAATCTTATCAATCTTAGCTTGGCGCGTATCTGTCATTTTTTGGTGATTGTGAGGATCTGTCGAAATAGCACTTGTATCGTAGTCTTTTTCTAAGCCACCTACACGATGTGTAAATCCTTCCATTCCTGGTATTGCCCAATAACGTACGTGCGTTTCTTTATTACGTCTGTATGGTTTCCAATCAGCCTCGGCTTTGTAAGACTTTACATAATTTGGTTTAATTGTCGGAAACTTCTCTAACTCTGGAATTCTCCATGCAGAAGACCCGTTCGCTATAAATGCATCTGTTAGCAAAATAACAGGAGTCATATGCTCTAATGCTATTTTGGAAGCCCAATATGCCATATCGAAACAATCACCTGGAGTAGATGCGGCTAAGACCGGAAGCGGACTTTCGCCGTTTCGTCCATAGATAGCTTGCATCAAATCGGTTTGCTCACTCTTAGTTGGAAGTCCTGTTGAAGGACCACCTCTTTGAACATCAATAATTACCAATGGTAATTCTGATATTACAGCTAAACCAATTGCTTCACTTTTTAATGCTAATCCGGGACCTGAAGTTGAAGTTGCTGCTAAATCACCTGCATAGGCAGCTCCGATAGCTGTACAAATTCCGGCAATTTCATCTTCAGCTTGAACCGCTTTGACTCCAAGTTCCTTGCGCGCAGACAACTCTTGCAATATATCTGTTGCCGGTGTAATCGGATAGCTTCCTAAAAACAACTCTAACCCTGCCTTTTCAGCTGCAGCAATCAGTCCATAAGCAGCGGCTTTATTTCCATTTACATCAATATAGAAGCCTTTTTCAGTCTGCTCTTTAGGCTCAATGCGATAGGTCGATGCAAAAGTATGTGTGTTATGACCATAATTATATCCATCTGTCAAAGCTTTGATATTTGCCTGAGCAATCAATGGCTTCTTTGCAAATTTAGTCGACAACATTTCCATTGCCTGCTCTAAAGGACGATCAAATAACCAGCAAACTAATCCCAATGCAAACATATTTTTGCATCGAACAACTGCTTTATTATCCATACCAAAATCAGATAACCCATCTTTCACCATAGAAGTGATAGGTACATCGATTACTTGTACGCTGGTTAAATGTAGTTCTTCAAATGGATTATCCGTTACAAATTTTGCCTTGTCCAGATCTGACTTCTGAAAAGAATCTGTATCGATAATCACAATCGAATTACGCTTTAGATACTTTGCATTTACCTTTAATGCAGCAGGATTCATTGCAACAAGAACATCAGCTTTATCTCCGGGCGTATAGATCTTCTTAGAACCTAAATGTACTTGAAAGCCTGATACTCCGTTCAAAGATCCTTGAGGTGCTCTAATTTCGGCAGGGTAATCAGGGAAAGTTGATATCTCATTACCAAAGATTGCGGATAAGTTTGAAAAAATAGTACCTGTAAGTTGCATTCCATCTCCAGAATCTCCGGAGAAGCGAACTACTACTTGGTCTATTTTTTTCACTTTTGTGTCGTTAGTCATAAGCAATTCTTTAATATTATATAGTATTAAATATTGAATTCACGAATATAAGAATAAATTCTCACCAAAATAGAATAATTATAACATTTATGGTTTGTTTGATATCATTTTATCGTATAAATATTCATTTTATGATAAAAATATATCCAAATCACCAGCCACAGTATTAAAATGATTTGCAACGTATCGATTTACCAATCGTCCATCAAATAAATAAACGCCTTTCTTAAATCCAGTATCAATCCTAAGTAAAGCGCTCACCCCGCCGACTTCTCCTATACGATGGATCATCGGGACAAAAACATTACTCAAAGCCATAGCTGTTGTCCTTGCAACATTACAGCTAATATTAGGCATACAATAATGAACTACTCCAAATTGAGTATATAGATACGGATCTGAAGCTTTACGGCTACAAGTCGTTTCAAAGCAACCTCCTCTACTTACTCGCAAATCAACTATTACGGCCCCTTTCTTCATCTGTTTCACAAACTCTTCTGAAATGACATGCCTGATTCCTGTCGTCATGAAATGCAATGCCCCAATTACCACATCTGCGCTTAAGAAAGCATTATCTAACACATTAGGTTGAAAATTGCAGGTATAAACTTGTTGATTAAGTATCCGCTGAATATTTCTCAATCGAAATACGTCATCGTCAAACACTTTTACTAATGCTCCTAATCCCAGCGCTCCCTTTGCAGCTGCAGTTCCTGCTAATCCGGCACCTAGAACTACAACTTCTGTTGGAGGAACCCCTGGAACTCCTCCTAGAAGAATCCCTTTACCATTATGCGATGAACTAAGAAGATCAGCCGCAACAGAAATAGCTGCTAGTCCTTCAATTTCAGAAATTGCATTTAATATAGGAAGTGATTGGTGTTCGTCACAAATTAACTCATAAGCGATTGCAGTTATTTTCTTTCTAACCAAACAATCAAGAACAGCGGAGGAAAAGTCTATTAATTGAATAAACGAAAAAAGAGTAGCACGTGGTTTCATCATCTCCGCTTCTTCTAGCGTAGGTGGTAATATCTTAAATATAATGTCTGATTGATATACATCATTTGAGGTATCAAGAATCTCCGCTCCTTGTTCGGCAAAATCGTTATCTGTATAATTAATACCGAAACCAGATCCTCGTTCTATTAATACACGATGTCCTTGATCTACAATTAATCCGACTGCTTCTGGTGTCAATGCTAACCGGGTTTCATTTGGAATCCGCTCTTTAGGGATACCAATGACTAATTCTCTCATCGAACTCAACAGATTCTTCAAGATCTCTTGCTCAAAGAATCCATTCTGACCTATTGGTGCTTTATTGGGATTCATAATAACATACTGGCTAACTGGCTAATTATTTTCTGAATTTCATCTTTTGTGTTCATCGTTTCGGCTTTGAACACAATTTGAGAGCGTAAATAAAAAGGTTCTCTTTTATTTATCGTATTAGCAATAAAGTGAATTAACTCTTCTCGATTTTTATCTGCAATTAGAGGTCGAGAAGCTTTCGCTACCTCTAATCGATCGGCTAATTCCTCTTCGGTCACTTTCAAATAAATAGTTTTACCGACAAGATTCATGTAGTCCATATTATCGAAGAAACACGGAGTACCTCCACCGGTAGCAACAAGAATATTCTCAAATTGAGAAACTTCTTTCAGCATTTTACGTTCGATCTGCCTAAAGCCAGCCTCTCCTTCTGCTTCAAAAAGATCAGAAATCTTCTTATGATAGCGCTCTTCAATGTACCAATCAAGATCAATAAAAGAGAGACCTAACAAAGATGCTAGATCTTTTCCAATCGTAGTTTTACCGGCACCCATATAACCTATCAAGAATATTCTTTTCATCGCAAATACAAAATCAAATATTATCCAAATAAAGGACTTTCCCTTTTTGGTCGTTTATAAATGTAACATTTTAATTAAGCATTTAAAGCCAAATTAAAGTAGCACAATGTAAAAATAAAAAAGCAATCTTGCAAAACAAGAAGAAACACATCCAATCAAATTTTTAGCCTACTGCAAGTCTCTTCTATGTTATATCGAACTCGTTTTTTCTCTACAATATAATGGGCGGCAGCACTACTAGCACATTCCTAATAAACAAGCACTTACGAAACATTCGCCGTGCAGACATCAAAATTCCTTATTGAAAACTTTTTTAACCACTTTCGCTTCGCCACTCCTAAATAGCTCACCTATAACACATTAACTCTAATCAAATATCCCTTTTTTAGCATCAAAAAACACAGACAACACTGTTTATCAACAAATTACATACACATCGAAGACAATTATAACATATACAAGATTACACAGATACAACTAAAAAAGCATTATTGTAAGATCAATCAATTATCTTTGTAAAAATGAATGCAAGATAAAGATTCAATGGCAAAGCAAAAGTATTATGTTGTTTGGAAAGGACTTAACCCCGGTGTTTACGACAATTGGGCTGAGTGTAAAAGACAAGTAGATGGGCAAGACGGAGCACGTTACAAGTCTTTTGAAAGTGAAGAAGCTGCTCTTGAAGCATATGCTCAAGGTCCAGATCACTATCTAAATAGACAAAACAGAAGTTCTTTTAAATTTGAAAGTCAATCTACTTTTGGAAATCCGATAAAAGAAAGTCTAGCTGTTGATGCTGCTTGCAGTGGTAATCCAGGAAAAATGGAATACAGAGGAGTTTATGTTGCAACAGGAAAAGAGTTATTTCACCTAGGCCCTATGGATCAAGGCACAAATAACATTGGAGAGTTCTTAGCATTGGTACATGGCCTTGCATTCTTGAAACAAAACAAAAGCAATTTACCGATCTATTCTGACAGTCGCAATGCAATCTTATGGGTGAGAAATAAGAAGTGCAAAACGAAACTCGAGAAAACATCCATTAATGCTCCTATTTTTGAATTGATAGAAAGAGCTGAAAAATGGCTGAATAGCAACACATATACTAATCAAATCCTAAAATGGGAAACGTCGGTTTGGGGCGAAATACCTGCCGACTTTGGTCGCAAATAGCAATATTTAATGTTTAGAATATGGTGATATTTTTCCCTTTAATCTATAATATTGTGCAAACAATCGACCTAAGTAATAATTCTTTGCAAATAATAGAGATAACTTTCTCATGTTCTTTATGGATTTATATGCTAATAGTCCTGGATATCTTTTTAGTATTAAAATGGTCTCTTCTGATCGCTGTTTTGCACCATCAAACCAACATCTTGACAAAAGAATGTTATTGGAGATTAGTTTTAATCCATAAATATATTCTTCCAGTTCAAGATACTCTGGCTTGTCTTTCAGAAACTCATGAATCAGCTTTGGATAAAGTAATATATCCTTTACTTTCTTATCGTTGAGCCTACTATTTGAGATAGACTCTTTGTGAATAATATAATTCAACAGAGGCTTCGAATTAAAGAATACGATTCGATTTGCATAATATGCTAGCTGAGTAGTCATATATAAATCTTCCCCAAAACTTATTTCTTTATGAATATAAATATTAGCATATAATGATTTCTTGTGAACAAAAGTCCACAATGCATTATAACCTTTACCCATCCATATGTATACTAAAAATTCAATATTTGAATACAACTCTTTATCATACGGTCTGGATAACGTTTTTACTCCATTTACACAAAAATTAAAATTAAAAAGAAGTATATCAGCTTCTTTTTTTTGAATTTGCAACAAAACCTCTTCAACCAAGACCGATTCAATATAATCGTCCGAGTCTAAATGATAAATATATTCGCTAGATGCAATTTGAAGTCCAGCTAAACGAGCAAGAACCACACCTTCATTTTCTTTAGAAACAACTATTAAACGAGAATCTATTCGAGCATATTTATTAAGAATCATAAATGAATCATCTGTACTTCCGTCATTGACTGCAACAACTTCAATTTCTCTAACTGTTTGATTGAGTACAGACTCTATACATCTTTCTAAATTATTTGCAGCATTGTAAACAGGTATAATAATAGAGAGTTTCGGCTTCATTGAATCTATTTTTAATACAAAAATATACTTCTATATCTAAATAAAAAAATCCAATAAACTTATATAAGCCACAGATTTACACTGTTGATCTATTTCTTGTCCTAATTATCTATAACAACCTACTTTTTATCGTTTGCAAATAATTATCTTTGCTCAATAAAAAAGAGGTCTATTTTTAAAGTGATTATTATAACCCAACTTTTAACTCGATAAACGCAGCGTTATTAATCAAACCATCATCTATATTATATACACTTGAACTCTTCATGTATGCCAAAGAATATCTTATTCACATATTTCTCTGTCTTTAATCCCGAGAGAGGTGGGATAGAGCGAATTTCTTTTACATTAATAAAAGCCTTGAAACTTAAAGGCTATAATGTATTTGCTATACATGGAGATAAACCGACTACTAATGAGCTCGAGCGGTTAGCTACAGAATCATTTTTTTTACCCGTTTCGAATCGTAAAAGAATAAATTGTCCCGAAAATAAGTCATTTTACAACAAAGTAATAAACGACAACAATATCAATATCATCATTAATCAAGAGGGGAACTTTAGTCCTTCTTACTTTTTTCTTGATATTGAATCGAAGCAAAATATAAAGATTTTTTCAGTTATCCATTCTGAGCCATTGTTTAATTATAAGTCTCTTTTTACCGAAACATTTAGAAGAAGGAATATTAATACTCCGCTAAAGCGTTGGATAAGACATATCCTTTTATACCCATTCAGACTACAAAAAGAGAAACATCGATTAATTAAGCGACTAAACTATCTAAATGCTAAATCTGATTATATTGTTCTTTTATCAGATAAATTCAAGAAGGGTCTGAAAGAGTTCAATCCGAATATGGATGCTGGAAAAGTTATATCAATTCCAAATGCAAATACATATACATCCAAAGATTTATCTGAAGAGTACAAGAAACAAAAAGAAGTATTATTCGTAGGTCGCCTATCTAGTAACGATAAACGCCCAGACCGATTAATCAAAATATGGTCTAAACTAGAGCGACAACACAACGACTGGACACTCCGATTTGTTGGTGATGGAAATGAAAAAGAAAACCTCATTAAACAAGCAACTCAAGCAGCCCTGAAGAATGTTATTTTTGAGGGATACAAGAATCCGAAGCCTTATTATGAAAAGGCTGAAATCATCTGTTTAACTTCTAATTTTGAAGGTATGCCCATGGTCGTATTAGAAGCAAAACAACACGGTGTCATTCCCATTATGTTCGAATCCTTTGCTTCGGCTACTGATATAATAACTCATAATGAAAATGGATTATTAATTCCTCCATTTGATTTAGAGAAGTATACAGAAGCACTTTCTCGATTAATGAAAAACGATAGTTTACGATCTAAAATGTCAAAAGAAGCTCTTAATCATTCAAGAGCATTCGATTTAGAAAACATCGTTAGTATATGGATAAGTTATATTGAAGATTAACAACTCAATCATTTTAATTTTGAAACCAACTATATCATTAATAATAGCAACTTACAACTGGGAAGAAGCATTGTCTTTATCATTAAAATATGTTTTAAAGCAATCCATTCTTCCTGATGAGATTATCATAGCTGATGATGGCTCACGACTTGCTACAAAAGCTGTTATTGATTATGCAAGAAGTCAAACAACTATTCCGATTATCCATGTGTGGCATGAAGATAACGGTTTTAGACTAAGTGAAATACGGAATAAAGCAATTCGCATCGCCAAAGGAGATTATATTATTCAATTAGATGGTGATATTATTATACATCAACATTTTATTGCGGATCATCTTTCTGTTGCAGAAGCTGGATATTTCGTTTGTGGAAGCAGAGTTAAAACAACTCCTCTTCAAGCAACGAGATTTCTACAGAATCAAGATGTCAGATTTATATCACTGCAACATAAACCTAGTCATATCTTAAACTGTTTACGCAGTAAAATATTGCGTAAATTCCTTTCCAAACGCTATAACACCAAAAATGTATTGAAACTTAGAGGTTGCAATATGGCTTTTTGGAAAAAGGATCTTATTGCAGTAAATGGATACAATCAAGACCTGAAAGGCTGGGGACATGAAGATGCAGAATTAGCAATTCGTCTAAAAAATATAGGTGTAAGTAAAAAGTGTCTAAAAATGGGAGGAATAGCACTTCATCTATATCATAATGAAACATCAAAAGAAAAAGAAGCTGAGCATTACAAAATATTAAACGAAGCAATGGAATTCCGTTTAAAACGATGTAATAATGGTATCAGTAATTTGAATTGGATTTAACAATAAAGAGATGATAAACCATCTCTTTTTATGAGAATGAATGTATCTTTACATCAACTCATTTGTAAAGTAATAATTATCTTTATCAAGAGTGAGTTAATTATAGCTTAATTGATTATGAATATATCTGTAGTAATTAATACATTCAATTCTGATAAAACACTATCGAATTGCCTTGAGTCGGTAAAAGATTTTGATGAGATTGTTATTTGTGATATGTATAGCACAGATAACACTTTATTGATCGCTCAAAAGTTCAATTGTAAGATTGTTATGCATGAGCCAACCGGATATGTTGAACCAGCCAGGAATTTTGCAATATCTCAAGCTAGAAATGAATGGGTTTTAGTTTTAGACTCTGACGAAACCATCTCAGCAGAACTTAAAGACTTTGTTCTGAACTACAGTTTAGAGAAGAATAAAAACACAGATGCATATATGCTTCCTCGTAAAAACTATTTTATGAATCGATTTATGCATTGTATATATCCAGATTATCAACTTCGATTTTTCAAGAAAAGTTGTGTAAACTGGCCCCATGCAATACACTCCATACCTAAAGTAAATGGGGTGTTAGAAAAGTTTCCATCCGGACTTGACGTGTATATTGACCACAAAATGGGAGAAGAAACTATTGAATCATTTATTAGAAAAATGAATCATTATACAAATTTAGAAGTTAGTAGACGACAAAACAAAAACTATTCGGGAGTAAGCCTATTCTTGAACTGTAGTTATCGTTTCTTTAGAATGTATATTTTAAAACGTGCTTATAAAGATGGTAAAGCTGGCTTAATTTATGCTCTACTAAATACATTCTATAAGTTTACTACAATGGCTAAAGTCATAGAATCAAAACACATGTCAGATAAAAAATAAACGGATATGCTTAATATCCGTTTTCTTCTATTTATTTCGCTTACGCTTCAAGAATTTCTTAAATCGGTTTTTATTTCTAAATCTTGCTACATTTTCCAATACAAGATTTTCGACTTGTCGCTCATTATATCCCATTGATATCGCATAAGCATTTGCCATTTCTTTTATCGCTTCCTCAGATTCCCACATTCCTTTAAACATCAAGCAACCTTTCTCAATATCAATATTCGAAAAATCCAGTCTGTTTATATCTATCAATGAGAATAGAATCTCTCCGTTCGCAGATTTCTTAAATAAAATATTTCCTTGTGTGAAATCTTTATGGATTACTCCTTGCTTCTGAATCTTTGCAGCAAAACAACCTACGCCTTTTACAATATCCAGTTTATCCTCAAGTCGTTGATCATAGATATCGCGAAAAGTTGTATAATCGGAAGAAAGGCATATATAATAACTATTTGTTAATAGTCCATTTTGTCGAACCTCTATAAATGCTATTGGTTCAGGAGTATGAATCCCTAAACTCAATAATCTTAATCCATATTCGTAAGAACGTTGCGCTTTAGATTTACGAAAATAAGAGTAAGCTATTTTATTGACAAAATGTGGAACTTTAAAGCTCTTCACAACAACAGATAAACCATCGATATTAAACCTTCTAAGTTCGTTTCTTCCTTTATAAATAACATCCCCAGATGTAGTAAACTTGAATGGCAATGAATTAATAAAACCTTTTAGATATGCATATTGGGGATTAATTGTACATGCTTTTATTTTCATATCTCGCACTTTTTCTTCAATCTTTTATCAAAACTAGTTCTGTATATACTCCTCTATGTGATTAACATATTGTTTTGCTCCATTATCACAATAAACGACTCCACTCGTAAAGTGAGTATCCATAAGGTCTTTGTTTATTTGTTCGAGATTGCGAGCCGCCTCTTTGTGATAAAGATGATATACGACACAAGAAAATTTGATATATAACTTTTGAACTCCGTTATTCAACATCCTAAGTGTTAGATCACTATCCTCATGCCCCCATCCAATAAAGTCTTCATCATATCCATTTACCTGCATAAAATCAGATTTATAATAAGACATATTTGCTCCTCGAGCATAATAAATAGGATATCGATTTCGGTAGCGAGTTGATAAATAATCACTCAGTTTAACACATCTAAAAGCATTTTCTCTTCTGGAAATACCAAAGGTAAAGAATGATAGCTTGAACGAGTCTTTCGCTATCAAGCTTTTTGTTTTATCTTCCTTTATAAACACTCTAGAGCCTTGAAGTAACTTTCCTTTAGCTGCAAAATGAAGATGATCTTCTATAAAATGACTTTCCATTATTATGTCACCATCAACCTGTACAATGTATTCCGATTTTGCAGCAACGATAGCAATATTTCTTATTTTTCCAGCTTGAAATCCATTATCCTCTTGCCATACATGCACAATCGGAACTTGTGTTTCTTGTTTCAATCGAGCAATTTCTTGGAAAGTTTCTTCGGTTGAACCATCATCTGCTATTATGATTTCATCAGGCAAATGCGTTTGTGAGTTTGCGCTAAGAACTGATAATCGCAGAAATGAAGGATTATTGTAAGTCGTTATAATCAACGATACAGAAGGTTTATCTTTCATAGAAAATGGATTAATTATAAATGACTTATTTATAGAAACACTTTTAATTTTTGCAGAATCATCTCATTTGAGATCTGTTGCATACAGGCCCAGTCGTTGCGATAGCAAGGTTTATTGCCAAAGATGGAGCAAGGGCGACAAGCTAGGTCTACTTGTACTGCATTTGCAGGATCTTGTTTCCATCCGTAAAAGCCGGCATATGGATGTGTTTGTCCCCAAATTGAAACGACGGGTGTACCTACCAAAGAAGCAAAGTGCATATTGGCAGAATCCATCGAGATCATAACATCGAGCATAGAGATCAACACCAACTCGGTGTTTAGTTTTAACTTTCCTCCTACAACTTCTACATTTGGGTAAGCAGCACTCCAAGCATCCATCATTTCTTTTTCAGCACCTCCGCCACCGAACAAGAACAAGCGCATGCCCTCCTTCTTCGACAGTTTATCGATAAGCGACTCCATCTTATCTAATGGATAAATTTTCCCTTCGTGTTTAGCAAAAGGAGCAATACCAATCCACTTCTCTTCTTTATTACCAAAAACAGAAGTTATAGGTTGGATATCTGGAGTTTGATCTGAAAACAAAGAATCAAAGCTTCGTGTATAGCGAAGAGATGCATCTTTAAAGACCTTTTCGTATCGATCGAAAACAGGAGTTAATTGCTTTTTCTCTTTATTCTCTTTTCGAGTCAACGCCTTTCGAGCTACTCTACCTTTGTCGATTGTATAAACAGGTTTTCCCAACATCTTTGCAACAAAGCGAATGGCTTTAGTGCGAATCACGTCATGCAAATCAAGAACAGCATCTGCCTGCTTCATCCATTTATATATATATAAGTTAAGGCGAATCAGACATCGCTGATCGCCTTTTATATCTATACCATGTACTTCTACATTAGATGGTAGTTGCTGAAATAAATTGGTTAAAAACGGACTGGTCAATACAATGAAACGATCGTCCGGATTTTGTTTTGCAGCAGAATAAATAACAGGAATAGTCATCGCAACATCCCCGATTGCCGAAAAACGAACCACTAAATATGTAGCCATGTAAACTTATTTGTTTCCGTAAAGAACTGGATTTAACGAAGGATCGTTATACATTTTCATTTGCTTATATACCTTCATATATTTTTTCCCAGCTGCAATATCTGCTAATAATTGATCCAATGCAGAAGTTAAATCTTGCTTTTGCTCCAATAGAATATCTAGCTTCTTTTGGCATGCTGCAATATGATCTGCATCAACATCTGTACGACCCACCTCTTGTTGCATGTGATAAATTTTCAACACAAGAATAGACAAACGGTCTACCGCCCAAGCCGGACTCTCTGTATTGATAGTTGCATCTTCACTCACAACTACGTCTTTATATTGATCAAGGAAATAACTATCGATCAGTTCCACTAAATCTGTACGATCTTGGTTACTTTTATCGATTCTTCTCTTTAGTACCAATGCATCAACCGGATCAATATTCGGGTCACGAATAATATCCTCAAAGTGCCACTGTACTGCATCAATCCAGTTTTTCAAATACAAATAATATTCGATACTTTTAAATTCGAACGGATTGTTCATGGGAGCGTCTACATTATCCGTAATGTGATAATCAGAGGTAGCACGCTCAAATATAGGGTATGCTAATTCAGAAAACTTCATATAAACTGGGTTTTGAGATAAGTAAAAGACAAATGTAGCAAAACTTTCTGTATATACGGAAAGCAATAAAATTAATACATACATTTGAGGCTCAATATCAATTGATAAAACAAAGAACACATGAAAATAGTAGCAGATCAGAAAATACCTTTTCTCGAAGGTGTATTTACCGGATCGGCAACCTTAATTGCTCTTCCAGCCAAAGAGATTACTCCCGAAGTAGTACACGATGCAGATGCTTTACTTACACGCACCACGATACACTGCACCGAAGAATTACTAAAGAACAGCAGTGTGCAATTTATCTCAACATGCACCATTGGCTATGATCACATCGACACCAAATACTGCAAAGATCACGGGATACAATGGCAAAATGCCCCCGGATGTAATGCCGGTTCGGTTGGCGAATATTTTGCAGGAGTCATCGCCGCACTCACACAATACAAAGGATACAATTTCAAAGACAAAACAGTTGGTATTGTAGGAGTGGGCAACACAGGTAAAGCCGTTTTGAATGTATGTAATGCTCTTGGCATTAAAACCTTGCTCAATGACCCACCGCGTGAAAGAGCAGAAAAAGAAAACGCATCATTTGTATCTCTAGACAACATTGCTTCAGAGTGTGATGTGATCACATTTCACGTGCCCTTATATAAAGAAGGAGAAGACAAAACACTACATCTTGCAGATGCTAATTTCTTTAGGAAACTCAAGAAAAAACCTTTAATTATCAATGCTTGTCGAGGTCCGGTAATCGACAACACCGCATTATACGAAGCCAAACAAAACGGGCTGATTTCAGATTATGTACTTGACTGTTGGGAGAAAGAACCCGAAATCAATCCGGAGCTTTTAGAAGATTGCGCCATCGCAACACCCCATATTGCCGGTTACTCCTACGATGGCAAATCGAAAGCTACGCGAATGGGAGTAGAAGCCATTGCAAACTTCTTCCACATTGAAATTAATACATCGGGAATTGTACCTCCTGCTCCGGAAAAGCCGGTGATTGACTTGTCGACATTCGATGCTAATCCGATCGAGCAAGCAATACTACATGCCTTCGATCCGATGGAGAAGGATGCAATTATGCGTTCGATGCCCGATAAATTCGAATGGATGCGTACACACTACAAGCATCCTCGAGAGTTTCTTGCGTATACAGTTATCAATTGCCCACCCTCTCTTCAAAGAATATTTCAAGAGTTAGGCTTCGAAATTAAGTAACAACATCGTTAGTCAGATGCTGCTACTCAGTCTTATTCAGCATTCTATTTTGATTAATGCACTGATTTACAAAGACGAAATATTCTTGGTAAAATCACGATTTCAGTGCACAAAGAATAATAAAATGTGCACTTTTCAGCATTTTATCTTCAAATAATTTGCTTTCTTTCGAGAAATATTCTTTTCTTTGCATCATTAATTAGAAAAGTAAGTACGTTATTATTAATTCTAAAAATCGAAAAGTTATGTCAGAAGTTGCAGAAAGAGTAAAGGCAATTATCGTTGATAAATTGAGCGTAGAAGAATCAGAAGTTACAAATGAGGCTAGCTTCACAAACGATCTAGGCGCTGATTCACTAGATACAGTAGAATTGATCATGGAATTCGAAAAAGAATTCGGAATCACTATTCCAGACGACGCTGCTGAAAAGATTGCTACTGTTGGTGACGCTATCACTTATATCGAAGCAAACCAAAAGTAATTCTCTTTACTTTATTACATCTACATGGAATTAAAAAGAGTAGTAGTAACAGGTCTGGGAGCAATTTCACCTCTTGGAAATAACGTCTCTGAAACATGGGACGGTATGGTCAACGGCCGAAGCGGCGCCGGACCTATTACTCATTTCGACGCATCAAAGTTCAAAACACAATTTGCTTGTGAGGTTAAGAACTTCGATCCAACAGCACACTTTGACCGTAAAGAAGCGAGAAAGTATGATCCTTATACGCAGTATGCATTAGTTGCTGCGAAAGAGGCAATCGAAAACTCAGGTCTTGATCTTGAAAAGGAAAACTTAGATAGAATCGGTGTAATCTTTGCTGCTGGTATCGGTGGTATCGCAACATTTGAGCAAGAAGTGGGCGGATACTATACAAACGAAGAACGTGGACCACGTTTCAACCCATTCTTCATTCCTAAAATGATTGCTGATATTGCAGCAGGTCATATTTCGATGATTTATGGTTTGAGAGGACCAAACTTCTCTACAGTATCAGCTTGTGCTTCTTCAACCAATGCTATAGCCGACGCATTCAATTACATCCGTTTAGGAAAAGCTAATGCCATCGTAACCGGTGGTGCCGAGGCTGCAATTACTCCGGGCGGAGTAGGTGGTTTTAATGCCATGAATGCCCTTTCTACCCGAAATGATTCTCCGGAAACGGCTTCGCGTCCATTTAGCGCAAGTCGCGACGGGTTCGTAATGGGTGAAGGATCTGCTTGTTTGGTTCTAGAAGAAATGGAGCACGCCATTGCACGTGGTGCACATATTTACTGCGAGGTTGCAGGATCAGGGATGTCTGCTGATGCCTACCACCTTACAGCGACTCACCCGGAAGGACTGGGCGCTAAGCTAGTAATGCGCAACGCATTGGAAGATGCCGAAATGAAACCGGAAGACATTGATTATATCAACGTACACGGAACTTCAACTCCGGTTGGAGACGTTTCAGAAAGCAAAGCAATCATTAACGTATTTGGCGAGCATGCTTATAACCTAAACATCAGCTCAACCAAATCAATGACAGGTCACCTTCTTGGTGCAGCCGGTGCGATCGAAGCGATGGCTTGTGTAAAAGCGATTGAGAATGGAATCATTCCTCCTACAATCAACTTCACAGGTGAAGAAGATCCGGACATTGATTATAAACTTAATTACACATTCAACAAAGCACAAAAACGCGATATCAAAGCAGCTTTGTCGAATACTTTTGGTTTTGGTGGCCACAACGCAAGTGTGATCATGAAAAAATTTGAAAGATAACGTGTTCAATAAGTTATACGAAAAAATAAGGCTCTTACGCATTCGTGACAAAGAGCCTTATTTTTCTTTATACAAGTTGCTCGGATTCTACCCCGACAGTATAGAGATATACCAGCTCGCTCTACTACACAAATCATCTTCGGTAGAAAGAGAAAAAGGGAAGCGCGTAAACAACGAACGACTAGAGTTTCTTGGCGACGCCATTCTCGATGCAGTAGCAGCAGATACCGTTTATCATGAGTTCAAGAACAAAAGAGAAGGTTTTCTTACCAATACCAGAGCAAAACTGGTACAACGCGAAACACTCAATCGAGTTGCTCTCGAGCTTGGTCTTGACAAAATGGTAGTATTCAACCCTAGAGGTTCCAGTCACAAAAGCCATATCTACGGAAATGCGCTCGAAGCTCTGATCGGAGCTATTTACATTGACAAAGGATACGATCAAGCCCGATCGTTTATCCAAGACGTTCTTTTCAAAAAGCATATCAACATTCACAATCTGGCCCGTAAAGAAGTAAACTTCAAGTCTGCACTTATTGAGTGGGGACAAAAGAATAAAATCACAATTGATTTTGATCTACTTGAATCGTTTACCGACAAAAACAACAATCCGATCTTCCAGACACAAGTTATGGTAGCGGGAGTGCAAGCCGGAGTTGGTATTGGTTTTTCGAAAAAAGAATCACAACAAGAAGCTGCAAAGATGGCCGTACGCCGCCTACGCAGCGACAAAGAATTTCAGCATTCTATTCTTGAGAAGCGAGACGACAACCCGTCGGCACAAGCTGCCAGCGGACACTTTGAAGAGCTTCCCGAAGAAGAGCATGTTAATGAATCGGACAAAACCGAAAACAATCAATAAACAGCTACTCTACCAAAGCTGCAATATGCAGTAAAAACAAAGGGAAGAGCACCTGTTTGATGAAAGAAAAAGGCTTTTGCGAAGGAAAATACCAAACCTTTGCAAAAGCCTTTTGTTTTATATAAGATTTATTACATTTGCTAAAAAACCAATCATTACATATGAAATTACTGACCAAAGCATTCTCTCATCTCAACAGTAAGCGTTACAAAGAAATTGATACGTTTATTGAAAAGCCGGAAGAAACCCAACGACTCACACTAGCCTCTCTTATCGGATGGGCAGCCCACACCGAATGGGGAAAGAAGTACCACTATGATGAGATCAAAGATTATGCTACGTTTGCACAGCGCGTACCCATACAACAATACGACGACATCAAGCCTTATGTAGAGCGCATGCTTAAAAACGAAGGCAACCTGATATGTCCGTCAAAAGTGAAATGGTTTGCCAAGAGCTCCGGCACAACAAACGACAAAAGTAAGTTCATCCCCGTAACAGAAGAATCGCTGCGCAACTGCCACTACAAGGGAGGTTTCGACAGCGTACTACTCTACTTGCGTAACAATCCCGAAAGTGAATTCTTTTCGGGCAAAGGACTTATACTAGGCGGAAGCCATGCTCCTTCGGCCTATGGCGACTCCATACAAGTAGGCGACCTTTCGGCCGTACTCATTGAGAACCTCTCTCCTTTCGTCAACTTTATTCGTGTACCCAATCGCGAAATCATACTGATGAGCGAATGGGAAAGCAAGCTCAAAGCGATCGTAGAAAACACAATCGACGAAAACGTAACCAACTTGTCGGGCGTACCCTCTTGGATGCTTGTACTAATCAAAGCCGTTTTGCAGAAAACCGGCAAACAGTACCTGACCGACGTTTGGCCCAATCTCGAAGTATTCTTTCACGGTGGCATCAGCTTCGCACCCTACCGCGAACAATATAAATCGCTTATCCCAAGCGACAGGATGCATTACGAAGAAACCTACAACGCATCGGAAGGATTCTTCGCCATCCAAAGTGATCTCAACGATCCGGGCATGTTGTTAATGCTCGACTACAACGTCTTCTACGAGTTTATCCCGATGGAAGAAATCGAAAACGAGCAACCCAAAGCTATCCCGTTGTGGGAAGTAGAAACCGGAAAGAACTATGCCATGGTGATCACCACCGACGGCGGCTTGTGGCGTTACCTCATTGGCGACACCGTGAAGTTCACGTCAACCTCACCTTATAAGATCGTGATTACCGGTCGCACCAAGCACTTTATCAATGCCTTTGGCGAAGAGTTGATGGTAGCCAATGCCGACAAAGCCATCGCTGAAGCCTGCAAAGCAACCGGAGCAAAGGTAAAGGAATACACCGCCGCTCCCCTCTTCTATCTCGACATGGGCAAGGGCCGCCACCAATGGCTGTTTGAATTCGAAAAACAACCGCAGTCGCTCGACGCCTTTACCGACGCATTCGATACGGCGCTCAAGGGTGTAAACTCCGACTACGAAGCCAAACGTTACAAAGACTTCACCCTGCTGAAGCCCGAAGTAAACATAGCCCGCGAAGGTTTGTTTTACGAATGGATGGCGCAACGCGGCAAACTAGGCGGACAGCACAAGGTGCCCCGTCTGAGCAACAGCCGCGAGTACATCGACAAACTACTCGAAATGAACGGAACAAAACAAAAGCAATAAACAGGCAATACTGTAACAATAAATAAACAATACGACAACGAGCCGATCCATACAGCATACTGTACAGATCGGCTCGTTGTTATTTATATCCGTATAATAAGGATCAGGTTCGTTCGATGATACCACCGCCAATCACACGCCCCTCTTCGTAAAAGGCTGCCGCCTGGCCCGGAGCGATAGACTCCAACGGCTCAAGGAAACGAACGTGCAAGGTATTCTCATCCACAATAGTCACCACCGACGGAGTTGCCTGCTTGCGATAACGAATCTTGCAAATCACCTCTCTCCCCGCAACAAACTGCTCGGGATTGATCAGGCGGTAATCCTTCAGCCACATCTCCTGCTTGTAAAGCTCCGAAAGTGGCGCCAGTACCACACGATTGGTTTCGGGATTCAGCTCCTTCACAAACGTAGCTGTCTGAAAGTTAATCCCCAATCCGCGACGCTGCCCAATGGTATAATATGGGAATCCTTTGTGCTTGCCTAGGATCTTACCGTTGCTATCTTCAAAAAAGCCTTCCGAAATCTCCCCTTCTTGCACATACTCGGCCAGAAAAGAGCGGTAATCGCCCGGACAGAAGCAAACACCCAGACTATCTTTCTTCGTAGCCGCACGCATAAATCCACGTTCGGCCGCCATCTCGCGCACACGAACCTTCGTGAAACTACCCAGCGGCATCTCAATGCGGGCGAGCAATTCCTGCCCCAGTCCCCACAAGAAAAACGACTGATCTTTCTCAGGATCTTCACCCGCCGTAATGTAAAACTTCCCGTCTACCAGCACCTTTCGTGCATAATGTCCGGTAGCAATCATCTCAGCCCCTTCGGCATCCGCAACCTTTGCAAGCAACGGCCACTTGAAGTAATTATTGCACAATACACACGGCACAGGCGTGCGCCCGCTCATATATTCGTCGATAAAATAAGAAATGATCTTTTCTTTAAATACATCACGCGCATCGTACACAATGTGTTTTATGCCAAGCTGTGAAGCCAGATTGCGAGCATCTTCGAGATACTCCTGAGCACCATCTTTTTCATAAAAGCGAAACGTAACCCCGATCACCTCGTAGCCCGCTTCCTTTAACAACATGGCAGCGACCGAACTATCGGTTCCGCCACTCATTCCTAAAACGATCTTCTTATTCAATATCTGTGATAACTTAATTTACAACACACTTGATTCAGATTCAAAGATAATGAAAAATAAATCACGTTCTTACGATCATTAAATCGTCAGGTCGGCACGAGGGCACTGAAAAAGGCTGTGTTTTTTATCAACTCTCCGTGCTAGTATACAAAAATGGTTATAATGACTTCTTTTTTAAGAAGAGGCATTATAACCATTTTTACTTATAAATTTCGCATATAA
>JBOGCF010000027.1:0-47826 GCA_051656605.1 Tannerellaceae bacterium | reverse complement strand
TGGTTTATCAACCACAAGAAGAATGTTATGTTTTTATTTGAACCAAAGTATCTATTCCCTGAGTGTAAAATAATAATATACAATGTTAACGTTGGCTATTGTCCATTACTTAATTGAACATAGTTCGTCAGATGGCGACCTGACGATTCAGTTATAGTGAAGATTAAATCGTCAGGTCGCCATCTGACGATTCGAACATCGTGGTAATAAAAAAGACCGAACCCATTCGGAAGATTTACTTCTCGAATAGATTCGGTCTGATGTTTACGATGCCTTCAACCGATATTGGTTTGCAGTTGAGACGAAGGCCGTTATTTCATAAGAAATCGTGTATTAATATCCTGCGGCTCTGCTGAGGGCAAACGACTCGATGATGGTACCGTTGTTGAGGCGGTTGAGTGTCCAGTTGTCTTTGTCGTTGGCTACAAGACGCCAGTCGTAAGCAGGATTCATAAGCATTTTACGTACGCTGCGCGGAAAGGCATTGGCAGCACGGGCTTCTTCCCATGTGCGGATGGCACAGAATATGGCCTGTTTTTGCGGACAGCTTTCTACGTCTTTCTGATTGATCGACAGGTAGTAGGTGCCGCCGTATCCCGTTGCGATGGCCTGCACGTGCTCGTATTGCTCTACGGTAGAGGTGTCTTTGATGGCGAAGTTTCCACCAAACGACACGGGGAAGTAGTTGGAATACGTTACGTCGCGCAGGTCTTTGCCCTGACTCGTGGCACTGCCCCATTCTCGGGTATCGAGGTCGTACAGGTTGCGGCCGCCACCTACGTTCCACATACTTTGATAGTGCCAAGATCCCTCCGACAGTGTTGCGCCCGAAACGCGTATATACGGAACACCGTTTGCTTTTGCTTGGTCAAAGAGTCGACGGAAGAAGCGTTTGGCAGAATAGTATCCGTGACCATTATTGAACAAGAACTCTTGTCCGTCGAAGTCATAAAGCTCTACTCCGTTTAGCTTTGCCACGTCGCCGTAGTATTCGGCAATCTTATCTTGCAGTGCAAGATTGGGGATAATGCCGTCGTAACCGTAGCGAATCGTAACCTGCAACTTGTAGATCGTATCATTCGCATGGTGCGTGTCGGCTTTGGTACCCCAGTATCCGCGCGTCACGTTTTGGAGGCGATAAGGTTTGGTATCTGTAACGCCGAGATAATGGATCAGCTCGTTGCCGATCTTGATCATGTTGAGTTCGGGACAGTGTCCTTCCCAACTGGCAATCTCTTCCAAGTGCGTAGGATCGTTGACTTCGATGATGGTATCGGTAGGCGAAAGCGTATTCATCAGCAGACGTTTTTGCTGATAGCAAAGGCTGTCGCTCGGAAACGGACTGGCATCTTTGGTGCCCGGAGCCAAGGAGTTGGTGATGTTGACGCGCCCGAGCAGGATTCCCTTTTCGGCCGCAAGGTCAGCATATTCCTTGTGCGAAAGGTTGCCCGAGGCAAGTTTGAACGGCTTCTTTGCGTAGTCTTTGCCGTCGAGGTATCCTTCGTTGCCACGGTCGGGACGAAGAAATCCTTGGTCATAGGCATAGATCGCCTTGAATCCCAGTTGGTCGGCATACGAAATAATGCTGTCGTATTGGTTGCCGTAGGTCATCAGGTCGGGCGAATACGCTGCCGGATCTTTCACCCACTTGCCGTTTACGGTAGGGTAAGGCAGTCCTTCGGAGACAACGATATTCTGAATCACATCGACCAGTGCCGTGCTGTCGGGACTACCCCAAAGGGCAATCGACGAACCTATAAAGTCTACGTCGGGTATCGGCTCTACTTCGATGTGATTGGGTATATTGGCCGGCATGTTCGGTATCAACGAATAGAACACTTCGCGCGGCTTGCGCCTGTCGCGCGACTGGTAGTTGAGATAGATTTGCCCTTTGTCGTTTACCATGGCCGCGTTTCCGTACATGATGCGGTAGTAAGGCTCTTTGTTGGCATAAAAAGCAACGTCGCTTACGCCATCGCCGCCGAGGGTAAACACTTGTCCTTCGTGCAAATTGTCGGGTAGGGGATAAAGCACCGAGTCGGGCGTGTGAATGATGTACTGAAACGGTGCCGCGTCGCCCTCGATGTCAAGTGTTCCGCCGATGGTGTTATCGTTGAGCGCGAGCATACCAATGCTGTAATTCACCACGTCGCTCGTATCACGCGCCACACCGATAATCTCGCCCAATAGATTGGTTATATTGGTTTGGTACGATCCCCACTGGATGCCGTCGATCCCTTCGCGCGGAGAAAGATCTTGCAGCGTCATTTTGAGGTATTTGCTTTGCGGTTGCAACAGAATCTTAGCTTGCGAACCGTTGGTGAAATCTACCGTCATGGTCTGATCGGCCTTGTTGTACGTTGCCTTCTGTGGGTAATAGTACATTTTGCTTTCGCTGTCGTAAAGCGACATCAACGGTGATGGTTTGTCTGGTACACTAAACTCGCGCTGCGGCGAAACCGTTGTGTTTTTCATGCTATTGATATAGCCTGAGTTGTCGACCACAATACTAAAGTAGTCGGTATTGAACTTCCATGAATCGCTTGCCGTGCAACCGCACAGCAAGCAACATGAAATCAGAAAGGAAGCCTTTTTTATCATACAAATATAGGTTTAGCGATGGAGTTAATTAAAGGAGATTATAGCAATGGATCAAATGTGCCACCCCACTCTTTGTTTTGAATAAGTTTCGAGTTTTTATCCAAGCTTTCTCTAGATATTGGCGAGAACCACTTGTCGAGAGGAAGGTTGAACTGGTAGTTTTCGTCACCGTCAACATTCTTGATATAAACGATTTTGAATAACTTTCGCACTTCCGGATCGTACATGTCTTTTGTCCAATCCATGGTGGATACGTTGGCGTTATCTTTGATAACCGGATACAATACTCCGCGGTACTTCATGTCATTGAGTATGTCGTAACGTTTCCATCGGCGAAGGTCGCCGCGGCGTTTTCCTTCATACGCAAACTCGATGAGGCGTTCATCTATGTATGCTTGGCGCACATCGCTTTGTGATGTTGCCGTGATGCCATAGTTTCCGGTGCTATTGGTAATTCCGGCACGCTTGCGAATGTCGTACAATACTTGCAAAGCCTCACCGGTGTTTCCGACTTCATTGGCACATTCACCGTAGTTCATCAGTACCTCTGCAAAGCGAATCTCAATCCAGTCTGTTTCTGCTTGGTAAACCGTAGCGATGGAGATGGATTTATCAAGTCCTTTCTTTTGAAAGAAACCACTGTATCCGCTACCAACAGGGCGGTCTATTTGCTCAAAGACCATCGATTGGTATACAAGGCCTTCGCCCGAGGGATTTGGGATTGCTTTCCATGTATTCCAATAGCTCATGCCCGAAACAACCGGCTCTGTTGTGGGGTATACTGTACCCGGAGAAAATACCGACGCGTAGAAGCGAGGGTCTCTATTGGTGTAGAAGTCGGTGATGAACTGATCGTTGTAGGCCGGATCGCTTAGTTTGTCAATGTCTAATTCAAGCTTGGTACCGTCCTTCTTTGGAAAAGCCATGATCAACGGTAAGATCGCTTGATTGAAATCGGCATAGTCTTTTGTCAATGGTTGCGGACGAATGTTTTTTTGATCGAGCGCATGGTCGGGATAGTAATACTGATTCACCATTACAACCTCCATGTTTTGCTCGTCGTACCAAATATCTTCGAAGTTCCCTTGGTAGAGTCCTTTGCCAACGCTTTGTAGAAACTCCACGGCTTCTTTGTTGGCTTGGTATGCTGCTTGCCAACGGCCTTGATCGTTGTTGGGATTGAACAGCGGACTTGCGTAATGCATCAGCACTCTTCCTTTAAATGCCATTGCTGTTCCTTTGTCGATGCGTCCGTAGTTTTCTCCTTCCCATTTATCCGGAAGTGTTGAGATCGCATAATCAATGTCGGTAAGTATTTGTGCCATACAATCGCTGGTGCTGCTGCGCTCTACAAACAATGACGGCATGTTGGTGATGTCTTGAATGTGAAGAATAAGTGGTACTCCTCCCATGTTGCGCACTTTGCCCCAATAGTCCCATGCTCTCCAAAATAGAGCTTGAGCTTTCATGATCTCTTTTTGATCATCCGACAAAACGGTTACGCCTTCGAGATTATCCAAAAAGAAGTTGATGCGATCAATGTGGTCGTAATCGAGCTTTACACCGTTGCTTTCGACCGAATAAATACCTCTGTCAAAGTCGGACATATCACGAGGACTGTTCATTCCTTCGTCTGTACCGTTGGCATTGATGGGCCATCCCGGCATTTTACGACCGTAGATGTCGTTTAGGAATGCATTAATCATTGCTTTGTCTGTCCATACATTATCCGGAGAGATCGTTTCGTTATTGGTATAATCAAGGCTGCAACTTCCCATACATAAAAGAAGTGATGCAAGTATAATATTCTTTTTCATGACTTGTCAAGTTTAAAGTTTTTAGAATCGAACGTCTACGCCAAAACTGATTGAGCGCAATAGAGGAAAGGCATTGCCTCCTCCGATTTCCGGATCATAATATTGTTTATTGAATTTACTCAATACAAATAGGTTGGTACCGGTGCTAAAGAGGCGAACGTTTTCAAAAATCTTGTTGTAGAACTGATCTTTAGGTAGTTCATAACTTACGGTTAGGTATTTGAGACGCATGTAATTGCACTTCTCTAACCAGAAATCAGACTTTGTTTTGTAAGAAGACGGACCGTTGGTTGTAACTCGTTTTGGTAACGATGCATTTACATTATCGGGCATCCAACTGTCATTGTACCAAGGCAACCACATACGGTTCCATTCTACACCGTCGGCAAGACCGTGCATAAAACGCTCTTCTCCTATTTTTCCTGAGAAGGTGGCATCTATGCTCAGACCTTTCCAACTTCCTCCAAGGTTAAGTCCAAATATAACAGGGTTGTTTCGATTACGCAGGGTGATGCGATCCCACGAATCAATAATCCCATCAGGACTACCTTCGGGGCCTGATTTATCTTTGTAAACAAGCATTCCTAATTCAGGCTTCAAACCATTGTATACATACCCGTTGGGATGTTGGGAGTTGAAGAGATCAAGGTCTTCTTGTGTTCGGATAATTCCCCAAGCTTCGTAACCAAGTATGCGCGACATGGATTTACCGATTGGTATATCTATGGCTTGTGCGTTTTCGGCATAGTCTTGCAACAAGACTTCATTCCAGCCATAAGATACTGTAAGACCGGCATTGTAGGTAAAGTCTCTGGTTTTACCGTTATAATTGATTTTAAAGTCAATCCCTTGTGATTGTGATTCTCCATAGTTTTCATCCGGCATTGTCTGGCTGAATGTAGGAGGGAGGGACGCGTTTCGTTTGCCAAGAATATCGTATGTTTTGCGATGCCAGTACTCAAGAGTCAGATCCCAATTGTCGAGGATACGCATGTCTGTCGCAAAGTTTAAACTGCGAGTCTTTTCCCATGTAAGATTGGGGTTGACGATGGAGCCATAGGTGATCCCTACGTCTTTTGAGGGTTGCTTGCCAAAGTAAATGTTTTCTCCGGCTTTGTAGCTTTCTTGCCATTGCCATCCACCTACCGAGTCATCACCGGTAAGTCCCCAGGATGCACGAAGTTTTAAGAACTGAACTTTGTTTTTATTGAAGAAGTTTTCTTCCGAAATAATCCATCCGGCTGATGCCGCAGGGAAGAATCCCCAACGTTGATGTGGCGCAAATTTCATGGAGCCGTCTTCTCGGAACGAAAAGGCTAGCAGGTATTTATCGGAATACGAATAGCTAAACTGTCCGATATACGACATACGTCCGTCTTTCCAGTCGGTGTCTCCATTGCCCCAAGTATCTTGGCGTATGCCGCTTGCTGCCCAAAACTGATCGGTGAGATAAACGGGGAAACCTTCTCGCCCACCAGTTACTCCCGATCCGCTACCTTCTGTCCATTCGGTAACTAACGTACCTGAAACTCTATGTTTTTCATTAAAGACATTATCATAGCTTACTTGAAAATTAAGTTGTTTGTCGTCGCTCCATCCAGATTTTCGTTCAATGTAATCTTTATTGATCCAGGTGGATTTGCGTGTGTTTATAATATCATCATCTTTGATGGATATGATATGATTATTGGTTCCACTTTTTTTCATAACCATCATATCATAGTTGGTATAAAAGATCTTTCTGATTTCGTTTGTCCAACTTCTGGCAAAGGATACTTTCGCACTCAATCCTTTCAGGAAAGGAGCCTTGTATGTTCCGCTGATATTTAATTGAGGCTTTAGGTATTGACTTTTGTTATACCCTGAAGCTCCTTGAACGCGTGCTCCAACATTTCCAATCCAACCGTAATCTACAAATTGGCCACTCTCTGTATAAACCGGTTGTTCGGGTTGCCAGATACGAAGTTTACTATATGTGGATTCTGGAGATTCGTTGTCTGCGATATTTCCAATGTTGTTGTTGTAGATCGCGAGTCCGGTATGTATTTGAAAGTCTTTTGTAATATCGGCAGTAACATTCAATCGAAGATTGTATTTGTCGTATTTGAGAGGATCAAGAAATCCGTCTTGCTTGATGATCGATCCCCCTGCAAAATATCGAACCTTTTCATTACCGCCACTTACACTGATGTTGTGAGCTTGCTTGATGGGATCTCTGTATACTGTTTCTAATTGATTATATCCCCAGCCACCATTGATTTTAGCAAGTTCGTCAAGTTCGTCTTGTGTCCAATTGGTATTGGGGTCGGGACTCATGCGGTTGTATAGTTCGTAGGTTTGTACAGCATCGGTGAGATCCATGTTTTTAGTACGCTTATCGATGGTATACGAGTATGAGTAGTTGATTGTCGGTTTACCAATATTTCCTTTTTTAGTTGTGACAACAATCACTCCTCCTGCAGATCTGGAACCGTAAACAGCTGCAGCGGCAGCATCTTTTAGAACGGTAATGTCTTCAATTTCATTGGGACTTAAGTTGTTGAAGTCTCCACTACCTCTGACAATTCCATCAATAACATACATTACCGGCTGAGATTTTTCACGCCAAGAAGATCCGGTGCGAATCGATATCTCAGGATTAGAACCGGGAATTCCGTTGCCGGATCTAATATCTAGTCCGGCAAGTTTGCCTGTAAGTAGGTCTCCGGCTGAAGTTGTAGGAATGTTTCTGAGCTTATCATCTAGCTTCATTGTTTCTACTGAGCCGGTTAGCAATCCTTTCTTTTGTGTAGCGTAACCAACGACAACGACTTCCTCTAATGCTTTGGTATCTTCTATCAACTTGATTTGGAAAGATGACTGATTCTTTATTGGAAGAACTTGTGAAAGATACCCGACGTAGGTTATTTCTATTTTGCAGTTTTCGGGAACATTTAATGTAAAATTACCGTCGAAGTCGGTAGATGTACCGATGTTACTTTCTCCTTTGACTACGACATTTGCTCCAATGATGGGCTCTCCCGTTTGATCAGTTACAATACCTGAAATTGTTCGTGTTTTTGATTGTGTTACAGATGGTTGGGGATTGCTTGTTTTGGCTTTGTAGATTGTAATACGATTGTTTTCTACGGTATAGCGTATACCTTTCTTGTCGAAGAGTTGACCTAAGATTTCTTCGAGGTTCTTGTTTGTCGCATTGATGGTGATCTTTTCATTGATATTTACATCATTGTTTCTTACAAGAAAAGAATAACCGGTATTTGCTTCTATTTCATTTAAAACAACACTGATTGGAACATTTTTATGATTGATACTCAGAATTTGCTCAGATAATTTAGCTGCCATAGCAGATGGTGACAGCATTGCCTGAACTAATAATAAGGCTGCAACTTTCCGACTTTGTTTGATACTTTGTCGGAACAAACCAATCGTTTTGGTTTGTGAAACATTGTGACTTTTCATGGATAAATGAATTATATATTAAGAATTCGCAGTTATTAATTTCTTATTTATCTTTTAATAGGATTGTGTCTTTGTGTTGTGTAATGCAATATTTTTGATCTACATCGAGGTAGTTTAATACCTCAAGAATGGGTTGGTTTAGATTTATTGAACCCGTAAATATTTCAGCTTGGGCTTTGTTTGATTCTAGTATGATGGTTAGATTATATGCTCTTTGTAGTTTTTGAAGAATAGCTTGAAATGCTTCATTTGTGAAAACTAGTTGGTTGTTTTTCCATGCACCTATACGAGAAGCCTCTACAGTAGATATTTGAGTTGTATTTGTAGAGCTGTCGAAGTTTAGTTTCTGATCCGGAACTAGTGTGATTTGTTGTTTGTCCGTTTCTATCTTTACTTCTCCTTCTACTAATACCACACTCGTGTTTACGTCGTCATCATAAGCAGAAATATTAAAGGTAGTTCCCGTCACAAGAACATCTAATGTATTTGTTGTTACGATGAATGGAAGCTGTTTGTTTTTTTGTACTTCAAAATAACCTTCCCCCTTGAGTGTAACTTCTCGATTGGTTTTCCCAAAATTACTGTTGTACATAAATATGGAACCTCCATTGAGCCAAACTTCTGTTCCGTCCTCAAGTGTTAGTTTACTTCTAGATCCATTTGGTACAGTTGTTGTAATAAATGAGCTCTTATCTGTAAGTAGAGTGTCTTCATTTCTAAAAATATAATAGGAGGAAGATGCTCCTGCCACAAATAAAAGGATGGCTGCAGCAATTTGAATAATATGTCGGTATAAGTTATAGTGCTTCGGTTTTTGGTCTTTTTCTGATTGTATTTGTTTTTGTAACTTGATGTAATTCGAAGCCTTTTGTTGTTCGACTACAGGAGTTTGTAATAAAGCATATCCAAGAGAGAGTTCCTCAAATCGTTTTTGATTTGTGACATCTGTTTGTAAAAGAGAATGAAGGTGTTTCTTTCCGGTTTCGTCTAGAGTACCATTCATGTATTCAATTACAAGTTCGTCAAAATCTGATTGTATTATATCTTGTACCATAATTAATGTTTGCTTTTATAAATAATACACATCCTATTTCCCTTGTATTTACAAGAAAAACAGGATGTGCTTGTTTTTAACATTTTAGTTGTGGATATATCTAGCTTTTATTTCATATCAAAGTGTAGTGTTCCTCCGTTTAGAACTTCATCGAATGTAATAAAAGTGCGATCTAATTTAATATTGTTGAGATAGGCAGCATTGACAATGTATTGATTGGAGGTGCTCTTGTTTGATGTGATAATAAACTGTTTACTGTTTGGTAAATGGATTATTGCTTTCTTAAAAGAGGGGGTTCCTAGCTCATATTGTCCCGAAACAGGGTCCATCGGATAAAGTCCCAATGAACTATATACATACCAAGCGCTCATTTGTCCGGTATCTTCATTTCCACAAATTCCTTCCGGAGTATTATCGTAAAGAGTGTTTAGTACTTGGTGTATATACTTTTGAGTTTTTATAGGTGCTCCTAATTTATTATACATGTAGATTGTATGATGACCAGGTTCATTCCCATGTGCATATTGTCCGATAAGGCCGGATATATCTCCTGAAATGTTTTCACCGTGGATTGAGGAAGTCATTGTGAATAATGAATCTAGCTTATTTTCTAAAGCTTGGTTACTTCCCATGATATTCGCAAGTCCCACAATGTCATGAGGTACAAATAATGTCCACTGCCAAGCATTTCCTTCACAATAATCGTCGCGTCGATGTTCTGATTGTAAAGGATTGAAAGGAGTATTCCATTCTCCGTTACTTTTGCGACCGCGTGCTAGCATGGTTGTAGGATCAATTACGTTTCGGTAGTTTTGCGCACGGGAGTAGAAATGGTTTGCAATATCTGTTTTACCAAGTTTTTCTGCATATCGAGCGATGGCATGATCGTCATAAGCATATTCTAAGGTGCGAGCTGTTGCTTCCATTTCAAGATCGCACGGAACATACCCATATTTCTTGTAGTTTTGTAAACCTACAAAATATCCCATTGAGTATCCGCAGGTATCTTTCATTGCTGAATTAACCATTGCTTCAAGTGCATATTCTTGATCAAACGAGGTTACTCCATTTAAATAACTGTTTGTGATCATAGGCATGGCGTGTATACCAATCATCTGATAGGTTTCCATTCCTGCGAGTGTCCAGATAGGGAGTTGCCCTGCATATTTGTAATGATCAAGAGCTGTGTTTATATAGTCGCTCATGATATTTGGAAAGAGCATCGCAGTGAGCGGACATGCAGCACGAAAGGTGTCCCATAGTCCAACAACCGCACCATAATAATCGTATCCGTTTGTTTCATGTATTTGAGCATCAGGTCCACGAAAACGATTGTCTATATCAGAAAATAGCATTGGATAATGCATTACATTATGTAAGCAAGTATAGAACAGTTCTTTAGTTTTCGGATCATCTGTTTCTATCTCGATCTTTGATAATATATTATTCCATCCGTTTTTTGCTTCAATTTGGATTTCTTTGAAGCTTTTATTGAGAACTTCGTTGTTCAAATTATTTTTGGCTCCATTTATATCAACAGCTGAAATTCCTGTTTTTATAACAACTTCTTTTTCCACATTATCAATAGACAACAGGAGTTTGATATTTTCACTTTTAGCAGATTTGGCATGTTCCAGGTGTCTGTTCTCAGAAAATAACTTATAATCTATGATTGGAGCAGAAAGCTTTGTATAGAAATAAATCTGTTGATTGGGAGCCCAGCCGTTTGAGATACGATATCCTTGTATGGTATACGGATCAATAACTTCAATGTGTGATGCGAAAACTGTATCCACATCATGTTGGGGTTGGATTGTACAGGCAGATTGGGAGCCATATTCTAGATCAATCAAAACAGGTATTATGGCATTGTCTTTGTATTGATAGCGTTGAATGCCACATCGACGAGAAGCAGTAAGCTCTACTTGGAGAGAATCATTGTATAAGTTTACGGAATAATATCCCGGGCTCGCAATCTCATCGTCATGATTAAACTCTGCATTGTATTCTTTCGAATCGATATTTCCAATTTGATGAATTGAAATAGACGGATGCAGAGGTAGGAATAAAATATCTAGAAAGTCGGCACAACCACCACCACTTTTATGGAGATGGCTGAATCCGAGTATTGTAGAATCTTCATAGTGATATCCTGATCCGAAAGAACGTGTATCCGGAGCTATTTGCATCATCCCGAAAGGTACAGATGCAACCGGAGCTATTCGTCCTTCGAGTCCGGTACCAATGAATTTATTCGTATAAGCTGTATAGTCTACAGCTGTCTCTGTGCTTGTATTACAGGATATTGTAAAAAGGCTAGCTGTTAAGATTATTACGAAAGAAGATAACTTCATTTGTTGGTCAAATTTATGATTTGATTTTAACTGTCGTTGTTTTGCCTGCCTTTACACTTGCTTTTTGTTTCCAGTTGAGGAAGGCATTCTCTCCCAAAGGAGTTTTTGATTCTGTACCATTTTCTGCAAAGATTGTAACTTCTGCATCAAACTGTGTAGGATTATAAAGGGTAAGGATGGTATTACTTCCCGATTTCTTTATTTCTTTTACTTCCAGATGATCAAATACGTAAGCTGAGCCTAAATCGGTGCGAACATAAATGCCAGGAATCTCCAGTGCCATCAAAGCTCCGTTGGTTTCATTCCATCCGGTTTTGCCTCCATCTCCTCTCGATCCGCGACTATCGGCATCGCAATAGGTGAGGCGTTCGGTAATTTTGCCATTGGGCTGTACTCCTTCAGCATGTGCATGGATCACATCTCGGATGAAGTCAGCATACAATGTATTGCCTGTTGCACGATATATTTTGAATAATGCATCTCCTGATTGTGTGCAAAAACCTGGCGCACCGTGTTTGTTTTGTGTGCTCGCCCATACTGCTCCCCTAAGATTTGCACCTAACTTTGCAAGAGGTGTATTTGCAGGTAATTGATAAGGGAAAGATACCGTCCATGTTGCGCATAGATTTGCCAAATCTATCGATTGACGTAAATAGGAGTCTTCTTTAGTTACTTCGTACATTGTCATTAAAGAAGTCATTAGTGCAGCAGCTGTTTCCGAGTCTGCGTTCTGTAAAATGTCACCGCATCCTCCTGAAGTAAAGCCAACTAATGCAAAGTTGTCGTAATAGTCTTTTGCTGCTTCGCGGGCAATGGTTAGATATTCAGGTTGGTTGTAATATTCAGAAGCTAGAGCTAAGCCGCCCACAGCCATTGCTCCCCCGGTTGTATTATATACCGATATTTTTCCGCTTTCGATATCTAAGTAGTTACCCCATGTACCTTCTTCTTTCCATGTTTTTACAAATGCATTGGCTAGGTTCTGTACTTGCTTTTCCCATTCCGGAGTAATCGCATTTGCTTTTCCTTGCTCCTTTAGAAGCATAAACTGCTTAATCATCCAGTACAAAATATCTGCATTCTTTCGTGTAAGTCCGATTCCCGGATTTAATTTTGCTCCATCACGATAAAGAACTTTTCCGTCTGCACCTAGTACATCATAATAATATCCACTTTGACCAAAGCCATTCATCAGACCAAAGTCAAAGGTGTTCTTTACACGCTGCAAATGTTCTGTATCGCCCAACGCTAGCATAGGATAAGTATTCATTAGACCTCCGATCCAACCATACGATATCCAGTCGGCATTTTCCGGACAATAATACTCAGCAATATCACTCTTGTGGTATCGTTCGTCAATGTTACGTACCATACGATTGAAAACTTCACTCATTGGCATTAGATTGCGAGGAGTTTCTTGCGCTGTATACTTTGTTCTTTCCGACATGAAATGTGATAGGAATGAGGGTACATTATTGACAGGGAAGTCTTTTTTTACGACACGAATAATAACCTTATCTCCTGTTTCTACGGAAATGCCTCGGTCTGGACTTGGACTAAAACCTATAAACTCTGGCTTAAGTTCTCTTACTCCAGGAGCACTAATAATAAATGAAGCAATACTTCTATCTGGAGATTCCTCGACAATTAAAGCATGGTCTTTGATGTCACCTTTCCAATCAATACCTTGATCCGTAAAAAGAAATGTTCCTCGTTGTTGGTTTCGATCGAAATATGTGATAACGGGTGTTGAAGTGTTACTGATGTTTACTTCTAATCGTGATTTTGCTCCGAACTCAGGTGATAGCTGAGGAATTGGGTTTGACGTTAAAGCGAGGTCTTTTCGGTAAAAATCAGACTTGTCTAATCCCGTTGCATACTCGCGGTTTACAATCCGCTGACGGTTGCCATTATAGACTACAGCCGGAATCATAACGTAATTATCGCTACTCCAGTTGTATTCATCGAAGGCAACAGCAACTCCTACATCTTGCATGGGGCGTTTAGCCTCAAAGATGTATTGTTCACCTCCAAGTTTTGTATCGGGCATAACTTGTAATGTCCAATCTTTAGATTCGGGAGTAATGGTAGTGCATTCTTTTAATTGTGCACCATCATACTTACATCCCAATACTCTGATTTTAGTTTGCGGATTTGGTTGCTGTGGTAACCAGTTTTGCGCTTGGGCAACAAGGGAAAGCAGACTTAGAAAGCCTGTCACAAGAATTCTTTTATTCATGGTATTCTTTTGTTTGTTAGAAGTTCGAAAGGAACGATTCATACTAATTATACACGCCTATTATTGTATGTATTTACATCGTGCCCTAATAATAAAGCATATTACAGAAATAATATTATTAAAAATATAAGGTGAGAGATCGCTTCTTTTAATTTATCAAGGGCTCGTTTTATTTGAACTCGTACAGTATTTACGCTTATTTGAAGTGTTTCTGATATCTCGATAGGAGATAGTTGATCGAAGAAATAGAAGTTAAATACTTCTCTGCATCTTTCGGGTAGTGTAGAAATAAATTCTTTGATATATTTAAGAATATCTGATAGCTCAAGATCTTTAAGAGGATTTGAACCTAGATGGATACAGCTTTCTTGATATTGCAACATCTTATGAGAATATTCATCTACCACTCTAGTGTAAGTTTGTTTATTGCGAATAAAGTTTAAGCAGCCGTTTTGGACAGATCTTACCATATAAGAATGAATCGGATATTCTAAATTCTGACGGTTACGCCACAAATTTAGAAAAACATCATTTGTGACCTCATTGGCATCATTTCTGCAGTATAAATAATTTATAGCAATGGTATTAAGATACGTATAATAGGCATCATATAATTGTGTGAAAGCTGTATCATCTCCTATGCGTATGCTTTCTATACATTGTTGATTTATACGCTTCATGGTATTTGCTGATTTATAGATTCAAAAGAAAGATACTGTAAATGTATTAAATAAAATTTACAACCAAAATAATTGTTTAAAGTCTTTCTATAACAGCGAAAGTTTTTACTGTATCTCAACCAATAAGTAAACTAATGAGAAAGTGAATAATGAAGTTTTTTAGTTATGCAAATAGTGGTGTATATCTTTCCTTGATTGAAATATCAATGCAAATAAGTTTTAGTATTTTGTGGGTTATACTGAACTCAACTAAAAACGTGCATTATAATGGGTATGAGCACGTCTGGAACATTATGGATATATCACGAAATACGAGGCTTTCGGCGTGCAGACATCAAAAATCCTCTAGGAGTTTTTTTGATCGGATTTAGATGTGAAGTGATCAAGTGTCAGATATATAAGTGGTTAGCAGTGTGCAGACATGCCTTTTGATATGGCTATATTGTTGATTATTAATAGATTGATGTTAAACGATGCCGTGCTGCTTTATTATAAGAAACTAAAGAATATTGACATTTGTAGTGGCTGTACCATAAGTATGAAGCTAACGCAAAAACATTCGCTAAGGATGCTTTTGCGTTAGTTGAAATATTTAAAGCTGAGTAATAACAATATCATCCAGTTGTATCGGAGTGGTGCCGTTGTTGGTAAGAATAATCTTTACGGTTCGTTTGTGATCATTATACTCTGCATTGGTGAAAAAGTCAATAGCGTAGTCTTTGTACTCAGAGCCAATGCTGAATTGTTCTTTTGTTATATTCTCTGCTTCGCCAGTAACGGACGTTATATTCTCTATTTTAGCAACAAGCTTTCCACTTATCTGTGCTTTACTATATAACTGTAATTGATATGGTTTTGAATGATTTGTATAGATCATTTGCGAAATAGATGCTCCCGGTGCTAATTGTAAAGCTTGTTTTCCTGTGCGGGTATCATTTTGGGTAATTACACCATTACCTTCCCAAGGGAATAAGGTACTATATT
The DNA here is from genome assembly GCA_051656605.1 of Tannerellaceae bacterium. Lineage (GTDB taxonomy): Bacteria > Bacteroidota > Bacteroidia > Bacteroidales > CAMTPD01 > UBA12018. Next base: position 32,635 of record JBOGCF010000027.1, on the reverse strand, counting down.
CAAAACCACCATTTGGAAGTTCGTTATTTTTATCCAGATTCCATGTGAAGAAGCGTATGTAATCAACTTCCATCGAAGTCTCTCCATCTTTGCCATACATACCAAGGTAAAAGTTCATGAAGTGATTTGGTGATTTAATATCATTCGGATCCCACCATTCACGAACCAATTGTCCATCGATATAGAACTTTAAACCAGCCGGCGTCCAAAGCATGCTGTGAGTTACCCATTTGTCATTGAAATCACCTTCGACGATGTGATGTCCAATATTTCGTTCAAAATTACCAAGACTATCTACGTTTCCATGTAAAACAATCTCAGTAGTGATATATTCGCATAGATCGATCTCAAATACTTGTCCGCGAGGGCGTATGCCGGTAGTTTCATGTGCTTGGGTTCCTTTTTCTAGATAATGCTTTAAGTCTGGTCCCGGTGAGTCAAGCCAGAAAGCTCCGTTAACCATCTTCGCATCTTTGTCTGCAAAACGTTTCAAACGAGCTTCGATATAACCTCCTACAAAATTTGTTGGAAGATAACTCGTGTCGGCAAGCCAATCGTATGTTTGGATGGAAGATATTTTACGGCCACTATTTTTCCAAAATACCTCCTTCGGATTTTCTTTATCTGTATATAAAATAATTGTTGAATCTGTATACTTGATAGATGGCTGTGGTAACGCGTTAGCTTTAAACTCGTCAAAATTTGTTCGATCCATAAAGTCCCAAGTCGAGTAATAATTGGTACTCCATTTCGTTGAATCAAGTGCTTGATCGTTGAACTCATCATGCCAGAAAAGAGACATTGCACCTTGTAGATCTTTGATATTAGGTGTAATTGAATTATTGCGATCTTGGGTTATATTGCAGGAAGTCAGTGTTGCGGTAATAATAAAACCAGTTGTAATTATAGTCTTCATTCTTTTGACTTGTTATTCTTTTATTTATGATATTTCAATACAAATGTAAAAAAAAGCTCAGAAGGTTCTTGTTTTGGGTGTAAGTATTCATTGAATTATGGGAAATATGCAAAATGATGTATATGTAGTACAAGAATGTTTTATTTTTACAAGCTAAGAATATGAGATAATGAGTACATAAATGCGAAATGTCTATACTATATTAATTAATCAATTGAAAAACAGAAATGAAGAACGTATTTTACTATGGATTAGTCTTGTTGTTTACAGCTTGTAATACATTAGATGAAGAGTCTGATAAAGGAATCTTAGAGCCGAATCTTCCAGGGAAAGAATATCAAGTTGCGATAAATCTAGGAGGTGAACTGAAGAAAATAACAGCGTTAGAAGCCGATAAAGATTCTAATAGAGATGTGTTTGGTGTGCAAATTTTTAGAGGTATTGATACTAGTGATGTTTATGTTGAATATGAACGATATGGTTATGGTTTATTTGATGATGAAACTAAGGCTACGTTGAAATTACCTACCGGATATAAATATCGTTTTGTTGCATCATTGGTAAAAGACGCAAAACAAAAAATTTATCACGAAATATCTTCAGATGCAGATTTAGGTGATTTAAAAGCCTTTGAAATGCCATTTGCATTGAATAATCTCGATCTTGGACTATTAAAGAATCAATTTGAGCTGAATAAGGAAACATGGTTAGATTATCTTGATTTCGGTTCGTCTGTGATGAGAGATGTAGAAACGGGAGATTATGCACAATCATATATGCTTCCAGAGACAGATCGTTATTATGGTGTTACAACAGATTACATTCCTAGGGAAGATGATCCGGCTGTTATTTTGATGAATCGTGCGGCATTTAAATCTAAGTTTATAGCAGAAGGTCTTGCAGAGGGTGAATTAATGATTGCGATGCAGTTTGCTCCGGTAAAATTCATAAAAGCAACCGATGCTGTACGAGCGATTGAGCAGATAAATACTTTTCGAAGTTTGGAGGGCTCCGAGAGTTCTGATGACGAATTTAGTGAATCAACTCAAATAACGTTCACTTGGTTTGTGGAAGGTAAGCCTAGAAGTAAACCTGTAAAAAAGATATTTAGCTTTGGGCGCAATAAGATGCATACAATACGTATAAATGTACACGAATCAATGAAAGAGGCCGATATTGAACAAGTTGATGAGCCGATTTCGATGTTTCTGTAGAATGATATATAGCTTTTATCTATGAGTAAGGCATATTTATCAATTCGTTTATGGATATGCTAGCTCTTTTCTTTGTATAAAAGACTCTTTTGTGTGGTAAATAGTTGATAATGTGTTGTGGTTGCATTTTATTTACTAGTTTTGAACTATTGGTTTATGAGTCACAAGACTCGTAAAGTAGTTAATAGGGCATTCATGAAGTTTATTCATGATTTAATCACTACACGAGAGTTAACCAAAACTGGAAGAGGACGCCAAATTGGTTTTGCCGTCCTCTTCATAATTGAGATGTATGCAAGTTTTATTTCATGCTAGTCTCAACTTGAGTAAGAACCTTCTTGATATCTTCTCTTTCTGGAGAAACAGTTGAAGCCTCTTTCAGATATTCGGCAGCTTTTTTAAACTCACCAAGTGCCACTTCCTTTTCTTTAGCATATTTGTCTGGCTCGGATGTAGCTAGAGGTGTTGCTTTTTGTAGCAAAGTAGCTCCGCTATTAAAAAACAATACTCCCATACTATACAAGGCATCCGTTTTCCATTTCTTGCTGTTCAATGTTGTGATTTGTTTGTAGCTTTCTTCTGCCTTTTGCAAGTTGTTTGCCTTTTGAAATTTCTGACCTTCTTTTAAATAGTAGACAGCAAACATCTTTTCAAGATTTTTGTTTGAAGGATCGATTTTTAATCCCTCTTGAATAGCTTGAATGTATTCTGCATCTTTTTTTAAGTCTTTCAGTGCACTAGCTTTTCCAACATATGCATTTGCAACGTTGTAGTTTTTTGCGATAGCTATGTCAAAATACTTAACAGCATCTGCGTACTTCTTGACTTTATCGGCACAAATACCACAATTGAAAGCTGTAACAGAATCTGCATTTTGAGTTTCTTTTAAGAATGCATCGTACTTCGTGAAGGCTACTTCATAGTTTTTTGCTTGTAAAGCATCATTACCTTCTTCTCTTAATTTGTTTGCATCGGTTTGCGCAAAAAGGCTGCCAAAAGACATAACGAATGCAGCCATTAATACCAATTTTTTCATGTGCTGTATATTTATAAATAAAGGTTATTTCTCAAAAGTAAGGCTCATCATTAACAAATACAAATAATATTCGGACTAATACGGTTTATGTCCCATATGTTTTGTGGCATGTAGCGGGATTCTCTATAGTTTACATTCTTTTAGCAAGCCTTCAAGATGTTTAATTTCTTGTGTAAATAAAATGATAGCTTGATCCAATTTGTTTTTGTTTAATCGAGAGGAAGGACCAAATGTACCTACCACCGTAAGAACTTTATTTTTGTGCATGATGGGAAATGCAATACAATTTAACCCTTGTTGATATTGTTCAAGATCAATCGCATAATGTTTTTGATGAATATCTCGGAACTCTTCTTTTCTTGCAGTATCGATTACTCCGGGGTAGTATTTCCGGAGAGATTTACAAAGAGATGGAGAAAATGCCATAAAGATCTTTCCAACAGCAGTCTGAAACATTTGCTCATCTTTTCCGAGACCAATTGGTAGGCCTCTTTTTGAGTCGGGCAACCATGATTTGTCATAATGAAAATAAGTTCCTGTTTGCATAGCCATGAAAACAGTTTCGTCAAGTTTACAAGCTATATGCTGCATACGTTCATTCAATAGGGCTCTGATTTGAAGAACAGAGCAATCGGGGCCGGTAAGAAGGCTTGCTTTATTTGTAATTTTATAACGAACAGAGCCTTCTTTTTGCTCAAGATATCCTAGCTTCTTAAGTGTATCGAGTAGGTTATGAACTGTAGTTCGATTTAGATCTAAAGTTTCTGCAATTTCGCTGAGGCGCATTTCTCCTCCATTTTCGGCAATCAACTCAAGGATTGCAAAAGCACGCTCTAGAGATTGTATAATCATAAGTTCAATAATCTGGAATTTTTATAACATTCTATCAATGGCAGAGTTCTATAAGATATAAGTCACATAATTTTGTGCCATAAATAATAAGGCCGTAAAAGTATGAAAAGTTTATTCGAGAAAACAACAATTGGAAGTATGTCATTAAAGAATCGTTTCTTTAGAGGGGCACTCTGGGAAGAGTTAGCAGACGAGAAAGGTCATTTGACTCCAGAATTAATAGATATATACTTAGAGTTGGCAAAAGGAGGTGTAGGTACAATTATAACAGGCTATTCGTTTGTCTGGGAAGATGAGCAACCTAATCCCCGGATGATGGGTATTTATGATGATTCGTTTATTGAGGAGTATAAACGTTTGACAAATCAAGTTCATCAATACGATGCCAATATTATCATGCAGATTGTATATGGAGGATCTATGACAACGTTTAATGTTGGAGATCGTAAAATATGGGGGCCGTCTTCACATATCAACGACCGAACAGGGACAAAAGCAGAAGAAATAAGTGTAGATGAGATAAAGCTGTTAGTCGATGCGTATGCAAAAGCTGCAAAGCGAGTAGAACAAGCTGGATTTGATGGAGTAGAACTTCATGCAGGTCATGGGTATTTATTAAGTCAGTTTCTATCTCCATTTTATAATAGGCGTACCGATCAATATGGAGGAGCCATTCATAACCGAGCTCGAATTATTTATGAAATAGTAGAGGCGATACGTAAAGAAGTTAGAGCAGACTTCCCTGTCTTAATTAAAATGAATTCGCAAGATTTTAGGACCGAAAATGGTTTTAAAGAAGATGAGGCTATAGAAGTTGCTAAACATTTGCAAGAGATTGGCATCTCGGCAATCGAAGTAACCGGAGGAGATGAGTCTGCGTTGGAAGTCTTTAATGGAAATTTAGGTCCGGCGCGTAAAGGAATAGCAAGATCGATTGATCGGGAATCTTATTTTAGTTCGTTTGCCGCCCGTCTTGCGTCTGAAGTTCAAGTGCCGATTATATTAATTGGAGGAAATAGGCACTTCTCAAAAATGGAAGATATTTTACAAACTACGAATATCAACTATTTTTCATTGTCACGTCCATTGACAGCAGAGCCTGATTTAATAAACCAATGGGGTGTCGATCCTTCGAAAAAGCCGAAATGTGTTTCGTGTAATAAGTGTTACCTTACAGAAGGTAAGCGATGTATATTAAACCAAAAGAAAATACAGAAATGAAAGCATTTGTATTAAAACAGTACAATACACCCGGTTGGGTTGAGCTACACGAATTGGCAATGCCAGAGTTGGATGCCGGCAAAGTACGAGTTCGAATCAAAGCATTTAGTGTAAATCCGGTAGATTATAAAATAGCAAAAGGTGCGTTTGCACTACCTTTGCCAAGAGTTATAGGAATTGACTTTGCCGGTGTTATAGAGCAGACAGGGGAAGACGTATTTGGATTTGTGGAAGGTGAGCACGTATTTGGTCTTGCAAATCTATTTACGCAAGGCACATTTGCCGAATATGTAGATATAGATCAGTTCGCACTTTCTCGTATGCCTGCAGGTTTAAGTTTTGCGGAAGCAGCAGTGATCCCTTGTGCCGGTATTACAGCATGGCAAGCAGTAATGCAAAAAGTAGTAATACCTCAAGGAAGCAATGTGTTTATCACTTCGGGAGGAGGTGGTGTTGGAGGGTTTGCAATTCAATTTGCCCATTTATTGGGTGCAAATGTCATTACTACTGCATCAAAAAACTTTCAACGGATTTATGGATTGGGTGCAAGTCATATCATAAACTATAAAACAGAGTCGATCAAAGATCGAATTATGGAGCTGACAGCGCAAGAAGGTGTTCATGCCGTAATTGATATGGTTTCTCCCGAATCTGCCTATGAAAATGCCAAACTATTGAGATACAATGGTGCGATTGTAAGTATTCAAGGGCGTCCGGAGCAATGGCCATTTGATCCGTTTACCAAAGCAATAACAATGGCTGAAGTAGCTTTGGGGGCAGCTTATGTTGTTGGAGATAAAGAATCGCTGCGTGAAATGGCAAAAGCCGGTGAAGTAATTGCCAAATTGATTTTAGAGAAGAAAGTCGATCCTATGATCAGTCATGAGTATCGATTCGATCAATTACAACAAGCTCTATCTCAACTGTCATCGCGCACTACAGAAGGAAAAGTAGTTGTCTTAGTCTAATTAAAGTGATAAAAGCAGACTGTACAAAGGCTATATGGTTAGAGTTTGTACAGTCTGCTTTTGATATTTTCAGATATTCTATTTCTGAGTAAGTTAAAACAAAGAGCCTTGAATTGCTTCCTGCTTGCGATAGTGCGGATAGTGGTGCACCTTTACAATTTCAAAACGCTCTCTCACAACTTCTCCCGAGTTGTCTACGATGGTACGCAAGTCTACTTTTAGTTTATCACCCGAGCCAAATGCAACCGTTTGTGTACCCAACTTCTTGAGAAACTGAGGGTCTTTCATTTTTGCGGTAATGGTTTGTCCATCAAGACGGCCGTCGTAAAAGAAGCGCCATGTTGCCTGCTCGTCTTTTAATACGGGAGAAACAATTGTAAGGGTAACGGTTTTGATAAATATCTCAGGCTCGTAGGTATCTATATCGTCTTGTACCAACGGCAAAAGTTTAGCTTTGCTGATTGCAGTTTCAAGTTTGCGTCCTTTTTCATTTTTGTAACTGAACTGCAAAGCTTTGAGGTTGCTGTCGTTTGTTGCTGTTTTGGCAATATTGCTAACACAACGACGTGTCTTGTTGTTGTTTAGCAGATCTTCCCGCCCTATCATAATGGCTTGATCTTCGATGCAATTGATGGTGAGATCTTTTGCCTTTTCATTCATAGCCATGGCAATAAGTTGAGACAATACCGGGCCAAAAGGAGCAATAGCAGAGGGCGAATACATAATCTTTTTGATCTTGAGCGGAATCTCGAAACTTCCATTCTCCAAAGCCAGCACATCCACTTTAACTTGATCTACACCACATGCAAAATCTTTGTTTAATGTTTGATTGATAGAGCTGATCAAGCTATTGATATTTGATAGATACGAACAAAGATCTGTAACCGAAACTTCCTCTGTGTCTACTTTGAATACGATATACTCATCTTCTGTTCTTCTGGCTTTTTTACGTCCCATATGATTGTTGTGCTGCTTTTGGATTTGATTACTACAAATGTAGAATGAATTCTGCAAACACGAAAGCTTCCCTTTGTTTAATGTAGTTGTCAAATACATGAGAACTACTATATTTGTGTGTTGCTAATACATGAACTAACAATAAAGACAAAACACACGTTGAACCAAGCTATTAATAAGAAAGGTGGTTCGACCTTTAAATCAAATAATCATGAAAAAGATCTTTTTGACTGCGTTACTCATCGCGCAAGTCATGTTTGTTAATGCCGAATCCATACAGATTACTTCACCCGATGGGAATGTAACGGCTACGTTTGAAGTTGTAAACGGAGCGATGCAGTGGAGTGTCGCCCATGAAAACGAAGCAGTGATATTGCCATCCAAACTTGGGATTATGGGATATAATTCGGGAATGAAGGTTCTGGATGTGAGTTCGGTTGTCGAAAAAGACACTACCTGGCATCCTGTGTACGGAGAGCGAAGCTCGGTGCGTAATCATTACAATACACGTGAAATTATCCTGCAAAAGGGAGATAATCAAGATCCTTTAAAGATGGCTGTCGAGTTTAGAGCATACAACGAAGGCGTTGCCTTTCGATATAAATTTCTGCAACATCCCAACGGCGGGCCCTATATTCACATTACCAAAGAAGATACGGAGTTTTCTTTGCCGGAGCAATCGAAAGCATGGGTAACCTCGCATGCTCAAGGTTCATATAGTTTGAAAGGATTGGATAACTGGGGCTTTGAGAGTGAGCGACCGCTGACGATCGAATTGCCAAACGGAAAGTTTGCCGCACTTGGTGAAGCTCAAATGGTCAATTTCTCACGTATGAAGTTTGTCGTGAGCAAAGAAAATACCATCGGGTGTTCGCTTTACGGAGAAGTAGATGACATTGCACCGTTTGCCTGTCCGTGGCGTTTTGTTATGGTAGCCAATCAGCCGGGCCAATTGCTTGAAAATAACGACTTGGTTCTAAACTTGAATCCTCCTTGCGAGATTGATCAAACCTGGTGGATCAAGCCCGGAAAAGTAATGCGCGAGACATCATTGAGTATGGAAGGAGCTAAGCAATTGGTCGATTTTGCAGTGAAACGCAATATCCAATACATTCATTTCGATGCAGGATGGTACGGCTATGAAAACGATGCCACTGAAGATGCCACCACAGTTACGGTAGATCCTCGTCGCAATCCCTCGAGCGATCTGGACCTCAAAGCTGCGATCGACTACGCGCATAAGAATGGGGTTGGTGTATTTGTTTATGTGAATCAGCGTGCGTTGGACAAGCAACTGGATGAGCTGTTGCCGTTGTACCGCGATTGGGGTGTAGCCGGAATTAAGTTTGGTTTCGTACAAGTGGGATCACACCGATGGACAACTTGGTTGCATGATGCTGTGAAGAAATGTGCAGAGTATGGACTTATGGTGAATATTCACGACGAATACAGACCAACTGGCTTTAGTCGTACTTATCCGAACCTGATGACGCAAGAAGGGGTGCGTGGAAATGAGGAAATGCCCGATGCAACGCTCAACACGATCTTACCCTTTACACGTTATGTTGCAGGAGCAGCTGATTATACCATCTGTTATTATTACCGAAAGGAGATGCTCGAGGCGAAAGGATTTAAGCACAACGGAAGATATGTGCGCAATACTCCGGCACATCAGTTGGCACTTTCGATGATCAACTACAGTCCGTTGCAGTGGATGTATTGGTATGACAAACCGGAAGATTCGCAAGATGAGCCCGAACTTGCGTTTTTCGATGCTCTGCCAACCGTTTGGGACGATTCGAAAGTTTTATCCGGCCGTCTGGGAGAGTCTGTCGTGATGGCCCGCAAACAAGGCGATCGCTGGTTTGTAGGAGGAATCACCAATACCGAAGCCCGCAAGCTGGATGTTGACTTCTCGTTTCTAGATCCCGAAAAGCAATACAATGCCACGATTTATACCGATGGCGGAAAAGCCATTAAAACCCGCACGCAGGTGAAAGTCTCTTCACGTAAAAACATGAAGCAAGGCGATCAGCTCGCATTCGATGTATTGCCAAGCGGCGGTTTTACCATGGTTCTTATGCCAATTAATGATTGATCCTAAAAAATGATGATATAATCAGGGAAAAAACCATGCATGGTTCTTTCGGAAAGCATGCATGGTTTTGAGAAAAAGCTTATTAGGTTCTTGGAAAAACCTTGTAAGCTTTTTTTTTCGGCCCCATTTGCAAGAAAAAAGAACACCCCGATCATCTTTCGATAACCGGGGTGTCTGTGTGTTATGAGGTTTCTAATTACTTAGAAGCTTCTTCGATTGATACAGCAACTGCAACAGTAGCACCTACCATTGGGTTGTTACCCATACCAAGGAATCCCATCATTTCTACGTGAGCAGGAACTGATGAAGAACCAGCGAACTGAGCGTCACCGTGCATACGACCCATAGTATCTGTCATACCATAAGAAGCAGGACCAGCAGCCATGTTATCTGGGTGAAGTGTACGACCTGTACCACCACCTGATGCTACAGAGAAGTATCTGTGACCGTTTTCAATACATTCTTTTTTGTATGTACCGGCAACAGGGTGTTGGAAACGAGTTGGGTTAGTAGAGTTACCTGTGATAGATACGTCTACACCTTCAGAACGCATGATAGCTACACCTTCACGTACATCGTCAGCACCGTAACATTTTACTTTAGCACGAAGACCTGTTGAGTAAGCTTTCTCTTGAACAACTTTAAGGTCGCCAGTATAGTAATCAAACTCAGTTTGAACGTATGTGAAACCGTTGATACGTGAGATGATCATTGCAGCGTCTTTACCAAGACCGTTCAAGATAACACGTAGAGGCTCTTTACGTACTTTGTTTGCTTTTTCAGCGATTTTGATAGCACCTTCAGCAGCAGCGAAAGATTCGTGACCTGCAAGGAATGCGAAACATTTAGTTTCTTCGCGAAGAAGCATAGCAGCTAGGTTACCGTGACCGATACCTACGTTACGATCTGCAGCAACTGATCCTGGGATACAGAATGCTTGAAGACCGATACCGATAGCTTCAGCAGCATCAGCAGCGTTAGTACATCCTTTTTTGATTGCGATAGCAGCACCAACTACATAAGCCCATGCAGCATTTTCGAAACAGATAGGCTGAGTTTCTTTACACACTGTATAAGGATCGATACCTTTAGCGTCGCAGATAGCTTTTGCCTCTTCAATATTTTTGATATCGTATTGATTCAAAACAGATTCGATCTGAGCAATACGACGATCGTAACTTTCAAATAAAGCCATAATTATTGGTTGTCTTTTGATTGTTTGATAAATTCATGATAATTTCTGATACTACAAAATCACTTCTTATTCTTGAAGTTTTGCGATATCAGGAAAAGGGAAAACAGAATGTTTAAAACAATAACAGCGCCACAGCAAGCAAAGAACGTAGCTTTCCAGAAGGGCAAAAATAGGTAGCAAAGACCCGATGCCGCTACAATTCCTAAGATGATTGCGATGAGAGTACGCTGAATTGTTTTTCTATTCATGACGTGGATCGATGTATTTAGCAGCCTCTGTAAAGCGACCGTAAGTACCTTTAGCTTTTTCTAGAGCTTCGTTAGCGTCGATTCCTTTTTTCACCATGTCCATGAACTTACCAAGGTGAACGAATTCGTAACCGATAGTTTCGCCTTCTTCGTCCAAAGCCATACGAGTACAGTAACCTTCAGCCATTTCAAGGTAACGAGGACCTTTTGCCAAAGTACCGAACATAGTACCTACCTGGCTACGTAGACCTTTACCCAGGTCTTCAAGACCAGCACCGATAGGAAGACCACCTTCAGAGAAAGCTGATTGTGAACGACCGTAAGCGATTTGTAGGAACAATTCACGCATTGCTACGTTGATTGCGTCACAAACCAAGTCAGTGTTAAGAGCTTCAAGGATAGTTTTGCCAGGAAGGATTTCTGAAGCCATAGCAGCAGAGTGAGTCATACCTGAACAACCTACAGTTTCAACCAATGCTTCTTGGATGATACCATCTTTAATGTTAAGGGTAAGTTTACATGTACCTTGTTGTGGAGCACACCAACCCACACCGTGAGTAAGGCCAGAAATGTCAATTACTTCTTTTGCTTTTACCCATTTACCTTCTTGTGGAATTGGAGCAGGACCATGATTTGGGCCTTTCTTCACAATACACATGTTTTCAACTTCGTGAGAATACATCATAATTGCTAATTTGTTTATTATTAAGAAACTAACACGGTCGGTTCAATAGCTTGTTCTAAGTATTGAAACAAGCTTGCGTTTTAAACGCTGCAAAAGTAAATATTAATATTTTTCTTTGCAAGCGTTGCTATTATTATTAAAAATGAGATGATTTCAGCAGAAACGAATAATGTTGAAACTATCTTATTGTGTGTTAAAGCAGAGACTTTTTAACTCTGCTTTAACGGAAATGTCTTATTCAAAAGCCAGACGGATGTCTTGTGCTTTGTCTGTTTTCAGAGTCATTGTTTTTGTCCCTTTCGCTGTCGGATACTCAAGCGTAAAGGTTTCGTTTTCGGGAAGGCGTACCGTTAGGTAGTCGTTCATATCTGCAGTAGGGCCGGCTGTTGTCCCTTGTGCAACGATTTCACCAGCACTGTTTTTAATCACAATATTTTCAGCTAAGCGACCTTCGCTATCTAGTGAACATTGATCGTTTTTGTACATTCTGATTACAACTGCAACACCATTTTGTTGAGCTGCTTGTTGTTCTGCGTAAATACGGATATACTCGTCCGTTACATCATAAGCCGGAACATCTTTGTTGTCCATGTCCCAAACCATTGGGAAGTGAACTCCGGTAGGTTTGTATGACGATGCATAAATCCAGTAGATAGGATCACTTTTGTCTGCTTTGGCAGCACGCTCAAGGAACCAGCTTTTATTCAACGCATCCGGATAATATTCAGTAAAGTACCATTGTCCGTCAAGCCATACTTCACTCCAGTTGTGATTGCCTTCTTTCGACACCCAAAGAGGAGTACCTGCAATACGAGAAGGAATACCTACCGCACGGAAAGCATCAGTTAGTAAGATTGATAATCCTGAGCAAGAAGCCATGTTGATGCTCATTGATTCGAAAGGAGATTGGTTTGGTTTGTTGCGTTTGGTGTTGTACTCAACCTTTACAAGTTCGCGGAGCGCTTTGTTTACCGTATCAATGGCTGCATACATATCTTTCGAGTCTTTAACCAAAGGGTAAAGCATTTCGAAAAATGGTTCACGCCAATTTTCACGTGTTTCGTCAAGCGAAGCATAAGGCAATACATCATTTAGGAAAATAGAATCGGGTAGAGCCTTTGTCCAAGCAAATGTTTCGCGTGCTTTATAGGCAAGTTCAACTTGTTTTACAAGAAAATCGGCAGATAGTGTATCACGATCGCCTTTTGGCATGTAAGCAATCAAGAAAGCCATACCGTTACGATACTCAGGGTTGATGCTGTCAAGAGCAGTGCGAAGTTGTGCGCCGTTAGTGCCGGCTGCCTCAATCGTTTGTTCTACTAGTGGAACAAGTTGCGTGTCTACTCCTTTATAAGGAGAAGTTTGGCAAGATATCATTCCTGCCAAAAGAGTTGCAAAAAATAGGTTTCTTATCTTCATTGGTGAATAATTTGTTCAAGATTTAGCTCTAAGCATGACAAATATACACATTGTTTTTTATTTGTCGGAAGCATCTTTTGCTTCAGCTTTATTTTTAACAGAACAGATTTCTATTCCGGTACCAGCTGCTTGTCGCTCTCTATTCCGATAAACCGAAGGCGATTCGCCCATGATCTTTGTAAATACGCGCGTAAAATATGCAGCATCTTCAAATCCAACCTTCGGATAAATCTGATTAATCTTCAGATCGGTAAGCTCCATGTATTGACAGGCCCGCTGTATTTTGAGCTTGATATAATAATCAATCGGAGAATGTCCGGTTTCTTTCTGAAAAAGCATCGAAAAGTGAGAAACAGAATACCCGAAATAGGCCGACATGTCATGAAGCGATAGTTGTTTATCTATGTTTTCTTGCATGTAATGAAATACTCTGCGGATAAAGGTCGTGTTTCTATTTTCGCGGCTGCGGATATTGCGGAAAGCATTGAGCCAAACAAACGAAGCCATAAATTGATACAGACAAGCACATGCGTAGGCATAACTTTCCTTGTTAAAGCACATTTCCAAATTAGCGTAGATTTCTTCAAATAAGTTCAATCTGTCTTGCAAACGTGAGCTTTTCTCTATTTGAATTGTACGTGGTGTAAAGGTGCCCGATGTGAATGTAGAAGAAACATCCCCTTTAAAATGCAACCAATAGATTGTCCAAGGATTACTCTCATTCGCACCAAAGCTATATGGTATATGAGGCGGAAGAATGATGTACTGATCTTTCTCCAACTTGTATTCTTGTCCGTCGATGGCATACCAACCTTCACCAGCTACGCAATACAATAATATATTATAATCCGTACCCTGAGGTTTGTTGTTATAATGATACTTTACGGCTGGGAAAAACCCAATCTTAATGGGGTATAAGTTGCGAATAAAGGGATCGTGTAGATATCCTCCAATGATCTCTTCTGTAAGCGTAATAATACGCTGCCCTTTGAAGCCTTCTTTAACGTGAAGCATAAATCATAAAATAATGCAATTGATTAGGAACAAAAGTAATTACTTTCGGGGATATATATGCAGACCTTTGACGCAGAATTTTTACGAATACAAAAATAACAATATATATGGCTAAATATTTGTACGATAAAACCCCATGGGTAGAGGTCGAAGGTGTGTGTGTAGAGGGTTGGAATGATGTAGTTGCAACTTTAAATCAAGCAATAGATAAGAAGGGTGATAACCGTAAGATCGTTGTAGTAGAGTGCTATCCGGGTGTGTTGCACGAAGAATTGTCCGGGAATTTACAGCGTGTCAATCATGACTTGTTTATTGATACGCGCACGTTGATGCTTTCGGAAGATGAAATCAGGGATCTTACATGGCCTGATGTTACAGACGATTCTATCTTTGGTTATCTTACACGTTTACGTCTCGAGCAATATTTTTCGGAAGATGCGGTTGCGCAAGCGCGTACTCTGATTGCAGCCTGTGAGGGTAACGTGATTGTATACGGAACGGGTGCAGCATTGGTTTGTCCACAATCCGATTGCTTGGTTTATGCCGATATGGCTCGTTGGGAGATTCAAGCTCGTCAGCGCTTAGGCCTTGTAAATGGAGTTGGTGTAAAAGATAACGACGAAGCTCCGGGGATTCAGTACAAAAGAGGATATTTTGTTGATTGGCGCGTTTGCGATCATCACAAAAAGTCATTATTTGAAAAAGCTGATTTTTGGCTTGATACCAACAAAGCGAATAATCCTAAAATGATTGCGGGTAGCGTACATTTGCAAGCATTGCGGAATGCCGTAAAACAGCCATTTAGGGTAGTTCCGTTTTTTGATCCAGGACCTTGGGGCGGACAATGGATGAAGGAGGTTTGTGACCTTGATCGTTCAAAAAAGAACTTTGCATGGTGCTTTGATTGCGTGCCCGAAGAGAACAGTTTGCTGATACATGTAGACGGGAAGATTGTTGAGATTCCTTCGATCAATCTTGTGTTTTATCAATCGAAAGAGCTATTGGGAGAACCCGTTGAGTCTCGCTTCGGACAAGAGTTTCCGATACGTTTCGACTTCCTGGATACCATGAAGGGCGGCAATTTAAGTTTGCAGGTGCACCCAACGACGCAATACATTCGTGATCAGTTTGGGATGTACTATACACAAGACGAGAGTTACTATATTCTTGATGCCGATCATGATGCAACGGTATACCTGGGAGTAAAGAACGGTACTAATCCGGCAGAGATGATTGCTGCATTGCAAGAGGCACAAAAAGGAGAGGCTCCTTTCGATACGGATCGTTTCATCAATCAGTTTCCTGCAAAGAAACACGACCATTTCTTGATACCTAATGGAACAATTCACTGTTCGGGGGCGAATAGCATGGTGTTGGAAATCAGCGCAACTCCATATATATTTACATTCAAGTTGTGGGACTGGAATCGTTTAGGTCTTGATGGCAAGCCACGTCCTATCAATATTAAGCATGGCGCAAACGTAATTCAATGGAATCGTGATACGGATTATTGCCAATCTCAATTGGTTAATCAAGTGACGCCGATTGCACAAGGTGAAGGTTGGCGCGAAGAACGTACAGGACTTCATGAAAATGAATTTATCGAAACACGTCGTCACTGGTTTACCGATTCGGTTACTCATCATACCGGAGGTGGAGTTAATGTGTTGAATTTGGTTGAAGGTGATGAGGCGATCGTGGAAAGCCCGACGGGTGCTTTTGATCCGTTTGTAGTTCATTATGCCGAGACCTTTATCATTCCGGCACAATTGGGCGAATACACCATCAAGCCATACGGCCAAAGTGAAGGTAAAGAGTGCGCAACAATCAAAGCATATGTTCGCTTTAGAGACTAATAAAAATAGAAACTCGATATAAAAGATATAGGATATGAAATACAGTTATGATAAACGAATTGTATTGACGCTAGATGCGGGAGGTACAAATTTTGTGTTCTCGGCTATTCGCTCCAATGAAGAGATTGTAGAGCCGGTTCGGTTTCCTTCTTCGGCAGACGATTTGGATAAATGCCTGGATACACTTGAAAAAGGGTTTCAAGCAGTAATGGCACAACTCAAAGAGAAGCCTGTTGCGATTAGTTTTGCATTTCCCGGTCCGGCCGATTATGTAAACGGAATCATTGGAGACTTACCAAACCTTCCTGCCTTTCGAGGCGGAGTGGCTTTGGGGCCATATTTGCACGAAGTATTTGGGCTTCCTGTTTTTATTAATAATGACGGAGACCTTTTTGCATATGGAGAATCTATGTCGGGCACACTGCCTTGGATCAATGCGATGCTCGAATCAGAAGAGAATCCAAAGCGTTATCATAACTTGATCGGTCTTACCTTCGGAACAGGTTTTGGCTGCGGCGTATGTATCAACGGGTATTTAAATCGTGGAGATAATGGTAGCGGTGGCGATATTTGGGTATTTCGCAACCATAAGCTGCCTGAATATATCGTAGAGGAAAGTGTCAGTATTCGTGCAGTAAAGCGTGTATATGCCGAGCGTAGTGGAATTCTGAATTCGGAACTTACACCAAAAGATATTTTTGAAATTGCTCAAGGAGCGCAAGAAGGAAATCAAGAGGCAGCACAAGAGGCTTTTGCCGAAATGGGACGCGTGGCTGGAGAGGCTATTGCCGATGCAATCACATTGGTAGACGGTATGGTTGTAATTGGTGGCGGTTTGTCGGGCGCGCAAGCATACTTTATGCCCGCGCTAGTTGCTCAACTCAATGGATCGATCAAACTGATAAATGGTGGAACCGTTCCGCGTATTCAAAGTCATGCATACAATCTGGAAGATGAGTTTCAGCTAAATGAATTCTTAAAATCGAGTGTGCACGAAGTCAAGATTCCACGTACCAACAAGTCCATCTCTTACAATACAGAAAAGCGTGTAGGCATTGCAATATCAAAACTTGGCACCAGTCAAGCTATTTCTTTAGGAGCTTATGCTTATGCATTGTCTGAACTTGACAAAATAGAACAAGCACTCAACTCCACCTATTAATAGAATCAGTTATGAAGCATGTATTATTAGGTTCTGTTTTGTTTTATGCCGCAAGTGTTTGTGCGCAAAACAATGTCGTATGGAGTATTGGAGAGAATAATAACTCGCCCTCTGAGTTAGCTTTAGCACCGGATGATTATAAACAGTTTCTTGCAAACGACTTCGGTTACGAAGATCGTTATTTCTTGATTGGTAAATCGGAAGCAAAAAAAGACTTTCCATATATATTACCCGGTCCGGCTGATGAATGGGGCGGTACCTGGAGTACTTCGGGCTGGCGTACGCATGATATCAATATTTTATTTAATCTGAAAGATAAACCGGTCAAAGGAGCATGGAAGCTTGTTGTCGATTTATACGACACGCAACAAGAGAAAGCTCCGAAGTTTAAAGTTACGGTTAATAACCAGTCGTTCGTTTATGACTTGACAACCGGTGGCGGTTGTGCCGACTCAAAAGCCGGAGGTATAGCGAAAGAACAAGTTCTGGATATTCCGCTCGATGCTTCGGTATTGAAGAAAGGAGGAAATCAGGTTTCGCTAACCATTCTCGAAGGCTCGTGGGTCGCGTTTGATCAGGTTCGTCTCGAAGGTCCGAAAGGAAATGTTGCTTTACCTTCCGAAGACGTGTTTGTGCGTAATGTTGAGGCGGCTCGTTATGAGTTGGATCAAAAAGGTAAACGCGTACAACCTTTATTGATCGATGTAGAGCATCTAGGCGGAAGTCCGGCCGTAACGGTAGAGTTAAATGGGAAGTCTATTTATGCTACAACACTAGATACAGCCCGCTACATACTCGAAGCGCCAATGCCGGCCGTGACGAAAAAGCAAAAAGGGGCGTATCGTGTTTTTGCTGATAATAAGATTATAGCAGAAGGTACGGTAGATCGTACTCCCGCAGTGTTAGCTACAGCGGCCGACTATGTAGACACGCGAATCGGAACAGCACACTCCCGATGGATGATTGCACCGGGCCCTTGGATGCCATTTAGTATGGTGAAGTTGAGCCCCGATAATCAGAATGCAGGATGGCAGGCAGGTTATCAACCATCGTTCGAAACGGTAGGTTGCTTTAGCCATATCCATGAATGGACAATGGGAGGCTTGGGTATGATGCCGGCAAACGGAGCTTTGAAAACACGCGTGGGAGATGAGATGCGCCCCGACGAAGGGTATCGCTCGCGTATCAATAAGCATACGGAGGAAGCACCGCTTGGCTATTACAAAGTAGACCTGACCGACTATGATATTACGGCCGAACTTACCGGGACTACGCGTTGTGGGTTTCAGCGATATACGTTTCCAAAAGGAAAAGGAGACGGTAGAGTTTTAATTGATTTGCAAATACCGACAGAGTATAATTATAACCTCAATCGAGTAGAGCTAAAGAAAGTTTCCGATTATCGCATCGAAGGGTTCAGTGATCAAAGTTCGCCGAATGTGTGGAGTAGCGATGCTGATCAGGACTATATTATCCATTTTGTAATTGAATTTGATAAGCCGATTAAGAAGTTTGGCGGATGGATCGACGATAAAATCATCGATGGTTCTGTAGTTGCTGCCGATTCGGTTGCGTTTGCCGGAGCCTTTGTCGAATTTGATACACCCAACGGTGGTGTAGTACAGGCTCGCACCGGTGTATCATTGGTAAGCATCGACAATGCAGCTTTGAATCTCGAAACAGAAGTAATCAAACCTTTTGGATGGAACTTTGAGGCTGTACGTGATAATCAAAAACAAGTCTGGAATGAGCTCTTTAATCGTGTTAAGATTACTTCGGACGACAAAAATGAGAAAACTCGCTTCTATTCAAATATGTACCGAGCATTGTGTAGCCGCAATATCTGGAGCGATGTAAACGGAGAATGGATTGATGCGGAAGAGAAGCTGCAACGATTTGACGATCCCAAACGTGTAGCGTTAGGGTGCGATGCTTTCTGGAACACGTTCTGGAACTTGAATCAATTCTGGAATCTGATTACACCCGAGTGGTCGTCAAACTGGGTTCACTCGCAGCTTGCCATGTACGATGCCAATGGCTGGTTGGCCAAAGGTCCGGCCGGTATGGAGTATATTCCCGTAATGGTGGCCGAGCATGAGATTCCGTTAGTGGTAGCAGCCTATCAGATGGGTATTCGCGATTTCGACACGGCAAAGGCTTTCGAGGCAGTAAAGAAAATGCAGACAGTGCCTGGATGTCGTTTCGAAGGTGGCTATGCGGGGAATCGGGATTTGGCAACATATCTCAAACATCAATATGTGCCAGCAAATGAAGGTCGCTTCTCAAACTCCATGGAGTACTCTTACGATGATTGGTGTGTGGGGCAATTTGCCAAGTCGTTGAATAAACAAGACGAATATGCCACTTTCAATGATCGAGGTTATTGGTGGAAACACGCTATTGAACCCGATTCGGGTTATGCTCACTTGCGCAATGCAGATGGGCAGTTTGTAAAAGACTTTGATCCGTTCCGCTCGGGAGCAAACCACCATTATGTAGAGGGCAATGCTTGGCAGCTTACTTACTTTGTTCCGCAAGACGTTCCGGCTTTGGCTAAAATGATCGGGAAACAACGCTTTATCGATCGTTTGCAATGGGGCTTTGAAGCGAGTGAGCCTTGGCGATACAATGCGCCCAACGATCAGTATTGGGATTTTCCGGTTGTACAAGGCAATCAGCAGTCGATGCACTTTGCATTCTTGTTCAACTGGGTGGGCGAACCGTGGAATACGCAACGTTGGAGTCGTTCGATTATCGACCGATATTATGGAAGCGGCATAGCCAATGCTTACTTGGGCGATGAAGATCAAGGGCAGATGAGTGCTTGGTTCGTAATGGCAGCAATCGGATTGTTTCAAACTGATGGAGGAGCTTCGGCTCAGCCGGTTTATGAAATTGCAAGTCCGCTTTACGAAAAAGTAGAGATCGACCTAGGTGAGCGTTATGGCAGAGGTAAAACCTTTACGATTGAAGCAAAGAATGCTTCACGCAAGAATAAATACGTACAAAAAGCTTGGCTCAACGGTAAAGCGTTAAACTCATTCCGCTTTCCTGCATCGGAGTTACTCAAAGGGGGCTCATTGGTATTGGAAATGAGTGATAAGCCAAACTACTCGTGGGGAGTAGAGCACGAGTAATAAATATGAATACCTTATATAATATCATGAAGAACATTAAAAAGAAAGCCGGGTTGCTTCTTTTCTCTCTCGGTTTATGCACGGCAATTGGTGCGCAAACAAAACAACCGGTCGATTATGTCGACTGCTTTGTAGGAACCTCCAATTCACGCTGGATGCTTGGTCCGTATGCGCAAGTTCCGTTCGGAATGGTGCAGCTTGGACCCGATAATCAGGGCGACCGCTGGATGGGTGGTTACGAGTATGCGATCAATTCGGTTTCGGGTTTCAGTCATCTCCATGCTTGGACGATGGGCGGCTTACGAATGATGCCTACAACGGCCGACTTGGCTCTCTCTAATCCGGGAGTGGATTCGCCGTACAAAGGGGCAAATGCTGGATATCATTCTCGTATATTGAAAGAGACGGAAGTTGCTCGTCCCGGCTATTATGCCGTAGAGTTGTATGATCATAATGTAAAGGCGGAGATTACAACTACGACGCACTGCGGTTTTCAACGTTATACCTTTCCGAAGGCCAAAGAGAGCCGTGTTTTGATTGATCTGCTTTTTCCTACCGAGTGGGATTATGGCTTCAAAGTGCAAGACGCGGTAATCACGAAAGTAAATAACAATGAAATCGAAGGCTATGCGGCTTGCCGTTCGGGAAACTGGAGCTCGTGGAACGATTATACACTTTTCTTTGTAGTCCGATTTGATAAACCATTCAATCAGTTCTACGGTATTCGCAACGGAAACCAAGTTGACAACATTACCGAGATCTCGGGGAGTGGCAGCATTGGAGCCTACGTGGTGTATGATAATACGGCAAAAGGAGACGTAGTGCAAGTGCAAACCGGTTTGTCGCTGGTCGATATAGACGGAGCCCGCAAGAATATGAAAGCAGAACTAGATCCGCTCAACTGGAACTTCAATATCTGTGCAGAGAATGCATCTGCTCAATGGAACAATTTGCTTTCAACGATTCAGGTGCAAGATAGCAATGAAAAGAACATCGGTAAGTTTTATACAAATCTATACCGTGCATTTTGCGGAAAGCAAACGTGGAGTGATGCTGATGGTCGTTATCGCGATGCTTGCGAAGTAGTACGTACGGTGCCCGAAGGCAAAGCAATGTATGGTGGCGATGCTTTTTGGAACTCATATTGGAATCTCAACGGACTTTGGTCGCTGATTACACCCGAAATAATCGATAATTGGGTGACTACGCAGCTTGAGATGTTTAAGCATACAGGATGGACTTCGAAAGGACCTGCCGGACTCGAATATTCTGATATCATGGAGGGCTCGCATGAGCTTGCTCTCATGGTTGCCGCTTATCAAAAGGGAATTAGAAAAGACGGACAAGCAATATACGATGCGGTGTATAAGATGGCTACCACACCGGGGGCATCTCATCCTTGCGGTGGCGGAGTCGGGCAGCACAATTTACAATATTACGATCGTTTGGGGTATATGCCTTCAGAGATTGGTGTGGTTTCGAAAACACTCGATTATGCGTATGATGATTATTGCGCAGGTCGGATAGCCGAAGCGATGGGTAAGAAAAAGGAAGCTGCAAAGTTACTGAAGCGTTCGCAAAACTATCGTAATGTGTTTCATCCCGAAATGAAGTATGTGGTGCGTCGGGATTCTACCGGAAAATGGGACGAAAACTTTGACCGCTTCTCAAACAAAGGCTTTATCGAAGGAAACTCTTGGCAGTACTCGTGGTATGTGCCGCATGATACGTACGGACTTATCGAGGTGCTAGGTGGTAGTGATGCAGTGAATGAGCGCATGACCGAAGGTTTTGAGAAGTCGCGTGAGCACAACTTCGCGGCGCATGTATTTGATCGCACCATGGGGCAATCGGCCGAGTTTTATATCAATCAGGGCAATGAAGTGAATATGAGTTCGCCTTTTATTTTCAACTATACAGGCAAGCCTTGGTTGTGTCAGCAATACAGTCGCGAAGTGCTCGATCGTTTTTACGGCGACTCTCCTTATCATGGATGGGAAGGCGATGAAGACGAAGGACAGATGAGTGGTTGGTTCGTGATGTCGGCATTGGGTCTTTTCGAAATGAACGGAGGAGTAGATGCTGATCCGAAGATGGAAATTACGGCACCATTGTTTGAGCAAACTGTAATCAAACTGAATCCTGCTTACTATCCGGGCAAAACAATCGTGATTGATGCGCCGGGCAATTCTGCCGAAAACTGCTTTATTCAATCAGCCGAATGGAATGGGAAGCCGCTCAATGAGCCTCGCATTTCTTTCAATGAAATGAAAAAAGGCGGAACCCTTACGCTGAAGATGGGTAACAAACCCAATACGCAGCTTTGGGCAAAACAAAAAATGTAATCGATAGTAAAACATAGAATCGATCCATATGACAAAAACAGAAAAAGAGCAAGCTCTGCCCATGCGCATCTTGTTTCCTATATTATTTGGCTTCTTCGTAATGGGGTTTGTCGACGTTGTTGGCATCTCTACCAATTATGTAAAAGTCGACTTTAACCTGAGCGATACATTCGCCAACCTTCTTCCGATGATGGTATTCGTTTGGTTTGCATTGTTTTCAGTGCCAACCGGTGTGCTGATGGATAAGATTGGTAAAAACCGAACGGTACAGATTGCTTTCGGATTCACAGTACTTGCTATGTTGATACCTTTAGTTTGGTATAGCTTTGCAACCATGTTGGTGGCTTTTGCTTTCTTGGGTATCGGTAATACGATGTTGCAAGTGGCATTAAATCCATTGGTCGCACAAGTCGTTGCTCCAACAAAGCTTACCGGAACGCTTTCACTAGGGCAATTTATGAAAGCGGTCTCTTCGTTTCTCGGTCCTATCTTGGCTGCGGTTGCTGCCGGTACATGGGGCGATTGGAAACTGATCTTCCCGATTTACCTGGGTACAACATTGGTTGCTTCTGCATGGTTATGGTTTTCAGTTCCAAAAGATGGTGGCGAAGAGTCGGGTAGGGCATCCTTTGCTTCTACATTGGCATTATTCAAAGATGCCTATATTTTCAAGCTGTTCTTGGGTATTCTTTTTATTGTAGGGGTAGATGTGGGCTTGAATACATCCATTCCTAAACTGTTGATGGCAAATGCAGGATTATCACTCGCTGATGCCGGATTGGGAACGAGCCTTTATTTCGCGGCACGTACCATAGGAACTTTTGCCGGATCATTCTTACTGATGAAACTTTCTTCGGCTCGTTTCTTTAAATACAGCATTGTTTTGGCAATTGCATCCTTTGTAATCATGTTGTTTGTCGACGATCTAATGGTTTTATTTGCAATGATTGTGTTGGTGGGATTGGCATGTGCAAACGTATTCTCAATCATCTTCTCGTTTGCATTGCAATACAAACCCGAGGCGGAAAACTCCATATCAGCACTGATGATTATGGGTGTATCCGGTGGTGCATTGATATTGCCATTGATGGGAGTTTTGGCCGATTGGAAAGGTCAGATTGCCGGACTGGCTCTATTGCTAGTTTGTCTTTTCTACTTGGCTTGGTTAGCTTTTTCGGCAAAGAATAAATAAAGCCTGATCATCTGAAGTGATTAATCATACGCACGAAGTAGAAATAAATTGCTTTCACTTCGTGCGTATTTATTATTTGACCGGCAACGATAAGGTATATATACGTTGAACGGGTGAAAAAAGTTGATTGTTTAAGTTGCTTGAAATGAGTGTGCTTTAATAAAACTTCAATAAAAGATGAACATTTTTATGCGTCACCTCTTGCAAGTTTAATAATTTGTAGTACCTTTGCAATGCAATCGGGAATAACGGTTGTGACCAACAAACGGTGTGGTAGTTCAGCTGGTTAGAATACCTGCCTGTCACGCAGGGGGTCGCGGGTTCGAGTCCCGTCCATACCGCAAAAAGCAGTTACGAAAGTAGCTGCTTTTTTTGTTTTATACCGTATTCAAAATCTTGAGTGTCGAAGCGGTGAGCCATCAGTGGGGGATCAGCGTATTTATCCGCTGATCCGAAGAAGAGAGAAGGGACGGGTTTACTTGTGCTTAGCAAGTATAATCACCGGATTAGACTCTTCTTCCAATTGAGCTGCAATCTCATTTAGTTTACCTTTTAACTCTCCTTTCTCGTAGGCCTCTACAAGTTGGTGGGCTTGTAACGACTGTCCGATTGCGAATTCGTGGTCTACAGTTCGTCCGATATATACTTGTTTTTTGTTGGTGTAATCTCCATTGTATATTTTAGGCGTGAATAAAGCATTCTCCGTCTTATCGTACATCAATGCGGAAGATGGAAACCCTCTTCCTGCTTCAAAGTCAAATTCAGCTTTCAGTACTTTCATAAAATAATAACGGTCGGTAAAAATACTTGGCATAAGAAATGCTTCGGGAGCGTCCATGGTGTGTATGGAGGGGATCCGTACAATAAAGGGGATTGTTACATTAGCACTCGGTAAAAAGTGGTATAAGGTATCGGATGAAGTGTCCATAAGTGCCCAATTGAGGTGATCTGGAATTAGTTGGTGTACAGCGGCCGGTACCGCAACTGCCCAATCATCGCCCTCTTTTGCAATCGGTTTTTTAATCTCCTTCATGTTTAAAGGAATTGATATCTTCCGGGTGATACTTCCATCCTGTTTGGAAAAGATTAAATAATATGGATGTGCGATGTTTTGGGAGTCTTCCATACTATTATCCGGTACATAACAAATCAAATTTTTCCGATCGTAATTAAATACATTTGTATAAGAATATGCATCCTCAGCTTGGACGCCTCTTTTAAAATTTCCATATAGATCATATACTAAGATTTTACTTCCTGCGTAAGGGATCACAAATATTTCATTGTTTGTTTCATCCAGAATAGTTTCCGAAATACCAGTATATTCTTCGCCGCTTTGCCCTTTCCTGTTTATCTTTCTCAAGCCTTTGCCAGTTTTTCTGTCAAAAACAAATAAATCCCCGTCGTTCCCCCAGTTTTTCGTTAATATAACATCTTTGCCAATGGCCATTACCTTTCCTTGGGTGACAAATTCTTCATTCGTTTCCAATGGAATGTATTCCACATCCATAAAATCCTGTAATATCAGCTCCTTTTCGGGGTAACTCTTTGTAACATCAACGACGATGAGCTCATTTGCTGATTGTTTGTTCTCTACGCAGCCGCTTATAATAAACAGAGAGGTTGCTGCAATTGTGAATGATCTTTTCAGAAAGACGGTTTGCATCATGTTTTCCATGTTTTATATTTGTATACATTAGTGATTATTAGATTGTAAAGAAGGCCGTCGTGAAAGTATATATAAATCTGAATCTTACCAATCATTTGGCGTTACTATTTTCCTTTAGCAGTAACTTTATTATTTATATGGAGAAAAGAACATAGAAGATTATGTATCTTCTTAAAGATCTAAAAGGTTAGATATCTTTGGTCTGTTTGAGGGAGAGTATCACATGCACAAGCATGACAATGACGACGAACTCTTTTTGTGATTGAAGGAAGCATCGTACTCGAAACGGAGAACGGTAATTTTGAGTTGGGCCAATACCAAGGAGTGTGTGTGCCGAAAGGAACAATGCACCGACCTGTAGCCAAAGAGAAGGCTGTTGTCTTGATGATGGAAAATATTGGAATTGATCCGATCGGAAATGATTAATGTACGATCAAAGTATAAGGTTGTTGATTGTGCATAATCGAAAGAAGAAGTTGTAGAAAGTATTGCTGTCAATGATAATATCATGGCTTACGTACAATAAAGAGAGTCTGTAATAAATGCACCTGGCAAAATAAAAAAGAGATCGTTTGTGTAAAATATTTATCTTATATTAGTGCGGAAAACAAGAGAGAAACTAACCGAATATAGGAATAGAATATGTGTGTTGTCTGGAAAGATAGTGTAAATCCTAGCGATCAGATTAATGTGGGTTTTATCGGAGTTGGGTACAGAGCAGAGTTTGCACTGAACCGATTCAGGTATATTAAAGGTGCTCGAATTGCGGCCATTTGTGATAGCGACAAAGCCAAGCGAGACGATGTAGCGTCGTTTCTGCAAGCTTCCGGCGTGAAAGATGTTGCCGTTTATGCTACAGATGCCGAGCTGCTCAATGATGATGCGATTGATTTGGTCTACATCTCTACACCTTGGGCTTCGCATGCAGCAATAGCCGTTGAGGCGATGAAACGGGGAAAGCATGTAGCGCTTGAGGTGCCGGCAGCAATGACAATCGATGAATGTTGGACGTTGGTACATACGGCCGAGGCAACACAAAAGACCTGTTCGATTCTGGAAAACTGTTGTTACGACGAGTTTACCCTAGCCATGCAAAACATGATCGATGATGGTCTGTTGGGAGAGATCTATCATTGCGAAGGTGCGTATATACACCGCTTGTGCGAACGAATGATCGGAAGCAATCCCAACTACAAAGAAGCCTGGATGCCGCAAGCCTATATGCAAATGAACGGCAATATCTATCCGACGCACGGATTTGGTCCGTTGGCAATGGCGTTGGGACTAAATCGGGGCGACCGTGCCGTGTCTGTCAATTCGGTAAGCACCAAACCGCGTGTGTACAATGCATATGTAAAAGCAACTTACGGCGAAGACGTTCCGTTTGCCTTGGGAGATGTGTCTTCGTCTCTTATTACTACCCAATCGGGTAAGACCGTCGAACTTCAATTCGATATAGCGACTCCGCGCCCATATAGTCGCAAGCAGCTCATCAGCGGAACCAAAGGAATGTACCACAAATATCCTACCGAAGAGATTGCGCTGATGCCCGACTATCATCAATACCTGTCAGCTTCGCAAAAGGAGGCGCTATTGGCTCGTTACCGTCATCCTATTATTGAGCAAGCCTCGCAACTATTCAAAAAGATCGACAACGAGAAGGTACAGATGAAAGGAGTGATGGATTTTGCGATGGACCTTCGTTTGGTGCAATGCCTGCAAGCGGGAGTTACGCCAGACCTGGATGTATACGATGCAGCCATGTGGTCGTCGTTGGTCGAACTTTCGGCTACTTCGGCCGGCATGAATGGTGCTCCGGTTGAGATTCCCGACTTTACCGGTGGAAGATGGAAGGAGAAAAGGGACGCTTTTGCTTCAATCAAATAATGATCGAAAAGGGAGAGGGCGGAGTATACATTGCAGCAAAGTACGGGGTGCTCGTTGCTGTTTTTAGCAATCGCTATTCAATCAATAAGCTTTATGCTGTAATCAAACCTGCGTAAAGCGACTGCTTTTGGAGTCGGTAGCGGTATTCAACTACAACAAATCCTGCAAAAAATAGAAAAGATGATTCGTTTCGAGTCCGAAGGAAACTGGATTGTAAATAAATGTTTTACATTTGCTTCAACAGTATTTAATGTTAGCGTTAATTTAAAACCAGAATAACACGGCAATGAAAAAATCAATCATTCAACTTCTATTGCTTGGTACCTTGTCGCTTTCGGCACAAAACACCGCCCGTGTCAATCCCTTTATCGGAACCAGTTCGATGGGACATGTCTTTCCCGGAGCCGTTGCGCCACACGGATTGGTGGCGTTAAGTCCCGACACCGATACCATTCCGCACAATGTGGATGGCATATATCAAAAAGATTCGTACCGATATTGCGCCGGCTACCAATACGACGATCCTACGATAGTAGGCTTTTCCCATACACACTTTAGCGGAACAGGGCATTCCGACTTGGGCGACTTGCTCATCATGCCAACTGGCGGAGCACTTTTACTTACCCCTGGTACGGGCACAAACCCCGAAGGCGGTTACCGCTCACGCTTCACGCATGCTACCGAAAAAGCACATCCCGGTTATTATGCCGTAACGCTCGACGACTACGGTATCGACGTGGAACTCACCGCCACCGAACGGGTAGGGGCGCACCGCTATACTTATCCTGAGCAACAAGCCCGTTTCATCCTCGACCTCGTTCACGGTATATACAACTACGACGGCAAAGTGCTTTGGGCATCCGTGCGGGTAGAAAATCCGCAATTGATAACCGGTTATCGCATTACCAACGGGTGGGCACGCGAAAACTACCAATACTTTGCCATCTCCCTGTCGCAGCCGATAGCCAATTACGGTTATGAAGAATTTGAGAAAGTAAACTATGCCGGCGGTTGGCGCAAGTTTGACTTGAAGCACAACTTCCCCGAGATAGCCGGACGTAAGATTCGGGCTTATTTTGAATTCGACCTTCCGGCAAGCAAACAACTCGAAGTGCGCTTGGCGTTTTCGGGCGTAAGTACCGAAGGCGCGCTCAAGAACCTCAAAGCTGAAGCTCCCATGACGGTTCCGTTTGATCAACTAGCCGAAGCCACGGCGCAAAAGTGGAACGGCGAACTCAATACCATCGAAGCCGAAGGAACCAACGATCAGTTGGCCATGCTCTATACTTCCCTTTATCACTGCAAGATCAATCCGTCCGTTTATCAGGATGTAGACGGCAAGTACCGAGGCCTCGACGGCAACACCCATCAGGCAGATGGTTTTACCAACTACACCGTATTCTCACTTTGGGATACCTACCGTGCGCTTCATCCGCTTATGAATATCATCGATCGCAAACGAAGCACAGATTTCTCCCGTTCGATGTTGGCACATCGCGAGCAGAGTGTACACAAGATCTTGCCGATGTGGTCGCATTTTGCTTCCGAAAACTGGTGCATGATCGGCTATCACGGCGTATCTGTGCTTTCCGATGCATTAGCCAAAGGGATCGATCTTGATACCGACCAAGTCATCGAAGCCATGGTGTCGAGTTCGACGTTGCCCTATTTCGACAAAACGGCCGAGTATATCAAATACGGCTATGTACCCTTCGAAGACAGTCCCAACGGCGTTTCGCTCACCCTCGAATATGCTTACGACGATTGGTGTATTTACCGGGCAGCCCTTGCAGCGGGCAATATGAAAGTCGCCAAAGAATACCTTCGCCGCGCGCAAAGCTACCGCAACGTATTCGACAAGTCGCTCGGATTCTCAAGGGCCCGTATGCGCGATGGAAGTTGGAAGAAGGATTTCTCGCTGCTCAACACACATGGCGAAGGATACATCGAAGGCAACTCGATCAACTACAGTTTCTACGTTCCGCACGATCCGTTGGGGATGATTGAGTTGATGGGAGGAGAAGCGAAATTTGTCGAAAACCTCGACAGCTTGTTCACCATGTACCTACCCGATGAGTTCTTTGCCCATACCGAAGACGTTACCCGTGAAGGTTTGCTCGGCGGTTATGTGCACGGCAACGAACCGTCGCACCACGTGCTTTACCTCTACAACTATACCTCCCAACCTTGGAAGACGCAATACTGGGCACGCGAAGTGATGAATCGTATGTATCGTAACGAGATCGACGGCCTTTGCGGCAACGACGACTGCGGACAGATGTCGGCATGGTATATCTTTACGGCATTGGGCTTCTATCCCGTTTGCCCGGGAAGCGATCAGCTCGTGCTCGGTGCTCCGTATTTGCCGTATATGAAACTAAATCTCGGTGCCGGTAAAACATTTGAAGTGAAAGCTCCGGGTGTAAGCGACAAGAATCGCTATGTGAAAAGCGTAAAACTCAACGGAAAACCCTACACCAAAGGCTACATCACCAACAGCGATGTAACCAATGGCGGCGTACTTGAGTTTGAAATGTCGGCAAAGCCCAACAAGAAGCGTGTATTCAAGGGAGACGATCTCCCATACTCGTTGTCTACTCCCAACCAATGGAGCGATTACAACGTGGGCGAAGTAAAGTTCATGGATCAGGCAACCGCTACCGAAGGTTCGGCCATTTACAACACCATCATTCCCGAGCCGCAAAGCTACATTACCGAAAGCGCACGTGAGGTATTAGACCTGCTTTACTTTTCTCTGGCTGATTCGATTCCCGGTATTGAAACCATCGAATACCGCCTGCGCGATTACGACGGCGTGTCGGCAAAGAGCGGGGCGCCTCCCGGCATCGCGATCGACTATTCTACACGCTGGATCGAGAAGAGCTACCTGCCGCACAAAGACATTGCCCGTTTGCATTACGAAACAAAAGGCGTGTTGATGCACGAGTTGGTACATGGGTTTCAGCTCGAGCCGCAGGGGATTGGCAACTATGGCAACAGTAAAGAGTTCAGAGCCATGATAGAAGGGGTGGCCGATGCCGTTCGTTACATGAGCGGATACTTCATGCCGCAAGACTGTCCTAAGGGTGGAACCTACATGGATGGCTATCGTACTACGGGCTTTTTCCTTGCGTGGATTACGCAAACCAAAGACAAAGACTTTTTGAGGAAGTTTAACGGTTCGGCCCTCACCGTAGTTCCATGGTCGTTCGACGGCGCCGTGAAGTATGCGCTAGGCGATGCTTACTCGGTCGATTCACTATGGGAAGAATACAAAGAAACGATTGAAAACTAAAAATATAGCTAGTTTTGTGAGTTGTCTTTTGCGGGTATGCCTCACCAGGGATACCCGCTCTTTTTTGCCCACATGTATGTGTGATGTAGACACAATATATTCTCAACAAAAGGAGATAATGAAGTTTCTATATTTTGCAGGTTCATCAATTATATATAGTTTTGCGAGCTGAAAGAAAAAGTCCTGTTTTTATCGTATAAAAATACATTTATACAGAGATTGGTTGTTTCAAGGATACACATTGACCCACAGCAGTTTTATCAGATTTGCACGGGGTCAATCTGGATTGGGGCAGTTACAACGGTAACTGTTTTTGTTTATTTATTCCTATCAGAAATGCAAAGCTTCTTTGTCGTGCTACCTATACGTCAAAGACGAAAATCTGAGTCGAATAAAACTTAAATACCAACAATCGGACGGCGTATTGTTACTAGCCCGACTGTAGTATTGGTTTTTGGAGTGTGTTGTTTATTTATCAATTTTTAGAAATACGCTTTTTTTTAAAATGCTTGCATTATTTGTTACTTTGTATCTGGTTGCGACTGTAACTATAGGATTTTATTCTACTAAGTTTATCAAGAACACTGGCGACTTTGTCAATGCTGGTCGCGGATTACCTTTTGTATTTAACTCCTTTGCATTGTTTGCATTGTGGTTTGGCGCCGAGACGGTGTTTGGAGCCTCGGGGAGATTTATCGAAGGTGGATTGTTAGGGGTGATTGAAGATCCCCTAGGTAGTGCTTTTTGTCTTATCCTGTTTGGGCTATTTCTGGCCCGCCCTTTATATCGAAGAAACATTCTTACGATAGGCGACTTGTTTAAGAATGCCTACGGCCGAAAGATCGAGCTGATCAGTGCCGCCTTGATGGTGTTTACGTTCTTTGGCTTCATTGCCGCCCAACTTGTGGCGTTGGCAATTTCGCTGAAGCTTATTTTCGGCTTTACCCTTACTACCGGCATCTTGCTTTCTTCGTTGGTAGTAACCCTCTACACCTTTATGGGGGGGATGTGGGCAATCTCTATTTCCGACTTTATGCAGTCGATTATCATCATCCTCGGACTTGGTATTCTGGCCTTTATGCTGGTATCGCAAGTGGGAGGCGTTGAGGCGGTAATCGCAAAAGCTCCTGAAAACCATTTTCAGTTTTTCCCCAATGCAACGGCTCACGACATCGACGAGTGGGTGTCGGCTTGGTGCGTAATCGGACTTGGCTCACTAGCTTCGCAAGATATTTTTCAACGTGTCAATTCGGCCCGCAACATTAAGTCGGCCGTGTATTCTACCTACGTAGGAGCGGGGATGTATATACTATTCTCGATTTTTCCGCTTACAATCGCCTTGTGCGCTCGTATACTTTATCCGGAAATCATGAACCCTGAAAACGGATTCGACTTGCAGGAAGTTGTTCCGCAACTCATCATGGGACACATGCCTATGTTTGTGCAGATTTTCTTTTTCGGAGCCTTGGTTTCGGCCATCTTATCTACATGTTCGGGCGCATTGCTCGCACCCTCTACAATCTTGGCCGAGAACATCATCAAGCCGTTGTGGCAATCACGCACCGACCGCAAGCTGCACCTCTGGACCGTTCGTCTCAGTATCATCATCATGTCTCTGGTATCTACCGGCATGGCACTTGTAGAGACCGATATCTATCGTTTGGTGGGCGACTCGGGTATTGTGGCGTTGGTGTCTATCTTGGTGCCTACTTTCGCTGCCATTTATCACAAGAAACCAAGTAGAATGGGGGCACTTTGGGCCATGTTCTTCGGGTTGTTTATCTGGTTTATGCGCGAGAAGGCAGGCGATATCGCAGGTTGGTTGTCGTTCGATTGGTGGAAAGGATTCTTTACATGGTATAGTGAGATTCCGGTTTCTGCATGGATCATCGGCCCTATCGGTTCGCTTGTAGGTTACTACATCGGATGGGCGATCGAGGTTTGCTTTATCAAAACGCCGGTACTTGCCGACGAAGCTGACAACGACGGGCAAACACAAGTGGAGGAGGTTGTAAACGAAATACACGTACCTCACTGATTCGATTTCAAGAGCAGACGTAATAAATAAATGATATAAGAAGGCTTCCTTTCGTGCGCAATGCATGAGAGGAAGCCTTTCTTCATTATGATTGAATCGTCAGGTCGGCACGAGGGCACTGAAAAAATCAATAAGTATACTTGCTCATAAAGCTAAATTATAAATAGGTTCTATAATGAAGTTGTTTATATTTCGTATCTTTAAGTTATTATAGTTTTGAGTATGCTAGCA
>JBOGCF010000026.1:0-90533 GCA_051656605.1 Tannerellaceae bacterium | reverse complement strand
ATTACACCATCAAGAATCTTGCCGTATGGGGACTTGAACCAACGGTTCCAATTCCTGACGGACACTTTACACGCAAATTCTGGGATTTCGTTCCTCGTGATAAAGAAAGCAACGACGGTAACCTGATCACCGTAGAAGGTGGCAAATACAAAGCCAATCCATGGGGTCTATTCGATATGCACGGCAACGTGGCAGAATGGACAGCATCAGAATGCTCAGAACATCCTACATACGTGGGACAAAAAACCGTATGTGGTGGATCATGGCGCGACAGAGCCGCAAAATCTACAGCTTGGACTCGTCGTTACTTCCAACCATGGCAAGCTCCATTTAATGTTGGTTTCCGTGTAATTATTACTGATTAATAATTTACAGAGGGTTAAGCTATCCATTCGTGATATTCAACTAGTTCGCTTAATCGAGATTTATATACTCGGTTAAGCGAACTCTATTTTATAAACCGTTATATTGATAAATCTGTTATATTTTTATATAGCCATGATTGTATAATGAAATGATAGCTGTTATGAAAAAGAGAGTTTTGTTTGTTTTATCTTCTCACGCGCAGTTTGGAGATACCGGTGAGAAAACAGGCTGGTGGATGAGTGAAGCAGCTCACCCTTGGAAGGTACTGTCTCAAATGGGGTACATCATTGATTTTGTAAGTCCTAAAGGAGGCGAACCTCCTGTTACAGGTGTAGATATGAATGATCCTGTAAATTACGAGTTCATGAATGACCCCGTGATTGCAGACAAATTAAAAACAACATTGAAGTCGGGTGAGGTTATACCCAATAAATACAGTGCGATCCTTTATGTAGGTGGTCACGGTGCTGTATATGATTTTCCTGACAATAAGGAAATAGCTCGAATTGCAGCTCATATTTATGAAAAGGGAGGAGTCGTTGCCGCTGTATGCCATGGCCCTTCGGGCTTACTAAACATCCGACTTAGCAATGGTGAATACTTGATTCACGATAGACATGTAACGGGATTCAGCGACAGTGAGGAGCGTGAAATTAAACGATGTAATGATGTACCGTTCTTGCTTCAATGTGAATTGATGTTTAGAGGTGCTCATTATCATATCGCAGAAAATTGGGCAGAAAACGTACAGGTAGACGGACGTTTAGTCACAGGTCAGAACCCTCAATCAGCAAAAAGAGTTGGAGAGGCTACTCTTGCCTTACTCGAAAAACTGCAATTGTAGATTTGCGTATATATAAGATTATGATAAAATAAGAAATTGACAATCAGTTTATACGGATTGCCGATTTCTTATTTTATCACGATACTGCATCGGTGATACTCCCATAGCTTTCTTAAACATGCGTGAAAAATAGAAACTATCCACAATCCCTATTTTAAAACAAATTTGATTGATTTGCATTGTCGGATCTTCTAGCAACTTACATGCCTCATCGACTCTTAGTTTGTTAAGGTACTTTACAGGAGAGCAACCTTCTTCTTTGGTAAATACCGACGAAAAATAGGAAGCTGAATATCCTACATGATCCGCTATATCGTCAAGCGTAATATGACGTTCTATATTTTCTTTCATATAATGTATTGCAGCGGCTGTGATTGATTGTTCTCCTGTATTGTTCCCAACCAGACTACGGTAGCTTGGCAGGTATTTAAGAGAACCCAAGAAATTAAAGAATACACAAGTCGAATAATAAAGATTATCTCGGTTTTGAGCCGGACGTAATAAATTAAAAATCTCTTCAAATAAACTAATACGTCCTTGTATGCGCGAATATACTCCGGGTTTTATTGGTGTAGGAACAGCCTGTCCTTTTGCGTAATGTGATGCAAGCTTCCCTCTAAAATGGATCCAGTAAATAGACCATGGATTATCTTGACTACTCCCATAAGAATGACTGATGCCTGCCGGTAGTATAAAGTAATTGTCTCGCTCTACTTTGTGGCGTTTTCCTTCTATTTCAAACCACCCATTCCCCTCTACACAATAAATGAATACATACTCTTGTATGGGCTCTATTCTATTGCGATAGTGCTGCTTGGCCACAGGATAATAACCTATATCTGTAATAAAAAGAACCGATGAAACCGGATGCTTTTCCAATTCAGATATAGTTTCTTGAGGTAGTACGATCGAGCGTTCTCCTACAAAACCACTGCTTTTATTATCTACAACATTCATACATTTTGGTTATCGCTGATTTTGAGCGATAAATATACACTATTTTACTTCAAAAAATAAGATTATCCAGCCATATGCTTAAAAAGTCTATTTCACACCAGTATTTATAAAGCTTATTTTGCATTTGGAATAAACACATATAAAATAATACCATGAACAATCAAGTTAGCATACACGAGGAGGTTGTAGAAATCCTTACTTATAGAACCGACACACCTGAGATATTGCCCATGTTTCTCGAAAAAAGAGTATACCAAGGCAGCAGCGGCGTAGTATACCCATACCCTGTTATTGAGAAAATTGAGGACACTCCCGAACTTCAACCGTATAAAGCCATTTTCATTGAGAATAAATACATCAAGATTATGATCCTACCCGAACTGGGAGGACGTGTACAAATGGCTTATGATAAAATTGGCGAACGTCATTTTATCTACTACAACAGTGTGATAAAGCCGGCTTTAGTTGGTCTTACCGGTCCCTGGATATCGGGAGGTATCGAGTTCAATTGGCCTCAACACCACCGTCCGAGCACATTTATGCCAATCGACTATTCGATCGAAACATGTGAGGACGGAAGTAAAATCGTATGGGTAAATGAGCGTGAACGCATGTTTCACCAGAAGGGTATGGCCGGGTTTAAACTAAGTCCGGACAGAGCTGTTCTTGAAATTCAAGGACGTGTCTCTAATCCTACTCCGCTACCTCAGACGTTCCTTTGGTGGGCCAATCCTGCGGTAAAAGTAAACGATCACTACCAATCGGTATTCCCCGGTGATGTAAATGCGGTGTATGACCACGGGCGCAGAGATGTATCAACCTACCCTATCGCAACAGGAACATACTACAAAATGGACTATTCGGCCGGAGTTGATATCTCGCGCTACAAAAACATTCCTGTTCCAACCTCATTCATGGCGGTTGAATCGGAATATAACTTTATTGGCGGCTATGAGAATGACACCAAAGGAGGGGTGCTTCACGTAGCCAATCACCATATTTCTCCGGGTAAAAAGCAATGGACTTGGGGTAACAGCGACTTCGGACAGGCTTGGGATCGTAACCTTACCGATGAAGACGGTCCATACATAGAACTGATGACCGGTGTATATACGGATAATCAACCGGATTTTTCTTGGCTTCAGCCGTATGAAGAAAAAAGCTTTACGCAATACTTCATGCCTTATCGTGAAATTGGTGTGGTTAAAAATGCAACGGCCGATTTAATTATGAATATCGAAGTAGAAGACGGTATCGGTACATTTAAATTATTTGCCACTCGCCCGATGGAAGGTTTGAAAATTCGTATTTTCGATGACGGACTATTAGCTGTAAAAACAGTTATTGATATCTCTCCTGATGCAATCTATACACAAACTCTACCATTAGATTCTATTGAAGATTGTATGGTTACTATATGTGAAGATAATTCTGAAAATCCATTATTAACTTGGGCTTCTGATGCACACATCAAACGAGAAGTGCCACAACCAGCAAAACCAGCACTTCGTCCGCAAGAAATTCGCTCGG
This sequence comes from Tannerellaceae bacterium, assembly GCA_051656605.1. GTDB lineage: Bacteria > Bacteroidota > Bacteroidia > Bacteroidales > CAMTPD01 > UBA12018. The sequence goes on along the minus strand of JBOGCF010000026.1, from coordinate 86,836 downwards.
TAGAGCAGCTCTATCTCACCGGATTACACTTGGAACAATACCGTCATGCCACTTACGATCCGTTTGATTATTACAAAGAAGCGCTTCGTATTGAACCGGAGAATGCTGCTTGTAACAATGCGATGGGTAAATTATTGATCCGCAAAGGACAGTTTGAAAAAGCTGAACAATACTTACTTACCGCTATAAAAACACTCACGCAATACAATCCGAATCCATACGACGGAGAGGCATATTATAACTTAGGAGTATGTTATTCGATGCAAGATAAGCAAAAGGAAGCTTATAAAGCTTACTACAAATGCGTTTGGAACGGAGCTTGGCAAGATGCAGGCTACTTCTCTTTGGCTCGTATTTCTGCTTACGAGCAAAAATGGGCACAAGCGCTTGAAGAAGTGAATCAATCTCTAAAACGCAATTCCCTTAATTTCTTGGCATTGCATCTTAAAGCATATATCTTAAGAAAACTAAGCCGCTATGAAGATGCTTTACAAGTAATTGAGTCTGCGTTGAAAGACGATCCGTTCAATTTTGGCTGTCGTATTGAAAAGTCAGCTTCAGAATATATGATTGCGAATCCAGATAATGACTGGAATCGCTTATCTTTAAACAACCAAGAAGATCTGGCATTGCGTATGCGCAAAGACAGTCACAACTACGAAGAACTTATGCTCGACTATATTGCCTTCGGCGCATGGAAAGAAGCACTGGCCGTAGGTGAGTTTGCTGAAAAAGCATCGCCTCGTTTATCCCCAATGGTCTACTATTATAAAGCGTACTGTAATGTTAAGCTCGAAAGAAAAGAAATCGATATAGATATTGCAGAGGACTTAATGAACTATACATGTTATCCGAACGCAATTGAGGCTGTACATATTCTCAAAACATTAATTGCTAAATACCGTGAACTTCCGCGTGCAAACTTTATGTTGGGTAACCTCTATTACGACAAACGTCAATATCGAGATGCCATTGATGCGTGGGAGAGAGCTTATGAAGACAACAGTCATAATCCGACTTTGCTTCGCAACATGGCGCTGGCTTATTTCAATAAGTTTAATCGTCCGGAAAAAGCAGTGGAACTACTAGAAAGATCTGTAGAAAATGCTGAATACAATCCACGCTTAGTTCTTGAACTGGATCAACTTTACAAGCGTCTAGGTCGTCCTCATCAAACTCGCCTTGACTTGCTCAACAAATATGCAAAGCTTGTAGAGCAAAGAGATGATCTTTACTTAGAATATGTAACGTTACTAAATCTCCTAAATAGACCAAAGGATGCTTTGAAGCTACTTAAAACGCGCAAGTTTCATCCTTGGGAAGGAGGAGAAGGTAAAGTATCTGAACAGTATCAGCTATCAAATTTGATGATTGCAAAACAGTTGATCGAAGACCGTAAACCGAAACAAGCAATTCCATATATCAAAGCTTGCTATACGTTACCGGATAACTTGGGTGAAGGTAAACTGCAAGGTGCTCTTGAAAACGACTTTGATTTCTACATGGGGCTGGCTCTTGAAATAGACGACAGATCTGACGAGGCAATCGTTTATTACGAACGAGCTTCAAAAGGAAACCTTAAGCCTAGCGCTGCTATTTTCTACAACGATCAAAAGCCTGAGAAAATCTATTATCAAGCTTTAGCATTAGGAAAACTGGGACTTTATGATGAATCCTTTCATAAATTGAAAACATTGATCAGATATGGAGATCAACACATTCATGATAAATTCACGCTCGACTACTTTGCCGTATCCCTACCCGATATGCTAATATGGGACGATGATATGGATAAGCGCAATCGAGTAAATTGTCTATTTCTGATTGGACTTTTCCATCTAGGCATGCGAAATAGCCGCTTAGCAGAGGAGGCCTTCAAAGAAGCCAGTACGTTGGACCCAAATCACCAAGGTATCATCTTTCAACGTTCTAAACTCAAATGGCACACGGATCTCACCGATCTTTGTAGTAATAAAATGAGAGAGAAAAAACATCCATTGCAATGCTCCATTTACTAACCGACTTTTAGAATAGACTATAGCAATGAAGATAAATCAATTGTATCGCACAGGAGCTCTCCTCCTGTGTGCAATGCAGTTTGCATGCAATACTGCACCAACAGCCCCCGTTTCACTTGAAGGAAATTGGAGATTTGCAATAGACTCTCTCGACAAAGGGACTTCTGAAAAATGGTATGCATCAACACTGAATAAAACTTTGAAACTACCAGGATCACTGCAAGAGCAAGGTTATGGAAAGGATGTATCCGTAGAAACACAATGGACCGGACAGATCGTTGACAAGTCGTGGTATAATGCAGACAAATATGAAGCTTTTCGTAAACCCGGAAACATAAAAGTTCCTTTCTGGCTGAATCCTGAAAAACATTATGTGGGAGCAGCCTGGTATCAACGTGATATAGAGATACCGGAAACAAATGGAAAAAAAAGAGTATTTCTTACCCTTGAGCGTACTCACTGGGAAACAACCCTCTATATCGATGATAAAAACATCGGAACTCAAAACAGTCTGGGAACTCCACATGTATATGAATTAAGTGATATTACTCCCGGTAAGCATACACTCTCCTTGCGGATCGACAATAGCATGGTTGTACCCGTAGGCAATAATGCCCACAGTGTATCGGATCATACGCAAAGCAACTGGAATGGCATAGTAGGTAGTATTACAATAAGCGAACGTCCTTCCACATATATTGATGTAGCTCGCGTATATCCTAACGCTGCGAAAAAAACCGTACGCGTAGATCTTACTGTTCTTAACCCGAAAACGACTCCTTTAGAGGCTGATTTCAATCTATCCGCTTCTCTCAAAGGTGGAAAACAGCAAGTAGTTGAGCAGTTTAAACACACATTGCAACCGGGAGAGAATCAAATTAGCCATACTCTATCTCTAGGCGATGACGCCCAACTTTGGAGCGAATTTACACCGAATGTTTACACGCTGTCTGCAAAGATGAAAGCCGACGAAAATGAAACCGATCTTTATTCGACCGATTTCGGCCTACGTGATATAGGTAAACAAGGACGACAATTTACCATCAATGGAAACCCGATATTTCTTCGTGGTACGCTCGAGTGCTGTATCTTCCCTCTTACGGGATATCCGGCAACGGATCATGCATATTGGAACAAAATTTATTCAACCGTAAAGTCGCATGGTCTTAATCACGTTCGTTTTCACTCATGGTGCCCTCCCAAAGCTGCCTTTGAGGTAGCCGACTCTCTTGGTGTCTATCTGCAAGTAGAGTGTGGGGCTTGGACTGATGTGGGTACGGGTAACTCTTTTGATAAGTGGGTTTATGAAGAAGGTGACCGCATTTTAAAAGAATACGGAAATCACCCTTCGTTCTTTGCCATGCTACACGGGAATGAACCAGGTGGCAATAGCGTTCCTTTCCTTACCGAACTTTGCAAATATTGGAAAGAGCAGGATGACAGACATGTATATTCAAGCTCTGGCGGTTGGCCTTATGTAGAAACAGCTGATTTCTTCAACTCTCCGGCTCCTCGTATTCAAGGATGGGGTGAAGGGCTACGCAGTAAAATCAATGCGCAAACACCGGAAACAGCTTATGACTTCCGCGAAATTATACAGAGTGTCGAAATGCCTACTGTAAGTCATGAGATTGGGCAGTGGTGTGCTTATCCCAACTTGGAAGAAATCAGTAAATATACCGGTGTTCTAAAAGCTGGCAACTTCGAGATCTTTAAAGAATCGCTAGCCAAAAATAACATGAGTGATTTGGCTCACGACTTTCTGATGGCTTCCGGCAAATTGCAAACACTGTGCTACAAAGCTGATATTGAAGCTGCTTTACGCACTCCTGATTTTGCAGGTTTTCAGCTTCTCGATTTACATGATTTCCCGGGGCAAGGCACTGCTTTGGTTGGCATATTGGATGCCTTCTGGGATTCAAAAGGATATGTCTCTGCCGAAGAGTTTAGTCGCTTTTGCAACACAACCGTTCCATTGGCTCGCATGCAGAAACTAACTTATTCCAATAAAGACACGTTGAATGCAATGCTGGAAGTTGCTCATTTCGCAGACAAGCCTATTAAAAATGCAACCATCAACTGGATCTTATCTGACGGAAACAATGAGGTTGCAACCGGCAGTTTTACAAAGGATATCAACCTTGGTAATAATAATCCGATTGGCAACATCAGCCTTCCTTTAAACATGTGTACTACGCCTCAACAGCTCAAACTCACAGCAGAAGTTAAGGAAACCGGGAATGCTAATGATTGGAATATTTGGGTTTATCCTTCAAATCCAATGGCAGCAAAACCAGAGAATACGATTGTCACATCAACTTGGAATACGCAGATTATCAAAGAGCTTGAAGCTGGCAAAAACGTCATCTTAACTCTTCCCCGAGGTACTCTAAAAGCAGATAAAGGCGGAGACATCCAAGTTGGGTTCTCTTCTATCTTCTGGAATACTGCATGGACCAACAAGCAACCTCCGCATACGCTCGGTATTTTGTGCGACCCCAAACATCCGGCTCTTGCTCAATTCCCAACAGATTTTCATAGCGACTATCAATGGTGGGATATCATGACCAATTGTGATGCGATCGTAATGGACGAATTCGATCCTCAACTTCGCCCGATTGTACACATTGTGGATGATTGGTTTACGAACCGGAAACTTGGTCTGCTTTTCGAAGGCAAAGTTGGCAATGGAAAGATCCTTGTTACAAGTGTGGATATTAGCTCAGATAAAACAAAAAACAGTATCGTTCTTAATCAGTTTAAGAACTCAATATTTGATTATGTGGGATCTGCGAATTTTGTTCCGCAAAATAGTATAAACCCATCTTTGATCTCTAACTTACTAAAATAATAACCTTCCCGAATGAAAAACATCATTCTATCTTCAATTGCTCTTGCAACGCTTGTCGCTTCATCTGTATCGGCTCAAGAATATCAATCTCTAGCAGGACGCTGGAGATTCAAACTCGATGAGAACAACAAAGGTGTCAGCGAACAATGGTATAACTCAACATTACCACAATATATTTCTCTGCCCGGAACTACCGATGAGGCTGGTTATGGAGAAAAGACTACAGGTTCGGACTTTGGCATCTTGACACGTGCTTATAAATATTATGGGCCGGCTTGGTATCAGCAAGATATCGTTATTCCTCAATCATGGAATGGAAAACGTATTTTTCTTGAGCTCGAACGCGTTATGTGGGAATCTAAGTTATATGTTGATGGTCAGGAAATCTCTACTCTTGATGCTCTTAACTCTGCTCATTTGCACGATATCGGTTTCTTAAAACCAGGTAAGCATACGCTTACAGTACGTATCAATAACGACCTAATCCATAATATTGGAGATAAAGGTCACGCTTATACGGAGTATACCCAAAGTATTTGGAATGGTGCAGTAGGCAATATTCGCTTGGTCGCAGAGGAACCTGTTAGATGGAGTTATCCTCGTATGGAAACAAAGACATCGATCCCTACCCTATCAGTTACAGATACGATTATCAACGAAAGCAATAAAAAACGCCCGGTAGATGTCATACTGACACTGAAAGAACGCGGTAAAGACGAAGTATTCTTCACACAGTCTTATCCGTTTAATTTACAAAAGGGCAAGAACGAGATAAAGCTAGAAGCTCGTATGCCCGAAGGTCTTAAACTTTGGGACGATATGAATCCCAATCTTTATGAGACCTCTGTTTCTATTGTTGATCGTAAAGACAAAACAAAGCGCTTCGATACACACAAGGAAGAGATCGGGTTTAGAGAAATAACAGTCGATAAATCAAAGATGCTTGTCAACGGCAAACCGGTATTCTTACGTGGCAATCTAGATTGTGTACATTTTCCTCTTACCGGATATCCGTCGTGTGATGTAGAAGAATGGGAACGTATCTTCCGCATCTATAAAGATTATGGTCTGAATCATGCCCGTTTCCATTCATGGTGTCCTCCTCGTGCGGCCTTTGTTGCTGCCGATCGCATCGGTATTTACCTGCAACCCGAAGCGATCTGGATCGATTGGTGGATGACAAACACCCCAGAGAATCGCCCCGAAATGCTAACGAAAGGTACACCGGATGGTCTGGGAAAAAACCCTTCGGCCGACGCATATACACAGCAAGAGTTAGCTCGTATGGTAAAAGCCTATGGCAATCACGCCTCTTTTGCGATGATGTGTATTGGCAACGAACTCGGAAATTCAGACTTCGACGTAATGGAAACGTGGATCAAACCGTATCGTGAGTCAGATAGCAGACGTATCTACGCTGTATCTACAGCCCGAAAGGTTATGCCTGTTGATCAATTTATGGCAACTCACTACCTCCCGGGAATTGGTGGCACGCGCGGTTTGAAAGGCGGAACCTCAACCGACTGGGACTTTGAAGAAACCTATTCGAAGTCTGAAATACCTGTTATTGCCCATGAGATCGGACAGTGGCCGGTATATCCACGATGGAGCGAGATCAAAAAGTATCGAGGTACGCTTAAAGCTCGCAACTTTGAAGAGTTTCGTGAACAAGCTCGTAAGAATTACATCGAACATCAAAACGAAGACTTTGTGCAAGCTTCGGGTGCTCTGAATCAGCTGATGTACAAATATGAAATCGAATCGTTCCTTCGCACTCCTTCTTGTGCGGGCATACAGCTTCTTAGTTTGCAAGACTATCAAGGTCAGGGCGAAGCGTTGATCGGTTGGCTCGATGTCTTTTACGACAGCAAGGGAATTACAACTCCCGAGCAATTCAAAGCCCATCACGACACTACGGTCACATTACTCCGTATGCCTAAATATGTATGGGAAAATGATGAAACATTCAAAGCTAAAATACAGCTAGCTCATTATGGCAATATGGACATTACAGATGGAATCGTATGGAGTGTTAGCAAGCCAAATGGTGATCAAATAGCAAACGGGAAACTGCCTCAACAAACCTTTAAACGGGGAAGTTCGAATGTTTTGGATAGTATATCTGTTCTGCTTCATGGAATCAGTGAAGCAACTCCCCTTACAATTAAAGTAGGCTTGGAAGATCGTGCTATCGAAAACCAATGGTCGATATGGGTATATCCGACTCAAACAAGCACACAACCCGGAAAAGTCGTTATCGCCGACAAGCTTGATGATGTTACCATGAAACAACTTGAAAACGGAGCATCAGTATTACTCGATGCATCTCGTTTGGGTACGGCTGATAAAATAGACGCTCTGAGCTTTTATCCGCTTTATTGGTCATTGACTTTCTTTCCAGGTCAAGGCAAGAACACGATCGGATTACTAGTACAAGACAAACACCCTGCTTTTGCAGAGTTCCCAACCGAATTTCATAGTGATTGGCAATGGCAGAAACTTTACAAAGACTCGCGTGCATTCTATCTCAACGACTATCCGGCATCATACAAAGCAATTGCACAACCTATCGACGATTTTCACCGCAACAATAAGCTGGGTGCTATCTTCGAAGTAAAAGTAGGTAAAGGCAAATTGCTGGTTTCTGGTTTTCCTCTTAGCGACGAATCGAATCCGGTAACTCGTCAATTGAAGCACTCGCTTCTTAGCTACATGAATACTCCAGCTTTTGATCCGCAAACAGAACGAAACAAAGAGCAATTATCTGAAGTATTTACTTATCAAGAGCCGATTATTAGTGAAGTTCCAAAAGAATTTGAGAATGCTGTTCTTTATGTAGAATGTGCAAAGAACAATACACAAAAAGAGAGTGATATTAAATGGAACAGTGTACTCGATCAGGTTACATCTAAGAAAAACACCAGCTACACATTAACTTGTGATGGCGTATGGACCGATGACAAAGGAACAGCTTGGCATGGTAAAGAGATCGATATGACTATTAAATGTCCACAAGGCATGATTGGTTCGCTTTATGTGTATTTTGAAGATTGGAATAACAATGGTCGCACAGGTGCTGTACGCTTCGAAGGTCGCGACTTTGACCTTCCAAAGCATAATGGCGGAACGTGGGTAAAACTACATGTAATGCGTGAAGATACCAATAACGGATCCATCAATCTAAAAGCGAAGGCTCTTACCGGCCCGAACTTGATGATCTCAAAAGTCGTACTTATTGAAGAATAACACATTATCTCATTAATAACTTCTAAATAAGAATCCCCATATACAGAACCTATACACCGATGTGCTAGGATCAGATATGGGGATTTATTATTTCGAAGACATTTCTATTTTAATGCGGATAACCTTACTCTACAGGAATATTGTCATTCACATTATGACTTCCTATCAAAGCATAATAAAGAAGATACCCCATACAAGCAACAATCAGCCAATAACTATCAAGGTAGCCAAAACTGTCTGCGATAGCTCCTTGTACCATTGGTAACACGCCGCCACCAACAACCATTGTCATAAAGAAGCCAGATCCTTCAGCAATGTATTTACCAAGACCTTCTGTAGCAAGATTAAATGTACAAGGCCACATCACTGAGATGCAAATTCCACAAAGCATCAAAAAAGCAACTCCTACATGTACATCTGCTAATTCAAAATGCAAATTACTTGTAACAACAGGCATCTTCACCATATAATCAGGAGCATATATTCCAATCAAAACAAATAGTAGTCCGAGGCCCGAAACAGAAGCTAACATCTGCCTACTCGAAACAATTCCTCCGAGCACACCTCCCAACAAGCGGCCTACAAGCATCAATAAATAGTAGATTCCAACTATAGAACCGGCCAGTGAAGGATCAATACCCAACCCTCCGTGTTCTACGGAATTAGTGAGATATAAGTTAGCAATACTACCGATTCCTACTTCTGTACCTACATAAATAAAAATGGCAATCACTCCCAATCGAAAATGACGAAACGACAGTGCACTGTATTTATCTTTGATCTTCAATCGCTCCTTACTTTCAATGTGTGGCTCTGGAATTTGGACAAATAGCAAGCCTACAAATACCAACGCAAAGATTCCCATCGCAACAAACAATAATGGATCGGCATCTGAGATCGTCTTCTTTGCTGCATTTCCCATCAAGACTCCTCCCAATATTGGCACAATTGTAGCACCGAAAGAGTTACATGCTCCCCCGAAATTAAGACGTTGATTTGCTCGTTCTTTCGACCCCAGAACAGTAAGCATCGGATTTACAACTGTATTGAGCGTACACATCGTAAATCCTGAGATAAAAGTACCTGCAAGATAAATCCAAAAAGAAGCAGCTTTGCCTCCGAGATACATTACCAATACTCCGGTAAAACCCATAACTAGAGCAAACAGCGCTGTTTTTTTATAACCTATCCGACGAAGCAGTTTGCCGGAAGGAATTCCCATAAAGAAGTAGGCAAGGAAATTTGCCATATTACCAAGTTGTGATTGATAGTTATTCAGATTAAACTGATCCTTAACAATCACACCCATTGGATTTTGAAGGCCTGTAACAAAAGAAATGATAAAGAACAGAAGAAACATCATTGCAATAGGCAATACATAACTCTTGTGTGTAGTTTGATTCATGTTCACAATATTAGATGGTTTTCAAAATTAGATTCTTGGTTCATAAAACAGACCCCACAAACATAACAAATATTTTTATTCATATATACTTTTATGTATAAAATAAACACACATCTATTAATATATGAATTAATAACCAAAAACAGAGATAATATCAATGCAAATGTTGAGGAAAGCGTGGATGCAGAACTCTAGACTCTTTCGCAATATTTACTAATACAAATCCAGATAAAATCAATACAAATGCTAGCACATCATGCCATGAAAACTGTTGTAATCCCATCTTTATTGAAACAATCGTTCCGGTTATAGGCAGTAAATAAATATAAACACTATCTACAAACGGTGGTATATACTTCAATGCATTAACCGTTAGTAGGTTTGCAATCATTGTTGAAGCTATTAACGTAAATGCAATCTCACTCCATATTTCATAATGAAATGGTTCGGCCCAGGCCTTTGCATGAATCAATTCATCAATTCCTATTGGAAAGATAACAATAGTTGCAGCAATAGACATCCACTTTAATACCACAAAAGAGTTGAATCGTGTTGTATATGGTTTGATCAATATCAAATAGATAGCATACATAAATGAAGAAGTAAAGACTAAAATATCACCTAATAGAGAATCATCAGAAGATCCGGTGTGTGGTACCGAAGTTATATAGATAGTACCTCCTATCCCCAAGCAAATACCTACAACTTTATTCCATGTAAGTTGCTGATGTAAAAAAAGTATCGACAAAGCCATTACCATAATAGGTTGACATACTCGAATCACAAAAGCATCAACCGGGCCTGTTTTTGAAATTCCCAGTATGTAAAAAAACATATTACCAGCCATACCAATGAGGCCGCCCAACATCAACATCCAGCGATCTTTACCTTTTACAGCCGTACGCACATTCTTAGGCAAAAACAAGCAAATGATGGAGAACCCGATCGCACAAGCCAAACATCGAGCCAATGTGAGACCATACGGACCAATCCATTCAGGCATCACATGCTTCATAAAGTTGGTATTGAAACTATAAATTAAAATCGTACCCAACACCATCAGGTGTCCGTATATTGCCTTACTTTGCTTTGTACCTTGTCCCATGTTTATGGCTAATCTTTATATATAAGGAAATTTCACTCTCCTTCGGTGGTTTTACTTTCTCAAAAACAAACTTCAATCGTGAATAGTTGAAGATACAATCTCACTTTGGCTTTCTTATGCAAACTATTTGATTCTCTATGGCGTTATATTAGAAGTGTAACATTCTCCAAATTAATACATATATGAACAAAATAGACGAGTTATATACCCTTCTTCGCAACAAACCTTCTCGTGAAGAAGACTTCTTATATTGGTTTTTAGACATCTCAAAACTATTGATGAATCATTTTGCACTCGAGTATAATGGCCGAATAGCAAGACTTGAAGAGCTAGAGTTCTATTACAATGATAATCCTGATTCACTCGATGACAATCTCAACAGTGTACATGCAGACGATACCTCTCATCGTAATGATATTCAACGTAGGTTTCCTACTTGGTATTTTCATCATACAGGGCCTCATGAGCACAGCGGATACAAAGCATTGCACTACACTGGCCTAGACTTCTGCTTTGGAGACGAATCGATCTGTTTTGGCATTCTAATCAGAGCTATTAATGAGATTAATGACGAACCGCTCGACGACGGATATGAATATGGTCCATCAAATCTACTTCTTAAACGGATATTCCCTGCTTTAGGAATTTACCCCGATAGTGATACCCAAAGTCCGAGAAAAATTCTGAATAGATTAGAATATCTCGATATGATGAAGCAAATTGAAACAGGAAGTATCTTTGATCATCGTATACTCAAATGCATTCCATTGCATCGAGAGCCTCAAGCAGAAGTTTACTTTGCTCCTCGAGTTGGACTAAACCCCAAACACAAATTCTGCGATAAACCCTATCGTTTTATAACATCGCTCGACAAAAAACATCTCGAAAAAGGAGTTATAAATGACTATATTCTCAAATACAAGCAACCAATCTGATCGGATTTTAGATATCAACACATACTTTAATATCAATCGCGAAACCAAACCTATTTCGGTTGGTTTTATAGCTAGTAATAGGAAAGTTGTACAACTTAAACGTGATTATGTCTTATGAATACTGAAAAGAAAAACCTAATTGTACCTGTAGACTTCAAGTTGGATCTGGATCGCTTTAAAATCCACAAAAGTCACTTTAGCGTGTGCGAAACCATTAAACGAATGGAAGAAGAAGTTAAAGCACAACACGGTGTTATATTTGGCACAGTAGACCATGCTGCAAATGCAAAAACCATACATCAAGATTTGAGACCAACACAAGTAATCATGTTTGGCCTACCAGAAGTAGGTTCAGAATTGATGAAAGCGAATCAATCCATTGCATTGTTTTTACCTTCAAAGATTGTAGTATGGGAAGATTCTTACGGTAATGTGTGGGCAGCGTATCAACGAATGGAGTCTGTTGCTCATGAAATGGGAGTTAAACTCGATCACAACATGGTTAAGATTAATATCTTTCTTAAGAATGTACTTTGCGCAGGCTGTGGTTGCGAACAATAATAAAATAATAAATAGTTAGAATGCAAAACGGACAAGCTTTAATAAAGCTTGTCCGTTTTGTTATTTAGAAGTCCACTTTAGGAGCAGTCCGTTTCAATTTTACCGACTTAGCTTGTTCGTGCAATACTTCTTTAATCCTGCTGCGTACCGAAACACCGGCACTATCTACCGGACTCTTACGCACAGAATTTTTCATATCCTTATATTTTGCTTTTGTTATCTTGTATTTAAAATCATCCATATTACCACTGATATCTACTCCTATATTGAATGGGATAGGCGATTTAAGCAGTGACACATGATAATTAAACGTCATATCAATATTGTGTTTTCCGCCTACAGCAGCTAGATATCGATCCATTCCAATAAGGAACGGATAAATCTCAATCTGTCCGTCACGTACAATCAGATCAACAGAAACACTATCAATTACGTTACGATCTTTATTCTTAAATCGAAGCATCTTTGAAATCTCGGAGAATGTTTCACCATCCATTAAGACCAAACTATCTCCTTTGAGTCGGGCAGCCGCTTGTATAGACGGAATATCTATCGACATTGTAGAATCGAGTTTTGCTTCGGCTGCAATCTGAAAGTTTACACGTCCATCAATGGATCTCAACATTGGTACAAGTGAATCAAGAGCCGGTATAAACTCGACAAGTTTACCAACCTGAATATCTTTCATTCGCAAATCAAATCCGGTATAGGCCGATGTTGAATCTTGTGTACTATAAACCAACGTGGTATTCATATCCGCAGCCATCGTATGCAAGCTAAGATCGCCCAGTTCGATACTTCGATTGCGAATCACCATCTCGCCTTTGATATCTTCCAGTTCCATTTTGGCAAACAATACCTTTTTAACATCAACATCTAAAGTAAAGTCTATTCCGTCCGGAACAATGAAAAGCTTAGACTGCGATTCAGAAGCATCTTGCACAACATCTTTCGACTCTTTTTCAGTGCTTCCATTTTCTGAAACTTTAGCAACTTCAGCTTCTTGCTCCATTTCCAAAGCTTTCATCAATTCATTGCAATTGATAAAATCGGAGTAAACACTCATTTTTCCATACAGTGTTGCTTTATCGAAAAAGACATTCTTTAGATTAGAAATACGTCCGGTTACCATCAAATCAGAAGAGCCGACTCTCACTTGTGCTTTATTGAGTGTAATTGCATCATTACCCAATGACAACTTCGATGCCGGCATACTAATCAGCAAAGGGAAGTCTGGTGTAAACATTTTTAGATTACCAAAACCAACTGAGCCTTCAGTAATCCAATGTTTCGAATGTGCAGCAGCACGTTCGCTTTGCACCTCAAAACCGGCTATTTGTAAAGCAACCACATTCTCGCCAGAAGCAGCATACACTGAGTCAAACTTGAGAGATGAGTTGATTAAAGGTAACTGCTTATCTCGTTTAGACGGTTCTATAGACACTGCTGTTTGAGCCGCACCTGTATGCACCTTAATTGAATCTCCCAAAGTCAGACTCATTTTTGAAAATCCTAGTGTTGCCTGCATTGATGCAATGGATGTTGTATCTTTAAGTGGAGATGTTTTCACATGCAACGATGCCTTATCCATCAATGCATGTAAGCCTCCTTTCATATTCACCGAAAGTCCATCAAATCCGACAATTGCATTTAACAATGTTTTCCCCTGCACAATACTAGTATCTGCATTATTTGCTCCAAAAGCTAATCCGGCAGAGGCAACCTTCAAGTCAAAAGAATCTTTCGGACTTAAGATACGCACGTCTGATAATTTCAACATTCCGGCAAGCCCAATACGCCCCCAGTTTTTTTGCTGTACATCTGATAGCAAAATGTCAGCTTGTAGCTTTGAGTTAACAGTACCTTGCAACTCTACTCCTTCTTCTAATGGAAACGTTTTTGCCAAATTCGTAAAATCGATATTTGCATCTACCTTCATATCTACACGAGGATTGGTAAGTGGATTTATAACATCACCACTACACTGCAATACAGATGAAGCTCCGGCAAATCGGAAATTATTTAGTTTGACGTAAGAATCTGATTTATCTTCAAAATTAACACGTGTATGCAAATCCAAAGCCAATTGATCAATACCATAAGGCATCCCTTTGTATTGAGCAGAAGCTTTATCGATCTTAGCTATTGCATCGAATACAGGAAGCTTATTGGGACCATATACACCTTTCAGTGTTCCATTTACTTCTACTGCGCCATTTGCTTTCAAATCGACAGCTTGATTTACAATCGATTTCGGTATTAAATCGAGTACCGTTTTAAGTTCTGGAACTTGTAATCCAAAAGAGAGATCAACATCCATATCTGTCGACAAAGAATCTTTTTGCAAAGTTCCTCCTGCCAACAATCGAATTCCATTGATATCTAACTGCGTATCATCTAACTTATAAAGCAATTCCTTTCGATCGATAAACAAGCGGGTATCAAACCCAAAGCCTAATTTGTTTACCAAGAGCTTTCCTTGCTGCCACAATAAAATATTCTGAGCATCGAGGTGTAACTTTACATGGTTCTGTATATCAGACAACGAACCAGACAACTTAAAATTAAAGTTGCGCAAATCTGCAAAAAGCTCCGTCGATCGATCATCAAAAGTAACATTCGCTTTTCTGATCTCTATATTTCCTATTTCAATCGCACTATTAAATACGGTACTGTCTGCTGCTACAGAATCGGTAGCAACCGCAACCGTATCACTTGGTGCTACAATATCCCAATTGGCATTTCCTTCAATATTTTTATAGGCATAAATTGTAGCTTCATCAATCAATACTTCATGTATTTTTACCTGATTCGACTTGATAAAAGCAAATGGATTAGCTGTTACAAGACAGGTCTTAAACTGAAGTAAAGAATCTTGGGCTATTGCAGGAATTGAATCATGATCTGCATGGGAAATAACTTGTCCATCTTTTAAACGAATCCCAACTTGAGGGAAAGTACTAAACACCGTGATGTCAACCTCATTGCAAATAATCTCTGCATTCAAGTACTTATTGGCTTGCTCTAAAATGATAGGAGTTAATTTGGCCGGAGTCAATACGAAATTGACAACAAAAGCTATTCCTGACAAAACGACAAAGATCAATGAAACCAGCGTTATTGCTGCATATTTCATTGCTTTGTTTAGTCTAAAGTGCGTCATAATTTAATTAGTGATATAATATTGTAATTCATTTAGTCGTTGCAAAACTAAAATTAATCTTAGCTGTAACACGAATTTTACACTCTAAAAAACAATAAAAAAGCTCCGGCTCATATAGTAAAATACTATATGTTACCGGAGCATTCCTATTCACACAATTATACAAACATGCAGAAGAGGTTGTCGAGAACGAAACTTCTGCAGTATTTCTTATTTCAATTTTGCCTCTAAAGTCATATCCCGCGATGATAAAATAGGACTCTTTTTAGTATATGACTCATCGTTGCCATAGATAAATAATACAGACCCATTCTTAATCGCATCAATCACTGGTTTATTGATTGAAGGAGGTAAAGCCGGGCATCCCAGACTTCGTCCCAATCGTCCCGAACCACCAATTACACTTGGATTCGCATAATTCGCACCATGCATTACAATAGCTCGAGCCCGAGCATTATCGTTAATTCCTTTTTCCAATCCATCCAAAATAAGAGAATAGCCATTCTTACCCTGATAAGTACCTTCTGTAAGATAAAAGCCTAATGAGCTTTGATACGATCCACTCTTATTGGAAAAAGAAGTTGCAAAGTTTTGTCCACTATTACGCCCATGTGCAACATGGGAAGCAAACAAAACCTTCTCCTGTTTTAAGTCCAATACATATAAACGTTCTTGAGTTGAAGGTTTTGAGAAATCGACTAAAGTGATAATCTCCTTTCGCTTGTTGATACGCAAATAACCTTTAATAGCCAAATCAAAGACCTCGAAATTGATTTTCGAAGATAAATTCATCCGATTATATAATTCATGCGAGTCAATATGTAAAATTGGAGCAACCGTAGAGGTGGCTACTGTTTCTGGAATTTTAGGAAATGGAGTAACAACAGGGGTTGTCGCACTGGCTGTTGATACTATCGCACTCAAAGAAAAACTAAGAGTTAGCGTTGTGATAGCAAAAAATAAGAATCTCTTCATTTAGTCTTGGCAAATACAATTGATTATTCGATCACATAGACCAGCGTCTCGTTTACAGGCGCCCAGTCGTAAATAAATTTAGCATGAGAAGTCGCATTACGCACACACATATGCGAACGCGGGGTTGTTCCTAGTGTAGAACTATATTCTACCATTTCAGTATGCGGCTCATTTACAGGAACACCATGAATATATGCTCCGTCAGTAAAACGGTTTGCATAAGGCGCATATCCACCCACTTCACTTGATCCATCTTTGAGATAAACCATCTTAGCTAGTTTATGCTGCAACACATATATTCCCAGAGGTGTAGCTTCTTTATATGGTGGATGATTCAATCCGGTCGTTGCTGGGTTTTTACTCCTAACCAACCATTCTCCATCCGAATATTCAAGAGTTACAATATTTTGATTCTTTCGATCCACAAAAATAACTTTATCAAAATGAACCGGACCTAAGTCAAATACATACTTCTTCGGCACATACCATTCACCGTCTTTTGATGCTATCGCAATCTTATAATAGTCCAGACTATCACTCAAGATCGCAATCAAAGCACCATCACGACCATATATCGCCGGTTGAGATAAATCGTTCAAATCATAGAGAGGAATAGCTTGACTTTGACGCACACCTAATGAATCAGTTATATAATTCCATTTGGTCTTAATAAAGTCTTTTGTTGCCGGAGGTTTTCCATTCGTATTTTTCACATTCTGCAAAATTCCGAATGTTATATATTCATGTTCAAAGTTATCTATATTACGTAATCCTTGTTTGATTTTACTCCATTGAATTTCACGTTCTTCTTTTCCATATTTATACGTATCATTTAGTGTATATTTGTCATATAACAAATCCTCCTTAATTTGTATACTATCTGATGCATAAGAGTGCATAAATGATAGACTGAAAAATAAACAACAAACGAACATACGCTTCATTTTCATAATAGATCCTCCTTTTAAAATATAGGAAGAGGGTGCAGTTCTAATTCGTATATTACAAAGATATAGAATCTTACAATGATATTCATTGCATTATATCCTTTTGTATATATTTAATATCCAATGCAAACTCCTCCAGATTATTCTTAATTCTAAATTTCACATTAGGAACTATTTCCCATGCTCTTTCAACAAGAACAAGTAATCCTTTTTGTAAGTTTGTTAGATTCGCTGTTAAAATAGGAAAAGAGTTATAATCTTGACAACTGCAACAAAAATTAAAGTATCTTTACTTCCTAATCGCATAATTCAAACATGAACCTATCATCTGTAATAAAAAAGGTAAATGCTCCAACTAAGCAAGGGCAATTCATTCGTTTTATCATCGTTGGAACACTAATAACATTGATTCTGTATTTAATATACTTACCGCTTACACAAATCTGCTCTCCTAGTCTTTCTTATACATTGGCTTCAATTGTAAGCATTACCTCCAACTTCTTTCTTACTTCATATTTTACCTTTAAGCAAAAGCCATCACTACAGAAAAGTATTGGTTTTCTAATGCAACAAGGTTTTAATTACGTTATGCAATTAGGTTTTCTTAATTTCTTTATTTGGATTGGGATTCCCAAAGAAGCAGCTCCATTCCCGGTATTTATAATCGCACTACCTCTCAACTTTCTCCTACTACGCTTTGTGTTTAAACACACGAAATAATTAAGACAGAAAAACCTTAATCAAATGAACAATTACGATAAAAACAGCTTATATCATTAACGAACTGATAAATTCACATAAAATGTAATTGTCATGGATGATAACAAAGAAAAAAGATTTAATCCGGAAACTAACGAAATAGAATATTACAACAGCGCAACCGGAGAATGGGTAACCAAAGACGAGTACTATGCTTGGCTTCAAAGTCAGGAAGATCCGGAAGCAGCTCCGGATACATGGAATGAAGAGCATTCTGAAATCGAAGAATTATAAGATATTCGATTCAGTAATCTAGATACACCTTCTTTATCTTTTGTATTTGCAAAAGCAAGAAGGATGTTGTTTCATTATGCATTACTATTATCGTTCCTAAGATTTTATGAAAAAACTAGTTTACATTGTAGGAGCTGTATTGTTTATGGCTTCTTGTTCACAAGGCAAAAAAACGACAAGTGAAGAATCTGCAACCACATCTCCTCCTACACCACAAGAGTTAGCAGCAGAAAACAATTATCCGGCATCGCCTGGTCCGGTAAACATTGCAGAATCTAATTTCTATTTTTGCGGAGAAGTTAGCTCCGATGCAAACGGCAGTTACTTTACTGATTGCGCAACAGGAGCAAAGCTTACAATCGCAAAAACCGGCGACTATGACGATGTTGCAAAAGAATATACCCAGATGCAACCTAAAGGAGAAAAACCCGTATTAGGTGAATTCAGAGGATATTTTGCACCTAATGATAAAGGAGGTCAACAATTTGTGATCTCGGATATTACAGGATGGAGACAAGATGAAACCTGTACTACACAGAAAAACATCACCGGAACTTATATCTGTATGGTGCCTTCGAAAGAAAAAGCAACTGAAGAAATGACGCTCACTGTGGGTAAAGACTATCAATTTTCCGTTATTACTTTGGATCTAAAAGATAAAAAGCAAACCGCTAAAGTTGATGGTTCTTGGAATCTTCTTCAAGCAGACCAAGTTTCATTAAATTATTTGGCTCAAGACTCGACTTTGTCTCATACTGCAACAATCAATTACAGTAATAATACAATTAGCTGGACTGATAATGGTGGTGCAACATTTACATTTACCAAAAAATAAAAAAGGATTTTACTCCTTTCGTGATTAAATAAATATATCTATTCTTAAGAAAGAGAGGCTCGAGATTGAGTCTCTCTTTTTGCATTATATAACAATACTTTTTCACACTCAAAACAGCACATAATTTACAACTTAAAATAAACCTCCTTGTTTAATAAGAAACTATCTAAAACAAAAACAACAGATTATGAAAAAGACACTTCTTACATTAAGTGCAGTAGCTACGCTGATCTTCTCATCATGTGGAAGTAGCAGTAATGTGCAAAAAGCAGGCTCTGCATACACACCCCCAAGTAGTCAGAATGTTGAATCGATGGGAATTGGTCCTGTTATCGTTAGTGAATCAAACTTCTATTATTCTGGTTTATTCTATATGAACAACTTCAATCCGGTCTTTACCAGTTGTGCCACCGGAATGACTTTGCCTATAGCTCGAGAAAGTGCATTTCAAACATTATTAGATAAATATACAGCAGTAGATCCTACCATGGAAAATCCTGTTTTTGTACAACTTCGTGGGTTTACTCAACCGTATACAGATGCCGCAGGGATCACACAAAACAGACTTGTTGTTTCATATGTTACATCACTCACTCAAAATACCGAGTGTCCGGAAGGCGGGAATATTGTTGGAACCTATGTTAATTACTTACCAAACCAACAAGATGCACAAAATAAGGTGGTATTTACCATCTTGCCCAATCATCAATTCACTTGTGCAATCTACAACCTTGCATCCCAAACAGACCTATATCTCACAAAGGGATCATGGCAATTAACAACGAACCAAGCACTGGCCTTATTTTATCAAACAGAAAATCCTTATTTGTCTCATAATCTTGTGATCAATTATACCAATACAACCATCAATTGGGTATTAAATAATGGAACACAAATTGAGCTTGTAAGAGAATCTGAATAAGATTACGCCAAAATCTTTATATATAAAACGAGGTCTTTCAAATCAATTGAAGACCTCGTTTTTCTATTTTATAGAGTTTAGCTGATAGCTTTTAGTTCTGATACAAGAATCGTTTTATCTTATGCGTCGGAGTCTTTTCAAACGGAGCATTCATCAAAATCATATCCTGTACCTGCGAATACCTATTGAGATGAGCATTCAATTTCTTCTTTAACTCAGTTGCATAGTTATCAAGTCTTCCTTGCAATTCTTCCTGCTTAAAAGAAGCCAATTGCTTAAATGCATCGTATTTCTTTGCCAGATTCTCCGGATTAATATAAACCTTAGCAATAATACGTCCACGTTTTTCATATACAACAGACTCTTCTACTCCATCCATCGTATTCAATACAGACTCGATCTCCTCCGGATATATGTTTTCACCGCTC
This sequence comes from Tannerellaceae bacterium, assembly GCA_051656605.1. Taxonomy (GTDB): domain Bacteria; phylum Bacteroidota; class Bacteroidia; order Bacteroidales; family CAMTPD01; genus UBA12018. Next base: position 66,452 of record JBOGCF010000026.1, on the reverse strand, counting down.
GGACCCAAGATCATATTCTTAGAACGACCGCGAATATACAAGTTTCCATTCTTCATCTCAGCAAGATCTCCGGTACTGAACCATCCATCCGGTGAAAGCACCTGGCGTGTCTGCTCCGTATCTTTAAAATAACCACGCATTACTCCTCTACCTTTCACAACCACTTCTCCTTCTATCGCCTTATCACTTGGTTTACGAATCATATAACTCACTCCTTCGAGAGGAGGGCCTACCGAACGAAACTTAACCTTTCCAACCTTCGAACCAAAAATAAGAGAAGCCGTTTCTGTAAGACCATATCCACATGAATACGGTACTGCACCATCGCGCAAGAAACGTTCGGTCGAGACATCAAGCGGTGCTCCACCAATTCCCAAGAAGCGAAGTCTACCACCAAAAGCCTTCTTCAACATCTTACCGGCCTTTCGATTCATAAAGTGATTAATTGGCCATATGTGATACATATTACGCATCAAAAAGTTTCGAGTCAATTCGGGACGAATACGAGAAAAGTAAATCTTCTCAATGATCAACGGCACAATCAACATCATGGTTGGCTTCACCTCTTCTAGAGCTTTCATCAATAACGTAGGTGTAGGAGGTTTACTCATATAATAAACAGAAGCTCCACGGCTGATTGGCAAGATCAATCCCAGCACATTTTCATAAACATGCGACAAAGGTAATACAGACAAGAAACTATCCGTATCATATACCTCCTGAATCGAACGCACCTTTTCCGCAACAAAAGTCAGGTTACCATGCGTTAGCATTACCCCTTTTGATCGCCCGGTAGTACCGGAGGTATAAATAATACTAGCCAAATCTTCAGACAACACCTCTTCCGGTTCATAACTCTCAAAGTCCTTCGCATTATGAACAGTAGTAAGTCTTTCTTCTTCATCTTCCGTATCAAAGTGATCGATGAAGAAAAGATGTCCCTTAAAGTTGAGCGCATCGCCAATTCGTTTATAAATACGTTGTGAAATAAATAACACTTTCGACTCCGAATGTTCCAAGATATTATTAATCTCCGCAGCCGAAAAATCAGGAAGAATGGGCACAGCTACAGCTCCACCGTACGTAATTCCCCAAAAAGCAGCACTCCAGTTTGGCGAATTCTCGCCTAGTAACGCAACTTTATCACCTTTCTCTACGTCATGAAACGAAAGAAAAAACGATATTTTTCGAGCCAATGCTCCAAGTCCCTTATATGTGATTTTATGTTTCTCTACAAACGACAATGCCAATCGATTCGAGTATTGTTTCACACTTCGGTCGAGCAAATAAGGTAATGTGTAGATCTTTTCTTTTGCCATTTCTATGTTCATTGAATTGTCTATTCTATATAACGGATAAGAGCATGAAAATCTTGCATATCAAATGTTATAAAATACGAATAATCACTTTAAACCATTGAAATGATTCTTTGTTTTAGATATACAACAAACATTACTATTATGACAAACGCCGTAGACTTACATTTTCTAATTGCAGCGATTACCATCATCTCATCCGCTCTTGTATTTTATACCATTGGTGTATGGGGTGAGAAGTTGCAAAAACACCTTAATGGATGGCATGTAATCTTCTTTTTGTTCGGATTTTTATTCGACACGATCGGAACTTCACTAATGGCTCATATTGCCAAACTAACAGGTCATCACGACGAAATCCACACCATTACCGGAATTATTGCAATTGTCCTTATGTTTATCCATGCTTCTTGGGCTGTGTGGACATACTTTAAGGGCAGCGAAAAAGCAAGGAAAAACTTCAACAAGTTTAGTATTGTTGTATGGTGTATTTGGTTGATTCCTTATTTTATCGGAATGTATGTTGGAATGCACCAATAAGAAACAAAAAAGCGGAGTTGAGAATAAACCTCAACTCCGCTTTTTAATTGTTACTATCGTTATCAGAATTTATAACCAACTCCAATTTGGAATACACTGTTGCGAACGTCGCTATTCTTGATTACATCAGTTGTACCTGCAACATAACGTGCATTAGCTGTAAGACCAAAGTCGAAGTCATAAGCCAAGCCCATTGCGATACCAAAGTCAAATGTATTTACATTGTCTTTCAAGTCGCCGTTTACAAAGCTATCACCATCATAACTAACATCTCCTTTGGCACGTGTACAGAAACCAAACTGAGGACCAAGTTCGATATTCAATCCGTTGAATACATACAATTTTGCCAAGATAGGTACATTGATGTAGTCAACTTTCATTGTTCCTGTAAAACCTAAAGCATCAGCTTTAGCACCTTGCATCGAATACAAAACCTCAGGTTGAACACCAATCCATTGATTGAAACGATACTGAGCAAAGATACCTACATTCATACCAACTCGGCTATCAGTGTCCATATTCGTCATATTTGCAATATTCAATCCAATTTTAGGACCAAAGCTCAAACCTTCTTGACAGAATGCACCCAATGATACCATTGCCATTGCTGCCATCAAAACAAACTTTTTCATCTTGTTTAATTTAATAATTAATCGGTTTTATAACAAAAATAATGTGCTACAAACTTATTAATAAAAACCATCAGCCAAACCTTTTGTTTTAGCCCAGCTCTGCAATTAAACTATTTATGTATAAGTTTTACAAACAAATTGGAATGAGTTTACAAAAACAACCTCTGACTATTAGCGACTTGATATTTATCCAACGAGAGAATAACTTCAATAATATTCAGATATTTTAAAACAGCAATTTCATGTATTTTGCAAGCTATCATCAAAACTTATAGCCTACGCTGAATTGGAACACACTATTATGTCCTTCCCAAAAATCAGATTTAAAGGTTTTAGTCATTCCGATTGTATAACGCGCATCCAAGACAATACCAAAAGGAAAGTCGTATGCAGCACCAACCGCCGCAGCTAGTTCTACCGGATTCGTTTTATCTTTAAATGTCTCATTGTTATCATATGTTCCACCGCCGTTATCAGCCTTTACACGGAACGCCACCTGCGGACCAATACCAAAGCTCAGTCCTTGCGTTGCATAAAACTTAGCTAAAATTGGCACAGAGATATAGTCTACTTTATAAGTTCTATTCGAACTTCCTCCGTCCAGAAGATGGTCTAGTTTAGCTCCTTGCATCGAATAAAGGATCTCCGGTTGCACCGCCCATGAGTTATTAAAACGATATTGAGCAAAAATACCGACATTCATGCCTACTCTCGCCGAATAGTCACCATTCGTCAGATCCGAAACATTCAATCCAACCTTAGGACCAAAGCTTAAATTACATTGTCCTTTAGCTCCAATTGAAGCCACTACCAAGGATAATACTAGAAGAAATCTTTTCATAATCTTATCTTTTTATTAATACAAACAAATAATATCACTAATTTATACAAATTAAAGACACGCTATCTATTAGAGCCTCTTTAAATGAAAAAAGCTGCAAGCTTTGAGCATAAAACTCTAAACATGCAGCTTTTTAACAAACCACTTAACCTGTTATTGAGGCAAACCTGATTGAATACTTGTCTTGTATTGGAACAGTTTCAGATCAAACACTTCCACCGCAGTCATGATCTCTTCAAAGATTCGTGATTGAATGATTTCATAATCTTGCCAAACAGTAGTGTTGATAAAGAAGTTGAGCAAGAAAGGATAACCGGCACCGGTAGATTCGTCGCCTTGCAATACAATGTACGGATTCACACTTACATCCGGATTATTCTGCAAATAGTGTTGCACCCAAACACGGAACAAGCCCACGTTGGTAGTCATATCCCTAGGCGAAGTTGTGATACCTCCTGTATTCTCTGTCATGTATTTATCGTCGAGATAACCGCCAAGTATCGGATTATCTTTCACTTTAGCAATAAACGATTCATCGATACGCTTGATGGTAAGCTGATCAAGCAAGATCGTCTTCTTAATACGGCGCACACCCGAATCAGACATCCCTTTCCAGTTTTGGAACTGACCACTAATCAGCGAATAAGGAGGTACGGTTACAATCGTATTATCAAAGTTTTGCACTTTAATCGTAATAAGAGACATTTCGATTACAGTACCGTTTGCCAAGCTATCGGGCACCACAATCCAGTCGCCCACCTTTACCATTTTGTATTCGGCAAGCTGCAAGCCGGCAATAAAACCAAGCAACGTATCTTTAAAGATCAACATCAATACGGCAGCAAATGCACTCAATCCGGTAATAACACCTGCAACAGACTTCGACAAAAAGATCCCTACAATTACAAGGCAACCAAATACGATTACCGATATTTTCATAATTTCGGCCGCACTCTTATAGGTTTGATAACCGTCGGAATTGCCGTTTGCGAAATACTGAAATGCAGAGTTGATCAAAGCCGTACATACTTTAATAAAGACTATTGTAACGTACACCGCTACACCTTTCTCTATAAACGCCAGCAACATATTATCCGGATTCTTAAACGCTAGCGGCGCAAGAAACTCTACCAATAACGGAGGTATTAAACCAAACAACCGATGGAAGAAGTAGTTATCATACAAGATCGTATCATACCGAGTCTTTGTCCTCTTCACGATACCATGTACTCCCCTAATCACCACCTTTGATAGTAATAAATACGAGAAATAGGCAATTAGAAATACTCCTGCCAGAATTACAAGACGATCAAAGCTATCCGCACTTTGAGGCGAAAGCCCCACATCGCGAAGAAGCTGGTTAGCATGTTTGATAAACCAATCTGAAACTTCTGAGTAACCGGTTTGGAAGGTACTCGTTAACAAAATAAGATGACTCATATCTCTCTAATTATATTTATTGAACATCTATATAAACGGTAAATCTCTTATCTTTGCATACTCGCGCTGAGTAATGATTAGCGATTTTCTTTATAACAAACGTCTTTTATTTTGTATTAGATAGATAACGTTAATTTGTTTTTCTTTACAAATGATGAAACTATTCATATTTATATAAATCTTAGAGAATGAAAATTTCCGGTAAAATGATTTTGGTTCTGCCTACACAAACAGGCGAAGGACGCAATGGGGTATGGAAAAAGCAAAACTTTGTGATCGAAACCGAAGATCAGTATCCTAAAAAAGTTTGCTTCTCATTGTGGGGAGACAAGTTTAATGTGGAATCATTCGCGATAGGCTCAACCGTTTCTGTCGATTTTGACGTAGAGAGTCGCGAGTATAACGGAAGATGGTATACAGATCTAAAAGCTTGGAACATCGAAGGACAAGAAAATGCTGCTCCGGCCGGATCACCAATGCCAGACTTCAACGATATGCCTTTGGAACCTGCACAGCAAGATGATCTTCCTTTCTAATCAAAAACCAACGCAAACGCCATAGCTTTGCCAAACGTTTTTTGGATTTAAACATAAATAATCCCGCCTGAAAGCATCGTAATAAATGCTTACAGGCGGGATTTTTTACTTCTATATATAAAGACGTTCGTATCGACGATTAGAAACGCATCGTACAATAAACAAGCATAAACTACGTGACAACTAAACCTTGCGTGGGCCCACGCAAAGATGGTTGTGGGCCCTGGTCAGTCTTTGTGTGGGCCCACGCAAATACGAACCACGGGGCTCGCAAAGATGGGAGCCCCGGGGCACAAGGCTTAATCTATATGAAAACTGCCGTTATTCGATGCCGTGATCAGCGTCGTTGGTAACGCTTCTTCTTGTTATTGCTTCCCTTTGCGGCCGGCTTGGGTTTATTTTGTTTCTCCACCACATCCATTAGCGCCTTTTGCAAAGTAAGCGTTACGAACGGATGGTTTCCTACCACAGGCACGCTGCGCTTCATGAGTTTTTGAACCTCGGTAAACATACCATATTCCTGCGGCTCGGCAATCGTAAGTGCGATTCCGCAAGCCCCCGCTCGGCCGGTGCGCCCGATACGGTGAATGTAGGTCTCCGACATTTGCGGCAAACCATAGTTAAACACGTGGCTAAGTCCGTCGACATGAATGCCGCGCGCCGCGATATCGGTAGCGACCAATAGTTTGGTTTCGCCCGACTTAAAACGACCCAAGATGTATTCGCGTGCGGCCTGACTGCGGTCGCTATGAAAGGCTTCGGCCGGAAACCCTGCATCGGTAAGATGCGAAGCCAGTATATCGGCCACTTTGCGCGAGCGGGTAAAAACCATTCCGGACGAGAAACCAGACTTGCGCACTAGGTGAATCAGCAAGTTGTCCATCATATCCCTTTCGGCAAAGTACAAAGACTGGTCGATGTTTTCGAGTGTAGAAGCCACCGGAGCAGCGGCAATATAAACCGGATCTTTCAGTATCGCGTCGGCAAGAGCTTTGATCTCTGCCGGCATGGTAGCCGAAAAGAAAAGCGAACGACACGCCTCGGGCTTTTGCTTTGCAAGCAAGCCGATGGCTTCTTGAAAGCCAAGATCGAGCATTTGATCCACTTCATCGAGTATAAAATACATGAGATCGGAGAATGAAATATACCCTTGTTCCCAAAGGTCGATCAGGCGACCGGGCGTAGCCACAATGACATCCGGGCGGTTGCCAAGCGCTTCGATTTGCGTTTCGTACGGTACTCCGCCGTAGATCACCGCCATTTGCAGATCACTCCCCTCCATCCACTGTTGCATACTCTCGTAGGTTTGCAAAGCCAACTCACGCGTAGGCGCCAAAATCAATGCTTTCAATGCTCCGCGTGATGCCGACAATTCAAGACTGTGCAGGATAGGAAGCGCGAAGGCCGCCGTTTTGCCGGTGCCCGTTTGCGCGCTTGCCAGCACGTCGTGATTCCCTAAAATCACGGGAATCGCCTCGGTCTGTATTGCCGTGGGCGTGTCGAAGCCTTGCGTAGAAAGGATAGATTGGATGCGTTGATTGAGTTGAAGATCTGCAAATGTCATGTATGTTGTATTTTAGCTTAGCGCAATTAAAATACAAAGGTATAAAGAATGTACGGCAGATTCTTCAATTTCACAATCTGTAAGATTTTATCTGCAATTCTAACGGTAGGTGATCGTCGATCCCGAGACCGTTTAGTTTGTTTTGGTAATACGTTTTCACGTCGGCCCAGCGATAAAAAGGCGCCACGTCCGATTGCAACGGAAAGTTGGTCTCCTTCCCATTCACCTCCATCTTTACCAGCACATCGTCGGCATTGTTTTTATAAACAATCCATTTGATGTCGGCACCGGTTGGTACCCACGCTGCGTAATTCCAAGAAGTTTCGAGTGGTGCAGTCGCACCTTGAGCGGGAGAAGCCACCTCCATCAATACAAGCAACGGGGCAAATACCTCCTCACTCGCAAAGCGGAATACACCGGAAAGCGTATCACTCTCGAGCGCACCATCTACCGTTGCAATAAAGTCGCTGAGCAGCGGATAGGAGATTTCCGAATTGAGACCGTCGGCTTTGGGATCGGGACCATAGATTTTATATTTCAAATCATTGCCTCGGGCATCGAGCAATTCGAATACTCCTTTTTGCTTCAACGAAGGCAATGCAACCAGTGTACCCGGCTGCTCACTTTGTTTATAGACATCATACAATCCGGTGCAAAAGGTATATCCGTTTGGCATAGACTGCAAAAAATCGTCGGTAAACAGTTGTTCCAACAGCTCATTGGGGTCGAAATTGTAACTCGGAGCCATCGAACTCATCACGTTGTTTTGATAAGTGATAAACTGATCGCTCAACTTATAAAATCCCAACAAAGGATCTACATCCCCTTGTGCCATAATGTGCATACGCGAAGCAACCGGTGTATTGAGTAAGACACTTGCAAAAGCAACCATACTTTGCATGGCACGTAAATCGTTGGATGCAATGAGGCAGATCGATTTGTCGAATGCACCCGGATAGTCGGCTTGCATCTCTTGGGCCGATGCTCGTTGCCAGTCGGTTTCGATGGCCGAAGCTCCCCCTTTTCGCCCTTGCATAAAAGCCAAATTGGCACTTAAGGCATTCTTCAGCGCTTCCCCTTTCGAGGTAAGTGCGCCTTGCGAATAGGCATTGTAAAGTACGTCGAGCAGGTAATTGATCTGCTCGGTATTGGAGGAGTAACTGTAGTTGTTTCGCCCCAGATGATTTACATAAACCAAACTGTAGCCTTCGGGCGGGATGGTTGCTTTTTCCACTTCTACAGGAAAGATCTTGTAGAAACTTTGCGTAACGAAAGTAGTGCGACTGCATGCAAATAGCATGAATAGCAACAATCCCATTATAATATATCGCTTCGAACTCTTCATAATCAACATCGATCTTTACGTGTGTACTTTGTCAAACACGACGATGCGCTTAATTGTTGATAATGATATAAATGGGAATCGATAAAGAATGTCGCATTTTACATTTGCTATGTTTATTGGTCTTATCTTTTGTTTACGCAGATGATATATTATATAAAAATAAAAAAGCGTCTCGTGCTATCGTTGTTATGATAGCATGAGACGCTTGAGTGATCCCGGATCTATAAATCGCAGGATTATTTGTCGTACGCAAAGACGATGCTTTACGTACCGGTTTTATTTATCGGCGTTCGCGTTGAGAACCGCGGTGCGCAGGCTTGCCCGATGCGGAGCCCGAGCGACGGTCCGACTTGCCCCATCTGTTTTCGGGACGACGGTTTTCCGACTTAGAAGCAGAGCTTGATCTTCGATCATCTCGCTTTTGTTGCGGTTTGCCGCTTGCGCTTTGTGACTTACCACCTTGACCTTGCGGCTTACCGCCTTGACTCGATTGTGGTTTGCCGTCTTTTTTGCCTCGTTTCCAAGGTTGCTCTTTTTTGCGACTAGCGCTCTGCGTTCCCTCAGCCTTGGTCATTGTTTTTGGCAACTGCATGGCTTTGAATGCATCCATAATGATCTTCGATGCTGCATTGTGCGAGTCGTTGATATTGATCTTCGCTCCTGTCAGCTTCTTAATCTGGTGCAAGTATTCTACTTCCTCGGTATCGCAAAACGAAATGGCCATACCTTCGCGCCCTGCTCTACCGGTGCGACCGATACGATGCACATAGGTTTCGGCAATGTTCGGAATGTCGTAATTGATTACGTGCGATAAGTGATCTACGTCAATACCACGAGCTGCGATATCTGTTGCGATAAGCACTTTCGATTCTTTGCTTTTGAAGTTGGACAAAGCACGTTGACGCGCCGTTTGCGACTTGTCGCCGTGGATTGCGTCGGCCTTGATGCCTTCTTTGTTTAGCATCTTCGAAATGCGGTCGGCACCGTGTTTGGTACGCGAAAAGATAAGAACCGATTCGATATCATGCTGTTGAAGTACTTCGATCAGCAGGTTTCGTTTGTCTGCTTTCTCTACAAAGTATACGTGTTGTTCAATCTTATCTACGGTAGAGGATACGGGTGTTACCTCGATTTTGCGTGGGAACTTCAAGATCTTCGAAGCCAAACCGACAATCTCCGACGGCATGGTTGCCGAGAAGAAAAGCGATTGTCTTTTTTCGGGAAGCAACGGCAAAATGCGACGAATGTCGTGAATAAAGCCCATGTCGAGCATACGATCCGCCTCATCAAGAACAAAGAACGACAAGTCTTTCAGCGAAAGGTGTCCTTGATTGTTGAGGTCGAGCAATCGGCCCGGCGTAGCAATTACCACATCAACTCCGCGACGAAGCGCGTCGATTTGCGGCTTTGCCGAAACTCCACCAAAGATCACGGTGTGCGAAATCAACGTATGTGTTGCGTACGCGTCGAAACATTCGCCAATCTGGATTGCGAGTTCGCGCGTTGGAGTCAGGATCAATGCTTTCACGCCATGCTTACGCGTGCGTCCCACCTGCTTTTCGAGCAATTGGATGATCGGTATCGAGAATGCGGCAGTCTTGCCTGTACCCGTCTGGGCACAACCAAAAAGATCTTCACCTTCTAAGATAATAGGAATAGCTTCTGCCTGAATAGGCGTAGGATTTATATAACCTTGCTCGGACACGGCTTTAAGAAGCGCTTCCGAAAGTTTTAAATTTTCAAATGTCATGTAATGTATCTGTAGCCGTCTCGGCTTGTATTCGTTTTTTTGAGCTTGCAAAGATAGTATATATTTTGCATATCTGCTCGTTGTATCATTAATTAACCTACAAGTAAACAGTGCGGCTACAGAGACATGACACGCATCGCGGTGCTTTTTAGTTGTTATAAATTGACTGCTTAAAGGCCCTGTGAAAGGCAATCTTGCAATAGGTAGACAGGTGGGCTTCGAAGCAGACTTGATGGGTGGCACGGTCTATCTCGATGATCTTTCCTCCCACTCCGTTGCTGTTGGGGGTGTCGATACCGGGGCAAAACAAGACATGATCGGTACGGGGCAGATACTGCACACCCGACACGGCCCATGCATAGGTTTCTTCGCCGCGCTGCTTTCCGTAGCTCCATTGCTGACGGATGGTTTTGTTGGTTTCATCAACCTTGTAAATCACGGCCCGGCTATAGGGTGAGTCGTCTTTGTAACAACGGGAAAAGCCGTTATCGAACATCAGAATCGAACCATCGGACAACAAGACCGGATTGTGACCACCCCACGACCAGTCGAATCCCGACATGTTGGCATCTCCTTGCAACACGGCTGCATCGGTGATTGCTCGTCCATCTTCCGCGATCGGATTCAACAGATTTCCTGCTAGTGACATCCCTTTTCGATTTTGCCCCCACCCTTTGTGCGGCGAAGCAATCCATACGGGGCTATTATCCATGGTTAGTTTGACCAGTCCCTGAAAACGCGACGACACGATAAGGGTATTGTCTTTTTCATCATACAAAACTGCATTGCAGTGTGCCCAATCGTTGTATCCCGGAATAGCGGGCGATTTGAGCAGGTTTCTGTATTCATCGAGCGACTCCTTTAGGTCCCACTCGCGCACGACATTGCCCGTTTGGCGGTCGATCTCTACGATGACATCTTCGATTGTTGCTACTCCCGAAAGGTGATAACTGCTGGTTTTGCTTACAGTAATAATGAAGTTGCCGCTTGGTATCTCGATGATCTCGTGGTGAAACTCGTAGCCTTTGCTTCGAAGCGACCATTCGTTTACGACCTCTCCCCACAGGTTTATCTCGAAGATCATCCCCGAAATCACATCGCCACACACGAAGTTGCCGTTGCGAAGACGGTGAAAACCACAGCCTCCGTTGAGATTGCCGAGCTTGGGGTGTTGCTTCAACGAAAGCAGCCATCGTATACTTCCGTCGCTATCCATCACGAACGGACACACAGGGTCTACCTCGCTTTCGCCCAGGTAATTTACGAAAATAAAATGGCCGTCGAGTTGTTGCTTGTTGCACGTTGTGATTGCGATCTTGGGCAATAGGATGGATTCGATGGATTGGGTTTGTATGTTGATGCTGTCGGTGAGCCTTATGTTGCCGTCTTTATCGGTCAAACTGATATACACTTTGTTTAAAGCATCGGGGTACATGCCGTGAATGTCGACCACGTGATTGTATCCGTACTTGTCAGACAAGTGGGTAACGGAACAAAGGGTATCGGTGCGCCCGTTGATACCAACCTTTACACGTCCTTCAATGGGTAGCGACAAGTCGACCTGAGCCGACAGCGGCGCATATCCGGATACGTTTACTGCAATGTTTTCGCTCTTTATGCCCAGCGAAGTTCCCAAGGTAGGTATTTGCAGGGTGTGGTTGTCGAATAAACGTAACATGGTGGTCCACTTCTCTTTTTGTACCGTACAATCGATATACGCATCGGCAGAAAGGGAAACGGTATCGCTCTCGAAATAAAGGAAAAGTGTTTGATTTCGTTCTTCTGCATCGAGCAGTAGCCGCCCTCGAGAAAGTATGCTTTCGATGTGATCGATGCTTGGATTCAGCTGCCCGGAGTCGTCGCCGGCGGTACAGCTCGACAGTAAATAAGCTGAGCATACGTAAAGTATAAGCAAGATTTGTTTTTTCATGTGACTTCAGTTTTAGCACAAACAAACGAAAAAACCGGGAAAGGACTACCTCTCCCTCCCCGGTTCTCTACCCATTACTAACTTACTACATTACCATAAAAGGTTTTATCTTTTACCACAATGGGTTTTGCTTGATTGCGGTATTGGTATTCAACTCACCTTGTGGTATGGGATAAACGAAGTGTTTCGGCTCAAAGTTATCCACGCCTTGCTTGTTGTTTTCGATCAATACTGCTTTCATCCCTTCATAGTTGTACCAACGTTTCAAGTCGAAGAAGCGGTGTCCTTCAAAGTAAAACTCCAACATATTCTGATGCATAATCTCTGCAATCAGCTCGTTTCCCGAGGCAAATGTTTTTGCTTCTAATCCGGCACGCTCGCGGATCTGAGCCAGCGCATTGTTTGCCCCTGCAAGGTTTCCGTTTTGAGTAGCCGCCTCAGCATACATGAGTAAGACTTCGGCATAACGCATCACGCGGAGGTTGTTGTCGATCGGTGTAGTCTCGTACATCGAGTCTCCGTTTTTATTATCCATATAGAAGCTGGTAAACTTCTTGATTAGGAAGCGCCCTTTTTCTCCGCCAAACTTGGTAAAGTCGGGTGCTCCGCCTGTTTCGCGTTTTCCTTTTGTAGACTCCCACAACTGATCCATATCGTAACGACTGCCATACCATTTGGCATCTTCCTTTACATCTCCAAAGTCGGAGTACTTAAAGAAGAAGGATGTGTACATCCGCTTATCAAACTTCGAGTCGGAACCCTCGGGACGCTCTTCGATCATAAACTCGTCTACTATCGCAGTGGTAGGCATCAGCTTGAACCATCCTCCTGTAAGCGGAGTCCCGATCATTTGCGGAATAATCACGCCCTGTGTATCGTTCACTCCTTCTTGCCCCCAAGAACCGCTACCAAACTTCGCATAGCACAATTCGAATATCGACTCTTTGTTGAGCTCAAACTCGGGTGTGAAGTTGTGTTCGTACTGGTCCATCAATCCGTATGCATACGGTGTTGTCATCAAAGTTGCCAAGAGTTGTTCCGCCTCAGCGTATTTCTGTTGATACAAATAAGCTTTGCCAAGATAAGCTACTGCAGCTCCTTTTTCAACGCGACCTTTCTCCTTTTCGGGACGTGCTACCGGCAGCGCATTCATCGCATCTGTAAGGTCTGCTTCGATTTGCTTCCAGATATCTGCCTCCGAACTGCTTGCCAATGCTGCGTCTTCACTGCCTTCTACAACCTTAATGCGTAATGGTACTTCTCCAAAGTTAGTTACCAACAAGAAGTAATTGAAGGCACGCAAGAACTTAGCCTCACCTGTCATTTCGGCTTTCTTTGCGTCTTCCATCGGCACGTTATCTACATTTGCCAAGAAAACATTGGCACGGTGAATGCTTTTGTACATTTTGTCAAAGTCCATACGATCCGATGTCGGCGTATTGACGAAAGTAGTAATCTTCCACGTTTCGGGGTCGTCGACCAGCGCCCACGTATCATCGGCCCGTACGTTCATATTTTGGAAGCCGGTAAAACCTCCCCAGTAACCATACATTTGTCCGCGTATAGGCGAGTAGACCGTTGCCATGGCTGCCACAGCATCCTTCTCAGATTTCCAGAAGTCTTCTGTAGTGGCGTTGTTCGGATTATTCAAATCCAAGAAATCAGACTCGTTACAACTGATCATCCCCGATAGCAGTGCGCAAGTCAATATCGTAGTTCCTATTTTTTTCATATCGAATAGATTAAGTAGATTATCAGAAATCAAGTTGAATACCCATCATATAGGTGCGCGGAATAGGATAGCGACCTACATCGACACCACGCGTGAATACACCGTCGTATTGTCCTAAGTCGGGAGTATAACCTTTATACTTTGTTGCGGTGAATAAGTTCTCGAACGATGCATATACACGCAATCTACTGAGACGAAGCTTGCTTACTGCATTTTCGGGCAATGTGTATCCCAGTTCCAATGTTTTCAATCGGAAGAAAGATCCGTCTTCGAGCCAACGATCACTTACACGCTCTGCGTTATTGTTGGGGTCGGTAGGAATGAAACGAGGCATATCGGTGTTTGTGTTGGTAGGAGTCCAGTAATCAAGAACAGTTGTAGAGAAGTTCTGAACCTCTTTCATTTGTTCCGATCTGGCACGTGTGTGGTTGTAGATTTTGTTACCGAAGGTGCCGTCGAAAAACATCGTAAAGTCGATACCTCTCCAGTCGAGTCCGGCACGTAGCCCCATCGTTAGATCCGGGAACGGACTTCCCGCATACTGTGCGTCTCCATCTACAGTAATCTTGCCGTCTCCGTTGTAATCGACGTAACGGATATCGCCCGGCTCGGCTTGTTTTTGTATCAACACGCCGTCTTTACTGTGTGCAAGTACTTCTTCCTGCGATTGGAAAATTCCGTCTGTTTGCAATAAATAGAACGAACCGATAGGCTCACCTACTTTTGCCCACGAGATAACGCCTTCGCCCCACGGACTGAAACCGGAGAATTCTTGCTTGTTACCCACTGTCACGTCCTTCACTTTATTTTTGATTGTAGTCAGGTTCAGGCCAATGTTGTAGTTGAATTCATTGATGGTATTGCGGTGGTTGAAAGCTAGTTCAACACCTTTGTTTACAATGGTTCCGGCATTCATCGTAGGGGATCCACCCATACCGGTAGATGGTGGCATCGAAATGCTCAACAATACGTTTTGGGTTTCTTGTTTATAAGCATCCAACGACATCGAGAAGCGGTTGTCCCACATCGAAAGGTCGAAACCGAAGTTGAACGTTCCTGTTTCTTCCCATGTAAGATCTTTTGGCGATGCCCAATTTGCTCCGGGTATTTGCCCCAACCACCAAGCCGGACTGCCGCCTTGAACATAGTGCATCCCATACGAAACGATGGATTGTGTAAGGTAATTACCAACGTCTTGGTTGCCCAGTTTTCCGTAACTGGCTCTCAGTTTCAATTGATCTACCACTTTGGTTAGCGGTGCAAAGAACTTTTCATTCTGCATGTTCCAACCCACAGAGGCCGAAGGGAACCAACCGTAACGATGCCCCTTGGCAAAACGGGATGAACCATCGCGACGTATCGACGCCGAAATCATGTAACGTGAGTCATAACTGTAATTGACACGCCCCAGCATAGATACGAGTGAGTTCTCATTGGCACTGCCGGTAGCTTTTTGTGTAGAAGAAGAGCCGGCACTGATTACATCTGTTCCTTCGGGCAAATCGAGGCGACTTGCACCAAACGTGCGATAGGATGCCTTTTGTGCTGTGTAACCGACAAAGGCTGAAATGGTATTCTTCTTAAACGTTTGATCGTAGTGCAAGGTGTTCTCTACCAACCACGAATCGCTAAAGAAAGCACTCTCGTCAAGGTCGGCAGCATCGTTCTTGCCGGCAACTCCGAAGTCATAGACACCAATCTTGTTGTATGTGCGACCGTTGTTTTTATTATACCCTACATTTAGTTTGTATTTCAACCCTTTGTAAAGATCTAACTCAGCAAAGGCATTTAACAAGATTTCGGTTACATGATCGGTATTGTTGTTTACCATCAATTCTCCTACCGGATTGGCCATATTCTTCATCCATGTTTCCGGTGCGGAAAAGCCTCCGATACGGTTTTCATCATAAACCGGCAAAACAGAAGGCATACGCAAAATATTGGTAACTCCACCTTCGTAATTGCGCATGCGGGAGTTCTTGAATATAAGTGTTTCGCCGATACGTAAATGATCGTTGAATAGGGAGAAGTCTGTTTTAGCACGTAGATTAAATGAGCTGTAATCGGTAGAACGAATGATACCATCCTGCGACAAAACGCCTGTAGATACCAAGTATGTGGCATTGTCTGTACCACCATTCAAAGATAGGTTTGCTTTTACCATCGGAGCCGTACGAAAGGCTTCGTCTTGCCAGTTTGTTCCCGGGCCTTCGAAGCTTTTCATCGGGATGTCGACTCCGGCACCATTCAATAAACCAACCCATTGCTCACCGTTGAGCAAGTCTAACTTCTTAGGCGTTGTTTGCAAACCGCCAAACACATTTACATTGACGGTGAGTGGTGTACTCTTTTTCCCTCCTTTGGTTGTAATCAAAACTACACCGTTTGCTGCTCGAGATCCGTAAATAGCTGCCGCCGATGCATCTTTCAATACTTCCAGCGAAGCAATATCTTCCGGATCTACCGTATTGATATCTCCGTAAACGCCATCAATTACATAAAGCGGAGTATTATTACCTAGCGAACTTAGTCCGCGTACATTGATGTTCATAGACCCGCCTGGTTGTCCTGAACTTGACGTTACCGAAACACCTGCTATACGTCCCTGCATTGCCGAAGCCACATCCTTTTGCACATCTGCCTGTAGATCTTTAGCTGAAATGGACGAAACCGCTCCGGTGAGATCACTCTTCTTTATGGTTCCGTATCCAATAACAACAACTTCTTCCAGTTCTTGATCCGGTGTCATCAGCACGTTTATCTCGCTCTGATTCTTTACGGGAATCTCTTGTTTTCCCATCCCCACAAAGGAGAATACAAGAACGGCATTGTTTCCTACTTCTATTTGGTAGTTGCCGTCTACATCGGTAGAAGTACCGTGTGTTGTGCCTTTCACCAAAACATTGACACCGACCATCGGACTTTGATCTCCTTTGTCTTTCACTACACCTTTTACTGTTCGCATACTCTGAGCAAACGCAATCGTTGTCAGAATAGAGAATAGTAAAAGAAAACTTAGTTTCTTTTTCATTCTCATAGCATTAGTTTTTTCAAATGATTTTAAGATTAAAAAATATTATGAATGCAAATGTATGGGCTAACAATGCAGGGAACTAATAGCTATTTATCAAAATATGATACTATTATGACATTATCCTTTAATTACTTCCTTATTTTTATCAATCAGCTTGCATATTTGGTCTACAGAAGTATTTGAATACAAGCCGTCTTCGGGTGTATTGAAACAATAATCGATCATTTGATCTATTGATGAGACTGCAACGTGCATGCGCGTATCAGACGATGCATAATAAATATAAACCGTGCCATCTTCATCGGCAATCCAGCCATTCGAGAAAAGTACATTCGAGACATCTCCGATGCGTTCCTCTCCTTCGGGAGCCATAAAGTAGCCGCCGGGAGAAGCAATTACCTTGGTCGGATCTTCGAGCGATGTCATATACAAATACAAAACATAGCGTAACCCGGCAGCACAACCTCTTACTCCATGAGCCAGATGTAACCAACCTTTAGGTGTTTTTATCGGGTGCGGACCTTCACCATTCTTTAATTCTTTGATCGTATGGTAGTGACGGGAGTCTATGATCTGTTCTTCGTTAATTACAGCCTTTTCCATGTTTTCAACCAACGCCCAACCAATACCTCCGCCTTTGCCCGTATCGATAAATCCGTCTTGCGGACGGGTATACAAAGCATATTTCCCGGTTACAAATTCGGGATGTAGTACCACGTTACGCTGTTGCGACTTGGATTGAATATTTGGCAAACGCTCCCACTGGATAAAGTCTTTGGTACGCACCACACCGGCATTGGCACACGCTGAAGACAAGTCGCCTTCGGGTGCGTTCGGATCTTTCATTTCGGCACAAAATACTCCGTAAATCCAGCCGTCTTCATGCACGGTAATGCGCATATCATATACGTTGGTTTCAACCTCATTATCGAGAGGAAGATCAATCGGGTATTCCCAAAAGCGGAAATTATCAAGCCCGTTCGGACTTTCGGCTATTGCAAAGAAAGATTTACGATCTGCACCCTCTACACGCACAACTAACAGGTATTTATCGTTCCATTTTACAGCTCCCGCATTAAACGCCGCGTTCATCATAATGCGTTCCATCAAGTACGGATTTTGTTTCTCATCAAAATCATACCGCCACGTAAGCGGAATATGAGAAGCGGTTACCACAGGGTTTTGGCAGCGATTATAAATACCATTTTCACTCTCAAGTACAACTTGAGATTTACTCAACAACACCTCTTGCTTTGCAAAAAGGAGCTCCATTCTTTCTTTGAAACTTTTCATCAAATAATAGTTTTAGGGACTATATAAATAAAGTCCTACAAATATCTGATTCAAAGCAGAAGTTCGCTAATACTTTCTTATCAGTTCGTGATACTTTTACTATTTTCAAAATGAAGGGTTGTACTTAAATCAGAATCTTCTTTTTGCGGAAGTTTTCTCGAAAGTCGGTCGGAGTACATCCTTTATCTCGTTTAAAAATACGGTTAAAGTGCGACAAGTTGTTAAACCCGCAATCGTAACAAATCTCGGCCACACTCTTTGTGGAGTCGGCAAGCATACGTGCGGCATACCCTAAACGGATTTCGGTAATGTACTCGGTAGGATTCTTGCCGGTTCGCAACTTAAAGAAACGACTAAAGGCAGAAGGAGTCATGCCAACTAACAGAGACAAGTCTTCCAATGCAATATCATCCATATAGTGCTCCTTTAGGTAGTTCTGTACTTTTTGTACCCTTCTACTGTCGTAGGTAATATCGGCTTTTGCAAACGACGAACTAGACAAGGTTCTATAATCACTTGTGATTGATAATTCATATAAAATAGACAGAAACTTGAGGAAGGTATAGAAACCCTGCGTTTCACTAACCATCGAATCGATAAGACTATACACCTTCATGATTGCCGGCATTGGAAAGACAAGACCATTTTGGGCCTTCTCGAGCATAAGACGTATTGAGGCAAACTGATTCTTATCGATAAAACTTTTCGACAACAAGTCTTGTGAAAACTGAATCGTAATCTCTCGGATTCGCGGTGAATTACATTCGGCTTGTCGCCAAGTGTGCTCCAGCTCTTTTCCTGTAATCAAAACCAAGTCATACGCACCGATTGTTTCTACCGAATCTCCTACGATCCGTTGCAAACCAGTGCCACTTTCAATGTAATTAAGTTCGAACTCCAAGTGATTATGAAGTGGATAAGTAAACTCTCCTTTATAGCGCTCGACGATGTAGAAACAATCGGAATCGGACAAAGGCGTTATCTCGCGTAAAATATGAGTTGTGTGTTCGTGCATGGTACCAATTGTATTTAAAGAAGAACGAACTTACTAAATTATTCAGTACTTTTGTATTGAACCTAAACACAAAATGATGATTAGCAAAAGAAAACATAGACTTTGTCCTCAATGCAAGATATCGGGATTTTATATCAAAAACGAGAATGGAGACAGACGCCTTGTAAAAGTTACTGCAGATTATGAGATTGTACCGGCAAAGGAAGGAGAAACTTTAGAGGGCTTCGATACGGAAATAATTTATTGCTTAGGCTGCTCATGGAGCGGAAGCGTAAAACGTACGGTTTAATACATTACTCAACAAATCTTTCAAAATAATATGCCATTAATTCAAGATAAGCCTTCTAAATTGGCCTCTTTTTCGTTTGAAGAAAAACAAGAAATCTATCAAATACTAAGCGAGTTCTGTACAGAAAATAAGCTTAGCCTTTTTGAAAAAAACATCAAGAACCGAACCAAACACCTTACTGTTGTGCTGGAAGATATCGAACACCCGCACAACGCTAGTGCCGTAATGCGCTCGTGTGACTGCTTTGGTATTCAAGACCTGTATATTCTCGAGCGCGAACACCAGTTTAAAGTTAGCCCGGGACCTACATCGGGTGCCGAGAAATGGATCGATTACCACCGTTTCGGACCTCGCGATGGCAACAACCTATCTACGCTGATTGCTACTCTAAAACAAGAGGGTTATAAAATCATCGCGACCATGCCTCACGAGCAAGACTGTATGGTAGAAGATCTGGATATTACAGAGAAAACAGCTCTTGTATTCGGAACCGAACATACAGGTATATCGGATGAGGTAATCAAGCATGCGGACGGATTTGTAAAAATGCCCATGTATGGATTTACAGAAAGCTACAACATCTCGGTTTGCGCTGCTTTAATGCTTTATGCTACTACTGCGAAAATGAGAACGAGTGACATCAATTGGCAACTTTCGCCTGAGGAAGAACTTGACGTTAAGCTTAGATGGCAAAGCATGACTATTAAGAAATACGATATGCTTCTTGATCTAGCCATTAAACGCTTGCAAGAAAAATAAGGACTATTCTCTTTGTAAAAATTATAAATACTCCGCTAAAAAAAGAAGACTAATCTTAAATGAAAAACTTTGATATAAAGCTCATGTTATTACAATATCGATAATGAGTTAATTCCATTAACATGTTACTTTATTTAATACAAATGCTTTATGAAAAAGATTCTTTATTTACTAGGACTAGTC
The DNA here is from genome assembly GCA_051656605.1 of Tannerellaceae bacterium. Lineage (GTDB taxonomy): Bacteria > Bacteroidota > Bacteroidia > Bacteroidales > CAMTPD01 > UBA12018. Next base: position 46,253 of record JBOGCF010000026.1, on the reverse strand, counting down.
CTATTAGCATCAGCTTGCGACGATGACGATTGCAACTGCAATGTTAATCCAAATCCGGGTGACACTGACGGCAAAGGAAATTATGTTGTGCGTTTTAATGCCGGAGTTGAAAGTCAAAACCTGTTGAAATCCGCAACACCTTTACGTCAATCGAATGAAGTATTTATATATGCTTATAATGACACTGTAAAGGAACTAACCGGCACACCAATTGCCGCTGGTTTGTATCAAGCCAGTTCTCCTGGTATTCTTGCCGGAATGAATGGGTACAATATGTATTTGCCTAATAATACATATGACTTTTATGCTGTATCAAATAATAACACAACAGTTCCTGTAAAATTCACCGACGGGAAGTCTGAGCCTCTTAAAAATGGCATCGATTATCTTTGGGCAGTGTCTGAAACAAAAGTTGCCTCGCAACCAACCAATTGCATTCTAACACTTAATCACCGTGCCACTCAAGTTATCATTAACTTGACAGCAGGAACTGGTATTAAAATAAACAAGCTTGTATCTGCAACGATTGCTCCTTCCACAGAAGGAACAACAATGAATCTGCAAACAGGTGTCATCACGCCAGCTACAACTTTAGGAGCTCCTGTTAATATGGGTGTTGCCAATACGAACTGTCAATACACAATGCTGCCACTTACCTATTCAGGATCTATCGCAGTAACCTTTACAGTTCTTATCAACGGTGAAACTGCGGCTCGTACTTATACAAGTGCAATTACAGCTCCATCAGGAGCTCTTAGCGCGGGCAATTCCTATTTGTTCAAGGCTATTGTAAATGCTGATGAAATTGACTTTGCTGAAGTATATGTAAATGCTTGGAACAATGTAGACGAAACTGGTAATCCGATTTATCCTATTCAATAAATATACCTCGTTGTTTTACACTGAAAGCATCCTTTCTATTTGAGCTAAGATTCGAATAGAGAGGATGCTTTTTAGATATTTATCTGTGAATGCTTTATCCTCGATTAATTAAAATTAATATCTTTGTATTGCAACTAACGCATTAACATGATGAAACTATTTAAGCATTTCACTATCGGCATCTTGTTTGCTCTCGTAGGAACTATGAATTTGCAGGCAGAAGAAAAAGAGACCATCGTTCAAATCGAGACCAATCAAGGTAAAATAAAAGTCAAACTCTATAACGACACTCCGCAACACCGCGACAACTTTATTAAACTCGTAAATGAGAAATTCTACGACGGATTGTTGTTTCATCGCGTAATCAAGCACTTTATGATTCAAGGAGGCGATCCTGATTCGAAAGATGCAACAGCAGACGCAGAGCTTGGAGAAGGTGATCTTGGTTATACCCTTCCGGCAGAGATCGTATACCCAAAATACTTTCACAAACGAGGCATGCTTGCAGCTGCACGTACGCCCGACGATATAAATCCGGATAAAGCATCGTCAGCATCACAATTTTACATTGTTTGGGGTAAGATTTATACAGACATGGAACTCGACAACATGATCGAGGAAGGTAAATTCAGCGGAGAGTTTACTCCCGAACAACGCGAAGCATATAAACTTGAAGGCGGCTCTCCTCATTTGGATGGGAAATACACAATCTTCGGAGAAGTGATTTCGGGACATCGCACCATTGAGAAAATACAAGAGCAAGACACAAACGGCTCTGATCGTCCGATGAAAGACGTAAAAATGAAACTAAAAATCGTAAACAAGTGACACAAATAAACAGACATGAACTGGCAAACGGCCTTCGTTTGATCCATTATAAAGATACAACCACACAAATGGTATGTATCAATACGCTATATGACGTAGGCGCAAGAGATGAAGACCCTGATCAAACAGGTTTTGCACACCTCTTCGAACACCTTATGTTTGGCGGATCCATCAACATTCCCGATTTTGACGGACCCTTGCAGCTTGCCGGCGGCGAGAACAATGCCTGGACCAACAACGACTATACCAACTACTACGTTACCTTACCAAAACAAAACGTAGAGATTGGTTTCTGGTTAGAGTCGGATCGAATGCTTTCGCTCGATTTCTCTCAAAAATCACTCGACGTACAAAAGCATGTCGTAATCGAGGAATTCAAGCAACGCGTACTAAACCAACCTTATGGAGATGTGCCGCACTTGCTAAAACCGCTTGCTTACAAGTCGCACTCCTATATGTGGCCTACAATCGGTAAAGATCTTTCTCACATCGAAAACGCAACACTAGATGATGTAAAAGCTTTCTTCTACAATCATTATGCACCTAACAATGCCATCGTTGCCGTTACAGGAAATATCGAATTCAAAGAAGCGGTACAACTAGCCGAGAAATGGTTTGGTCCGATTCCGCGACGCGATATAAAGGTTCGTGCTATTGCACAAGAAGCTCCGCAAACAGAAGCTCGCTTCCTTGAGGTTTACAAAGATGTACCTCTTGATGCCTTGTTCAAAGCCTATCACATGTGTTCACGTACCGATGCCGACTTCAATGCCTGTGATATGCTTTCGGATGTATTGGCCAACGGCCGCTCGGCACGTTTGTATCAAAACTTGGTGCAAAACAAACAACTTTGCTCCGAAGTAAACGCTTACATTTCGGGCGATATAGATCCGGGTGTCATCTACGTTACGGCAAAACCTACGCCTGGCAATACACTTGAAACCATCAATGCTGCAATTGAAGAAGAGCTCGCAGCGTTGAGTCAGGAACTTGTAGACAACAACGAGCTGGAGAAAGTGAAGAATAAGTTCGAATCCAATCACCTATTCTCACACATCCACTATTCGAACATGGCTTCGAGTCTTTGTTTTTACGAACTGGTAGGCAAAGCCGAAGACATCGACACCGAGGTACTTCGCTACAGAGCTACCACTCCGGAACAAGTGCAAGCAACAGCTCGCAAAGTATTTGCCCCTACCAACTGCTCAACGCTGTTTTACAAAGCCAACAAGTAAGGCTGTATTCGTACAGACAACAAAGGATAACGACCGGTGATTTTGTGCAAAAAAGCCCAAGATCACCGGTTTTCTTTTCTTCCTTCCCTCGCAATCTACTTGTCTCCGCATCGCATTAACAGTATTTAGATTCGCAATAGAAATAAAAACCGTAACTTTGCGGCAGATTATCCGATGGTGGAGGTCCGTGTGCTTGTATAACCACGTAAAAAACAAGAATAACAATGAAGAAACAAGTTTCAGTTACATTTATGATGCTTGCAATCTTATTCAACGTTTGTTTGATTGCAGCAAATCTTCTCGAGACCAAACTAATTCAAATTGGTCCTATCACGGCAACTGCCGGCCTTATCGTTTTCCCGATTTCTTATATTATCAACGACCTGATAGCCGAAGTATGGGGCTATAAAAAAGCGCGTCTGATCATTTGGAGCGGGTTTGCCATGAACTTCTTTGTGGTTGGTTTGGCACAAATAGCAGTTGCGCTTCCGGCAGCTCCTTTCTACGAAGGACAGGAAGCTTTTAAATCAATCTTTGCAATGACTCCGCGTATTGCCGTAGCAAGCCTTTGTGCATTTTTGATCGGTTCGTTTCTCAACGCTTATGTGATGAGTAAAATGAAGATCGCCTCGGGCGGACGCAATTTTTCGCTTCGTGCCGTTGTTTCAACAATGGTAGGAGAATCGGCCGATTCGATGGTATTCTTCCCAATCGCTTTCTTTGGCATTGTTCCGTTTAATGATCTACTAATCATGATCGGCACGCAGGCGGTTTTAAAAACAGCTTACGAAATTGTAATCCTTCCGATTACTAAACTTATCGTGAACTACATCAAACGTGTAGAGCAAACAGATGTATACGACGAAGATGTGTCGTATAGCTTCTGGAAAATCAGCGAGGTATAACCTCCCTTCTCTTTACTAGCAAAACACCGAAACACATCATAATCTAACGATAAAAGCAGTACTTTCAAATCAATGAAACGTACTGCTTTTGTCGTTTATAAACTTCTCGAAGATAACTCCTCGGCAGATTTAAGCCTGCTTATCGCATGCGTTAAGCTTAGACACGACCGTGTATACAACTTAGACAGGTATATGACAAGAATGCGTCACGTACGTGTACACATCTTAGACACGTACCTGTCTAAGCTTAACGTTCACGATGGCATACCTTAATGAGTACTATCGTGAACATTAAACATCGACACTTTCAGTACTATATCTCATCTGTTGTTCATAGTGTATTAACGCAAGAAATCCCCGTTTGAGCCCTTGATAAAAGAGTGTTCAAACGAGGATTTTTTTATGTGATGTCTTATATCATTTTCGGATATAAGGTATTTCAAACTATTTGGTTACTGCCGTTTCAAACATTTTCCAAAGCGGATCGTTCGGAACCGGGGCAACAATATCAATTTGTTCTTTCGAAACCGGATGGATAAAAGATGCTCTACGTGAGTGCAAGCTAATACCTCCATCTTTGTTTGACCGATCAAAACCGTATTTCAAGTCGCCTTTGATAGGACATCCCATCTTGGCAAGCTGACAACGTATCTGATGATGACGCCCTGTCTTTAGATCTACTTCCAATAAATGATAATTGTCGGAGCTCGCGATCAACTTGTAATGCAAGATTGCCTTTTTAGACTGTGGCTTCTCGGTAGGATAAGCATACGATTTGTTTTGCTTCTCATTCTTTACCAAGTAGTGTACCAACTCTCCCTCCTCTTGCGGCGGACGGTTGCGCACAATGGCCCAATAGGTTTTCTTTACACCACCTTCACGAAACATTTCGTTTAGGCGGGTAAGTGCTTTACTTGTCTTGGCAAAAAGAACCAATCCGCTAACGGGACGGTCGAGACGGTGCGTTACGCCAACAAACACGTTTCCGGGTTTGTTGTACTTTACCTTCAACCAATCTTTTACAATGTCAGATAAAGGTTTGTCGCCCGTTTTGTCTCCTTGCACAATCTCCGAGCAAGTCTTGTTAACGGCAATGATATGATTGTCTTCGTAAATAACTTCCATGAAGCAATATTACATATTCATACCACCACAAACGTGTACTACCTGACCTGTTACATATGCAGAAAGATCAGAAGCCAAATAAAGTGCTGTGTTTGCAACATCTTCCGGTGTACCGCCGCGACGCATTGGAATTGTTTCTGCCCATTTAGCTTTTACTTCGTCAGACAATTGTCCTGTCATTTCTGTAATGATGAAGCCCGGAGCAATTGCATTTGCACGCACGCCTCTTGAACCAAGTTCTTTAGCGATTGATTTAGCCAAACCGATCATACCTGCTTTTGAAGCAGAATAGTTTGCTTGTCCTGCGTTACCAGACACACCTACTACGGAGCTCATATTGATGATGCTTCCTGTTTTTTGACGCATCATGATAGGAGTTACTGCGTGAACAAAGTTAAATGCAGATTTTAGGTTTACGTTGATAACCATATCCCATTGTTGCTCTGTCATACGCATCATCAAACCATCGCGAGTAATACCTGCGTTGTTTACAAGGATGTCGATACGGCCAAAGTCTTTGTGGATTTGCTCTACTACTTTGTGAGTATCTTCAAAGTCAGCAGCGTTTGAAGCATAACCTTTTACTTTAACACCCAATGCAGCGATTTCTTTTTCAGTTTCAAGTGCATTGTCGTCGATCGAAAGATCTGTGAAAGCGATGTTAGCTCCTTCTTGTGCAAACTTAAGCGCAATAGCTTTACCAATACCACGAGCAGCACCTGTAACGATAGCTACTTTACCATCTAATAATCCCATAATATCTTTATTTTTTAATCAAATTGAATCAAACATACGCCGGCCGAATATCCTCCGCCGAATACAGTAAGAACGATTTTGTCGCCCTTCTTATATAGATCTTTATTCTGTGCATATACCAATGCCGTACTAACCGATCCGGTATTACCAAGCTCTGCAATATTAGACAGAAACTTCTCTTCCGGCAAGTTTAGTTGTTTAGCAATATTGCTCATGATACGCATATTGGCTTGGTGGCCGATAAGGTATGAAAGATCCTCTAGTGTGTAGTTGTTGTTTTCTAAAATATCGAGTGTATTCTTAGCCATATAGGTACATGCCTGAATGAATACATCGCGTCCGTCCGGCATTACAATACCGCCGTCGCCAGGAAGAAGTTTTACTCCGTCTGGTCCTTTACCAATGTGGCCCAAACCTTGCGTAAAGATATCTACAATACGAGGCTCTCCTTCTTTTACTTGCTCTTTTGACAAGAAGAAAGCAGCAGCAGCATCGCCCCAAAGGTGTCCGGCTTTCGGATCAGACTCATTACTATAATAGGTATTGTGATCGGCAGATACAACTAAGGCCTTAGTAGCTTTGCCTGTTGCAAAATATCCTTCTACAATTTCAAGTGCATTTAGAAAAGATGAGCAAGCAGATGAGATATACACCACTCGGGCTTTGTCTACATTAAACTTACGCTGTACTTCGTGTCCAAATGTTCCTACAGTATCGTATGGAGAATAAGATGCAGCAATAATTAGATCTACATCTTCGATTGGATAAGGAAGAGTTTCAATAGCATTTTCAACAGCCGCGAAGCTCATGGTATTGATATTCTCATCTTCAGCAGCCTTTGATCGGGTTACAATCCCGGTGCGTTGCTGAATCCATTCATTGGTTAGTCCGTTAACGTCTAAGAAATAATCGTTATGAACTCTTTCTGAGGGTATATAGAACCCAGTTGCGTTGATAAACATGTGCTTATTTAATCTTTAGCCCGTTGAATAATAAGTTTATGACATTCTCTTTTCTGCGTTGTTTCATTTCCTGATCATCACCAAGAAGACCTCTGATAAAAGGAACTTCTAGCCCTTTTACAGCATGATGCAGGATGGCAGCTGTAACTTCAGTATCTGGAACAAAGAATATACCTTTTGCAACACCGTCGTCCAACGTACGTTTCAATATTTCAATTTCTTTCAAATCGAAGTTCTTACGTACTTTTTCAACTTTCCAGATATCTCTAAAGAAGTCGGCTCTTAATGTACCATTACGTAATACGACACGTTTTACTGCCTCGAGACGAGTGTAGATCAACTCGATCAGCTTCTTATCAGGAGCAAGATCTTTGCTTTCTACCTCAAGAAGAGCTGTGTATAGTTGCTTGAGCTCAGACTCTACTACTGCAAGATATATTTCATTCTTACTTTTGAAGTAGGTATACAATGTCCTCCGACCCTTACCTGAAGCAATGGCAATGTCGTTCATTGTAGTGTTCTCCACTCCTTCACGGGCAAAAAGTTTTCTTGCCACATCAACCAACATTTCTCTCGTTCTCGAAACTGTCATATTCTTTATTCGTATTGCACAATTAACTTAGATATGTGCGAAAGTACATGAAAAGGCCGTACAAAACAAGTGAAAGAAAAAAAAGTTGCCAACAATTTGGTATTAAAAATAATTTAATTACCTTTGTACTGTAATCGAAAGGTTATTGGTAAACATCGCGGGGTGGAGCAGTGGTAGCTCGTTGGGCTCATAACCCAAAGGTCGTCAGTTCGAGTCTGGCCTCCGCAACTATCAAGAGAGTATTCAGCAGAATACTCTCTTTTTTTATATCTACACTTCATGTTTCTGCTCATGCTAATTTTGCAATCAAGTTTGCATTCGTTTTTACTCCTCCGCCCCTACTCTACAAATTCCTTAAAATAAAAAAAGCCTTTGCAACTTTGGTCGTAACCAAAACTGCAAAGACTTTATATCATCAAAACAAGATTTACTACAAGTGCTTACGAATACGCGGAGTCAACAACAACAGATATGCCGCACAGATAAACAATACGCCAATCGCTCCGGCCTGACTATCTGTCGCATCAGAAGCAACTCCCATCAACAAGGGAAAAATAGCTCCTCCCGTAAGCCCCATAATCATAAGCCCAGACACTTCATTTCGGCGATCCGACTCCTCATTTAATGCTTCTGAGAATATAATTGCAAACAGATTAGAGTTTCCTAGTCCTACCAGAACTAACGATCCAAAAAGCAAAACTCCCGAACTTGAAATCCACAAGCCAACTAAACCTCCCAATACACAAAGCACGCTAACAAGGAATACCTTTCGAGCCGACACGTGTGACAACACAAAAGACCCCATCAAGCATCCTATCGTACGAGCCAAAAAGTAAAAGCTTGTTGCATAACTCGCTTGCTCAAGAGGCAAACCTAAACGCTCCATCATCAACTTGGGAGCAGTGGTATTAATTCCAACATCCGTACCTACATGCATAATGATCGCTATAAAACACAACAATACTGTTGTATTGCGAAACAAACGAAAACTATCCAATATCGAGTTATTACGTCCCTCATCGAGCGACTCTTCAATATCTGTAAACAACAACCACACAGTTGGTGTCAACGTTATGAAAGCAAGAAACGGAAATATCATTAACCAACTTCCAAAGAACGTTGCAGCCCAAACCGCAATAATCGGAGCGGCAAAAGCAGCCAAACCTTTAAAGAATTGTCCCAAGGTAAGACTTGCTGCCAGTCGATTCGTAGGAAGTATATTAGATAAAAGCGGATTCAATGAAACCTGCATAAGAGCGTTACCAATACCTAAGAGACCAAAAGCAATCACCATAAGCAGCAAACTATAATCAAAGATTGGCACTAGCAACGAAGCAAACGTTATCACAACACTTGCAATCACCACATTCTTTCTACCAAAACGATTCATTAATGCTGCGGCAGGAATGGAAAGAACTAGAAACCATAAAAACACCGTCAGAGGAAGTATGTTGGCTACCGTATCAGACAAGCCAAAGTCTACCTTGACATAATTGGTCGCAATACCCACAATGTCTACAAATCCCATTGTAAAGAAAGTCATCATTAAGGGTATGAACGCTAGAAATAATTTTTTGTTTTTCATAATTTCTAAATAAAGACGGGCAAAGTTAATACTTTTCGTAAAAACTTTGCCCGTTTTCTTAAATTATGTAGTCGGTAAGATTACTTTTCATTCACAGAGAATGAATATGGAGCATCTTCCGGCTTGATACCACGTGTTTTGTTTGGAGTATCTGTCATGTCAATATCAATAACAGCACCCTTCATCAAATCAAAGTGACCGTAATATGTTTTCGAATACTCTTTACCGTTTACAGTAACACGGTTTACATAGCGATTCTTGTCACTATTGTTCGGAGCATTGATAATGATCTTATTTCCATTCTCCAATGTAATTGTTGCTTTCTTAAACAAAGGAGCACCCATTACATACTGGTCAGAACCCGGAGTTACAGGATAGAAACCAAGAGCTGAGAATACATACCATGCAGAAGTTTGACCGTTATCTTCGTCACCGCAATAACCATCAGGGTTCGCATTGTACATTTTATTCATTACCTCACGCACCCAGTATTGAGCTTTCCAAGGTTCACCTGCATAGTTGTACAAGTAAATCATGTGTTGGATCGGTTGGTTACCGTGTGCATAGTTACCCATGTTCATGATTTGCATTTCGCGGATTTCGTGAATTACAAAACCATAGTAGCTATCATCAAAGTGAGGAGGAACACCAAACACAGAGTCTAGCATTTGAACAAACATCTTGCGTCCGCCCATCAACTCAATAAGACCTGCTGGGTCGTGGAATACAGACCAGCTATAGTGCCAGCTATTACCTTCGGTAAAGTCACCACCCCATTTCAATGGAGAGAAGTTAGGATCGAAAGATCCGTCAGACTTGCGTCCGCTCATCAAATTGAAGTCTTTATTGAATAGGTTCTTATAGTTATAAGCACGCTTCTTGTAAAGTTCAATCTCTTTCTTAGGACGTTTCAACTCTTTTGCAAGTTGGTAAATACACCAGTCGTTGTATGCATACTCCAATGTACGAGCTGCATTTTCGTGAATGTTTACGTCTGAAGGAATATAACCTAGTTTATTATAATACTCATGACCAAGACGACCCGTTGAGCTAACTTCAGGGTGAACATTGTTTGCTCCGTGAACCATACCTTCATACATTGTTTTCACATCGTCTACTTTCACACCTTTCAAGTATGCATCTACAAGAATAGAAGCCGAGTTGTTACCAACCATACAGCCTCTGTGGCCCGGACTAGCCCACTCTGGGAAGAAGCCGCTTTCTTTGTATGCATTGATCAAACCTTCTTGAATTTCTTTGTTGATGCTTGGATACATCAAGTTCAAGAATGGGAACAACGCGCGGAATGTATCCCAAAAACCGGTATCTGTAAACATATAACCTGGCAACACTTCACCATTGTAAGGGCTATAGTGTACAATGTTTCCTTTTGCGTCATATTCGTAAAACTTACGAGGGAACAACAATGAACGATACATCGTTGTATAGAATGTTCTGAATTGATCTACTGTTCCGCCTTCAACTTCAATGCGGCCCAATGTTTTGTTCCATTCGCTTTTGCTTGCTGCCACCAACTGATCGAACGAGTTGTTTCCAAGTTCTTTCAAGTTTAGCTCCGCTTGCTCAATGCTGATAAATGATGAAGCAACCTTCGCGTGTACCAATTCGCCACGTTTTGTCTTAAAGCCAACAACCGCACCTACGTGGTTTGCTTTGCGCTCCAAATCATTATTCAAAATTGAATCACCAAACGTATATGTTAGCTCGATTGGCTTATCAAATGTGATTACGAAATAGTTTTTGAAGTTTGCAGGTACACCTCCGCTATTTTTAGTAGAGTAACCAACAATTTTATTTTCTTCCGGAATAATCTTTACAAATGAACCCATATCAAAAGCGTCCAATACTACGAAAGACTCTTTTGCTTCTGGGAATGTAAAACGGAACATCGCCGCGCGGTCTGTTGTAGTCATCTCTGTTACTACATCATGGTCGGCAAGATATACTTTATAATAATATGGTTTTGCAACCTCTGTTTTGTGAGAGAACCAACTCGCTCTCTTATCTTGATCAAACTCAGGGCCCGTTGTTACCGGCATGATTGAAAACTGACCGTAGTCATTAATCCAAGGACTCGGTTGGTGAGTTTGCTTAAAACCTCTGATCTTGTTGGCAGTATACATATACGCCCAACCATCGCCCATTTTTCCTGTTTGCGGCATCCAGAAGTTCATACCCCAAGGGCGGGCAATTGCAGGATACGTGTTACCTGTCGAAAGCTCGAAAGTCGATTGAGTTCCAACCAGTGGGTTCACGTAGTCTACAGGATCAAAGCCATTAGCAGCTTTTGCTATCCCGACACTAGCCAATGCCATAGCCAGTACCGCGAACACTTTGTTCATTTTAATCTTCATACTTTTTACTCGTCGATTTAATTATTCTATTGGGTTTCTTTATTCTCATCCCAGAAGCAATACCATCTTAGCTTTTCCTGTCGGTGAAATAAACAAATGAGCCTACTATAGTATAAGCTCTTCCCCGCCTCTAAGATACAATCATCATCACCCTACAAAATGCAGACTATCAATTCAAAAGATTTAAATATTCATTCAAATTGAGCGAACAAGATGCTCTGTGCTGATTCTTTTTAAGTTTTTACTCTGTTTTTATTGTGTTACGTTTTGCTTTACAATTGCAATAAACGCCTCGATATCTTCATCAGTTGTATCCCAAGAACATACAAAGCGTACCACATTACGTGCTTCATCCCATGTATAAAAGAAGAAGTGTTCTCTAAGCTTTTCAATAATCTGTTGGGGCATTGAAATAAACAAAGCATTCGCCTGCACCGGATATTCTAATTGAAATCCATCAAAACCAGACAAAGCTTCTTTTAGTCTCAACGCCTGCTTATTAGCATGCGTTGCATTCGCAAGCCATAATGAGTTATTGAAGTAAGCATCAAATTGAGCTGTAAGATAGCGCATTTTCGACGCTAATTGAGCAGATTGCTTTCTAATAAATGCTAAATCAACAGCAAGTTCTGGTTTAAAAGCTATAACAACCTCTCCCATCATCATGCCATTCTTTGTACCTCCCAAACTTAGGATATCCACCCCGGCATCCACCGTACAAGCCTTCATGCTGCAACCAAGCGTTGCACAAGCATTTGCCAAGCGCGCTCCATCCATATGCAGATACATACCGTAACCGTGAATCAAATCAGCAATCGCTTTTATCTCCTGTGGCGTATAAACCGTACCTACCTCGGTCGATTGTGATATATAAACCACTTTGGGTTGTGAATGATGGCATTCTCCGAATCCGGTTAGTTTAGGAGCGATCAATTCCGGCGTTAGTTTTCCGTCTGTAGTAGGAATCGAAATAATATGACAACCGGTCATTTTTGTCGGAGCACCGCACTCATCTACTTCAATATGTCCGCCCGTTGCAGTAATAATACTATGAAACGAACGCGTAGCAGCTTGTAGCGCAACACAATTAGCTCCAGTCCCATTAAAAACAAAAAAAGGAGATGCAGACTCTCCGAATTGTTGTTTAATAACTTCTACCGCTCTGGTAGTCCAGCAGTCATCCCCATACCCGATCGCATGGTTGGTATTAGCATTGAATATAGCTTGCATAATATCAGGATGTACTCCCGAGTTATTATCGCTTGCAAAACTTCTCATATAATTTCTATTTGCCACAAATATAAACTAAATGCTTGTTAATAAACATGCTGATACACCAAATAATTCCTATTTTTACATCAAATTTAAATAGATGGCAAAGACTAAAACAGTTTATGTATGCAGCAATTGCGGAGCCGACTCCCCTAAGTGGATTGGCAAATGTCCCGCTTGCGGAGAATGGAATACTTACGTTGAAGAAGTTTTGGCCAAAGACACATCTGCTAAACGTGTCATTGCCGGACTCGACACCCCAAAAGCAAAGCCTCAGAAGCTAAGAGAAATCACTTCCGGCGAAGAAACCAGAATTAATTTGGGCGACGAAGAACTCAATCGCGTATTGGGAGGAGGACTCGTTAAAGGCTCTTTGGTCTTGATTGGCGGAGAACCCGGAATCGGAAAATCAACACTGATTCTTCAAACAGCACTTCAAATGAAAGGGTTCAACACCCTTTATGTTTCGGGCGAAGAGAGCTACAAACAACTAAAACTACGCGCCGAACGCCTCAGCGAAGAAACCAGCGACTGCTACATCCTTTGCGAAACAAATCTCGAGCAGATATTTGCTCACACCAAACAACTCAATCCCGATTTATTAATTATAGACTCGATTCAAACCATTTTCACCGAAACGGTAGAGTCATCCCCGGGTAGCGTGGCGCAAGTACGCGAAAGCTCTGCCCTCATTCTTAAGTACGCAAAAGAAACAAACACGCCGGTTTTACTCATCGGACACATTAATAAAGAAGGCAGCATCGCCGGACCGAAAGTACTGGAGCACATTGTAGACACCGTACTTCAGTTTGAAGGCGACCAGCACTACATGTACCGCATCTTGCGAAGTATCAAAAACCGTTTTGGTAGTACGGCCGAACTCGGCATCTACGAAATGCAACGCAACGGACTGCGCCAGGTAAGTAACCCGTCGGAGTTGCTGCTTACCCAAAATCACGAAGGCCTAAGCGGCGTTGCCATTGCGGCAGCGATAGAAGGAGTACGCTCGTTTCTCATCGAAACACAAGCACTCGTAAGTACGGCCGTATACGGAACTCCGCAGCGTTCGGCAACCGGATTCGACAGCAGACGCATGAACATGCTACTGGCTGTGCTCGAAAAGCGCGCCGGCTTCAAACTTGTTCAAAAAGACGTCTTCCTCAACATTGCCGGAGGCCTCAAAGTAAATGACCCCGCGATAGACCTTGCCGTAATCAGTGCCGTACTTTCGTCGAGCCTCGATATTGCCATCGATCGACAAGTCTGTATGGCCGGAGAAGTGGGACTATCGGGAGAGATCCGCCCGGTAAACCGAATCGAGCAACGAATCCTTGAAGCCGAGAAGTTAGGCTTTAAGAAGATCATCATCCCTCACAACAACCTCAAAGGATTCGACACCTCAAAAATGAATATACAAATCGTAACCGTTAGGAAAGTAGAAGAAGCTTTTCGCTTTTTGTTTAGCTAATTTTGGGAAAGAAGCATCCTTGAAAATCGTATCTTTGCATACAGAACATATACAAGATGACAAAAGAGTTTCAATTACGCGTATTACCGCATATAGCCGCTCAAGAACAGCAATTGAAAGAATACATTGCTACAGAGCACGACATACTTCCTAAAAACATCAAAGCCGTACGTATCCTGAAGCGTTCTATCGACGCACGTCAGCGTACCATCTTTATCAATCTAAAAGTTCGTGTATACATCAACGAACTGCCTACCGATGCAGAATATACATCGATCGATTATAAAGATGTTTCGAATGCGCCTGCCGTAATCGTAGTAGGTGCGGGTCCCGGCGGATTGTTTGCCGCGCTCCGCTTGATCGAAGCAGACATGCGCCCAATCGTGATCGAACGAGGAAAGAACGTACACGACCGTCGCAAAGACATCGCACGCATTAGTCGCGAACACCTGGTAGACCCGGAGTCGAACTACAGTTTCGGTGAAGGTGGAGCCGGAGCGTTCTCTGACGGCAAACTATATACCCGTAGCAAAAAACGCGGATCAGTAGACCGCATCTTGAATATCCTGTGCCAACACGGCGCTTCCACTTCAATCTTGATGGACGCGCATCCGCACGTAGGAACAGACAAGTTGCCGGGCATTATCGAAAACATGCGCAACACCATCATCCGTTGCGGTGGAGAAGTACATTTCGAAACACGTATGGACAAGTTGATCTTCGAGAAGGATGAAGTTGTCGGTATCGAAACACAAAACGGAACCACGTTTAATGGCCCTGTTATTCTCGCAACCGGTCACTCGGCACGCGACGTATATTATTACTTAAAAGAAGCAGGCGTAGAGATCGAAGCCAAAGGAATTGCCGTAGGTGTACGTCTCGAACATCCGCAAGAGCTGATTGATCAGATCCAATACCACTCGAAAGATGGTCGCGGAAAATACCTTCCGGCTGCCGAATACAGCTTTGTAACGCAAGCCAACGGACGCGGCGTTTATTCATTCTGCATGTGTCCGGGTGGTGTAGTCGTTCCGGCTTCTACCGCTCCGCGCCAAGTAGTTGTGAACGGAATGTCGGCATCACGCCGCGGATCAAAGTGGGCAAACTCAGGAATGGTTGTTGAAGTGCGTCCCGAAGACCTTACCGACTACGCCGAGCACGAAGAGCTTTGCGTATTGAAGTTTCAAGAGCATCTCGAAGAACTATGCTGGCTCAACGGCGGCATGAAGCAAACCGCACCGGCACAACGTATGGTCGACTTCGTAAACAAGAAGAACTCATTTGATCTTCCCGAGTCGTCGTATGCACCGGGTCTGCTTGCCTCTCCGCTTCACTTCTGGATGCCGGAGTTCGTAACATCGCGCCTGCGCGACGGATTCAAGCAATTCGGTAAAATGTCGCACGGTTTCCTTACCAACGAAGCCGTAATGATCGGCGTGGAAAGTCGCACTTCTGCCCCTGTTCGTATCCTGCGCGACAGAGAAACCTTGCAACACATCCGCATCAAAGGACTTTACCCATGTGGTGAAGGTGCCGGATATGCAGGCGGAATCGTATCGGCCGCTATCGACGGCGAACGTTGTGCCGAAAGCATAACGGAACAGTACTCGAAAACAAACGCTTAATATACCCAGCCGCATTACTCCATTGGATAATGCGGCTTCTTATTTGTAGTAACTCTATTTTTCCATGAAACACACATTATCGTACACACTACTAACCCTGTGTTCATTTTTATTTATCACCGAAAAGGCACAAGCTTTTAGCCTCGACTCTGTTTTCAACAAAGAGAAACATGCCATCAAACTTGACTTACGTATCGACTTCGACGGCAGTATCAACAACCGGGAAAAGAACAATGCCGCATTCAAGGCAACCACTTTCCGCGTCGTTCTCGAAGGAGACTTCTCGCCCCAACTCGGCTACCTCATACGGCAGCGACTCAACAAGTCGGGAAGTGTATCGAAAGACAACTTTCTTGCCGCCACCGATTATGCCATGCTCATCTACCGTCCCACGCAACGTTGGCGCATCGAGGCCGGGAAACAAATCGTGCAACTCGGCACATTCGAATACAACTACAACACGTCCACGCTTTACTTCTTCTCGCAACCCAACAACCTGATTCAGGCATACGAAACCGGAATCCGAGCAGCGTACACCGTGCGCAACCAGGAATTCAACCTGCAAATCACCGATGCACGAGCTCCGCAGTTTGCCGCGCCCGACTACGATTACGCCTTCAACTATGCCGCCATGTGGGCAGGCTCTTTCTGCAACGGCGCATTCAATACCCGCTACGGATACATGCTTACCAACGTAGACAAAGGCAAAACGACACAATGGATCACCGTTGGCAATCAGCTGATACTGGGATCATCGACCCTCGAAGTAGATTATATGAACGGAGCCTACTACCAACCGGCCTCGTGGAATGAAAACACGCTGTATATGGCAAACGACCAAACGGCCATCGTTTCCTACAAACTTTTTATGGGGAAACAACGCCGGTGGGCATTCGGCGTAAAAGGGATGTGGGACAAGCGTCGCGACAAAGATCATTCACTCACTATTTACAATAAATATACAGCTTCCACATTATTGGAATATTACCCCTTGGGAGGCGACAAACTAAACGTACACCTGGCGTATGCGTTTTGCCGCACCCACTACAACGAAGCAATCACAGGTTATAACCCTAACAATCAGAACCGCATTCTTGCAGGTTTCCGTTGGTTTTTCGCTATCATTTAAAAGCAACAATACAAATACGACACATCCCTGCCGGTTAGATTCGATCGCTAACCGGCAGGGATTTCTTTTTCTACACGCCCACCTTGTTACAAAACCATAACAGAAACCTTTCAGAACTATTAAACTTAACCACCTGCTTATCAGGAAACAAAACAGACACACTCGTGTAACAAGCCTGTAATACACAATCGATTCTTTTGCTGTCGAAACAAAGAAAATAGAAATAAAATACATATATGAACAACACAGCAACCGAAACGATCGATTCGAATAAACGAATGTCTGATCTCCTTTTTATACTATGGGCCGGAGGCGCCGCCTTGCTCTCCTACTCATTAGTTTATGCACTACGCAAACCCTACACTGCGTCGACCTACGCAGGACTTGATATACTTGGCTTCGATTACAAGACCATCGTAACCATCACACAAATTATCGGATATCTCATTGCTAAGTTTATCGGTATTAAATTAATATCGGAACTAAAAAAGGAGAACCGCTTTAAGTTTATCCTTACATCCGTAACGGCTGCGCAACTCTCACTTGTAGCCTACGGACTCATCCCCGCGCCGTACAACATTGCCGCCATGTTTTTCAACGGCTTGTCGCTCGGTTGCATGTGGGGCGTTATCTTCAGTTTTATCGAAGGACGTCGCGTTACCGACATCCTTGCCAGTCTGCTCGGGATCAGCATCGTTGTAGCGTCGGGCACGGCAAAGTCGGTCGGATTATTTGTTACCAATACATTACACATCAGCGACTTTTGGATGCCGGCTTTTATCGGCGCGTTTGCACTACCAATTCTTGCACTTCTGGCCTACTTGCTCAACAAGTTGCCACATCCCGACGCGCACGACAAACAAACGAAAACAGAGCGAGTAACCCTCGACAAGTCGGCACGTAAAGAACTCTTTCTTGAGTTTATGCCCGTACTCACCATGCTTTTCATCGCCAATCTCTTACTGATTGTGCTGCGCGATATAAAGGAAGACTTCTTAGTCAACATCTTCGATACCAGCATGTACTCAGACTGGATCTTTGCACAGCTCGACAGCGTAGTCACGCTGATAATCTTGGGAATGTTCGGCCTCATGGTCTTCGTAAAGAACAACCTCAAAGCACTTATCTCCCTACTGGTGATGGTAATGATCGGAACAGTGGTAATGACGGTGATCTCATTTGGTCACAGCCGCTTCGAGCTTTCGCCGCTCACGTGGCTCTTCGTACAAAGCCTGTGTTTGTACACGTCGTACCTTACGTTTCAAACCATCTTTTTCGACCGATTCATCGCTTGCTTCAAGATCAAAGGAAACGTAGGATTCTTTATCGCCCTGATCGATTTTATCGGATACACCGGAACGGTAGCCGTGTTGCTTGTAAAAGAATTTTGCAGTCCCAACATCGATTGGTTGGTTTTCTACAACAACCTGGCAGGCTATGTAGGTATCGTTTGTTGCATCTCCTTTGCATTCTCGATCGTGTACATTGTGCAACGTCACCGCAAAGAAAACGGAGTGCCTTCGTTTACTCCTGCTTACTCTATCGAATAACAATCCAAGAAAATAAATTCAATTACTTACTAAACGACTTTTGAACATGAAAAATGTAGCATGTATTATTATGGACTGGGCCGGTACGGCCGTAGATTACGGATGTTTTGCACCCCTTCAGGCATTTATTAAAGTATTCGAAGGCGAATACGGCATACACATTACATCGCGTCAGGCCCGCGAGCCGATGGGACTACTTAAAATCGATCACATCAAGGCGATACTATCCATGCCTTCGGTCAACGAGCAGTTTAAGGCGAAGTATAACCGCGACTGGACCATGGACGATGTGGTAGCCATGAACAAAAGCTTCGAGAAATACCTTTTCGAGTCGTTGAGTGACTACACTACACCAATCGACGGCGTGATCGACACCTTGCAGTCGCTCCGTGAAAAGGGTATGAAGATCGGATCTACTACAGGTTATACCCAAGAGATGATGAACGTAGTAGTACCGGGCGCAGCAGCAAAGGGATATAACGTAGACCATTATATTACTCCTTCAGGCATGCCAGCCGGCAGACCTGCACCTTTCATGATTTACAACAACATGATTGCACTAAACGTAGACAGCACAGACAAGGTTGTAAAAGTTGGAGATACCATCGCAGACATCAAGGAAGGGGTAAACGCAAAAACGTGGACCGTAGGACTAGTATTGGGTAGTAGTGAATTAGGTCTTACCCAAGAGGAGGTAAACAACATGAGTGCCGACGAACTCACTCCGCTCAAGGAAGAAGTGAGAGCGCGCATGCTAAAAGCCGGCGCACACTTCGTAATCGACACCATCGCAGAACTACCGGCATGTATCGAGACCATCAATAATAGACTCAACATCAACCCTTCAAACAACTAAGCCATGCGAAACTATTTATTACTTACACCCGGACCGCTTACAACTTCTCAATCGGTAAAAGAAGCCATGCTGCAAGACTGGTGCACGTGGGACAACGACTACAACATCGGTATCGTGACGGAAATACGCGAAAGCTTGCTAAAGGCAGCCGGGCTTGACCATGAATACACCACCGTGTTGTTGCAAGGAAGCGGAACGTATGCAGTAGAGGCAACATTGGGTTGTGCCGTGAAACCGGAAGACCAACTGCTGATCGTTGCCAACGGTGCCTATGGTGCGCGCATGGCCGAAATAGCAACGTATCAGGGACTCAACTATAACCTGGTTTCACTTCACGAGACCGAACAAGTGACTCCTGCCGTAGTTGAAGAAGCACTTAAAGCATATCCGGGCACTACACACCTGTCGGTCGTGCATTGCGAAACCACAACCGGCATCATCAACCCGATAGAAACCATCGCAGAAGTAGCCAAAGCGCACAACCTTACTTACATTGTAGACGCAATGAGCAGCTTTGGCGGAATTCCGATCGACATAAAAGGGCTGGGCATTGATTTCTTGATCAGCAGTGCCAACAAGTGTATTCAGGGTGTACCCGGCTTCGGCTTTGTAATTGCACGTAAAGAGAAACTAGAAGCGTGCAAGGGTGTTTCCAAATCACTATCGCTAGACCTGTACGCACAATGGAACGAAATGGAAAAAGGAAAAGGCAAGTGGCGCTTCACCTCTCCTACCCACGTGGTGCGTGCTTTTCACCAAGCACTGAAAGAACTGGAAGAAGAAGGCGGAATCGAAGCTCGCTACAACCGCTACCAAACCAGCCACACTACCCTCGTAAAAGGAATGAGAGCCCTGGGCTATACGACCCTACTCAGCGACGAAAAGCAATCACCAATCATCACCTCTTTCCTGTATCCGAACGATGATTTCTGCTTTGCTACATTCTACGAGCAATTGAAACAACACGGATTCGTTATCTATCCGGGAAAGATTTCCGATGCAAACACCTTCCGTATCGGTAACATTGGCGATGTACATCCACGCGACTTCGAAGCACTCACGCAAGCAGTTGCAACCGTTTTAGCTGAATAATTCCATGGCAACACAAACAGCAGATATCATTATCATAGGCGGAGGACTCCTCGGAACCTCCGCTGCTTACCAGCTTGCCAAGCGCAAGGCGGGTAAAATCGTTCTTTGCGAACAAAACGACATTGCCTCACAAGCAACCAGTCGCGCCGCATGCCTGCTCACCCGGGCCCGCACCAAACCGGGACTGATGGAGCTGGTGCAGGAAACCTACGATTGCATTGAAGAGATCCAAAGCGAACTAAACGAATCGCTCGACCTGCAACAAGTAGGAAGCCTTACCATCTCTGCAAGCGAAGCGAGCAAGAAAGGGCTGGAAGACACCCTCATGGCGGCGCAACGTTTTGGCATCGAAGCTGAAATAGTGGGACCGAAAGCCGTGAAGGAGATGCTCCCTTGGATCGACAACACATCGGTGCGCGAAGCCGTTTGGATGCCTACAGACGCATTCATCGACGCGGCGCTTCTTTGCAACGGCTATGCGAAAGCCGCAAAAAAACGAGGCGTGATTGTTCGCACACGTACCGGCGTAAGCACCATCTTGCACAGCAACCAACGCGTTACGGGTGTGCGCCTGAGCAACAACGACGAAATACACGCGCCCGTGGTAATCGATGCTGCCGGAGCATGGTCAAACCTGCTTTCTTTCCCGTTGGGCATCGGCTTGCCGCACACACCTGTGCGCAGTCACTTCTGGATCACGGAAGTAAACCCGACACTTTTCCCGGCCAATCAGCCGTTTGCCGTATTGCCCGACGCACGCGCCTTTACTCGTCCCGATGTTGGGGCACTGATCGTGGGCATCCGCGAACCCGAATGCGTTTCGTACGATCCCAAAGAGATGAAAACAAACATCGAGCACGTCGACTTCACTCCCGACAACGGCTGGTCTACGCTTTCGCAAAGTGCTTCCCTCTTTGAGGCTTTCTTTCCGCAGTTTCGCGACCTGGGCATCGCGCACTACATGGCAGGTCCGTCGTGCTACGTACCCGATGCCAACTTCATCATAGGTGGCGTTTCATCCATGGAGGGCTTTTATACCTCCTCGGGCTGTTGCGGTGGCGGAGTTGCCGCAGGCGGAGGAATGGGCAGACTCTTGTCTGAAATCGTTACCGGCGAAGAAACGTTTGTAAACGCGGCACCGTTCGATCCCGAACGTTTCGGCGCGATCAATCCGTTCGACCCTGCCTTTCAAAAGAGTTGTGCCGATGCACGTTCCAACAAAAAGGGCGGCTGATCACGCAACGCGCTACAGAGAGTAATAGAACTTAACACAACCGAAACTTCTCCTCCTTCGTTATGAAGCCGAAAGAAGTTTTCCCGATAAAAGAGTATCGTTTTGGAATATATCGTTTTTATCAAGCAGGTTCCCGCCTCAACCAATATATACATCGATCCGGAAACCAATACGCTGGTACGTGCCGGCGCAAAGGCACAAGTAAATCCGTATGACTTGCACGCACTGCAAGCGGCGGTAGAAATGAAAACACAAACCGGCGGCACCATCACCGTTGTATCCATGGGACCGCCGCAAGCCGAAGCCGCGCTGCGCGAAGCCATGGTATTCGGAGCCGACGAAGCTGTATTGCTTTCCGATCGCGCCTTTGCAGGAAGCGATACATGGAGTACAAGCGCGATATTGGCCGCCGCCGTGCGCAAACTGGGCAAGGGCGACGTTTTGCTCTTTGGCAAGCAAGCGATTGATGGCGACACGGCACAGGTGGGGCCGGGTGTAGCGGCACAACTCAACCTGCCGCAGCTTACCGATCTGGTACGCATTTGCGAACTTAGCAACAAAGACATTACACTGGAAAAACGGACCGACCGTGGTGTGCAAAAGCTTCGCGTTACGCTTCCGTGCGCTGTTACCGTAACCAAAGAAGCCAACAAGCTTCCTCATCCTACCATTCGCCGGTGGGAGGCAGCGCAAACCAAGCCGCTGATCCGTTGGGGACTGGCCGACCTGCAAGTGAATCCCGACCAAATCGGACTGGCTGGCTCACCTACCCGCGTGGTACGCACCGGTGTGCCCGAACGAGCAGGCAGCGTGCGCATGTTTGAAACCGTACAAGATCTCGCCACATTGATCAAAACCTTGGAAACCGTTTGATATGAAAGTTCATCCGTTACATATAGATACAACCGCGTGCATCCAATGCGAAGCATGCGTAGGGGCTTGTAGTTACAATGCCCTTTCGATGGGCGAATACCCCGAAGTAGACGCAGATGCCTGCCAGCTTTGCAACGCTTGCGTCTCGGAATGTCCTACAGAAGCAATCACGATCGAAACCGCCAACGCAGCGGCAGACGACTTGTCACAGTTTGCCGGCATTTGGGTACTGTGCGAACTCAACAACGGTGCCGTAAATCCCGTTACGCTACAACTGCTGGGCAAGGCCTGCGAATTGGTACAACAAAATAACGAGATCGTATCGGCCGTGGTGCTTGGTACCTGTAGCGACGCGATACGCAACGAGCTGATTGCTTCCGGTGCGGATCAAATCTACCACGCCAACCATGACGGACTCGACGCAATGCTCGAAAACAGACATGCCGAGGTATTGGCCGATTTGGCGCAATGCTACAAACCGTCGGTTATCTTGATTGGTGCTACAGCCTTTGGACGCGGAGTTTCGGCACGTGCGGCGGCGCGATTGCAAACCGGTCTTACGGCCGACTGTACCGAGCTTCGTATCGACAACGCAACGGGCAACTTGCTTCAGCAACGTCCCGCTTTCGGTGGCAACTTGCTGGCTACGATCGAAACGCCTCATCACCGTCCGCAGATGGCTTCGGTGCGTCCGGGCGTGATGCAAGCGCAAACGCCCGACTTCAACCGTAAAGGTCTGCTCATCGAACATGCGTTTGACACGGCTCTGCTCAACGATGGCGTTACCTTGCTCGAAGAGCATGCCGACACCACACCGAAGCAACGTATCGAAGATGCCGACGTATTGATCGCGGCCGGCAAAGGCATACAAGGCAAAGAGCACGTTGGAAACCTGGAACGACTAGCCGGTTTGCTCGGCGGAATGGTGGCCGGTTCGCGCGCTGCCGTAGAAGCGGGCTGGATATCGGTAGATCGGCAGGTAGGCCAAACGGGCAAAAGTGTTTCACCGCGCTTGTATATTGCCTGCGGCATCAGCGGACAGATACAACACACGTCGGGCATGAATCATGTGGAGACGGTGATAGCGATCAACAACGACCCCGACGCGCCGATCTTCGAGATGGCACATTACGGCATCGTGGGCAACGCACAAGAGATTGTGCCTGAATTGATACAGATTTTAGGAGCAAACGTTTAATAGCTCTTTGATTATACAGAGATTCCTCGAGTAGGAAGTTTTTCAAAAGTCGAAAATAAAAAGAGGGGGAGGCGTGATGCCTGTTACCCTCTTTTGCGTTTATACCCTCATCGTTTCATTTCCGATCTTGCCTGGCCGCACCTTATTGTAAAAAACCAATTATTTTGCCCGAAAAGGAATCAAACGGCAAAAGACGCTTTTCATCACCGAAAAGGGCATTTTTTCGCTAGATGACCCAAAAATCGAATCGTTTTAAATCTAACGTATTGCCGCAATTTTAGGCTATGCGATAACCGATACCGAACGTTGCCTATAACGACATTCGAAACCTGCTTTCATTATCTTACAAATCGGGTACTTGCTCTTTCCTTTTGATTTGGCAAACTCTCTCTCAGTGGCTTTGGTCTGAGCATCCAGGGTATCGGGACAGTGAGCACAGCCAAAACGAAACAACGTGCCTTATTGATCACACATACCTTTCTCGGCACGCATGGTGCGTACATTCAGTCACCGCAGTGAGTGAGAAAAGTATTCACGGTGAGTAAATTGATTCACCACGAAGAGTTCTGGAAATGTCCGCGAAGACTATTTTTGTTTTCCTCGAAGACAATTTACACCCTCCACGAAAACGTAACGACGTTCTTATGAGAACCAAATAACGTTTTCATAAGAACCAAACGACCTTTTTGCAAGAACCTTGCATGCTTTTTGGCGTTTTTATACCTCAAAACCACCTGTACGAAGCGATGATGCCGCGCAAAAGAGGGAAGAGACTCGTAAAAGGGAGATTTGAGGAATGCGGAAAGGCCGTTTTCCGAAGGTGAAAAAACACCGGAGTTCTGCAATCTAGGAGCTAAAATCATCGAAACAACCTTGTTTTGGCATGCTCGAAACCCGATTTCCTTTTCGCCCGAAAGCGGCTTATTGTATTTCACCGTGCCACAAATAAAAAGCGGATAAGAGTAAACCTCCTATCCGCCTCAACATGGATACCATGTATACTTGTTTTGTGTGTTACATTTGTAGTCTGAATTGTACCGGCACCGTGTATTTTACGTTTACGGGATTACCTCGCTGTGAACCGGGTTTCCAGTTAGGCATAGCATTAATCACGCGTAGCGCCTCTTTGTCTAGAGAGGGGTCTACTCCTCTTACAACGGTTGCATCGGCTACTTGTCCGTCTTTATTGATTACGAACTGAACTACTACGCGTCCTTGTATTCCGTTCTCTTGTGCTACAACCGGATACTTAACGTTTCTGCCGATAAAGCTCATTAGGTTACGTTGTCCGCCCGGAAACTCCGGCATGTCTTCTACGGTAACAAAAATCTCTTCATTCGGATCTAGCGGCTTTGCTTTCGGCTTCTCTACAACCAGAGATACCGGTTGTTCGGATTTGTCTTTTTGCATAAATTGAGGCAAAGTCACTTGTGGCAAATGTTGAGCTGCTGCTAACTGCGCCGGGATCTCTTTGATTTCCGACACCATCGAGTTGGCTAGCTTGGTTACAGTCTCTATGCTATTTGTGGCGATAAATAACACGCACACAGGAACGAGTAATGCGTATTTTGCACACGTGATACGCTTAGATCGTTTTTGATTCAGCACAAGGATGCGCTTCTTTAAGTTATAATAGTTGAAGCCGGTATGCAATACGGATATAGGTGTATTGCTGGCCACTTCGACCAAATGATATTGATATGCTTTTGCATCAATGCCCGACGAAACAACTGCATTGTCGGCAATGTATTCGAGGTTTTGTTCTACC
Source organism: Tannerellaceae bacterium (assembly GCA_051656605.1). Lineage (GTDB taxonomy): Bacteria > Bacteroidota > Bacteroidia > Bacteroidales > CAMTPD01 > UBA12018. Next base: position 20,943 of record JBOGCF010000026.1, on the reverse strand, counting down.
TCTCTCGACAAAAGCCATACAAACGGATTTACCCAGCATAAGATCTTGACCACCTCTAATATCAATAAGTCGAAACTATGTCCGCCCTTGCTATGCGTTTGTTCATGCAGCACCACTTCACTGATTTCACTTTCCGAAAAGCGTGCCGGATCTACAAAGATCCAATTGAAGAAAGAGAATGGCGCCATCTCGCCACGCGGAACATACAATGTGGTTCCGCGATATTGCGTGCGTTGACTTGCCAACCTGATACGCAACAGCATGCAGAGCTTGATCAGAAAATTTGCAACCAACAACAACGAAATGCCGAGATAAACGTAGAATAGATAGCCTTGTATACTTTGAAATGAAAGCGGATCTGCTTGGGTCGACGTTACAACCAGTTCCTTCAATTCGACATAATAGTCTGCCGCATTTGAAAGAATCTTTTGCTCTTTTACCCAACTATGAAAAACGATAAAAGGATATGCAAAAGCAAAAAGAATGCCCGATATCAACACGGTACGTCTGATATGAAAGAATGTATCGTTACTGAAACACAGTTTATACATTATATAAAAGCAGGCCAAAGCAATATTCGCCTTGAAAAAGTATACAAGATCTAAATTCATAATAGAGAGCCTTTATATTACTGTTCGTTCTCTTTCTCAATGATCGACATAATCTCTTTCAACTCTTCGGCAGAGATCTTCTCGTCTTTTGCAAAGAAAGACACCATCGACTTGTACGAATTTGCGAAGTACTTATTCACAAAGTTAGACATCGAGTTGCGTTTGTAAGCATCTTGCTCAATAAGCGGTGTATAGCAATAAGTATTACCATATCGCTTCGCTTTTACATATCCTTTACGCTCTAAGTTCTTTACGATAGATGCTAAGGTTGTATAAGGAGGCTTCGGATCCGGATAATGTTGTAGAAAATCTTTAATTACCCCTTCTCCGAGTTTCCATACAATAAGCATCGCTTCTTCTTCCTGAAATGTTAGTTTTTCCATGACTATGTTTTATTTTGACTGTTTTACAAACTTACGTAACCCTCGTATCTACGCAAATTTTATTCAATAAATATTGTTAACAAAGAATGCGGTAATGCAGTTAACAAATAGCGTATTCCACTATCCGTCAACTGCATTTTGTTTTCTGGCTTGTACCTTTTCGGTAAATAGCCTAGCTTTTATTTAATCGGTTTAACGGTCTTTACGGAGTCTGCTTTTGCATCCCCTTGCAATTTAAATTGTACGGGAACTGTATATTTTACGTTTACAGGTACTCCACGTTGTGAACCCGGCTTCCATTTTGGCATGCTGCTTACCACACGTATCGCTTCATTATCCAATGAAGGGTCTACCCCTTTCACTACTTCAGGTTTCACTACTTTGCCTTCTTTGTTTACAATAAACGCGACCACAACGCGGCCTTGAATTCCATTTTGCTGTGCTACAACCGGATATTTAACATGACTCGCAATAAATTTCATCAACTCCCCTGGTCCTCCCGGAAACTCAGGCATATCTTCTACCGTTACAAAGACTTCACCCAAAGCTTCGTCTTGAGGTTCTTGCTTTTTATTCTGGTCTTGCATAACCGGACTCACCTCAACGGCTTCGCGGGTTGTCTTTACTGTGGTTGGGAACACTGCGGCCGTCAAGTCCTGAAATGGCTTCATCTCGGGAGCTTCCTTGATTTCTGTAACTACGGACGTCGCGATGCGGGTTACCGCTTCTAGGTTGTTCACTGCGATAAATGACAAACACAATGGGATAAACAGTGCATATTTTGCTCCTGATATATTCTTTGATCTCTTTTGATTCAACATAATGATTCGATTTTTTAAGTTGCAATAATTAAATCCGGTATTCAGGGTAGTAAGCGGAACTCCGCATGCTACCTCGACGAGATGGTATTGGTAAGATCGCTTATCTACTCCCGATGCCACGACCGAGCGGTCGGCTATGTACTCGAGGTTTTGTTCGATTTCGCGTTTGAGTAACCATGCTATCGGGTTGATCCAACAAGCTATTTTTACCAATTCTGCGACCAGAAGATCAAAACTGTGCCACTCTCTGCAGTGAGTAGACTCGTGCTTGATGATTTCTTTGAGTTCACTATCCGAATACATGTCGGGGTTTAAAAAGATCCATCCGAAAAAAGAAAATGGCGCCATCTCTTTGCGGGGTAGATACATTGTTGTGCCCTGGTGACTGATCTTGCTACTCGACAGTTTTATCTGCGCCAGCGTTTTGCACTTGAGTAGAAACAAAACGGCAAAGAATAAACTGATCATTAAATAAAGACCTGCTGCGTAGGTGGTCATCTGAGGCATGTTACTTTGATTTCCTTCAGCTGCCGTTACCACAAACTCTTTCAGCTCGCTGTAGTAAACTGCCGCTCCGGTAAAAATTCGCTGCTCTGCCACCCAGTTGTTGAGCTCTATAAACGGATACACAAATGCGAATGCAATACCAGCGAGCAACATTACCCTGCGAAATTTGAAAAAGGTGTCTTTGCCAAAAAACAGTTTATATACGAGATAGAAACTAGTCAAAGCCACGTTCACTTTGAGTAAGTATAGAAGATCGATATTCATAATCGTTTCGATTAATGCGTGTTGTTTTCTTGTTCCTCTTCTATGTGAGAGAGAATCTCTTTCAACTCTTCGGTTGAGATGTTGTCGTCTTTCACAAAGAAAGATATCATGGACTTGTACGAGTCGGCGAAATATCTTTTTACAAACCCCGAAAGGGAACTGCGTTTATATTCCTGCTCGTCGATAAGAGGGAAATAATAGTACGTGGGCCCATATCGCTTGGTTTGCAAGAACCCTTTACGTTCTAAATTTTTCATCACCGAGGCCAATGTGGTATACGGTGGCTTCGGCTCGGGATATTCATTGAGGAAGTCTTTGGTAACTCCCCCGCCGAGGCGCCATACGATAAGCATAGCTTCCTCTTCTACTGCTGTTAGTTTTTCCATAAACTCAATGTATTACGACTATAATGCAAACATACGACTTCATCGTATTGTTGTGTAGTTTATGCGATTAAATAATGTTAATCATCTGAATTCTTTTTTTGAAGACACAAAAAAAGCCTCTGCAAACAGGCGTTTACCGGTTTACAGAGGCTTTGAAGTATGAGTCGAAAATTTATTGTTCTACGTAGACTTTTAGCATACGGATGTCTTTCTTGGGACGATCATTGAGGTCGGTTTCTTGGTTTGCTATAATGTCTAACACATCATAGCCTTCGATCAATTGCCCGAAGATGGTATAGTCGTCGGTCAAATAATGGCATCCGCCCACAGTAGTATATGCTTCTTTTTCTTCCGGAGTAAAAAGCAAGTGTCCGGGCGTAGCGCGAAGTACCGAATCGACTTTGGCATTGATTTCTACCACACGCCTGTTGTATTCTTCAGGATTGCCCAACTTTAGTGAGTCCATCTCTGCTTTTACCGGTTTGTAAAAACGGTCCATTGCTTTGCGTTTGATGGGATTGTTTTTTTCACGCTCCATGTTGGTGATTTCCGCTTCCGGGTATACCCTGCCCGAAACGATAAAGAATTGTGACATATCGGAACGTTTCTCCGGATTCACATCATCACCATGACGTGGTGCGGCCAAAGCTCCTTTTTTAGGAAAGTAATGCGGTTTCATCTCGGAAGGTATCTCCATCGATCGGTCAAAATAACCGACTTTCATTCCGGGAGGTGCCGCTTTTGAGTCTTGAGCTCCTCCTTGTACAATAAAATAGCTGATGGTGCGATAGAATAACGTCTCGTCGAAATATCCGTCACGTACCAACTTGAGGAAGTATTCTTTGTGGCGCGGCACATCGTCGTGTAACTTGATTTTCATCGTGCCCACATTTGTTTTAATCACAACGACTTCTGCAAACGCAGGCAGCACGCTACAAACTAAAACGGCTAATAAACATAATTTCTTCAACAATCTCATAACGTAATAATGAATTGATCCTTTTTGTTTACTTATACACAAATATAGCATTTATTTTTCGATAAAATGATTTGCCTTTGTTGTAGATACACTATATTTAAGCCTCAATAACAATTACTTAATTTAATGCTTTGTGACCATGAAACACGTTGTATCATTGGCAGTAGCATCGCTATTGTCTCTTCTGATGCCGCTCTGTACATTTGCGGCAAAACCTATCAAAACTCTTTTGATTACTGGCCAAAACAACCACAACTGGCCCGTGAGTTATCCGATTCTTGAAAATATACTTGAGGGATCGAGGTTATTTGATGTGGAGGTAGCCATTTCGCCCGAGAAAGGAAAAGACATGTCGAACTTTATCCTCGACTTCAAACCTTTTGATCTAGTAGTACTCGACTACAATGGCGATCACTGGCCGCAACAAACCCAAGACGGTTTCCTTGAATTCGTTTCCAAAGGTGGAGGCGTGGTGGTATACCATGCTGCCGACAATGCGTTTCCCGACTGGAAAGATTTTAATGAGATCATCGCACTGGGCGGCTGGGAAGGTAGAAACGAAAAATCGGGACCTTGGGTCTATTGGCAAGATGGAAAACTTGTAAAAGATAGCACTCCCGGAGCAGGCGGTTCGCACGGACAACAGCACGAATATGTACTCACCAAACGCAATCAAGACCATCCTATTGTAAAGGGCTTGCCTCAACAGTGGCTTCATGCAAAGGACGAACTATACGACCGCATGAGGGGTCCGGGCAATATCGAGTGCTTGCTTTACACAGCTTTCTCTGACAAAGCTACCGGCGGGTCGGGCCGTGAAGAGCCGTTGCTATTTACCGTTAAATATGGAAAAGGCAGGGTGTTTCACACCATGCTGGGACATGCAGGAAGCACAGCTGCCGAAAGTCCGGCTATGCAGTGCGAGGGTTTTCAAACGACCCTACTGCGTGGTGCCGAATGGGCAGCAACCGGAAAAGTAAAACAAAAAGCCTCTGCTCAATTTCCAACAAAAGATAATGTTAAGTTAAACGCTATGATCGATTAAAACTTATACTTTATCACAAACAAACATTATAACACTAAAATCTGAAAGCTTGAGCTTTCTTGATGTAACAATAACCGTAATTCATTGTCTAAAACGCAATAAATTACGGTTTCCTTAATTGTTAAAACTCAAATCTAAAACATTTTTTAATCAAACCACTGTCTATATAGGCTTTATGTAGAATATATTTCACAAATCGCATTCTATTATTAAAATTCAATGACTTAATCTTCCCCAAGATTGTTGTAGTTTTGCATAAACTAATGAACAGACAATCCAATCATTGCGTCTTTACGCTCAAAAGTATCATGCAATAATCGTTAAACTCTTATAAGTAACGCAAGAAGGAAAAAAGACGCAAAACTAAATCATTAATCTTTATGTTAGTATTTAAAACAAAACTAAAACCAAACAGGAACGTTATGAAAACATGGCTATCGGCATTATGTCTTAGCTCTTTTTTTCTGGCACAGCCTATGCTCGCTGCTAGCACGAACGAAACAGGGCCGACACAGCCAGAGAATGTTGTAAATATCGACTCTGCTGTTGCTCAAAACAGAAATGACTTTCGATTATTTCGAAACATCAAAATGAATCGTGACCTCTTAAATATTAAGATGGATATGCGTATCGACTTTGATGGTGCGGTAAATCAGCACACCAAAGACGTTGCTGCGTTTAAAGCCAATGCTTTCAAATTAGTATTGCAAGGTGACATTACACCAAACATTAGCTACTTGGTGAGACAACGTTTAAACAAGATCGGAGATCTTGGTAAAGACAACTTCCTTGCCGGCACCGACTTTGCTTTTGTAAACTTTAAACTAGGAAAAGGGTGGGATCTTACCGTGGGTAAACAACCGGTACAGTTTGGTACATTCGAGTTTGAATACAATCCGGCAGATGTATACTTCTACTCACTTCCGGGAAGCTCTCTTCAAGGATACTCTACAGGTATCAATGCAGCCTATACATATAAAAAGCAACAATTCAACTTTGAAATAACAGACGCTTCGGGTCCTGAATTCTCAGTGCCGGGCTATGACTTTGCTTTCCATTACTCATTCTTGTGGGTTGGTGATCTATTTAACGGACTTTGGAAAACACGTTGGGGTTATAACCTAACGAATGTTGCCAAAAACCAAACAACTAACTGGTATACTTTCGGTAACCAATTTATGCTAGGTCCGGTAAATTTGCAACTGGAGTATATGACTGGTGATTACTATCAAGAAGACTTCTCAAACGTATTCACACTAAACAGCGTACGTCAAAATGGTCCTATTGATTTGAAAGCGGAGAACTTGATCTTTGCCAGAGACCAAGCTGCGATTGTACGTGCACAGTATAACTTTGGTAAAAACAACGAGTTTGTAATGTGGCTAAAAGGTATTTACGACCAACGTCAAGATAAAGAGCTAAATGCAGAAGTTCTTCACAGATGGACTGGTGCTTTTGTTTTTGAATATTATCCGTTTAATAATACAAACTTGAACTTCCACTTCTCGTACGGTTATCGTTACACAAGCTTGAATACAGCTATGTTTTCGGGACTTCCAAAAGGAAATAGCGAAAACATGTTTATCACAGGCTTCAGATGGTTGTTCAACGTAAACTAATTGCTAAGACAATGTCTAAGTAAAAACCATTAATAATTTCAACAATGAAGAAGTTAAGTTTACTATTCGTACTGATGCTTGCTGTTGTATTAGGCGCACAAGCACAAACCAAACCACGTATCGTTATTATTGCAACAGGTGGTACTATTGCCGGTGCAGCTGAAACATCTACATCGGGAGGTTACACAGCCGGTGTTGCTACAGTGGATCAATTGATCGCAGCTGTTCCTCAATTAATGGATCTTGCCGATATCAAAGGAATCCAAATCTCAAATATCGGAAGCCAAGAGATGAATGACAACGTATGGTTGGCATTGGCAAAAGAAATCAACAAAGTATTTGCTGCCGGTAATTGCGACGGTATCGTTATTACGCACGGAACGGATACTATGGAAGAAACTGCGTACTTCCTGAATCTAACCGTAAAAAGCGACAAACCAGTCGTATTGGTAGGATCAATGCGTCCGTCTACAGCTCTTAGTGCTGATGGTCCGTTGAACTTGTTCAAAGCTGTGGCTCTTGCATCAAATCCTCAAGCTGTAGGTAAAGGTGTAATGGTATTGATGAACGACTACATCCTTGGTGCAGACGACATCACTAAAACAAACACAACAAACGTAGATGCATTCAAATGTCCTAACTACGGTCCTATGGGTGTAATGTACGAATCAACTCCTTTCTTCTCTAGAAATCAAATCAGACGTCACACAACTCAAAGTGAATTTGATGTTACAAACCTAACTAAACTTCCGGTTGTTGATATTCTTTATGGTTATGCAAATGCATCTCCACTTCCTGCTGAAGCGCTTGTAAAAGCAAAAGTAGATGGAATCGTACATGCAGGTGTAGGTAATGGTAACATTTATCCTGCTGTAATGGACGTATTGGATAAAGGTGTAAAACAAGGTATCCAAGTGGTAAGATCTAGCCGCATTCAAACAGGTATGGTACCTCGTAACGGTGAGGTGAATGATGACGAGCACGGATATGTAGCTTCATATTTCCTTGGGTCTCCTAAATCAAGAGTTCTTTTGATGTTGGCTTTGACTAAAACAAAAGACACAAAAGAAATCCAACGCATGTTTATGGAATATTGATTCCTCCAACATAATGAACACAAAGAGAGCGACCCCGTTTGGAGTCGCTCTCTTTTTATATCATGATATCTCTTTTACAATCCCAACGATGCAAATAACGCATCTACAGATTGCTCAATGTTTTTTTCCGATCCTAGAAGTTGCACATACTTACTTCCTACAATGGCTCCACGCGCATGACTAAAGGCCGATTGAAGGGTCGTATTGTTTGAAATTCCAAAACCGATAAGACGCGGATTCTTCAGTTCCAATGCATTGATACGTTCAAAGTATCCGATCTGTTCTTCCGAGAAGCGATCTTTTGCCCCAGTAGTGGAAGCCGAAGATACCATATAAATGAATCCGTTTGTAAGATCATCGATCTGGCGAATACGCGCCTCAGAGGTTTGTGGCGTAATCAACATCGCCATGTGTAATCCGTACTTATCTGTGATTGCTTTATACGTTTGCTCGTATTCTGCAAAAGGTAGATCCGGAATAATAAGTCCGTCAATACCCACTTCGGCACATTGCTTGCAAAACTCTTCAAAGCCAAAAACTAAAACCGGATTGAAGTAAGTCATTAGTACCAATGGAATATGGATACGCTCACGTACATCTTTCAATTGAGAAAACAACAAACGCAGATTCATTCCGTTTTGAATAGCCACGTGGCTACTTTGTTGAATCACTGGTCCGTCTGCCAAAGGGTCTGAAAACGGAACTCCGATTTCAACCATGTCTACACCTTTAGCTTGTAAAGCTTCTAATACAGATAATGTACTGTTTAATTGTGGAAATCCGGCAGTGAAGTATACCGATAAGATATTATTTTGTTTTGTTGCGAACAACAGATCTATTCTATTCATTGTGACGTAATTTGTGGATAAAAGAAGAAAGGGTTTCTATATCTTTAAATGCTGGCGCAATTTCAAATTTGCTATTTAAGTCTACTCCGTAAAGCTTTGGATGCTTGTAGGCAAGAAGGGATTCATAATCTTCGGGGCCGATTCCTCCGCTCAACAAGAACGGAACCTGCCCTATATAATTGTCAAGGATACTCCAGTCGAACTTCATTCCGCTGCCACCGTGACCGGCGCATTTGGTGTCAAACAAAAAAAGGTCTGCGACATCCGTATAATCACTACAAAGCAATAAATCGGAAGGTTTCTCGATACTGAATACTTTAAACACCTCGACTCCGAGAGATTTAACAGTGTTACAAAACTGTGGTGACTCATTGCCATGAAGCTGCACGGCATCTAATCCGCATGCAGCAACAATACTTCGAATAGTTTCGTAGTCTTCATTTACAAACACACCTGTTTTCTTGCAACAACAAACTAAGCTTTTGATCATTTCATAGCTTTCTTCGCTCACATAGCGAGGAGACTTTGCATAGAAAATAAACCCTATATAATCGATTGGTTGCGTGATGAGAGATTTGACATTCTCTTCCTCCCTCATTCCGCAAACTTTAATTCGTACGTTATTTTGATTCATTGAAGAATTCTTATTTTCAAGCTGGCATCGATTGTAATGCTCCTGCAAACGAAACCAAAGCTTCACCGGGACGATGATGCTTCATAAAGTTTTCGCCCATCAGAAATCCATCATATCCTGCTTTTCTTAGTGTATCCAGACTATTGGTTGAGGAGATTCCACTTTCAGAGATCTTGATAAACTGATCCGGAATCAGCTCGGCCAAACGAAGAGAATTCTCGAGGCTTGTTACAAAAGTCTTTAAGTTTCGGTTGTTTACCCCTACCATATCCGGGCCTGCAACAATTGTTTCCAATTCTTGCTCGTTATGCACCTCTAGCAATACCTCTAATCCGAGCGAGTGAGCCAACTGGGTAAAATGCGTAACCTCTTGCACAGACAAAGCTGCCGCAATAAGTAAGATACAGTCTGCACCCACAGCTTTTGCCTGATAGATTTGATAGTCATCTACGATGAAATCTTTGCGTAGAAGTGGAGTTGATGTAAGTTGTCTTGCTCTACGCAAATCATTCAACGAACCGCCAAAGAAGTGCTCGTCGGTAAGTACCGATATCGCCGCAGCTCCGGCATCGGAATATGCCAAAATGGTTTGCTCCACGCAAGCATCCGGATGAATCCATCCCTTCGAAGGTGATTTTCTTTTAAACTCGGCTATTATACCATGAGAAGACGTCAATATAGACTCTTTAAAAGATACAGGTTCGCGATCTAGCAACTGTGTTCTAAGCAAGTGATCGAGACCAAAAGCCGCTTTGTGACGTTCTACCTCTTTCTTTTTTTGTTCGATAATCGTATGCAGGATATTCATAGTAATAAATCTTTTTACGAGTTTAATGACTGAAATTGCAAGAACGACTTCTTCGCGGCACCACTTTCGAGCGATTCTTTTGCCAGCGCCAAACATTCGGAGATAGTTAAAGCATTGTTTGCCGTTTGAATAGCAAACGCTGAATTTGCGAGTACACATGATTTTTGTGCTTCTGTCGCGCTATTTTCCAAAACATCCAAGAATATTTGTGCTGCCGAAGCAACCGAATCTCCACCAGAAAGAGACTCTTGCGAACAAGTCAGGAAATCCAGATCTTCCGGATTATAGATAAATTCTCCCTTTGAGGTGACAACTTTAAATGGAGATGTCAACGAAATTTCATCGTATCCATCGAGACTATTTACAATCGCAAATTGCTCTGATGTATGCTGATACAGATAAGAATAAAGTCTTGCTAACTTTAAATTAAACACGCCAAGCAGCATTTTGTTCGGACGAGAAGGGTTAACGAGAGGACCTAGTATATTAAATAGCGTACGCACTCCTAACGATTTGCGCGCCGGAGCAACTCTTTTCATTGCTTCATTAAACATTGGAGCGTGCAGATAGGCAACTCCAGAGGTCTCAATCGAACGTTTTAACACATCTTCATCATTTGAAAATTTTATCCCCAAATGCTCTAAAACATTGGAAGCTCCACTGATCGAAGAGGCACCAAAGTTACCATGTTTCGCCACCTTATAACCTGCACCGGCAGTTACAAAACACGAAAGCGTAGAGATATTGAACGTATTTTTATGATCACCACCGGTACCAACGATGTCTATGGCATCAAACTCTTTCAAATCTACGGGGCGCGTCATCATCAACAACGCTTCACGAAAACCAAAAAGCTCTTGGATGGTGATACTACGCATGAGATAGGTCGTAAGAAAAGCAGAGATCTGACTGTCGTTGTACTTTCCTTCAGCCATATTGATCAGAACGTTTCGTGCTTCCTCTTGCGAGAGCGTCTGATGTTCGGTGAGTCTATTGAGTAAACTTTTCATGTCTTTATTGCTTTAGGAAGTTAAGAACCATTTCTTTTCCTTGCGGAGTCAGTACTGATTCGGGGTGAAACTGAATGCCATGCACATCGTATTCTTTGTGCTTCAATGCCATGATAATCCCTTCATCATCCGTAGCCGTTACAGCCAGTTGACTCGGAAAACCATCGGTACTTACAGCCCACGAATGGTAGCGTCCCACTTCCAATTGGATAGGAAGCCCTTCAAACAAGACATCGTTCTCTACCACTTGAATGTGCGAACTGATTCCGTGAAAAACAGAAGGCAGATTGATCAATGAAGCTCCGAAAGCTTCGCCAATAGCCTGATGACCGAGACAAACGCCCAGTATACTCTTATGCGCAGCAAAGCGTTTGATCAGTGGAAGAAGCAAGCCGGCTTCGGATGGAATACCCGGTCCCGGTGAGAGTATAATCTTGTCGAATCGCTCTACTTCATCCAGCGAAATACAATCGTTGCGATGTACCTCTACATCTGTGTAGCCAAGCTCTCTTACAAGATGATACAAGTTGTATGTAAAAGAGTCGTAATTGTCGAATAATAAAATCTTTTTCATTGTTGTAGTCTTGTATTAATAGAGCGTTTCGGCCATGTCGATTGCCTTTTTCAATGCCCCTAGTTTGTTGTTTACTTCTTGCAATTCGCTTTCGGGATTCGACTTGGAAACCACTCCTGCTCCTGCCTGATAGTATAATTTATTTCCTTTGCTTACGAAAGAACGGATGGTAATTGCCTGATTGATGTTTCCATTCAATCCAATATAACCTATACATCCACCATAAGCTCCGCGGTCGTGTATTTCCAATTCGTCGATAAGCTGCATCGCTCTGATCTTTGGAGCTCCCGAAAGTGTTCCGGCAGGAAACGAATCGGCCAATACTTTGATGGGATTAAAACCTTGAGGCAACACCCCACGAACACGAGATACCAAGTGGATCACATGCGAATAGAAGTGTACTTCTTTGAAGAAGTCGATCGAAACCGACTCTGCATTACGGCTCAAATCATTGCGGGCCAAATCAACCAACATCACATGCTCGGCATTTTCCTTCGGGTCTTTCAACAACTCTCGCCCCAGCTCGGCATCCTTTTCGGGATCGCCGGTACGACGGAAAGTTCCTGCAATCGGGTCGATGTAAACACTGTTGTCTGTAATGCGGCAATGTGTTTCGGGCGAAGATCCGAATACTCGGAACGAGCCAAAGTCGAAGTAAAACAAGTAAGGCGATGGGTTGATCGAGCGAAGAGCGCGGTACACCATAAAGTCATCTCCTTGAAACTCCTGCACAAATCGGCGTGATAGTACCAACTGGAATACGTCTCCACGGTTGCAATGCTCAATACCTTTGCGCACCATCTCTTTGTATTTCTCTCCGTCGATGGTAGAATATTCTTCGCCTTTTACAGAGAAACCATACGAAGCAAAATTGCGACACATCAGCAGCGTTTCGATCTCTTCCATGCGCGAAGCTTCCCCTTCTTCTACATTCTCTATGATAGTAAGCTCGTTTTTATAATGATCAATTACCAACACAAAACGATAGAAGATATAGTACATATCCGGAATAGCCAATTCGCTTTTCTTCGGATTCTGAGGAAGTGACGTTTCGAAATAACGTGTAGAATTGTAGGATGTAAAGCCAAAGAAACCATTGGCCTCGAAAGCAATATCATGCTCGCTTTCAACCTTGAATCTGCCGATAAACTTATTTAGGCAATTTGTAAGAGACAAGTTTTCTTTAATCGTGTAAACAATCTCTGTTTCTTCAGAGTAGTGCTCTGTTACTTGATTGTTTTCAAGCTTAAAGAAAGCTCGGGGTTCAATTCCGATCAACGAATAACTATTTTCGTGTCCGCGTGAATCAGAACTTTCAAGCAAAGCCGACTCCGGAAACAAATCGCGCAGCTTTAGATAAATTGAAACCGGCGTTTGCAAATCGGCAAGTAGCTTCTTGCTATGTGATTTTATATTGACTTTCATACCCACAATTCTAATGTTGTTTTTACTTCATCGAACGTTTCTGCATTGCAGCAACATACGTTTCCATATCTTTATCACCACGACCCGAAACCGTAAGTACGACTACATCGTTAGGTGCAAATTCTTTACGTTTCAATACAGCCAATGCATGTGATGACTCCAATGCAGGAATAATACCTTCTATTCTTGTCAATTCAAATGCCGCATCCAATGCTTCCTCATCATTGATCGCCAATACGCGAACACGTCCGGTGTGAGCAAGGTGTGCATACATAGGTCCGATACCAGGATAATCAAGTCCGGCAGAAATCGAATAAGGTTCAACAACCTGGCCGTTCTCATCTTGCATTACCAATGTCTTACTACCGTGAAGTACACCGATTTTACCCAATTGAATGGTTGCTGCAGTATGTCCGGTTTCAACACCTAGACCACCGGCTTCGGCAAGTAAAATCTCTACATCCTCATCGTCAAGGAAGTGATAAATTGTTCCGGCAGCATTACTACCACCACCAATACAAGCGATCAAGTAATCAGGATTCTCTCTGCCTTCTTTCTCTTTCAACTGTTTTTTGATCTCTTCGCTAATGATTGATTGAAGTTTGGCAACCATATCCGGATAAGGGTGAGGCCCTACAACCGAACCGATGATATAGAATGTATCTTCGGGATTACAACACCAGTCTCTGATCGCCTCGTTGGTTGCATCTTTCAACGTCATACTTCCCGATGTTGCGGCAACAACTTTAGCTCCCAACATTTGCATCTTTTGCACATTGATGTGCTGGCGTTCTACGTCGGTTTTACCCATGTAAACAATACATTCAAGGCCCATCAACGCACAAACCGTAGCCGTAGCAACACCGTGCTGACCAGCGCCTGTTTCTGCGATAATACGCTTTTTACCCATACGCTTAGCCATCAAGATCTGACCGATTGTATTGTTGATTTTGTGTGCACCTGTGTGGTTTAGGTCTTCTCTTTTCAAGTAAATCTTGCAGCCGTAAAGTTCGGAAAGACGGTTTGCATAGTAAAGCGGACTAGGACGTCCTACATAATCACGAAGTAATTGATGAAACTCTTCTTGGAATGAAGGATCTGCCAACTCTTTCAAGTATCTGTTTTTCAAATCCTCTACACATTGATTTAGCACTTCCGGGATATATGCTCCACCAAACTCACCGTAATAACCTTCTGCATTTACATTGTACTTGCTCATAATCGTATATTTTTTGTTTTTTTAATTCTTGAATGGGATAAAACGAAAAAAGGCCTGTCGTGAGTTACGACAGACCTTTTAATTCAGTTCTTATATCTTCTAGGTATATAGACAGGTCGACTTCCTCACATCTCTAAGAGTTGCAAGTGCCACCACCAAAATCTATTTACCATTTGTGTATACATAACGTATCTACTTTCTTTGTTTTATTTGCGGCAAAGTTATAAACTATTTTCAGTTATCAAACAGATTTGAATAAAAAAAAGTTTGCTTTACCCCGATTTGTTTCTCAAAAAGCTACTAAATCAACTATTCTTCTTACTGATAATCAATGTAGACGGCATCTCTTGCAATGCTACATTCTCCGTTTCGGAAAGCTTGTTCCAAGCCTCGTAACTGATCACCATAAGTGCATTCGGACGTTTAAATGCTTCGGTAAGCGTGATGTTTACGAAGCGGAAACGAGCCTCTTCGTTTTCAAGTTGACGCAATACCGAATATACATGTTGATTAGCTTCCGTTTCGGGCAAACTACTTACCACCAAGACCGAAGCCATGCTGGATGCCGCAAGCGACTTGGCATAGTCGAGCATGAACATATCACGCGGTTCATCTACAATCATCAAAACCGTAGCGATCGAACTAAACCCTCTGTTTACAAAAACCCCCACTGTACACTGAGTCTGCTTGATAAACATCTTCGTCTTGTCTTTCAATAAATCGCCCGGATAAAACCAAGACTCTTTGGGTTTCAAGGCTCCGAACATATGCATCAATTGATTCTTTTGACGCGTTACTTCCATATCCGACGGAACGTTAGACATTGAGATACCGGCTCCTACCAGCAAGAAATCATAGCCTTCGCCATTCACCATATCCACAATCTCTTGTCCGGCGTTATTAGACACGCCATATTTGGTATGCAAATCTACACTCATCTCCTTTGCAGCCTCCCTGATCGGAGCAAAGCTTTTACGCTCAATTTCTTCAACCATCAACGGGTTCACATCCGTTCCTACCGTAAGGTGAAGTGCTGTGATAGAGGTATCTTTTCGCACACTATAAAACAATCGGGTGGCTACCTCGAGTAGAACCTTCCCGTTTTTAGCACGTCCGAACGAAAGCAATACCTTGACACCTCCCACCTTGTGGAATAATTTCGACACATGCATTTTACGTTTTTCTCTTGCTTTGTATATGATATCAATAAGTGAAACCAGCGGACTTGTCATAAAGGTGGTTACCAGCGTCATCAGCACCAGCATTACAAAGATAGGAGGAGTTAGAATTCCCATTTCGTAACCGATGGTAAGCACTACCAGCTCCATAAGCCCGCGCGTATTCATAAAAGCGCCAATGTAGAAACTGTTCTTCCAGTTCTCCCCTACTACGCGCGCCGAAATGGCTGCACCGCCAAACTTTCCTATAATGGCCACAAAGATTACCAGCAAACACATGCCGATAAGACTCGGTTCATTGAGCAAACCCAGATCGGTACGTAATCCGGTAGAAACGAAAAATAAAGGCAACAGTAATGAGAGCGAGACATCTTCGACCTTTTCTGTCATGATCTTTCTAAATTCGACGTTCGAAGGCATCACTACCCCCGCTATAAATGCGCCAAACAAAGCATGCAATCCTAAGATTTCGGTGAAGTAAGCAGAAATGATCAACACCATAAAGATCGAAGCAACCATCCCCTTGTTCAAAACCTCTTTGTTGTGATACAGGTTGCCCAGTATACGAAGAAACGGTCTTACGACCATAAACATAATCACAATGTAAAGGATAGAAAAGAATATATTGTAAAGCGCACTCAGCATGGAGCCCGCTTGCGCAATGGCTATTACGACAGCAAGCAAACACCAAGCAGTAACGTCGCCATTTGCAGCACTGGCCAAGGTAATTGTCCCTAAGTGCGACTTGGTCATCCCCTTCTCCTGAATGATACGAGCCAACACCGGAAAGGCAGTAATACTCATCGAAACCCCGATAAACAAAGCAAAGGAAACAAAGGGCGTACTTTTATAAGCGTATGCATCGTAAAAGAAATAAGCGAGTAGCATTCCTAAAAAGAATGGGACAATGGTAGAGGTATGACTGATCAGCACCGTCTCACGCAATCGCTTGCGCACTTCTGTTATATCCAGTTCCATCCCGATGGCAAACATAAATAGTACGAGGCCAAACTGACTTAGAATCGTAAGATTCCCCAGTGACTCGGGAGCAAATAAAAAGCCCGACACTTCGGGAAAGAAGCGCCCCAAGATGGATGGACCTAAAAAAATACCGGCAACGATCTCTGCAATTACGCTGGGCTGCCCTATTCGTGTAAAAAACCAACCAAACAGACGAGCCACCAACAAGATGGAAACTATCTGCAAGAACAAAATAGCTAAAGGCTCATGAATGTGGTGCAACAGCGATGTTTTAAACAAATCAAACGCCGCAACCAATGTTTTGGGCGCAGAATTTATCAACTCGGAAGCCTCCTCTCCTTGAAAAGCTTCGCCCACCATCACAATATACCACATACCCAATCCTAATACTAGAATCGTAATAATATAGAATACAAGTCCTTTTAGTTTCTTACTCATATATTTATCCTTTTGAGTTACATAAAGCATAAGCCTTATTTTACAAAAGTTAAAACTAAAGTAAAATTTAATATTACAAAAGTATAGTTTATACTTTCCGCAATATTTAACATTCTCATTCGTTTATATCTTTCTCTTACATTACCATATGCATAGAATCTCAATTTATTGATTATTTTTGCAATTCAGGAATTAATTCCCACGACAAAATACAGTATGAGTTCATTAAAACTTATCGAGAGCGATCCATGGTTAAAACCTTTTGCGAAAGCAATTGAAGGTCGCCACAACAACACGCTGACCAAAGAAAAAGAGTTACTCTCTCATGGCTCAAAAACGCTTTCTGATTTTGCTTCCGGATATATGTACTTCGGACTCAATCGAAGCACCGACGGCTGGACATTCAGAGAGTGGGCTCCCAATGCCGAGGCAATCTACCTCATCGGAGATTTCAACCAATGGCAAAAGGAGTCATCGTATGCATTGAACAAGAAAGAGTTTGGAATTTGGGAGATTCATTTACCACATGATGCCCTCAAGCATGGCGATCATTACAAGATGATGATTGAATGGCAAGGAGGAAGCGGCGAACGCATCCCGGCATGGGCTCGCAGGGTAGTACAAGACCCTGAAACTGCAATCTTTTCTGCACAAGTATGGGAACCACAGCAACCTTACCATTTTAAACACACAAAGTTCAAACCTCAAATCTCTCCGCTTCTGATCTATGAGTGCCACATTGGGATGGCAACAAATCAGGAGAAGGTAGGTACGTACAACGAGTTTCGTACCCAGGTATTACCACGCATTGCCAAAGACGGATACAACGCTATTCAGATCATGGCCATACAGGAACACCCCTACTACGGGTCGTTTGGTTACCATGTATCTAGTTTCTTTGCGGCATCGTCGCGATTTGGTACGCCCGAAGAGTTAAAAGCTCTTATCGACGAAGCACACAAGCTGGGGATAGCTGTTATTATGGATATCGTCCATTCGCATGCGGTAAAAAACGAACAAGAAGGACTTGGTTTGCTTGCAGGTGATCCTGCGCAATACTTTCATGGCAATGACAGACGCGAACATCCGGCATGGGATTCGCTTTGCTTTGATTATGGCAAAAACGAAGTCATTCACTTCCTCTTGTCGAACTGCAAGTTCTGGCTCGAGGAATACAACTTTGACGGATTCCGATTCGACGGAGTCACTTCGATGCTTTACTACGATCACGGTCTGGGCGCAGACTTTACATCGTATGCCGACTATTACAACGGCAATCAAGACAACGACGCCATTTGTTATCTAACGTTGGCGAATAAATTGATTCACGAAGTAAGACCCGGCGCGATTACCATTGCCGAAGAGGTGAGCGGTATGCCCGGATTGGCAACCGGTGTAGCAGACGGTGGATATGGCTTTGACTATCGCATGGCCATGAACATACCTGATTACTGGATCAAGCTGATCAAGGAAAAGAAAGACGAAGACTGGCATCCGTCGTCGATCTGGTGGGAAACCACCAACCGACGTGAAGACGAGAAAACAATCAGTTATGCCGAAAGTCACGATCAGGCACTGGTGGGAGATAAAACAATCATCTTCCGCCTTATCGACGACAAGATGTATTGGCACATGATGAAGGATGATACCGACGCAACGGTAGCACGCGGCATGGCATTACATAAGATGATCAGACTGGCTACGTTATCGACTATCAACGGCGGTTACCTCAACTTCATGGGCAATGAATTTGGGCATCCCGAGTGGATCGACTTTCCGCGCGAAGGAAACGGTTGGTCGCACAAATATGCGCGTCGCCATTGGGAGCTTGCCGACAACAAATACTTAAAGTATCACTTTCTGAACGATTTTGACAATGCAATGATCAAACTAATAAGAGGTGAGAAAAACTTTCAAGCATCGGAAATCGAGAAGCTGTGGACCAACGACGGAGATCAGATTCTTGCCTACCGACGAAAAGATTTGGTGTTTGTTTACAACTTCAATCCTGCCAAGTCGTTTAGCGATTACGGCATCTTAGCTCCGGCAGGAGAATACGAAGTGGTTCTCAACTCCGACAATCTTGAGTTTGGCGGATTCGGCCTTAGTGACGATTCTATTCATCACTTTACAGCCCACGATCCGCTCTATAAGAAATATCACAAAGAGTGGCTAAAACTATACTTGCCTGCACGCACGGCACTGGTATTACGTAAACTCAAAACCAAATAATAATTAGTAGTATGAATCTTTATCCATTCAAATTTGAACCAATCCTTAAAGGTGTAATCTGGGGCGGCTCTGACATCTGCCCATTCAAAGGGATCACACCGGTACAAGAAGGTATTGGCGAAAGCTGGGAACTTTCTCATGTAGACGGAAACGTATCTGTAGTTGCAAACGGTGACCTAAAAGGAGAATCACTTGATACGTTGATTAAAAACAACGGTGCCGCATTGCTTGGCCAAAAGGTAATGGATCAATTTGGTACAACATTTCCACTTTTGATCAAATTCATCGATGCAAGAGACGACCTTTCTATTCAGGTTCACCCGGATGATGCACTTGCAAAAGAGCGTCACGACTCTTTCGGTAAAACTGAAATGTGGTACGTAATCAAAGCAGACAAAGGCACCGGTCTTTATTCTGGCTTCTCGAAACAAATCGATGCTAACGAATATGTGAAGTTGGTAGAAGAGGACAAAATCATGGATGTACTTCAACGTTATGAAGTAAAACCGGGTGATGTATTCTTCTTGCCTGCAGGTCGCGTTCACGCAATTGGCTCGGGCTGCTTCATCGCTGAGATCCAACAAACATCAAACATTACATATCGCATCTACGACTACAACCGTAAAGATGCTAACGGTAATGGCCGCGAACTACATACAGAACTTGCCAAAGACGCAATCGACTACACGCTTCATGCAGACTACCGTACCAACTATACGGAGGCTAAAAACGAAGCAGTAAACCTTGCATCTTGCAAATACTTTACAACAAACATTCTTGACTTGGATGCTCCAATCTCTAGAGACTATGCATCACTAGACTCGTTCGTTGTTTACATTTGTATGGAAGGTAGCTTCACAATGGAAGACAACAGCGGCAACAAGCTAGAAGTAAAACAAGGCGAAACAATCCTTCTTCCGGCAAATACAACCTCTGTTTGTATCCAACCAACTCCATCTACTAAGTTGATGGAAACTTACATCGGATAATAGCACAACTGCTTACGATAGTAACCAGCCGGCGTTGCGCAACCTGTTTGCGCAACGCCGGCTTCTTTTTATCCCCACGTCAACATCACCTCTATTTCTTTGTTTAACGAAAGAAAGATCTTCCCTTCGGCAAGGAAACGGAAGGATTATTCATTAGAATAAAATATAGTTTTACTAATTTTGCACAAAACAAACATCTAAACGTTATCTATATGGAGTTAATATTCAATTGGCAACAAATGATTAGTGCATTTGTCGTTTTGTTTGCAGTAATCGATATTACGGGGCTTATCCCCATCCTTCTCGACCTAAAGGCAAAGAACCAAGTAGTGCATGCCGAAAAAGCAGCCATCCTTTCGCTTGCTCTTTTTATCGGTTTCCTTTTTGGAGGTGAAGCGCTACTCCGCTTGTTTAGCGTCGACATCCAATCATTTGCCGTAGCGGGTGCTTTGGTTTTGTTTGTAATGGCAGTAGAAATGATATTCGGTGTAGAAATCTTCAAGATCGACGGGCCTTCGGGAGCAACAACCATTGTGCCGTTGGTATTTCCTCTTATTGCCGGCGCAGGTTCGTTTACCACCCTCTTATCGCTACGCGCCGAGTATAATATACTAAACATCCTTATTGCTATCGTATTGAATATATTGGTTGTGTACCTGGTATTGAAGTATCTCGATTTTATCTCAAGACTGATCGGAAAAGGCGGTGCTTACATTCTGAAGAAGTTCTTCGGTATTATCCTGCTGGCCATTGCGGTGAAGCTATTTGCTTCTAACTGGATGGCGCTTTTAAACATGGTAGACTAGTGAGACAAACAACATAAAGTATATAAATAATCCTCATAAGGATCATTTATAAACTAAGTGAAGAGCGAATCGTCAGGTCCGGACCTGAC
>JBOGCF010000025.1:0-1163 GCA_051656605.1 Tannerellaceae bacterium | reverse complement strand
GACCAAAGTACTGTCATGTTTGGTTCCGGAGATGGACCTAAGTTGTACAATGTTTGTAGGAAACGGAATGATGTTTTTGTAACTTTAGTACGACCATCATTCAGGTTACCACCGATTGCTTCTGTTACCCATGTCGGGTCACCTGCGAAGATTTCGTTGTAGCTATCCATACGTAAGTGGCGTACCATACGTAATTTGATAACGAACTGGTCGATAAGTTCCTGTGCGAATGATTCGTCGATATTACCTTTTTGTAAATCGTATTCGATATAGATGTCAAGGAAAGAAGATACGTTACCAAGTGACATGGCTGCACCATCTTGTTCTTTAACAGCTGCAAGGTATGCCATATAAACCCATTGTACGGCTTCTTGTGCAGTTGTAGCAGGGCGAGACAAGTCAAGACCATAGTACTCTCCTAATGTCTTCATAGCGTGTAAAGCTCGGATTTGCTCTGCTACTTCTTCGCGAAGACGGATACGATCTTCTGTCATTGGACCTACAAGTGCTTTAAGATCTGCTTTTTTAGCTTCGATCAAGCGGTCAACACCGTATAGAGCCATACGACGGTAGTCACCGATCACACGACCACGTGCGTAGTTGTCAGGAAGACCTGTAAGGAATCCTAGTGAACGGTAAAGGCGGATTTCGTCAGTATATGCATCGAAAACACCGTCATTGTGCGTTTTGCGGTAGTTGTAGAAAATATCTTTTACTTTTTCATCAACCTCTAATCCGTGTTCTGCACATGCTTTCTCAACAACTTTGATACCACCAAGTGGTTTCATAGCACGCTTAAGAAGAGCGTCTGTCTGAAGACCAACGATTGATTCGTTTTCCTGATCGATGTATCCAGCTTTGTGAGATGTGATTGTAGAAACAACATGGTTGTCGATTGAGTGAACGCCGTTGTTGCTGATTTCAAATTTAAGAGCTTCTTTACAGATCTCCCAAACTTTTTTTGTACGCTCTGTAGGGCCTACAAGAAATGAAGCGTCACCTTCGTATGGAGTGATATTTTTTTCAACAAAATCGCGAACGTCAATAGCGTCGTTCCAATTACCTTTTTTGAAATCTGGTGTAATCATATATTCTTTTCTTCTGGTTGTTATTAATTACACGACAAATGTACAACAATAAAAATCATGTTGAAAAACAGGTTT
>JBOGCF010000024.1:0-5867 GCA_051656605.1 Tannerellaceae bacterium | reverse complement strand
ATAGCACCAAACATATCCATTTCCCTGTTTGCTATACCCAATTTGGTTGCCAATATTTTCCATTCTTTTGTGGCTGTTATAACCTCTGCTATAATCTTATTGGCCGTATCCTTATTTATCATATAGTTCTCACAGGCCTTTAATAAAATTGATAAATCAGCTTGGTTTGTCGAGTTGTCAATCAGAAGACTTTGATATTCATTCAATGTAGGATTCATATCATAAGCAGGAGAAAGAGTCCAACCTTTAGGTGTAAGCAAGAATCCATGATTTCGAAAATGATCATCAGAGTTACCTTTGCAAATACAAATCCGCAAGCTTTTTCCTTGCGGATTTTAGGTATCCTTTCTAGAGAAATGGGGCGGTTTTATGTATTTAACCTTTGACCAATCTGCACACGTCAAACTATCTGATTCTGCAGGAGCGGATCTTAATCTTTTCACCCTTGGGAAACAAGCGGCGCCCCTTGGCACTGCAAGTCGAGTTTCGTTTGAGCTGCTCGATAGGTATAAACTCACGCATCGCTTTGCCTGCCCTGATGCCCTCCACAATCAATTCATCTCCGCTTTCGGCAAAACAAACATCCACCAGTTTGGCTTCCTTGTTCCATCCGTTCATTAGCGGCCTATCCTTCACCAATTTATTCAAATCAGCTACACAAACCCGATTCACATACCCGTTGTTGTAGCACAGTACAACAAACTCCTGTTCCGAAAACGGAGTTTCAATCGGAAACTGATACCGCACAGCCATCGAAGTCAATGGCTCCGAAAACATGCCATACTTCCCATTGGTAAAGAAACACAAGTGATACAAAGCCAACTCAACCGATCCGGAAGTCTCTACTACCTCTGCAACTTCCGTTATAGCGGGAGTGTTTAGCTCCTGTTTTAGTTTCAATTTGCGTTTCACAAACAACACCAAATCCTCCCCAGTAAGCATTCGGTTTTCGTCGCCCTGACGCACCCAATACTCTTTTTTGTACGTCACCGGCTCAGGATACTCGGGTACCTCAATCACACAGTAGGTCAAACCTTCAAACTCAGGTGTCGAAATCCGGACCTCTCCATTTACGTCACAACCAAAAAAATCTACAATCGACTGATGCAACAAGCGTCGGTAATCTATCAGTGAAACCTTCAAGATCCTTAAATCATCTTCGAGTCCTATAGGCCTGCCATCCACATCTACACCGATAAAAATACGTCCGCCCTGCCCGTTGAGAAAACTACAAACCGTACGCATCAGCATAGACATCTGCAACACCTTTGCCACCCTGCTCCCATCATCTAGGAGTACGGCCGATTTTTTCAGCTCCACACTATCACCGCTCTGCGACGGAATCAAGTGAGCCCATGCCAGCTTCTCAGGCACTATCTGCTCAGCAACCTCTTCCACACCATCCACATCGTGCAGCGAATCTGCATCTACCCCCAGCACCCGCATTGCCAGGTCACGGTAGATCGAGAGCAACAGCTCCTGCTTCACATGCTCAGCCACGGCAGTATCCTTTATCATGTTATACGCCAGCACCAAGCCCTGCGTACCCGCGGCATCACAACAAGCCTCATTCACGCGAGCCTCTCTCTGCAGCAGTTCATTGCAACCATTTCGGCCTACTTTGGTCATCAAAATCAGCGCTTCGCTTAGCTCCTCGAGCATCGGAAAATCATATAATACATACCCCTTTACCAGAAAAAACTCCGACTCTTTACCCTTACGCATCATCTCCAGCTCATCTATAAAATTAACCAGCGACACAAAATAATTCTGCGTACGATCCGAGATCAATTTAGACAAGAAAAAAGCCAACTGCGCAAAACTATATTTCTCCCTCAAGTCTGTGCTATGCTCCAATGCGTAATAAAGATATATGACCACCTCTTTCACAAAAAACTTATCAGGAACCTCCTCAGCTCTAGCCGCCAGTTGGGGCGAAGAGGAAGAAATGCAAAGTTCGTTCTTGATAAACCTGTTGCGCACCTCACGATCACACAACTTCTCGCGGGCCACTTCCACCACCTCCACAATGGGATACAAATTATCGGCGATCAATTTATCCACAACCACCACATAGGTTTCGTCTTGCATATACACGTTGCCACGCGCCTTCGATTTACAAATCAGCCCCTCCTCGGTAAGCCATACAAGCTTCAAGCCCTTGTTTCTCAGCAACAGCGCCCTCGTCTTGTAGCGATGCTCCAATCGGTCGCGAATTTTGCGCTGGCAATTATCAAGCGATAGCACAAACGAGCGTTTCTTCTCATCATACTCATTCAGCGTACAATACACCTCGTCGCCCGGACTAAAGATTTCATCCAGTGAATCGGCATACAACACTTCGGTCGCACTCAGAACCCCTTCCTGCCCCTTGTGCACCCCCTCCATGATCGTAAAGGATCCAAAACTCCTCTGCATGTTATACACATTATTGAAACGCAAACACACCACTTTACTGTCGGTATCCGTCCTCTTGCCGCCATAGATCACTTTCGAAAACTCCGACCAATAGGTGCGTACATCCTCCAAACTCCCTTGCAGACACAAATCAGGAATCAACCCGTCGCCACCGGCCACATGCAGCAAATCCGACAAAAAAGAAGCCGACCTGCTCTGCTCCATCGCATACGAGCGGTTGCAATTCATGTATTTCGAAAAACACACCACACTACCATTGATCAGTTCCACCGAAGCCTCCACACTGCTCTGATTATACAGCACGGCATGCCTTACCGGCTCCAGCTCTCCTGCTCGGCACACCACCTCCTCGATGCGATCTATCTTTGCGTCACACACATCACTCCACGAAAAAAGCTCCACCAGATCGGGCATTGCCCCTTTGGTCAAGATACGCAGTCCCACATCAAGCAACAACCTGTGGCCCGTGTAAGCATACAAATAGCGAGACAAGATCGAAAAAGAAAAAGTCAACGAGCGCGTTTTACCAATGCTATTGAGCAACAAAATCCGGGCACAGAGTATCAAAATCGAATTCAGCAACACCTCTTTGGGCATCGTATGCACCGGCGTCACCCCATGCACACGTGTACAGCGCACCTCTATATCGTTTACGTAATTGTATAGCAAGCCGGCGAACGAGCTCAGTTGATTTTCCTGCACAAGCTCATAATTGATCAAAAGCGAAAACAAACGCAAAAAGAGCTGCAGGTGCTTGTGCAACACCGCCGGCGAAAACGTGATGACAAATCGGAGCGTCTCAATCTTCTCCGCACCATCCATTACATGGCCGCCCTTGTCAAGCATCTTCGCCATACGCTCGGCAAAAGCAATATGCTCGTTAGCCTTTATCAGATCCAGTGCCTTGCGTTGCGCCTTACACTTGCGCAACTCCGCCTCTGCCTTCTTAATCACCTCTACCCGCTTGGCACTGCTAAACGACTTCAAGAAACCCGACTCGAGAATCCACTCATCGATCTTCATACAAATTTCGATCACATTGCGAAGCTCCTCCTCCTTGTCCATTTTCGCAAACTTGTAGAAATTCAGATACGAAAATATCCACAAATTGTGGTGAAGGTCGTGATCGTGAAACACCTTACGCAAAAACGCACTCTTACTCGTCTTCGCCTCCAAGCGCAGCATCTCAAAATACGGTTCGTAAAAATGAGGTAACCCAATCTCGTCAAACAGTTGAGAGGCCGATATAAAAACCCCCACAATCGAATCCTCTTCGTAATACATCAAATGCACACTATTGCAGTCGTCCTTAAAAAACTTCACCGTACACTGCACCTCGTCTCCCACCGTCAGGTCAAAACGATTGCCCACATCATAAAGGTGATGTGAAAAACCAAACTCATCGTAAAGCACATAAAACCTACACTCTCGGTCTACAATCTTGTGCACCGAAAACGGATACTGCTTCTCCACCTCGTAATACTCGCGCACCACATGCCTGCGTGCTTGGACAAACAATAGTGGCGCATCCTCATCCTGCACCACACTACACAGCAGATCCTCAGGATGCGGCATATCATACTGAAACGGAAACATCCTCACCCGCACCACTTCACCCGACTCGGAACGTTGTGCCACATAATAGCGCTCATCCTCATTTTCAATATGTACATCCACTACCCGCAGCAGCTCCTCCTCGGTATCAATGGCTCCATAAATCTCGAAGTAAGTTTCCTCATACAGCTGCATATATGCCTTTTCGGGCTCCATCTCACACACCACACATCGTATCCGGTCATCCTTGCTATACCACTTGAGAGCCCTGCGCGAGTACAACTTATGCCAAAAACCATACCCGTCTCTCAATCTGTAGTAATACCCCTTTTCGGTTTCCACCACCGCCTCCACCTGAAAGTCGTATGCCTTATTCTCCTCATACACCTCACAAAACAACGTACCAAAATCCTGCTGCAAGCGCACCGGCACACCATCCTCCATCGTCACACGGCAATGCACACGCTGCGGTAACTCCCGATTATTTTGAAAAAAAAACTTCTTTACACGATGCGTAAGTTCCCCATTTGTTACGATAAAATAACTAAATATGCCATCCTTCTCGCACACCTCGCTCTCTTCGCCAACAACGTCAAAACTAATATATGCTTCATCACTTTCAATTTCCTTTGTTTTCATGGATTAAATAACTAACAATTTTATACAAATAAATTTTATATAAATATACGAATAATAACACCAGCGCTCCATGTCAATCTTTAATTTTAAATCCTATTAACACATAATTAAGCACGATGCTGCTTCTTTCAGCTTTCAGAATACAGCAAAGAGTTATATCTCTAATTAACAAAATAGCCGCCCTCTAATTTTGCAAATTTAGTTTTCAATCGTAAATTTGCAAGAAAGATCTATATATGATAGAAAGAACACTAAAAACTAAGCTGTTAGATATGGCAGCAAAGTATCTATCATAGATGAAGCACAACGAGTCACAGTTGATGAAGAGATATTCAAAGGAGCATATCCACGTATTTATGACAAAGACATTGCCCCAACAGATTACTATCCATATTATATTCAGACCTATGTTGAACGAGACGTTCGATTAATGAAAAACATTGGCGATTTAAGCAAATTTATCAGGTTTATAAAACTCTGCGCCGGACGTATCGGACAACTGCTCAACCTCTCGTCGTTGGCCAACGAGTGCGGTATTGCCGTTTCAACAATTTCTACGTGGATTTCCATTTTGGAGGCAAGCTATATTTGTTATCTGCTCAAGCCAGACCATAACAACTATGCAAAACGGTTGGTAAAAACGCCCAAGCTATATTTTTACGATACAGGATTAGCTTGTTCGCTTTTAGATATTCGGAGTCCGGAGCAAGTTTCTACCCACTTTTTGCGAGGTGGCTTATTTGAGAATCTTGTAATTAATGAATTTATCAAGGAGGCATATAACAAAGGAGCAGAGTCTAATCTAACGTTTTGGCGAGATAGTACGGGAAATGAAGTTGATTTACTGCATACTATTGAAAGTCAGCAATATGCCTATGAAATCAAATCCGGAGCGACTTATTCATCTAATTTTTTCAAAGGCATCTCCAAGTGGGCTAAACTATCAGGAGCAACGCCTAATCACTGTTTTGCTATTTATAATGGAGATAAAAATATGAAGACTTCACAAGGAGAAGTTCTTCAGTGGATGACAAGGAATGAATTGATTCAATAGCTGATCATATGATGCAAACGCATCCTAAAATTCCAACAAACGAAGGTATTGAGCATATCTCAGCGTGGGAGTTGGATAATCTATTGATAAAAAAAGAATAAGCATCGTAACAAGCCGAATATATTTTATACATTTGTAGTAACAATATTTTAGCGATAAGCATATGAATAATCCAATAAGTGACAACATATTGTCGTTAATA
>JBOGCF010000023.1:0-27670 GCA_051656605.1 Tannerellaceae bacterium | reverse complement strand
CCTTTGTTGTTGTGCTAGCATACTCAAAACTATAATAACTTAAAGATACGAAATATAAACAACTTCATTATAGAACCTATTTATAATTTAGCTTTATGAGCAAGTATACTTATTGATTTTTTCAGTGCCCTCGTCGCCATCTGACAATTCATTCTTCACTATAACAGAATCGTCAGGTCGCCATCTGACGATTTGATCTTCACTATGTTTAAATCGTTCGATGCCCATCAAACGATTTACTCTTCACTATAAAGGAATCGTTCGATCGGCATCAAACGATTCGTTCTTCGTTTACTTTATTTGCAAAGTATGTGCGGAAGCTTTTCAAAGGTAACGGACAAAAGAAAACGCGGATACAAATCTTGCGATTCGTATCCGCGTTGGGTATTTCTTAAGACTGCGATCGATTATTCTTCGATGATAACGATTTTCTCGATTTTGTCGCCTTGTCTGATTGAGTCTAGTACGTCAAGACCTTCATAAACCTTACCAAAACAAGTGTGGTGACGGTCTAGGTGAGCTGTATTGTCACGGTTGTGACATACAAAGAACTGCGAACCGCCTGTGTTGCGACCTGCGTGTGCCATTGACAATACACCGCGATCGTGGTATTGGTTGTTGCCGTCTAGTTCACATTTGATAGTGTAACCAGGACCGCCGATACCTGTACCTTGCGGACAACCACCTTGAATTACGAAGTTAGGGATTACGCGGTGGAATGTCAAACCATCGTAAAAACCTTCTTTCGACAATTTTACGAAGTTTGCTACTGTTGCCGGTGCGTCTTCTTCGTAGAAGTTTACTTTCATTACACCTTTCTCGGTGTGTATTTCTGCTTTGTACATCGTATTATTTTTTTCTTCGTTTGAATGATAGATATACAAAGTTATATCATTTCTGATTGATCCGGTTGTTTCATTCTAGTTTTTTTTGAAAAGAGTAAGGTTTAAAGGGTTTCTGTTAGGGTATTATTGCTATAATATTAAATGATGTTGATATGGATTGGAGTTTTCGAACAAGTATTGGGTTTATATTGTTTATTTTTTGAAGTCAAGTACTTCACACATTCATTTTACTGTAAGCACGTATATATATTGTTACTGATTTAATAACGTGTATTGGTTTTTTGTTTTGACGCTATGTGAATAGCATTTTGATACTAACGTTTCATAACAAGATCTCCTGTTTCTGTTCTACAAGTTGCGCTGAAGAACAAAACAGGAGATTTTTAGTTTGCATAATAGAGACATATTTCAAACGTATAAATTATGAAAGATCTACACGATATCCGCAAAGACTATATGTTTGCCCATCTTACCGAGGCCGACTTAAAAGCATCTCCTTTTGAGCAGTTTGAGTTGTGGCTCGAGGAGGCGATGAGCGCCGGAGCACATGAACCTACAGCGATGGCTTTGTCTACGGTAGATAGCAAAGGTATTCCGCACTCACGAATGGTATTACTCAAAGAGATTCACGATGGAGGATTCTGTTTTTTTACCAACTATGAAAGTAATAAAGGACAGCAGATAGCGCAGAATCCGATGGTTGCGTTGCTGTTTTTTTGGCCCGAGGTAGAACGTCAGATTCGAATAGTAGGGGAGGCGAGTAAGGTATCGCCTTTGTTGAGTGATAAATACTTCTTGTCGCGTCCGCCCGAAAGTAGAATAGGAGCATGGGCTTCGCCGCAAAGTAGGGTGATTGATCCAGGGTGGATAGATAAAGAACTCGAACGACTCAAGTTGACTCCCAATGAATATCAAAACCTGCGTCCGGCCTATTGGGGAGGGTACGTAGTGAAGCCGATAGAGTTTGAATTTTGGCAAGGGCGCCCAAGTAGGCTACACGATCGCCTTCGCTATACTTTAATCAAAGATAGTCATTGGAAAATTGAACGCTTGGCTCCATAAAGAAGAAAACCTCTTGCCCATGTAATTTACATGCAGGCAAGAGGTTTTTATATTAGCGGTTCTTCGCAAACTTTATTTTAGGATAGTATTTCGTATGTATAAGCTCGTGCGCTTTGCGGCTCATCGGATAGTCGAGATACTTTTCGTAGATGGCTTGAACAAATGGGTTTTCGTTCGAACGGCGTATTTCTAATCCGCTATCGATACCATTAAGTCCGGCTGCACGTTTTTCCAATGTCTCTTGACGCTTTTGAGGTTTTGGCTGTCCGCCACCACCTACACAACCACCTTTGCAAGCCATGATTTCGATCGCATGGAAGAATTCTTCACCCGAACGAATCTTATCAAGCATCTTGCTTGCTTCGTCGAGTCCGTGTGCAATACCAATGCGTAACGTTTTGTCGCCAACAGGAACTTCGCACGATCTGAATCCGTCCCAACCGCGAAGTTGTTCAAATTCGATTTGTCCGATACGGTTTCCGGTAAGCAACTCTACGGTTGTACGCACGGCTGCTTCAATCACGCCACCGGTTCTACCAAAGATAACACCGGCACCCGAGTATTGTCCAAACGGATTGTCAAAGTCTTCGTCTTTGATGTCGTTGAGGTCAATTCCCGATTCTTTGAAGATCTTGATCAGCTCGCGGGTTGTAAGTACATAGTCGGTATCGAAGTTGTCGCCACGAGAAAACTCTACGCGCGATGCTTCGTACTTCTTGGCAATACAAGGCATAATGGCAACACTGGTAACTTGATTACGTACGTAGCCATTTTCTTTTGCCCAAATGTCTTTGGCAATCGTTGAGAAGATTTGCATTGGAGACTTCACCGACGATGGTGCGTTTAGCATCTCCGGATAGTTTTGTTCGATAAACTTCACCCAAGCCGGACAGCACGACGTAAGAATAGGCAGACTTACGGTATCGTCGCCTTCCATGTAACGGGTGAGACGATCTTTGAATTCCGTTGCTTCCTCCATAATGGTAAGGTCTGCTGCCCACGATGTGTCAAATACGTAGTCAACTCCAATCATACGAAGTGCCGCGGCCAGTTTCTTTTCTAGATTGGTGCCCGGTTCGAATCCAAAGGCCTCACCAATGGTTACACGAATAGCAGGGGCTACTTGCACGATAACGATTTTGTTTGGCGTTGCAATATCACGAAGAAACTGTACGGTATTGTCTCCCGCATGAATAGCATTGACCGGACAAGCCTGTATACACTGTCCGCAATAGGTACATTTGTCGGTATGGATAAAGTGGCGTTCTTTCTTCTCGCCGCTGATGCAAGATACCGGACATACACGTTTGCATGCGCCACAACCAATACATTTGTCTGTGATGCGAAGCTTCACCAACTGCGGACATTCGCCCATGTAACAGCGGTGTTCTTCGATATGCTCCTCGAGTTCTTCATAGAAGTTGTCGATTACAGCAAGCGCAAGGTTGTATTCTTGGTTGAGCTTTGTTTTGATGTTTTCGTTGAGGTAACGAAGCAAGTAAATATCGCGGTTGTTTGATTTGCCTTTACTGATGCGGTCAAGGATGCGCCATGTGCGGGCAAGTTCGTACTCTACGGCTTTAAATCCGAAGTAGTCGCCGTTGAGAAGTTTACCGGATATAAACTCAATGTAGAACTTTGAGAACTGTACAATACAGTCTTCATCTGATAATACAATGATACTTCTTATTTGATTGTCCTTGAATCGCTTCAAGTCTACATGCTTATCAAGCATGTCGGGAGTGATGAATCCGCAAAAAGGAATCCCTAATTGCATTGCTTTTAGCTGTCTATTGTTTTTTATTCCTCCCGCAAAGTTTAATAAATCTTTGTATGTGGTTCCGGCAGAAACACGGTATATTCCGGGTTTATTAATACGACCTGATAATGCTACCAGATGATCATCCTCGGCCAATAGTTCTCTTAGTTCTTCTTCTCCTTGGTAAGTAAACATAGACCCCAGAGAACTTTGTACGATAATCTGTCTTTTGTTTTCCATAATCACATATTTGTTTTCAATATTCCGCTATATTCAATAATTTGTCAAAGTAAGTAAATTTTATTCTTTTAGATAGAATGTACTTTGTATAAAAACAGTGAAATTCGATGATAAGTTTAATAAGTTTTTCTAAGAAAAAGAATCTCTTGTTATATCGTGAATACTCCTGTTGAAAGAAGTACTGCAGAGGCTATCGCCAATATAACCAATACCAGCGCTAGGCCAAACTCGGTTATCGTAAATACGCGTGCTTTCTCGAGTTGCTGGTCTTTGATGCGTGATGTATTTTCTTTGCGTGCGATTAGATACACTATAAGTCCGATCGTATATACAATAGACGACATCATGATAAGTTGCCAGCCTGCGGCATAAAGCAGCCAGATACAGAAAACGATTGCCATGATGGCGATCACACTATTTCCGATTGCTGATTTGCGACTTTCGAAAGTAATGCTTTTGTTTTGTATGCTTTTGAGAAGGAACAGTCCGCTAAATAAATAAGTGGGTAAAATCATTACGCCGGTTAATGTAATGGCAGCGATGTATACATTTGATGCGGTTACCACCATGATCATAAACAGTTCCATTAATATGCTTGAGCAAAAGAGTGCGTAGGTAGGTGACTCGTTTTTATTTTCATGAGCAAGAAAACGCGGCATGATCTTCAATCGTGCTGCGGTAGAAGGTACCTCACTCACAATAATGGTCCACGAAATCCATCCGCCCAATAATGAAACAATAACGGCACAAGCAATGTAGACGATTCCCCATTGTCCTACCAAGGCTTTGAGTACATAACCGATCGATGGATCGGATAATGTTGCCATTTCTGCCCGAGGAAGTGCACCATAAGAGAGTGTGCTGATGAGCAAATAAATGACAAGTGAACAAAGAAATCCAATGACGCTAGCTTTACCAACGTCGCTCTTTTTGCGTGCTCGGTTTGCAACAATTACGGCACCTTCGATACCGATAAAGGCCCAAAGGGTGATAAACATCGAATTGCGAATTTGATCGGCAATGGTACCAATGTTTTGCGTTTCGCCCCAAAAGTCTCCTTCAAACAAATGGGTTTTATCGTGTGTAAGCAGTATGCCGATGATGAGAGTAATGGAAAGGAACTTCAAGATTGAGATGACGGTATTGATAATAGAAGCACCTCTGATACCGGCCGAAACGATAAAGAACATAATCCAGATAAAGCA
This sequence comes from Tannerellaceae bacterium, assembly GCA_051656605.1. Classification (GTDB taxonomy): domain Bacteria; phylum Bacteroidota; class Bacteroidia; order Bacteroidales; family CAMTPD01; genus UBA12018. The sequence goes on along the minus strand of JBOGCF010000023.1, from coordinate 22,559 downwards.
CGAACCGAAAAGAATGGTTTCGATTCCATGATTGAGTAGTACCGGAAAGAAGTAGCCAAAAGCATCATTGAGTAGCACGGCCAAGGCCACATTACCCATTGCCGCAGCCATCCAATAGCCCCAAGCCATATTGAATCCGATGTAATTTCCGAAGCCCTCTTCGGCATATTGATAAATACCGGAGTTCAGATCGGGTCTTTTGTCGGCAAGTATCTTGAACGTTAATGCTAGAAAAAGAATACCTGCACCAGTGATACACCACGAAAGGATGGAGGGGCCTATCGCAGATACGGATGCTAGGTTTTGAGGAAGATTGTATACGGCTCCGCCAATGATGGAGCCGAAAACAATAGCGGTAAGGCCTACCAGCCCGAGTTTGTCTTTATGTAATTCCATAGGATGTTTCTTTCACATCTAACAAAAAGAGCATGGGCTTGGTTTGAGTTACCAAGTATTAAGAAAGTGTACAGAACTATAATGAGGCTATAATGTAGCCTTGTTTGATACGATCGGCCATTCCGATTCCGTCTCGAATGTTTCCCGCTAGAATCAGCCCTTTGTATTGTTGTTGGATTTGGTGTATCATTTTATAGCGAAGTTCTGAGTCTGCTCGGTATTGAGGAATTGCTTTCTCGTACTTAAAAACATGTAGCATTTCAATGTCTTCAGTACGTAGATGAAGCATTTGCTCCAATTCGTCGTAGATCAGTTGGCGAATCTCTCCGGTCGATTTGTTTAGTATTTCGGGATGCTTTATGCCGCCCATGAAGAAGGAAAAGAGTACAGAGCCTTCGGGACTTCTTTCTCTAAAGCATGCAGAAGGGTATAAGATTCCGAGTACGTTTCGGTTCTCGATCGAGGGAACGAGTCCGCCAAAGGCATTGAACTGTGATTGGTTTGTTGCTTTTACACCGACCGATGCTTGTATTACGGGTGCATAAACCAGACTAGAGATCGGCTCTAGCATCGTTTTGTCTATAAAGGGAAGCAAGGATTCGAGTTCGAAACCAGGCACGGTAGTTATTACTTTTTGCGCGTAGATGTGTTGCGGTTTGTCTTTGTGCATAAAGGAAACCTTCCATGCTTCACCATCGGGCATAATGGTAACACTGCTACATCCCAGCTGTATCGCATCCGAAGGAAGCTGAGATGCGAGTGCTTTTACAATGGCTTCGAGTCCGCCTTTTGCTGAAAAAACATCTTTGGTTACCTTTTTATCAGCTTCGGTTTGTGTTTTCTTTTTGGCGATTGCTCCACGAATAAAACTGCCATGGTTTTGCTCAAGGTTGTAGAGTTTGGGCAACGCAAATCGGGTGACAAGCTGATGAGCATCTCCGGCATAGATGCCGGATAGAAAAGGGTCTACAGCATAGTTGAGAAAACTTTTACCCAATCGACGACGAGCCAAAGCGCCTACCGACTCGTTCTTATCAGTTCCTTTTGATCGGAATGGCTCGCCAAGTATACGAAACTTATCGTACCATGAAAAAAGTGGTGTTGCGATGGCTGAAGAAAGATTATGAGGCAGTGCGTGAAACTGACCGGCTTTCCAGATCAATCGTTTCTTTGCCTGTTGATTGGCTATTTCGATTTCACAGTCATTTGCTAATGTCTCGAATAGATTGATTGCTTCTATATTAGACAAAACTCCTGTATTTGGTCCGGCCTCGAAGGTATATCCATTGTCGTGTAAGGTTTTGATTTGTCCGCCAATGCGTTCTTCCTTTTCGATTACAACAACTTGTTTTCCTTGTTGAGCAAGCATATAAGCAGTGGTAAGTCCGGTAAGTCCGGCTCCGATCACAACCACATCGGTAGTTTGATTTGTAGTTTCCATCTTTCTTGTTTATACGGGTTTCGAAAAAGATTTGCTGTTGTTGATCATCAATTTATCGAGGCTTGCGGCTACATTGCGCAAAAAGACCAATTGCTCAGGGTGCATAGTGATCTCTTCGTCGTTGAATGTAATAATTCCGTCTGATTCAAGTTCGGCTAATGCTGTTTCGGAATAGGCCGTCGCAGCCTTTAATTGTTGGGCAGTAACGTGAAGTTGTTGTGCCAGTTTTTCCCAGTTGAGGCGGTTGTTACACATAAGAGATGTGATCACCTCGCGTGTAAGTTGCTCGTCTGTAGTGAGGCGATACCCTTTGCAGATAGGAAGCTTTCCGTTTTCTACAGTGGTTATGTATTCGGCAATATTCTTCGTGTTTTGCGCATAGGCACCGGCGAGCTGGCTGATGCCTGTTACGCCAAAAGCATATACCTGACCAGTAGTTTCGCGAGTGCAGTAGCCTTGAAAGTTGCGATGAAGTTCGTGGTTTTCTGCTGCTCTATGTAATGCATCATTTGGTAGCACAAAGTGATCGAGTCCGATGCTCTTGTATCCGGCTTTTTCGAGTAGTTGCTTGGCTGTATCGAAGATCGCACTTTTTTCTTGCGCAGAAGGAAGTCCTGCTTTTTCGAGCTGCAATTGTAATTTGTTTACCCAAGGGACGTGAGCATACGAAAAGGTGACGATGCGGTCGGGCTTCAAAGCGATGGCTTGTTGTATGGTATTTGCAAACGACTCTACGGTTTGATGAGGCAATCCATAAATAAAGTCCATGTTGACTCCTGCGTTTGCCGCACGAAGGATTTCAAAGATCTCTGCTGGTGGAAGGAACGATTTTCTGCGATTGGCGGTTTTAAGTACTTGCTCGTTCAGGTCTTGTATTCCGATACTGAAGCGATTAAATCCTGCTTGAGTGAGGGCTACCCAAGCAGCTTTGTCTAGATATCCCGGGTGACATTCGATGGCAATTTCGGGATTGTCTACGCAGTCGAACTTCGAAAGTAATAAGTCGTTGATCTCTTTTAGATAATGCACAGGTATGGCTGTGGGGCTACCACCGCCGTAATGAATTTGAGAGATCTTTCTGGCTTTATCGATTCGTTGGCAAACGAGCGTTATTTCTTTTTTTACAGCAGCAATGTAACGTTCTATTTCTTCGTTACAAGCCATAGCGAATGAGTTGCATCCGCAATAAAAGCAAAGGTGCTTGCAGTATGGTATATGTATATAAAAAGAGAGTGTTGCAGGCTGTTGATGGTTCGACTCTTCGATTGCTTGCAAATAGTCTGTTGCCGCAAAATCGGAGTGGAAGTAATTGGCCGGAGGATAGCTTGTATAGCGAGGTACCGGTATGTTGTATTTTTCGATAAGTTCGTTCTTCATAATTATTCTTGAATAGCTTCGATTGATGTACAATTAGTAGACTCTATGTCTGATGTTTCTTCTTGTTTGGATTCTTTCATTACAACAGTAACGTAGACTAAAGATATCATTGCGATGAAAGTTTCGATAAGAAACAATCCGTTGTATCCGAAATGATCGGCGATGCGCCCACCGATGATTGCCATAAACATGCCACTGAGATGGGTAATAACGGTTTGAATGGTGAAGTCGGTGCCTTCACGGCCGGGTCTTACTTTCAGCATAGCGGAAGTATACACTACGATTGTTGCCATTCCGTAACTTCCCCATAAAAGGAAGATTCCTATATAAAGTTGTATTGTGGATGGAGTGTACAAGCTAATTGTATAGAAGTAGGCACAAGTCATTAGAATGAGCCCGGCAAAAGTGATACGAGTTTTATATAATCCAAGTTTGCGAAGGATAAAACCTCCTGCAAACGAACAAATAAATCCGATAGAAGTTCCTGCAATCCCCGACATAACACCAATCTTTTTCATGTCATAGCCAAGATCGACCATAAATGGTTTCAACATAGCGAGGATACCTATAAGGCCGGAGTAGAAGAAGAATAAAAAGAGAATCTGCTTGCCGATTCCTTTTTGTGTGAAGAATAACAGTACGTCTGCTTTCTTTGCTTTTTGCTTCATCGCTCCGGTATCAATTCCTTTTCCTCGATAGAAATAAAGGGGTATAAGTGCTACCAATACAAACACTGCCAAAAAGGGCAAAATGCGTTCCCATCCGAATTGCTTAAACAATAGAAGTAATAGTCCGCTACCAATCATTGTCCCGGCAAAGCTTCCCATCGATTGCATGCTGTTTGCCAGTGATTTGTCTCGCTTGCTAAATGAAAGCACAGCCAAAGCATCGGTTGCGATATCTTGTGTTGCAGATGCGATAAATGACGTGATAATAAGTCCGAGTATCACATAAAAGTTTGTCGTGAAATTAAGAAAAGCAACCATAAAGATGATAGATGCATAAATGAGCTCCGATGAGAAGATCCAATACTTATAATGTTTTAGAGTCGTCGAACTACGGTCTACAAACGGAGACCAGAAGAACTTTAGGATCCATGGGAGCTTAATCAATTGCAACATTCCGATGGATGCAAGTGAGAAATTTTCCTGTCGCATCAATACAGGTATTACCGTTGAGAAAAAGCTCATCGGTATTGTTTGTGCAATGTACAGGCAAAAGAAGATACCCAGTTTTTTAGTTGTGTTTGCTGATAGCATAATATCGGTATGGTATTTAGAGGTTTAATACGACATTAACTCCACACGTAAACGGTTTGCCTCGTTGAGCAAAGGCTTTGTTTTGTGATTCGAAGTAATATGACGTATAATGCGTGTTTGTAATATTTTTAGCCCAGAGCTCAAGTGTTACGAACGACTTTACATAGGCGACTTTCGCATTAAGAGTTGCGTAAAATGGTTGGTAGTTTTTGTTGTCTTCGTTCCAGTATATTTTGCCCACGCCATTGCATTGAGCACTAAAAACAAGTTTGTCACACCAATGGCTGTCCATGATTAGTGAATAATCTGTACTTAATGATAGTGTATGTGATGGGACTAATGGTAACTTATTTCCGGCATAATCGGTGGTTTCGTTGCGTTGATACTTTTTGAATGAGGCATGGGTATATCCATAGTTTGCATTGATGTTCCAATAGCGTATAGGACGTACTTGCATGCTTAGCTCAATGCCTTTACTTGATGACTTGCCTGCATTTTTGAGAAGTTGTCCTTTTCCGGTCGATAAGGGTTGGTAGATTTGTTGATTTCTCCAGTCGATGTAGAACAAACAAAAGTCCAAGCTTAGTCTATTGTCAAGGAAGTCTGATTTATACCCTACTTCGTAATTCCAGCTATGCTCTGGCTTAAACGTTTTTTCGTCGTCGGTAACAAATGATGTGTTGAATCCACCTGTTTTGTATCCTTTTGCGATCGATCCGTAGACGTTTTGCTGATCGGTAATTGCATACTGCAATGCCAACTTTGGAAGTAATTGGGTAAAGTTAAGACTTGCATCAAAAGCATCTGTTTGTTCGTTTTTGTCTTGTGTATACTTCATCGCAATATAGTCTGACGATGCATGTTCGTAATCGAATCGTAGACCAAGCACCAATGATAGATTCTTGATAAGAAAATCATTGAATGAAGATTGGTGGTACAAAGCTGTTCCGATAGTGGGGTTGTCATACGTTTTATGCGTACGCATATTTTGCTTGTGATAATCCATTGTTACACCGTTATCGCTTTTTTGGTAAAAGCCAAACCATCCAAACAGCCATTGATAGTGCGACGAGGTAGCAGACTTGATATTGATCTCTTCCGCAATGGTATTGATGCGTTGGGACTGATTCACAAAGTAGAGGTGGGCAGGAGAGAAGTCTTGGTCGATGTTTTGATCATCGTTTGTGTGTTGAAATGATGTTTGAGCATTTAGCTTAAAACCATTCCCTTTGTAATCAAATGTCAATCCGGCGTTTACCATGTTTCGTTTGTACGAACTATATTCATCATAGCTTACGGCTCCGGGTTTCATCGTTAAGGTATCGAATTCAGCATAAGGATATCCGCCTTGTTTCATGTGCTCGAATGAAGCCGTAAGGTGCATGTCTAATCGATCAGTAAGATGATTGCTGATACGCATTCGGGCAGAAGCAGAGTTTAGTTTATCAGCTTTCTTTCCTAAATAAGTATTGGTGAAATATCCGTTGTGGTGCTTGTAGCTTCCGGCCAAAGAATAACCGGTCTTCGAACCAAGTGTTCCGAATGTTGAGGCGGAAGCATTCACCATTCCATAGCTTCCGGCATCCAATCGTATGTTGGTGCCTTGATAACGAAACGGCGATTTGGTATATACATTTATAATACCACCCATGGTATTTCTACCATACAAGGTGCCTTGAGGACCTCGCAATACTTCGATTCGATCAATTTGGTCGAAGTCGAAATCGAAGGCTGACTTTTCGAAGTAAGGAACTCCATCTACATACAATCCGACGGAAGGCGAGTTGATCTTAGATCCAATACCGCGGATATAAACCGGAGAGGTTAATTTTGAGCCATAGTCGGGCATAAACAAGTTGGGAACAAGACCGGCTATCTCTTTTATATTGGTAATATTAAGATTGTCGATGGTTGTATTGCTAACATTACTAGCTGCAATAGGTGTGTTTTTAAAATCCTTATCTTGTTTAAAGGATAAAACAGTTACTTCGTCAAGACGAAGATTCATCCCGATTGAGTCACCAGTTGTGCCAACTTCTGTAGATGGTACCGATGCTTCTTTGGCGTAGTTTTGGGCAGTTGCTTGCTGTGTATATATGTATAGTGAGCAGCAAGCAAACATAATGGCAGTTCTTTTCATACAAGAAGAGTCGTGTGTGAGATTCCAGTTTGTTATTATTGTAAAAAACATTGCAAAGAACACACAATCTTCGTTGAGAATCAATCACTACTTCTAGTGATTTTTAAGAACTATATGTACGGTTTATTCTGTAAATAATGTGCGGATAGCATCTTGATCAATCTTAGATGTGGCAAACTCCGGAATGTTGTATGAGTTGAGTTCATCAAGATATGCACCGGGATTGCTTTGTGGCAAAACAAACGGCTTGTGTGCATATCCTGTTGCTTGGTCAAAGTAAGCAATGTAAGGTCTTGCCCAAAGGCCGTCTTCTCGTTTGCTACTGAATACAATCCATTTGCCATTGCTGCTCCACGAATGGTAGCTGTCTACGTTATCACTATTCACTTCATCCATTACACGCATGTGATTGTTGCGCAAGTCGATTATGCACAGGTCGCTTTCTTTGTGCCAGATAGGGAATGTGCCGTAATCGCTTCTGGTAACTAACAGGTAATTGCCGCAAGGAGAACATCGAGGGAAAGCAATACTTTTATCATCGGCAGAAGCCTCGTATATCAATCGTTTGTTGCTAAGAGCTCCGGTAGATGTATCGAAGTCACAAGCATATAAGTCATACTTGATGTCGCTAAGAAGTGTTCCTTTTTCGGGAGTCTTTGTTGCACAAAAGTAAAGTTGCTTGCCATCTGCACTCCATCCGGGAAACGTTTCCATCATATCTTCGCCTATCAGATATGAATTTTTGAGAAAACGATTGTTTGTAACATCGTAGATTAAGATATCTGAAGCTGCATCTGCTACTTCTACGGGTTTGTCTCCGTGTGCATGAAAGTATTGATTTACATCGTTGTGGGAGAATGCAATGTGTTGTCCGTTAGGATGCCAATTGGGATAAGTAGCGTTGTAGGGTGAGAGTGCCGTTTGCAGCTTTCGAACAGCTTCTTGTCCATTGTGCCGAATAAATGTTCCAGACATATTGCCGCGTAGATGCAGCATCATGGTTTGTGGATCGTTCTTTGAGAATGAATGGCAGTTGACACAACTTCCTTTCGATGCACTGTTGTCTATAACCACAGACTCATCATAACTACTGAGTTCGCGTTGGTAAATACCCATTTTACTCCACAATTCATAACCGGGATATATTTTACGATACACTAGTACCGGATCTATTGGTGCATCTGAAACAAACAATTGAATATCGTTAAGTTGTTTCCATCCATCGTGATTGGAAACATAGAATCGCAACTGTAAGGAGTCGTTTTTGCAAGCAGACATCAGCGCTTGCCACTCCTTGGAGGTCCAGCTTGAGTTCCCTTCTTTTAAATGTTTTGAAACGATAGGAGTCTTGCTATTTATATGACCAGCCTCAATGTATATATGTTCGGCTGCATCTTTTACCTGAAACTGAACAGGGGCAATACTTGTAGGAATCGTTATATTGGATATAGAGGGATATAATGTTGGTGTTATATCTAATTTAATTGGATTAGATGGTTGTGGTGTGTTGCAACTCATCATGAATAAGCAACACATTATTGTTATTATCTTTTGTTTCATTAGTTTCCGGCTTTACGAATGTAGTTTTGAATTAAGATGTTCGGCTTCTCACTTTTGCATGTTTGAGCAAATTGCGCAGCTGCCTCATGATATCCACCTAAGATATATGCCGCAGTAAGATATAGCTGTACTAATTCATTGCTGGGATTTGCTTGGTGAATCAGTAATAAATCTGTTACAATATTTTGATGGTTAATAAAATGTTGCTGTGCATTTGTGTCTGGAATATCATTTTTTGCTTTGCGAAGCGGTGTCTTATTCGAGTAGAAAAGACTTTGATTTAAGATTCGTCCAAACTTATCTGCGGCAAATTGATTTCCATTTGCTGCATGTGCAACAATGAGTTGATTCAGAACAGAAGGAGTCTGTCCTTCGATATTCATTGCTTCGGTTGCTCTTCTTACAACTTCTCCATGCAGTCCTAGTTCTGAATAAATGAGACTTCCATATAGGCTTTGTGTCGCATTGGCTCCATTCCATGGGATGAACAACGATTCGAGACCGAAGCTTTGTTTGTACGAAAAGAAGTCGGTTTCAAATTGTCCAGTTTTGTATAAAGCTATGTTTGCCAATATGTTGATGAGCTGATTTTTACCTCTGTATTCTTTAGCGATTGCTAAGACTTGATCCCATTGTTGATGGTCGGCATAATATTGAGTCTGAATCATTCGTTTCTCTCGAATATCAAATGTTTTTGTAAGAGCGAATACTCCGATTGCAGCATATATAAGTAAACTAATGTACGGGAAATATGCTGTAAATCGAGTTGCTTTTAGCTGATGTGTTATACTGCCCATGATAAACATAGCAACCACAACATAGCAGGGGGCTAGAATCTGCTTAGCAACGAATGATTCTGCATGTAGTGTGAGTGTATTGATAATTTCGAATGAAAAAAGACTCCACAGAGATAGGAGTATAAGGGTTCCGCTACTCCATACATACTGTCTATAAAAAGGAAGCAGGCTTTGTTTTGCAAACAAGGAGTAAACAATACTAATTAGCATTGTAACGCAAAGAATTGTGAAACCTATTCCACTTGCAAAGTACATTGCCGGAAGTAAAATAACACCACAGAGTATGCTGTGTTTTATTCCTCGTTGTGAAATAGACAACCATATTAATGACGCAATACAATTTAGCGACACTGTAATTAGCATCAAGGGGGTAAAGTCTATTCTAAAGAAACGGATCAACAAATAGATGATTGGAATTAGTGCCAGTGAGAAAGAATCATTTGTTCCAAATACTTTTTTGTTTATACCACTTAACAATGCAAATGTTCCTGTAAATAAAAGGCCTAATGTCATTGCAGCCGAAATGGTATGAATAAAAAACTGTGAAACAAATGAGGTGAGCCAGCCGGTAATTCCTCCCGGAGCAGATAGATAAGACTCCAAAAACGTTGATGTGTAAAGAAATAAAGGCGTATGCTGTTCGTGATACGAGGGTATGTATTCGAAGTAGCCGGTGAAAAACCAACAGCATGCGCAAAACAAAAGAATAGAAGTGATTAAAGTATTGTGTTTCATTGTGGGTCTGCTCAAAGAGAATAAGAGACCATTCGCCAGAATAGACAAATGGTCTCTTTGTTATTTAGTATAAAAGATAATGGTATGAAACCATTAATTAATAGCCTGGGTTTTGAGTTAACTTAGAATTTAAGTCAATCTCTTTTTGCGGGATCGGCATTAAGTAATTGTGATCTTCATAGCGGCTTCCAGCAAGTTTAATAGGCTCGCCAACATATAGTTCACAAGATGTGCCATCGTCAGATACTTTGTATTTCAATCCGTAGAAAGGAGCATTTAATACTTCTTTAGCAATACCCCAACGACGGATATCCCACTTACGTTTACCACCTTCCATTGCAAACTCTACGCGCCATTCGTTACGAATACGTTGACGAAGAGATTCTTGATCTGCTGCGTATGTAGGAAGTGTTGCGTTGGTGTTTTGAAGTGGTGGCATTCCTGCACGTGTTCTTACTCTGTTTACAGCTTCGTATACAGAAGCATCCGGTCCGCTTAATTCGTTTTTAGCTTCAGCATAAGTTAACAATACTTCGGCAAATCGGATTACATGCCAGTCTTTACCCATATCCCAGCCGGCTCCTTGAGGATCAATGCTAGGATCTAGGTATTTTTGGTTGTAATATCCTGTTGCCGTAGCATCATTGTGTTGACCAATACCCGTAGATCCGCTCGATTTTAACGGTGCTACCTTAATTGTTTCGCCGTACATCACTTCTCCGTCGTGTAATACGCAAACCTCAAGACGTGGGTCACGATTGTTAAACGGATCAGTTTCTTTATATAAAGGTGATGACGCAATCGGTGCACCGTCAATACATTCAAATGCATCAACTAAGCTTTGAGTCGGATTAATACCACCCCAGCCTTTAGTAGGGAAACAACCCCAACCAATGATATAATTTGTCATTTCGGGAGCTTTGAATTGTCTTACAAGAATTGCTTCACTGCAGTCTTCTTGCTTTTCCCAAAATAGTTCGGCATATTTTCCGGTACCTTCGGCATCAAACAATTCATATTGTTTGCTGTCAATAACAGCTTTAGACGCATCCACTGCTACTTGGTAATCTTTGAAATATAAAGCAATACGCGCTTTCATGGCCAACGCGGCTCCTTTTGTGATACGACCATATTTGTCTGCCGGCCATTTGTCTGGAAGATTTGCGATCGCATAATCAAAGTCGTCCATAATTTTGTTGTAAATCTCCTTATGATCGTCTCGTTTGATATCTGTCAGATCTTCTATATTAAGAGTTTTATCAATATAAGGCACATCGCCATAACTTTGAATAAGCCCGAAGTAAATAAATGCTCTTAAGAATTTACCTTCTCCTATAACTTTCTTCTTTTCTGTTTCGTCGTAGTTAGGGATATTATCGATGTTTTCAAACAATTTATTACAAGCTCTGATTGCTTTATAGTCACTAGCCCAACCAAAGTCAGATGGGTCATATACTCCTTTAGATACATTTCCTGCAGCCCACTTGATTCCATGTACTGCATTATCTGATTCGATATCGCCATCAATATCTCCAGAGTTAGCACCCGGTAGTACTTGTTTATAGATGTCTGCAACGAAAATTTCCGCATCAGATGGTGTTTTCCAGAAGCTTGCATCCGAAAGTTCTTCTTCCGGATATTTATCTAAGAAGTCGTTGCACGAACTTAATCCCAAAAGAGTAAGTGATGCAAAGAAATAAATTGATATATATTTTAATTTCATAATTCTCGTTCGTTGAATTTTGTTTAGAATGTAACTTTAAGACCTAATGAGTATTTACGTACGTTTGAGTAGTAGCCACCACGAGTGTCTGCAGGTGATTCCGGATCAATGCCGTCAAGACCAGAGATTGTGAATAGATTCTCTCCTGTAAGAAATACTTTTACACGCTCAATTCCTGCTTTTGATGTAAGAGCAGTTGGTAAGGTATAGCCGATCGATAGATTCTTCAAGCGTACATATGACGTGTTTTGCAGCCAGAATGATGATGTCACGAAATTATCTTGATTAGAGATCGTTAAACGAGGATAAGATGCGTCATGATTATCCGGAGTCCAACGATCCAAGTGTCTTTCCAGAACTTTTCCACCATTGTAGAATGCATAAGCTGCTTCACCTGTATAATATGCGCTTACATCAAAAGCTCCTTGGAATAACATTGATAAATCAAAGTTCTTGTAGTAGAAGTTTGCACCAAGTCCGGCAGTCCATTTAGGAAAATCAGTACCGATGACAGTGCGGTCATTTCCATCGATTTTACCATCTCCGTTAATATCTACATATTTGATATCACCAAGTTTTTCTTTATCGGTACGTTTAGGATAATTCTTAAGCTCCTCCTCAGTATTGAAGAATCCATTCGCTTTCCATCCATAGAATGAACCGATTGACTCTCCTTCGATGTACCAATATTTATCGTTGTCAGGGTTAGGTCCTTCTGTTCCTTCCATATTGGTAATTTTGTTATGAACATATGCAACGTTAGCGATAAGGTCATATCTGAAGTCTGTACCAATCGAGTTGTTGTGAGAAATCTGAAGGTCGAAACCTGTATTTCTAACGCTACCGGCATTTTGAGCAGGTGCATCCATACCTAATACGCCTTGAACCGGAAGATACAAAAGCATGTCTTTTGTGTCTTTTCTATAAGCCGCAACTTCGAGGTTTAATCTGTTCTCGAAGAATCCTGCTTCAAGTCCGATTTCATAGTTCTCAACAGTAGCCCATCTTAGGTTAGGATTTACATAGCGTTTTTCATAGGCTGTTGAGTACAAGGAATTTCCAAGCATATATTTATCGTATGCATACGTTGCAATTGATGGATAAATATCGGTGCTCTTCAGCTCCTCATTACCTGTACGTCCCCATCCCAAACGAAGTTTTAAGTTCGACAACCAGTTTTGGTCGATGTCTTTCATAAAGTCTTCTTCAGTGATTCTCCAAGCTGCAGAGAATGCAGGGAAAGCACCCCATCTGTTATCTTTAGGGAATCGAGATGATGCATCGAAACGAACGTTTGCTTCAAATAAGTAGCGATCTGCAAAATCGTATTGAGCTCTACCGAAGTATGAGCGACGAGCTGTTCCGTTACCACCATCTTCATTTGTTTGAGATGCTTTGTCAAGTGTATTTAATGAGTTTCCAAGCTCATTATTACCACCACCTTTGCGTGTTGCTTTGGTATATTTATAGTTGTAATCTACTTGTTCGAAACCTAACAATGCAGTAAGACCATGTTTGCCCCACTTTTCGTTGTAGTTGGCAAGAACCTGAGTCGTATACCAGTTTTTAGTATAATACTCTTCATAACCTTCACGTAATCCGGAGTCTTTAATATTCGAACCTTGACCATACTTGAAGTTCTTTTTGAAGCCTTCTTTGTTTTGGTAGTCATTTCGAACTGAGAATAATCCTTTTACAGAAAGATTAGGTAAGATATTGATCGTTGCATTAACGGTTCCGTTTACCTGCTGATTCATATCTTTACGGTGTCCGCTATTTCCCATATTCGCAACGGGATTGTCTTGTCCCATGTAGTGGAACGATCCGTCTTCGTTGTATACAGGAACGGTTGGATTGATACGATTCGAATATTGAACAAGGCTCGATGCGCTGTCCCATCCGTCGTATCCCGTACCTCTATAACCGGAAAGGTTTAATCCGGCAGAAAGCCATTTAGTAATTTCAGAATTGATTACCGAACGAGCATTAAAACGTCTGTATTTATTCGCATCTACAATACCATTTTGTTGAGTAAAGCCAATAGATGCATTGTATGTAGTTTTTTCTGTTCCTCCGTTTATCGAAACATTATGCATGGTTTCAAAACCATGTTTTTTAAACGTTTCATTATACCAGTCAGTGTCAGGGTGTGTATAAGGCGATGTCCCATTTCTGTACAACTCAATGTCTTCAGGTGTATACTTTAATACTGCATCTGGATTTTCATTTAATGTAGCTTCGTTATAAAGTGTAGCATAATCTGCTGCACCCAAGAACTTGAACCGTGTAACAGGAGAAGTTAAGGATACATTACCAGAGTAACTAACGCGAGGTCTTTCTCCTTTTTTACCTTGTTTGGTAGTAATAAGGATTACACCATTTGCAGCTTGTACCCCGTAGATAGCAGATGAAGATGCATCTTTAAGTACGGTCAAACTTTCGATATCATTCGGGTCGATTGTATCCATACTTCCGGGAACTCCGTCTACAATAACAAGCGGGCTAGCTGCGTTGATAGAGTTTTTACCACGGATCGTAATTGATCCTGACTGACCTCCTGGTGCACCGGAGCGTTGAATTGATGTTACACCAGGCATTTGTCCTGCTAAAGCTGCAGATACACTAGATACAGGGCGTGACTGTAAAGCTTCTGCCTTAATAGAAGAAACAGAGCCTGTAAGGTTCGTTTTCTTGGTTACACCATAACCTACAACAACAACTTCATCCAGATTTTGCAAGTCTTCTTGCATTTTTATTTTCATGGATTGTTGAGTAGCCTTGATTGTAATCGGTTTGTAGCCAATGTACGAAATTTCAAGCATTTCTCCTGGTGCGGCGTCTAGGGTGAAGTTGCCGTCTAGATCTGTAATTGTTCCAGTAGATGTCCCTTTAATGATGACATTTACACCAATCATTGGTTCACCGGCCTGATCAAGGATAGTACCTGTGACTTTTTGTTTTTGACTTACGATTAAGTTTTCAATCGTAGCTGTGCGTTCCTTAACGAAGGAATCACTCACAGTTGTTTTGCTTTCTGCAAATGCATAAGCACCAGATGTGCTCAATACACTAGCCAAAAGCATCAACTTTGGCATAGAATTACTTTTCATTCAATATTAGCATTAGGTATTTAATTGTCAATCTACATTTAAATACATTAGATCAATTTTAACCATTATTGTGTTTGCAAAAGTAATTTATTATCCGTAATGTGCAAGATTAATAGCTATTTTATTTCATAAATGTTTCAATATAGTTTATTTATTGATGAAATATGCTGAGATGTATTTAAAAAGAAAATATATTAAACGATATTTCTGTGATATTATTAGTTTTGGTGATTCTAAAATATTAATAAAATACATGTATAAATATGTGTAAAGGTGATCTGGTTAACCAGAATCTCAAAAATATGGAATATTGCTATTCTTTGAAATTGTAGTCCATGTTAAACCTCATTAGACTTAATTATGAAAAAGAGTACATCAGGTCGTGAAACAATCATGGATATTACCTGTTTTTAGATAAATGCAATATGCATAGAGAAATAAAATTAGTTGTAAAAAATAATACGACGATGGAAAAGCTTAAAGAAATATTCAAAGTAATTCGTGAAGACTTTCACGCAGTAGTACCACCTCTAGTAGCAAAAATTGACCAAGAACATCATTACGAAGTGTGGGCCGTTGCTAATGGAAAAGAAACATTCTTTGGTAAAGTAGTAATGCACAAAGATTATATAGAACTAGCTTTCTATCCAGATTTGTCACGTGAAACAAAATGGGAATTATATCCGGGTTTTATGTTTGACTTGCTAGAAGAAACATCCGATTGTGTGTTCAAAGATCTTTCACCGGAAATGAGAAAAGGTATAGCAGAATCTATTGGGAATTTGATAAATGAATTCAAATTGAGAAAACTCTTGTAGATGGGTTAGATTACAACAATTGATAGGAAGAGACGTTGCATTCTATAGTTGACGTCTCTTTTTTATTAAAATAATACATGTTTGATTCAAGTAAAATAAGCTCGTTGAGACTATTCAACGAGCTTATTTTGTTTCTTTCAAAAGTACAGAATCATTTTTATTTAATTCGAAAGTCTTGCTTCCATATTGCACCACTTACATCAATGAGTTTGAGACTATATGCTCCTTCAGGTATAGAGTCTAGAGAAGTATCTGTTTTTGTAATTTTAGCTTTCGCTCCGAGTGGAACTTCTAGGCTGTATGTGCCAAGTTTTACTTTCGAAATATAAATGTTTTCAATACCAAATCCGATAGATGGAGTATGGTTAAGTCCATTTGCTGCGAATTCATATTTCCAGATTGGTTTATCGTCAATATCAACAATCATCATTTCTACAACAAAAGCACCATATACGTCTGATCCATCTGTTCTATATACTTGAAAGTCCAATTGATTATTTACAATCTGTGTATCTGTAATTTCAATCAAAGGCTTCTTCGATTTGTTAAACAACTTACCCCATACGCCACCGTGCAATACTTGATTAGACCATAAAGTAATGAAGATGGCAAGTATACCAAACCAAAAGCCCATTCCTTTTAGGGTGCGATCTTCGACAGGTAGTTTGCCTGAGCTAAACCAAATAAGAGCATTATGCTTGCCTTCTACAATCTTTTTGCTGAAAAGCAGATTGTCTAAAGAGAAATAACCACTTCCGGTAAGAATCAGTGTGAGTCCTGAAGCAACGCCGGTAACACCGATTTGCCATTCATCGAGACAAGTTGAGCCCAACCATCCTGCACCTAAAAGAATCCCAAAGGATAGGCAAGTAGTTCCAAGAGCCATAAGTCGGGTAAAGAATCCAAGCATTAAGCCTAAACCACAGATTCCTTCAATGATCGTAAAGAGAATTAGGAACCCATATAGCAATTCAGGTCGTGTAAGTAAGAATTCGAGCATCGACTGAATCCCAACAGCATGCGGTAAGAACGTATTGAACTTAATACCTACATACTCCATCGACGTGGGGTCTAGTTTTTCGGGAAGTAAAATAACTCTTCGCAGAAAAGCGGATAAGAATAGCCAACCCGATACCATTCTAAGACCAAATAATAAGGCTGAAATCAATTTCTGATTCCAAGATGACGAAACTGTTGTCGAATCCATTTTTGTTTAGATTAAATATTACAATATCTTATGTGTTCTTTTATTTTAAAAAAACATGGAGTTGCGGAGAATAGTTGCTGTTATAATAAGAATTTGTAGCAAAAGATTCAAAGCTTTTGAATTTGAGAAAGTTTAATGATAAGAATGTAGAGTGTGATGATTGAGTTGTAAATAAGTTATAAGATCTCAATAATAATAGGAAGTATTAGTGAAACCATCTCTTCCTTTTTGTTTAATAGAGAAAAGATTTAATATATGAGATCGATCTATTGGTTTAGAACAGACTTGAGACTTCTGGATAATAATGTATTCAAAACGGCGGCAGAGAGCAATCGTTTGCTTCCGGTATTTATTTTAAATCCTGCAGAGTGGGAGCGTATTGGTACGAGGCGACGCCGATTTATCCGTGAAACAATAAAAGACTTGAGCAATGATATCAAGGCTAATGGAGGCGTCTTGTACTTGTTTAAAGGCGATCCGGTAGCGTTGCTGCCGCAGATTGCACGGCTCTATGTGTGTGATAGTCTGTGGGCAGAGCGATTGTTTTGCATAGAGGAAGTCACACAAGAAAAGAAACTGAGCGAATCTGATGCATTTGAAGTCACACATTTTATATGGGATCGACTGTTGTATTCGGCATACGAAATGCCATTTGAGCTTTCGGTTGTTTACAAACAGTTTACACCCTATCGCAAAATGGTAGAGAAGCGTTGCAAGGTTGCTCCATGTGTCGAGGCTCCAAAGCAAGTAGACTGGATCAACGACGAGAACTTCGATTTACCTCATTATGGTCTTGAGCCGATCGATATTGATGATGACAATGTCTGGATGATAAGCAGTGAAGACAACGATGAGCGCAGCGATTTTATGTACGAAGGCGGAACCGAGGCTGCATTGCAGCGTTTACGATATTATTTATGGGAGATTCATGCTGCAAGTACATACAAAGAAACCCGCAATGCAATGGAGGGAGCTGATTACTCTACCCGTATGTCGGCATGGCTTTCGGTAGGAGCACTCTCTCCGCGTATGATTTACCATGAGTTGAAAGCTTATGAAGATCAGTTCGGAGCCAATGAATCTACCTATTGGATCGTTTTCGAGATGATGTGGAGAGACTATTTCAGTTTGGTCGCTTTGCAACAAGGTAATCGCTTTTTCGCAAAGAATGGCTATCGCACTACAACGCCTATTTGGCTTGATGATTCCGATAAAATCAATGCTTGGCGACATGGAAAGACAGATGATGAACTGATCAATGCGCTCATGCATCAGCTCAATGCCACAGGGTATATGGGCAATCGCGGCCGCCAGATTGTAGCGAGTTATCTCACCAAAAATATGAAACAAGACTGGCGACACGGTGCTGCTTGGTTCGAAAAGCAACTCATCGATTACGATCCTGCAAGCAACTGGGGTAATTGGGCGTATCAGGCAGGCGTAGGAAATGATCCGATGATCGGACGCACATTCAATACGCGCATTCAAACCGAGAAGTTTGATCCCGAGCATCTATTCATTAATAAATGGCGTAAGGCATAACTCGAATACAGAGCGCTCGTTGTATCTTTGTCGCTTAATTTGCTAAATAAACACAAATGGATAATAGCGTACTTTGCGATTGGTGCAGACAAGGAAATATCGAGGGCATTGTGGCTTTACTGCAAGCCGGAGCCAACCCCAACGTATACGATGAAGAAGGATGGGCGCCCATTCACTATGCGGTAGAGAATAGAAACTTCGAACTTGCACAAATGTTGCTTGCTGCGGGAGCTGAAGTTAATGTGCTCACATCGTCAATGTATACAGCCTTTTCGATTATGATCGAAACAGCCGGTTATTCGGTCGATATGGCACGTTTGCTTATTGAAGCCGGTGCAGATGTGGGAACTCCGTTGCACGAAGCTATTTACTTGCAAAACTACAATCGTATCGCCCTATTGCTCGATGAGCAAACCACTCCGGTCAATGAAGCAGACTACGGAGGCAATACGCCGTTGCATGCGGCCGTAGCGATACGAGATCTCAAGGTTGTGGAGTTGTTGTTGCAAGCCGGAGCTGATATAAACGCTCGCGATGCGTACGATACAACGCCACTTCATGCTGCGTGTGCCGATGGTTTTCCCGAAATAGCTTTATTACTGCTCGACAAAGGTGCGTCGATCGAATGCGAAGACTACAACGGTCGCACGCCGATTATTTTTGCTTCCGGCAATGATACCGAAGAGATTGTATTGCTATTGTCTCAACGTGGAGCTGCAATCAATCACAAAGATAAGTTTGGGAATACGGCTCTTCATTATGCTTTCGAGAACGGACTTACCCGTATCGCGAGTCGATTGATTGAGCTGGGAGCGAATCCCGAATTGCTAAACAACGAGGGACAAACGCCGGTAGATTTACTTCCTTCCGAAGATTAAGTCTGGCTTTAACGAAACGAGAAAAGGGAATAAACATCGCCAATAAGTGCCGCTGTTGTGTGAATGCTATTATATTTGCAGTTATTGTAAACCGATAGCACAAATACACATGAACACAAATGTAAAAAGCAATCGCCTGCTTTCGCTCGATGTAATGCGAGGAATCACCATTGCAGGCATGATTATGGTAAATAATCCCGGTAGTTGGAAGTATGTTTATGCCCCGTTGCGGCATGCCAGTTGGAACGGGATTACGCCTACTGATCTCGTTTTTCCTTTCTTTATGTTTATGATGGGAGTAGCTGTTTATTTCTCCCTCTCGAAAAGTAATTTTTCTTTTGACAAGAAGTTTTACGTCAAATTGGTAAAGCGGAGTGTTCTTCTTTTCCTAATCGGATTGGTGTTGAACTGGTTTGGCGGTTTTGTTTATAACTTATTTCGAGTCGAAGACGGCCTTTCTTTTGCCGATCGGATGGCTGGGGTGTACCGGCAGTTTGAGTCGCTACGCATTTTGGGCGTGCTACAACGCTTGGCTCTTGCATACTTTTTTGCCGTACTGATTATGGCTATCACCCGAAAGAAATATGTTTGGCCGATTATCGCTGTGCTGCTTGGCGGATACACATTGGCGCTGTATCTGGGCAACGGATTCGAATTGTCTGATACGAGTATTATTGCCATTGTCGACAACTCATTGTTTGGAAGCAATCACATCTACCGTTTGTGGCATCCCGAGAATGGAGCCATCGCTTTCGATCCGGAAGGATTGTTCAGTACGATTCCTTCGATCGCGCATGTACTGATTGGTTTCTACGCCGGACGGTTGATTCTTGATTCTAAAACGATCGACGTGAAGATTGAGAAGCTTCTTATGTTGGGAACCTGTCTGTTGTTTGCCGGATATTTGTTGAGCTATGGCTGTCCGATCAATAAGTCGATATGGAGTCCTACTTTCGTACTTGTTACCTGCGGAGCTGGTGCACAGTTGCTCGGATTTCTGA
This sequence comes from Tannerellaceae bacterium, assembly GCA_051656605.1. Classification (GTDB taxonomy): domain Bacteria; phylum Bacteroidota; class Bacteroidia; order Bacteroidales; family CAMTPD01; genus UBA12018. The sequence continues at coordinate 2,575 of JBOGCF010000023.1, read as the reverse complement.
TGTGGGTGATTGATGTGAAGGGCTGTAAGAAATGGGCCGTACCGTTCGAGTCGTTTGGAGTGAATCCTCTTTTTCTATATGTGCTGGCTGCGGTATTGAGTGTCTTGTTTAGTGCAGTGCCGATTCCGGTGGGAGGTGGCAACTACACCTCAATTCATACGCTACTGCTCGATGGTATAACGATGCTTTTTGTCAATCCATATTTGTCATCCTTGATCTATGCACTTGTTTTCGTTTCGATCAACTGGGTGATTGGTAATCAGCTTTACAAGCGTCGTATTTACATCAAGTTGTAAGTGTGACATAATAATCTTTAGATGACGTTTTAATTTAATATGATGAATAATAGTTACAATTCAATTCCAAAGACCATTCATTTTTGTTGGTTTAGTGGAGATCCTTTTCCGGTAGAAGTCAAGGAATGTATAGAGTCGTGGAAAAAGATTCTTCCCGATTTTCAATTGAGACATTGGACATATGAGGATGCTAAAAGTGTAGGAATTCCATTTGTGGATGATGCTTTAGATGCTCGTAAATGGGCTTTTGCTGCCGATGTAGTACGTTTACACGCTGTGTATACAGAAGGAGGGGTATATATGGATACGGATATTCTTTTGCTGAAGCGGTTTGATGAATTTATGGCAAGTAGCTTTTCTTCGTTCCACGAATGTTTTGGAAAAGAGCCAATTTTAGAGTCTAACGTTGATCTTGAATCTATAGAAGAAGATACCCATAATATGGGTATTCAAGCTGCATTTTTCATGGGTGTCAAAGGAAATGATTTTTGTGCAAGCTTGCTTGATAAGTATAGATCTTTAGATTATACAACTCAAGTTCTAGCTCCGCATGTGTATGCAGAAGGAGCACGAGATTTTGGCTATAAATATATCAATGCAAAACAAACATTGAGAGGTGATACAGTTATTCATCCTTCTTGTTATATGGCACCTAATCGAAAATCACGAACCTTAGATAGTTTCGCAGTGCATCGATGTGAGCATAGTTGGTATGAGTTTTCATTGAAGCAACGTGTAAGTAGAAAGGTGCGACGCTTCTTTAAAGGATTTGCGTTTTACTCAAAAGGACTATTTCGAGGAGGAAAAGCTTAAGTGTAGTAGAAAATAAGAGGGGCGATGAATTCGAATAAAGGATGAAGTGTTTACCGAGAGTTTTTTATCTAACTTTCGGTGAATACTTCATTTTTATTGTCATTCCCTCATGATCAAAAGTTTCGATATAAAGACCATTCCCGATAAGATGTCGATACGAAATTAGATATTCTCCCTTTTGCAAAGAGCGTGTAATAGAGCGGCTAGTGTTACCAATCATCGCCAAGTAAAATAGCTATAGCCTTGATCGCAACAATCAGTAAAGGAAGTATTACATTCTTGAAAATCATAAGAAGTTATTTAATTCTTTTGCACAACAAATGTATCTAAGTGTGAGTTTAATAAATAGTTGATTAATACTGCTTTTGTTTTATTTATAAAGTGACTACACTATGAAAAAACTACTTCTTTGTATAACCGAGCAGAACAAATATATTGATCTGATAAAATATAGTTATCATTTGGCTCAATATATTAATACAGATCTGGAGCTTGTATTAATACGTCAATCCAGCTTTCAGAGTGCTGATATATCGGCAATTGAAGCTTATAGCCTTGTACTTCCTTTTATACCGATGGATGAAACGGAAAATGAAGTAGCGGGTAGATTTGTAAAAGACTTATTTACAAAGAACGATATTGATTTCTCTGCATTCTCTTGGTCCGAATATGGAGATTTGTTTGATATCTTAGATAAAAAGCTTCGACATGGAGAGTTTGGTATGCTGGTGTTGCCTCGTACAGAGGATGAGGTATACTGGCCGTATGAGGCTTCTCATCTTCAGATCATAGCCGAATTAAAGTGTCCGATCTGGCTTATCGATCCCTCTGCCGAATTTAAACCTTTTGAGAAGGTGATCTATGCATCAAACTACTCAAAATTAGATGAGCAGATGATCAATCGATTTGTGCATTTAACAAACAAAAAGATAGGAACAATTAAGCTTGCTCATGTTTCTTATACAGATAGTTTTCAAGATAAGATCTTTGCTCTCGGCTTTGAGTCGTATCTGAATAAGCAATTACAGGATATCCATGTCAAAGTAACATATTTACCGGCAGTGGCTTCGCAGGTCAAAATACATGAGGTCTTTCTGATGTATGCACATCAAAATAAAGCAGATTTAATTGTAATTCTGAAACAAGATAAGTCTTTTATAGAGAATCTGGTATATTCATCTTTTACGAAGAAAGCACTGATTCACATGCAATGTCCGGTATTTATTCTGCATGAACGAATTATTCGATAAAATAAAAGGGGCGATGAATTCGAATAAAGAATCCATCGCCCCGATTTTTTTGATACGATAACTAGGTTACGTATTGTTTATTTTGTTGCGTGTCTGTAACCTTTTACGCGATCCCAAGCACCACGAGTAAAGTCCGGAATCTCTACAGGAGCCGACTCGTTAGCGATAGAAACAGCTGTAAGTGGAACAAGACAACACCATTCTGCAAGGTCATAA
>JBOGCF010000022.1:0-15788 GCA_051656605.1 Tannerellaceae bacterium | reverse complement strand
TATTCAGTTTTTGATGTAAAAGATATAGGGACCGAACGTCAGATACAGTTTTCTATACAAACGATTCCTCTGCCTTATTCTATACCTTTTTTAAGAGATAACAATTATATAACAACGTACGACGATTCAGTCTTCACTAGGTTTAAATCGTCCGATCGGCATCAAACGATTTGTTCTTCATGTACTTTCTAAATCAACTTCATGATCAATCAAATCAGTCAACATTGAGAATCGAAATCTTTATAATACGATTTCTAAAAGACATCTCAGAAAACCGACGAGTGTTAAAAGTGATCCGATATTAAAATATTATGATCAACTGTAAGAAATTTTCATATTCAGTTTGTTTATTTAGGTAGTAGGTCTATCTTTGTTTAACATGATGAAGTCTAAATATATAGTTATGAGTAAATGGATTTCTTTAGTGTTGTTGTTTACCGCCTTTGCTGCGTGTAAGAATAGTACTGAAGTACAAATAGATGGAAAAATCTCGGATTTAAATTCTTCAACAGTATATCTGATGTATGAAGGAGAAAGCGGACAACAAATCGACTCAGTTGTCGCAGATAAAAATGGATTTAAAGTAAATGTTCCTAAAGATAAATACAATCGAGTAACCGTATTATTCAATAATAAAAAAGACTGGGTTACCGGTTTTTTGAATCAAAGCGATAAGGTCTCTTTTAATGGGAATGCGCAAGAACCCGAATTAATTACGGTAAAAGGAGGTAGTGCGAACGACTTATTAAGCACATTTCATAAAAACAATCAAGCTTTATTTGAAGAAAAGCAGCATTTGATGACCTCGATTCAAACAATGCAATCGGATAGCACCATGAGTTCGAGTGAAAACATCATGCGCCTTTCAAATGTAATTCAAAACATTCGAATCAAAGCCGCAGAGTTTGTTCAAGCACATCCCGATTCGGAAGCAAGTCTCCTTTTGATCTCCAATTATTTGATCGACTCTGAGAACATTACCAAAACAGAAACGATTCTGGCGAAAATTGCTCCGCAATTGCACGATACTCAGCTTTATCAAGAACTCGATTCGTATTGTAAAAAAGTAAGATCAACGATGCCTGGCGAGAAAGCACCCGAGTTTAGTGTGAAAGATATATACGGGAAAGACATTAAAACGTCAGACTATAAAGGGAAGTTCTTGTTACTCACTTTCGCCGCGCCATGGTGCGATTTGTGCAACGAGGAGTATCCGTATCTCGAAGATATTCGTAAACAAATCAGTGTAGATTCTTTAGCGATGCTAACGATTACACTCGACGATCATCCTTCTCAAATCATCGACAGCCTAAAAGCGTCAAAAGCGAAATGGGATATTGTTGCCGATTCGTTGGGAGAAGCTTCTGCTTTGATCGACCTTTATAATGTAAACTCGATTCCGTTAAATTATTTGATAGATAAAGATGGAAACATTCAGTTGAAGTCGGAGACCGGATTTAATTTATTGCCGGAGCTGGATTCAATCATGAAAATAAAATAGCCACATTTTACAACCTTAAATCTATTTCTTATTATGCTAGTAAAATCATACGCAGCTGCCGTGCAGGGAGTTGATGCAACGTTGATTACGATTGAAGTGAGCTGTTCGCAAGGACTCAAGTTCTTTATGGTCGGATTACCTGACATGTCGGTAAAAGAAAGTCACGAACGCATGATCTCTGCCATACAACAGTGTGGTCTGAAGTTTCCTAAAAGGCAAATTGTCATCAACATGGCTCCGGCCGACATAAAGAAAGAAGGAGCCGCATACGATTTGCCCTTGGCGATATCTGTACTTGCCGCTTCCGACTTAGTGAAATCGGAAAAACTATCCCGTTATATCATGATGGGAGAACTATCACTCGATGGTTCATTAAAGCCGATTAAAGGAGTTTTGCCCATTGCAATTATGGCTCGAGAGCTCGGTTTCGAAGGTTTTATCTTACCCAAGCAAAATGCCAATGAGGCAGCGGTCGTAAACAAACTCAAAATATACGGAGTAGAAACACTTAAAGAAGTTGTTGATTTCTTCAACGATACAACCACACTACAGCCTACAGAAATTGATACACGTACGCACTTCTTTTCGTCGTATAAGAATTTTGAATTCGACTTTGAAGATGTAAAAGGACAGGAAAATGTGAAGCGGGCGATGGAAGTAGCTGCAGCCGGCGGACACAACATTATCTTGATCGGAAGTCCCGGTGCCGGCAAATCAATGATTTCGAAAAGACTGCCTTCTATTCTACCTCCACTCAATCTGCATGAATCTCTCGAAACCACCAAAATACATTCCGTTGCAGGGAAACTTTCACGAGAAGGCTCTCTCATTACGCAACGACCTTTTCGCTCTCCACACCATACCATTTCGAATGTAGCCATGGTAGGTGGGGGTGCTTTTCCGCAACCCGGAGAAATTAGTTTGGCACACAATGGAGTGCTGTTTTTGGACGAACTTCCCGAATTTAACCGTAGTGTGCTCGAGGTAATGCGTCAACCGCTCGAAGATCGAAAGATTGTAATCTCCCGAATTAAATATACCATCGATTATCCGGCAAGTTTTATGCTGGTGGCATCTATGAATCCTTGTCCGTGCGGTTATTATAATCATCCCGATAGAGATTGTGTCTGTGCGCCGGGGGCTGTGCAACGTTACTTGAATAGAATCTCGGGCCCTTTGCTCGATCGAATAGATATTCAGATTGAGATTGTACCCGTACCTTTCGAAAAGATATCAGAAAGACATCCTTCCGAATCGAGTAGTCTCATCCGCGAGCGTGTGATTCGAGCACGTTCTATTCAAGAAAGGAGATTCGAAAATGAAAAAGGAGTTTACTGCAATGCACAGATGGGAACCAAACTGTTGCATCGCTATTCTAGCCCCGATCGGCAAGGACTCGATTTACTAAAGAATGCCATGAATCGACTCAATCTATCGGCACGAGCGTATGACCGAATCCTTAAAGTTGCGCGCACCATTGCCGATCTTGAAGGATGCGAGGCTGTAGAATCACAACACATTGCCGAAGCAATCGGTTATCGCAATCTAGACAGAGAAGCTTGGGGGAATAATTGATAAATCTATTTTCTTACAACCTTCTTTATCTGCTTCGGTAGTTGTATTTTGAAGTTGTACTTGTTGTGCAAATGCTCATTCATATCATCAAGTATTGCAAGGAGTGCTTGTGCAAAAGATAACCGCTTTACCTTAAGTTTGCATTCAGCCTCCGGGGTATCGGCACGACTCCATTTGTTGATAAACTGGTATACATGAGCATCTTTTCTTCTCAGCAAAAAGATGGAAAGGAATGGGAGTGAGAAGTAAGAGTTTTTCATTTCGGTAATTGACGGATGTACGATTTGATCCGATTCATCAATTGATTTCAAGCCAAGCATTGCGAAGGTGTCGACAAGGCTTTTTCTGGTAAAGAATGAAACGTGTGTATTGTCGAGCAATCCGTAGGGTCTATAATTAAACTCGCCTTTCCACAAATCCATAACTACGCTGTTGTGTCCAATATTAGGGATCGATGTGAGGATATATCCGTTTGGTTTCAGTAGTGTTATTGCTTTTTCTAGTACATTACTCGGGCAGCGTAGGTGTTCCAATACGTCAGCAAATAAAATATAATCATATTTACGATCTATTTGAGAATACCAATCGTCTGTTTCCAAGTTGGCTACAATTGCTTTTGATGCAAACTTCGAGGCTTTACGGGCCATCTCTTCACTCAGCTCTACAATAGTAACATCGCAATTGAGCTTCTCTTGCATGTATTGTGTCATGTAGCCGGTTGCTGCGCCAAATTCAAGGACAGAAGTATCGGGTGTGACCCATTTTAAGATATTGGGAATAATTCCTTGATCATAGGAATCATTGTATATTTTGTTTTCCATAAATGTGGTTGTGTTAGGTTCTTGATATAATTATTGAGATTATATCACTGCAAAACAAGTATATTATTTTCAAATGCCGATAAATTAATAGAATTAAATCGAAGAGATCTTGCATAAAACCTCTTTCTTGGTCTTATTGATATGTAAGTAACGAATAAGAGTTTATCTTTGTAGGTATAAAGAAAATACTAAAATCCAACTATATGAGCAAACAATTTAAGAGAACTCTTATTACTACAGCTTTGCCTTATGCAAATGGTCCGGTACACATCGGGCACTTGGCAGGTGTATATGTACCAGCCGATATTTATGCACGTTTCTTACGTCTAAAAGGCGAAGAAGTGCTAATGATCGGAGGTTCTGACGAACATGGTGTGCCTATCGCTTTGAAAGCAAAAGCAGAAGGTGTAACACCTCAAGATATTGTAGACAGATATCACTATATTATCAAGAATGCATTTGCAGATTTTGGTATTACATTCGATATTTACTCGCGTACTACTTCTAAAACGCACTACGAGCTAGCTTCGGATTTCTTCAAGACTCTTGACAATAAAGGAGAGTTTTTAGAGAAAGTAAGTGAACAGTATTACGACGAAGAGGCTAAACAATTCCTTGCCGACCGTTATATCACCGGTACTTGTCCGCATTGTGGCAACGAGCGTGCTTACGGCGACCAATGTGAATCGTGTGGTACATCATTGAGCCCTACAGACTTGATCAATCCTAAATCTGCAATTAGCGGAAGCATTCCGGTGATGAAAGAGACAAAGCACTGGTATTTGCCATTGGACAAGCATGAACCATTCCTACGTCAATGGATTCTTGAAGATCACAAAGAATGGAAATCAAACGTATATGGTCAATGTAAGTCTTGGTTAGATATGGGACTTCAACCACGTGCGGTGAGCCGCGACTTAGATTGGGGTATTCCTGTTCCGGTAGAAGGAGGCGAAGGTAAAGTGCTTTACGTATGGTTTGATGCTCCTATCGGATACATTTCAAATACAAAAGAACTACTTCCGGATTCTTGGGAGAAATGGTGGAAAGATGAAGAAACAAAACTCGTTCACTTTATCGGAAAAGATAACATCGTATTCCACTGTATCGTGTTCCCATCGATGCTAAAAGCGGAAGGTTCGTATATCCTTCCTGAAAATGTTCCTGCAAATGAATTCTTGAACCTTGAAGGTGATAAGATTTCTACTTCTCGTAACTGGGCTGTATGGTTGCACGAATATTTGATGGAGTTCCCAGGCAAACAAGATGTACTTCGCTATGTACTTACAGCGAATGCGCCTGAAACAAAAGATAACGACTTTACCTGGAAAGACTTCCAAGCTCGTAACAACAATGAATTGGTTGCTATTCTTGGTAATTTTGTAAACAGAGCATTGGTTCTAACTCACAAATACTTCGATGGTAAAGTTCCTGCTCGTGGTGAACTAACTGAATACGATGAGCAAACGCTTGCCGAATTTGCAAACGTAAAAGAAACATTGGAATTCAACTTAAGCTCATACAAGTTTAGAGATGCATTGAAAGAAGCCATGAATCTTGCGCGTATTGGAAATAAGTACCTTGCAGATACAGAGCCTTGGAAATTGGCAAAAACAGATATGGATCGTGTTGCTACTATTATGAATGTTGCACTTCAAATTACAGCAAATCTTGCGATCGCATTTGAACCATTCTTGCCTTTTAGCTCTTCTAAACTTTGTGGAATGTTAAATGTTTCACACTTTGGTTGGGATAAACTAGGTTCGGCCGACTTGTTGGAAGAAGGTCACCAAATGAATGCAGCAGAACTATTGTTCGAGAAAATCGAAGATAGCGTAATCGATGCTCAGGTTCAAAAGCTTCTTGATACCAAGAAGGCGAATGAATTGGCTAACTACAAAGCTGCTCCTGCTAAATCGAATGTGGTATTCGACGATTTCATGAAGATGGACATTCGTGTGGGTACTATTCTAGAAGCAGAGTTGGTTCCTAAAACTTCGAAATTGATGAAGTTGTTGGTAGATACCGGTATCGACAAACGTACAGTTGTGTCTGGTATTGCAGAGCACTTTAAACCGGAAGAGGTTGTAGGCCAACAAGTATCGATCTTAGTAAACCTTGAACCAAGAAAATTGAGAGGTATCGAAAGCCAAGGAATGATTCTTATGGCCGAAGATGCTGATGGTAAATTAGTATTCGTTCAACCTTCTGCTCCGGTAAAACCTGGTAGCGAGGTAAGATAATATTTAAAACTATGCACATTGCGATTGTTGGAACCGGATATGTCGGTTTAGTTACGGGAACTTGTTTTGCGGAAATGGGTGTTGATGTTACTTGTGTTGATATCGACAAAGAGAAAGTAAATAAACTTCGTAAAGGAGTGATCCCAATCTATGAACCGGGACTCGAAACATTGGTTTTACGTAATGCCGATGCCGGCCGTCTTAAATTTGCGACAAGTCTGGAGGATATCATAGACGATGTTCAGATTGTATTTATTGCGGTAGGAACACCTCCGCAAGAAGATGGAAGTGCCGACCTTCAATATGTGCTAGATGTTGCCCATCAGATAGGTAATTCGATGTCGGATTACCTATTGGTGGTCAATAAAAGTACAGTACCTGTGGGTACTGCGCAAAAAGTAAAAGCAGCCATTCATGAAGCTTTAGTAACAAGAGGATTAGAGATACCTTTCGATGTAGCCTCAAATCCGGAGTTTTTGAAAGAAGGTGCAGCCATAAAGGACTTTATGAGTCCCGATAGGGTTGTCGTGGGAGTGGAGTCGGACCGAGCAAAAGAGTTGATGACTCAGCTATACAGACCATTCTTGATCAATAACTTCCGTGTGCTATTCATGGATATACCTTCGGCAGAGATGACTAAGTATGCTGCAAATGCAATGCTTGCCACGCGTATTAGTTTTATGAATGATATTGCAAATCTGTGCGAGATTGTAGGTGCTGATATCAATATGGTACGCAATGGTATTGGCAGTGATGTCCGTATTGGCAACAAGTTTTTGTACGCAGGTTGTGGCTATGGGGGTTCTTGCTTCCCAAAAGACGTAAAAGCGTTGATTAAAACAGCCAATGAGTTTGGCTATCCTATGGAGGTAATCAATGCAGTAGACCGTGTCAATGAATTTCAGAAGAATATATTATTCGCAAAGTTTTCCAAGTTTTTCTTAGGTGATTTAAAGCATAAGCAAGTTGCGATTTGGGGCCTTTCTTTCAAGCCCGAAACCGACGATATGCGAGAAGCTCCATCATTGGTGCTTATCAAGAAACTGTTAGATGCAGGTTGTAAGGTGAAGGTATATGATCCTGTGGCAATGGAAGAAGCAAAGAAAATAGTAGGAGACTCTGTAGAGTTTGCGACAGATATTTACGATGCTGTTCTAGATGCCGATGCTTTATTGTTGGTAACAGAGTGGAGAGAGTTTCGTTTGCCAAATTGGAAAGTAATCAAAAGAGCAATGAAACATCCGGTTATCTTCGACGGACGCAATATCTTTGACCCATCCGTGCTTCATAACGAAGGCTTTGCCTATGAAGGGATTGGAACAAAATAAATCAATTAAATGAATCTGGTAGTTCGACAAAGCATTAAAGGTGCAGTTATAAATTACTTAGGCGCTTTTATCGGCTTTCTTTCAACATTCTTTATTCTTACTAAATTTCTATCGAAAGAGGAGATTGGACTGATGCGGGTTATGAATGAAGCAGCTCTGCTTTTGGCCGGATTCGCACAGTTGGGAGTAACGTCGAGTGCTTTGCGTTTCTTTCCGTATTTTAAAAACGAACAAAAGAAAAACAATGGGTTCTTCTTTTATTTAATGGCAATTCCTCTTGTGGGATGTGCCGTATTTTTACCCTTGTTTGCCTTTTTGAGTGAGCCATTGAGTGCTTATTTCTCTAAGAATTCTCAGCTTTTTGTCGACTATTATGACTGGGTTATTCCCTTAGCGTTTGCACTCGTTTATCTCGGAGTATTCGAAACGTATGCATCCGCTCAGATGCGTATTGCAATACCTAAGTTCATTCGTGAGGTGTTGATTCGTGTATTATTAATAGGTCTTTATCTATTATATGGCTTCGATGTGATTCATGTAACCGGATTGATTGTAGGGAATACGATTATATTCTTGTTTGCGATGTTGGCAAACTTGTACTATTTATCTCGAATCACTTCCGTTTCTTTAAAACACGATCCCACATTTGTCTCTCCTTCTTTGCGTAATGATGCGCGTAATTATACCTTGATCTTGATGATTGGTGCGATAGGCGGATCGATTGTGAGCAAGATCGATATATTTATGATTAGCTCTGAAATGGGATTGGATTATACAGCTGTATATACCATTGCATTCTTTATGGTGGCTACAATCGATATTCCGGCTCGATCTATCACTGCAATCTCTGCGCCCATGGCTGCGACAGCACTCAAATCGGGCGACTTTGTCGAGGCCAATCGAATCTATCGCAATGTGGCTTTGCATCAATTTATTGCCGGGAGCTTTGTTTTTCTTTTCATCTGGATTAATATCAACAATATATTCGACATCATTCCTAATGGAGAAGGGTTTGAACAAGGTAAATGGGTTTTCTTCTTTCTCGGATTGTCTAAGTTGGTAGAAGTATCTTTGGCTTTCGGTACGAATCTGATTAGTTATTCCCGTTTTTATCACTGGGGACTTTATTTTGTATTCTTTATTTCGGCTGTAACTGTTGTTTCAAATTATTTGTTGATTCCTATTTACGGTATTACCGGAGCAGCCCTTGCCACAACGCTTACTTGTTTGATTAGTTATGGTTCGCAACAATGGCTGGTGTTTACCAAATTAAAGTCGAACCCTTATTCAATACCACTTTTCAAGCAGTTATTATTAGTAAGTTGTTGTGTTCTTGCGAATATTTTCATTCCTTCATGGTCTAATCCATGGTTGGATGGCATTGTACGAACAGGTCTCATTGCGGTTGTAGCTTTGCCGGCGTTCTACTTTTTGCAGATTTCTAAAGATGCTAATCTATTAATATCCGGTAGTTTGAAAAAACTATTGCGTAAGTAAATACAATCTATGTGTTCAGTTCAGGTTTCCATTCTGATTGTTAACTACAAAACAGAAGAATTGGTTTGCGAGTGTATCTCTTCAATACAAACCCATACTCAATCTGTTTCTTATGAGATTATTGTGGCCGACAATAACTCGGGAGATTCACTAGACCGCATTCGAAAAGAATATCCGGAGGTGCAAGTCATTGCATTGCCTGAAAATGTTGGCTTCGGAGCAGCAAACAACATCGCTTATCAGGCTTCAAAAGGAGCAGTTCTCTTTTTTCTAAATCCGGATACCATATTGAAGAACAATGCAGTATTTTATCTGTACGAAACTTTGATGTCAAATCCTACGATTGGTGTTTGTGGGGCTAATATGTATACGTTAGATCACAAAGCAAACGTTTCTTTTTTGCCTTTTCCTAGCTTTAAGAGCGAAGTGAAGCAATTGTTGGGGTTACAGAAAGAGCTAGAGATGGATGCATACTATAACTTTTCGAGTCAGTCAAAGATTGTAGATGGTTTTATATCCGGCGCAGATATGATGGTAAGACGAGATGTTTTGCAAAGATGCGGCACATTCGATCCCGATTTCTTTATGTATTATGAAGATTGTGAGTTGAATTACCGGATTAAGAAGCATGGATATGTAATAATGTCTGTGCCTGCGGCTAAGATTGTTCATTTACAAGGAATGTCTTGCGAGGCAAAAGGAGAGGAAATGAAGTTGAGTTCTTTCTTGATGTTGCTGCGTAGTAGGTATCTTTATCTTCTCAAGACTGAAGGAAAAACAAAGGCTTCTATTTGGTACATTCTTTATGCTTTGAAATGTTTTACAGCAAAATCGATCTTCACATTTTTAAAGAATAAACAGAAGAAGCATTATTGGAAGAGTGTGGCAGAAGAATTGAAAATGATAAAACGTGGGTGATATGAAACAGTCTATTCAATGGTTTGTAAAAGGAGTAGGGAAGCAGATTGATAAGGTTTACTTTACGTTAAAGCCTTATTACACGTGGGTTTTAAATAAAAGATATCCTGCGCAAACACCGGATCCTAAAGCGATTCCGATCATTATCAACAACCGCAACCGATATACCTTTCTGCTTCAGTTGATAGAGGCTTTGGAGTTGAGAGGGTATACTAACATTCATATTCTAGATAACGATTCTGATTATCCTCCTTTGCTCGAATACTATGCACGCACGAAGCATTCGGTTCATTTCTTGAAAGCTAACCTAGGACATATTGCACTTTGGCGAAGTGGACTAATTAAGCTATTCGAATCCGGTTACTTTGTTTATACCGATCCGGATGTTGTTCCGATTGATTCTTGTCCTGATAATTTTATGGAGCTGTTTCTTGAGGTAATGCACAAATATCCATTGGTGGAGAAGGTTGGCTTTGGTTTGGCAATTGATGATCTGCCCGATTGTTTTGAAAAGAAAGAGGAGGTAATTCAATGGGAACAACAGTTTTGGGTGAACCCTATTTCAGAGAATCCGCCGCTTTTCAGAGCGGCAATTGATACAACGTTCGCTCTTTATCGCCCGTGGTATAAACTAGGAGGGTGGCTAAAATCGCCCAATATCCGAACGGGTTATCCTTACGTGGCTTCCCACAAACCTTGGTACAATGATTCCAATCATCTGTCCGAAGAAGAGCTTTATTATATCAATCATTGTCAAACAATTTCACATTGGATTGCCGACTCCTATAAAAAATAGATTACGAGAGCAGTTTCCGTTTATAGCGAAGCAGTCGGTTAAAGATTCCTGCTCGTTTCAGATAGAGCTTTAGGTAAAAATAGAGTTTAGATTTGCCTTCCATTATATAGGTATGCATATAAGTCAGTTCCTCTTTGCGATCGGGCTTGATCTGATCGTTATATTTCAAAGGCATAATCGGATGGGTTTGCATATCTGCATACGGTGAGTTTTCGTCGACAGTATTTAATGCGCCAGCACCGAAGCCTATGTTTGCAACCAGGTTTTGGTTCGGAATGATCGAATACATGGCATTGTACCAAAGGGCAAATGTTAATGCATAATCCCAAGTTTGTAAGTCGTTTTTTTGTAGTTGGTGATAGATTGTTTTCCAATAATCAACTTCTACATCCGTATTAAAGTAGGATTTTAAAATAGGAGTTAGTTTTTCTTCTGTATACGCTTTCATCGACAGATCGTAAAGATCAATTGTACGTTTCCAAGTTGCCCATCCCCATATATGCGCATAGGCCGAATAGTGGTAACTATGATCTGCAATTGGCTTTGAAAAGAGATTCGTCCCTGAAATAACACCAATTCGTGGATTATTTTCGTAACGTAACAATAATTCTTTACAGTAATAATAGAAATCGGGATGTGGAACGCAATCATGTTCAAGAATAATTCCCATCTTTACTTCGCTAAAAAACCATTTGATAAATCTATATGGAGCTTTGGCCGGTCCAAGATTTTCTGTAAGAAAAAGTGTTTTTACGTCACACTCCCAATCAACCAGAGATGCGATTGACCGTGCAGCATTACAATCTGCTGCTTCGTTTTCTTTATTTAGCCTAGGTCCGTCTGCTGCTATATACAGCTGCTTAGGTTGAATGGCTTTAATTGAATTGAAAACTACCATTGCAGTATCAATTCGATTGAAAACAATAAGTAAAACGGGTATTTCAAACATATTTATTTCGATTGCTTAGCGCAAAGTTAGCGAGATCGCTTTATTTCACAACAATTGCTTGATATAGAATTGAAGAGTTTTAACCACGATTTATGTTGTTAATGACATGAAAGTCCTTTTAATAAACACATCTGACCGAAATGGCGGTGCTGCCGTTGCTGCAAATCGCCTTCTCCAAACATTAGTTTCACATGGTATAGAGGCACAATTACTTGTGCGCGATAAAATAACCGACGACGAGAATGTTGTAACGATCAATCGTTCGCGGTTTGATCGTTTTCGAAATTATGTGCGTTTTGTTTCGGAGAGATTGGCCATCTTTATAAATAATGGTTTTTCAAAGCGAAATTTATTTCAAGTATCAACAGCAAATACGGGCGTTGATATAACAAAGCATCCGGCTTTTATAGAAGCAGATATTATCCATCTACATTGGATTAATCAGGGGTTTCTATCTTTGAAAGATATTCATCAAATAGTGCTTTCCGGGAAGCCTGTAGTTTGGACAATGCATGATATGTGGTGTTTTACCGGAATTTGCCACTATGCAGGCGATTGTATTAATTTTGAGGAGCGCTGTGAGTCGTGTCCTTTACATCAGGACTTTTTCTTCAAGATGGCTTTAGTTGTGCAAGAAGCCAAAGCTCGGATAGGTAAGATTACTTATGTAGGTTGCAGTAAGTGGATTGCGAATGAGGCATCAAAGAGTGCTCTTTTATCTAAAAGGCAAATTTTATCAATCCCAAATCCAATTGACACCTCTGTTTATGCGCCAACAGACAAAGTCGATGCAAGAAAGAAGTTGGGTCTTAATCCAAACAAGCAATATATTCTTTTTGGCGCTGCAAAGATTACAGATCCGCGCAAAGGTGCTATTTATTTAAAGATGGCCTTGGAAATTCTGTTATCGAAGAGCCCTGAAGTACTAGAGAATGTGGAGTTGTTGCTTTTAGGAGGACGAAAATCAGATGTTGCCGCATACTTTCCAATTCAAATAACAGATCTTGGCTATCAGAATAATGAAGTGCAAATTGCATTAATTTATAGTGCAGCCAGTATCTTTGTAATACCTTCGCTAGAAGATAACTTGCCCAATACAATTATGGAGTCTTTGGCTTGTGGTACTCCGTGTGTTGGCTTTGATACAGGAGGGATTCCCGAGATGATAGATCATTTACAAACGGGTTATTTGGCAAGTTGTATGTCTGCTGATGATTTGGCCGAAGGGATTCTTTGGGCCTTGAATCAAGGAGAAGAGATCGCAAATCGTTGTGTTGAGTTTGTTAATAGGAACTATACACAAGATATCGTTGCACAACAATATAGAGAGTTATATAATCGTATTTTGAAATAAACTGAATGAAATCTTTAATCGATCGATTTAATCGATATTATTTACAGCAACGTTTCTTCCCAAATTGGTTGAGTTTGTTTATAAACCCATTCTTTTTTATTCGTACTGAATTAAAAAAAGCGGTTGAGCGTTTTGCTGTCGAACTCAAAGGTAATTTATTGGATTATGGATGTGGCTCCAAACCTTATCAAACTCTTTTTACAAAAGTAGATTCGTATGTGGGGGTTGATTTGGAGAATGAAGGGCATGATCATTCCACAGAAGAGATCGATTTCTTTTATGATGGCATAACTCTTCCTTTTGCTGATGAAACATTCGATTCTTTGTTTTCAAGTGAAGTGCTCGAACATGTTCCTGATATCGACCAATCTCTTAAAGAGATTAGGCGTGTGCTGAAGCCCCAAGGTCGAGTGTTGATTACAGTGCCGTTTGTTTGGACAGAGCATGAGTTGCCTTTCGATTTCCGACGTTTTACACAAGGAGGGATTGAAAAGATAATGTCCGATCATGGATTTGAGGTGTTGCAATCTCAGAAAGTAGGCTCTTATGTGGGGGTGATCTTTCAGATGATCATGATGTACTTGCATACTTTATTATATACATCTAATAAGTATTTGAATTTAGTTATTAATGCGTTCCTTATAGCACCTGTTGCTATCGTGGGCTTATTCTTTAATTTGATTTTACCGAAGCGATATAATTGGTACTTTAATACCATAATATTGGCTTCTAAAAAATAAATGATTCATGGCTAAACCGCTTTTTTCAATTATAACGATAACATACAATGCTGAAAAGGTATTGGAAGAAACCATGCGTAGTGTACTAATGCAAAGTTCATCCGACTATGAGTATATTATTATAGATGGGGCTTCAAAGGATAAGACCGTTGATATAATTAAGCAATACAAAGACTCAATAACGTATTGGATTAGTGAACCCGATAAGGGGCTTTACGATGCAATGAACAAAGGGCTTCATGCTGCAAAAGGAGAATACGTTTGGTTTCTGAATGCTGGTGATACGTTATATTCACTCGACCTTTTGCGTAATTTGGGCGATCGCATTTCAAAACTTCCTGCATCACCGGATGTGCTTTATGGAGATACGGCTTTAGTAGATAATCATGGTAAATTTGTATCGATGCGACGTCTTCGTCCTCCTCGTAAGTTAACGTGGAAAAGCTTTCGAATGGGAATGCTGGTTTGTCACCAGTCATTTGTAGCTAAGAGGTCAATCGCTTCTAATTATGATTTGTCTTATCGCTTCTCATCAGATTTCGATTGGTGTATCAAGTGTCTCAAAGCGGCAAAAACCGTTTTCAATACCCATTCTATTTTGACAAACTATTTGGACGAAGGTGTAACTACGCAAAATATGAAAGCATCCCTAAAAGAACGCTTCGAAATAATGAAGAAGTTTTACGGTATTGTTCCTACATACATTATTCATGGATGGTTTGCTGTTCGTTTTTTATTTGCAAAACACGTAAAGAAACAATTGTAATACAGATTAGAAAATCTCTTATATGAAACCTGCATACTCGGTAATTATTCCTGTATATAATAGACCTGACGAGATCAATGAACTTTTGTCGAGTTTGGCACTTCAATCCTTTCGCAATTTTGAAGTGGTTATTGTTGAAGATGGCTCCGAAACTCCATGTGCGGATGTTGTGGAGCAATTCAAAGAGAAGCTGCGTATTACTTATTTTACAAAGCCGAATACGGGGCAGAGTGACTCTCGCAATGTGGGTATTGGATTAGCAAAATCTGATTTCTTCATTTTTTTTGATTCCGATTGTATCATTCCTGCTGATTATTTACGCTGTTTAGATCGATATCGTCAAGTGAATCAGGTTGATGCTTATGGTGGACCAGATGCAGCGCATCCGTCGTTTTCTTCCTTGCAGAAAGCGATAAACTTTTCTATGACTTCTTTTCTTACAACCGGAGGTATTCGCGGAGGAAAGAAGCAGCTCGAGAAGTTTACTCCTCGTTCATTTAATATGGGCTTTTCTCGTGAGGTATTTGATGCAACAAATGGTTATGGTAAATTGCATGTAGGTGAGGATATTGATTTGAGTTTCCGAATTCGTTCTTCCGGGTTTGATACTGACTTAATTCGTGACGCTTATGTTTATCATAAACGAAGACTTAGTTTTAAACGATTTTGGAAGCAGGTATTCAAGTATGGAGAGGCACGTCTTGTTTTAAATAAATTGCATCCCGGATCTATGAAGTTGGTTCATTTATTACCAGCTTTATTTACTATTGGTGTTTTTGCAATGATTCTCCTTAGTATATTTGTTTCGTCTGTGTTTATTTTACCGTTGTTGTTTTATACGTTTCTAATTTTTGTTTGTGCATTTATTGCAACTAAAAGCTTGAGCGTTGCTTTTTTGTCTATTCCTGCAAGCTATATTCAGTTGATGGGTTATGGATGTGGCTTTTTGAAATCGGTATTCGTTAGGGGTGTATTACGAAAGAAACTGACTCAATCAAAATATCAATTGGATAAATAATGAGAGGAAATATCTTTTCTTATCAGCTAGATATTATTTGTTGATTATGTTGATTATCTGTGTTTTATGATTTAATTTTTGATGTTTGTAAAGAGTCAAGCTGTTGATTTATAGATTGTTGTTGCTGTTTTGTAAAAAAGCCGTTCAAAAAAGTATTAGACGTTTTTTGATGTCTGCACGCTATTTTTGTTTTAATGTGTTGAAAATGAGATATGTTTCAGACGTGTTCAATCCCCTTATATTGTAAGAAATTTCAGAGTTCAGTGTAACCTGTTTACATAT
>JBOGCF010000021.1:0-14242 GCA_051656605.1 Tannerellaceae bacterium | reverse complement strand
TCCTGTTTTTATTTTTGACGGTACATTTTACCCAAGTAATTTCTTACTTGTCTTGTACTACTTTATCGTTTATGTTAATATCTTCAAAGATCGCTCTTGTTCTTGTTTTTCACCAACCGTTGTTGGCGCGCTTCGTTTGCGAAAGCGGATGCAAAGATAAGAACTTTTATTTTAAACCCCCAAATAATTTCGAAGTTTTTTTTTCAAAGTTTCTTTTCAGCGTTTAGCTCGTTTTGGATTCTTGCTTGACATTGTCAACCTCACCGCTTCGCTTCTAAACCACAGCATCTTCAGCATTTTTCTTTCGTCGCATTCACTCTCGATTGCGGATACAAAAGTAGAGGCTTTTATGTTCCCCTCCAAATGTTTTACTCAAAAAATGCAATTATTATTTCAACCATCTGTTTAGCAAGTGATAATAAGCCGAAACAATAGGACAACTACATACATTATAAATGAAGCGCACCTCCTGGTATAAATTTTACAACCTCTTTGGCAGGAACATGAACTTCTTTTTTAGTTTTGGGATTTACAGCCTTTCGAGGCGCTCGATTTTTGACAACGAAAGAACCAAATCCCGAAATCGTCACTCTCTTTCTATCTATTAATGTTTCTTTTGCATAAGAAAAGAACTTATCCACAATAACTTCTACATCCGAAACTTTATATCCACATTGTCGTGATATTTCTTTTACAATCTCTGTCTTATTCATTTTTAGGTATAGTTAATTAAGTAATTAAATGCTATTGGTCAAATCAAGTTTTCGCAACGAATATAATATAATTATAATCAATAAAATAACACATATATCAAAAATGCACTTTTAATCTGTAAAACTCGAAATAATAATAAAATCACAGTAGAAATAACACCACTTATTATCAACATAGAGGTAAAGCTTTAATCCATATATCAGCCAATAATATTAATAACAAATAATAACATGTACCAGTCAACTTTCAAAAACTAACAATAACACCACATAACCTTATATTTCATTACAAAAACAAACATTAAACAATTAAACAGAACGAAAAACAAACGCAAATCTTTCAGAGACAATTCATCATATCAAAGCTCTATAAAACAAGACGAATCGATTGTATGTTAGATTTTTAAATACTATTTAGTCATGGAAAAGGAAGTAAAATTCAGTCTTGTATACCGCGACATGTTTCAATCATCTGGGAAATACCAACCAAGCGTTGAACAGTTAAAGAAAATAGCACCAGTCATTGTAGACATGGGATGTTTTGCCAGAGTTGAAACCAATGGCGGAGCTTTTGAACAAGTTAAGCTTATGGCTGGAGAAAATCCGAATACAGCTGTAAGAGCTTTTACTAAAACATTTAATGATGCAGGAATACAAACTCACATGTTGGAACGAGCACTCAACGGACTACGAATGAATCCTGTTCCGGCAGATATAAGACAACTCATGTATAAAGTAAAGAAATCACAAGGAGTTGATATATCTCGTTCATTCTGCGGATTAAATGACCCACGCAATATCGAGTTATCGATAAAGTATGCCAAAGAGGCAAACATGATCTCGCAAGCAGCATTGTGCATTACCCATTCAGAAATACATACAGTAGAGTACTATCTTAATTTAGCAGATCAATACATCTCTATGGGAGCTGATGAACTATGCTTAAAAGATATGGCAGGAATAGGCAGACCAGACATGCTCGGCAAACTTGTAAAAGCTATTAAAGACAAATATCCTAATATAATTATTCAATATCACGGACATACAGGTCCGGGGTTTGCTGTAGCATCAATACTTGAAGTTTGCAAAAACGGAGCAGATATTATTGATGTCGGAATAGAGCCATTAGCGTGGGGTATGCGTCACGCAGATATTATTACCGTACAGAAAATGCTTCGTAGTGCAGGTTTTAAAGTTGCTGACATAAATATGAAAGCATATATGGAAGCACGAAGATTGACCAAAGAGTTTATCGATGAGTCTCTCGGATACTTTATAGACTCCTTTAATGCGACGACGTCATCGCTACTCGTTGATTGCGGACTTCCCGGAGGCATGATGGGCTCTATGATGGCCGACTTGAAAGGAGCACAAGCAGGTATAAATCTCAATCTAAAAAATCAAGGAAAACCAGGGCTCAGCATAGACGAGCTATTGCTAATGCTATTCAATGAAGTTACATATATCTGGCCTAAACTAGGTTATCCTCCACTGGTTACCCCATTTAGTCAGTATGTAAAAAACATCGCCTTGCTCAATATCATGCAAATGAGTAAAGGAGAAGAAAGGTGGTCTATGATAGATAAAGATTCATGGGGTATGATATTGGGCAAAGCCGGACAACTACCAGGAACTCTAGATCCTGAGATTATTGAGATAGCGAAAAAGAATGGATATGAATTTATCCACTCTAATCCACAAAGCAATTATCCCGACGAATTAGAAAAATTCCGCAAAGAAATGCAAGACAATGGATGGGATCTTGGACAAGACGAAGAAGAGCTATTTGAATTTGCAATGCACGAACGTCAATATAGAGACTATAAATCAGGCATTGCACGCACTCGATATGAACAAGAGCTTGAAAAGGCTAAAAACGATAGCCTTAAACAAGGATTGACACCAGATGAGCTTAAAGCCTTAAAACACGCAAAAGCAACGCCATTGCGGGCACAAGCTAGCGGCACACTTATATGGGAACTTGATTTTAACGACAAATCAATAGAAGCTCAAGAAGGTATCAAAGTAAAAGAGGGCGAAAAACTATGCTACATCGAGGCCTATTACGGTATGGAACCTGTAATTTCAAGCCAAGACGGACGCATCGTCGAAATATGTGGAAAACAAGGAAGTTTAATAAAGAAAGGGGATATTATAGCCTATTTAGGATAAACAATCCCCTACTCTTTTAAATTTTATAATAGCAAACCTGCTTCACTAAGACCAAACAGAGCAAAGTCGTATATAATAGGATCGTTAGGATCTAAGATACGAAGTTGCTCTGTTAATTCAATAACCGCTTTTTTATCATTTTGCTTACGAGTGAGCAATCCCAAAGAACGTGCTGAATTACCAACATGCACATCTAATGGAATATATAGTTGTGACGGTTTTATAGTATTCCAGCAACCAATATCCACGATACCATCATTACGCACCATCCACTTTAGGAACAGATGCAAACGCTTGCATGCAGATCCTTTCTTAGGAGTAGAAATGTGTTTATGAGACCTCTCCGGATATGCTTTATTAGCCTCCCGCATCAAATCTCCAAAACAGCTAATTGAGTCGAACATATCATTTTCGGAGTTGAAAATATCCTCTAATGAATCAACATCGTTATAAATACTACGCAAACCCCTACACATAAAAGCAAAATCTGTAAAATTAAACGTTCGATGAAGCACTTTATCTGAGATCAAGCCATCCAAATCTGCATTCATTATGAATTCATACGGAGCTTGATCCATCTCATCAAGCATTCGCTCAATATTGCGCAATATCATCGACCGCTTTCCCCATGCAATGGTAGCAGAAAGCAACCCTACGATCTCAACATCTCGTTTGTCTGAAAATCTACGAGGAAATTGAACAGGATCATAGACAATAAAATCCGGACGATTGACCTTTAAAACCAATGCATCCAGATTATTTTTCAGTTCTACAAGCTGCATGACACACCTAGTATTTTACAGATAAGCTCAAGATAATGTTGATCAATCTCATCAAAGTCATTCACCTTATCACTATCCACATCCAACACACCAAAAACAAGATCATTTACTTTAAGCGGCACTACTATTTCCGACTTAGATAATGAGCTACAAGCAATATGTCCCGGAAATTTATCTACATCCGCCACTAATATTGTTTCGTTTTGACACCAAGCTTTACCACACACTCCACGGCCATATTTTATGCGAGTACAAGCTATTGGACCCTGGAATGGACCCAAAACCAGCTCCTCATCTTCTACGAGATAGAAGCCAACCCAAAAAAAGTCAAACGTATATCTCAATGCAGCAGCCACATTGGCTAGATTTGCAATAAGATTTGATTCAAATTCCACTAACGCTTCTATTTGCGGTAGTAAAACCTCATATTTTTCTTTTTTACTCTCACTTCCCGAAATAATTAAATTCTCTGCCATACTTTTCAGTATTAAAATCATTCGTTTTTATAAGAACATATACGATCCTCACCATCTAAGATGATCGTTTCTTTCTCTATCAATGCAAAGATCATAAAATTTCTTGTTACAACATTTGAAGTTATAAAATAGTTTCTCTTTATAAACATGTAAATCGGAGTATCAAGATCAAACACTGACACTCCGATATACCATATCAACGATTACAACCTACAATAGATTAGATGCCAACTCAGACAACTCACTCCGTTCACCTTTAACCAGATTTATATGAGCGAAAAGATCCTGTCCCTTCATTTTATCAATCATATACGCTAAACCATTAGACTGTGCATCAAGATAAGGAGAGTCTATTTGCTGAATATCACCTGTAAATATCATTTTAGTATTCTCACCCGCACGCGTAATGATTGTTTTAATTTCATGAGGAGTAAGATTCTGAGCCTCATCCACGATAAAGAATGTATCAGAGAGACTTCGTCCCCGTATAAAAGCCAATGCCTCTATCACAAGTTGATTGGTTACAAACAACTCCTCTAGTTTACGCCATTCGGCACTTCCCATTGGAAATTGACCTTTGATCACATTAAAATTATCGAAAAGAGGCTGCATATAAGGAGCCACCTTCTGCTTTTCATCACCTGGTAGAAAGCCAATATCCTTATTTGCCAATGAAACAATAGGTCGAGCCAGCAAGATCTGCTTATATTTCCCAGCTTGTTTTAGCGCAGAAGCCAATGCCAACAGCGTCTTTCCGGTACCGGCCTTCCCTGTAATACCTACCAGTTTGATGTTATCATCATTGAGTACATCCAGCGCAAAACTTTGCTCCACATTACGAGCCATAATCCCGAAGTTAGACTCTTTAACCACTTTCTTGATTCGATGCTCGAATGGGTTATAACGCACAGGCACCGAGTTACGATCACTCTTTAAAACAAAACACTGATTCGGCTCTAGTTTTGAAGCAAACTCCAGCTTGTCTAGTTCGATACCATCTTTCGAGGAATAAAGCAAATCGATAAGAGCCGGATCAAGACCGTCAAAAATCTCATGTTCCCTTTCGAACATATCGGTATTGATAACCTTATCAGTTATATAATCTTCAACAGGAATACCCAGCGATCGAGCCTTGAGTCTTAAATTAATATCTTTCGTTACTAAAATAGTGGGAGTTATAGGATGCTTAGCCATCAAATTCAAAGTCATCGACAAAATTTGATGATCATTCGTACGTTCATGAAATGCATGAGAAACATTTTCATGATAATCATCCGTTGTGATCACATACAAACGACCTTTATCTTCACCAAGAGACGCTCCGTTCGTAAAAAGATCATTCCCTGTAATAAGATCAAGCTCTCTTACAAATTCACGAGCATTGTAATTTATTTGATCGCTCCCTTTTTTAAAATGATCCAATTCTTCGAGCACAACGATAGGCAGATAAATATCATTCTCTTGAAAGTTATTCAAACATTTGTAATCATGTAAAATAACATTCGTATCAAGTACAAAATTCTTTTTCATTCCCATGGCTTTATCATTTAGTAAATCATATATCTATATAACAATGTTAAGACACAAACGATTGTTCACGACAATTATATTTTGAATAAAAGAATAAGTATACAATAAACAGCACCTTTATTACAAATTATAAAGCCAACCTCGAATAAATATGCAGCAAAATCTGTACTTTTGAGACTCTTATTCAATCTATCAAAAATAGAATTGTCATGAATTACGACGAAACATTAAACTATTTATACAATAGTGTCCCGGTATTCCAGCACGTAGGAGCCGAAGCATACAAACCAGGCTTGCAAAATGTGACGATATTAGATGAATATCTAAACCATCCGCATCGCAAATACAAAACGATTCACGTAGGCGGAACCAATGGCAAGGGATCTACATCACACACCCTTGCAGCCATTCTTCAAAAGGCCGGGTACAAGGTTGGTCTATACACCTCACCGCACCTTGTCGATTTCAGAGAGCGCATTCGTGTAGACAGTCATATGATATCGAAAGAGTTTGTAGTTTCTTTTGTAAACGAACACAAAGCAAAATTCGAAGAAGTACAACCATCCTTTTTCGAACTCACGATGATGCTTGCATTCACCTATTTCGCAGCTCAAAAAATAGACGTTGCCATTATAGAAGTAGGATTAGGAGGCAGACTTGATAGCACAAACATCATCAAACCTGATTTATCGATCATCACCAACATCAGCTTCGATCACATCCAGTTTTTGGGAGATACACTAGAAAAGATAGCAGCAGAAAAAGCAGGCATCATCAAACCTCGTACCCCAATAGTAATTGGAGAAACAACACCCGAAACCAAAAAAGTATTTGAAGAAAAAGCTGAAAAAGAAAAAGCACCTATCATATTCGCAGAAAAAGACAGCATCCTTATTGATGCCGAAATTGATACAGATGGAAGCTGGAAATACTACACCAGTCTGTATGGTATCATAAAAGGAGAACTAGGAGGATTAGCTCAAGAAAAAAATACACGCACAATCTTATCAGCCATACGTATTTTACAAGACTTAAACTATCACATAAGCACAGAAGATGTTGCCGCAGGATTTGAGCAAGTAAATGAGCTGACAGGACTCAGAGGTCGTTGGCAAATACTACAATGCAACCCAACCGTCATTTGCGACACCGGTCACAACATCGGCGGAATCAAATACATCATTCAGCAATTAAAACATCAAACCTACAAGCAGCTTCGTATCGTCATTGGAATGGTCAACGACAAAGATATTAGTGGCGTATTAGCCCTTCTGCCCAAAGATGCAATCTACTATTTCACAAAGGCAACCATCAAGCGCGCCATGGATGAGCACGAGATACAAGACCTTGGCAGCAAATACGAACTATCAGGAACATGCTATCCATCTGTAGACACTGCTTACAACCAAGCATTAGCAGATGCCGATTCCGACGATCTCATATTTGTAGGAGGAAGCAGCTTTATCGTTGCAGATCTACTATCCTATCTCGCACCGACAGAATAAACAAATTACGTATTATAATAAAAACTTATCCAATGAAAAATTCTAGTATCAGAGACTCTAAATCCAAAAGATGGCTCACTCTGATCATCGTATCCTTTACGATGCTCATGGGCTATTTTGTAGCCGATGTGATGTCTCCTCTCAAAAGCATGATCGAAACACAGCTATCATGGAACAGCGAAGAATACGGACTCTTCTCTAGTGCCTACGGCTGGCTCAACTTCTTCTTCGGCATGCTTATCTTAGGAGGTATCGCACTCGACAAATTCGGAATCAGACTCACAGGTACAGCATCAGCCATATTGATGGTAATCGGTGCAATTATAAAGTATACGGCAATAAGCCATCTGCATCATGGCGACAGCCTTCTTTTCGGAATCGACTCGCAAGTACTCATTGCCGGAATTGGTTACGCCATCTTCTGTGTAGGTGTTGAAACATTCGGGATCACCGCCTCTAAGGTTGTGGTAAAGTGGTTTCAAGGAAAAGAACTTGCCTTGGCACTTGCATTGCAAATAGCAGTAGCACGTATCGGAACCATGCTTGCACTCAGCGCCTCTGTTCCCGTTGCTAAAGCCTTCGGAACCGTAACAGCTCCACTTTCCGTAGCAGTAATTACGCTATTGGCCGGACTTGTTATGTTCCTCTACTACTGCGTACTCGATAAGCAATTTGACAAAGCCGAAGCACTTGCCAACAACGATGAAGAAGAAGAATCGTTCAAACTATCCGATCTCGTGACACTAGCAAATAATAAGATGTTTTGGCTTATTTGCTTTCTTTGTCTCACATTCTATTCGGCCGTATTCCCATTCTTGAAATACGCTACAGACTTGATGGTTCAAAAGTTTGGAGTAAGTGAAGACTTTGCCGGCATGATTCCAAGCCTACTTCCCTTCTCTACCCTATTCTTCACACCCATCTTCGGTACATTCATCGACCGCAAAGGAAAGGCTGCAACCATCATGATCATTGGTTCCGTGCTACTTCTCGGTATTCACCTGCTATTCTCTATCCCGGCACTCGACAGCAGCATTATTGCAATCATCTTGATGATCGGTATGGGATTATCCTTCTCGTTAGTACCGTCGGCAATGTGGCCATCATTGGCAAAGATCACACCACAAAGACAGCTAGGTAGTGCATACGCTATTATCTTCTGGATTCAAAACGGAGGTCTTACCCTTGTACCTTATTACATCGGATATTTATTGCGCAACTATTGCGAATCGGAAGTAAATGGACAGGTAGTATACGATTACACCTACCCGATGCAAGCATTCTCGCTTATCGCAGCATTTGCAGTAGTAATTGCATTTGCACTTAAGTGGGAAGACAAGCGCAAGCATTACGGACTCGAAGAGCCCAACTATAAACCAGATTGAGGCAATCACAATCTAACTAAATAACAAACCCTCTAAATGACATCCACCGAAGCTACATGTACTTCAATCGATAATCATTTAGAGGGTTTCTTTTATTTAATCAAGACGATCTTAATCTCTATTCTTCTTGCTCATTTCATCCAAAGCACTTCCGGCCTGATCAATAAGATTCTTCGCACCGTCAAGAACAGACTTCGCACCCGATTTCAGTTTCAAGCCCATGTAAGTACCTTTCAACTTAGCCACTTCTCTTAGCTCCTCTTTCGAAAGCTCCTTCTTGTACTTCTCGTAATACTTATTACTATAAAGCTCAAATTTCTTATCCGCCTTTTGCCAATCTTTCTCGTTGTAGTCGTCACAATTCTCCTTTACGTTTTCCACAAACTCATCAAAAGACTCCACATAATCCTGTCCTGAATTGATGCAAGCCGCAAAACTCAGAAACAACGACAACACAAACATTCTTAATAATACCTTCATACTATTCTCTTGCTAGATTTAATTTGACATTGAAAATATCTGCAAATATACCAAGAATATCGCATCCAAGCTATCCTCGCTTAAGTTTTGCATATATAAACAAAACTACCATTCTCGTGTTGTATAAACAGAAACAAATTAAATCAAAATTCTATGTTCAACGAAACTCACATCCACCCCATGTTCGTGCACTTTCCTATTGCACTAGGCATGTTTGGCTACTTGATTTTCTGTATCACTGTATTCTTCAAGCAACACAGCGACTGCTTCAAGTTCTTCAGTTTTCTCATCATGCTCTTTGCTACAATAGCAGCCATCTGCACGGCAATCACAGGCTCCTACTTTACGTTCCATCTCTCCGGAGAGCCCAATACGATTGAAAACATACACTCCAATCTAGCTGGAGTTACCGTTACGCTCTTCTCGATCGGAAGTGTCGCACAGCTCTACTCCAAAATCTTCAAGAAAGACTTTCTATATTATAAGTGGGCCGTATTTGCAATTTACACAGCAGCCTTCTTTGCCGTAATGATAACAGGCTACTATGGTGGAAGCATCGTATACGACTACTTGATCAACAAAAGTTTGGTAGGACAATAAGTCAGAACAGCATCTTTCCTAAATAATGGTTATCTTTGCGGCAAAACAAAGAAGAATGGAACTAATCATTGAAGACAGAGTAAAAAAAGCCATTGACCATTTCAATGAAGGATACAATTGTGCACAATCCGTATTTCTGGCATATTCAGACCTTTACAACATCGATCCCGAACTAGCCAAATCTCTTTCGGTATCATTTGGAGGCGGACTAGGCAGAATGCGCGAAGTATGCGGAGCCATCAGTGGCATGTCAATGCTAATCGGACTAGCATATCCCGTAACCGACACAATGGATATGGACGCTCGCACCGAAAACTATGCACAAGTGCAAAAAGCATCCGCAATATTCAAAGAAAAGCACCAATCCATTATTTGCAAGGAACTGCTCAAAACATTGAAGCCAAGCAACAACCCCACTCCATCAGAACGCACAGCAACCTACTACTCCAACCGCCCATGCGGACGCTTTGTAGAAGACGCTGCTCGCATCTTTGGAAACATCCTGAAAGAAAAAGAATAACATAGATCTTACTTTTCTAAAAACGAAAGAGCCGCCGGGAACGCACAACACACTCCCGACGGCTCTTTCTGTATCTTATTATCTTATATTATTCAGTGTCTATTTTTAGTCTTTGCCATATACATAACTCATTATACAATAAAGAAATCAGCAACTACATAACAACTTCATATCATGCTTTTATATAGTTATTATTTTTTAATCTGAATATAGCGCTCCTAAGATCCCTTAGTGCGATTCAATTCGAAACAACTTATCGTTTTGCGATAGCTTTACCACATAGTAATCTTCGTTTTGTAATGCAGGAGGAAGTTTATCTTCCAATATTGACGCAACAAACTGAATATTCTCTTTACTTGTTATTTGTGCGATTTTTACCAATTGGTTATCGTGCATCAACTCTTTTTTGTCATTCAAAATGAAATGAAGGCATGGAATATGCTCAATATCCGCAAACTTAGTATACGCAATGTCAAAACAAGAGATCTCTCCTTGTTTTTTTCCTGAACTAAAGTTGGTATCAAAAGGAGTGAATTTATAAAGCTTTTGCCCTTTCTTATTAATGATATCGCATTTTATCGCATACTGCTCATTATAGAGTTGATTTGATATGTCTGAAAAAATTTTATTAAACTTTGAGAGTTGTGTCATCACCTTCTTCTGGAAGTCGTCAGAGAATAGGCCAGAATCAATTTCTCCAAGCTCTTTATTCTTCTCTTTTAGAATATCGTCAACGTCGTTAATCTGAGAAATGATTGATTCATACTCTCCTTTTTTCTGATAGAGCTCGTTTAATTTTGATATGATCAACTCTAAATCTTCAAAAGTGTCTGAGCATACAACCTTTGCCATTAACACTTTCTCTTGTTCGACTAATGACATTAATTCTTTGTTCTTTGCTTCGATGCGTTTATTTAAATCGGGCAACTCCTGACTTATAAATTTAATTTTGTTTTCAAGCATCTGATTATGATATTGCACCAATTCTTCAAATGTCTTTTGCAAATCAGGAATAAGAGCTGATGCTTGCTCATAAATTAATCTTAACTGTACCGAATCATCATTAAACTTTTGAGAAGAAAAGTCGTGTTGTGTATCCTTGATTATGTCCCTACGAATAGACATTGCCGTAATATCGGCACTTATTCGATTGAGCTGACTTTTGATATCATTTAGCACCACCAAGTCTTGATCGAGTTCAGGGTTTATATTCAATGATTTCTTTTTGGCATTTAGTATTTCAATGTCTGCGTCGATAATATCTAATATTGATATATACCCACTTTTTGTTTCTTGTTTTTCGAGCCTGTTTTTAAACTTCGTCTCGTTCTGTATACTTGTTAATAGCTCCTGACGACGATCGCCGTTGTCATATTCACAACCAAACAAGAATAAATACAACGTTTCATACTCTTCATCTTTTGTATACGCATTTAATGTTTTCAGCGTATTTGTCAGGCTCAACTCATCGTACCTGATATTATGCGAAATAATTTGTCTGAAAGTCGGCTTTTCGACGGTGATATTCGGAAATATATGATGCTTCAGAGCATTATCAAATTCATTTTGGGGAATTTTGTCTCCGTTGATTTCGCAAATATTATCTTTTCGCAATAAGAAGTTACGACTAATCTCTAACTTCTTAGATGGATTATCTAAATCATCTACCAAAACGAGCGTGACAATGACCTTCTTTTCTTGTAAAAAGTTTTTTACGATATGATACACTCCCCGCTTATTTTCCGGATCTTTATAGATACTATCGGCATCCTTACCCAAACAGAAGTCGATAAGTCGTAATACGGTTGTTTTCCCGACATTGTTTCCTGTGCCGGTTGCGCTATCTGGGGTTTGATCTACAATCAAATTTAGCCCTTTATGAAAATTTATTTCTCGAATTACTTTGCTTGGAGTAGAAATACTCAATGATTCTATGAACATAATTCTACCTCTCCTTTCTTATTTATGACAGCTACACTAATTAAAAATAGCCAATCAAGACTTAATAGTAATATTGGGAATGACATGTTATATTCTGCCTTTACTTTAATATACAAATCTCCAAGCGAGATTGTTCTTGTAGCCTGAAGTATTTTGAGAACGATTGCTCCGTTATAGTATATACTATTTTGCGGATGTACAGAATCAGGTAGTAGCATAATTGTACTTTTCTGGATTTTCAAATATTTTACATCTGATAAATGCATCTACAGCCAGAATATCAACGCATAAATCAATTTCATCTTCAAGCATATCATCACAGTTTTTACTATTAAGAACAATGTTCTTAATCTCATCCGTGATCAACCTGAATAAAGTATCGCCTTTTGCGTTGATTTGATTTTCTATATAGATTTTTCGTATTCTATTTAATACGAATATGCTTTTTGATTGTCCCATTGCGTCAAATGAAGAATAGATACGGTCTACTATACCTTGATGTATATTATATTCTACAATTAGCGCTTTGCTTTTTAAAAGATCATTAAATTCGATCTTTCGCTCAATTTCAAAGCTGCTAACAGCTGAAATACATTCAACCGACAAATCTTCTTTTGACAATAAATTTATGACTGTGGTGAGATTAGAGCCTAAACGCTTGATTGGAGTTGCAGTACCAAGCTCTAAATATATAAAATCATATATTTGTTTTAGGTTTTCAATTCTCAAAGCCTGTATTTTTCGCAAAATATCATCATTGTCATAAATATCCGATATCGGATCAAAACTAATCCCTTGTGGTATCGTGTATGTAGAATCTTTAAGATTCTTGGCAGAATTGGCAATGGAAATAAATTTGAACGAATAATTCTTGTAGCCATTTACCGGTATCTTACTCAATGAAGCTTGTATTTTGCTTTTTGTACTTGTAGCGGAAACCTGAATGAATATTTTATTTTCAGTATCTACAAGGTCTATTGCATCAGCATTTTGTTGCACTTCATTGAGGTTGCATAAGTTCCACCCGAATAAAAGATTGAATAGATCTCGATAAAAGCACTCTGAGTGAAGATGATAATCTAAAATATTCAACTTCCCCCTACTCTTTATACTTAAAGACAAGGCATTTAAATGCTGTTCTATATAGTTGTAATAAGTTGCTCTATTCATTTAATCTCGGATTGATCGCTTCATTTCTGTAGGCTGTAATGCAAGTAAAAATAGTACATATTTTTGAGTTTACGGCAATAGTTGTATTTAAAAATAATATATCCTTATTTTGAACTCTAAATTCTAGATCCTAAGCAATTAGCAAAATCTACAGCATACAAATATTCTGTTGCTATTCTACCCGCATCGCAAAACTAGAAAGCGGCTACTGCCGCTCGGGATTGAGTGGAGTAGCCGCTTGAGTTGATTGCCTATCTTATTGAATTATGTCAATTGTACGAAAACGAGTTTGGTGCTTTCCATGGCTTAGCTTAACTTGACTTAGCCTAGTTTGAATACTGCTAGCTGGGGCTGCGTCGGATTGGGCATTTGCCGGGAGGGTCTTTGGGACAGTGGCCGATGAGGAGTCCGAAGAGGACCCAGAGGATTTCGAGGATGCTTTTGATCTTCTTCATGGTAATGAATTTTAATGGTAAACAATGATTTAATAAGCCTCGCGAGCAGCTGCTGAGAGCTGCTTCACGAATTGCTCTTTCTTGGGTGCAAAGATTATTCCCTGCTTCGCCACCCTTAGTCGAGAGAGTGAGGTTTATCACACTCTACCGTTTTCTCGGTTACTTGCATCGCCTCAAAGCGTACCTGATCTCGCACTTCGAGCAATGAGGTGCTCGGACGAAAGATCATTTTCGGTTTCTTCATCAAGTGGGTTTTGAACTCCTCTTCCGATGCTACTCCCTGGCTTCCGGCTTGCAAGCGCAGGTTGCCGAATCCATTGATCACGACGGTTTCGCCGCGCAGCAATGCTTTCTTGGCCATGGTAACCATCGCACTTACTACCATCATCACGTCGCTCGCCGTAGCCGAACAGTTGTCCGTGATGTCTTTACACAGTTGGTCAAACGAGTACTGAGCCGTAACCACTGTGGCCCCGTAGAGCAATTTCGCGCCTGCTTGCGCATCCTTTCGCA
>JBOGCF010000020.1:0-126227 GCA_051656605.1 Tannerellaceae bacterium | reverse complement strand
TTCAGTTTTTGATGTAAAAGATATAGGGACCGAACGTCAGATACAGTTTTCTATACAAACGATTCCTCTGCCTTATTCTATACCTTTTTTAAGAGATAACAATTATATAACAACGTACGACGATTCGTTCTTCACTATGATTAAATCGTCAGGTCGGCACCTGACGATTCGATCTATGCATACTTTAAAAATGATCACCGCGATGTTTGCTTTCAAAGCTTGCATTGCGGTTTTTTTATATATACCTTGTTGCCAGATCTTAAAGATGAATTGCCATGAAGAAGAATGTGTTACGTTGTGTTTTCACTGCTTTTGTATTGACGTGCTCAATGCCTGCTTTTGCGGTACATGCGTCGAATACGGCGGCTGTATATCAAGAGAAGGGAGAGAAGCCTTCGAAAGTAACGTATAAAATGGAGACGGATATTCCGTATGTTGCTAACGAAACTGATGCGTATCGCAAGGAGCGATGCAAACTGGATGTGTATTATCCCGACGGGCAAACTAACGTTGCCACGGTGGTGTATTTTCATGGCGGCGGACTCGAAGCGGGTAGTAAGACGGTGCCCAATGCCTTGCGCGAAAAGGGTATTGCCGTGGTTGCGCCCAACTATAGGCAGAGTCCGAAGGCCAATCATCCCGACTATATTCTGGATGCTGCCGAAGCCGTGGCTTGGACATTGCAACATATCAAAACCTTTGGCGGCGATCCTACGCGCGTGTTTGTAGCCGGACATTCGGCCGGTGGCTATCTAACGTTGATGTTGGCTATGGACACGACCTATCTTGCCAAGCATGGAGTAGATGCCGACCAAGTGGCGGGGTATGTGCCGCTAAGCGGACAAACCAACACGCACTATACGATACGCAAAGAGCGTGGCCTAAAGAGTGAGATTCCGATCATTGATACATTCGCACCGATTTATCACGCTCGCAAAATGGGAACGCCGCTTATTTTGGTAACGGGCGACAGGGACAAGGAGCTACTTGCCCGCTATACCGAGAATTTGCACATGAAGAATATCCTCGAAGCGGTAGGCAACGAGCAGATCCCACTCTTCGAACTACAGGGGTTTGACCACGGCACGATGGAAACGCCCGGACTGCTACTTCTACTCGAATTGATGCGTAAATAGAAATGATAAATGAATATTTTCAAAAAGATGTCTTTAAGTATAAGAAAAACAATATCTTTGGAGATCAAATATTCATTGCTATAATAATTTACAAATCATGAAATTAAGAACGTTGGCCTCTGCGCTGCTCGTAGCAGCTACAGGCACGGCTATGCTAACCGGATGTGGAGCAAAAGGAAATGGTGAGTGCACTAAAACAGAAAGTACTTCTACTGCTCAGGCTACAAAAGCTCCTTACCAAAAGAAGTATACCAATGCAGATTTCTACAAAGATGGCGTATTCCAAGCTGAGGTTGCATTGCAAGCTTACCTTGATATGTTCTCACACTATGGAGTGGAATATAACAACTTCTTGAAAGAGAATATGTTTATCTCAGACTTTAATCTTGGAGACTTTGAACACGTTGGTATGGCCGGCGTATTCTGGCAAAACAATCCTGTGGCCGGATATGTAGGGCACAACATCTACCTGTTGCCTAGTCAGGCGATTGTAGAGCATACACACATGGGTACCTCTTTCCCTGCGAAAATGGAATCATGGTATGTAGAGCACGGTTCTGCTCATAACTTCGGTATTGGCGAGCCTACACCAAATCCTCCGGTTATGGCTGAGAGTCAGGAAAAATTCCGTACGGTGAAGAATTTTATTACCATGCAAGTAGGTGACACAGCTTCACTTACTGCTATCGAAACTCCGCACTTCTTGATGGCCGGTCCTAATGGGGCGGTGGTTCTTGAAACGGGGAACTATCACGATGGATCGGGACTACGTTTCGCAAATCCTTCGGTAGAGTTTGTTGATGCATTGGAACCTTTGAAAGCAAAAAAACTAGAGCTTCAATCGAAAGAGATGTAATCTGTTTCGAAACAATATGAAACGAAACCACCCTTTGCGCTATCGATGATCGAAGCAGCAAAGGGTGGTTTTCTTTGTTTAAGGGAACTTAATCTACATTGCTTGGTAACGGCGGTGGAGGAGGCGGTGGTGTCAAGCGATACTTAACGTCTGTAATCGGCTTGTTCAAGTTGAATGTATATGTATCATACTTGCCAGCTAAGACATGTCTTTTGCTTTTGTTTGCTTCGATCCATATTCTGTACCTGAAAGGTTTGTTATCTCTTAGTAGTTTCCCGACTGAAAGCGGAGTGTTGTTGATTAGTTTTTCTACCGCCGATAAATAGGACTCGGGCAAATTATTCTTGGCTTTAGAGTTTCCTACTTGGGAAACTTTTACTTTACCGTCGTTGTCTATTGTATACTCTGCCCAAATATTCCCATAGTAATCTTGGTTGTTGAGTATTTCTGAATTATAAATCCCTTGTACCAAATACTCGAGAAAAACTTCTTCCGAAGGCTTTGTCTTTGTTGCATCTTTGGCTTGAGCAAAAGGCTTTGACGTGTCGGGGACAGTTGGTGAAAGAGCTTCGGATGTTTCAGGAGCTGTGTTCGCTGAAACAGAAAGCAGATCGGTTGCATTTCCCGTAGGGGAAAAGACAACGAGCATGGAGACTGTGAGCGGGATGAAGAGACCTATCTTCATCATTGCCCATCGATTTGACTTTGATTTTAGCATCATGGCAATTCGTTTTTTTAGTGTACTGTGATTAAAACTGTTGGCCAAGGTGTAGGAGCTGGAGCCAACAGCTTTCTTGATTAATAAGAGTTGATATGCTTTGGACTGAAATCCTTGCTTCAACACTTCGAGATCTGCTTCGTATTCATGAATAGCTTGCAGTTCTTGCTTGAGGAGGTACGCCGCGGGATTAAACCATTGCAGCGCGATAACGACTTCACTTAGTAGAATGTCGTACGAATGTTTCTTTTCGATATGTGCAATCTCGTGCGCCAATATTTCATGGGCCGACTCTTTCAAGTCTTGCTTCGAAATAAGAATATACTTTCGCCAACATGAGGGAGCTTTGTAGCGCGGCAAAACAACGAGTGTATAGTTTTGATATGTTGTCTTCCGTCCGGTTGCTATTGTTCTTTTGATTGCGATAATAGCATAAAGTAGTCGCAAAATGGAGTAAAGAATGCCTGCAACGTAGACTGCTAACATCATCGCGACAAACAAATATGAATAGTCCGGGCTGTCTGCCTTCATTGGCAAACTCGCTTGCCCGGAGTTGTCCGATTGAGTTTGTTGCTTGACCTCGCTCAATACTTCCGGTGCAGTAGGAGCATTGATGATTTCAGAAAGTTTGCCAATACTGGATGGTATATGCTTTGTATCGTTGAATGAAATGGTAACGAATGGCAGCACAAAAGCCGACACAAGTAGCGACAAAACCATAAAGCGGTTCACTTGGTGAAATGTCTCTTTGCTAAGCAAAAGCTTAAAGAAGAGATAAAACAGTGTGAGTAGAATCGACACTTTCAGTATGTATGAAAATAAGATGTCCATAGTCTTTGTGTTTACATTGTTCTAATCTCTTCTTTATATGATTACTTATCTAGTTTGATATCTTGCAGTTCCGGAGGTGTACTTTGAATGTACTTGATTTCTGATTGCGGTTTGCTTATATCGAAAATAGTATATTCAGAACCGACTCCGACCAAACGTTTAGTTCCGTATGCCGCATAGGTTAAGTGGTATTCTTTACCTACTTTACCCGTAAGTGCCGGAGCATTTTTAAGAACATTGTCTAAAGCTAGCATATAGTCAATATCAGCAGTATTGCCGTTCTTCATTATATCAGCATCGAGAGGTATGACTTTCCCTTCTTTGTCAAGCTTGAAACCGAGTCTAGTTCGGATGTTTTTGTCCGTAGCTTGTAAGGTTGGAGTTGCATACATTTGGCCGATTACATACAGAAGAAACGGCTCGCCGGTACTTTTAATGCATACTTCTTGTGTTGAGGCGGCTTGGTTTGCGGAGGTTGTTTCGCTCGCAAAACTTTCGGACTGCAACAACGGGTTTAGAACCGAAGTTTCATTAACTTTGTTATTAGAGAGAGTCTCGGTTGAGACTTCGGGGTCGGCAACGACTGGGTTGTTTACAACATCGGCAGCATTGCCCCACTGTGAAAAGACTGCAAGCATGGATGCAGTCAGCGGAATGAAGAATCCGATCTTCATCATCGCCCATCGATTTGATTTGCATTTTAACATCATAGAAATTCTTTTTTTAAGAGAACTGTGATTGAAGCTGTTGGCTAAGGTGTAGGAGCTGGTGCCAACGGCTTTCTTTATTAATAATAGTTGATATTGCTTGGGATGAAATCCTTTATTCAGCACTGCAAGATCGGCTTCGTATTCATGATTGGCTTGCAATTCTTGCTTGAGCAGATAGGCTGCGGGGTTGAACCATTGAAGGATTATCATGAGTTCTACCAGCAATATATCCAATGAATGAAACTTATCGCTGTGTGCCATTTCGTGCGCGAGTATTTCGTCTTTCGCCTCTTGCAGGTCTTTTCCCGAAATTAGAATGTATCGAAACCAACTGTATGGGGCGATATCGGATGGATGTATAACGAGTCTGTAGTTTCCTATTCGCTTTGTTGTTCCCTGTTTTATGTGTAGTCGCATAGCTCGCATCGAAACAACTAGTTTGGCTAATGCTACAATCGCACCACATACATAAAGTATAAGAAGAGTTGCGAAAAGAAGTCCGACATAATTATATGGCGTAGTGTGCTGCGGAGATGGCTTGCTCGCAATCGGTTCTTCGGTAGATTCGTGGTTTGTTGCTTCGATAATGACCGGCGTTGCTTGCTCATCGGTGAAACGGATGATTTGATTAACTACGGGAGACAACGGCTCGGGCAGATCGAATGGTGCCGGAATTATCGGTACAATGAATGCGAGGCTGATCAACGAAAGAAGCACGATTCTGTTTGCCCGATGAAAGGTTTCCTTACTGAGTAATACCTTAAAGAAAAGATAAAACAGCGTAAGACAAACAGAAACCTTAAGACTATATATTACAAATAAGTACATGATGTCTATTTTTGATTGCCTTTTTCAACTTCCCGTATAAGCTCCTTGAGCTCGTCGATACTCAATGATTCTTCTTCAATCAAAGCGGAAACCAGTTTTTTAGGAGAACCTCCGAAAAACTTTTTCATAAAGGTTTGCATACCACTCATGCTATATTCGTCGCGACTTTGCAGCGGATAGTATTGATAGGTATTGCCATATGTCTTGTGGCTTAAGAGACCTTTCTCTTCCAATACCCTTACGTAGGTCGAGATTGTATTAAAGTGTGGCTTCGGATCGGGGTAGAATTCGCAAATCTCTTTCACAAACAAGGCTCCTTTATCCCAAAAGAAACTCATCACTTCTTCCTCTTTTTTAGAAAGCTTTTTCATAACCTGTTGTTGTTTTCTTTTATAACACGAGGAGAGTAACTAATTGTTCTAGTTTTCGAACTATACTTCTTAGTTATTTATTATTTTTAACGTTGTGGGTGATTTGTTGGATGGATATATTTAGCTTATTGTGTTGCTATTTGTCCTATTATGAATTAATTATTGTGCTTTGATGTGTTGTATTTACATAAAGTATTTGTGCTAATGAATATAAAATACTTACATTTGAATGCTAACTTTAAGAAGACATGAAACTAAAGAAACTGACCTTGGTATTGTTTACCTGTTTTGCGACGCAGCTTGGTGCGCAGACGAATGTATGGACTCCTGATAATGGAAATGGAACGTTTACGAATCCGATTATGTGGGGCGACTGGCCCGATCCGGATGTGATACGTGTAGGGGATTATTTCTACATGGTGTCTACAAGTATGCATTATGTGCCGGGATGCCCGATTGTGCGATCAAAAGATTTGGTCAATTGGGAGATGGTGGGTTATGCAGTGGATAGATACGATGAAGACCCGAAGTATAATCTGGATGGCGGAAACTTGTATTTGAACGGTTCTTGGGCGGCAACGATCAGACATCACAACGATAAGTTTTATGTAGGATTCTGTACTCCGTATGGGTGGGGCCGCGAAACCGGGCACTACTCGATGTGTATTGCCGATAAAGCTGAAGGGCCTTGGGAGCGTGTTATATTCCCGGAATATCTTTATGATCCGGGGTTGTTGTTTGACGACGACGGTAAAGTTTATGTAATACACGGACAACATAAATTGTATGCTACGGAGTTGAATCCCGATGGACGCTCAGTGAAGGGCGAAAACGTGCTGATCTGGGACAAAGGGATCTTAAACCCGAATACGCAAAAAGGGCATGCCGGAATGGAGGGGTCTCATGCTTATAAAATCAACGGGATGTATTACATCACGTGTCCTGCCGGAGGCACCGAAGGATGGCAGGTTTGTTTGCGGTCAAAGAATATTTACGGGCCGTACGAATCTAAGATCATTATGAATGATTGCACCTCTTATCCGACCAATGGCATGCATCAAGGCGGAATGGTGCAACTGAAAAACGGCGATTGGTGGTTTATAATCATGCAAGATCGTGGGGCTATCGGGCGAGTTCCTCATTTGATGCCGGTAAAATGGGTTGACGGTTGGCCAATGATTGGCGACATGGGGAAAGATTTGATTACGTATCCGAAACCAAAAGTGGAGAAGAAATCTGCGATATGCTCTCCGGCAACAAGCGATGAGTTTGCAAGTAAAAAGCTGGGACTGCAATGGCAATGGAATCACAATCCCGATGATTTGAAATGGACGCTGTCGGAACGAAAAGGGCACTTGCGCTTAAAAGCTTCAAAGGCGGAGTCGTTGAAGAATGCGCGCAATACATTGACGCAACGTGTGCAGGGGCCAAGCTGCGAAGGTTCTGTAGCGATCGATTTGAGCGGACTAAAGAATGGAAATGTTGCAGGCTTTGGCGTGTTTGAGTTTCCGTATGCTTTTGTTGGCGTACGACAAGAAAATGGCAAAAAGGAACTGATCATGTGCAACGACGGAGTAGTAATTGATTCGATGCAATTAAAAGGTGAGCAAAAGTTGTGGGTGCGCGCTCGTGTTACCGACAAAGACTTCACGGCTCGATTCTATTACAGCCTCGACGGTGATCAATACCATCAAATCGGAAACGTTTTGAATATGGGGTTGGGATTGCCTTGGACTGCCAATCGTTTTGCTTTGTTTAATTTCACAACAACCGATGAAGGGGTAGATGGTTATGCTGATTTTGACTGGTTCCGCTTTACAAACAAGTAAAGTTTTTAGGCTTAGTCATCATTTTTAGCAGATGATTTGATAAATTTGTGGTTTATTGCTGAATTATAACTACTAAAGAATGATGCAAAGTGATTCATTATCAGTGAGCTCAACGCAGCAACGAATGCGTTATGCCATGTTGTCTTTTTTTCTTGCTCAGGGACTTTGTTTCTCTTCGTGGGCAAGTCGTATTCCCGATATCAAACAGTTGTTTGATGTAAACTATGCTTTCTATTGGGGGTTGGTTTTGTTCTTAATTCCTGTGGGTAAGTTTATTGCAATTCCGCTTGCGGGATATTTAGTTTCTAAGTTGGGGAGTCGCATCATGGTGCAAATTAGTATCATGGGATATGCCTTGGCTTTGTTTGCTATTGGTACTGCCACAAACATTTATGTGTTGGGCGTTTGCCTGTTTTGCTTTGGCGTATTTTGGAATTTATGTGATATATCTTTGAATACACAAGCTATCGGCATCGAACGAGTTTATGGGCGTACCATCATGGCTTCGTTTCACGGAGGTTGGAGTCTTGCTGCTTGCTTGGGTGCACTTATCGGGTTTATTATGATTATTCAAGATGTAAATCCTTTTTGGCATTTTAGCTTAATTGCGTTGATTATCCTTGGTATTACGTTGATGAACAGAGGTTATCTGCAAGAAGACAAGCAAGACGATGAGTTTGTGACGGATGAGATAAAAGAAGAAAAAGTGTCTTTGTTGAGTTTTATTAAACGTCCCGAATCGTTGCTTTTGAAGTTAGGGTTGGTGGGTTTGCTTGCCTTGATTGTAGAAAGTGCGATGTTCGACTGGAGTGGGGTATATTTTGAGACTGTATTGAAGGCACCGAAATCGATGCAAATCGGCTTTCTTGTTTTTATGGTAATGATGACGGTAGGCAGATTCCTTACTAACTTTGCTTACGGCAAACTAGGAAAGAAGAAGGTATTGCAGCTTGCGGGCGTATTCATCTCGATCGGTTTCTTTATCTCTGCGATATTCCCGGGATATTTCAGTTCGATGGAATTGAATGTTGCCGTAAACTCAATCGGTTTTATGCTGGTAGGGTTGGGTATCTCTTGTATGGTACCAACGATCTACAGCTTGGTTGGTGAGCAATCGAAGACTCCGGTGGGAATTGCCTTAACGATATTGTCAAGCATTAGCTTCATCGGTTCGCTGGTTGCGCCATTGCTAATTGGCGGAATTGCTCAGTGGTTCGATATGAAGTATGCGTATATGGTGATTGGTGTATTGGGTGTATTTATCGTACTGATGACTACATTTGGTAAAATAACCAAGTCTGACGAATAAAGAGATCTGCTCCGTATTTGATACGGTATAGGAATATATAGAAAAAGCTCACAAAGACGAACATCGGTTCTCTTTGTGAGCTTTTCTTATGATGGAGACTTTTGATTACAATTCGGGAAGTCGTTGTTCGCAGTTCTTCATGCAATTCAGAATGTCTTCTTCTGTTCCGTCGAACGGACCAGACTTCTGGATCTTGATTGTCGACATTGCCGCTGCATAATGTCCGGCTTCTTCCGGAGTTGCGCCTTGTGCTCGTTTGTACAAATAACCACACATGTAGGTGTCGCCACAGCCTGTTGCATCGACAACCTCACTTGGTTTGTATGCCGGAATGCGGTAAAATTCTTTTCCGTCATAAATGACAGAACCTAAACTTCCAAGTGTGATAAGCACTTCTTTGATGCCCCATTCGTGCAGACAAGTTGCTGCTTTGCGAATGTCGTCATAGCCGGTAAGGACTTCCATTTCATGTTCGTTTGCTTTCATGAAGTGAATGTGCTTCATCGCCTCAAGTTTATCTGTCCAGTCAACGGCAAAAACCTGCTCGTCTCTTACCTCTCTCAAATAACCTTGTGAGTCGACCGAAACTTTGCCTTTGCTTGCCATAAACTTGACAAGATCTAGCGAAAAGTCGTCTGCCATCAAACTTCCCAAGTGAAAGATCCCGGCATCCAAATCTTTTAAGAAATCAACAGTAAATGGATCGGCCTTTGCCGTTACGCGTTGTGTTCTGTTGTCTTGGTTTTCTCCATAAATATTTTCAAAACATAGTGTCTTCTTACTCGGCATAACCAATACATCGATGCCTTCCTCTTGCAGTTTGTTTGCAATCTCAATTTCTGATGTTGCAAGTGCTGTAGCCAGTTTGTACTGAATCGGGTTGAGGTTTTTAATAGCGCTAGAGAAATAAAAAGCGGTTCCTCCCGGCATATCTACTGTTTTCTTTGGTGTGATAACTTTGTCAAGAGTTATATGTCCCACACAACATAGATCGTATTTTGTCATCTTATTTTATATTTAATGTAAAGTTAGCAACTACAATCAATCGTACAAGTCGGATTCTTGCAAAATGTTTGTTATTTTTGGGCAGTTAATTAATTAAAAGCATATTATCAATGTATACAATTCGCAAATCGGAGACTGCAGATATCCCACGCATGCTGGAGATTATAGCTGAGGCTCAAGCTGCTTTTCGTGAACAAGGTATTGACCAATGGCAAGACGGATACCCTAACAAAGAAGTATTGCTGCAAGATATTGAAGCCGGAGATAGTTATGTTGTACTTGATGAACAACAGATTGTTGCGACCGCTATGATTTCGTTCGATGGTGATCCAAGCTACAAATTAATTATCGGAGCATGGAAAAATGATTTGCCATACGTTGTTGTACATCGCATCGCAGTTGCAACTTCTCAAAAAGGAAAAGGCATTGCTGGTTTTATTCTAGACTTTGCCCGTTCGATGTGCAAAGAAAGAGGCGTGAAGTGTATGCGTATCGATACACACGTTGATAATGTTGCCATGCAGCGCTCGATTGAGAAGTTTGGCTACTATTACTGCGGTATTGTATTTGTTCGAGATGGCTCGGAACGATTGGCTTTTGAATTCTTGATCTAGTGCTAGTTGCGCTCAGGCGGAGCTAGATGCAATATATTCTTAACGAAGAAGTCATGTATCAATCTCATTTCATAGGAGCCACCTAAACTATGTCCATATCCCGGCATGTACATCATCTCAAAAGATTTGTTTGCATTGATAAGCGCTTTTACAACTTGAAGGGATGACGCAGGATCTACATTGTCGTCGATTTCTCCATTGATAAGCATCAGTTTGCCTTTTAATAAATGAGCATTGACTACATTGGATGATTGGGCATACCATTCACCAATAGGATATCCCATCCATTGCTCGTTCCACCAAATTTTATCCATTCTATTATCATGGCAACCGCATAATGCAACAGCCACCTTGTAGAAGTCGTTGTGAAAAAGTAATGCACCCAAAGCACTTTGGCCACCGGCAGAGTATCCGTAGATGCCAACATTGTCGATGTTTAGTTGCTTGTATTTAGCTGCGGCTGCTTTGATCCAAGCGATTCGATCGGGGAAACCGGCGTCTTTGAGGTTTCTCCAGCAGACATCGTGAAAAGCTTTCGAACGATTGGCCGTGCCCATT
The DNA here is from genome assembly GCA_051656605.1 of Tannerellaceae bacterium. Classification (GTDB taxonomy): domain Bacteria; phylum Bacteroidota; class Bacteroidia; order Bacteroidales; family CAMTPD01; genus UBA12018. Next base: position 115,462 of record JBOGCF010000020.1, on the reverse strand, counting down.
CCATCAATGGTAACAACGATAAAGCCAAGTTCGCACAGTCGAGACGTTAAATGACTGTATGCTTGAAAATTCTTGTTTACATGTGAATCGTGCGGACCAGCATAGATAAATTCGATTACCGGATAGCTCTTTGACGCATCAAAGTGAGAAGGTCTGAATATGGTTCCCCAGATGTCACTGACTCCGTCACGTCCTTTTGCACAAAATACTTCAGGCATAGTCCATCCTTCCTTTTGCAATTCCGAAATATCTGCTTTCTCCAGTTCAGTAATGACTTTTCCTGTGATCGTACGCAATACAGATACCGTAGGCATATCCGGTCTCGAATAGCAATCGACAACGTATTGTTTGTTTGGTGCGACTGTAATGATGTGATTGGCTTGTTCGGGAGTAAGATCTTCAAAGCCTGATCCATCCCATTTAATCTTGCAAAGATGTATGTTATAAGGATCCTCTTTTTTATTTATACCTGAGGCTTTGAATAAAATAGTTTGGTTAGCTTCGTCTACCCATACAACATCTCTTACCACCCAATTCCCTTTGGTAATTTGATTTATTAGTTTTCCCGTGTTCGCATCAAAGCGGTATAAATGACGCCATCCATCTCGCTCCGAAATCCAGAAAAGCTGTTTCTCATCCGAAGTTGTGTAACGATAATTCTTATAGTAATGGATAAATGTTTTTGATGTTTCTTTTACGATGGACTTTACATTGCCGGTTGTGTCTACACGTGTTACTTCGTACCGCTGATGCCCACGCTCATTAAATTCGAAAGTAAAAGCAGAGCTCTCTTTGTTCCATCCTGTAAAGTTGAGCCAATATTGATGCTTATAATCTTTTAGATTCAGAGGGATTTCTTGAAGTGTTTTAGCTGAAAACAATCTCGGCGTTGCAATGGATAATACATCTCCAGGCTTGTTGTAGTTAATCCATTTGAGTCGAGGTTGCAGTTGGTCTGATGGGGTAGACTCGATAAGAGGAATTGTACGTTGAGGTGCTTCGAGCACTTGCATTGCAACAAAGAACTCTGACGAGTGCGACCAATGTATTTCGGACGAAAAGCCGTTGTTTGGGGCTCCATTATAGCTGAGTTGTGTTTTTACTCCCGACTTTTGATCTGTAATCCAAATGTTATTATTGTAGATCGTGACTGTATATTTCTGGTTTGGAGATATTAGTTTATTTTCGGGAGTACGATCTTTTGACTCGACATCTTTTGTCTTATTAGCTGTTTGTGGCTTGATAAACTGCTGTAAATCCTCATAAGAACTAAATGTTTGTTTATTGCCATTCGTACAATCGATGTGCACATATTGTTTGCCCGATTGGTCGTTGTTCTCATACCAAAAAGAATTGCTTTCTGGTATCCAGTTAGGATTGACTTGATTATTAAAGACTTTTTGGCTTCGAGTATAGATAGAATCTATAGACTTGTATTTAGCATTTAAGGTTGTGATTGGTAAAGTAGATGCAGGAAAATTGGCTGCATTGCATAGAAGCGAATTGATAAACATGCCCGTAATTAAGTAGAAACGTATTTGAATATTTCTCATAACTTATGATTTAAGGATAAACATAAGCAAATATATATGTTTATACAGAACTCACAATCTATTAGTCTACTTAAATGCGCTAATCTGTCACAAGTGAGTTCTTACTATGTAATAAGATGCTGTATAGGTTGCTGATTTCATTTTTAGCCCAGTTTTGTGGAGCTGAATAGAGATCTTCTATCTGCTCATTACTAAATCCGGCACTGTGCAATGCCCAAATTGTTTTCTGATTCTCGGATAAAAACTGTAGACGCAAATTAATTACCTTAATAGGTAATATTGATTTAGCTTGATAACCTCTATTGTTTTGGATAACTAGAAACTCCATTTTTGTATTTGCTATTGTTTCATACGTATGAAAGCTTGTATGAATCGAAGGCTCGAAGCAAACATTTTTTAATGTTTTGTAAGCTCGATAAGTGTAAAGTAATAATCGTTTTTTTTTCATATAAGGTCTAGATTGTAAATTCATTTTATATATGTATAAACCTCTTCTTATTTGGTGTTTTACAAATATATATTGATTTTCTAAATTCTCAAGATTGTATAAAATAACTGAACTATATAATGAACCCTAAAATATATACTCTTTTTTTTCTTTAATGGGGCGTTCTGTTGTTAAGTGTCTTATTCTTAGCAATGTGTATTGTTGGTGTGGTTTTAAATCATGTAAAAACTATTTACCTATAAAGATTCCATTCAATAATACTTCTTTTTCAAATACTTCTGATTATATAGTGAGAATCTGGCTTATCAAAGAATTATATATATGTAACTTTAGATCGATGTTATTCGGGGTAAAGGCTTGTGTTGGGATATTGTATTATGATCTTTATAAAATGTCATAACAAAACGATTAAAGTTTAATTATATTTGCATATCTCTTAGATTATGGAATGTATAATATCTAGAACGGTATGTATGCATTCAGTACAAATTGTGTAAACATATTAAAATAAAATAAACCGACTAATTCATGAAAAACGTAAGCTTTCGACAGTTGCTGTTGTGTGCTAGTATATCATTATTGGGAGTAGGAGTTGAGTTGAATGCTCAAAAACAACTCTTACCAAAGCCTCAGACCATACATATAGAAGAGGGTCTGTTAGTGTATAATCAATTTAAGTTGAGCTGCGACCCTGAAGTGAGCAAGCTTGTGCAAGATCAACTTTCGCAATTGAATATACAGATAGCAAATGAAAGCAAACTTCAATTGTCCGTAAAACTGATCGATACGATATCGGGTGTAAAAAATAACATGGATGAGGCGTATTCATTAAGCATAACTCCTGCAGGTATTGAACTGCTGGCAACTACGACTCAAGGTGTATACTGGGGATTGCAAACATTGGCCCAACTAGTGCAAGAAAACAAACCGGGAAAACTACCATACATAAGTATCACCGACTGGCCATCTTTTCGCGTACGCGGATTTATGCAAGATGTAGGTCGTAGTTATATCTCGATGGACGAACTTAAACGTGAGATCGCGGCTTTATCCAAATACAAGATCAACGTATTTCATTGGCACCTTACCGAAAATCAAGCTTGGAGACTTGAAAGCAAGAAGTATCCGCAACTTACGTCGGCCGAGAATATGACGCGAATGCCTGGTAAGTTTTACACTCAAGCTGAGGCAAGAGAGTTGGTCGAGTTCTGTAAGGCTCACAATGTAACCTTAATACCCGAGCTAGATATGCCGGGACATAGTGCCGCTTTTGAGCGGGCTTTCAAGTGCGATATGCAGAGCGAAGAGGGGATGGCTATCCTAAAAGATTTGATCGCGGAAGCATGTGTGGTGCTAGATGTCCCTTATCTACATATCGGAACGGATGAGGTAGAGTTTACAAACCCGCGTTTCGTTCCTGAGATGGTTGACTTTGTGCGTGCGCAAGGAAAGAAAGTAATATCATGGAATCCCGGTTGGGACTACAAAGAAGGAGAAGTAGATATGACGCAACTGTGGAGCTATCGTGGAAAAGCAACCCCTGGTATTCCGGCCATCGATAGCAAGTTTCATTACTTGAATCACTTCGATACGTTTGCTGATATCTATGCTTTGTATACAAGTCGAATTGGAAATGTCTCAGAAGGTTCAGATCAACACGCGGGTACGATATTGGCTTTGTGGCACGATCGTTACATTGACAATGAGCGTAATATTATACTCGAAAACTATTTATACCCGAATATGCTTGCGATTGCCGAGCGTGCTTGGCAAGGAGGAGGTTGGCAGTATTTTGATGAGTTTGGAACAACGATGCAGCCTAAAACAGCACCTTACCAAGCTTTCCAAGACTTTGAGTCGCGTATGTTGTGGCATAAAGCAAACAACTTCGACGGATATCCGTTTGCCTATGTAAAGCAGACAAATGTAAATTGGAACATTGCCGGTCCTTTTCCGAATGCAGGAAATCTGACTGAAACATTCGAGCCCGAGCAAGTCTTAAAGAATACCTACACATACGAGGGCAACGAAATCCCGGTAGCATCGGCAAACGGAGCGGGTGTTTACTTACGTCATGTATGGGGAACGCTTGTGCCCGGATTCTACAAAGAACCCAAAGAAAACAGTACGGCCTACGCTTGGACTTATGTGTATTCGCCAAAGAAACAGAAGGTAGGATTGTGGTTTGAAACGCAAAACTACAGTCGTTCCGAGATGGACTTGGCTCCCGAGCAAGGCAAATGGGATTACAAAGAAAGTAAGATATGGATTAACGATTCCGCAATACAGCCTCCGGTATGGACATCCGTGCATCGTGAAAAATCAAACGAGACTCCCCTTGGGAATGAAAACATGGTAGGGCGTGATCCGATTGAAGTACAGTTGAACAAAGGCTGGAATAAAGTCTTGATCAAACTACCAATCGGGAAGTTCTCCGCACCGCAAGTGAGACTCACCAAATGGATGTTTTCGGCGGTATTTGTAACTCCCGACGGACAACAAGCTGTTGACGGACTGATTTACTCTCCGGATAAAAAGAAATAACAACAATAGAATCTTGCCACACGCTTTATCAATCGGGATAATCGTGTGGCATTTTTTTTACCTTTGCAGCATCAATCCCTGTCAACTCCCTATCTTGAATGAAGCAAAATATATTAGCTCTTTACGCCATCAAACTGTCCAAGTGGTTTTCGCTTGTAATGCCGGTAATCGTTCTGTTTTATGAGAAAAACGGACTCACCTTGCAAGATATCTTTATGCTTAAAAGTGTATACTCTATTGCCGCTGTGGCATTGGAGATTCCTTCGGGATATCTGGCCGATGTATGGGGAAAGAAAAAATGTTTGCTTACAGGTAGTATTTTGTTTTTTATAGGGTATCTGGTTTATGCACTCACCGGAAGTTTTCAGGCCTTTCTTGTTGCGGAGGTTTTGCTGGGGATTGGTCAGACGCTGGTGAATGGGGCTGATTCGGCATTGCTTTATGATACGACGCTTCACTTTAAGAAGCAAGATTTGTATCTGCGCTATGAAGGACGCATCATGATGATCGGAAACTTTGCCGAAGCCTTGGCCGGAATTGCCGGAGGATTGCTGGCTGCTTATTCAATTCGTATGCCGTTTTACTTGCAAGCAGTAGTCGCATTTAGCGGTATTCCGGCTGCTTTGTTTTTAAAGGAGTATACGTCGAAACTGGATATTAAGAACCCGATGAAAGAGATTGTGCGTATCGTACGTTATTCGCTCGTGACGAACAAACCGTTGTTTTACAACATCATGTTTTCGGGTATTATTGGTGCGGCTACGTTGACAATGGCTTGGTTTGTACAACCTGTATTAATTGATCTGAAAACGCCCACATCTTATTTCGGAGTTATTTGGACGGTACTTAACCTAACCGTTGGCTTCTCCGCTTTATACTCCGATCGTGTAGAGCGCGCCATGGGACCTACACGAATGGCATGGCTTATCCTTTTCTTTATTGCCGGGGGGTATGTCGCGTTGGCATTCAATCTTACTTGGGCAGCATTGCTTGTTTTGTTGGTCTTTTATGTGGTGCGTGGTTTTGCTACACCCATCTTGAAAGGATATATCAACCAGATGACGATGTCGGAGATGCGCACCACCGTATTGTCGATCCGCAACTTTGTGATCCGCATCATATTTGCGGCAGTTGCACCGTTTATCGGTTGGCTTAGCGATGCTTACTCTCTCAAGATCGCATTACTGCTTACTGCCGTTGTGATCGGTATACCCGGACTGTTTTTTGTTTGGCTGCAAACGCGCAATAAATTGCAATAGTCGTATTATCTTTACACACTCAACACAAGACACCTTCAATGAAAACAAAACTTTTCGTAGCACTCATCTTGAGCATTGCTTTTAATATGCTTGCGACAGCTCAGAATTTACAGCAAAAAATAGACTCGATCGTTGCCGGAAAACAAGCCGGGATAGGCGTTGCTATTCGCAATCTGGATACGGGAGAGACACTAGGTCTGCACCTGGATGAGCGTTTTCCGATGCAAAGTGTCTTTAAGTTTCACTTAGCTTTGCACGTTCTAAACGAGGTGGATAAAGGGAATCTTGATTTGAATGACATGATTGTGTTGCAACCTGCCGACTTGCTTGAGGATACATGGAGCCCTATGCGTGATGCCTATAAAGCAGGGGAGAAGATCAATATTGTAACACTTCTCGATCTTTCGGTGAAACGAAGTGATAACAATGCCTGTGATGTGTTGCTGCGACAAACCGGTGGTCCGGTTGCTTTAAACAACTACATTCATTCATTAGGTATCGACTCGGTGAATATTGTCTACGACGAAGCAACCATGCATCAGGCGTGGAACAATCAGTACGAAAACTATACTACTCCGCGTGCCATGGCAGATCTGCTTACGTTGTTTGCCGAGCGCAAAGTACTTGCCAATAATACCCGTTTTTATTTGTGGAATGCAATGTCTAATCTGGCCACAGGGAGCGGCCGTTTACGTAAGTATCTGCCCGAAGAAGCTTTGCTGGTAAACAAAACAGGGACTTCGGGCTTTAATAAAGAAGGCATAGCCGGAGCAACAAACGATGCCGGTGTAATTGTAATGCCCAATGATGGTCCGCTGGTTGTGGTTGCTGTGTTTGTAAAAGATTCGACAGAACCCAACGAAGTAAACGAAGAAATCATTGCGCAGATTGCACGCGAAGTGTACAATTATTACGCAGAAGAATAGTCTACTACGCTTAACTGCCGAAAAATAAACGGGCAAAGAAACCTCGTTTGGGTTCATATCGTTTCATAAACCGACACGAAGGGAAGTTAGAGCATCCTAAAAACTTACCGTATTTACCTTTGCGCTTCACGAGTTTGCCTCCGCAATAGGGGCAAAGTCCGGCTGCCAGAGCTGCCTTTTTTCGTACCACATTTTCTTTGGTTGTTTTTACATGAATCCGACGATTGGTGTACGTGTTGATATTGGCTGCTTGCAGACAAGCCGTGATTTGCGTTACTTGGTCATCCGACAGGCGTCGTTTGCGGTGTTTCCAAACTGTCCAGAACAAACGTTTCCATCGAATTACGTATGCACTTTCGGCCCTTACATTTAATCTGGCTTCATTAGAGAAAGCAATAATAGAGAAGAAGTATAGCGGACCTAGTCCCAGCAGCGTCTTTTTCAAAGCACTGATATGTCCCTTGTTTTGTTGTATCGGGTTTTGAAATTCGCGCTTCTTGTCATACACAGCTTGCTTCCACATTTCACTGTGCTCACTTCCCGTAATCACACCCATGTAATTCTTGGTTTCAATCACAAAGATTCCACGTTTCGAAACTACGATATGGTCTATCTGTGTAGTACCAAAACTCGTCTTTAATAATACGTTGTTGAGTGTTTTATAATTCTTCCCGGATAAGAAACGAAGGATAAAGGCTACTTTTTTTTCACCCATTACGCCCCTTATCTTTGGCTTGTATATTTTGAGAAGAAGACGAATAGTCAGGAATAAAATAACAGGAACTAAAATGAGTAAATAAATAGAAGTATTCATAGTGGGGCGTTGGCGTCTTGTTAAAGTTGAGCCGTAAAGGTATCTCTTTTATCTCAAAAAAAGAAAATCCCTTTGCCAAAGCCATGCCAGGACGACATGCTTTTTGCAAAGGGATTTATATCAAATCAAGTTTACTTCGAAAAGCTTACCCGATTATACAGTTTACTTTTTGTACGATTTGCCTGTTTTGGTTTGTGCTTGCGCAGCATTGTCAACAGGAATCATCGTGAAGTTCCAATCGTAGTTTTGGTTTGCAGGAATGTTATAGCCCGGTTCCGGACGCGCACCCCAGCTGTTGTAACCGGCTACACCTTGTTGCTTCATATCCACACATACCTCTACAAAGTTACGAGGGGTAACGTCGTTGATGTGTGTTTGTTTAGGTTTGCTGTCTTTAGCAGCCTCGTAATTGCGGTTGGCAATCTCTTCGGCTGTAAAGTTGTTCCATTGGTATTCACGGTTCGATTCTTGCGCATCGAAATCTTCGATGGAGTTGCGAAGTGCGTTGAATCCTACGGTTTCGGTTGCTTCAATCAACAAACCTTTGCCATTCTTAGCAGTTACGGCAAACCAGCGTGTGTCGGTGTGGTGACCATTCTCTTGCGGACGAACGTATGGGAAATACATATCATCGGCAGTTGTTTGGTACAAGCCAACCATTGTTCCGTACTTACGGTCGATGTAGTTCTCTTCAGGACCACGACCAAAGTATGTCACCTGATTCATCTTCAAAGGCATGCGGAAACGAACCCCAATACGTGGTACTTCTACGTTTTTAGATGCCGCACGAGCCTCTTCGCTACCAGGAGAGAAGGTTGCGTTTTGCAATGCCGCGATCGAAACTTTCACGTCTTTTGCTTCCATATCGCACGATGTAAACTTAGCATCTACATTTACAATACCCGAAGGATATACCGTATAAGTCATGATGTAGAAGTTGCCCGCTGCCAATTGATAGCTTGCAGTAAGCACTACGTTTTCGCCTTCATTCGCAATCTTCGTGTCTACAACATTGAAGTCTTTGCTCGATTGCTTCCAGATCTGCATACGCTTAGGACCACCGTTTCCGTAGTCGTTGTCGTTTGGTGCTCTCCAGAAGTTTGGTTGAATACCAAAGCCTTTGTCAAAGTATTCTGTTCCGTTTACTTTATATGATGTAGCGATACCCGACTTCTTGTCGAATACGAACTTAACTTTCGAAGAAGAGATAACAACGTCGTTGCCTTTTGTTTCAAACTTAAGAGCCGGACCTTGTTCTGCGTAAGCAAGTTTATCCGCTTCAAACGGAAGTTTAAATTGATCGTATGCCACGTTGTGGTTTGCAGGGATACCCAATACTTCGTTTGTAGTGCGTACGTCGAAGTTTACAAAATATTCAACGCCCGGTTTAGCAGAAACACCGTCCATGTTTACTTTCACCACTTCCGATGCTTGCGGAGCTGTGTTTAGTTTCACTTTCTCTGTTCTGATTACCTTGCCGTTTTCAGTAATGGTATAGGTAAAGTCATAACCTGTAAGTGGTGTGAAGTAGTTGCGGTTGATGATACGAATCTCACCTTTCGACAAGTCTACTGCTTCGAATCCTACATTCTGATGACAATATTTCACCTCTGCCATGGCCGGATGTGGTGTGCGGTCGGGACCAACGATACCGTTACACACAAAGTTTCCGTCGCTCGGAGTGTTTACGCCGAAGTCACCTCCGTATGCGTAGAAGCCACCTTCTGTTTTTGTTGCAGGCACCCAAATACCTTGGTCTACCCAGTCCCAGATGTATCCGCCTTGTAGGTTCGGATATTTGTTGATCGCTTGCCATTGATCCCAAAGGTTACCCGATGAGTTACCCATTGCGTGCGAATATTCTGAAGGAACAATAGGACGGTCGCTGCCTTTTTTACCAATACTTTCCAACCATTCTGCACCCGGATATTGCGGTACATACATGTCGGTGTTCGGATCCCATTGTGCACGTTCGTAACATACAGGGCGATCCATCAAATTCTTGTCGGCACGTTTCAACCAAAGATACGTTTGGAAGAAGTTGTACCCGTTGCCGGCTTCGTTACCCAAAGACCAGATGGTAAGTGAAGGGTAGTTTTTGTTACGTTCAAACATGTTGATGGTACGATCCATGTGTGGAATCAACCAGCGGTAGTTGTTACCCAACGAGGTAGCCAAGTCGTAATACATACCGTGCGACTCGATGTTTGCTTCGTCGTAAACGTACAAACCGTATTCGTCGCAAAGTTCGTAAAACTTACGGTCTTGCGGATAGTGACACAAACGAACCGAGTTGAGGTTGTTTTGCTTCATCAACTCAAAGTCTTTGCGCATGATGTCTTCCGTTACGTAGTGGCCGGTAAGCGGATTATGCTCGTGGATATTTACCCCTTTTAGTTTGATTGGCTGACCATTTACAAGGAAACAAGTATAAGGTTTACCGTTTTCGGCAAGTTGGTCTATTTCCTTGATTTCGATACGACGGAAACCAACGTTGAATGGTACTACTTCTACCACTTGGTTGTTTTCCTTCACCGTCATCAACATCTTGTATAGATACGGACTTTCCGAAGTCCATGTGTTTACGTTTGGAAGCGTTTTTTCAAAGTCTACAATAGTAGGATGCTTTGTAGTTACGTTTACGGTTTTTTCTTCCGTGCTTACTACGTTGCCTTTGTGATCAAGAAGTTCGTACGAAACCGTTACATTTTTCGCGGCATTCGATGTGTTCTTGATATCCATACCCAACTTGAATACACCATTCTTGTAGGTGTCGTCAAGAGAAGATACTACGCGGAAATCTTTCAAAGCAGCACGAGGTTGTGAGTATACGAATACGTCGCGCTCGATACCGCTAATGCGCCAAAAGTCTTGACACTCCATATATGAGCCGGTAGACCAACGGAAGATTTTAAACGTAAGAACGTTCTTTCCCGGTTTTACGTAGTCGTTGATTACAAATTCGGCAGGGTTTTTAGAGTCTTCGCTATAACCAACTTCTTGTCCGTTGATGTAAACGTAAAGTCCCGACTTAGCACCTGCTACATGAAGGTAGATTTCACGATCCATCCAGTCTGCAGGGACTTCGAAGTCGCGGCGGTATACTCCAACCGGGTTCGATTCTGGCAATTCCGGCGGATTGGGGTTTTTCGGTTTGAATTCATAACCGTGATTGGTATAGATTGCGGTACCGAAACCTTGTACTTCCCAGTTGCCCGGAACCTTGATGTCGCTCCAGCTGTCTGTCGAAGTAGTAGGGTCTGTAATATTTGCAGGAAGCATCTTGTAGCCGTCTACATAATAGAACTTCCAAGTTCCGTTTAGCAACTTATAATACTTACTGTTTTCAAACTTTTGAGTTAAAGCATCAGCCTTGTTATCGTAAGTCATAAACGAGGAGCGCGGGTATTCTTTGTTTACCGCAACCACGTCAATGTCTTGCCAATAGGGTTTTGCTTCTTTGGTCTTTGTTTGAGCAACTCCGGCAATACTTGAGAAAGCCGAGCACCAAAGCAACCCTGACACTAGAAAGTTTTTCATGCGTTGTGTTAGTTTTCGTGTATATGAAACGTTAGTAATTCGTGTTCTTATTGTAAAATTGGAGTTTCAAAGATAATAATATTTTTAGTTTTAAATATTTATTTAGTATGTGTTTAAGAATATACGATTGCATATATAGGATATAAGCTCCGTTGATATCTAGCCGTTTTGCGATATGCTATCTGTTTGGTTTGTTATGAGGTCTTGAAACTTTTTCACGGGGATTTCAATTCGTTTGCCTTCAAAATTGCGCATCGTAATGCTTTGCTTATTGTTGAAGAATAGGGCTTCTACATGTTTTGCGATAATTTCATTCATTTGATTTTGTTGCTTGGTTGTGGCACCTTTGCCTTTAATTGCGTTTGCGTAGGTATAAAGTGCATATAATAGTTTCTCTTTACGTGCTTGGTCAAACGATTGATGGAAACGATCAATATCCTTGAATAATTCGGGATAGGTAGAGATTACTTGATAAAGCAGATTCAACTGATCGGGATACTGATTGTATAAAGCCATGTAGATGTCGGCAGCTTTGTCGCGATTGCCAAGCTTGCGTTCGGTGTGTGCAAGTCCGCTGTTGAGCAAAAACTGAATGGCAGGATTCGGAATCAAAAGCTTCTCTGCATAAGCAAATAGGTCGAGTGCACGCTTTGGATCATAGGTGTATCCCAAAGCCGTAGCATACAAAACAGTCAATTCAACATCCGCAGAATCTATTTGAAATGCTTCGGCAAACGGCTCAATGGAGTCGTAATATTGTTTTTGTTTTAGTTTGGATGCTCCGGCATATTTTAATGTAATGAAGTTTTTGTCGTTTTCGGTACGTAAGGTTGTAAACACCGAATCGGCCTGTGCATACTTGAATGTCGAGTAGTATCCGATGCCCAATGTGCGGCGCAGTGCTTTGTCGGTAGGATTATAGCCCAACGATTCGAGACAAATGTCGATAGCCCAGTCGTACGAAACAGCTTCACCTAATTTGTATAGTATATTTACAACCGTATTGGCCAGTGCAGCGTTCTCGGGATTGTATAGCAAAGCAGAGTAGTAGGCAGATATGGCATCACCGGCATTGTTTTGCTTCATATAGATATCACCCTTTTGCACTAGAATGGTGGTGTTTGTAGAGTCTTTGGTGAGTAGATAATCGAGTCGGTCTTGCGCTTTCGTATACTGTTCTTGCTGTTGATACAGTCTTGCCAACTGATAGTTGGTATAGAAATCTGTTGTGTCCTTTTCATATAATTGTTCGAACGCCTTCGTTGCTTTGCCTACTCTGCCTATGAGGGCAGCAGTGCGAGCCGATTGCATGAGCATATCTCGGTTTGTTGTGTCTTTTTGGTAGCAATAGGTATACAATTCGTGTGCTTTCTTCGTGTTTAAAAGACCCTCGTGTGCTTGAGCCAGGATGGTAACAAGTGCTACATTTGTAGAGTCTTCACTTGAGTTTAATTGGATTTGTTCGACAACGTCTTCAAATTGTTTTTGCTGAATCAGCTTGTTCAAAGCTTCGTTTTGTGCAAACATGGTGCTGCAAAACACCGCAAGTACGGCAACGAGTGTGATCTTCTTCATGGTCTGTTGTTTTTAGTTTGGCGGAAAGTAGTAAAAGATTTTATCTTCAGCTACGATGTATTCGTTAAATATGCTTTATTTATCATATCTGTAGATTATTACGAGTATAGCGTAGGTGAATATAGTGTCTAAGGATTGATGTTGCATTGCTTAGGTATGACGAACGTGAACGTTAAGCTTAGACACGTACGTGTCTAAGATGTGTACTGGTACGTGACGCATTCTTGTCATATACCTGTCTAAGTTGTGTACACGTACGTGTCTAAGCTTAGTTGTCGGCATAAAAAAAGGAGTATAAAGCAACGCGTGTTGTTTATACTCCCTTTGTGTGCAGTTGTTATGCTGCTGTATTAACCTTGCTTCTTGCGAAGTTCTTCGAAGATCAATGCTTCTAGTTCGTCGGCAAGCTCCGGGTTGTCGCGAAGACATTCTTTAGCTGCTTCACGGCCTTGACCAAGTTTGCTGTCGTTGTAGCTGTACCATGAACCGCTTTTCTTGATTACTCCAAGATCAGAGCCCAAGTCTACGATTTCGCCCGCGCGAGAAATACCTTCACCGTACATGATGTCGAATTCTGCTTTGCGGAACGGAGGTGCCACTTTGTTCTTGATTACCTTCACGCGAGTAGACGTACCTTTTACTTCGTCGCCATCTTTTAGTTGTCCGATCTTACGGATGTCTAGACGAACAGATGCGTAGAATTTAAGGGCGTTACCACCGGTTGTTGTTTCAGGGTTACCGAACATTACACCGATTTTATCGCGCAACTGGTTGATGAAGACGCAAGTTGTATTTGTTTTGTTGATTGCTGCTGTAAGCTTTCTCAACGCTTGCGACATCAAACGAGCCTGAAGACCCATTTTTGAATCACCCATTTCTCCTTCAAGCTCTGCTTTTGGTGTAAGCGCGGCAACAGAGTCGATCACGATAATGTCGATAGCCGACGAACGGATCAATTGTTCTGCGATTTCCAAAGCTTGCTCTCCCGAGTCGGGTTGTGAGATCCAAAGATTCTCGATGTCTACACCTAGCTTCTCTGCATAAAAGCGATCGAAGGCGTGTTCTGCATCGATGAATGCAGCGATACCACCGGCTTTTTGTGCTTCGGCAATGGCGTGAATGGCAAGAGTTGTTTTACCTGATGACTCCGGACCATAGATTTCAATGACACGTCCGCGAGGGTAACCGCCTACACCAAGTGCAGCATTGAGTGCGATCGAACCTGTTGGAATTACACTGATCTCTTCGACCTGATCGTCACCCATTTTCATGATTGAGCCTTTTCCATAGTTCTTTTCAATCTTGTCCATGGCTGCTCTTAGCGCTTTCAGCTTCTCAGGGTTTGGTGCTGTTTTGCCTGTGTTTGTTATCTCTTTTGCTTCTTCTGACATAAAATCATTTTAAAATTTGATTTGCATGGTCTTTTGTATTGATCTCTTTCGGTGAGATTATGCGTTCTATGATACCATCTTCATTGATGATAAAAGTAGTGCGCAGAGTACCCATATAGGTGCGTCCGGCCATCTTCTTTTCTGCCCATACACCAAACTCTTGGTTTAGTTTTGTTTCAGTGTCGGAGATGAGTTGGAATGGTAAGCTTTGCTTGGCGATAAAGTTTTTGTGCGACTTTTCGCTGTCTTTACTTACGCCCAAGACCTCATATCCGGCTGCTTGAAGTGCATCGTAGCTATCGCGAAGACTACAAGCTTCGGCCGTACACCCGGGGGTGCTGTCTTTCGGATAGAAATAGAGAATTAGTTTTTTACCTTTGAAATCACTTAATTTTACTTCTTTCCCGTCTTGGTTGATGCCAAGTATTTCGGGAGCTTTATCTCCGACTTTCATAACCGTTATAGATTAAAAAGGCCTGGATTAGCAGTTTTGGCTTGCTTCTCCCGGCCTTTCGTATGTTTTTAAAATTATAGTTCTAGATCGATATTGAGCAACTCATGCCAAGGAAGACCTTGCTTGTTTAGTTGTTCCATGAATGGATCCGGATTAAATTCTTCGACGTTGTATACGCCTGGTTTTCTCCAAAGACCTTTCATAAACATCATAGCGCCGATCATTGCCGGAACACCAGTTGTATAACTTACGCCCTGAGCTCCTGTTTCGTCGTAGGCAGCTTGGTGGCTACAGTTGTTGTAGATGTAATATGTAAGTTCTTTTCCGTCTTTGCCAATACCTTTGATACGGCAACCGATCGAAGTTTCACCAGTGTAATTTTCTCCAAGTTCGCCCGGATTAGGAAGTACTTCTTTCAAGAACTGGATAGGAACGATTTCAACGCCATTATACATAATAGGGTCGATACGCGCCATACCGATGTTTTGGATTACACGCAAGTGTGTTAGGTATTCTTGACCGAATGTCATCCAGAAACGTGCACGTTTCAATGTTGGGAAATTCTTAGTCAATGACTCTAACTCTTCGTGATAAATCACATATGACTCTTTAGGTCCGATGTTCGGATAGTTCAAAGGCATATGGATTGCGTGAGGTTCTGTTTCAACCCATTCGCCATTTTCCCAGTATTTACCTTTTTGGGTAACCTCGCGGATGTTGATTTCAGGATTGAAGTTAGTTGCGAATGCTTTGCCATGGTCGCCCGCGTTGCAGTCTACGATGTCAAGGTATTCCATTTTCTCAAAGTGATGCTTCGCAGCATAAGCGGTAAATACGCCGGTAACACCCGGGTCAAATCCGCAGCCCAAGATCGCTGTAAGACCAGCTTCCTTAAAACGTTCTTGGTATGCCCACTGCCAGCTGTATTCGAACTTCGCTTCATCAATCGGTTCGTAGTTAGCAGTATCCAAGTAGTTAACACCACATGCTAAACAAGCATCCATGATGGTAAGATCTTGGTAGGGAAGGGCAACGTTAATTACAATTTCCGGCTTAAATGAGTTGAACAAAGCGATCAATTCATTTACGTTATCGGCGTCAACCTGCGCAGTTTTAATTCTGTCGCCACCGATAGCTTTAGCGATTGCGTCGCATTTTGACTTTGTACGGCTTGCCAACATGATTTCGGTAAAAACATCAGGATTCTGTGCTACCTTGTGAACAACTACCGTTCCAACGCCTCCGGCACCGATAATAAGAACTTTTCCCATTTACAATTTCAGTTTAATCGCGTTATTAAAAAATTAAACGTTTCCGCATCGCCAGAATATGATTCTGTCGAATTAAAACCACTACAAAAATAAGATTAATATTCTAATAATCCTATATCGTTGTTTATGGAGATGTTTTTGTTTTAAAACACATGTCGTGGAATTTTCTTTTTCTTCGTACTTTTGCCATACCGAACCAAAGTTTCGGAACTTTATAGATTATGGGTGCAGAGAGAGAAAACATGTTGGCTTTTATCAAAGAACATCTCAACGACAATACGCATGAGTTGTTGCTGAAGGCTGCAAAATATCCGGATATTGATATGCCGCAAGCGGTGGATCAGATTGTATGCCGCAAGTTGATGAAAGATAAACTTCCCGATTGGTATGAGAATGGTCGTGTTATTTTTCCTTCAAGGGTATCGGCCGAGCAATGTTCTTCCGAAAAGACAGCGTTGTATAAACAGCGACTGATTGATGCAACAGAGCATGTGTTGTGTGATCTTACCGGGGGAATGGGTGTGGATAGTTTTTATTTTTCAAAAGTACTCGATAGGGTTGTTTATATAGAGCGTTTCGAAAACTATTGTGCATGTGCGAAAGAAAACTTCAAGGAGTTAGGAGCTTTGAATATCGATGTTCATAACGGAGATTCTTCATCTTTGTTTCCTACTATTGGCGCTATCGATGTGTTTTATATCGATCCGGCCCGAAGAGGTGAAGGAAACAAACGCTTATTTGCTATTGAGGATTGTGAGCCTAATGTGCTAGAGTTGAAAGATGAACTGCTCAATCAAGCAAAGAAAGTAATCATCAAGCTTTCTCCAATGGTTGATATCACACATTCGCTTTCGAAACTGCCCGAGGCAACTGCTGTGCACGTGGTATCTGTAAAGAATGAATGTAAGGAGTTGCTTCTTGTGTTGGAAAAGGGAGTTTGCTTTGATAAGCCTGTAGAGGTTACGTGTGTAAACTTTACAACAGATGGAGAGGAGCAGTGTTTTGTTTTTACTCCTGATGCGGAGCAGCAAGCTTCGGTTGTGTATGCCGAGAAGATGCTTCGTTATCTTTACGAACCGAATGCGTCCGTTATGAAAGCGGGAGCTTTTAAGTCGATTGCCCATCAGCTTGGATTAGAAAAGTTGCAGGTGAGTAGTCACTTATATACATCGGATGTTTTACTGCCTGATTTTCCGGGACGTGCTTTCGAGGTAGAGGAAGTGCTTGACTTCTCGGGTAAAACAGCAAAGAAACTGAGTACTCAGATACCGAAAGCTAATATTGCGGTACGCAACTTTCCGTTGGATGTAAATGAGCTACGAAAGAAAACAAAAATAAAAGAAGGAGGGGATGTGTATTTGTTTGCAACCACTTTGCAGAATGAAGATAAAGTGATTTTGAAGTGTAGTAAGGTATAGTGTCCCTGAAAATAAAAAAGAAAGAGGTTACTTGACAAACTGTCGGTAACCTCTTTCTTTTTTATTAGTGGATTATCTGAAATCTCTTAGTTTCTCTTGTAATGTTTTTCTTGCAAAGAAAATTCTACTTTTAATGGTGCCTAAAGGTAAATGCAGTTCATCTGCAATTTCATTGTATTTAAAGCCGGTAAGAAACATCGAGAACGGAACCTTAAGTTCGTCGGTAAGAGCTTCGATTGCTTTATTTATTTCGGCCATAGCATAGGCGCCATCCGGTGAGTCGATGCCCGACTCTGTTGTGAGATTAAGGTTGTAAAGATCAATTTCCTGATCAACGACTGTTTGGGTGCGCAATACTTTGTGATAGTTGTTTATGAACGTATGACGCATAATCGTTAACACCCAACCTTTGAAGTTTACATTGTCAACAAATTTCTCTTGGTTGTCAAGAGCCTTGAGCGTAGTGTCTTGTAATAGATCTTGCGCATCGTCACGATTTGAAGTAAGCAACATTGCAAAGTTGAACATATTACTTTGCAAGCTCATTAGTTTTTGTTGAAAAAGTTGTGAGTTCATAACCTTAATAATTAATTGGTTTGTAATCTCGTTCTCTTCTCTCGTAATTGGTTTTTTGTCGCCGGTACAACTTTCTATGTTTGCCTTTAGACACAGCAAATATATAATGAAAATGATACGATTATTCACCTTCTTCAATTGATATATACTAAAGTTCACCCAAAAATATATTCTTTAGTTTTTTAAGGGTTTGCGAGAGTGCTGTTTCTGTTGGTAATGCGTTGGTATAATGCTTTTTATTTTGTTTTGAGTTGGAGGTGATCTTTTTGTTATTACCTAAAAGAGTGATAATTCTTTTAGTGTTTCCAGAAAAAAGAATTAGCCTGTTCCGAAAGCCGCTTTTTTCTTCTTGTAATATTCCATAGTTTGTTTCCTTGAATGGGAATTAGTTTTTCCTTTATCTTTGTACTGCAAACCGAATAATATTGACCATGAAACGAATTACAACGACTATTGTCTCATTGCTACTGATGGGTTCGTCTTGTTTTTATGCTACAGCACAAGTAAATGAAAAACAAATTAAGATTGTGCCATTGCCCCAAAAGTATATGCAAGGGGTAGATAGTTTTACAATAAATAATAAGACTGTATTGTATGTACAAAACGAAAGTCAGCATGCTGCGGTAGAAACACTACTCTCTTGTATTTCATTAAAGAAGAAGTCAGGTTCTCCTAAAAAGAATGTAAAGAATACGATTGAGTTTAAGGAGAATCAATCTTTACCACACGAAGCATATTCTCTACAAATAACTAAAGATAATGTTATAATTGAAGCATCGGATAAAGCCGGTTTTTTGTATGGTGTGCAGTCGCTCAAGCAGCTGCTAGTTACTAGTGCGAATGTCAACGATGCAACGAAAACGTATAAATTGCCTGCATTGCAAATAGAGGATGCTCCCCGATTTGAATACCGAGGGGTAATGCTTGATGTTTCTCGCTGTTTTATACCGAAGGAAAATGTAAAGAAAATTATCGATGCAGCAGCACTTTTGAAACTAAACAAACTGCATTTGCACTTGGTGGATGATAACGGCTGGAGACTGGAAATCAAGAAATATCCGAAATTGACCGACGTTGGAGCATGGAGAGTAGAACGTGAGGGTTTCTTTCCCGAGCGCACAGCTCCCAAAAAAGGAGAGGCTACACCTATAGGAGGCTTTTATACGCAAGAAGACATGGCTGAGTTGATACGTTATGCATCGGAACGTGCAATTGAGATTATTCCTGAAATAGAAATGCCAGCCCATACCACCTCATCATTGGCTGCCTATCCAAATCTTGCTTGTCCTGTTGTAGAGGAGTATATCGGTGTTTTGCCGGGTTTTGCCGGAAACACAGAGGGTTTGGTCTATTGTGCAGGTAATGAGGATGTGTTTACAATGCTTGAAGGGGTAATCGATGAGGTTGCAACATTGTTTCCTTCTTCATATATCCATTTAGGTGGGGATGAAGCCTCTAAAGTGTTGTGGAAGAAATGTCCAAAGTGTCAAGCGCGAATGAAGGCTGAAAATATAGAACATGAAGAAGAGTTGCAAAGCTATTTTATGAAGCGCATGAGCAAATATGTGCAAAGTAAAGGCAAACAAGTTTTAGGATGGGATGAACTTACAAATAGTACGATTCCCGAAGGTGCAACCATTATGGGCTGGCAAGGTATGGGCAATGCCGGATATAAAGCCGGCAAACAAGGACATAAGTTTATTATGACGCCTGCACGTGTTATGTATCTAATCCGTTATCAAGGACCACAATGGTTTGAGCCGCGCACGTACTTTGGAAATAATACGCTCAAGGATGTGTATATGTACGAACCAATACAAGCCAATTGGGATAAGGATGTAGCAAAGAACTTAATAGGAATACAGGCTTCTTTATGGACAGAGTTTTGCAGCTCGGCCAAAGATGTAGAGTATCTGCTCTTCCCTCGTTTAATCGGTGCGGCGGAAGTTGCATGGAGTGATGCTAATACAAAAGATTGGAATGGATTTGTTACACGCTTAGATGGTGTAAATAATCAAATACAACAATTGGGGATTATATCCGCAACTTCAATGTATAATATCGATCATAAGGTAGAACCAACTCAAAGCAACTTAAAGGTTACTTTATCTTGCATTCGTCCCGATGTGCAAATTTATTATACCACGAATGGAAATGAACCAACAGTTGCTGACTCGCTTTATACAGTTCCGATTTGTGTAGAAAAGGAACAGGTCGTAAAAGCGGTAACGTATAAAGATGGAGCGGTTGTTGGTAAAGTGCTTTCGTTGTCTTTAGCGAAAAATAAAGCCACAGGCAAGAAGGTGTTTTCGTCTAATCCAAATGCGTATGTACTGACAAACGGCTTGCGAGGTAGCAACAAGCACTCAGACTTTGAGTGGTGTGGTTGGTATGGTGAGGATGCTTCTTTTGTTGTTGACTTAGGTACGGTGATGCCAATCAATCGAGTTGATTTAGGAACGATCCTAAATCATGGAATGGGAGTACATCGTCCTGCAAAGATTGTTGTTTCTGTATCGAATGATAATGAAAATTATGCAGTTGTAGCAACAGATGGGGCAGGAGACAATACAACGCAAGAAGAAGGTATTGCGATAAAAGATCATGAGTTTAAGAATCTGAACAAGCAAGCTCGCTATGTGAAGTTTAATTTATCTACACCCGGAGTCTGCTATCCGAAACATGTACGTGCCGGACAAAAAACATGGATGTATTGTGATGAGGTTATCATAGAATAGACAAACGAAAACGTTTCATTATATAAAAGTAAAAAGCTATAGAGTTCGAGACTCTATAGCTTTTGTTTTATTCAGCTGAAGGGGGCGCACATTGTGCATCGGTTCCCCAATTGAAGTTAGCGTTTTTGCCCATCCGAAGAATTAACTTTCCGCCGTTAATCAAGTCTTCGTGAGTAAACCAAGGTTTATCATGCTCCTTTCCATTTAATACGGCCGATTGAATATATTTATTATCTTCCGAATAGTTCTCGGCAACGATTTCAAATGTTTTTCCGTTGTCGAGGTTAATAACGGTACGCTCAAAAACAGGACTTCCGATATTATACACCGCAAAGCCCGGAGTTATTGGATAGAATCCCATGGTGGAGAAAGCAACAAATGCCGACATTCCTCCTCCGTCTTCATCAC
Organism: Tannerellaceae bacterium; assembly: GCA_051656605.1. Classification (GTDB taxonomy): domain Bacteria; phylum Bacteroidota; class Bacteroidia; order Bacteroidales; family CAMTPD01; genus UBA12018. Next base: position 94,547 of record JBOGCF010000020.1, on the reverse strand, counting down.
CCGGAATGCCCATTAAGTCGTTTCGAAACCATTGATTAAGTAACGTTCTGATACGTTTTTGTGTTTTCCACGGCTGTCCCGAATAATTATATAAATAAGGAATATGTAAACTCGGTTCATTTGCCATCGAAAACTGTCCTACATTACCTGTATGATCAGGGAGCTGAGAATAGAAATCATACTTTGATTTGCCCAGCGGTTCGCGGAATGTTTGATCCAATTCTTTGTTAAACGCATCGCGTCCTCCCATCAAAACGATAAGGTCTGCAACATTGTGAGGGACATCCCAACGATAAACCCAGCCATTGTTCTCGCCATAAAATTCGCGAGCACCCGGGCCACCGTCGTAGCGATAGTCGAACGGATCAAGAAATTTGCCCTCTTTATCTTTCGGATGGAAGAACTTTGTTTTCTCATTAAAGACATTGCGATAGTTATATGCTCTTTTTGCAAAATAACGACTCTCTTTTTCATTGTTCAGAGCTTTTGCAATTTGAGACAAACACCATTCGTCGTAGGCTGTACCAAGGGTAACGGCAATGGGTTGTCGTTTTTCCCAACCATGTACTTCGGGGATTGTCTCTTTTTCGCCTGCTTTGAGTGCCGGAATATATCCTTTATCAACGTAAAACTGGTCTAGCTCTCCTGCGGGTTTTGCCGACCAAGGAGCCAATGTTTTCTCTGTTATCGCATTTTTACAAGCATCGTATGCCTTTTGAAGATTAAAACCTCCTAAGTTTTTCGCTTGGGCATCGGCAATAGTGGCCACACCATGATTGGAATTCATCCTGCGCGAGTCGCCCGTGATTTCCGGGAAAGTCGGCATCCAGAAGTTGGGCATTTGTTCGGCCATTCGAAGATATGAATTGATCATATCACGTTCTACTTGTGGAGTCATAATGATGCGCAAAGGGTGCGTTGCTCGATATGTATCCCAAATCCAGTCGTCGGTATAGAAAGGAGTCCCATTATCCTCGTGTATTTTACCGTCAAATGCGCTAAAATAGCGGCCGTCTTCACTGATATTTACAGGTCTTTCAAAACATCTATAAAGTGATGTGTAGAATATCGTTTTATCATTTTCATTCCCTGTAACATTGATTTTGTCCAATACATTATTCCATGCATTGGCTCCTTCTGTTACGATGGTTTTGAGATCTTTATTATTAAGCTCCCGAACCATGTTTTTCTTTGCTTGTGTAGCATCAATAAAAGAGATACCATACTTTACCGTTACGTTGTTGGTATTCTTTCCTAATGCAACAACTGTATAAGCGCCTCTATCTGTTGTAATGGTATTGCAATCGATAGGCTTTTTGTTTAACTCTAGATACACATAGACTTTAGTGTTATTATCTAGGTTTTGGTATCCGCTGATTGTATTTTTATCACAGGATAATTGTCCGTTGGAAGTGCTAAGTACAAGAAAAGCCGAGTCTGGTTTATCGAAATCGATTTGGTACATTGCGCTTTGGTGGGAGGGGGCAAACTGTATGTCCGTTTGCATTTCATCAAGTCGTACTTTGTAGTAGTATGGCTTTATGACTTCATTATCGTAACTCATTGCATTAACAGGGGTGATATCTGCAATTTTTCCTTGAAAGGGCGAAAGTTTAAAAGCTGAACTGCCCCGGTGACTCGTAACAATAATGGGAAGTCCGTGTAACAAATCACCTGTAAAGTCGCTACGCTCGGGATACACTCGCAACATACTATTGGGAAGATGGATGGTCGGAAACGTAGGAACCAACAGGTGACTGATATTTCCCATATAAGGATTTACGTATTCGACCGATGCTTTGGTCTGTGCACTCATCGATGAGAAGACAGAAAGAAAGCAGCTACTTGAAATTAGAATAAGGTTTCTTACTTTCATATTACTAAGTTAATCGTTTATTGTAGGAGAAATCAAAACCTTATATACGGTTTTGAGTGTTAAATATAAAGATAAAACTTATTGGAAGTTTGTTTTACAGATTAAATACTTATATTTCAGTAGTAAATGTAGAAGGCGGATATTATGAAAGAGGCACAAACACATCAAGAACATTGTACTTTATCTGAGCAGTTGATAAAAAACGATGACGGATCCATATTAACAGGGATTGAAGAGTTTGACATTGAAGATGTCGTGGTCGAACTTCATTATTTCTCGAACGAATCTGATGAGCATTCAGACTTTAAGATAAAGATAACAGGTGCCGGCGTTTTGTTTTTTGAGCAAGATGGAACGCAGCAAGTTGCTTATCGTTTAATACCCCGCTACGTTTTGTTTGTATTGTTGGAACGAATCTACGAGTCAGGTTTCTTGAATATGCGTGCAGAATATGCCACACATCTTACATTATCCATTGTGGAAGAGCGCATTTTTGTACGTTGTAATATTCCCGATAATAAAGACTTGTATGTCTTGTCTTTTGGAATAGGCCGATTCAAAAAAACAGTTTGTGATTACCAAGGGGCACCGGCAAAATTAAAGATGTTGGAAAAGTTTATAGTAAATCTGTGTCGTACCCATTTGGGTGAAGAATTGCCGGAGCCAAAGTAGGGATTGGATTATATACAAAAATAGATCTACATATGCGTAGATCTATTTTTGTATAACGAGATAAATTCATCTTATTTACTTTCTTTATCCGAATGAGAAATTCGTGAATGGCTCAAAGCATAATCTTTACCTACAGATAATAAAATAGAAACTGCCAATGTAGTAAGAATTACAGCTAATGAAACCCAGGCATGTGCCGAGAAAAAGTGTTCTATTGGAGCAAAAGTTGAGAATAGCATTTTTGCACCGATAAAGAAAAGAATAATGCAAACGCCACTTTTTAGATAGCGAAACATATTCATAATACCTTTCAAAGCAAAAAACAAAGAAACTAATCCCATGCAAGCAAAAACATTAGAAGTAATGGCGAGATAATTTTGTTCGTCGAGCGTTAAAACATTCTTCGCACCCTCTTGAATTACACCGATTATAGCTGGGATAGAGTCCATAGCAAAAAGCACATTGCTAGATCCGATGATCAAGAAAATAAGCATAAATGAAGTGATCATCAGTTGCCCATTCACTCGGGTAAAGAATGTGTCTGCATGGATATTTTCATCTACTTTAAAAAACTTACGAGCAATCTTTACAAAGAGATTGTTATGTACATCAACGTCGTCATCTTCTTTCTCGCGAAGCATCTTGATTGCCATCCATACCAATAGTCCGCCAAATATATAAATCAACCATTGAAACTGATTTACCAAGCTCATACCGGCAACAATGCAAACGATTCTCAGTACAATTGAAAGCAAAACCCCGAGCTTTAAAAGCTTAGGTTGTATCAGATCAGGAACATGCATCACTGAAAAGATCATGATAAAAACAAAAAGATTATCAATCGAAAGCATGTATTCTGTTAGGTAACCAGCAAAGAACTTAATCCCCATGATATGATTGGTCGGCAAAGAAGATGCTGGATTTTGAGGATAAAACATGAACAACGACAGGCCGAATAGTGCCGCAATAGAGATCCAAATTGCCGTCCATTTTAATGCGCTTTTTACAGTCATTGGTTTGTGCTTATGTTGTACGATAGTCATATCGAGTGTAAACGCCAAACCGAAGATTACTATAAATGCAACCCAAAATAACATATGTGTGTTCATACAATTATATGCGTATAAAAGAATGATTATTAATATGATGCCTTGTCTCTGCATAACGTGTAATACAGAAATACGAATTGTCCTAAAAGAGGATGGGCTAAATCAATAACATTCTAAATAAGATATACTTGTAGGAATAAGCGGGACTTAATGAGTTGAGAGAGATGCCATTTGTGTATTCTAATTCGGAAAGCTTATAAGTGTTGCAATCCGACTGAACTAGATCTGCATGATTGATCTTTAATATTTTATGAGTAGTTCTATTTGTACAGCGTCGAGTCTTTTGAGAAAACTCAGTACGTTCAATGTTGATCGGTTGTTGAGATGTATCGAAGTTGAAGTGATCAGAAGAGTTGTATTCGGAAAGACCAACACTAAAAGAGTCTGCATCAGGTGATGAAGAGGTTATAACTTCAGCATTGTTTTGCGAATAGCAAAAGAGGGTGAAGATCAAAAGAAAAATGTATTTCACAACAGACTTCATAGCCTATACGATCTTTTAATCCATACAAATAACAGATTGTATCCATCAAAGTTGTGTAAAAAAGGATAATGATCGATGATTAAGAGAATGAATATCTTAATTAAAGGTATCCTAATAATGCAATGATGGCAATCATTATCAGAATAGGAGTTAGAAACGAGGAAACAACACATGCGACAGCTCTAAGCAGATCGAGCCAAATTTTACGCCTTCTAAATAATAGAAACAAAACCCATACGTTGTATATAAATAAGACAAGCTGCATCGAATTTAGTAACGAATCTAGGTTCCACTTTACAAAAAGCGGATACATAATCATCAGTAGAATAACTTTGCTGCCTCCAATATAAAGATAGATTACTATATGCTCTAAGAAGCTATATCCTTTGTTTTTGTAAATCAGATAAGAGGTAATAGAAAAGAAAGGAATTGTAAACAAAAGACTAAAAGAATAGTGGTCGTAATACCATGTATATACTTTCGCTAAGTCGATACCTGCCTCTGCATCGGTATTAGATAGCACAGGCAAAACATTGAAGTAATGCACGAGCAACATGTAAAATGAAGCTGTTAGCAGTAAATACTGTAAAGGGTTTATATAATTGACACGTTTACCAATAATATAGTCGGATATAACTCTGTTAGGTTTTGCAAATAACATGACAACGGTATAAAATACACCTTTGTTCAAGTGTAGGAAGTTAAATTGAATGTCTTTGATTAGGTGCATCCATGTAATCTTCCCAGTTTTAATAGATTGTCCGCAGTTGCTGCAATATTTACCTTGTACAATATGATTACAATTCAGACAATGTTGCCGATGGTCTTTCATGAAAACAAGAATAATAAGTATAGATCATCAACAGTTTTCTATGGTGTTTTGTTTCTTATGTATATAAAGCATCTATATTTTCATTGAAAGATCATTGATCTATAAATATAAAAAGAGATTGTTTCCGACTAAATTCGGAGACAATCTCTTTTTGTATATGTAGCTGTAGTTTTATTACCAGCCAGGATTCTGTGTTAGATTAGGATTTTTATCTCTGGCATTTTGAGGAATAGGCCATAAATAATGTTTTGAAGCATCAAATACTCTTTGTTGTCCAACAAATTTATCAGCAGTATAATCTCCAATAGGTAAATTTGCATCTTTATTGATGCCACATCCAGGTTTACTTAAAACATCATCAGCTATCTTCCATCGCAGAATATCAAAATAGCGTTTATGCTCAAATGTAAATTCATGTCTTCGCTCTTTTCTAACACATGCACGAAGAGCTTCTTTGTTTCCAAGTAGAGCATTAATATTGGGGAGATTAGCTCTATGTCTTACTTGGTTAATAGCATCTACAATTCTTGCATCACTAGGGTTTGTTTCAGTTAGTGCTTCAGCTAGAATAAGTAAAACTTCAGCATAACGATATATTGAAAAATTAGCCCAGCATGAATAAGGTTTCTTTAGAGTCATATCATTATATTTCATAATCATATATCCTGTAACTCCACCACCTTCTTTATTCATTTGTTCAGGTTTGTTAAAAGATGGATGAGGCATATATGGTTCGTATTTTCCGTTAGGACGAAGTACTTCTAATCCTGGAACCATAATAGATTGGGTCAATCTTCTATCTCTATTTTTCCAAGGATTATTTTTGTCATATAATTCTGATTCATAAATGGTATTGCCATCTATACACTCATAAGAATCAACAAGATCTCGGGTTGGACAAAAACTCGCCCAGCCTTCACCTGTTGTTCCTGTTCCTGAAGGAGAGCTAAGAACAGGAAGCATATGTGTGATTTCATTCTCTAGATATTGACGAGCAAGTATGACTTCTTTAGAAATATTATTATTTTCTTTTAAGAAAATTGTTGAATACTCGTTTTCTAGTTTATATATGTTTAAATCAATCACTTGTTGAGCTGTTTCTGCTGCGATAGTCCACAAATCACTAGCGTCTTGGTTGTTGTGAAATTGTTTATAACTAGCCATATCCAAAAACATATCAGCCTTGAGAGTTAATGCTGCAGCTTTTGATATCCGACCATTTTGTTCATTAGGATATGTTACTGGTAAAAACTCAATAGCTTTGTTTATGTTTTCTATCGCATAATTAAGTACTTCTTGTTTAGAACTTCTTGGTAGTTGAGAGTTTTCTAATTCAATCGGTTTTTCTTTGATTAATGGAATATCTCCGAAATGACGGGTCATCCGATAATATTTTAAAGCAAGTATAAATCGAGCTTCTCCCTCAAATTGTTTTTTCTTATCAGGATTAAACTCCATTCCTTTTAGCTTGTCAATAAAATAAAGAATTCTATATATTGCACCATAAGCCCACTCTTCATTCAAATATCCCGTAGAAGGATTGTGAATTCCCTGACTAATATAACCCATTCCATTTTCACCCCAAGAATTAGTCATTAATGTATTATCACTTTGACAGTCACGCCAAAAATCTCGGTCATTGGGCAGTAATGGATAAAGAGCATTTACTCCTTTCTCCGCATCTGCTTCTGTTTTCCAAAATGTATTTTCTGAAGCTTGATCTAATGGTGTTCTATCAAGAAAATCACAAGATGAGTAGCTTATCCCTAAAGCGATAATTGTAAGTAGTTTGTGTTTGAATTTCATGTTAATTAGAATTTGAAGTTAAGACCAAAAACAAAAGTTCGAGAGATAGGATAGTAACCACCTTCGGGGTCAAACCCATCGTAACCTGTTATAGTTGCTAGATTTTGGCCTGAAATAAACAGGCGTAGATATTTGATTCTTGCTTTGGCAAGGAGTTCTGTAGGAAATGTATATCCGAGTTGAACATTTTGGATTTTGAACATGTCCGATTTTCTAAGCCAATAATCACTATATTGAGTGTCATTAGCTGTATTGGTAAATGTTAAACGAGGATATGATGCACCAGGATTAGATTCGGTCCAAGAATCGAGGTGTATTGGTCGTGCATTATTCGATAGATAAAAAGCCCACCCTTCATATCCACTCATATAGCGTAAGGTGTTTAGTCTTCCATAACCATTGATTGAAAAATCAAAATTTTTATAACCTAGACGAAGGTTTAAACCAATATGTACAGGTATATTTCTTGATAAAATAATACGATCAGATCCATCTATCTTACCATCTTCATTTTGATCTTTATATTTAATGTTCCCAGGTTTTACATTACCATTTTGGAAAGCATGATTTTTGATCTCATCTTCATTCTGAAATAAGCCTTGGTGCTCATACCCATATGGTAATTGATAACGATCATTTAAATATGTAATGCTATTTCCTTCGATCCACATTTCATTTTCGCCCATGTTTAGGACCTTATTTTTTGTAAAAGATGTTGTAAAGTCAGCACCCCAATTAAAATCGTTATGCTGATCATTATAAGATAATTGTAGTTCAGCTCCTTGATTTTTCATTTTAAGTTCATTTGTTAAAGGTGCTCCTAATCCAAACTCTGTAGATACAGGTGGTGCATAGAGAATATTGTCGCGAATATTATTGAAGTAATCAATAGAGAGTCTTAAACGTTGATTAAACACACCAAAATCAATGCCAATATTGGTCATCTTGGCTCTTTCCCACGTAATGTTTGGATTTACAGCTTGATAGTTGTAAGCCCCACCTACTAACACTCCATTGAAAGAATAAACCTTTGGATCAAAACCTAAAACTTGAGCAGTCGGATAATAACCAACTTTTTCAGCATCGCCAAGCATACCCCATGAAGCTCTGATTTTTAATTCAGAAAGCCATGATTCAGTATTACTCATAAAAGATTCTCTGTTGATATTCCAACCACCTGAGAAGGATGGAAATACACCCCATTGATGTCCTTTCGCGAAGCGTGAAGAACCATCTGTTCTTAGAGTTGCTTCAAGAAGATATTTATTGTTCAGATTATAATTAATCCTGCTAAAAACAGACATGATTGCCACATCACTAGCATTCCCTCCATTCTGTTTATTTTCTGTGCCAGTGTTTAACGCATCTATTCCATCAAACGGCATATTATCTCGTGAAGCCCAAAATCCAGTATTGTAATTGTATTCTTGTGAATAACCAGCTAAAAAAGTAAAGTTGTGAATTTCATTTATAGACATTGAATAATCAGTTAGAATTTGAAGTTGTGTCTTATAATTAGAACTGAAATTTTCACGTTGTCCTGTAATAGGATTTTGAGTCTTTGCAACTTCACCATTTTGATCATACAAGTAATATGTTCTGGATCTACTTTTACTATACACATTGGTTGTATAATAGCTGAAATTTCCTTTAATATTCCAGTTTGTTATAGGGGTATAGGCTAATTCAAAAATAGAGAATAGCTCCTTGTGTAGGTCTTTATTGTAACCAGACTCATTGACACCAGCAATTGGATTTCCCCCCATTGTTCCACCAACACCATAGAGGCCGTTGTTTTCTCTAATAGCAATAATTGGCGCGTTTCTTGTAGCTTGTGATTGCCAAAAATCAGTGCCACCTTGAGGTTGCTTTATTTCAGTTTGAGTATACTGAATATTAGCTCTAAAAGAAAGGTTCTTAAGTAGCTTTATGGTTAAATCAGGTTTAATAATATAGCGTTGATAAGTATTATTAGGTAGTGTTCCATCTTGATAATCGTTAGATACAGCAAATCGATAGCTGATCCATTTCTCATTTCCATTGATTGCAAGGTGATTATTATTGATAAAAGTGTTTTCTTTATATATTTCTTTGTACCACAAATTGTCAGCATATTTGCCATTTCTTAAATCAATAAGACCTTGTTCTCCATAAAAAGCCTCTTTTCCATCATTAATCATTGCTAGATCATATAACTTCATGTAGTCTTCAGCTCCAACAAAGTCTATTTTAAATTGCGGATTTTGAAATCCAATATTCGATGAAAACTCGATTTCTGGTTTGTCCGAGAGCTGCTTGCCTGCTTTTGTTGTTATTAACATAACACCATTAGCTGCCCTGGATCCATAAATTGCAGCAGAAGCAGCATCTTTTAATACAGAGATACTTTCGATATCATTTGGGTTTAAGGTGTAAACATTCCCAGGAACACCATCGATAATAACCAATACGCCAGAACTACCACCAATAGTTGATGTTCCACGTATATTCATAGATGCAGCAGCACCCACGGCACCAGTTCCTTTTGATACAGATAATCCTGGAACACTTCCGGCAAGAAGTTCTTGTACATTTGTTACAGGTCGAGCTTTTAAGGTTGCGTCTGTTTTAACAGTTCCAACAGCACCTGTTAAGTTAACCTTTTTTTGTGTTCCAAAACCTACAACGACAACTTCTTCAAGATTTTCAGTATCATCAAGAAGCGTAACGAGTAATGGAGTTGAGTTTGCAATCTTTATATCTTGAGTTTTATATCCAATATATGAAAATTGAAGAATGCTATTTATAGGAGCTTGTATTGAAAAATCTCCGTTTACATTTGTTGAAGTCCCAACAGTAGTTCCTTTTAATAAAATATTTACTCCAATAAGAGATTCTCCGGACTTATCTTTTACATTTCCAGATATTGTTTGTGACTGCTGAGCAGATAGATGTAGTGAAAATAATAGAAGAAATAATATAAGTGACCACCGGTTTGCTATCGTGGTTGTGTGTTGATATAGATTTAAATGTTTCATTCGAAGGAGTTTTATTGATTTATGTTTTTTCAAATAAGTAAATCAAGTATACATGATTAGATTATAGTATACTGGAGTTGCTAACTTTGTTCGGACATCAGGTTAAGGATAAAAACTTAACTTTTTGTCCAGTAAAAGTTGGCAAGTCCATACTATCCAAAACATCTTTTAAATATTCCGGGAATAAATAAATCAAGGTGGTTTCATAACTTTGAGCAAATTTTGAGGTTTATAAAATCTGATGATTCGCTTTATATTTCCATCGCCAAATGAATACGTTAAAGCTTGTCATCACGTTAACTGAAAAGAAATTTAAAAAGAGAAAGGAGATAGCCTTTCTCTTTTTGTCACTTAATAAGCTAATTCAAGCACTTGTTTGATGTCTTGTTTTGTAGCTGGGGGATTTGAGTAAAGAACACCTTCTGCATTAAAACTAACCTTTACAACATCAGCAATAATTGGAGCGAAGTCTTCACTTGTTATATTTGTTTGTTGCAAAGAAGTAGGTGTTCCTATTCGATGTAGAAAGTCTTTAAAGGCAGCAATTCCTTCCAAAACAACAGCTTCTTTTGTTTTTCCGATAGTATCTATTTGCATTACATTTTTAGCAAAGCGGAAATACTGATCGGGACGAGTACTCCAGCGATGCTTCATCCAAGCAGGCATCAATATTGCTAAAGATGCACCATGACTAACTTTATGTCGAGAGGTAAGTACATGCCCGATTTGATGAATAGGAGTCCAGGCATCACCTGGCGAAGCCCATCCATTTATTGCGCATGTTGCGGCCCATTGCAAATGAGACCTTGCCGAAATATCAGTCGGGTTTTTTAGCACTTTCTCGATATTATCAATGACCGTTCTCATTACTCCCTCTTGGAAGTAATGCTGAAGATCACTATCAACCTCTCCATTTAGATAGATTTCTAGCACATGTGATATCGTATCAGCTGCAGCACAAGCTGTTTGGTAAGCGGGTAACGAAAGCGTTAGGCTCGGGTCTATTATCGAAACTTTCGGATACAAACAAGTAGCCCAGATATAAGACTTTTCGCCGAGTGAATGATTACTTACAACGGCGCATTGATTCATTTCACTTCCGGTTGCAGGAAGCGTTGGTACCATGATTGTAGGCAATGCATTTGTAGGAGGAATAGCTTCTACACGATCGTGGCGGCTATAAACCATATTCCACAAATCCCCCGAATAGAATACACCGGCAGCAATTGCCTTGGCTGCATCCATGGCACTTCCACCACCAATACCAATAATTAATTCGACTTGCTCTTCTTTGCAAAGCTCAACACCGGCTTTAATTGTTTCTATTTCCGGATTAGGTTCTGCTTCACAGAATCTAAAAACAGTGCACTCATTAGCTTCTAATATCGCTTGTATTTCATCAATAAGCGGGGCGAGTAGATTTAGATCTTTGTATGAAACAAGAACTACTTTAGTACCAAAGGCTTTTGCCTCTGTGCCTATTCTTTTTAGTTCTCCCGCGCCAAAAATTACGCGCACAGGATTGTAGTATTCAAAGTTGTTCATTTATGAGGAATTAAATTTGTTGAAGTTTCAAAGTTGGTTTTCTTAAGAAAGAAAGAGTTCCGTATATGAAGAGTGATATCAATAAGGGTGTAGTCCAAACAAAGATGCTTGTTGAGCTAAAGATTCCAATATTTTTAATAATTGGGAACAAAGTGAATACAACAGCAAGAGCGAATGTTGGTGGATCAATATGTGTATCTCCATGATTGACAAATAAGCAAGCAAGGAGTTCTGCAAAAAAGGCGGCAAGTAAACCAAACGAAACTCCCCACATAATTTCACCCGTGGCTATAGTTGCAAGTGTAGCAGAAAGAGCAATGTGATGAGTGACAGGAACCTTGTATCCAAATTGCATAAAGATTAAAGTTATGGTACAAAAACCAAAAATAATACCATCACTATTAGGCATCACTTGTACAAAATAAGATGCAGGAAAGCCGATTGCTAATCCTAGAATTATTATCTGTAATGGGGCCGATTGATAAATAACCCAGCTTGCTTCAGGTGTTTGAATCCAGCGATTTTCACCATCTTTTACTTTTCCTAGTAATCCGGTTTTACCGAAGGTAACTCGTGCTAAAAGCATATTTAAAATTACAGCAACAGCTATATGATTAGTCCAAGCCATATCGCTGTAGTCTGGCACAAGCATAATTAGATAAAGCAATACATATCCGAGAGCACCAAACATACCACCTACCAACAAAACTATTGGGTTATTTAATCCAACAAGAGCTGTACAAATGTCTCTACCATTGTTAAGCAACCCTTTTTTTGCAGCATATGCAGCAGCAGCTGATCCGCCTGCAAAAGAAGTGTGAGGGCCAAGGAAACTACCCCATGCAACAAAAGTCATAAATAAAGGGTCATTAGTCATGTAACTAATAACTGCTCCAATTAATACGGCAAGTCCGCAGAGAATCCAGATTGGTAATGCTCCAATAGCAGCACCGAATATTCCTCCTGTAAAAGCTAAAATTAATTCTATGATATTAAATTCCATTTGTAGATGTATTATAAAGGTTTCGCAATGTAGAGGGCTAGAGACTTGAACTGTTGTAGCAGTTGGTCGTATAGCAGTTGTGTTTTGTGATTTGGAGTGAATGTCTTCACTGATGTATGTAGTAAGTCGATTTGGGAAAAGTCTTTCCATAATCCAATACCTTTTAGCGCTAGAGCAGCGGCGCCTAGAGATGCTGCCTCTTGATCAATACTTGTCTTTTCGATATTAAGCTGATAAATATCTGCAAAGATTTGCATCCATACATTGCTTTTGGCTCCACCTCCTACAATTAGCATTTGATGCACGTTGTGCTTTTCGTGCAGAAGTACATCAAGAGCTATGCGAAGATTTAAAGCGATACCCTCTTGTGTAGCACGAAGTATATCGGCTCTTGTATTTGAGATCTTCAGTCCAGAGAAAGCTCCAGTCATCATTGGCGAAGGTTCGAGCATCGATCCGCCGGCCAGACTTGGGTTAAAGACGACACCATTAGCACCAGCCGGAGAGGAGTCTATCATTTCGTTGATCTTACTCCAAGCCGAAACACCCAATTGCTGTTCGATAGTCAGTATATCTTGGCAACATAAGTCTCGTATCCATTTGAAGCTGGTTCCGGCAGAAAATATGCAAGTAGCTGATGTGTACAGTCCTTTTGCCACGTGAGCAAATACGTAAGGCTTGTACTTGAAATCAATAATTGGCTTGTCTGAGATTAGAGCAATCCAGGCCGAAGAACCAAGAGATGTATAGATGCGTCCGGATTTAATCCCTTTAGCTCCAAGTGCCATGCATGAGTTGTCTACCCCTCCGCATACCACTTTAACTTCAGAGTCGAGACCCAGAAGTTGTGCAGCTTGTGGGGTAAGATTACCGATTATTTCATCCGATTCGATGATTTCAGGTAAAAGGTGTCTTGAAATATCGGCAGCATCTAAATAGTGTTTTTCATAACATCTCTCAATCAAATTATAAGCTCCCGACCCAGAAGCATACGAGTGGTCGGTAACTATTCGTCCGGTCAACATGAAGTTGCAATAATCTTTTGTTCCAACTATTTTGTGAGTCTTATTGAACAGTTCAGGCTCATTCGTACGATACCACATCGCTTTAAAGAGAGTGTAGCATTCGGGCGGAAAGCCATTGCCGGTTGTCTCATACCATTGTTGATAATCTACCTTTTCAAAGAACTCCGAACATTGTTGAGTAGCGCGCTTATCAGACCAGATTGGTGTAGCAGTACGCGTTAGGTTGCCATCTTTATCTAATGGGACAGCACCCAAGCTGTGCCCCGATATCGATAACGCAGCAATAGTATTTACCTTTGTATCGCTTTGCTCCATTAATAACTGTGTGGTACGAATAATTGCCATCCACCAGTCATTCGGTTTTTGTTCATGGATAACTCCATCGTAAAATGTATCGTATGCTTCAAAAACGGAAGCAAGCGCATAACCATCGGCATTGTAAAGCGAGGCTTTGATGCCTCCTGTGCCAAGATCGTATGCAATAATCTTATTTCTCATGGTATGATTGGTTTCTTACGATTCGTATTCTAGCTCTTCTAAAATAGATAAAGCAGCTTTATAGCCAATTCCAAAGCGCGTTACTCCTTGGTCTTGCATTGCTCTCAACTGAGCTAAATGTCTTACACCACCGGCCACTTTCATCGCAATCTGATGATTCACTCCTTCGCCCATGAGTTCGACATGCTTAGGAGTTGTTGCTCCGCTCCATCCCGTGCCCGACTTGATAAATGCCACATCACACTGTGCTATTAACGATCCTGCTTTTACAATCTCCTCATCCGAAAGAAGAGGGGCTTCGATGATTACTTTGAGCGGAAGATTACCTACGGCTTGTTTTACCGCTAATATATCCTGCTCAACTTCATCGTAAAGCCCAGATTTAAGTTTGCCGATGTTCATGACCATATCGATTTCACCACAACCCATTTGGCAAAGTTCGTTTGCCTGAAAAACTTTACTCGCCGTTGTATCTCCTCCAGAGGGAAAGCCCACAACGCCGCCTATCAAAACTTCCGGTGTAGATTTTAGCTGTTCGATGAGGTATCCGGCAAAAGAAGGCAATGCAAAAACGCATTTAAACTTATATTGTTTAGCTGCTCTAATAATTTCATCGAGCTCTGTTTTCGTTGAGTCGGTTTTTACGGCACTGATGTCGACAAGTGCAGTAAATTGTGTGAGTTTGTTTGTCATAACTTTCGTTTTGTGTGAATGTATTTGATTCTAATAATTGATAAAATCAGGCATGCCAAGGGCTGCACCGACAATCGAGAGCGATTGTCGGTGTGCATTGGAAAGGATTTAGTAGTATGTATTTATTGATGAACTATTCTCGATCAAATATGCTCAGCCCTTTGCTGATGGCTTCATTGTTTTGCTTTTCAATGCTGAGGCGTTCGGCATATTTGCGGAGTTGCTCTTTGTGGCGGTCACAAGGAACAAGGTCCTTTTCGATGTCGCCACGCGGAGTTTGTTTGAGTCGTTTGCGACCTTGCTTGATCAGCTCCACCGCTCTTTTGTATTTCATTTTGTCTGCACGAATGCCATCGAGGCAAGGACTTTCTTCCGGACGGTCAAATGCTATTTGTGCCGTGAGGTTACGTCCGTGATTATTCAGTGCCCAGAAGTTGATGCCGGTAAGCTGTCCCAGTTCGTTTATCTCATGGTTATGGAGCGGACTGCGTCCTGCCATTGTAGAGTCGAAGGCCGATTCATACACCGGATAATAAACACCATTGATATCCATCCAGGCGTAGAGCGTTTCCTTTTCAGGGTCGCTAAGCTTTACGTTGTGATGATTACCGTCGATTATGCCCGTAAGTTTACTCGCGTGCGCCCCCCAAGAATAGGCTTGTTGGATATCGGCCGGCCCGCCGCCTACCAACGTGACCAACTTCTTTACGTAAAGATTTACGTAAGCCGCGTTGAAGAACGGGTTCATGTCGCGCGATAAAACAAGCTTGTTGCGGTCGTTCTTGTCAAAGTCGTGGCAACTCATACAATGCTTGTCAAAGATCGGTTGCACTTGCTCCATAAATGAGAAGTTGACAGGTGCTTTGTCGTGCCAAGGCGAGATCTTAGCCGGAGCTTTGCGAAGCGCTATCGGCGTATTCGGCGTAGGGGTAGGCACCGAAAGTCTGTCTTCGTGACAGCCTATGCAGCCATTCGTTTCATTCGGCATCAGCATGGTGCCGCTACGCATCGACTGAATCATCTTTTTGTCTTCATCAAGCAATTGAAAATAGACATACGTCATGGCCGGAGCTTCGAAGTGAGCCGATCCGTCGGCCTCGATCGGCACCTCGCCCAAGATACGTTTGGTTTCGAAACTGTGCCAGTTTACCCCCGGAGCTTGTTCTCCCTGACCGCCCCAGCCGCTTTGCGTCCAGGTGCGCTTCTCGGGCGACTCAACAATACGCAGGTACTTCGCTTTCCCTTTTTCCACACCTTTCATGTGCGTCCCTTCGTACACGTTTTGTACGTAAAAGATTCCTTTGCTGTTTTTATGGTCGCGCATGGCCGGGATCACGTTTGGCTTTTGGCGCGGCTCTACTACAACGGGATCAAAAAGACTGAGCGTTCCTTCGAGCAGCAACTCTTCGATACCGTCGCGACTCAGCAAGTATAAACCACTTTTCGAGTCGAGCGCCATCCAGCCCCCCGGCTTGTACCAAATGGTACGTGAGACCAAGAAGTTGTTTTCATTCACCGGATACGGGTCTTCGTAATAATGGTCTAGCCATTTGAACGAGTCGAGATCGCCTTCCTTTACAAGGTCGATCGATTTTGCAGGCCATATTTGTTGTACAGGCTCCACGCCGTCTACCCCTTTTCTGCGGTCTACGATTGCGATAGCTCCCCACGGTCTGTCGTGACAAGGGGCAAAGGTACACACAACGGTTTCGGTGCCCGGAATCTGGCGCGCATCGAGTACTCCGCCCGGCGACTTGGTATTGTTTCCGTAATACACGGCATGCTTTGTTCCGTCAGGGTTTACGGTCCACAGTCCTTGTGCGTCGCCAAAGTTGCGGTCTACATATTCCCATCTGTCGTAAAGGATACGGCCGTCGCTTAGTACCGAGGCATGTCCTTCAAATAAGGTACTGATCCCGATCTGTGTAATGTTGGATCCATCAGCGTTCATGCGGTACAGATTGGCCATGATGTGGCGGTTGCACATGCAGTATTTGGGTTGGCGGGTCGAACTAAAGGCTATTCCGCCATCGGGCAAATACACCGGATCGATATCGGAAACATCGTTTGCTTTGGTCAGTTGCTTGAGCTCCGAACCATCTACATTCATTTCATAAATATGGAAACCATCGTCTTTGTTTTTGCGCATGGAGAAAAGCACCTTCGTGCCGTCGTATGAAAGCTCGGGGTCTCTTACTACGCCATCGGGCAGTGAGATCAAGGTTTTGATTTCATTGGTGTTTACATCCCAGATGCGCATGGCACTACCCGGTCTGAAGCTGTCTTCGTTGATCTCTCCCTTTTGAAACAACGTCTCGGTATTGTGATGATCGGGTGCATACTGTTCTCGTTCGATAAAAAGGATCTTTTTATTGCTGAGAATCTCTTTTGCTTTCGGTGAAAGTACGATTGACTTCTCTTTCAGGTCCTGGGCCGAGACCAGGCTCAATGAAGTACTTAATAATCCGGCCGAAAGTATGCACAAAGCAAAATTCCGTTTCATGAAAAAATGGTATTAGTTATCGTTATGTTATTCCTTATTATTCAATGTATCCAAGCGATGCGGAGATCTCTTTGGCAGTATCCATGATGGCTTGTGCGATTTGCGGGAACTCCTGTTTGGTGAGTCGGCCCGACGGACCCGATGTCCAGATCGAAGCAATCACCTGTCCGAATTGATTAAAAACCGGCGCTGCAACACAGTTTACACCGGCAAGCTCCTCTTCGAGGTCGACACCGTAACCAAGTTTTCGCACCTTCTCAAGTTCCTTTCGCATGGCATCGGCCGAAGCGATGGTACGCTTGTTGAATACCTCGAATGTCATTCCGTTTAAGATCTCTTCGCGTTGCGTTTCGTCGCAAAAGGCCAGCAATACTTTGCCCGGAGCCGAAGCATGTAAGCAAAAAGCCGCCCCCGGTTTCAAGATAAAAGTAAAGTTGTGCGAGCCCAAAACCTGCTCAAGCAACACGACTTTGTCATTGACCAACGCACCAAGCATGACAGCCTCTTTTATCTGATCACGCAACTTTTGCATCGGACGCAAACTGCGCTCTACCAGATTGGAGCCGCCCAGCGACGAGAGTCCGAGTTTGAAGATACGCTGCGTAAGCGCAAAACGTTTCGTCTCTTCGTCTTTGTATAAGTAGCCCATCTCGAGAAACGAATTCGCGATGCGAAAGACTGTGGTCTTCGATAGCTTTGTTTTTTCGTGCATCTCTTGTATGGTTACTCCTCCGGGAAACTCCGAAACGAATTCAAGTATTTCCATTCCCTTCGTAAGCATGGGGACTGTATATTTCGATTCTTGATCTTCAAGTTCTTCTTTATTAGCTGCTTTTGGCATTATTTTAATGTCTTTATTTTGTTTCAAATATAAAACCTTGTTTCGTATATGATGTAAAAGTAAGTTTTCAAATGAATAAAACAAACATTCTTCGTATAAAATATTTATGGGATTTATGTTCAAGAACGATGGGGTTGGTTACGAATAAGTTTTTTCTTCAAATAGATTAAACCTTGTGTGGGCCCACGCAAATACGAACTAGGGCCCACACCCATTTTTGTGTCGTCCCACGCAAGTATGGGTGTCGTTCCACACAAAGCTTACTTCTTATTTATAAGTTGGTTATATTATTAAATAATGTATATTTGTTTCCATATAATCTAGACCTAGATCATGAAACAACACATCAAGAAATTGGCAGCCTTCTCGCTGCTTGCAACCGTATCGGTTAATTTGTATGCGCAAGAAATCTCGCAAAACGACTTGCAATTGTTTGGCAATGCGCAACTAACCAAGCTGCAAAAGAAAGCATCTCCGTCGCAAATAGAGCAGATGAACTCTTCGCTTCTTAAGCAGGCTGCTCTTGCGATAAAGGAAAATTCGTATGCCGTAAAAGAGCGATTCAAAAGTTACGAATGCTACCTCAATCCGCAGGTTTTGGCAAAGGAGTTGAAGACGAGCGGTTATTCTCAATTTGAAAATCCTACAGGTATCTATTTCGCGGCGGGCGATTCGGCTTTGCTTTGGGTGGGACCGCTCAACGGTGCCGACGTATCGCTTGTGGTGCAAGAGTGGGGACCTCAGGAGAAAAAGGAAACACGCGGACGCCGTGGCGAGCGCAACGGGCATTACAAACTCAAGGAGGGCTTGAACGTGTTTGCAATAAAGGACGGAGGTAATAGTTATATCCGTTATTATGCCGACGCTACACCCGCCGATCATTTTCGAAATAACAAAAAGAAAGCGAAAGGGCAAACTGCGTTTGCGCCGGTGCAGGTGCACATTGTAGGCGGACGTGTAAATGGGGTGTTCAATGCCGCAAAGGATGATAACAAACGCTGGAATCAATTGCTCGACGGAGCAGTAAGTCCGGTGATGGATGTGGTAGGACAGCAAACGCAACTCATCTATTCCGTGGCATCGCTCAAGCGTGAAGCGTACGGAAAGGGGGTAGAACTGGTCGCGCTTTACGATAGTTTGATCGGACATCAGCACCAAATCATGGGCTTGAAGAAGTATAACCGGATTCCGAAAAACCACATGCTTGGCCGCGTAATCTGGAATGGTTTTATGCATGCCGACGGCTTGGGGGCAGCCTTTCACGACGATACCATGGTCGATCTTGCCAATGTAGACAAATTGCGCACCAATAGTTGGGGCGTGGCGCACGAGTTTGGGCATGTCAATCAAGTAAGGCCCAATATGAAGTGGGTAGGTACAACCGAGGTGACAAACAATATCTTTTCCGTTTGGTCGCAGTATTATTACAACGGGCACGCACCGAAGTTGGAACGAGAAGTCTTGCGCGATTACGACGGACTAAAGATTGGCGGCCGCATCACCGCTTATATGGAGAGTGCTTTTGTGCACGAGCAACCGTGGCTTACGCAAGCAGGAAACGATCGCTGGGATCGTGAGCGTCCGCGCGATTGGGGAGGCGACCACTTTGTGAAGTTGGTGCCTTTCTGGCAGCTTCAACTCTACTTTGCCGTTGCGGGAAAAGGCAATCAATGGTACAATCCCGACTTCTACGGAGATATTTATATTCAGGCTATCGACGACACGGTGACGAAAGACAAAGCAGATAGTTACTATCAGCTCGCTTTTGTAAAACGTGCTTGTGATGTGGCTAAGCTCGACCTGACTGATTTCTTTGCTCAATCGCGTATGTTGCATCCGGTCGATTTGTGGGTCGACGACTATACGTGTGCGCAAATGACCATTACGCCTGCCGATATCGAGGCTATCAAGCAATATGCTTCGAAGTATCCTAAGCCAACGACTCCTGTTTTGCATTACCTTACGGCAAACAGTGTAGAACAATATCGCAAGCAACTGCCGCTATCGGGCGAAAAGGGTAAAGGGTATACGCTCTGCAAAGGTGAGGGCGCAAACAAAGTGGTCGACGGAAACATCAACGCCACCATTAAAGGAGACTATTTACTGGTCGACAATTCGGCATGGAAGAATGCCGTTGCTTTTGAAACGTATGCGAACGACAAACTTGTAAAGGTTGCTTTCGTAGGAGCCGGTTCAAACGACCTTGCATCTACGGTCGTTCATCTGCCCGAAGGCTACACCACGGTAAAAGCAGTGGGCTTCGACGGCACCCGCCTCGCAGTAATTGATTGAAAGGTTTTAAACCCTCAGTGTTTTATAGATATAATAAATGCCTGTTTTAGAGGAGCGTTATAAGTAGTATATCTTTATGTTAGAATAATGAATAGTAATTTTGATATTGTAGAATGGAAGTATTAACGAGTAATATACAGTGTTTAATTAAGTTTGGTAGATCTGAGCATATGAAAGATCTATACGAAAAAGGAAAGCTATATTGTAATCATATTGACACGTTTAAAGATTACGGGAAGTGTAATGAAACTAAAAATAGTAAGATTGCAGATGTAAATGAAGGCGTGAATAAAAATATTCGGATAGATGGCTGGAAAATAGGTGTAAAAGATAACCATATAGATAGTTATGAATGGCTTGTTGTCAAGCACGGTACTCTAAAAGAAAGAGTCAATTATAATGCTTGTATTTATTGTATGTATTATGCAGAAGGGGATGTTGAAAATAAAATAATAACAGTAAATGGTCAAATTTTTAATGAGTTTGAAGAATATGATGCGTATGTTGTTATTTTTGATGTAGACACTTTTATTCAGCGTATTAAATCTTTAGATCCTGATTTTATACATGCGAAGATTACTTATTATAACCCATTACACACTCATGAGAATCTTACATTATTTCATAAATCCATAAACTATAAAGATCAAAATGAATATCGCTTCGTTTTTCATGCAATAAATAAAATGCCTAGAGTTTTAATGCTTGGATGTCTTGAAGATATCGCAGAGTTTGGTTTGATTGAAAGTATAAATAAAGCTATTTAAATATATTAATTATGGCACTATTAGATTTTTTAAAAAGAAAAGAGTTGGTTAAAATAGATGATTTAACAACTACGATTGCTGAATTAAAAGAGACATGTAAAGGGTTATCAAAGTATGAGAAAGTGTATGATCTAGAGAAAGTGAAGCTTTCTTATATTTCAGATATAGAGTCTTTAAGTAGGGAATTTGAATTGAAAAGTAAAGAGTGTCAAGAGAGAATCCAAATTTTAAAAACTGATATTATAGATCTGGAAAAAGAGATAAGTGAACGAAAGTCTCTTATAATAGAATTAGATGAAGTCATACTTTTACAAGATTTTGGGATGTATTCTCCTATATATGAATTTGCTAATTCTGAGTTATACAAAGATAAATTGAAAGCGGTTCGGGATGAGCAAAAACAGATGATTTTAAATAGAAGTGCAGCATCTTGCTCTACAAACTGGACTGTTAATGGTAGTCATAAACAAGGGCAAGTGATGATAAATCAGAATATTAAGCAAATAATCAGATGTTTCAATAATGAATGCGATGTTTTGATAGATAAGGTGAAATTTAACAATGTAGAAGCTTATAAAAGTAAAATTCAAAAATCATTTGAAGCCTTGAATAAGATGAATTCTAAAAACGATATTTCATTGTCATTTAAATATCTTGATTTGAAAATTAATGAACTATTATTGGCTTATGAGTTTGCTGTAAAAAAACAAGAAGAAAAGGACGAGCAAAAAAGAATTCGCGAGCAGGTTAGAGAAGAAGCAAAACTTATGAAAGAGATTGAAGAAGCTAGAAAAGATATAGAAAAAGAACAAAAGCATTATTCTAATGCACTTCATAAAGTCAACAAGCAACTTGATGCTTGTGACGAAATAGAAAGAATAGTTCTTTTAGAAAAAAAGAAAGACATTGAAATGCACTTAAAGGAGCTTGAATTGGCGATTAATGAAATAGATTATAGAGAAGCAAACAAACGAGCTGGTTATGTTTATATTATATCTAACATTGGTTCATTTGGTGATAATGTCTATAAAATTGGTATGACACGCAGACTTGAGCCTATGGAAAGAGTTGATGAGTTAGGAGATGCTTCAGTCCCTTTTAAATTTGATGTTCATGCTATGATCTTCTCTGATGATGCTCCAAAGCTCGAAGCAGCTTTGCATAATGCTTTCGAACATAAGAAGGTAAATATGATTAATGGGCGACGAGAGTTTTTCAAGGTATCTATCGAAGAAATTGAAGAAGTAATAAAAGCAAATTATGATAAGACTGTTGAGTTTAAAAAAATACCAGAGGCTGAGCAGTATAGAGAATCTCTAAAGATAATTAACCTTCTGTCTGTAAATTAAAATGTATAGAGTAGTACGATAGTAATAAATAACACTAGACACAGAAATATTTAAGGCAGGTTTTGGTTAGTAGGAGTCAGTTTCGATGTTATATCGAACTCGTTTTTTTTCTACAATATAATGGGCGGCAGCACTACTAGCACACGCTTTATAGTCAGTTGTTTACGAATGATTCGCCGTGCAGACATCAAAATTCTTCATTGAAAACTTTTTTGAGTGTTTTGAGTGTCTGTAGGCTATTATCTTAGTAATCATATTGTTAAGTTGATGTAAACATGGCTGTTTTGAGTGTAGGAAATGGTTAATGTTTTACTAGTTAGATGTTTAGTGTATTGGCTAAATTTCTAGAATTATGACCTGATATCTTTGATATGCTTGCATATTGAAGTGTATATAACTATACAGTCATGAAGGTGACTTTGATCTTTTACAGGCATTGATACAAGATTGTATGAATGCCTGCATTAGTTAAAATTGTTTATGATTGAAGAATTTATTGATATGATTATTTCGTATTGTTGAAATAATCTTTACTTTGCTCGTAAATAACGAATGATGCCTGCTTTGGGGCGTTGCGGATGTTTCGTGTACCATGAATAATTAAATAACAACAGATATATGATAGCCTTTAATCAAGTTTGTTTTTGGTCAATGTTAGTACTTACCGGTTTGAGTGTAAGCTCTTGCGAGGATAAGGAAAAAAAAGAAGAAGATAAAAGTTCTGTGGAAACAGTTCTTCCGACCGACCCGAACAAAGTAACCACAATGATTCTCGAATCAACAGACTTCATGCATGAACTGGTGAGTAACGGTAAGCTTTCTGCTAGTCAGATTGTAGATTTGCGTTTTACTTCTCCTGAGATTATTTCAAAGATTTATGTAAAAAATGGTGATCGAGTACGTAAAGGTGATAAGATCGCCGAACTCGATAAGTTTAAACTTCTGCATAAATTAAATCAATCGAAAGACGACTTGATGCGCTCGAAGCTTGAGTTGCAAGATGTATTAATAGGACAAGGGTATTCGCTCGAAGACTCGTTGGCAATTCCTTCCGATATTATGAAGCTGGCAAAGGTAAAGAGTGGTTACGACAAAGCGGTTTCTCAGCTCGATCTTGCCCAATATGAAATGAATAATGCAGTGCTGACTGCTCCTTTTGATGGCACTGTTGCTAATCTTTTTGCAAAGCAACTTTCTACACCTTCTACATCCGAACCTTTCTGCTCTGTTATTGGTAACAGCGGACTCGGAGTGGAGTTTTCGGTATTGGAAAGCGAGTTGCCTTTGATTCAACGTGGCAACAGGGTGGAAGTTCGCCCTTATGCATATCAAGATAAAGTGATATCGGGACAAGTTACGGAGGTGAATCCGATCGTAGATGCCAATGGTATGGTAAAGGTGGTAGCATCGGTGCCGGCTAGTGCAGACTTGTTTGAGGGTATGAATGTGCGGGTAAACGTGCAACGCTCGCTAGGTAAACAGCTCGTTGTGCCTAAAGAAGCGGTTGTGTTGCGCACAGGACGTAAGGTGGTGTTTACACTCAAAGATGACTTAGCTATGTGGGTGTATGTAGATACCGGACTTGAAAACTCTACATCCTATACAATTACCGATGGACTTGTGCCCGGTGATACGGTGATTGTATCGGGTAATATTAATCTTGCGCATGAAGCTCCTGTAACCGTAGTAGACCAATTATGATTAGATTCTTACTTAATCGTCCGATTGCAGTGATAATGGCCTTTCTGGCTTTCTTTATTATCGGACTTATAACCTATTTTACAATACCGGTATCGTTGCTGCCGGATATTGCTATCCCTGAAATTACCGTGCAAGTAGCGGGTGCCAACACTTCGGCGCGCGAGCTTGAAAATACGGTGGTAAAACCTATTCGCCAGGAGTTGATGCAAGTAGGACACTTGCGCGACATTACCAGTGAAACGCGCGACGGGCAGTCGATCATTAAGCTGAACTTTGATTATGGTACCGATACCGACTTGGCTTTTATTGAAGTAAACGAGAAGATTGATGCTTCGATGAGTCGTTTGCCTCGTTCGGTTGAGCGGCCTCGTGTTATCAAAGCGAGTGCGACCGATATCCCGGTATTCTGTCTCAATCTTACTCTCAAGGATGATGTTGCGTTTGAAAAGACGAATGAAACAAAGTTTTTGGGGCTGTGTGAGTTTGCCGAAACAGTAATAAAGCGTCGTATAGAGCAGTTGCCCGAAGTGGCAATGGTAGACGTAACAGGGGTGATGGGGCAACAGCTTCAGATCGTTCCTGATATGGATAAACTAAAGATGACGGGTATTACGCTGAACGAGATTGAGGGTATTCTTGCTGCAAATAATGTAGAACCGGGTAGCATGATTGTGCGCGATGGCTTTTATGAATACAACATCAAGTTTTCCTCGTTGCTACGTACGCTTGAGGATGTTCAGAATATTTACATCAATAAAAACGGGCGTATCTATCAGTTGAAAGATATTACGCAAGTTGATCTTGCGGCCCAAAAGCAGAAGGGGGCTTCCTTTGCAAATGGCAAACGTGCGGTTACTCTTGCGGTGATCAAGCAAGCTGATGAGAACATTGCAAACATGCAGGCTTCGTTAGACAATGTAATTGGTACTTTCGGGCAAATGTATCCGGATATTGAGTTTTCGATTACGCGTAATCAAACAGAACTTCTCAACTACACGATATCGAACTTGAAACAGAATCTATTGCTGGGCTTTGTTTTTATCTGTATTGTGGCAGTGCTGTTCTTGGGAGATGTAAAGTCGCCGGCGGTAATCGGTATCAGTATGGTCGTGTCTATTGTGATCAGCTTTCTGTTCTTTTACCTTTTCAAGATGTCTCTTAATATCATTTCGCTTTCGGGGTTGATTCTTGCACTGGGAATGATGATCGACAGTTCGATCATTGTAACGGAAAATATTACGCAGTATAGGGAAAAAGGGCTTTCGCTCGATGCTGCTTGTGAGAAAGGAACCGATGAGGTAATTACACCGATGTTGAGTTCGTCGCTTACAACCATTGCTGTTTTTGTGCCGCTGGTTTTTATGAGCGGTATTGCAGGTGCGATCTTTTTTGATCAAGCTTTTTCGGTAACGGTTGGGTTGATGGTTTCTTATTTTACCGGTATTATGTTGTTGCCGGTACTGTATAAAATGATTTACAGTATGCAGATAACGAAGCGAAGTTTGCTTCCCGAGGCTTTTCATCGTTGGACACAAGGAAACGGAATCGAGAATTGGTATGAGCGAGGCTTGCACTTTGCTTTTCATCACAAGTTTCTGAACTTGGTGATTTGTGTAATCGTATTCCCGATTTGTGTGTTTATGTTCTACTTTATCCCAAAGGAGCGTATGCCTCAGATTGAAGAGGTAGAAATGATTGCGAAGGTAGAGTGGAATGAGAATATTCACTTGGATGAGAGTTCGAAACGAGTGTCTCAACTTTTTAGTGCTATGGATACGATTGCGATCGAACACAACGGATATGTAGGAATGCAACAGTTTCTATTGAATAAAGATAAGGAGTTGTCGACATCGGAGTCTGAGCTTTATTTTAAAACGAAGTCTACGCAAGATATTGCACGTCTCGAAAGGAATATCAATGCTTGGTTGAAGATGAATTATCCGTTTGCGCTGGTTTCTTTTTCGCCTCCGCCTACAATCTTTGAGAAGATATTTGTAACGGGAGAGGCTGATTTGGTTGCAGAGTTCTATCCAAAAGACCGGAAAACGATTCCTACGGCCGATCAGGTGAAAGAGATTGCGAATAAGATGGAAGAGCAGTTTGGGCATAAACCGCTAACTGTGCCTTTCCAAGAGCAAATAGATTTCTCAATCGACAAGGAGAAGCTACTCCTTTATAATATACCTTACAATCAAGTGTACCAGTTGTTGAAGACGGCTTTCATGGACAATAATATTGCTATGTTGCGATCGTTTCAGCAGTTTTTACCAATCTCGCTCGAAGGACGACAAAAGACAGTGAACCAAATTTTGAATGAAACACTGGTAGAGGTAACTGATCCCAAAACAAAAGGTATCAACTATATTCCAATCAATGAATTGATTTCTACGCGTCCGGCTGAAGACTTCAAAACGATTACCGCGGGAAAGAATGGGGAGTTTATTCCGTTTAGCTTCTACAGCGCGAATAGTCCGGAGCAAATCATCGAGGAAACAAAGGCTGAATACAAACAAGGCAACGACTGGGATATTTCGTTCTCGGGAAGTTTCTTCTCAAACCAAAAAATGCTGAATGAATTAGTTGTCATCTTATTGGTCTCGATCATGTTGATGTACTTTATTCTTGCAGCTCAGTTTGAAAGTTTTATGCAACCTCTTATCGTCCTGATCGAAATACCGATCGACGTAGCTGCTGCTTTGGTTTTGTTGTGGCTCTGTGGGCATACACTGAATTTGATGTCGGCAATTGGTATTGTGGTTACCTGTGGTATCATTATCAATGACTCGATTTTGAAGATCGACGCAATTAACGAGTTGCGAAAGGGTGGTATGCCGCTGATGGATGCGATTCATGAAGCAGGAAAGCGACGTTTGCGCCCTATTGTGATGACGTCACTTACTACAATCTTTGCGATGGTACCGCTTTTGTTTACATCCGACTTTGGTTCGGAGCTTCAAAAGCCACTTGCTATTGCAATGATCGGAGCAATGGGTGTAGGAACAATTGTGAGTTTGTTCGTGATTCCGTTGGCATATTGGTTTATCTATGGTAGAAAAGTAAAAACAGTAAATGCATGAAAAACATAAATCTAATTATAACCTCCCTGTGTGCGTGGTTCTTGAGCATGTCGATGGTTGATGCACAAGATCGAATCATACTTACGTTGGATAAGACTATTACATTGGCTTCGGATAGTTCGCTCGATGCCTTCCGTTCGAAGAATCTATATCTTGCTAATTATTGGCAATATCGTACTTACAAAGCAAACCGTTTGCCGAGCCTTACGCTTTATACAACACCGATTCGTTACAACAGAGATATTGTGCAACGTTACGATTCGGAGCAAAATATAGATGTGTATCGCGAGCAACAAACAATTTATTCATCGGCCAGTTTGGGTGTGAGGCAAAACTTTGACCTTACCGGTGGTACTTTCTTTGTGGACTCGGAGCTTGGTTATCTTCGTAATTTCGGAGATTACACGCAGACGCAATATAACTCTGTCCCGGTCAGGGTGGGATATCGTCAGGATCTCATCGGATATAATCCGTTTAAATGGGAAAAGAAGATTGAGCCTTTGCGTTATGAAAAAGCGAAGAAAGAGTTGATTTTTAATATGGAGGCAACTTCGGAGCGGGCTACGGATCTTTTCTTTGAATTGGCGATGGTACAGGCACAGTATGATCTAGCCAAAAAGATGTTGGCTTCGAGCGATACATTATATAATATAGGATTGCAGCGCCAAAAGATTGCGGCAATTTCAAAGGCGGATTTACTTACGTTGGAGTTGGATCGTATTAATGCGCAAAATACACTCAAGAATGCCGATATGGATTTGAAGCGAGCAATGTTTTCGTTGGCTTTGTTTTTGAACTATGATAAAAATACGAAGATCACGCTTGTATTGCCGGGACGCCCGCGCGATATGGATATTTCTGTCGATGATGCTTTGTTTCAAGCCAAGGAAAACAATCCGAAGTTTTTGGAATTGCAGCAGCGTATTTTAGAAAGTGAACGAGATGTAGACAGAGCGAGAAAGGAGTCTATGTTTAATGCAAGTGTGAATGCCAGTATCGGTTTCAACCAATCGGCCGAGAAGTTTAACCGTGTATATAAAGATTTGATGCAACAAGATATTGTGGGTGTTTCGGTTTCGGTGCCTTTGGTAGACTGGGGGGTGAGAAAAGGAAAGCACAATATGGCGAAAAACAACTTGAATGTCTTGAAGATTTCTTCAAAACAAGAGGAGCTAAGTATTGAAGAAGATGTAATCATGACGGTTGGCGATTTTAATATCCAACAAGATATGATCTCGAGCGCAGAGAATGCATTAGAGTTGGCTTCGATGGCTTATGATGCAACCAAGCAACGCTTCTTGATTGGAAAAGCAGACTTGAATAGCCTTACGCTTTCGCAAAATCGCGAACAATCGGCCCAACAAAATTATATTCAGGCGTTGCGTAATTATTGGAAGAGTTATTTCAAGATTCGCAAGCTGACGCTTTATGATTTTGACAAAAAGATGGCTTTATCGACAGAGTATGACTTTAAATTGGAGAACTAGTGATAAAAACAAACTTTAAAATATCATCCTTTACACTCATTGTCGGTTTCTTGTGCTTGGCTTTGGGAGGATTGGCTTTTTTGCCCATGCTTCCGGTCAAACTCTCTCCTTCGGCGATGACTCCCAACGTGAATGTTTCATTCAGTATGTATGGGAGTTCGGCTCGTGTTGTAGAGATGGAAGCGACTTCCAAATTGGAGGGTTTGTTTGCTCGTGTCAAGGGTATAAAAGAAATTAGTTCGCAGTCGGGGAACGGTTGGGGGCGAATTTCGATAGGTTTTGATAAGCATGTCGACTTGGATATCGTTCGATTTGAAGTGTCTTCAATCATCCGACAGGCATGGCCTTCCCTTCCCGAAACTGTAACGTATCCGTTGGTGAGTGTAAATCGGTCTGACGATAATGCGAACAGACCATTTATGAGTTATTCGTTGAATGCTCCGGCTACGCCGATTCTAATCATGCGCTATGCCGAAAATGTGATAAAACCACAGTTGGCACAAGTGCCGGGTGTATATCGGGTCGATGTCAGTGGTGCAACTCCTATGGAGTGGCAGATCTTGTACGACAATGCACAATTGATACAGTTGGGTATTAAAGTGGATGATATTCGCAATGCGATTTCTACCTACTTGCGTAAAGATCATCTAGGCATGGGCTTGGTGAGTAATTACTCGGGTGATAATATGGATCAATGGAAGCGTCTTGCGGTTGTTCCCGAAGAGGAGATCAGCCGTTTTGATCCTGCGAAGTTGATGGTGAAAGATAAAAATGGCCAAGATTTTTCACTTGATAAGCTTTTGAAAGTAGAGCGAGTGGAAGAACAACCACGTAGCTATTTTCGTATCAACGGTCTCAACTCGATTTATCTGTCTGTTGTTGCCGAAGAAACGGCAAATCAAATTGAAGTAGCTAAAGCGGTGAAGGCAGTGATTGATCAGGCAACAATCGGATTGCCTACCGGTTATCAAATGCACTTGCGTTATGACTCTACCGAATATATCAACAATGAATTGCGTAAGATTTATATCAGAACCGGGACTACGATCTTGATTCTATTACTTTTTGTATTACTGATTACGCGCAATCTGAAGTATTTGTTTTTGATTGTGGTGAGCTTATCTGTAAATATTGCGATTGCGCTGATCTTTTATTATCTGCTGGGACTCGAGATTCAACTTTACTCGTTGGCTGGTATTACCATTTCGCTGAGTCTGGTCATTGATAATACGATTATCATGTCTGACCATTTGATGCATAAAAAGAACCTGAAGGCTTTTTTGTCTATTCTAGCTGCTACGCTTACGACAATGGGGGCACTGGTTATCATCTTTTTCTTGGATGAAAAGATTCGACTCAACTTGCAAGATTTTGCTGCTGTTGTGATCGTGAACTTGTTTGTGTCGTTGTTTATTGCTTTGTTCTTTGTGCCTTCTATGATCGAGAAGCTTCGAATGGACGAAAAGAAACCCAGAAAAGGAAAGCCCCGTTTTCAGTTTACGGGTAAGTTTCGCTTTCTTTCTCCACGACGTTTTGTGATCTATATAACTAGGGGATATGCTTTTGTGATTCGTGTGTTGTGTCGCAGAAAGTCGATTCCGATTACAATCTTGATCTTTGCTTTTGGTTTACCTGTGTTTATGTTGCCCGACAAAATCAAGGAGCCGGATAAGTATGGCGAAAAGTACAATGAACTCGTAGCAAAGCCTTTTTACAAAGAAAAGGTGAAGCCTTATATGGATAAGTTCTTAGGTGGTACGTTACGCTTATTTATTGAGAAAGTTTCGAATAGTAGCTATTATAATAGGGAAGGAGAGATTTCATTGTCGATCAATGCAACATTGCCAAGTGGGTCAACATTGATGCAGATGAATAATCTAGTACAACGAATGGAGGCTTATCTTTCTGAGTTTAAAGATATCAAGCAGTTTCAGACGAATATTTATAGTCCTAACCGGGCTTATATTCAGGTGAACTTTACGAAGGAAATTCAGAACTCTTCGTTTCCATATATGCTACGTTCCAATATCGTGTCGAAAGCTTTGCAATTAGGAGGTGGCTCTTGGAGTGTATACGGATTGCCCGATAATCAAGGTTTTAATAACGATGTGCGCGAATCCGTTGGTAATTATACCATTGATATGACCGGATATAATTACGATGAATTGTATGCTCATGCTGAAAGGCTCAAAGCGCAACTTCTAACGAATCGACGCATAAAAGAAGTGACGATCAATTATGAAAGTTCATATTGGAAAGACGATTATAAGGAATTTTCGTTTGATCTGAATAAAGAGATGCTTGCAAAAACCAATCTGTTGGCGAATGATTTGTTTGCTTCTATCTCTCCTGTTTTTGGTAAAGATATGACGGTGGGAAGTGTTATCGTAGATAAAGATGTGGAGTATCTTAAACTTTCTTCACGTCAATCGAGTTTATATGATATATGGAGTTTGATGAATTTCCCATATCGTATTGGACAAAATGAGTATAAGCTTACCGATTTTGCAACGATACAAAAAGGGCAAGCACCACAAAATGTGGCAAAAAAGAATCAGCAGTATGTTTTAGTGCTTCAATATGAGTATTTAGGAGTAGGTCAGCAAGGAGAAAAGATCCTGGAAAGAACATTAAAGGAGTTTAATACAACGTTGCCAATGGGGTATAATGCAAAGGGTGGCTCTCGTTCTTATTGGTGGTCAAAAGAGAATCAAAAATCATGGCTGTTGTTGGTATTGATTATAGTGATTATATTCTTTACAACAAGTATTCTCTTTAACTCACTCAAGCAACCGTTGTCGGTAATATGTGTTATTCCGGTTTCATATATTGGAGTGTTTCTAACATTTTATTTGTTTAAACTTAATTTTGACCAAGGTGGCTTTGCTTCGTTTATCTTGCTATGTGGGATTACGGTGAATGCATCCATTTATATTATTAATGAATATAATAATGTGAAGCGTGCAAAACCTGCAATGCCGTCTATACAGGCTTACCTTAAAGCTTGGAATTCAAAGATTATACCAATATTTCTTACAATAGTGTCAACAATTCTTGGTTTTATACCGTTTATGTTGGGACAAAAAGAAGGTTTCTGGTTTCCTTTGGCGGCAGGTACTATTGGTGGGCTTGTGATGTCGATGGTGGCAATATTCATCTATCTACCAGTCTTTACATTGAAAAGACAACGCAAGAATGTTGAATGATTTAAAATGAATAGTTATGATTGTATTAAATGACAAACGTATTTCAAAATGGCCTTTCTGGAGAGAGAAGGGAATGTTGATTTATTGCCTTGCCTCAGGAGTATTGATGCTGCTATATATGGCAGTGGGATACTTTGTGATACAATCTTTGTTGTTTCACAAGTATGAATGGTGGGGAATAGTTACTGCCGGTTGTTCTGGTATGCTATGCGGAAGTTTTTTTGGTATTGCATATTGGTATGATAACGAGCGAAGGTATAAGCTCTGGCTCGAGAGTCAAGAAGAGTAATTTGAAGTATATAAAAAAGGGGTGTCAGTTTCAAAACGAACACCCCTTGTATTTAAGTTCTGCTTAGTTACTTGTTAAATGGATTTTTGCTTTTGATGTATTGCTCAAATTCATCTTTCAAAGATGTCATTGTATCCTTTACGGTTGTGATCTTATCTGCTTTGAAGGCATTTGCACCGGCAAAAGCATAACCACGCTCCAAGTTTCCTTTAAACGCATTGTATAAAGCAAGCATAATGCAATATGGACTTTTCTCGATATTGCAAGTTTTGATACAGTGGAATGGACATTTCTTAGGTTGCGTTTTTCCTTCTTTCACCGCTTGTATAAACGGTCCGTTAATTGCTCTACCAGGCATGCCGACCGGACTTTGAATAATCTCAAGGTCTGACTCCTGCGCATTAACGTAGGTTTCTTTGAACGCTGTTGAGGCATCGCACTCTTCAGTCGTAACAAAGCGTGTTCCTAATTGTACTCCATCTGCACCAAGTTCAAGCATTCGGTGGATGTCTTCTCCCGTATAGATACCTCCGGCTGCAATGACAGGTATCTTTTTGTTGTATTTTTCTTCAAAAACACGTACTTCTTTGACCACATCTGTAAGGATCTGCTCCAAAGAATAGTTTTGATCATCGAGTTGATCCTTTTTATAGCCTAAGTGGCCTCCGGCTTTTGGACCTTCAACAACGACAGCATCAGGAAGATAGTCGTAATTGTTTTTCCATTTTTCGCAGATGACTTTGACAGCTCTAGCAGAAGAAACAATAGGGACTAATTTTGTCACACTGTCTTTCGTTAGGAAAGATGGCATATCCAATGGTAGACCTGCACCAGAAAAGATAATATCTACTTTCTCTGAAATACATGTCTTTACGATGTCTGCAAAGTTTGTCATTGCTACCATTACGTTAACACCGATAATACCTCTTGCTTTTTCACGAGCTTTGCGAAGCTCTTCTTTTAATCCCATAATACTTGCCTCAGCATAGTTGTCAGACAAGTTTCTGTATAACAGGCCAAGACCTGCTGATGAAATAACACCAATTCCTCCTTCATTAGCTACAGCCGATGCTAATCCTGAAAGAGATATACCTACACCCATTCCGCCTTGAACTACAGGAATGCGTGCTAATAAATTTCCAATTTTTAAACTTCTCATGTAAGTTAAAGTGTATATTGATTTATAATAATCGGTTCGGTTATACTTTGAGCTTTTAACCGAACTGTTATTCTCAGTTTAATTGTTTAAGCTGTGAACCAAATTGGTGCACAAATATAATAATAATGTGCATTAAGCAACACCTCAACTATCAATTAATTTATTCAAAAATTCAAAACAGTTAAATTATAAATACTATATGATTTTATTTCAAATAAAATTACATATGAGATGTTTTGTGTTTTTGTCGTGTGTATCAATGTGTAATGTGAGTTTGTAGAGTCTAGTCTCTCTTTTTATAAGTATTTTAATGATAATATTTGATGTTTGAATAAATATTTTTTTTGATTGCGCAAGCGCTTAATTCTATAAATATTATAATTAATAAGGATGTAACGCTTACTAAATGTAATTAAATAGTCGTATTCTATTAAAGTTGACTTTGTAATGTTTAAACTATTTCTTCTTTAATTCTTTCATCTGTTAAACAAAACAGAACCTATTTATTGTTTATATAATATAAATGCCGCTTAAATTTTTTAATACCTATCTTTTGAACGAAAGAATTATGAAAAGTAAATGCATGTTTTTGACATTCATGCTGCTAATCTTGAATGTCGGTGCCCTATTCGCACAAGCAAGAAAAGTGTCTGGTACCGTTACAGACACAGATAGTCAGACACCCTTACCTGGAGCAACCATAATGGTAAAGGGAACTACTATTGGTACAGTTACCGATGGAGATGGAAAATACACGATTGATGTGAAAACCGATGAAGATGTACTGATCTTCAATTTCCTAGGAATGCAATCTGTAGAGCAAAAAGTTGGTGCTCGAAATGTAATCAACGTAAATATGATTACAGACGCTTTGGAAATCAATGAAGTTGTTGTTACAGCAATGGGTATTGAAAGGAAAGCTAAAAGTTTAACTTATGCAACTCAAAATGTTGCCGGATCTGAAATCGTACGAGCAAAAGATCCGAACATGATTAACTCTTTGCAGGGTAAAACATCTGGTCTAGTTATTACACCAAATGCAAGTGGAGCTGGTGGTTCCTCAAAAGTTTTGTTACGTGGTAATAAATCTGCTCAAGGGAATAACCAACCATTAGTTGTTATTGATGGTGTTCCGATGTCTAATCCTAGTACAGCACAACAAACAAGTGAGTATGAAGGACGAGATGGAGGTTCTGCTTTATCAAACCTTAATCCTGACGATATTGCAAGTATCAATGTATTGAAAGGAGCTTCAGCAGCGGCACTTTATGGTAGTATGGCAGCCAATGGTGTATTGATGATTACAACTAAAAAGGGGAGAGAAGGCAAAGTTCGTGTAGATTTCTCATCAAGTTTGCAGTTGGAAACACCATCTACAGCGCCAAAGCTTCAAAGCAAATATGGTGCAATTGTAACGGGTGATCAGTTAAGTGCAAAGAGTTGGGGTGATAAAATCACAACAGCAGCATCAGGTAAAGATAGAATGGATGAGTTTTTCCGCACTGGAAGTACGTTGATTAACTCAATTGCCATTAATGGAGGTACAGAGAAAGTTCAATCATACCTATCATATGCAAATACTTCTGCTTGGGGTATTACACCGACGAACGATTTCTATAGACATAATATTACATTACGCGAGTCGTTTAATTTATTCAACAATAAATTGACTATCGATGGTAGTGTGAACTACATTGTTCAGAAAGGTAATAACCGTCCGCACGGAGGTACTTATTTCAACCCCCTTACAGGTATGTATACGTTCCCTGCAAATGGTGATTTCAAAAACTACAAAGATAACTATGAAGTTTTTGATTCATCACGCAATATGTATGTTCAGAACTGGTATACACCACTTGATGACTTCACGCAAAACCCTTATTGGGTATTGAATCGTAATAAGAGTACAGAAAGACGTAATCGTATTCTTACGACTGGATCAGCAAAATGGATGATTACCGACTACTTAAATATTCTTGGTCGTTTAAGCTATGACAAAACTACCGACAACTTTGAACAAAAGTTTTATGCTTCAACAACACAAGTATTGGTTCCTGCAAACGGACGTTATAGAAGAGAAGACTTTGATACGCGTCAGTTTTATGGAGATTTGTTAGTAAACTTCAATAAATCATTTAATGCATTTGATGTAAGTGCTACCGTTGGTACTAGTTTTATGGATTTCAAAGCTAACACACTTAAGCTTGATAGTGATAAGTTAGGGTTGGTTATTCCAAACTTCTTTGTTCCGGAAAACGTAAATGGAAATGGATTGCAACGTATGTCGAATCCACGCAAGCGTTTAAATTCTGTTTTTGGAACAGCGCAACTTGGTTATAAGGATATGGTGTTTGTGGATATTACAGGTCGTAACGACTGGTCATCTACATTGGCTTATACAAACAATAAATCATACTTCTATCCGGCTTTTGGTCTTACAGCTATCGCCAATGAGATCTTTAAAATGCCAGAAGTAATCAATTTGTTGAAATTAAGAGGTTCTTATAGTATCGTGGGTAATGATATGCCTGCTTATATTACCCATCCAAAAGATGGATTTAATCTAGGACAACTAGAGCCAAATAATAATGCTCCTTTCTCTGAAATGAAACCTGAGAAGATGCACTCAATGGAGTTTGGTTTCGATCTTGCATTGTTAGATAATAGCGTAAATGTTGATTTTACTTGGTATAAATCAAACAATAAGAATCAATACTTCGAAATTAGTGCGCCAATGGCCAGCGGTTATGATAAACTATATATCAATACCGGAGATATTCAAAATACAGGGATTGAGTCTACATTGAGTTATACTAAATCATTTAATTCTGATTGGGATTGGAAAACATCTTTCAATTTTGCTTACAATGATAATAAAATCAATAAACTAGACCCTCGCTTGGGTAACTATGTAACGATTGGTGAAGGTGCTGGTTTTAGATTTATTCTTAAAGAAGGTGGTTCGTACGGTGATATTTATACACGTGTACTTGAACGTGACGAACAAGGTGTAATTAAAGTAGATGATAAAGGTCTGCCTATTATCTCGAAAGATTATGAATATGTTGGTAATGTAAACTCAAAATGGCAATTAGGTTGGGGGAATACAATTAATTATAAAGACTTCTCTCTTTATTTCTTAATTGATGGTCGCATTGGAGGAAAGACTGTTGGCTTGACTCAAAGTTATCTTGATAGCTGGGGTGTAACAGAAGTAACAGCACAAGCTAGAGACAATGGAGGTGTAGACCGTGGTAATGGAGAAAAGATTGACGCACAATTATTCTACGAATCTACAGGTGGTAAAGACAAAGCAGGGGGCGAGTATACTTACAGTGCTACAAACTTCCGTTTGCGAGAGTTGTCTTTAGGTTATACTTTCCGCAATCTGTTTGGTGAATCAAAAGATTTAGGTTTGTCTTTGATTGCACGCAACTTGTTCTTTATCCATAAGAAATCTCCAAATGATCCAGACTTATCTATATCTACAGCAAACGGATGGCAAGGTTTTGATATCTTCGGACTACCTGCAACTCGTAGCTATGGATTTAGTTTAAAAGCAACATTCTAACCATTTTATGATTATCATTATGAAAAATATAGCATTTAAAACTTTGAGAAAGTTAGCACCATCAATGATCTTGGGAGCTATGATCGGAGTCACTTCATGTACAGATAATTTTGAGCAGATCAATGACGACCCAAATGGACTTAATCCGAGTCAAGTCCCAGTGGAGTCTCGCTTTGCACAACCGATGCAATCAATTTATCTGAATTTCCAAAACAGAGACTACGAGTATCAGTTGCAACAAAACTTGAATGCCGACTTGTATTCTGGTTATTTGGCAAATCCAACACCGTTTGGAGGAAACAATAATAATTCAACCTACGCACTCAACGACGGATGGAATAATATGGCATTCAAAGCAGGTATTCTTTATGTGATGAAGCCTGTTTCGCAGATCATCGCATCTGCAACAGAGATGGGGTATAAAGATTATATTGCATTGGCCAAGATTATTCGTGTAGCAGCAATGCATCGTGTTTCAGATATTTACGGGCCACTTCCATACAGTAAAGCAATGCAAGGAGGACAATCTGTACCTTACGATAGTCAAGAAAGTTTGTACGATCAATTCTTTGCCGAATTAGAAGAGTCGGTAAATGCATTGACAGACTTTGTAGACAATGATCCTGCGGCAGCAGAGCAACGTATTGTCCAATTTGATCAAATGTGTGAAGGAGACTATGTGCGCTGGATTCGTTTTGCAAATACTTTGCGTTTGCGTTTGGCTATGCGTATTGTAAAGGTCAGCCCCGAGAAAGCTAAAACGATTGCAGAGGCAGCAGTGAGTCAAAAATATGGAGTGCTAACTTCTGCCGATAAGAATATTGAAGTGAAAAGTGAAAAACTAACCAATCCTTTGCAGGTAATTAGTTTTGCTTACGGTGATATCCGTGTAGGAGCTTCGTATGTTTCTATCTTAAGTGGTTATAATGACCCTCGTTTGGCGGCAACTGTTCTACCTGTGGGTTGGTTTGAAAAAGGCGGGAAGCCTACTGATATTTTAGATAATAAAGGAATGCCGACAGGTAATATTGGTAAGTTTGTAGGTATCCGTCAAGGAGCAATCATTCCGGATAAATCCAATTACGAAATGTATTCTGTAATTAATATGGATAAGAAAGATAAATCAAGTATGCGTTATCCTTTGCCAATCATGAAAGTAGCAGAGGCGTATTTCTTACGTTCCGAAGGCGCTTTGCGAGGATGGAACATGGGAGGCACAGCTAAAGAACTTTACGAAGCAGGCATTCAAGTATCGTTTGATGATTATGGAATCTCTCCGGATAAATACGCTGCTTATGTTGGAAACAATTCTGGTGTAGCTGCCGATTATGTTGATCCGTTCAATGCTTCTAATAACATTGCCGGACTAAATAAAGTAACGGTTATGTGGGATGAAGCGGCTTCGAAAGAAGTTAAACTTCAAAAGATCATTACTCAAAAGTGGATTGCAATGTTTCCGGAAGGACAAGAGGGATGGAGTGAGTTTCGTCGTACAGGTTATCCGAAGCTATTCCCAGTAGTTGATAATAGAAGTAATGGCGAAATACCTGAAGGAGAGTTTATCAAACGCTTGCCATTTACTTTGGACGAACGTAATACCAATCTTGAAGCTGTAGAAGAAGCACGAAAACTACTAAGCGGACCTGATAATGCAGGCACTCGTTTGTGGTGGGATGTAAATGCTCCGAACTTCAACTAAAGATTATTGATTCGTATTTAACAAATCGCTTATCATAAAAAGAACCGGTATCGTAAAAGCGTCAGCTTAGCACGATACCGGTTTTTTATTTCTTTATATTTAGGTCGAAGTTACTTCAACAAATCGTCGATGACTTTAACCATTTCATTGAACTCTTCTGTGTTGAATAAGCGAGTAAGCATTACAATCTTACCGTCTTTTCCAATAATAACATTGCGTGTAATACCAGCCTTCTTATCAGCAAACAATCCAAAGATATCGGCATTCGGATCAAGGCCGAGCGGATAGGTTACGCCCGTAGCCTTTGCAAACTTCTCAACCGTTTCAAGCGGCTCGTCTCTATCGATTCCAAATAGAGCGAAGTCGGGATTGCTTTTGTGTTTATTCCAAATATCTTTCTCGATGAATGGCATTTCTTTGCGACAAACACCACACCAGCTAGCTGTAAACTGCAACATTACAACTTTCCCTTTCAGGTCTGAAAGCTTCATTGTTTTGCCGTTGGTTAGCTTCATTTCAAAGTCGGGAGCAACTTGTCCTACTTTTACTAAATAACCACGATCGTCGTTGTTTGTACTCTGCGTACTAGCAATGTCTGTAGCATTGCCGGCCTGTATCGGAGATGCGGCAAGGGTAGCAAGTGCACCTAAAACACCAAAAATCTTTTTCATATAGTCTCTGTTTTATATTCAAAATCAATAAGAGCAAAGATAAATAAACTATTGGCGTAAGAAAATATAAAAGCACAAGTTGAAAGTAGTTTGCTTGTAGTATAAATATTTTTTATTAATATTGTTTTTTGTAAAACTCGAAATGGGTTAGTCTTGTTACTAACTTATAATGCAAAATGTCAAAACAAATCACTAGTACAGATGAGAATGGCTTGTTGGTTAGCTGTTTGATTCAAATGTAAATTTTTAGAACGTATTATTATGATCAACGTAAATATTGTAAAAAGTCTGAAGAAGTTTATACTCCATCTCTGTTTCGTAATAGCCGTATTACCTAGTATATTTTCATGCGATGATTCCATTCCATATTCGGATCGTACGGTATTGGTATATTTAATGGCTGAAAACTCGCTATCAAATAATGCATACTCAAATCTCGATGATATGGTGAAAGGAGTTGGAAAGGGGATTGGTTCGGGAAGCCTCGTTTGTTATTTCGATCCGGCAGATGCACCACCTTCATTAATACAGATAACAGCAAAGGGAAAAAAAACGATACGAGAATATAACGAGCAGAACTCAGCATCGCCCGATGTGATGCGAAGTGTAATCGAAGAAGTGCGATCAAAATTTCCATCATCCAGTTATGGATTGGTGTTGTGGTCGCACGGAACAGGTTGGATGCCTGCAACGATCTCCGCATCCCGACGCATGTCTACATTCAGTACAGCGCCCTATTCTCCATTGGTAAAGCGTCCGGCTGCAACAACCAGAGCATTTGGACAAGACGGAAACAACTGGATGGATTTAAAAGATCTTCAGAATGGAATTCCCGATAAAGTATTTGATTTCATTCTATTTGATGCATGCTACATGTCTCAAATAGAAGTAGCGTATGCCTTAAAAGACAAAACACCTTATATCATTGCGTCTCCTACCGAAGTGTTAGCGACAGGCTTTCCGTATGCAGAAATCATAGATAATATGTTTGTATCGCAATTAGACTTAAAAGGAGTGTGTAAAGAATACTTTGATTATTATAACAATCAGACCGGGTTTAATAAGTCGGCAACCATTGCATTGATTAAAACAGAGAAGTTGCAACAGATCTCAGAACTTGCGAAAGCAATATACATGCCTCGTTTAGCAGAGATTGAATCGTTTAATGTATCAACATTGCAATACTATGACCGCAACTATACGCATACAATGTTCGACTTCGATCAATTTGTTCGCTTACTCGCTCCCGAAGAGGCTGCGCAGTTTACGAGCTTACTAAACGAAATCATTGTATACAAAGCAGCAACGCCGATCTTTTTAGGAGGTAACTCGGGTGGAGGCATCACAATAAATTTAGAAAACTTCTCCGGTATCAGCACATACGTTCCTATATCGAGTTATTCTTTGTTGAATCAATCGTATTATTTACAAGATTGGTATCGTGCTGTGTATGAGTAGTAAGTAAAATATTTTAAAAAATAGTTGAGTAAAGGTATTGCAAGTTCAAAATATTGTAATACCTTTGCAACGCAATCGGGAAATAACGGTTGTGACCAACAAACGGTGTGGTAGTTCAGCTGGTTAGAATACCTGCCTGTCACGCAGGGGGTCGCGGGTTCGAGTCCCGTCCATACCGCAAAGCTGCTGAGTTTACGCTCGGCAGCGAAATTGCGAAAGTAGCTCAGTTGGTAGAGCATAACCTTGCCAAGGTTAGGGTCGCGGGTTCGAGTCCCGTCTTTCGCTCTTAGCGTTCACCTCCAAGAGGTGGACGCTTTTTTTATGCCATACACTCAACGGAATCCGGAGTTGAGCACTCCAAATCCCATTCTCTTTTATTTATTCCACCCAGACGCCGTGTTTGAATAGCTGAAACCATTTGTTGACAGACGATTCGTCGGTCGGATCAAGTTTTGTTAAGATCGCTTTTGCAAAATCAATCGGGTAAATACCTCCGGCAGTAATTATGTTTTGATCTGCTACAGCCTCTGCTTCCACATAGTTTTCGTCACCTTTGTAATTCGTAGCCATTTGCTTGAGGTAGAATAATACATTGCTTGTGTGCTTTACCGAGTCGAGAAGTCCGAGTTGGGCAAGACGAATGGTTGCACCACATATTGCAGCAATTGTTTTTCCATTCGTAGCCATTGTCATGATAAGATCATCAACCTCGGGCAATTCGCCCTTTTCCCATGCATAACCTCCGGGTAATAGCAACATTTGGGCCGCGTTTGCATCTACATCATTTATCGATTTACCGGGAAGTACGTTTAGTCCGCCCATTGAGACAACAGGTTTTCCGTCTATCGAGAAGTAAATAACTTCATACTCCGTACGTTTGCATAACTCAGGAGTGATGTATGAAATCTCCCAATCGGAATAACCATCGAAAAGGAAAATAAGCACTTGTTTCTTCATTGTTTTATTGTGTTAAAGTTCAAAGGTAGCATTTTGCTTCGAACGATTCAGTAGCCTCATTCCCCAAGTAGCAATTGTTTTGCACTTGGAGGTAAGGAAGAGATGAGAAGGTTGTTCCTATAAACAACTACTTCGCCAGTTTTAGAATGCGGATGGCCCCGCGTAGTACTACCATAAAGATGATAACCCCCGTAATTAAATCTGGTATTCCACTTTGCGTGATGTA
The DNA here is from genome assembly GCA_051656605.1 of Tannerellaceae bacterium. Taxonomy (GTDB): domain Bacteria; phylum Bacteroidota; class Bacteroidia; order Bacteroidales; family CAMTPD01; genus UBA12018. Next base: position 52,734 of record JBOGCF010000020.1, on the reverse strand, counting down.
CACGAGTACTCCGGCAATGATAACGCCCAAGTTGATGATTACATCGTTTGCTGAAAAAATAACGGTTGCTTTCATGTGAGCATCGTTGCTTTGTGTGCGTTGTAATAACCAAAGACAGATTGCATTGGCAACAAGCGCAGCCATCGAAACACCGATCATGATTTTAAAGTCGGGCATTGCTTCCACCCCGATAAAACGCTTGATCACTTCCGTAAAACCTTGTATTGCCAATATCACCTGAAGGATACCACTCCAAAGCGCTACCCGTTTCTTCTTTTTAGCAACAGCGCCAACTACGATCAAGCTCATCCCATACACCAATGCGTCGGCAAGCATGTCGAGGCTATCGGCCACAAGTCCCATCGAGTTCGAGACATATCCGGTCGTAATCTCAATGATGAAGAAAATAAGATTGATAAGTAAGACCGCTCTAAGCACAGACCGTTGTTTTGTGTCGTCTTCTTTATACTCAGGTTCACCTTCTGTTGTTTCGATCAGGTGTGAACCAAGGTTGAGCGCATTTAGCGCATTTGTAATTTGTAGATTTGATTCGTGATGAAATACCGTAAGAGTGCGTTGCGAAAGATTGAAATCAAGCTTTGCGATATCATTTATCTCTTGTAGTTTCATGCGAATAAGACCTTCCTCGCAAGGACAGTCCATTTTGTCAATTTTGTATAGGGAGCGTTGCATAAAAATAGATTATTGATAGGGATGCAAAGGTATGATGCAAACAGTGGGTTGAAATAGGTGGTTAAGAGAAATAATTGTAAGTTTGCTGAACGAAATAAAACAGAATCAACAGCAAGAAACAACAACGCAAATGAAAGTATTGATACTATGCACCGGCAACAGTTGTCGCAGTCAGATGGCACACGGCTTTATGCAATCGTTTGATAAGTATATGATCGTATGTTCGGCCGGCACGCAAGCAGCCGGCAAGTTGAATGAAGGAGCCGTGAAGGCAATGGCCGAAGTAGGGATTGATATTTCGCAGCATACCTCCGACGCAGTAGAGAAATACTTGGGCGAAAGTTGGGACTATGTGATCACTGTATGTGGAGGAGCCAACGAAGCCTGTCCGGCATTTACGGGCAAGGTGAAGCATCGTGTGCATTTGGGATTCGACGATCCGTCGCATGCTACGGGTACTCCCGAATTTATCGAAAGCGAGTTTCGTCGTGTAAGAGATGAGATAAAGCAGCGTTTCTATCGTTTTTATGTGGATGAAGTCAAAGGCAATCAGTCGTGTCCTTGCGGGGCAAACGATTTTTGTCAGTGTGAATAAAACGAAATAACCAGCCTAAAATAAAACAGGACACTTGCCATTGAGCGAGTGTCCTGTTGTTTTTATATACACAATTGTGTGTTATCTTTTTGGTTTTGCAGAGGCCGAGAACGATTTGTTTTTGCCTTTGCGTTTGATTGCACGTAAGTGTGCCTTGTTGCGAGTTTTCTCTTTGTTGAGCGATGGGATAGCACATAGCTCTTCAAAGCTTAAACCTTTGCGCTTTTGATCGCGAATTTTTTCTTTCGTTGTTAAGCTCATAAAGATTGAATTGATGATTCGAATTTATTACCTACAAATTTACGCAAAAATCGCGACTTATACGCAGCATGACAAAAGAATAGATTAATTTATGCTCGTTAACAAGTTGCACGACGCAAACCAGCCGGCGCCTTATTGTAAAAAGCCGCAAATGAGCAGTCTTGCAAGGTTTTGCCGCAAATGAAGCGTTTTGCCGTTAAAAGTGCACTTTTTTTGCCGGATGCCTCAAATACGTAACGCATTTAAATCTTTCATCTTGCCACGTTTCGAACCGTTTGGATAGACAAGAGCAGATTTTGAATAGCAAGAAGATGTATTTTATAAATCAAAATGAACGGTAAAAGAGCTCATTAATAACATTATGTATTCCCTAAACTGCCGCTCAGTGGCTTGGGGCAAAGCATGGCAGTGGAATGGGGCAGGGGTTTTACTCTCGCAGGGTTGAGGCGGAATGTTTTCAATGAAAAGGCTTTTCCGTTATAGTGAAGAGTGTTTTCATTCATAACGAAGAGTGCGGAAAGTCTTCGTGGAAAACAAAAACACTCTTCGTGGTGAGTAAAAAAAGTCTTCGTGAAAACTCCAAAACCTCTTTTCAAGAACCTAGTTTGGTCTTTTCGAAAAGCAAAAGAGCTTTTTTCAAGAACTAAATAAGGTTTTTGAGAGAAGGAAGTAAGCTTTTTGTGCCAAAAATGCCTGTTTTTAGTCTAAACTACATTCCAACAACTCCAAAACCACCTATTTTGATCACCTAAAGCACATTGGGATCATTGAAAAACCCCATTTTTTGAGCGCGAAAACTAGGGCTAAAACGGCAATCTGGAAGCCGAAATGCCCGTAAATACACTAAAAAGAAGGCGCGGTAACGATGCTTCGTTTCTTCGCTGCGCCCACTTCGTGTAAATTTCGAGAAAACAGCGGCAATGAAACCATTGCTTGTGGGTATGAAAGAAACCATTTGATTTATTCTTTTTTCAGAAGTAGAATGCATCTTTTTTTCTGCAATTAATCGTAATTTTGCGGCATGAAAAATAAGGTGCAGATTACATTGCCTGCGGAGTGGTATCCGCAGAGTGCCGTGCAGCTTACCTGGCCGCACGAAGAAACCGATTGGTTTTCTATTCTTGATGAAGTAATACCTTGCTTCGTGGAGATTGCCAAAGCAGTTGTGAGACATGAGAATCTCATAATTGTTTGTCAGGATGTAGATCTAGTGAAGACACAGCTGGGAGACGACATCGATTACTCTCGCGTGATCTTTAAAACCATGCCAACGAACGATACCTGGGCACGCGATCATGGTGCGATCACAGTGTTGGAAGATGGCGAGCCTGTCATTTACGACTTCACCTTCAACGGATGGGGAATGAAGTTTGCCGCCGGACTCGACAACCAAATCACACGCAACCTGCATGCTCAAAACACATTCGCCCCAAACGTAGCATACAAAAACAAGCTTAGCTTTGTGCTCGAAGGCGGTAGTATCGAAAGCGATGGCAAAGGTACGCTACTTACAACGGCAGAGTGTTTGCTTTCTGTAAATCGCAACGAACACATGTCGAAAGAAGAAGTAGAGCAATACCTGAAAGATACACTAGGCTTTGACCGAATCTTGTGGTTGAACCACGGTTACCTTGCCGGTGACGATACCGACAGTCACGTAGATACGCTGGCACGACTTTGCGACGAACAAACGATTGCTTACGTGAAATGCGACGATCGCGACGACGAACACTACGAGGCTCTTGCACGTATGGAGGAAGAATTGGAGTCGTTTACTACCCGCGACGGCAGCCCGTATCGCCTGATCGAACTACCTATGGCCGATGCCGTAGAGTACGACGGCGAGCGTATCCCTGCAACGTATGCGAATTTCCTAATCATCAACAACGCCGTATTGTTGCCTTTCTACAATTCGCCGGTTAAGGACGAATTGGCACGTCAGGTGCTGCAAGCCGCATTCCCCGATCGAGAAGTGATCGGCATCGATTGCTCGGCATTGATCAAGCAGCATGGTTCGCTTCACTGCGTTACGATGCAGTATCCGAAAGATGTAGTGGTGAAATAACAGAAAAACAGGAATCAAATGAAGACATTAAAGGTAGGTATTGTTCAGCAAGCGAACACTGCCGATACACAACATAATATCGAGAAATTAAAAAGCAATATCCGCGAGGCGGCAGCACAAGGTGCCGAGCTTGTTGTATTGCAAGAGTTGCACAACGGATTGTATTTTTGCCAAGTAGAAGATACGAACAACTTTGATCAGGCCGAAACAATTCCGGGCCCGTCTACCGAAACTTTCGGTGCGTTGGCAAAGGAGTTGGGCATCGTACTTGTGCTTTCTCTTTTCGAAAAGCGTGCGCCGGGCCTTTACCACAACACTGCTGTAGTGTTGGAGAAAGACGGCTCTATCGCGGGCAAATACCGTAAGATGCACATTCCGGACGACCCTGCTTACTACGAAAAGTTCTACTTCACACCGGGCGATCTTGGCTTTGAGCCGATCCAGACTTCGGTAGGTAAGCTTGGCGTATTGGTGTGCTGGGATCAATGGTATCCCGAAGCTGCGCGCCTAATGGCAATGCGCGGTGCCGACGTGCTTATTTATCCTACGGCTATCGGCTGGGAATCTTCGGACAAACCGGAAGAGAAACAACGCCAAAAAGATGCGTGGGTGATTTCGCAACGCGGGCATGCCGTGGCAAACGGATTGCATGTAATTTCGGTAAACCGTACCGGACATGAAGCAGATCCTTCGGGACAAACCAACGGAATTCAGTTTTGGGGCAATTCATTCGTAGCGGGTCCGCAGGGTGAGTTCGTAACAGAGCTATCAAACGACAAAGAAGAAGTGTGCGTAGTAGAGCTTGATATGCTTCGCTCGGAGCAGGTGCGCCGCTGGTGGCCTTTCTTCCGCGATCGTCGTATCGACGCGTTTCAAGGATTGACTCAACGTTTTCTTGATTAAAATATAAAAAGGTCAGATTCGGATGGGAGGGAGACTCTCCGTTCGAATCTGCTTTGTTTTAGCTATACGCCCTAATGAATTTTATAGACAATACAAAAGCGTGCGAGTTGATGAATACATATACATCGGCTCGCACTCCTTATATCTTCATAATCGACTACAAGATGCAACAATGTTGTGTGTTGAAGTGGGATGAGGTAGACGCAAGCGAATGGTTGTACCAGCTCGAAGGGGTGACCAATTGCTCCGAAGCGACGGCAAACACCCTCGGAGGAGAGATGACTTATTGCTCCAAAGAGATAACTAATTCTCTCGAAGAGACGGCCAAGGATACAGTTTGCCAATGGGAGCCCGACTTTATGTCGTTTGCCAACTATGCCGCTTGCTTTGATGTGGTGATGCGCGGACTTCGTCGCGGAGACTCATTCCTAACCAACCTCACTGTTGCTACTCCTGTGCAAACAGATAAAGACCTGAAGTCGTTATTTTCTCTTGCAAAGGCGCGCTACAAGATGTGGGTAAAAGATTGTTTTGCTTTCTTTTCGCCCGAGATCTTTGTGAAGGTCGAAGATGGCGTCATTGCGAGTTATCCGATGAAAGGTACCATCGACGCATCCATTCCCAATGCTTACAACGTAATCTTGAATGACGAAAAAGAAAAGGCCGAGCATGCTACGATTGTAGATCTTATCCGAAACGATTTGAGTATGATTGCGAGTGAGGTAAATGTGGCGCGTTATCGTTATGCCGACTTGATCCATACAAATCGTGGCGACTTGCTGCAAATCAGTTCGGAAGTAACCGGCAAACTGCCGCACGATTGGCAACAACAGTGGGGCGACTTGTTTTTCAAACTACTTCCTGCGGGTTCGATCTGCGGAGCTCCAAAGCCTCGAACGCTCGAAATCATCGATGAGGCAGAAACCTATCCGCGCGGATTCTATACCGGTGTTGCGGGATATTACGATGGTAATGTGTTCAACAGTGCGGTGATGATTCGTTTTATTGAGCAAACGGCGGCGGGGTTGGTATTTAAAAGTGGCGGCGGAATTACATTTCAAAGTGATGCGCGCAGCGAATACGAAGAGATAAAACAGAAAACATACATACCGGGAGTAAAATAATGAAGCAGCAATTTATAGAAACCATTTGCTTGAAAAACGGATCTTTTCAAGCGCTCGACTGGCATCAGGCTCGCTTGAATCGTGTCTTTGCAGAGGTTTTTCCCGATGCGAAGTCTTTCGATTTGGCAGAGACGTTGGCGCAAAATCACTGTGCACTAACTGCCGAAAACGCAACCGACCGCATTCGTTGCCGTGTATTGTATGATCGGGATGCGGTGAGTGTTTCTTATTTTCCCTATCACATTCGCCCGGTGTCGTCGTTGATGCTTGTAGAAGACAACGTGATCGATTACCATTTGAAGTTTGCCGACCGCAACCAACTAGATACTTTATTTGCAAAGCGAGCCGATTGTGACGATATTCTAATAGTGAAAGATGGACTCGTAACGGATACTTCCATTGGTAACGTGGCTTTGTACGACGGCAAGCATTGGTTTACGCCCGCCAAGCCACTTTTGCAAGGTACAAAACGTGCGCAATTGCTTGCAAACGGGCTTTTGCAAGAGCGCGAGATCAGAAAAATAGATCTTTATTCATACAAATACATCTCGGTAATCAATGCGATGATCGACCTCGAAGAGGTTGTTTTTGAACCCAATACCCACATAAGGGGATAGTAACATAATTGAATTACTATTTTTTAATTGCTTTTAGGTATTTGTTAAATTAAAGTGTATCCCTATCTTTGTATCTGAAATCACAAAAGATTGTTCACTTGAAAAGACACATGCTACATATCACCCGCTGGTTTTTGCCAATACTCTTTATGACGTATTTTGGCATTGTCAGTTTCTTTATGCACGTGCATATTGTAAATGGTGTGACCATTGTGCATTCTCACCCTTTTTCTTGTGATGGCAATGTACCGCTCGATCATTCACACTCGAGCAGCGAGGTACAACTCTTTATTCACCTAGCACAATTTGCTGCTTTAGACGGAGCAGTGTCGCAATTGCACATTAGTGCCGAGATGTTATTGCTTCGCACGCTTGAAACCGTAATTCCGACTACTTCGCATACTACTACTATTTGTGCTGTCCTTTCCTGGAGAGCTCCTCCTTTCTTGGTTTAAGTTTTAATAGTTAATGGTTTACCTGCCACAATTGAGGTGGATGGGATAACTACATCGTTGCGTAAAGATTGTAACGACTCAGGATTAGTACGTCTTGTTGGCCCCAAGGATCAACAACGGGCGTGGTATATATCTATAACTTTTATTTCCGCTTAAACCGATTATAGAATGAGAAACAAACTATCATTGCTGTTTACGCTCCTTGTTATTTCATTGAGTGTAATGGCTGAGAATCATGTAGATTCGAACAAAAAGAACGAAGTCCATATCTTTGGGCACGTTATCGATAAGAAAACAAAAGAACACCTTCCATATATCAACGTTATTGTAAAAGGAACTACGATTGGGGTTACTACCGACGGAACCGGACACTATTCGCTTACCAACGTGCCTCTAGGCAAGCAAGTGTTGGTTGCCAAAGCTTTGGGATACGGAACCGTAGAGAAACCAATTGTTGTAAAAGAAGGGAAAAGCCAGGAGGTTAACTTCGAAATCGACGAAGATGTAATCTCTCTTGATCAGGTAGTGGTTTCGGCTAATAGAAACGAAACGACCCGTCGTATCGCTCCTACCTTGGTAAATGTACTTGATGCAAAGATTTTTGAGAAGACCAGTGCTTCTTGTCTTGCCGAAGGGTTGAGCTTTCAGCCGGGGGTACGTGTAGAGAATAACTGTCAGAACTGTGGTTTTCAACAAGTACGTATCAACGGTCTTGAGGGGCCTTATACACAGATCTTGATCGACAGCCGTCCTATCTTTAGTGCGCTAACGGGTGTGTACGGACTGGAACAAATCCCTGCAAACATGATTGAGCGTGTAGAGGTGATGCGTGGCGGTGGTTCTGCTTTGTTTGGCTCGTCTGCTATCGCGGGTGTAGTAAACATTATTACCAAAGAGCCTATTCGCAATACGGCTTCGTTGTCGCACAATCTGACAATGATTGGTGGTACAAGACCTGAAAATGCTACTTCGTTGAATGCTTCTATGGTAACGCCGGATAATAAAGTGGGACTTTATTTGTTCGGACAATCGAAGTACAGAGCAGCTTACGACCACGATGGCGACGGATACACCGAACTTGGAAAGTTGAACGCGCGTACACTTGGTTTTAGAACTTACTATAAAACATCGGCGTACTCAAAACTTACGCTCGAGTATCATAACATGCACGAGTTTCGTCGTGGTGGAAACAAATTGCACGAACAACCACACGATGCGGATATCGCTGAGCAAACCGAACACAATATCAATGGTGGAGGCTTGAAGTTTGACTTGTTCTCGAAAGATTACAAACACAGATTGAATGTGTATACTTCGATGCAACATACCGATCGTAATAGTTACTACGGTACCGGACAGGATATCAATGCTTATGGACATACTACAGACCTTACGGCTGTGGCGGGTACTCAGTACTCTTTGTCTATGGACAAGTTGTTGTTTATGCCTGCCGAATTTACCGGAGGTTTCGAATATAACTACGACAAACTTCACGACATCATGAAAGGATACAACCGCGACTTGGAACAAAAAGTACAGATTGGAAGTATCTTTCTTCAAAATGAATGGAAAACGGATCGTTGGGGCTTCTTGATCGGCGGACGCTTTGATAAGCATAGCTTGATTGATCATGTGATCTTTAGTCCGCGAGCAAATGTTCGCTTCAATCCGACTGCCGATATCAACCTGCGTATGAGTTATTCGTCGGGTTTCCGTGCTCCGCAAGCATTCGACGAAGATTTGCACATTGCAGCTGTAGGTGGTGAAGCGATGATTATTCAGATTGACCCGAACTTGAAAGAAGAGAAGTCGCAAAGTATTAGTACCTCGGTCGATTTCTATCACACGTTTGGCCGTGTACAAACCAATTTCCTTGTAGAAGGTTTCTATACCATGCTGAAAGATGCGTTTGTGTTGGAATCGATGGGCGAGAGTCCCGAAGGTATTCAAATCATGGAACGTCGCAACGGATCGGGCGCAAAGGTGATGGGTGTCAACTTGGAAGGTCGTGCGGCATTTAATGCTTGGTTGTCTTTGCAAGCGGGTGCTACGTTGCAACGCAGTAGATACAACGAGCCTGAGAAATGGAGCGATAATCCGAACGTAGAACCTCAGCGCAAAATGTTCCGTTCGCCGGATACATATGGTTACCTTTCGGCTACCTTCGGCCCTGTTCGTAACTTCTCGGCTTCGGTAACGGGAACGTATACCGGTAGTATGTTGGTGCAACACATGGCGGGCTTTATTCCTGAAGACAGAGAAGAAACAACACCTGATTTCTTTGATATGGGTGTTAAACTAAGCTATAATATTCCTTTAACGAAGTTTGTAAACTTTGAGGTTTCTGCCGGCGTGAAGAATGTCTTCAACGCTTATCAAAAAGATTTTGACCAAGGTGAGTTGCGCGATGCCGGTTATATTTACGGACCATCATTGCCTCGCAGCTACTTTGTAAGCGGCAAGATCTCATTCTAAGAATAGATTCAACAAAAACCACTAATGAATGATCCCCGGATACTCGGCGTAGACACGTTGCCGAGTTCCGGGGTTTCTTTGTTTTGAGGCGGGAATAAAGTAACTTTGCATTCAGAATCTTTTTTTGACGGTATGTGATGTGCTGCCGTCAATGTTATGGTAACGCTTTATAATTAGCTCTTAAGAATTTTATCAATGAATTTGTCTATTCAGAAGTATTTTCCGTTGTATCGTTCTATTATTCGAGTGGGGATTCCTATTATCCTCGGCCAACTAGGTATTATTGTGGTTGGTTTTACCGATAATATTATGGTGGGCCGTTATGGTACCGACTCGCTTGCCGCGGCTTCGTTTGTAAATAATTTATTCAACCTGGTTTTTATCTGCGGGATGGGTTTCTCGTACGGACTAACTCCGCTTGTGGGAAGATATAATGGAGAGAAACGTAACGATCGCTTGGTTGCTATCTTGAAGAATGGCTTACTGGCCAACTTCTTTGTGGGGCTGTTGCTCTCGATTGCAATGGTGATTGTGTATTTTTCGATGCATCGCTTTGGTCAGCCCGAAGAGTTGTTTCCGCTCATCCGCCCTTATTTCCTGATTCAACTCTCTTCCATATGTGTGGTAATGTTGTTTAATGGCTTCAAGCAATTTGCCGATGGTATTACCGATACGCAGATCTCTATGTGGGTGATGCTTACGGCCAATATTATCAATATTGTGGGTAACTATCTTTTGATCTACGGTAGCTTTGGCTTTCCTGAATTAGGTCTTAATGGTGCGGGTATTTCTACATTGATTTCTCGTGTGTGGATGCTGGTTGCTTTCTTGTTTATCTTCTTCAAAGGAAAGCGCTATAAAGCTTTCGTTCCTTATTTTAAGCAGGCGAAGATTAAAATAGATGACTTAACTCGTCTTGTAAAGCTGGGCTTTCCGGTAAGTGTGATGATGGGGGTAGAGTCGGGTTCATTCAGTCTTTGTGTGATTATGATGGGATGGTTTGGTAGCGCGGCACTTGCAGCTCATCAGGTTGCAGGTGTAATCACGACACTCGGATTCCTTATTTATTATGGAGTAGGGGCGGCTGTTACGATTTGTATCAGTACGATTTCTGCTAGCGGAAGCAAAGCGCAAGTGAAAGATGTGGCAGCTGCAGGCTATCATATTGTATTGGCCGAGACAACTTTGTTTGTAGCTATGCTACTGGTTTTCCGTACCAAGTTGTCGTTTATCTTTACCGATTCTCTCGAAGTGAATGCAATACTAAGCACGATGTTGTTTGCTATTATCCTATATCAAATTGGCGATGGCTTACAAATCGTGTATGCCAATGCGCTTCGTGGTATCGGAGATGTGAAGTTTATGGCATACGTAGCATTCTTATGTCACTTTATGATTTCGCTGCCATTGGGTTATTTTGCTGCCTTTGTGTTAGGGTGGGGAGCGCCCGGTGTATGGGCCGGATTTCCTATTGGTTTATCCCTTATGGGTATTTTATTATACTTACGATTCAAAAAAATTACAGATATAACCGCAAGTGAAGTCGTTTTGTAACATCATTGTAACAAAAATGTAACACAGTAGGCTTGGATTATAAAATAAGTCTTATATTTGTAACGGCTTGATTATATTATTACGTATTAATATAATATTAAAAAGGCGGTCTGATATCCAGGCCGCCTTTTTTATTATATGTCTTTTTGTGCTTCTAAAGATGTTGATTTGTTTTAATTTATCAAAAGGGTTTGTTTATATTAGGGCCTGATAGAACTTTTGTTTTCCACATATAAATGAGAGAAGATAAAGTGTGTCGCTTTTGTGAGTTGATTAGTTGCAATATTTACAATTAAGAGAAATTACGGATGTGTAATAAGAAGACCGAACATAATAACCGCGAGCTTAGTTGGCTCTCTTTTAATGAGCGGGTCATGCAAGAGGCTCTCGATGAAACAGTACCTCTAGTACAACGTTTACGTTTTTTGGGTATCTTCTCAAATAATCAGGATGAATTTTTTAAAGTACGAGTGGCCTCTGTTTTAAAATCTCTACGGGATAAGATTACATTACAAGATGAAGATATTAGTATTGCTGAAGTGGAACGTCTTCTTACAGGAATACGACAGCAGGCTGTAAGCATGCATCATCGATTTGATGATGTATATCAACTACTTTGTGAAGAGCTGCGAAAAGAAAAGATCAATATCGTAAATGAGCAAATGCTTACAGATACACAAAAGGAGTATGTTGCAACTTATTTCTCAGATGAAGTTCGTTCGCAACTAGTACCTATTCTGCTCGAGCGTAACACTTCAATGTCTTTTTTACAGGACGACCGTATTTATTTGGCTGTTCGCATTGTGGGTGGTGATGTCCCTACAGAAAAAAATACACGATATTCCATTGTTGAAGTGCCGAATGTATTAAATCGATTTGTAACACTTCCAATGAGCGATGATGGAACCACAACAATTATTCTTCTTGAGGATGTGATTCGGTTTAATTTAAAGAAGATGTTTTTTATGCTTCGTTTTCGTACTATTGATGCATTTTCTTTTAAAATTACACGAGATTCAGAGATTTCTCTGGGTAATTCTTATCGAAAACGAATGGTTGAGGAGTTGAGTAAGGCTGTTCAAAGTAGGGTAACAGGAAAGCCTATACGCCTAATTTATGATGAGATGATGCCGGAGGATCTGCAGCGAATATTGATTGAAAAACTTGAGTTTAAGTCGGCCGATTCATTGTTTCCGGGAGGGCGATACCAACATATGAAAGATTTGATGAATTTCCCGATGGTAAATCCGATATTAGAAGAAGCACGTCCTAAGCCAGCTATACATCCAGATTTTGCTAGAAGTACCGGATTACTTAATGTTGTAAAGCGGAAAGATGTGTTGTTGTTTTATCCTTATCATTCGTTTTCAAACTTTATCGATTTCTTACGAGAAGCAGCATTCAATAGACATGTAGAGGAGATTTATATATCGGTATATCGTGTTGCAGAGAGGTCGAAGGTGATGAATGCGTTGATTAACGCAGCTCGTAATGGTAAAAAGGTTACGGCTGTGATTGAACTCAAAGCACGCTTTGATGAGAAGAATAATATCTATTGGTCAAAATTATTAGAAGAAGCAGGTGTAAATGTGGTGCATGGAAATAAAAAACTAAAAGTGCATGCAAAGTTAGCCTTAGTGAAGTTTAAGCAGGGAAATAAGCAGTATTATTATTCATATATAGGTACCGGAAACTTTAATGAAACTACTTCTAAGATTTATTCCGATATTGGTTTATTTACTGTTCATCAAGGTATAGGAGAGGATGTGGAACGAATCTTTTCATTTATAGAAAAGAAACGGGTGCGTATGAATACAAAGAGTATTATTGTATCGCCCGAGCGAATGCGTGATCGCCTGACTGAAATGATTCGTAAAGAGATTGAATTTGCAAAACAAGGTAAACTTGCAAAGATTGACTTGAAATTGAATGCGCTCGTTGATAGTAAGATGATCGAACTTTTGTACGAAGCAAGTAAAGCAGGAGTACAAATACGTATCATTGCTCGAAGTATTTGTTGTTTGCGTCCACAAGTAGATGGATTGAGTGATTCAATTAAAGCGATAAGTATTGTTGATAAGTACTTGGAGCATGCTCGTATTATGTTTTTTTACAATGGAGGCGATGAGCAATGTTTTCTAATGAGTAATGATTGGATGGGGCGTAATCTAGACCGAAGGGTCGAAGCGGCAGTGCCTATATTCGATAAAGAAGTGAAATCAACATTGCGAGATGTATTTGAAATACAATGGAAAGATAATGTAAAAGCAAGAGATTTGTCTCCTCAATTGTTGAATAGATATGTGCGCAATAATTCCAAAGAACGCGTAAGGGCTCAGGAAGAGTTGCATGCTTATTTTTTATCGAAATCTAATTTCTAAAATGTATTGTCTATGCAAACGATGATAACAAATACCTATGGGGCAATCGATATGGGATCAAATGCGATCAGGCTTCTTATTTGTAATGCCTTTACACATGAAGATGGAGTTCAGTATAAGGTTGTCAATCTTATGCGTGTTCCGATTCGTCTTGGAGAAGATGTTTTTACAGAAGGACGAATTCCTGTGGATAAGCAAATGGCTTTATTGGATTTGATGAAAGGCTTTCATTATATGATGAAGGCTTACAATGTTGAAGCGTATAGAGCATGCGGAACTAGTGCAATGAGAGAGGCCGAGAATGGGTCTGAAGTTGCAGAGTTGATCAAGCATGAGTGTGGCGTAAATATTGAAATTATATCGGGAGAAGAGGAGGCCGATTTGATTTTTTCGAGTGGGATGCATGAGATTATTACACCGGAAGGAAACTATTTATATGTCGACGTAGGAGGAGGTAGTACGGAGATCTCTGTGATTTACAATGGGAATAGAATTCTTTCCAGATCTTTTAAGATAGGGACCGTGCGTATGTTGAAGGAAGCAGTAGCGGATGATACATTATCTGAACTTCAAGAATGGTTAGAGTCTGTAGGTAAACAATATGCACCTTCTTGTATTTTGGGATCTGGTGGAAATATCAATAGGGTGCGAAAGATTTTAGGTGATAAGTCGATTCAATATCAGGAGCTAAAAGAGTTATATGATTCGGTAACAAACATGACTATTGATGAACGGATATTGAAGTTTGGATTGAATCCATATAGAGCCGATGTTATAGAATATGCTCTTAAAATTTTTATAACAGTTATGAAATATGCTAAAGTTGAAGACTTGCAAGTTCCGAAGTTGGGATTAGTAGATGGTATCGTAAGGCAGCTTTATAACAAGGATAGATGATTAGCTTTATGACTTATGGTATCAGTATTATAAATAATTCATGATTTAATATAAATAATTATTGTAAAACTATTGTTAAATAGATTTCTGTGGTTATATTTGCAGTAGATCATAATCATGTTAGAAAGTTACGATCTGCAAAAGTTGTTTTATAATCATCTTCAGTTTTTGTTGAAAGACTTTTGATGCGAGATTATTTTAAAACAATAAATCATTGTTAAGGTTAAGAGTTAGTGTAACGACCGGCTGGTGAGATACCACCCGGTCGTTATTTTTATTAATATATCACACTTAGTTTTGCTTCAAAATAGTTAACTTCGCAGAAAAATTAACAATACTATGCCTACGATTCGATTCCATGCTGTAGATACAGCAAAACTTTTAACTGTTAGTAAGGATATGCATAATAGACTTGCAACTATTTACAACATTCCGCTAGATCATATTACTTTGGAAGTTATTGAATCAAGATTTATATCTGAAGAAACAATGATTCTTAGTTATCCTTTGATTGAGGTTTGTGCGTTTAATAGAGAAATAACGTTGGAAGATGAAGTTGCCTCTACAATTTCTCAGTATTTGAAGAAAGCAGGATATCCGGAATCTGAGGTGTATTTCCATCATTTAGCATCCCGTAATTATTACGCTAACGGAGAGCACTTTTAATCAATAATTCAGAAATGAGAAATACCTTACTTGCTACTACCATGGGAACTTTTGCTGCGATTACTACATTGCAGGCACAAACCCAACAACCTAATATATTATTTATTCTAACAGATGACCAGCAAAGTGATGCGATTGCAGCTTTAGGTAATCCCGACGTCTATACGCCCAATATGGATAAATTGGTTAAACACGGTTTTACGATGACCAATACGTTTACCAATGGATCTCTGACAGGAGCCTTATCAATGCCAAGTCGAGCAATGCTAATGACTGGGGTTGGGATATTTGATGTGAAGCAAGACGGTCGTTATATTTCCGAAGACCAGATTACGATGCCACAGCATTTCAGAAATAATGGCTATCGTACGTTTGGTACAGGAAAATGGCATAATTGTTTTGCCTCTTTTAATAGATCATTTGAAGAGGGTGATAATATCTTTTTTGGAGGAATGCATACTTATCAATCAAACGGGCATTTCGCACCACGATTACATCATTACGATAAAGAAGGAAATTATAAGCAGCCTTTTGTTGGAGATTGCTTTTCGAGCGAAATGTTTGCCGATGCAGCTGTAGAGTTTTTAAGTAATACGGTAAATGACGATCGACCTTTTTTTGCTTATGTAGCGTTTACTTCTCCGCACGATCCGCGTACTCCACCACCGGGATATGGACAAAAGTACATGTCAGATACACTTCATTTGCCGGTAAATTATAGTGATATCCCGCCGTATGATACCGGAGATCTTGATGTTAGAGATGAAGTAATCAGACCATTTCCTCGCACACGGAAAATGGTAAAAGAGGAGATGGCTCTTTATTATGGCATGGTTAGTGAAGTGGATACACAAATCGGAAGGGTACTTGAGGCTTTAGAAAAATCGGGACAACTCGAAAATACTATTATTGTGTTTGCTGCCGATAACGGACTGGCTGTGGGACAACATGGTTTATTAGGCAAACAAAATCTATATAATCACAGTGTACGAGTGCCTTTGGTTATGGTTGGAAAAGGAATAAAGCAAGGGGGACAAAACAATAGTGGTTGTTATCTATACGATGTATATCCTACGGTATGCGAAGCGGCCGGTTTACCTATTCCTGAGTGTGTAAAGGGAAAATCCTTTAAGTCATTGTTGAACGGTAAAAATAAAAAGCATCGTGATTTGATTTCATTAAACTATAGTAACTTGATTCGTGGGATCGTAAAAGATAACTATAAGCTAATAGCATATAATGTAAAAGGTAAAAACTATTATGAATTATACGACTTAACATCAGACCCGAAAGAGACTAGAAATCTGATTGATGATGCAAAACAGTTTGCACGCATTGCACAACTAAAACAAATAATGATCGAAGAGTCTAAGAAGAATGGTGATTTTTGTGATTTGAATCAACCGCAATGGAATTGTCCTACAAAACTGACATGGGATGATGCCCTAAAAATAAATCCGTAAATAGTCAATATAAAGATATAAAGTCCGCCTCTTAAGCTATACATCAAGCTTAGGGGGCGGACTTTTCTGTTTTGGAGGCGTATTATTCCGTTTCGGGAAATCAGAACAACCTTTTATGAACATCAATTTATTTCTTTACAGTAGAAATGTGACTGAAAAGATAAATAAAATGAGAAAAGTTATTGGATTGTTTTGCCTGAGTGTGCTTTGCCTTTCTTGCAGTGACGGTAAACAAAGTAAAAATGAAAAAGCAGTAGTAAAAACAGTTGAAGTGGTAGAAAGTAAGCACTTATCTACACAAAGTTTTTCATTTATTTCAAAGCCATATCGAACTACCGAGTTGTCGTTTCGTGTAGGAGGGCCGATCAAACAGTTTGAAGTTCTAGCAGGAAATCATTACCGAAAAGGAGACATCATAGCTACGATCGATTCTCGCGATTTTTTAATTCGAAAGGAAAGAGCTGAAGCTGTATATAACCAAGCAAATGCTGAATTTGCACGTATAGAGTCTTTATATAAGCTCAATAATATTTCTGCAAGTGCATATGAGAAAGCAAAATCAGATTACATGGTAGCAAAAACTTCATATGATACTGCCCAGAATGAATTGAACGATACACAGCTGAGAGCCCCTTTTGATGGATATATTGGAGAGGTATATATTGAGAAACATCAAGAAGTAAAAGCAACTCAACCTGTGTTTTCATTTGTAGAATTAGATAGACTTAAGATCGAAGCATATGTGCCTCAGCAAATAGCGATGATTGCTTCTGACCTAAAAGAAGTCGATTTGTCGTTTGATATTCTGCCAGGACAAACATTTACAGCCACTGTAGAAGAAATTTCAAAGAGTCCTTCCAAAAATAACTTATCATATTTGTTTACAGCTGTACTGCCAAATAAAGATAGTGATTTGTTGGCTGGCATGTCGGGGGTGATTCGTTTTGAAAAACCAGCAGTTGAAGAAACTCAAATACTAATGATTCCGCAATCGGTTGTATGTAATCGACCGGCTTTAGGAACCTATGTATGGGTAATTTCGAAAGCAGAAAATGGAGAGCCATTTGTTGAACAAAGAAATATTGCTGTTGGAGACTTGAAGCACAGTGGATATGTTCATGTGTTATCAGGTCTGCAAAAAGGTGATGTACTAGCAGCATCGGGGCTTCGTTTTTTAACTGATCGTGCACAGATAACCCTACAATAAGATGAAAGTCATAAAATATTTTCTTCAGAATAAGCCATTTACCATTTTGCTTTTAGCATTAGTATTGCTTGGAGGTGTTTTTGCTTATGCAAAAATGGGTAAATTAGAAGATGCTCCTTTTACAATAAAGCAAGCATTAGTGTTAACTCCATATCCCGGAGCTTCACCTAAAGAGGTACAGTCGCAAGTAACAGATGTGCTTGAAGAAGCAATTCAGTCATTGGGCGAGTTGTATTATCTGAAAACAGAAAACCGAGTAGGTCTTTCAAAAATTACTGTATATGTAAAGAAAGAGATCAGAGCAGAAGAGATGCAACAGCTTTGGGACAAATTGCGTCGCAAAGTTGGAGATGTACAAGGTAAGCTACCTGCCGGAGCCGGAGTTTCCATCGTTAATGATGATTTTGGAGATGTACTTGGAGTCTTTTACGGTCTTACAGGACAAGGAAAATCATATAGAGAACTTGAAGAACAGGCAAAATTGATCAAAAATGATTTGCTTAAGGTTAAGGACGTTGCCAAAGTTGAGTTGTACGGTATCCAAGTCCCAACGATTGACGTAGAGGTGAGTCCGTCAATTATGGCTGCGAGCGGATTGACAACACAAGATATTCGTTTGGCTTTTGATGCGCAAAATAAAGTGGTGGATGCCGGAGCAATTGAGACGGAGGATAATCGTATTCGCATTGAAGCAACGGGCAACTTTTTTTCATTAGAAGAGATTGAGAATCTTACCATCGTATCAAAGAGTGGAGAGCATTTTCGTTTGTGTGATATTGCAACTGTGCGCGAAGGATACAAGAAGCCGATATCAAATTTGATGCAAATAAATGGCGAACAAGCTGTAGGTATAGCTATCTCGACAGTTCCAACGGGCAACGTTGTAGATATGGCAAAGATCGTAAAAGATCGAATTGATTGGTTTAACTCTTCAATGGATGAGGCATACGACTTAACGTCGATTTATGATCAAGGTTACGAGTCGGCTGTGGCAAATGATGGGTTTATATTAAATCTTGTCATCTCAGTCATGACTGTTGTTGCGATCTTATTGTTCTTTATAGGCTTTAAAAACGGCTTGTTGGTTGGCAGTGGCTTGATCTTCTCCATTTTTGCGACGTTGATCGTAATGTTGGCACAAGGGATAGCGCTACAGCGAATGTCTTTGGCTGCTATTATTATAGCGATGGGTATGCTCGTTGATAATGCAATTGTTGTGTCAGACTCCGCATTAATGAATATGCAAAAGGGGATGCGTAAACGTGTTGCAATCATGCAAGCGATTAAAGTAACGGCAATACCGCTGTTGGCAGCTACCGTAATTGCTATTCTTACCTTTCTTCCAATCTACTACTCACCACATATAACCGGCGAGTTGCTCTCGTCTTTGGTTATTGTGATTGGAGTTTCATTGATGTTTAGCTGGGTGTTTGCAATGATACAAACTCCATTCTGTATTCAAGAGTTTGTAAGACGTCCACGTCCCGAAGAAGTAAAAGCGGAGCTATATACCGGAGGTATTTATGATAAGTTTCGTTCTGCATTGCGCTGGGTTTTAAGACATCGCATTGTTTGTATAGCTTCAATGGTTGTATTGTTGATGGGTTCAGCTTGGAGTTTTAAATTTATACCCAAGGTGTTTGTACCTGCATTAGAGAAACAATACTTTACTATTGATGTTTGGATGCCTGAGGGGACAACGATTGAGCGTACCAATAATGAGATTAGTTCAATAGCCGATTATATCGATTCGTTTGAGAAAGCAGAATTTATATCAACGTTTGTAGGGCGTACTCCTCCTCGTTACTATTTATCCAATATATCATTTGGACCACAACCTAATTACGCGCAATTGTTGGTTAAGGCATCAAGCTCAAAGGAAGCTGTAGCTCTGCAAAATATATTGCAGGAGAATATTCGTGCAGAATTTCCCAATCCGTTGATTAAAGTAAATCGATTTGAGCTGAGTCCGTTGTCTGAAGCTGTAATTGAAGCTCGCTTTTTAGGTCCGGACGAGGCTGTTCTCGACTCTTTGGTAAATGTGGCAATTGATATTATGCGACGTAACCCAAAAGTTGCGGATGCCAGAAATGAATGGGGAAATATGTCGATGATGATAAAACCGGTATATGATCCGGTTAAAGCCGGAAAGATGGGAGTGACAAAAGCATCAATGATGGAATCTATGCGTTCACTAACAGATGGGGTTCCTGTAGGAGTGTATCGTGATAATGAAAAACAAGTACCTGTTTTGATAAAGAGTGAGTATGTGGATGGAGCTATTGATATGGACATGATTAAAAACCTGCCTGTTTGGAATGGCAGTTCGTCTGTACCACTTTCACAAGTTACCTCTTCGATAGAAACATCATGGGAGTTTCCGCAAGTTAGAACCTATAACAGACAATTGTCAATGGCTGCTATGTGTGGTGTGCGAGAAGACGCAACAATGTCGGAAGTGCATAGCGAGATTAGAAAAGAAGTTGAAAGCATACAATTGCCGGAAGGCTATACTTTCTTCTGGGACTCTCAATTTAAAGATCAAACAGAAGGACTTCAGGCTTTGGCAAAATATTTCCCATTGGCATTTCTAATGCTAATATTGATTCTGGTGGCTTTGTTTGGTAATTATCGAGATCCTATTATTATTTTATGTATACTACCACTGTCTATAATAGGTGTTGCCGTGGGGCTATTGATTACCGGATTTGATTTTGGATTCTTCCCTATAGCAGGATGGTTGGGTCTTTTAGGTATGATCATCAAGAACGTGATTGTATTGCTTGATGAAATCAAAATACAAACCAAAAGTGGCATAGAGGTATATACGGCAATAATCGAATCGACAGTAGCACGTACCCGTCCGGTATTGATGGCCGCAACAACGACTATATTAGGAATGGTACCTCTTTTGTTTGATGTTGCATTCGGTGGAATGGCTGCTACAATTATTTTCGGACTTACGTTTGCAACGATGCTTACGCTTTTTGTAACGCCAGCCTTGTATGCCTTATTTTATAAAGTAAAAAACAGATAATGAAATCTTTACTACACATATCACTAGCACTCTGTGTTGCTCTTCCGGGAGCAGCACAAGAGAGTGCGCTTTTGCAACAATACAGATCAAAGGCTTTAGAATATAGTTATGATTTGAAGTCTGCACAGCGCAATATCGAAGCAAGTATTGAACTAGAAAAAGCTGCTAAAGCTGATTTAAAACCAAAATTATCAGCAGGAGCTACCTTTCAATATGTAGGAAAACCGTTAGAATTATCGAAGACGCTTCCCATGCTTGAGAACCCAATTGAAATACAAGGGAAGCATTTAAATTATGGAGCAACAGCGTCTATACTTCAACCGATATACACGGGAGGACGTATTTTAGAGACTATCAAGATGGCCGAGAATAAGCGTTCATTAGCCGGAAATCAATCAGACTTAGTTCGCTTGTCGGTGTGTTACCAAACTGATATTCAATATTGGAATACCGTGGCACGTAAAGAACTTGAGGAGATTACAGCAGAATTCTACAAATCGGTATCAACTTTTGCGAATACAATTCGTCAACGAGTAGAGGTTGGACTTACCGATCAACAAGATTTGTTGATGGCACAAGTGAAGCAAAACGAAGCAGAATATCAATTCTTGCAAGCCAAAGCAGACTTTGAAACAGGACTAATGGCTTTCAACTCATTGCTTGGTATTCCGCTCGAGGCAGCTACAGTTGTGGATAGTTTAATTCCAACAGTAACAACTGATGGTATCAACAATTTGACGAGAGGTAGTAGTAGACCTGAATTAGAAATTGCGCAAGATAAAATTAATATCGAGCAAGTAACGAAACGATTAAACGATTCCCAATATAAACCGCAGCTATACATTGGCGTAGACGGATCTTACTCTGCACCGGGTTATGACTTTAAGTCAGATCTCGACCCCAACTATGCTCTCTACGCCAAGCTGTCGGTCCCTATTTTTGAGTGGGGAAAACGAAAGAACGAACGTCGAGCAGCTAATTTCAAAATAGAAATGGCAAATGACAATCTCAACCAAGTAGCAGATCAAGTGGCCTTGGAGGTAGAGTCGTCTCGAGTATCTCTACAACAAGCAATCAAGCGGGTCGACTTAGCTGAAAGTTCGCTTGAGAAAGCGTACGAAAATGAGAAAAAAGCCGAGGAACGTTATCACGAGGGAAAAGTATCCGTCGTTGAAGTTATCGATGCGCAAGTATATCGACTTACTTCGCAAGTAAATTATGTACAGGCTAAAGTAGCAGCTCAATCTTATTTATCGCAATTGAAGAAAGCGACGAATAGTTATGGTGCTCACTGAAAAAACAATACATTTGAGGCAAGCAAATTATCATGAATTGATAGTCAAAAATGTAAGAATGAGTAAACACATTTATCATATACTTTATTTCATCTTGTTTTCAGGTCTCGGATTCTTCTCGTACCTGCTGCTTACCAATTATACGGTATTGCCGGCAGGTTCAGAAGAAGCTCTTACATCTGTAGGAGCTCCGGTGTATATTCTTTTTGTATTTAATATATTGGGGTTTTCTATTTTACAATTTAGCAATTGGATAAATAGAAAATCCCCATTATATCTTATCAAGCGTACACGGATTATCGGCCTGTATGTGCTCACAGCTATGGCATTATTACTTTTAAACTATGCATTCATTGTACTGGCTAAGATGTTTGTCGGAGCTGCCGAGCCTTTTGTTTTTCCTAATGGTGGATCTCGGATGTTGTTTTCTGTTTGGCTAGTTGAATTGGTTGTTGTAGGCCTTCTTTTAGTAAACCAATCCATTTTAAACTCTTTGGCATTGCAAAAGAAAGCAGCACACTTGCAAGAAGAAAACAACAGGGCTAAATATGTAGCCCTTCAAAATCAGATGAATCCTCATTTTTTATTCAATAGTTTGAATACACTTATTGCTGAAATAGAATATGATCCCAAAAGTGCAGTCGTATTTACACGCAATCTATCTGATGTATATCGATATGTATTACAAAGTCAACACGTTCCACTTGTGATGTTGAAAGATGAGATTGATTTTGTACATTCGTATGTCGCATTGCATCAAGTGCGATTAGGTAATTGCATTGATATTATTTATTCGGTTGCCGATACATATTTGTTTCGCCGACTGCCACCGCTCACGTTGCAATTATTGATTGAAAATGTGATCAAGCACAACTCAATAAATACATCTAAGCCGATGCTTATCAATATAAAGATAATTGATGACATGCTAGTTGTAACAAACCCGGTACGTCCCAAACGATCGGTGGCCAAATCGGGGACAGGTTTGCAAAACTTATCCAACCGATACCTATTATTAACCGGACGCGATATTATATTAGAACACGATTCTGAACGTTTTACAGTCAAAGTACCATTACTCGATGAATAGAATTAAAGCGATAATCATAGAAGATGAGATACCGGCGGCGCGCCTGCTTTTTAGTATGATTAAAAAGGTGAGACCAAACTGGGATTTAGAAATATTACCCGGAAGCGTAGATGAGGCTGTTCATTGGTTTGAAAATAACGACGAGCCTCAATTGATTTTTCTCGATATTCAGCTTTCCGATGGAAACTCTTTCGAATTTCTAGAACAAGTTAGGCCAAACGCTCATATCATCTTTACGACTGCTTACGATGAATTTGCTATTCGGGCATTTACAGTCAATAGTATTGATTATATTTTGAAGCCGGTTAGCGAAGAACGTCTCGACGAGGCCATTCGAAAGTTTGAAAGCATGTATGAGAAGATCAATACAAATCAATTGTATTTATCCAATGTGTTTGAAGCATTACGTGCACCGGCCAAGAAATATAGAACTCGTTTTCTTATTTCAGGCGCTGATAAATTATGGACACTTCAAGTGTCTGAGATTGCATATTTTTACACAGAAAACAAAATAACGTTTGCAACTACTTTTCAAGGAACGGAGCATATCATAGATCTTTCGCTCGATAAATTGATGGAGCAGCTAGACCCTGATCGGTTCTTCAGAGCAAATAGACAGTTTATCATAAGTGTAGAATCGATTAAGAAGATCGAGCCTTACTTCAATAGTAAAGTAGTTGTGATAGTATCCCCACGCTCGAAAGAAAAGATAACGATTAGCAAAGAAAAGATCTCAACATTCAAGCTTTGGTTAAATTATTGAGGCTAAAGTACTCGGTTGTTATATTGCAAAAAAAAGACTTACACCAATCAGATCTGTGTAAGTCTTTTTTTTTAGTCGGAAACGATTATTTATTTTCTTCTTTATCTTCTTTGCGTTGGCGTTTGCTGTCGCTTTTTGCAAGAAGAAGAATATTATAAACATAGTCAGTAATCCAAGTTTCAGAGAAGCCTAATGTTTCGGCATACTTACGTACTTTCCAT
This sequence comes from Tannerellaceae bacterium, assembly GCA_051656605.1. Taxonomy (GTDB): domain Bacteria; phylum Bacteroidota; class Bacteroidia; order Bacteroidales; family CAMTPD01; genus UBA12018. The sequence goes on along the minus strand of JBOGCF010000020.1, from coordinate 28,972 downwards.
GCTGCTTTTTGTTCGCTAACTTCTTTCCATTCAGTCTTAGTCATGATATCATGAACTGTCTTTTCTGTCATGGCACGAAGCATCTTTTTAAATAGCATTGCAAAGCGGAATTTGATTTGCATCAAATTGTCCATCAACATGAACAAGTCATTGTTGAAGCCTTGAAACTGGAAGAAATACGTTTGAACTTGTTGTTGGTTACGGCAGTTCTTCTTGATCGACTGGTCGATCTCTGTAAAGAATGACTGCGGCAAACCATAATCTTGCATCAAAATCTTAATAACTTTCGATCTTTCTGCAATACCCAATTTATTGTTTTGAGTAGGAATTTTAAGCATGCGTTTAAACAAAGCAAGGTCTTGAAGCATATTCAAGTTGGTAATACCAAGATTGATTGCGATTACTGCTTGATAATATACTCGGATCAACGATGCAAACTCGTCAACAGAACCTTTGCCTGTGTTTTGGTCATTTTCGTCCGACTTTTTTTTGAAAAGCTTGGTCAAAAAACTCATAGGTAGATTGATTATTTATAATTGTACATACAAAAATACAAGTTCCCCGTTAAAATGTTTAGTGTTTGTGCCGAAAAATTATTCAATCATCTATTTATTGTTGAAGAATGTTTATTTTGCAAGCTCTATGAAGAATCTTACATTGAATTTAGGAAGATGAAACAATTCTTATTTATTGCAAGCATGTTGTTAGTTAATAGTCTTTTTGGCTTTATCAGTTCTAAATACGATTTAATGGGAATAGCCGATAGTGCAACGAACGATTGGGGCAACTTTCTATTCAAGATAGGAATAGTCTATGTATTGGCTATTGCTTTAGCTTATCTTCAGATTATTATTCATGAAGCCGGACACCTCGTTTGTGGATTGGCCACTGGTTATAAATTCGTATCTTTTCGATTCAAGTCATATGTTTTGGTCAAAGTAAATGGGCAATATCATATAAAGCGGTTTGCGATACCGGGCACAGGCGGACAATGTTTGATGGATCCGCCGGGCACAGTTGATAATCCCGGATCATCACTTCTATACTTATTAGGAGGAGTTTGTGCAAATCTTTTGCTGACGATCCTATTTTTACTCATGGTGCTGTTTGGAGTATTTAGTACGATTGTCAACTTCAGCCTACTAGTAGGTGCATTTGTTGGGCTGGTTATTATCGTTACCAATGGTATTCCGATGCTGCTGTCTGGTATTCCAAACGACATGATGAACATACGTATCTTGAGGAAAAGTCAAATAGCGCGTCGGGCAATGTTCTTATCACTAAAAGTCAATGCCCTTCAGTCCAATGGAACAAGATTAGCCACCTTGCCATTATCGTGGTTTGATATTCCAAATAACGAACCAGTTTCAAGTTATTTTACAGCAATGATTCTCTTATTACGTGAGGGATGGTATCTTGATAATTACGCATTTGATAAAGCAAACGAAGTGATGGGTCAGGTAGAGCAGGAAGCACAACAAAAGGACTTTCCACAAATTTTGCGTTTTGAGATGAATGTAGAGAAGCTCTTTCTGTTGATTCTTAACGGGGCAGACAAGAACGAGGTCAGACAATTTTATGAAGCGAAGGCCAAATTTTACATCAATCGAACCAAGAAATTCATGCTTGGCAAACAGCGAACTTTGTGGGCATATACATATTTTATCGAAAATGATATCTCGCAATCACGTCTCATCTATGAGCAAATGCTTCGTATGCGAGAGCAGTATCCGGTAATTGCAGAGGCACAAAGTGAGATCGACCTTGTCGATTATTTGCTTACAGGAACATCTAGAATCTTATAAGTACACGCTTTTTTATTGATTTTATTTGGTGGTTTTTTATTATTTATCAGTTATAAGGATTGTTGAATTCATTCTTTTCTAAGCATGCCTGTAAATAGTTTGCTACGTAGAGGTGTATACTCTAATGAAGAATGAAACAGAAATCCGTTTTCTTCTAAGAATCTAACTTAATCTTATATCATGAAGAATTTTTATCTTCCCTTAGCGATTGGGCTTCTTGCATCGGTGAGTTTGCAAGCTAAAATAAAGGTAGTTTCTCATTACAACATGGGACGTGCCGGAAATGTATCCTATGCATCGGCACCATCAACTCTTGAAGCTACAAAACACGGTAATGCATTAAAAGCAATTGGTGTTCCGGTGTTTTACGCCGATGCTCCGGCAGACAAACTTGTAAAAGGAGAAGGAGCCGTATTATTTAGCGGTAAAAACGAAGGATATTGGCTCGATAAAGCTTACTGCACTCCGGGCGAAAACCTCATGATGGAAGTGTGGGCAAAACCGGCTTCGGCTCAATCTGTAGATGGAAAGCTCGTTCCGGTATTGTCTAATGGTAACGGTAAAGCCGGCTACATAATCGGACAACGCAACGACAAATGGGTGTTGGTATCGGGCGGATCTACCATCGCAACCATCGGTGATTTGCAGAAAGACCAGTGGACACACCTTGCGATCGTCGTATCGGGCGGTGAAGGTTCGGTTTGGATCAATGGCAAAGAGAGCGCAACCTTTCCGCTCACCAAAGACTTTGCAAACAACTTCTCCATCGCATCATCGCCGGAAGAGCCAACCGGATTCAACGGATTGGTTTACGAAGCACGTGTAGCTACATTCAAAACAGGCGAGTTTGACCCTTCGGCCGACTTTCTTCTCAACTACAAAGTCATTAAAGAACAAAACAAACAACGCAAGCAAGAGCAAACGGCATTGCTCTCTAAATTATATACCCCTGCTGCCGGAAAAGAATTTGTAACTGCATTTAGCAACGCGTTGCAACCAAACGATTGGCTGATTCATAAGGTGGAAAACCCATGTAAATTGAATGTAATCAAAGGAGAGAAAGATGCTCCGGCCATGATGCAGCTCAATAACGGACTCGTAAGTCGTACGTTTTATATTGGAGACAACATTGCTTGTGTCGGATACCAAAACCTTTCGAACGGAGCTGAGTATGTGCGGGCAATCAAACCCGAAGCCCGTGTGATGATCGACAGTGTTTGGTACAATGTAGGAGGCCTTGAAGGACAACCCGAATGTTCGTATCTGCTCGAAGACTGGTACAAAGATCTCAATTCAAATACATCTGCATTCACATTAGTCGATGTAGAAACCGGAAGTCCGCTGATGCGCTATCCGTGGAAACAAAAGTTCAATGCCGTAGAAACGGAGTGGCCTGCAAAAGGATTGCGTGTAGTCATGAAGTACAAACCAACCTTTGCGATGGAAGCTGTAAAAGACTTGGAAGTGCATGTGAATTATGAAATCTATCAAGGAGCTCCGGTAGTTGTCAAGTGGGTAGAGGTTGTAAACAATGGCGACAAACGTGTCGTTCTGAATGATGTCGAAACCGAACAACTGGCAATCAACCAAGACCAAGTGTCAAGAATTCATGTAGAGAGCGACTTCTCGTTTGCTCTTGTAAACGGAAGCCGAAACGGAAGTGCGTTAATGCACTTTGTAGGCGAGCCAAAGATTTATCATTGTGGCGAATCAACAACTCGTTGGCTTATCGATCCCGAGTATAATACATGGGCATCACACAACCAAGCCGAAGACAAGTTCCTAGACTTTCCGCACCACAACCTATTGGTAAGTACATTGCCTGTAGGGCCCGACGTATATGTGGATAAGATGAACCCGTTCAAGTCGTTCCTAACTTTCGAATTGCTTCAAGACTCCGACGATCGCGAACGCAAGAGCTTAGGGCATCGTCGCATGTATAAGAAGTTGGCACCGCAAGTAACCGAATCGCTTATCTCGGGCGGTATTACTTCGCACGACGAGAAAGAACTGAAAGCATTCATCGACCAAATGGCAGAGCTCGGATTGGAGCGTCTCGATATCATGGCCTGGCCGGGTATCAGTCACGATAATCTCGACGAAAAATACATTCAACACTGGAAAATGATTGCCGACTATGCCGGTGAGCGAGGCATACCAATGGGCGGATACGAACTACAAATCGCATCGCGCGGTCGTGGGGCAGAGGTAGATTGCATCAGTCCTGAAACCGGAAAACCGGGAAGCTTGTTTGGTCAAAGCGTTTGTGTAGCCAGTGATTGGAAAGATACCTACTACGGAAAGATGTGGGAGTTCTTTGACAAAACCGGCTTCAAGACCTACAACATGGACGGACCATATCACGGAGATCCGTGTGCGGCAACCAATCACAAGCATCACCGCGGCATGAACGACTCACAATGGGAGCAATGGAAAGCCCAAGTAGAAGTAATCCACGAACTGCAAAAGCGCGACATGTTCGTGCCGATACCAGATTGGTACTTCCTAAATGGGCAAAGTGCTACCGGTATGGGTTACCGCGAAGCCAGCGCCAACCTTACACCACAGCAACAACAGCTCTTGGCTCGTCAGTATATCTACGACGGTACATGGCACAAACTACCTACGATGGGATGGATGACACTGCAGTTGGTCGGTTTCTATACCAATGATCCGCGCGTAGGATTGGAGCCATTGTGCGAAAACCTCGACCGTTACGAGTCGCAGTTGGTGCAATTCTTAAGCAGTGGCGCCCAACTAACCATTCGTGGCAAACGCTTGTACGATACACCGCAAACGAAACAAATGGTTTCGAAATGGATCAATTGGTACAAACAATACCGTGAGATTCTCAACTCGGAGATTATACACGTAAGCCGTCCTACCGGTAGAGACCTAGATTGCATCATGCACGTAAATCCGTTTATCGACGATAAAGGAATGGTTGTCGTTTTCAATCCGACGAATCGCACCATCAAGAAAGAGTTGCGCCTGCCGTTGTATTATTCCGGACTTAAGAACAAAGCGCAAGTGACGGGAGCCGATGCAAAAACAGTAAGCTATACACTCAACGACAAACAAGAGATGCTTCTTCCGGTAGAAGTAAAACCGGGCGGAACCACTTGGTTTGTCATCAAGTAAGTCAATAAGAATACACTATAATCTAAAATCATGAGAAAGAAGTTTTGCGTTACCATATCGGCTCTATTGTTGAGCGGTATGGTAATGATGGGGCAAACGGCCGACTATCCGTTTCGTAATGCTAACCTGCCTACCGAGCAGCGTATTGCGGATTTGATTGGCCGACTTACCATTGAAGAAAAAGTAGAGTTGATGAAACACGCTTCTCCGGGAGTGGAAAGACTGGGCGTGCCGGCCTACAACTGGTGGAACGAAGCACTGCACGGTGTAGCTCGTACCAAAGAAAAGGTAACTGTGTTTCCACAAGCCATCGGTATGGCAGCAACCTTCGACGCGCCTGCTTTGCAAAAGATGGGAGACATCGCATCGTCGGAAGGACGCGCCCTATTTAACGAAGACCTGAAAAACGGGAAAACGGGAGAGATCTACCGTGGACTTACTTATTGGACTCCCAATGTCAATATCTTTCGCGACCCGCGTTGGGGACGCGGACAAGAAACCTACGGCGAAGATCCTTATTTGACTTCGTTGATGGGAGCGGCTATCGTGCGCGGTCTCGAAGGCAACGATCCGTATTATCTCAAAGCTGTAGCTTGTGCAAAGCACTTTGCCGTACACAGCGGACCCGAATATAACCGTCATACATTCGACGCACGTGCCAATGCTTACGACTTATGGGATACGTATCTTCCCGCATTCCGTCATTTAGTAACCAAAGCCAACGTGCACGGGGTGATGTGTGCCTACAATCGCTTCGAAGGGAAACCGTGTTGCGGCAATGACAAACTGATGGTAAATATCTTGCGCAACCAATGGGGCTTCGACGGATATGTAACGTCGGACTGTTGGGGTATCAAAGACTTTGCCGCACATCATAAAACGCACGACAGTCATACTTCGGCTGTAGGGGATGCTTTGCTAAGCGGAACCGACCTAGAGTGTGGCGATTTGTATCAACAGTTGGTACAGGCTACGGAGCAAGGTTTGATCTCTGAACGTGACATCAACGTGTCGCTAACTCGCTTGTTTACCATTCTCTTCAAGTTAGGAATGTTTGATCCTGCCGGAAAGAATCCGTATTCTACCATTGGTCGTGAGGTAATCGAGAGCAATGCGCACAAAGCACATGCTTACGAGATGGCGCAAAAGTCGATGGTACTGCTCAAGAATTACAACGACGTGTTGCCGCTCGATAGTAAAAAGATCAAGCGCATAGCATTGGTAGGTCCGAATGCCGACAATGCACACGCACAGTTGGCCAACTACTTTGGTGTGCCAAGTGAGAACATCACACCGCTGATGAGCTTGAAGAAGCGTTTCGGAAACTCCATGCAGATTGATTACATTCCCGGTGTCGGTATTGTAGATGTCTTGAAAGACGCGCCTTCGTTTGCCGACGTGGCAAAACAAGCTGCACAGGCAGATGTGATCGTATTTGTAGGAGGTATCACTGCCGATTATGAAGGAGAAGCCGGCGATGCAGGTGCCGGTGGTTATGCAGGCTTTGCAAGTGGCGACCGCACTACAACGGCACTTCCGCCGGTACAAACCGACTTGATGAAGGCGCTGAAGCAAACGGGCAAACCGCTTGTGCTGGTAAACATGTCGGGCTCGGTAATGAACTTCGAGTGGGAAAGTCAAAACGCCGACGCAATCTTGCAAGCATGGTATGGCGGACAAGCTGCGGGTGACGCTATTGTCGATGTACTATTTGGCGCATACAACCCAGCCGGACGTATGCCGCTTACTACATACATCAGCGATAAAGACTTGCCTCCGTTCGAAGACTACTCGATGAACAACCGTACCTACCGTTATTTCGACGGTGCAGTACGCTATCCATTTGGTTACGGTCTTAGCTATACGACATTCGGTTACAAGAACCTTGCCGTTCCTGCGAAGGTAACAACCGGAAACTCGATCGAAGTAAGCACAACTGTTACCAATACAGGAAAGCGCGACGGCGACGAGGTAGTACAACTTTACGTAATGCATCCGCAAAACAGCAACGAGCGTACGCCGATCTGCGCTTTAAAAGGATTCCAACGCGTACACTTGCGCAAAGGCGAAAGCAAGAAAGTGACATTCACCCTTTCACCCGAAGAGCTTTCGTTGGTAAACAATAAAGGAAACCAAGTGATGCAAGCGGGCGATGTAAAGGTATATATCGGCGGTGGTCAGCCTCACAAATCAGAAGGAGTGATGGGACAAACAACCATCGAAGGTACTCCTTATCAGGTGTTCTGATCCGAAATAAATAAACTAAGCAGATCTTATAAAGCAGATAAGACATGAGAAAGACCTTATTTCTATCCATGATTATATGTTCTCTGGCCGGGCAGAATCTTTCTGCCCGCTCGGGAATTAAAGCACAAATCAATCCTTCGCCCGCTACCTTTTGCAATCCGATCAACCTAAACTATCGGTTTATGATTATCCCCGATGGGAAAGGCGTACGCGAAGCAGCCGATCCGGTTGTGACAGAGTTCAACGGCGATTATTACCTGTTCGCATCCAAGTCGGGCGGTTATTGGCACACGAAAGACTTCAATAACTGGACGTTTGTTCCTATAAAAGAGCCGGTGCTTCCGATCGAAGACTATGCTCCGGCTACGTTTATTCACGAAGGCTACCTCTACTATGCCGGATCTACACATGGCTACACCATGCTCTATCGATCCAATGATCCGAAGAGCGGAACGTGGGAACCTGTAAAGAAGATCTATACTTACTGGGATCCGGCCTTCCTGATCGAAGGCGACAACCTGTATGTATATTATGGATGTTCGCCTACGGCTCCGATCAGTGTAATCACCATCGATTTGAATAAGCTTGAAACCAAAGCCGAGGCAATTGATCTTTTCAACAGCGACAAAGACAACCGTGGATGGGAACGCACGGGCGAATTCAATGAATTGGAACGTCGCCCATACATCGAAGGCGCATGGGTTACGCCGCACAACGGTAAGTATTATCTTCAGTATGCAGGACCGGGTACGGAGTGGAAAACTTATGCCGACGGTGTTTACATTGGTGATACGCCAACGGGACCGTTTACGTACATGAATAATAGTCCGGTCTCATTTAAACCAACCGGCTTTATTGGCGGGGCAGGGCATGGATGTTTGTTTGCCGTCGATAATGAATTGTGGAAAGCGGCAACCAATGCCATTACCGTGCAACACATGTTTGAGCGACGCATCTCGCTTTATCCGTCGGGAATCGACAAAGACGGACTGATGTACACCAATACCTATTTGGGAGATTATCCGTGCTATCTGCCAGGCAAAGAACCCAAGGGCAAGCGTCCCGACTGGAACGTATTGTCGTATAAGAAGCCGGTACAAGTGTCGTCCGTATTGGAAAGTTTCGATGGTAGTTTGGCCGCAGACGAAGATGCGCGCATGCACTGGGTGGCACAAAGCGCCGACGCAGGTGAATGGATGCAGATGGATTTGTTGGAACCATGCAGCATCAATGCGATTCAGGTAAACTTTGGTGAGTATAAGTCGCAGCTGGTGGGGCGCGAGCAGCCTTCATACCAGAGCTATGTACTCGAGGCTTCGACCGATGGAAACGATTGGTCGGTAATTGCAGACAAAAGTAACAACAAAGCGGACGTTCCGCACGATTACATTGAGTTTGTGAAGCCGTTCAAGGCTCGTTACATCCGCCTTAAAAACGTAGCCTATACCTCGGCTCCGTACTTTGCCGTGCGCGACTTGCGTGTATTCGGTAAAGGCAATGGCAAAGCTCCGCAAAAAGTAACCACGGTACAAGCCCGCCGCAATGAGGCAGACGGCTGCAAAGCAACCGTAAGTTGGCCGTCGGTAGCAGGGGTGCAAGGCTACATCATTCGTTACGGTATTGCCAAAGACAAGCTATACAACTCGATTCAAGTAGCCGATGCCAATACGTACAACTTTACAAGTCTCAACGCCGGCGTGCCGTACTTCTTTACCGTTGATGCCTTCAATGCCAACGGCGTTACCAAAGGTTCGGCAATCACGGCAATAGATTAGCATCCTCGTTTTTATTTATTCTAATAAGTCAATGTAACCTTCGTGTGCAATGCTTCTCCCAAGAACATTGCCGCGAAGGTTTTTTTGTTTCGAATAGATGTTTACATTTGCACGGAGCGAACCGAACAAAATACGTGCGCACAGCAACCAAAGAACAAGGGATATGTCAATGAAAAATGCCAAACAATATCGAAAACTTTATGAACAAAAGTCTCGGGAATGCTTCGACGACTACGGTTATTATTACCCGCCGCGCACATGGGATGAGCTAGAGGCTTGGGATGCCGCAAGTTTTGAAAAGTACTTGAACGGCGCAAAGCGAGGCGTGGAGAAAACGACAGCTTATCTCGGTTTGTTGGACTCGGTGAATGCGTTGGGCTTTTACATTGCTTTTGAAAAACCGGACTACCAATTGCTGAATGATGTATTGTTTCAGTCGTCAAGGTACAAGCTTTTACATAGCGCTACCATGGGTAGTGGCACGGATCATAGCCTTGCTTTTTGGGAACTTACCAATGCTTTTGCATGCAATGACTTTGATGTTATCGATTACTTTCTTCCGCAACACCTTCCTTTGTCAAAAGGACAATACTACTTCGAGGTTGCGGCCAACTTGTTGAAAGGGCTTTATTACAACGATTGTGCAACAAAAGAAACAGCCGTGGGAATGGCCGAGAAGTTTCTAAAGAAAAACATCGCGCAATGGGAAAGATACATCGTCTCTTATCTCAAAGCTTTGGTTGAATCAGACTTGCAAGGGGCAACCGAAAACCTGCAATTGTTGTGCGGTGTTTATAGACGGATGGAACACTTTGGTGGGAAGTATGCTACGTGTTTTGCCTCCGAAGTGCATGGCTTGTACCGCTTGGCCCGAAAGATTGATCCCGACTTTTTCAATCAACTTACGCGACCTTCACATGATTGCTTCTTCGAAGAGTTTGAGGTATGGCAACAAGAAAACAAGTATCCGCAAGGTAGACTTTTCTACAACTATCCGCAAGATCTGGATTACATGAATAAAATCCTGTCGGCCAAGCTTCCCGTTGTTGCGTTGATCAACAGCGTACAACCCAAAGGCAAGCCTTACAAAGATGCCGACCGGTTTGCATTAGACCTTACCACCAATACCGAGGCAGAATAAATTAAACTATTTTATTTCAAGAAAGGAAATCCTTCTAAATCGTTAGCAATTACCGCGAGTCTTATTGTATTTTGTGCTGAAAAGGCTTTGGGGTGAGTGCGGGTTGAGGCGGATGCTTATTTGCTTGGATTTGCTTGTTTTTGCGCTAGATTGGATTCTTTTTCTGCGGTGATGAATTTGACTATTTGCATTAAATCGACTCATTTTCTTTACAGAGAGGGGCTGCTTCTTATTGAGAACTGCAAAATGAACTTGCAGAATGGTGCTTGTTGCTCTGTAGCGATGATATATTGACTTTGCTCAACTTCGCGAGAGTTGTTTGTGGTTGCCCCGTGTAGGGTATTGCCTCAAGCGGAATGCTCTCGTGAGGTTGAGGCGGATTGTTTGCACGAATTTGCCCGAAAGTATTTGCGAAGAGTTTCTTTACTCACCGTGAAGAGTTTGTTTTCTTATAGTGGTGAGTGCAAAAAGTATTCACGGTGAGTGAATTTACTCTTCACTATAACTGAAAAACGTTTTCGGGGAAGCCGTAAAATGCCTTCGTTGAAAACCAAAAGAGGTTCTTGCGAGTTCCATGCTTGCTTTTTCGGCGAACTAAACATGGTTTTTGCACGAACCATGCATGCTTTTTGCCTCAATTTAGCGTAAAACACGGGCATCCATCTTTTCGTTGTGCAAAAGAGTCTGTTTCGGCTCGGTTGAAAACGTGTTTTCCGAACCGACAAAAATGACAAAATCGGACAATCTAGAGCGGAAATATTCGCAGCAATGCTTTCAGATTCCGATCATTTGTGTTGTTGAATTCTTGTAGTTAAAACGCTTATTGTAAATACCTATGTCGATGACAACATTTCTGCATATTCCTTGTTTTATGAAAACGAAGTGTAAATATGAAATAAAGAACCTATTATGAAGACAAAACTGTTAAGTTTACTCAGTATCGCTTTGATAGCATTTTTTGCTGCATCGTGTAGCAGTGATGACGACAAGAATTCTATTGATGTGCCTAATGCTGTTCTCACAGCGTTTAATAATGAATACCCAACTGTGGTTTCGCCTACTTGGGAATTTGAAGCTCCGTATTATGTGGCCGAGTTTAAAAATAATGGCAATGAAACAGAGGTGTGGTATGATACTGCTGGTACAATGTTGCTGACTGTAGAAGATTTGCAGTCGTCACAACTTCCACAAGTTATTAAATCAAATATTGCTTCAAGTAAATACAGTGCTTGGACGTATGATGATGTTAACTTGATTCAACGCGATGGCTTTTCTTCTATTTATCGCGTAGAACTTGACGATCCGAAAAGTGAGGGTGAAGTGACTTTATACTATACTGCTAGCGGTGTTTTGATTAAAGAAGTGCCTGATATTGATAATACTCCTTTGAAACCGGTAATGATACCTCAAAAGATCATGGATCAGTTGAGTCAGACTTTCCCTTCATCGATCTATAGTATCCTTGATTTCGAGATCGATAGTACGACAAAGAATTATGAGGTAGACTTGTTTGGTGGTAACCGTGCCATTGAAGTAGTTTTTGATCCTCAGCAAACCTTGCTTTACTGGGAATGGGAGACTTCTTACAAGGATGTTCCAACAGTTGTGCAAGATGCGTTTTTAGCAGCCGGTTATACTGTAGCGCAGATTGATGATATCTATTTCCGTGAGACACCGAATGCAGATCCTCGTGAAAATGTAACAACTTACGTCTTTGAACTAGAAGTGAATGATAAAGATGTCGTGGTTATCTTCAATGAAAACGGTAAACAGTTGCAGTAGAAATTATAATGATAAAATAGATATAGAATAGCAGTTCCATCGGAGCTGCTATTTTTGTTTATATTGATTGCGTGTAATGTGAGAACAATTCTTTTTGTCCTTGGGTTTATTTAAATAAAAGCCTATGGACTTGATATTTTACCTCCTTTTTGCAGGGGTGTTCCTAACGAATGTTTTCGTGGTGGCGAAGAATCTAAAAGCTTCTTCCGGACGAATAGATAAGTTTAAGCACCTATTTGTAATGGGCGTACTTATTGTTTCATTTGGTTGTGTATCCTTTATTTATTTTGTGCTGAATTCGTGAGGATATAATTTGAATAAACATTGAAGTTATGCGCATAGTAATTAGTGAGGCTTGTCTACAAAAATTAGTAGAACTGCCTAAAGAGGTGCAACATAGCACAATTGAGTTTATTCGTAAGTTTGAGGTGGATTCGAAATTAGCATCGATCCATTTGGAACATATCTCTTCATTTAAAGATCGCTTTTTGCGTACAGCTCGTATCAATCAAAAGTATCGGGCTGTATTACGTATACCCAATTCGGATGATAATATCTATGATTTGTTGTGGATTGATAACCACGATGAAGCCATGAATTGGGCGAAGAATAAGGTTTATGCGGATGTATATCAGAATGAAGCTCTATTGCCAAAAGAAACCGCGAAAAACCAAATTCACGGTAAAATGGTTGCCATAAGCAGTCACTACCATTTTATAGAAGTAAATGAGAATCGGTTAGAACAGTTTCTGAATGGAAAGCTCGAGAAATGGCAATTGTTCTTGCAGCCTGTACAATGGTTAGGTTTAGATTCTAGAGAATCTGTTCGGTAGAGTTTATAATAACAGTAAACGGCAACTTCTACACTTTAATAGAAGTTGCCGTTTGTTGGTTAGTTATGTAGTTGTTATTTCAACCATTTATCAAGCCAGTTGAAGAATACACGTTGGAATAGAATGCCGTTTTGCGGTTGTGCTATCCAGTGATTTTCATCCGGGAAGATGAGCATTTCTGTTGGAACACCTAGCATGCGTGCTGCATTAAATGCTGCCATTCCTTGAGAAGCAAGAATACGATAATCAAGCTCACCGTGCGTTACCAGAATAGGAGTATCCCATTTCTCTACAAATAAGTGAGGAGAGTTTGCGTATGTTTGTTGCGCGATTGCATTCTTTTTGTCCCAGTATGGACCGCCCAAGTCCCAGTTTGCAAACCAGATCTCTTCTGTCTCTAAGTATTGTTGCTCGAGGTTGAAGATTCCGGCATGAGCGATAAATGCCTTGAAGCGTTTCTCGTGATGACCGGCAAGCCAATAAACCGAGAAGCCTCCGTAACTAGCACCTACAGCTCCCAGTCTGTCTGCGTCTACATACGGTTCTTTCTTCATTTCGTCGATTGCCGAGAAGTAGTCTTTCATGTTTTGACCACCGTAGTCGCCACTGATTTGTTCCAACCATTCTTGTCCGAAGCCCGGAAGACCGCGACGGTTTGGCGCTACTACAATGTAACCGTTTGCAGCCATTAGTTGCATGTTCCAACGGTACGACCAGAATTGGCTCACTGTACTTTGCGGACCACCTTGGCAATAAAGGATTGCAGGATATTTCTTCGTTGGGTCAAAGTTTGGTGGATATACAATCCATGCAAGAAGTTCTTTGTTGTCTGTTGTTTTGATCCAACGTGGTTTTACTTCTCCAATGTGCAATTGATCAAGGATCTCTTTGTTTTCGAAACTGATCTCAGTTGCTTCACCTGTTTGTGTATTTACATTGTAGATCTCATCCGGTTTCATCATCGAACAACGGATGGCTACCATATTGCCGCCAGCCAAAGAGAAGCTCTTATAGTTGTATTGCCCGTCTGTTATTTGGCGGATCTTTTTGTCAGCAATGTTGATATCCCAAATGTGAGTAACTGCTTCCTTACATGCGATAAAGAACAAACCGCGGCTATCTGGTTGCCAAGCCAAGTCGTCGGCATTGTAATCAAACGTTTCGGTTAGGTATGTCTTTTCATTGTTTGTAAGGTCGATAACGAACAAGCGGTTCTTGTCTGATTCGTATCCGTCACGCTCCATGCTCAACCAAGCAAGCTTTGTGCCATCTGGGGAGAACATCGGATGTGTATCGTATCCCATCATGCCTTCCGTAATGTTGCGTGTTTCTTTGGTAGCAAGAGTATATAGGTAAATGTCAGAATTTGTTGAGATAGCATACTCTTTTCCTGTTTTCTTACGACAAGAATAAGCAATCGTAGAACCATCTGGACTCCAAGAGAAGCTTTCAACTCCGCCAAATGGCTTCATCGGACATTCGAAAGGTTCGCCTTCAAGTAGGTCTGTTACATTTGTAAGACCACCCGTTGTTACGTCTGCTACAAATGGATGCGGAATGGTTTCTACCCATTCGTCCCAGTGCTTATACATTAAGTCGGTTATGATTTTACCCGTTGCTTTAGGTAGGTCGGGATAAATATCAGATGTGCGTTGTCCGTATTTAATATTGGTAAAATAAAGCACTTTTGTTTCGTCCGGAGAGTAAACAAAACCATTTACACCACCTTCTACGTTCGAGATTTGTGTGCGACCGGTGCCGTCGGTATTCATTTCCCAAATTTGAGACGAACCGCTTTCTGAAGAAAGAAATGCAATTTTTGTTCCATTCTTTACCCATACAGCATTTTGTTCGCTTTGAGGTGTTTGTGTAATGCGCGTTTTGTTACTACCATCTACATTCATTGTAAATAGTTCGCGGTTACCTTTGTTAAGCTCAAGGCTCATGTAAGTTGTTCCGTACAAAACTTTTGTTCCGTCAGGTGAAAGCTTTGCATCGCTCAAACGAGACATATTGTAAAGAACTTCCGGTGTAAGAATACCGTTCTCTACCTTTACGGTCGCTTTTTCAATGATAGGCGAGCTCTCGTTTTTGTTGGCTTCAGTGGTACTTCCCGTACCGCATGAAGAGAGAAGTAGGCTACTTGCCATCGCTATTGATCCGATTGATTTCTTCATGTATTTGTATAATTTTTACCGCGAAAATAGTAAAAGTTAACCGAAAGGCCTTAACTTTGCTTTGTAGTTTATTAATTAACAGATTATTCTAACAAAACTTAGCTTTAAACAACTTAATTTTGATTACCATGATAAGAAGATTTACAACCCATAAACTTGCTTATTTGCTTGTAGCTGTATGTTTGTTTGTGTCCTGCTCTGAAAAGGATGCAATGAAAGAAAACTGGAAAGCCGAACATGTTATTCTCATCGGACTAGATGGATGGGGCGGACAAAGCATGCCTAAGGCGGATATGCCGAATGTGAAGGCTCTCATGAAGAACGGATCTTATACGTTTGAAACTCGTTCGGTTTTGCCTTCTTCTAGTGCTGTTAACTGGGCTTCGATGTTTATGGGGGCCGGTCCCGAACTACATGGATTTACAACATGGGGGTCGCAGAAGCCCGATCTTCCTTCTCGCAATTTGTCTCACTACGGACTTTTCCCTACTATTTTTGGGGTAGTGCGCGATGCGTATCCGGATGCAGAGATTGGTTATATCTTCGAATGGGACGGTATGCAATACTTGGCTGAACAAAATGCAATGAATCTATTTAAACATACACCAATTACGCCGGAAAACCCAAAAGGTTGTACAAATACGGCTGTAGAATATATTAAAGCGGAGAAGCCAGATTTGCTAGCCGTTATTTATGATCAGCCGGATGGGGTAGGACATGGTATCGGATTCTTCTCGCCTGAATATTATACAAAGCTAAAAGAATTGGATTCTTACGTTGGTGAGATTGTACAAGCAACGAAAGATGCCGGCATTTATGAAAAAACAATCTTTATTGTAACCGCAGATCACGGAGGTATTGATAAAGGTCATGGTGGTAAAACGATGTCTGAAATGCAAACTCCTTTTATTATATGTGGTCCTGGTGTAAAACAAGACTATAAGATCGAAAACAGTATGATGATCTTTGATATAGCTGCAACAATGGCAGATATCTTTGCTGCCGAACAACCTCAAGTATGGATTGGTCGTCCGGTGGAAAGTGCTTTTGAGAATTAATAGATGCTCTCAATTGCGTAACTGATTACGTTTTTAATTTTCAATCAAATATTATATACTAACTCTAAATCTCAAAACATTAATCAAATGAAGGCTAAATGGTTGATTGGTGCTTGTATGGCTGCTGTGTTGGCAAGTTGTGCAAGTGATAAAGTAGACAGAGAAATTGCTCTGATACCACAAGCTAAAACAATTCAGGCTCAAAATGGTGCTTATGTAATTGGTGCAGGCACAGAAATTGGTTTTCAAGAAGAAGAACTTGCTCCAGCAGCAGACTATTTGGCTGCTATGCTCGGTAATGCATCGGGTAAAAACCTAAAAACAGTACAAGGAAAAGCAAAAGGTATCAATCTTTCGATTGATCCGTCTTTGCAACATACCGATGAATATGTATTAGACGTAACCTCTGATGGCGTTGCAATCAAAGGTCAATCTTTCCGCGGTGTAATGTTGGGGATTCAATCGCTTCGTCAATTACTTCCTGCACAAATTGAACAATCGGCAGATAAAAATGCAAAGGTTGTTTGGGATGTACCAGCTGTTACAATTCAAGACTTTCCTACAACAGAATGGCGTGGGATGATGCTTGATGTTTCTCGTCACTTCTATACAAAAGATGAAGTGAAGAACTTCTTGAATCAGATGGCTCTTTATAAAATGAATAAGTTTCACTGGCACTTGACAGATGATCAAGGCTGGAGAATCGAGATCAAGAAATATCCGCTGCTTACAGAAAAAGGTGCTTTCAGAAAACTAAATTCGCACGATAGAGAGTGTTTGCGTTTAGTTGAGGCTGAAAATAATACAGACTTTAGTCTTCCGGTAGATCGTATTCAAGTTGTTGAGGGCGATACCATTTACGGAGGTTATTATACGCAAGAAGATATTAAAGAAATTGTTTCTTATGCAACTCAATTGGGTATCGATGTGATTCCTGAAATTGATATGCCGGGGCACTTCTCTGCTGCGATTGCAAACTATCCGTTTATTGCATGTTTCAATGAAGCAGGTTGGGGGCATACTTTCTCGGCTCCGATGTGTCCGGGTAAAGATAGTGTTCTTGAGTTTGCTCAAGACGTATACGATGAGGTTTTTGCTTTGTTTCCATACGAATATGTGCACTTAGGCGCTGATGAGGTTGAGAAAGATAACTGGAAGAAGTGTCCAAACTGCCAAAAAAGAATCAAAGCTGAAAAGCTAAAAGATGAATACGAATTGCAGTCTTGGTTTGTAAAACAAATGGAGAAGCATTTCAACGAAAATGGTAAAAAGCTTATTGGTTGGGATGAGATCCTTGAAGGCGGACTATCTGAAACTGCTACCATCATGTGGTGGAGAGGTTGGGAAAAAGATGCGGTACATCGTGCAACAGCGCAAGGTAATCCTGCTATTCTAACTCCTACTTCACATTTCTATTTCGACTATCGTCCGGATGCGAAGACTCTTCCAAGTGTGTATAGCTTTAATCCTGCGCTTGAAGGTTTGTCAGCGGAACAAGTTGCTCTAGTAAAGGGTATTCAGGCTAATGTATGGTGTGAGTGGATTCCTTCAAAAGAGCGTTTCGAGTTTATGATCTATCCTCGTATGACTGCTGTTGCTGAAGTTGCTTGGGGTAGTCAAGGTGAGTATGCAGACTATGTAAAACGTCTTATTCCTCACTACAATCGTTGGGATGTAATGGGTATCAACTACCGCATTCCAGATCTTGAAGGTTTTGCAGCTACAAATGTTTTCTTAGATACAGATACAATTGACATTGCATGTTGGTTGCCTTCAGTTGAGATCAGATATACCACAGATGGTTCTGTTCCGACGAAAGAGTCGGCTCTTTATACTGAACCAATTGTAATCAATGAGTCGGCAGACTTTACATTCCGCACATTCCGTCCTGACGGTTCGGCTGATGAAGTTGTAAAAACATCATTCGTAAAGCAAGCTTTAGCAGAGCCTACAGTTGTAGATGCAGCATCGTTGAAAAAAGGTTTGTCTTGCAAATCGTATGAGAAAAAATATAAGAATTGCGAAGACTTTACTGAAGGAGCAAAGCTATTAAATACGCAACAAGTAGATAAAGTTGCTATTCCAGCAGGAGCTAAAGGCTTTCTAGGTCTTGAGTTTAATGGTTATATTGAAGTGCCTGAAGATGGGATTTATTCTTTTGCACTACTTTCTGACGATGGTAGCCGTTTGTATGTAAACGATTATCTGGTTGTAGACAATGATGGACCTCATGGTCCGAAAGAAGTAATTGGGCAATATGCAATGAAGAAAGGTCTTCATCCGATCAAGATTTATTATTTTGATGGAAACAATGGCGGACAACTTGCTTTAGAGGTAACAAAACCAAATGGTGAAGTTCTTCCGATCCAGTTTCTGAATTAAAAAATACTTTATACAACAAAAGGGGCATTTCCATCACGGAAATGCCCCTTTTTAGCTTAGTTTTCTAAATGTATAAAGTTAATCATCAAACTCAACATCTTCACCAACGATCACATAGTGATCGTCCATGTAGAATGTGAATTCGAAGTTGCCTAACTCAAACTCTACTTTGAAGGCGTAGTCTTTACCCATAAATTTGCCAACCTTTTCCTCAACTTCAATACGTGTGAAATTAGTAGGATGTGGTTTATCAGTGTTATGAAGGAACCAATCGTTCAAAGCGTCTTTGAACTCAATTGGTAATGTTTCGAATGTATATTCGTGTTCACTCTTTTGAGAGATCAATTTATAGTCCTTATCAAATACAAGTTCTATTTCAATAATGTTATGATGCTCGTCTACAATAATTGCATCTACCTCAATCTTATTGTCATCATACTCTGCATCTACAATCTTTGCATCGGGATACAATACGTGAACAGCATCAATAAGTCGGTCGCTAACGATATATTTGTCGTTTTTGTCGTCTGTATCTTGATATTCACGACTAAAGATCAAATGACCTTCGGTGTCAAAAATCAATTTAGCTTCAAGATCTTTGCTTGTTAAGCTTTCGAGCTCTACGATGTAAACAATCTCAAGTGTACTTCCTGTAAATCTTGTTTCAAGATCCACATCATCAACCTTCCAAAGTGTTGCGTTTGAGTAAATAGTTTCAGCAAAAGCAGCTTGAATAATCTCTGGAATTGTTTTTCCGAAGTCCTTGTTGTCAAGAACACGATTTGCTTTGCCTTTCTCAGTTTGATACCAAGCTTCCATAATGAATGGAGCTGATTTTGTAGTCGCTGAGAATTGTGCAACTTCATATCCGTTGCTATTTCTCCATTTAATATCTGAAAGATTATATTGTGCGTAATCAATCATAAGTTGTTTTTCAGCAATGCTGCGATCTACTGATGGAACTGAATTATCGTTGTCGTCGTTGCTACATGCTGTTCCGGCCAATACGGCACTTACCATAAAAGGAATAAAAAACTTTTTCATACCAATTCTTCTTAATTGTGTAATTATTATGATACAAAACTATTGGAGGAATCTGAAATAATTCTGAAATACAAATTTATTTTAGGTGAAACGTATTGTTCGTGTTATCTTTGTCTATAGAACTTAACGATTCGCTAGAATTAAATTAATATATCAAACTAAATCGATGAAGAAAACATTAATCTTTAGCTTCGTTGCTTTTGCTTCATTGCTTTCTGTGTCTGATGTAAGCGCACAGAAGAAAACACTCGATCATTCGGTGTATGATGGTTGGAAACAAATAGATCGTACTGCCGTAGCCGACAATGGAAAATGGATTGGATACGAAATTAATCCAGCAAAAGGCGATGGCCTTCTTTATATTCAGTCTCCGGATGGAAAGTCTAAATATGAAATAGAACGTGGTAGCTCTGTATCTTTCTTTGGTAATGGTGATTATGCTACTTACAAGGTGAAACCATTTGCTGATAGTGTGATTGTCGCTAAAAGAAAGAAAGTGAAATCGGATAAATTACCTGTTGATACAACTTATTTATTTGATCTTACTAACAATAAGAAGACTGCACTTCCGGTAAAAGCAACAAGTAAAGCTGCTGCAGAAGCTCCGGTTTTATTTTACGTCAAAGAAATTACAATACCTAAAGATACAACGGATAAAAAGAGTAAAGAACGCAAGTACAAACAGCTTGTTGTAACAAATGTACTGAAGGGCGATTCTCTTTTGATTGATAGTGTGGGCGATTACACATTCGATAAAAAGGCAAACCTGTTGCTTTATACTGTTAGTTCTGATTCATTGAAAGCTGTTTGGGCTTCAGACTTCAATAAGCAAGTAAAGTTGTTTGAGTCAAAATTGGGCAAATTAGGTAAGTTGGTTGTTGATGATAAAGGAGAGCAAGGTGCATTCTTGGCCACAGCAGATACTAACAAAGTGGCACCTTTTAAATTATACTATTTCAATGCGGCAGATTTCAAACAAAAGAAGTTTAATGCCGATAAATATAAGGTGAAAGAAGTTGCAGTGGATGCAGCAGCAGTTCTCCCTGAAGGATATGCCGTAGGCAAGGGTATGAGCTTCTCTCGTAACGGAAGCCGATTGGTTTTTGATTATGCAAAAGTAAAAAAAGAAGTACCTAAAGACACTTTAGCAGCAGAGGAGAAGTTTTCGCTTGATTTGTGGAGCACTTCTGATAAAATCAATTATCCGCAACAGATTGCCAACAAAAAGAAATTGGAAGATGCAGCCTATTCTGCGGTTTATTTGCCAAAAGAAGATCGTTGGATGACGATAACTGATGGAGATGATCAGTTTGTATCTTATCCTTTTGATGAGAAATCTCCAAACGCATTGTTTATTGATACAGATCCGTATACAGGCTCACTAAACTGGATCAATCCTTATCCGAAAGATGTGTATGTGATGAATACTAAAACGGGTAAAAGAGAGTTGGTTCAGAAAGAGATATTAGGAGCTGTTTTTATGACTCCTGACGGAAAATACATCATCAGCTTCGATAACAAGAAAGCCCAATGGTTTGCTTATGATATTGCTGCAAAAACAAATCGCTGCATATCTGAAGCAATTCCTTATCCGCTATATGATGAGGCTCATGATACGCCAGAATTACCTTCTGCTTACGGAGCAGTTTGCTATGATCCGTCATATTCTACGATTTATGTATATGATAAGTATGATGTTTGGGCTTTGAATCTGGCTGGAAAAAAAGAAGCCGTATGTGTTACAAATGGCTGGGGACGCAAAAATGAAATTACGCTTCGCTGGATGGATACTACACCGGACAACTTTGCTCAAATCATAGATTTAAAGAAGCCGAACATCTTTACTTCATTTAATCGTGTAAACAAGCAAGGTGGTTTTTATTCGTTTACAGAAGGGGCAACTCCTGTTAAATTGATGGAAGGTAATTATAAATACACCTTTAAAGGAAAAGCAAAACATGCAGATGTTGCTATTTGGCAGCGTGAAAACTTCAACGAGTTTCGCGATTTGTGGTTGAGTAATCTTTCATTCTCATCACCGGTAAAACTAACGGATGCTAACCCGCAGATGAAGGACTATAAATGGGGTAGTGTGGAGTTGATGAAGTGGAACGATTTTGAAGGAAAAGAACAGCAAGGTTTGCTTTATAAACCTGAAAACTTTGATCCGAACAAGAAGTATCCGGTTATCGTTTATTTCTATGAAACACATACCGATGAGCTCTTTAAACATCATCAGCCACAACCAAGCTGGTCTATTGTAATCCCAAGTATGTTTACGAGCGACGATTATGTTGTTTTTATGCCGGATATTAATTACACTACAGGATATCCGGGCGAAAGCTGTTACAACTCTGTTGTTAGCGGCTCAAACGCATTGATCGAACGTGGTATTGCTGATCCGAAACGTATGGGCTTACAAGGTCAAAGCTGGGGTGGTTATCAGATTACTTATCTGGTAACACGTACAAATATGTTTAGATGTGCTAGTCCGGGAGCTCCGGTTACCAATATGACAAGTGCGTACAGTGGTATTCGTACGGGTTCTGGTTTGGTACGTATGTTTCAATATGAATATGGACAAAGCCGTATCGGTGCTAACCTTTGGGAAGCGCCAATGCGATACATCGAAAACTCAGCTTTGTTTTATGCACCTAAAGTAGAGACTCCATTGCTGATCCGTCATGATGATGCCGATGATGCTGTTCCGTTCTCTCAAGGTGTAGAATTCTTTATGGCATTGAAGCGTTGTGGAAAAGAGGCTTGGATGCTTAACTATAATAAAGAACCGCACAACTTGAAGAGTCGTCCGGCTCGTATCGACTGGACAATACGTATGCATCAGTTCTTTGATTATTACTTGAAGGATGCACCGAAACCAAGATGGATGGATGAGGGTATCTCGATTACTGAAAAAGGAATCGACCAGAAGTATGATTATGTGAACTGAAAACAACTGTAGAGTAATATATGAGAGTCCGCTTATTGGAGTGTATCCAATGGGCGGACTTTTTTGTAGATAATGATCAAATTCATATAAAAAGTAAAACTTTTAATATATTATTTGTTATTTTTGTTTTGTAATTGTGTGTATGAGAGGTTTTAGTAGGGCATAATATAAACACACGAGTCAGTATTGTTAGTTTGTATTGTAAATGGTAAATGTAATGAGTTTAATGTATGTAGATGAGCATGTTTCATGTTCTCATTATTTGACAGATATAAGATCTGGTTTTTCAGTAAAAAATGTAGTAGAAGATGTTGAAATTAAAACAGAGCGTCTCGATTCGAATTATATTATTTTCATCTTAGAAGGTCGAGTTTCTATCGCGTGCAATGAGCATACTTTGCAAGACATGAAAAAAGGAGAGATGATTCTCCTTCCTAAGTCGTCTCACGTTTATGGAAAGATTGATGCTCAAAGTAGTTTTGTTATTTATATATTCGATCATATCTCTCACTTATGCAATAAGTATGCGCTTCAAAATCTTTCTAGTTATACGATGAATATATCTTATTCATTTAAATCCTTTCCTATTGTAAGAGAGATTGCTCAGTTTTTGGATATGCTTAAATCATGCTTAGAAAGTGGACTGTCATGTACTTTTTTTCACGAAATAAAGTCAAGTGAGATTTTATTGTTGTTCAGGGCCTTCTATAGTAAAGAAGATCTAGCACATTTCTTTTATCCTTTGGTTGGTAGCTCTATGGATTTTAAAACAAGTGTACTGACAAAGTATAGAGATGCAAAAACAGTAGAAGATCTTTCGCTTCTTTTAGGTTATGGTCTGTCAAACTTTAAAAAGAAATTTAAGGAAGAGTTTGATGAGTCTGCTTATCAATGGATGCTCAAACAAAAATCAAAACATATTCAATACAAGCTTTCCTTTGCAGAAGTAGATTTTGCTTCTATAATAGAAGAGTTTGGTTTTTCTTCTCCAGCCCATTTTAATCGTTTTTGTAAAACACAGTATGGAAAAACTCCATCAGAGCTTCGCGAAGAACTCCGATGCACTATCGACGAGTTGTAATGTGCGTAATTTCAATTTTTAATAACAATGATATGCTATCCTTGAGAACTATTGTGTGAAATGGATTAATTGATATACATTATTTAAAAACGTGTTTTGCTTTGTAATATTTATGGTTTTACACGAATTTGTAAAATGAATGTCTAAATGTATAACATGTTGATTTTTAATGGTTGTACATTTGCACTGTAATAAGTGATATTGTAGATCTTAATTCTCAATGTAGTTGATTTACAGAAAGTACAAGAAGTTTTTGTGTAATGTTAAATATTTAAAGTTAAATCTTAAATGAGAAATGTATTCCAGGCGTTGATAATATCAACGATCGCAAGTGTAATGTATTCGTGTAGTAATGGAGATGTCGATTCTATTAATCTTCCAGATGACGTATTACAAAAAGGAGAGCTTCAAATCAATGTAAAATCAGACTCTCAAACTACAGAGAGCAATTCTGATGCAACGATTAAAAATCTGCATTTCTTTGTTTTCAAAAATAAAGATGGACAAGATGATCATGGAAAGAGAGAGATTCATCAGTCAAAAGACTCCTTAGTAGAAGGTGTATCAAGTGTCTTTAGCTCAGAACCAACAAAAGGTTATAAAGATCTAGTTGTGGTAGCCAATTACAAGAAGACTAAATCAGAAGTGTTGTCTGAAACTGGATCTCTTACAGAATTTTATAAACAGAAAGCATTTTTATCAGTTCAAGGTGAAGGCGATTTTACGATGGTAGGAGAGCAGCGTTTTGAAGTAAAAGGTGGATTGAATGAAACAACTGTAAATCTTACTCGTCTTGTTTCGAAAGTCGTATTGAAGTCGGTGTCTGTTGTAGCTGATCTGCAAGATTCAATAAAACCAGTGCGTGCATTTATGATGAATGTCAATGGCGTAGCTTGGCTGCGAGGAACAACTACGGGCTCTGCGGAATGCGATGATCCTATTTTCCATGGATATATAAATGAAAAAGAATTAGAAGAGGGGTATTTGGCTCAACTTTCGTCTGCTTTTACTTCACCAGCAACTAGTTCTACTTTTTATACATTTGAAAATAGTGGCGCTACTGCAAAAACAATGCTTTGTATCGAAGCTGAATATCTAAAGAAAAGCGGAGAGAAGGTTCCTGTATATTATTCAATCGTAGTGAAAACAGGAGATGAGGCAAAAGTTCTTCGTAATAATGTATATACACTTTCTGCAACTATAAAACGTCCAGGTACTTTAGAACCAGGGGACCCTTCAATCGATGGAGGAGATTTGGAAGTAAGTATCTCTGTTGATGAGTGGATTTATAACTATGAGCAAGAAGAATCTTTCGAATAATTATTTTTGAATATATCAAGGCTATAGATAGTGATTAACACTTGCTATTTATAGCCTTACTTCTAACTAGACTATAATCTAATGACCATAAGTTTGCTTAATTGATATGTATAAAATTTCATTGCGAATCATATTGTGCTTCTATACAATGCTGTGTTTTGTTGCATGTGCCGTCGGTGGAAGCGAATATATCCCAGAACAAGACCTATCTGCCGATCATCAATTGTCGGTAGGACTAACAAAGAGTCAGGATGATGCTGTTTCTGATGGCGAATCGCAGATCAATACCATAGATCTACTTCTCTTTAACTCGAATAATGGTGAAAAAGAAAGCTCATATTCATCGGCAGATAGCGGAGATACAAACAAGCTGGGTTTGACAACCACCAAAGGTAAGAAGAACCTCTTTGCTATTGTAAATTATCCCGGAGGCGATCTTGCAAACTGCGAAGATCAGCAACAACTTCAGTCAATCACAATTGATTTAACTAGTCAGCGCCAAGATGATCTTACAATGGTGGGAGAGAAAACCGTCAATGTAATGAGTGGGTTTAATGAAACCTCTATCAATGTATCTAGACTAGTCGGTAAAATTGTTTTGAAAAGCGTGAAAGTAGAAAAGCCTTACAACAATGGACATATAAAAATAAAACGTGCATTTATGAAGCACGTAAACACAAAGTCTAAATTAAGAGGAAGCTCATATAGTCCTGAAGTAGTAAATCCTTTTTGGCAAGGTTATACCTCAGACCAACCCAATTACCTTGCATGTTTGACTGATGATTTAAAAGTTACAGGCAATGATAAAGGCGAACTGTGCCATTTTTACGTATTTGAAAATACGAGCATCTTAAACCCAACTGTATTATTTATCGAAGCAGAGTACAAGCAAAAGCAAGGCAACGATATTAAACTTGTTTATTACCCCATTGTGATTAAAACCGGGCAGCGTAATGCAGTATTACGAAACAACGTTTATACATTGTCTGCAACCATTAAGCGTCCCGGAACTACGACTCCGGATATTGCCGGAGACACGGGCGATTTAGACGTGAATGCAGAGGTTGAAGATTGGGAAAATGCAGAAGAGAAAGAATTCGAATTCGAGTAGCAAAAAGAATCTCTTTGATGGCTTTAACCATATCAAAAAATGAGTATCTTCGTTGCTGAATGTTTTAGATATTGAACCGTTCAGAATTCAATTTATATAGAATCCTTGTTAGAAAATACGCATTGCTATGGAGTCGATAAGACAGATCTTTAGAATCGGGCACGGACCATCCAGTAGTCATACCATGGGGCCAAGAAGAGCAGCCGAAATGTTTTTGGAAAGAAACAAAGCAGCCGATCATTTTACTGTTACGTTATATGGAAGTCTTGCCGCTACCGGTAAGGGACATATGACCGATGCAGCCATCTTGCAAGTGTTGCAAGCAGCTGCGCCTACGACTATCTTGTGGGAGCCCGAAACGTTTTTAGCTTTTCATCCCAATGGAATGGACTTCAAAGCTTTTGATGCAGACGGCAAGGAAACTGATAGCTGGCGCATCTATAGCATTGGAGGCGGGGCGCTGGCCAATGAAGAGATGAACGAAAACAAAGCTACACAAGTATACAACTACCAACACATTGCGGATATTCAAGCTTGGTGCGAGCGCGAAGGTTGCGACTACTGGGAATATGTAGAGCGCTGCGAAGGTCCTGAGATTTGGGACTACTTGGCAGAAGTATGGCAAGCCATGCAAGAGTCGGTACAACGAGGACTCGAAGCTCAAGGCGTATTACCGGGCGGACTAGGTGTGAGAAGAAAAGCATCAAACTACCTTATTCGTGCAAAGGGTTATTCTGCAACTATGAAAGGTCGCGGTATGGTTTATGCATACGCGCTTGCCGTATCAGAAGAGAATGCAGGAGGTGGCGTGATTGTAACAGCTCCTACTTGCGGATCTTGTGGCGTACTTCCGGGTGTTATGTATTACTTGAAAGAAACACGTGATTTCAGAGATTCGAGAATATTGCGAGCAATTGCTACTGCCGGCTTGTTCGGAAACGTAGTACGTACCAATGCTTCCGTATCGGGAGCAGAAGTTGGTTGTCAAGGTGAGGTCGGAGTTGCTTGCGCAATGGCAGCAGCAGCAGCTTGCCAACTATTCGGAGGAAGTCCTGCACAAATCGAATATGCGGCTGAGATGGGGCTTGAACATCACTTGGGGCTTACTTGCGATCCAATCTGTGGTTTGGTGCAAATTCCATGTATTGAGCGCAATGCTTTTGCGGCGGCTCGAGCACTTGATGCCAATGCTTATGCTTCATTTTCGGATGGTAAGCACCGCGTAAGTTTTGATAAAGTTGTTCAGGTAATGCGCCAAACCGGGCACGATCTACCTTCTTTATACAAAGAAACTTCACAAGGAGGATTGGCCAGATACATCGACTCTGAAAACAGATAAGTGATATACAAGGATACGGTTGTATCCTATATACATAATAAAAGGCTGCATCGATCTATTCGTTGCAGCCTTTTATTGTATAGAAACAATCCCATGACTCAAAGATATTCACGGGATAATCGCACGAGCACTAAACGATTTTGGGCAGTTGCCAAGGTGCACGGTAATAGGCTTTGGCCAACAGGTTGGCCTGATCGTTACCAATAAACTGATGAGAAGCCTCGTCCCAAACCAATCCGCTTCCTACGCGCGAAGAGATATTCGCAAAGTGGCAAAGCTTGGCTACCTTTGCGCCGATAGCCACATCTGCATTGGGAGTCTGTCTTGTGCGCATCGCTTCCAGTGTATTTTGGGCATGATTGTACAAGCCTTTTCCTTCGCCTTTAGTCATTGCAACCGCTTCCATTCGAGCTTGTTTGTTTGATACTACCGGAATCACTTCCCACCCGCGACGGTCGAGTACCAATGTTCCGTTTTCGCCAAAGAATGCAACCCCTTCGCGCCTGTCATATAAGCCATGGTTGATACCGCAGGCATGATCCCAGATGATGTTGTATTCGGGATAACTGTAAATAGACATCAGCGTATCGGGAGTTTCCATCGCATCGGTTGGATAAGCAAACTTACCGCCCGAGGCCAAGATGTTTCGAGGCAACTCTGCATTCATTCCCTCCATGGCATAGTCGAGCAGATGCACACCCCAGTCAGACATCAAGCCGCCGGCATAATCCCAAAAGAAGCGAAAGTTGTAATGAAAGCGGTGCTCGTTGAACGGCTTCTTCGGTGCCGGTCCCAACCACATGTCATAATCTACACCAGCCGGAACTACCGAGTCGGGCATGATAGGCAGCGAAGCCTTTCCATCTTGATAGGCCCAAACCTTTACGGTGCGTACTTTGCCAATCTTCCCGTCTTTTACAAACTGAGCAGCCTGATCCCAATGCGGATCGCTTCGTTGCCACTGTCCCACTTGTACGATGCGGTTGTATTTGCGTGCGGCTCTTTCCATCAGCTCGCACTCTTCGATGGTATTCGAGAGCGGCTTTTCGACGTATACATCTTTACCCGCTTGGCAAGCATAGATGGTAGGTAAGCAATGCCAGTGGTCTGGTGTACCAATAATAACCAGGTCTACATCCTTGTTGTCGATCACTTTTCGCCAATCTTTTACGAGTTGTTTGGGTCTTTTGCCCGACTTTTCTTCCACATCCTTTGCCCGTTTGTTGAGCCACTGATCGTCGACATCGCACAAAGAGATGCATTCCACCTCGGGAAATTGTAAGAATGTATTGAGGTTGCTCCAGCCCATGCCTTTGCAACCAATCAGAGCAACCTTGATTTTGTTTGACGGAGCTGATGAGCCCAAAACGGAAGAAAGGTTAGCACCCGATAGCGGCGAGATGCCAAGTGTTGCTGCACCGATAGTAGATTTAAGTAGAAAGTCTCTTCGATTCATAGTATTTTTTATTGTTGTAAATTGTGTGTTTTACGATGGTATTGCAAGTTGTCGAAAAAAAACGAAAAGAAGATACATACAGTCTTTTTTTTGAGACCATGCGTGGTTGAAATTCAAACTATTGAATGTGGTGTGGCTTTCTAATGAGGTCTGTATAAAAAGTAAGTGAAGAACGAATCGTCAGGTCGGCATCTGACGAACTATGTTCAATTAGGTAATGGACAATAGCCAACGTTAACATTGTATATTATTATTTTACACTCAGGGAATAGATACTTTGGTTCAAATAAAAACATAACATTCTTCTTGTGGTTGATAAACCATAAGTGT
>JBOGCF010000019.1:0-94299 GCA_051656605.1 Tannerellaceae bacterium | reverse complement strand
CCGAAATTTATTCGGATAAGAGGCAAAATAAGGCAATAAACCATGCAAGGTTTCTCTAAAAACCAAATAAGGTTCTTACAAAAACTTAGTAACCTTTTTGCAAGAACCATGCATGGTTTTAAAAAGCTCCATGTATTATTGACATGTACTGAAATAGATTTACAGTTTAAGAGCTAAAACGCTTCCTGTTTATACCTCTTGAATATAAAACTGAACGCCCTTACACCTTTTGTTATTATTGCTAATTAACTTTACAAAAGTGGATAACTATTCAATCTTTATATGGACCTATATCTCACTTAGATAATGAATTAATAATATTTTTTCGTCATTTTGTTTTCAATTGCTCTTAAAAAGGATTGGATAGAGATTTGAAAGACTGGTCATTTTATCCTTTCAAGGCTCTAATGATCGCTCTTTCTTTGCTCTTAAAAAGAAAATGACGCTTCGGATCTGTTTTGTAAACAAGAATCCTGTCAGCACTGCTTTTAACTCCCCTTTCTTTATATGAAATTGATCATGAGTAGGCATATCAATACTTAAGTAAGTTCTTTCTTTATTATAGAACTCAATGACTGTTCTTATTTTGCTTATTAACACCATCAAGACCTTTCAATGTGGTATGATATAGCCTCCCAGACTACTAGATTCCGTTTACACGCACGGCTATTTCATCTTCGAGAGGATCACTATTCTATGTCATGCTTATTGCTATATTGTTTTCTTGAAAAATACCAGCATATTTATGGGCACTATATTGTACACCCCGATGTGAATAATGAATCAATCCATGCCGCTTTACATTCGTTGATCCTCTAATTACTTGTTCTTATGCCAGAATTGGATATTTCGTCTCGATAATTTCCCCTAGACACAATCTGACTATTTTATGAGAATAAGCATCGGTTTTAATTGACAGGTAAAAAGCCCCATCGTTAGTGTCAACAATATGTAATATTACTTACCATTAGCTGATTGGTGCCGTCGGTTTAAAAACTCTAATTAAGTTCCCGACTTTACGATTATGATCATTAAAATTGGTTGTCTTTTTTGTCTTTCTCTCCCGAAATGCATATCTATTTGTTCGCAAGAAATCGAAAATTGAATCTCTTTCCATAATTTCCAAGTCTGCAAATTTATCTTGAAGTGAAGCTTCTAACGACCTACTCGTGGAGATTGTTCTGTGTTGTTTTTTACTTCCTCCAGAACTATTTGTTCAGCTGACTTCTCTAGACAATAACTTCCGTTATTCTGATAAAACTTATCGGCTTTTTCCAAACAATCCGCACAATGTTCTCATTTTAGTTAATGAGTACTCTGAACGTAACTTATTTAATCATTTCACCCTTATTAAGATAGTTCATAAAATTTCAATCTTTTCCTCGTGAATAAATCAAAGACAAACTCACTTCATTAATCCAAGTCTTATACTAATGTATCTTCTTACTGTCAACTTTTTCATTACGAGACATAAAAACACCAGAATAGTCGAGATATCTGCAATATAGACAAACATATAGAAACCAAACACAAATATCTAATATACTAATATTTAACACATCAATAAAGAAATTACCCTATTCCAAGCTTATTGTTTACATAAAACCAAAACATTAACAATCTTAGATACACCCTCGAATAGTTAATTTATAATTTAAATCAAATAATCTTATTAATAAGAATTCAAATATGTATTTTTGTCCAGTAAAAACAAAATAATCACCCCATGAATAAACAAATAACACAACCTCTTTTAGCTACTACCACAGCACTACTGTCTTTATCGTCTTGTTCTACTAAGTCTCAAGACGTAAATAATCAATCGAATCAACCTAATGTCATTTTCATCTATGCCGATGATATTGGTTATGGAGATCTAAGTTGCTACGGATATGGCAAAGTACCAACGCCAAATGTAGAAAAACTTGCACAAGCCGGTATTTTATTTACAAATGCTCATGCAACAGCTGCAACAAGTACTCCATCTCGCTATGCAATGCTCACAGGAGAATACGCATGGAGAAAAGAAGGAACCGGAGTTGCTGCAGGCAATGCAGGAATGATTATTCGACCTGATAGATTTACTATTGCAGACATGTTTAAAGAATCTGGCTATAAAACAGGTGTAGTTGGCAAATGGCACTTAGGCCTAGGGAATAAAACAGCAGAGCAAGATTGGAATTCAAAGTTAGACATGGGACCAAGTGATATTGGTTTTGAATATTCTTACATTATGGCTGCTACCGGAGACAGAGTCCCTTGTGTTTGGGTAGAAAATGAGAAAGTGGTAAACCTTGACCCTAATGATCCAATCTATGTAAGTTATAAAGAGAACTTTGTAGGCGAACCGACAGGAAAAGAAAACCCAGAGTTACTTTATAAACAAAAGCCGAGTCATGGACATGACATGTCTATTGTCAATGGCATTTCAAGAATTGGCTATATGAAAGGAGGAAAATCTGCTCTTTGGACAGACGAAAATATTGCAGACAGCATTACAACAAAAGCTCTCAATTTTATTGAAACCAACAAAGAAAATCCATTCTTTTTATACCTAGCAACAAATGATATCCATGTACCACGTGTACCACATCCTCGTTTTACCGGCAAATCAGGACTAGGACCTAGAGGTGATGCTTTGCTTGAATTTGATTGGACAGTAGGCGAAGTTATGAAAAAACTAAAAGAACTTGGAATCGAGAAAAACACAATCATACTTCTTTCGAGTGATAATGGTCCAGTTGTTGATGATGGCTATCAAGACAATGCTGTCGAATTATTAGGAGAACATAAACCTAGTGGTGCATTTCGTGGTGGTAAATATAGCGCCTTTGAAGCTGGAACTCGAGTACCTTTTATTGTCTGTTGGCCAGAAACAGTAACTCCCAAAACTACAGATGCTCTAACATCACAAATTGACTGGTTTGCTTCACTAGCAACTCTTCTTGATTTTGAACTACCAGAAAATGCAGCCCCTGATAGTAGAAACGAAATAGAAACCATATTAGGTATAAACGATAAAAATCGTGATTTTGTCGTAGAGCAAGCCTCAAACCTAACCCTTTCAGTGATCAAAGGAGACTGGAAATATATAGAACCAAATAATGGTCCGGCTATTATTCCTTGGGGAGTAAATATTGAGTCTGGGAATCTAAAAACGCCTCAATTATATAATATCAAAAATGACAAAGGAGAAAACATCAATATAGCAGATCAACATCCTGATAAAATAAAAGAATTTCAGGATATGCTGATTCTAATTCGAAATAGTGAACTATAAAAATAAAAGCGGATCAGAAATTTCTGATCCGCTTTTATTTTTATGTATAGATAGCTTAGAATGCTAAACCAACTCTAAAACCGAAGTTGTTTAAGTTATTAATATCAGAAGCCATCACAGTTCCTTTATTTGTTGCAAAGCTATAATACATTGCTACATTCAAACCTACGGTCTTATTAGGCGTAAACCAGATATTTGTACCAACCTCTGGTGACATATAAAATCCCCAGTTACGATCATAAACCTTATATGTTGAAAAGTAGGATGACATTTGAGCATAATTGGCCCCTAATTTCAAACCAATATATGGCTCAAACATACCCTCATTCGCAACTCGATATCGCACACCAACCCCAAAAGGTAATTGAAATAGTGAATGTTGTTGATTAGTTGTAAGCGCTGAACTTCCAGTTGTAAATGTTTCGGTCGGAATATATTTATGATTTGTGCTATATGCTAAAAACAGACCGACCCCAATATTAGGAGTTACATAATATCCACCTTCAAAATTCATCCCCCAACCACTCGCTTTATTAGCAAAACCATTATGAATAGGCACATTAAATTGCCAATCTCCATTTGCGTAATAAATCTTATCTTGAGCATATCCCATAGAAGGAATCAATAAACAAACTGCAAAGAGTGCAATTAATTTTAGTTTGAGATTATTTATAGTTTTCATAGTTCTATCTATTTATAGTATTATCGTATTTATAAAAAACGCCTATTACTTAACTGTTGATTTGATGTATGGTGATTGAATGAATGATTGATTAATCGCTTCAACGGCACGATTCATATTAACTTGATTACTACCTGTCAATAAACCTGTCATATAAGCATTCCAAATAACAGTAAGCTTATCACTGCTTGAGCTTGCGGTTGCAGATACCGTTCTCAAATCAACAATTTCAGATAAAATAGAACCTGTTGTATAACTATAAACAGTTTGATAAGGATAATACCATCCACCAGTATAACCAGGCCACCAATACCCAGGTCCCCAATATCCAGGATAATCATTCCACCAATAATTATTATCTACAAAGTAGTTAGTACTTTCAACGTAACTAACTTGTAAACCTAGATCTGCATCAGCTTTATTAGATACTTTTGTATATCCTTTTGCATTCATGTTAGTAACATACGCATTAATAATATCTGAAGCTTGAGTCCCGGTCCAATAGGTTGGCTTTTCGGAGCTGGTGATCAGAAGAACACTATCAGGTATAAAGTATGTTTTAGCTGTAGCAAAGTTTGCTTTAGTATCATACTGTGTATACACTGCAAATTGATTTTGAACTTTGTCAAGATCTGGATCTTTTTCGCACGATGCAAATAAAACGATCGCGAAAAGAAAAGGAATTAACTTTTTCATATACTACAAATTTAAATTAACAAGTTGCTGTTTATTATTACTTGAATTGTTTTGTCACAGATATAACAGCACTAAAATTCAAAAGTTTGCTCTAATAAAGCACCATGACTTTAAAATCTCTTATAAATTGCAAACTAGATTAGTCGTATAGAAAATAAAGCATACTATTTATCAAATAAAACAAATAACAACACAGTCTAAACAAATATTCACATACACCAAAACAAAAAGCCTAATACTAAAATGCACTATTCAACATTCTAGCATTAGGCTCTGTATTTTATATAAAAAGGAATACTAACAAATAAATATCTAATCCATAAGAGATGCAATAATCTTACTCCATGCAGCATATCCATTACCACTAAGGTGAAGATTGTCTGGCGCATATAAAGATGTTTTTAGTCTACCTCCCGAATCTACAAAAACATCATCAAGATTCATATATTGAAATTCCTTATTCTCACTCGTATAATCTGACAGCATTTTATTTACCTCATCAATCTTTATTCGTAAGTCAGCGTTTTTTTCTTTTCCTGCAGGTAGTACTCCAAATACAACTATTTTCGAATTTGGTAAAACCCGCTGTGCAGTTTCAATACACTTCTTTATACCTATAAATGTTTCTTTAGGAGAATTTCCACTAGTCAAATTATTAATCCCAATTGTCAATGTCACAACTTTAGGACTTGCAGCATTATAGTTACCATTTTCTAGACGATAAATAATATTCTGAGATTTATCACCAGAGATCCCCGCTGCCTGCCATTTCTTGTTTTGCAGCACGGCATCTAAGTGTTTCTTTCCGGGTTTATATGTAACTATTGATCGATCACCTCCAAATCCCTGTGTAATCGAATTTCCAACGAGCAACAAATCAACCTGCTCGCTTGCCAAAACAGAACTTATTTCTTTGTGATTTGCATACCAGTCTGCGCCTTCGGTCCATCCAGCAGCAGATCTAAATTCATTCCCGGGAACCGATTTATCGGTAATTGTAAATGCTGTATTTGTTGCCTCTGTTATAAATCGTACTATCTCGGTCGGATTATCCAATGAGTGAGGGTGATGATTTACATCAGCCTTTCTGATTACACGAATATTCCCATTGTTATCTTTAATTCTCTTTTCGAAAACATTCGTATTCTCTGAAACAGGAACAACATCATCGACCTCTCCACAAACATGCAACATTGGAAAACCTGCAGATGCTAGTGTTTTGCATAAATCAACCGGATTTCCTTTAAAAGCCTCCACCTCTGCTATCGAGTTAAAACCATAAGCTTTAAACAAAGACTTATTTAATTCCTCATCCTTTCTATTCAATGGCCATGATTTTAGATCTAATACCGGAGCATCAGCATATACACATGCTACCTTATCGGGATTTTGAGCAGCCCAATTATAAACGATCAATCCACCTCTACTCATCCCTTCTAAAGCCGGACGAGAAGAAAAACCTCTTTCTCGCATCAATGCATAAAATTGATTCCATCGTTTCACAGCAATAGGAGCTCCAAACAAATCTGCAACATCACAATAAGCTATATGAAAACCACGCTCGAGCAAAGCAATATCAGTTTGTGGTTCATGTCCCCAAAACCGCGCTCTCCATACCCAAGGTTTACCAGCTCGTACTTGTTTTGGTTTGGCAATTTTACACGCAACACCATTCATTTCAAAATTAACACACTCGAAACCATGAAAATTATCAATGCCTGTATGTGTCACAGCAAACTCTTCATTCTTTGACATTGAAGCATCTGTTTGCAGATATTCATACAAACGAGCAGCGAGCATGCCGGCACCAATAGAGGTAGGATGCACCTTGTCCGGAATTAAATAAGCTTGTTGCTCCGTAATCAATCTATCTAAATGAACTATTTCTATTTTATTGTCAAAGGCAACTCTTTCTACCATTGGAGTTATTTGATTCTCTATAACCGAAGCTGTAATATTAACGGTATCAGGCTGAGTAAAAACCCTCATCGGACTAAGAAGTATAACTCGAACGTTTGGGTTACTTTTTTTGAAAGAAGAAATCAAATAATTATAATCTGAAACAAAGTCATTCAGTTTATCCCTGTTTCTAAGTTTACTATCATTAGTTCCCAACTTGATAAAAACGACATCAGGATTATATGCAATAGCTGCAGCATATTCGTTGGTTTCAACGTATGGAATATCTCCTTTTCGAAGCAACGTAGCCCCGCTTCTACCAAAGTTCTGCACATCATATGCACTACCAAGCATAGCCTGCAATTGAGCGGGATAGCTATTATTCTCCCGGTTTTGGATTGTAGCTCCATAAGTAATACTATTCCCCACACAAGCAACTTTTGTTTGGGCAAATGCAGAAATCGCACAACATAATAAAAAAGATAATAATAGGATTTTGTGTTTCATGGACTGTATATATTTAAAATCATTTTAACGCTACAAATATACCTTTCTTTGCCTGAAGAACTTAAAGAAAGAATATAAAAGTAATACCATGAAACTTTAATGATGAAATTATTTTACACCGATAGAACAATAAGCAATCTTCGAGAGTAAATTTAAAATCACAACAATCGATTCTCGCGAATGGATTGTTATTAAGAACAAAATTACAATTTACATATATAACACCAGAAACCATATTTTGTTATGAAACCCACTATAAATACACAATCTATTCATTTTATTAATAGATTGTCACAATACAAAAATAGCCGCTCCCCTTTCAAAAAAGGAAACGACTATTTGACTACCAGAAAGTAAATACTTTATGTTAATTCATAGACCCCATTTCGAGTTCTAACTTTCCACCTTTTACAATATCTTTAAACAACACGAACGGCTTCTTTAGCTTATCACCATTCAATAACATTTGCTGTATATACGGAGTATCACTCGAGTTTCCTTTTGCTACAATTTCAAATATTTCACCTGAATAGTACTTCGGATTCAAGCGAATCGTCACTTTATCAAACAGTGGACTTCCCACGCTCATCATCGGATCCTTACCAGTAAGCCCTTTTACATCGAATAATCCGATAGAAGAAATAACATACCAAGCTCCAAGTTGCCCTTGATCTTCATCCTGTCCATAGCCATATCCGTGCACACCATCTGTTCCATAAAAACTATTCAAGATAGAGCGAACCCATTTTTGAGTAAGCTTCGGACTCGAAGTATAGTTAAACAACCATGGAATATGCAAGCACGGCTGATTACCATGATTATATAACGTTTCAAGACCGGCGAAAGCATCAATCGTTTGCCCACCACTAAAAATCAATGATTCAGATACAGTAAAAATACTATCTAATCTACTAACAAAGCGCTTCTCCCCTACCTTGTTAATCAATTGATCGGGAGTATGCGGAACATAGAAAGTATACTGCCAAGCATTACCTTCCTGAAATCCGCGCCATACTTGCATCGGATTAAAGTCGGCAATGAAATTCCCATTAGCATCTTTAGGACGCATAAAAAAAGAAGAAGAATCAAATATTCGCTCCCATCCTTTCGATAGCCAACTTAGTTGCTTTGCATCCTTCTTTTTGCCTAGCATCTCGGCCCATTGACCTACAGCCCATGCACTAAAAGAGTACTCAAGTGTATGCGAGGCAGAGAACATAAATGCTTCATCCGGCCCATCGCCGTTCTCTTGATGATCTACATAACCTTGTTTTACGAAGCGATCTGTATCAATTTTCCCCGCGCCCAAAGGCCTGTTTACACCTTCCAACTCATTCTTGCGAGCAGCCTCGTAAGCAAGATTCACATCAAAATCGCGAATACCACATGCATATGCTCCAGACATAAGCAAGCCGATGAAGTTAGTACCCACACCTGAAACATATTTACTACAGGCAATACCGTCGCCCAACCAACCAGCATCTTTGTATACGAGCAACTGACTACTTACAAAATCAGACAAATACTCCGGATATGCTAAACTCCAAAGCTGAGTAAGATTCCAGAAAGCACCCCACACCGCATCAGTATTATAATGATTGTGGATAGGTTTACCATTTTTCAAAGGGATTTGACCTACTGATCCGTCGTGAGCCGGATAGTTACCCGAAACATCGCTCGCAAGTCCCCTCCCTTTTAGTGCGTGATAAAGCCCGGTATAGAACTTTATTTTATCAGTTTTGTTCGAAGTTTCAACATCAATACGACCCAAATACTCATTCCAAACCTGCTTCGAGTTTGCACGAGCCATATCAAAGTCCATGTCCGAAGCCTCAGTCTTCAAGTTATTTTTTGCATTTTCGATTGAAGTATACGACAATCCCATCTTCACACTAACAGATTCATTCTCCTTTGTTGCAAAGTTGAGATACAAACCCGAGCCTACACCTTCGATAGAACGTTGATCTTTATAAGTTGTCTCTCCTTTAAAAACTCCAAAACCGACAGGTTTTTTATCAACTTCTGCATAAAAGTAAAGTTTTACATCAGCTCCGTTCTGATATTTCTTCACATACTCAGGATGTGTGATAACATAACCTTCAATTGTACCATCCTCGTTCAACGAAATCGACGCATCAGATACTGCCCCACTCTCGCCCTGTCTGTTTCCAATATCAAACAAGATGCGCGAATCGTTTCCTTGCGGAAATGTATAGCGATGAAAGGCAACACGAGGAGTAGCTGTCATTTCCGCCTTTATATTATAATCCTTCAGAAGAACAGAATAATAGCCGGCAGTAGCATATTCGTCAGACCTATCAAAGCGAGAACGATAACCTTCGTCCGGATTCTCGAGGCTTCCCGGAATTGTTTTCAACACACCATTTGTCGGCATCAAAACAACTCCCCCCACTTGGAATTCATGGAAGTTAGGAAAACCTTCTATAGACATTTCGCGGTAGTCATATCCGGTAGCCTCCCACCCCGACTTGTTGCCAATATGAGAGTTCGTAGCCGGCCCGGGCTTGGCCATACCAAATGGATAGGCCCCCGGTGCAATATGAAACCATCTACAATGTGCTGTCCCGATAAGCGGATCTACGTATTGTGTAAAATCTTTCTCACTTTGTGCAGTGGCATCTGCTGAGAAAAACAAAATCGTTGCAAAAGCAAGCCGACCAATTGCTGTAGATAGATTTTTCATCACTTTTCGTTCAGTTGGTTATTTGCCCACTCCTTGAGCATAACAATGCTTTTATACAAAACTCCGGCCTCACCACGGAAAGTTCCGGAACCTTTCGGCTCGCCAGCAGGAGTGTACCATTCGTAAAAACCGTTGTTATCAATAATACGCTGCATCATTGGGTTTACTTCGTCGTAAGCCTCTTGCACAAAACCATTCTCGATAAGTGCCTGAATCATGCGCCCTCCAAACCACGTCCAGTCTCCACCATTTTGGTAGCCATATGCATGCATTCCTTTGTTTTGGAAGAAGCCGTCGGGGTAGGTAGGATACATAGTAAGACCAATAGTTTGGGCATTTGCCGCCTTCATATTCTCAAGCATCTTCGCATTGGAAAGAGTAATTTCATCGGGAGTCAACAAGCCCGCTTCGATAGCAACAGCCGTACCTCCATGATAATAAATTTGGTTTTCGTCGAAGTCTGCCGGGAACGGAGAACCATCTAAATAGATATGTGGAATATATTTCTTGTTCGTATCATCCCACAAATGCTTTCTTACATTTGCAGCAACGTCATCTTTTATTTTTGTCCATCTAGCCTCTTTCTCGGGGTCATTGTTTAACGCCAAGAAGTCATTGATGGCAATCACATACATAGCGTTGTCATAAATATCGATGGCATAATGAGTATTCTCATCGATCTCTACACCCCATGGATGCTCGGGCTGCACATCACCCCAGTCGGCCGTAGTAGCACCAATAAGCAAACCATACTGATCGTTCATCTTTTCATTTTGAAGATACTCCAACGACCATTCGAGGCGTTCGGCAACAGTCTTACCTGCCACTTCGGTATTTAAGAAATCGGTATTTCCACTTTTCGTTACATATTTATATACAGCTTGCACCAACGAAGCTTCGTGGTCGGTCTCCACCGTATTCTTGTGTGCTGCAAATCGAGGATCCGATTCTGAAACTCTATAATAATATTCGGCTGCATCCTTCGATATCGATCTGCGATCGACAAAGCCATCCACGATATCTCCGGTTTTTCCTTGTAGGTGAAAGAAGGTAAGCAAGTTTTGTTGAATCAAGGAGTCGGGCATTACTTCCATCGCAAGCTCGATGAATGTATTGTAATCTCGTATCCAAACCTCACCATACCCGTCGCCGGCATTGAATCCACCTTTAACAACTTCGTGCGCCATTGAGTCTACTTTTGTCAATAAAGTATCGGACAATATTGTTTGCGCTAGCACTTTATTCGGATTTGCTTCTTTTTGTTTGCCACAAGCACACGCCATAATAAGACTTGCTGCTAGAAATACTTGTTTTACCATATAATTAGTGTTTTTATTTACTCTTTAATACTGCAAAAATAGAGCTTACCACAAGACGAAACGAGTTGCAGTTTTCCTATTTTATAGGATTATCTTCTTATAGCATCACAATTATGACCAATATTTAAAAACCACGCATATCTCAACCTTAAACACTGCTTAGATTAACCGCGATATATACGAACATTAAGCTTAGACACGTACCTGTACACAACTTAGACAGGTATATGACAAGAATGCGTCACGTACGTGTACACATCTTAGACACGTACGTGTCTAAGCTTAACTAGTACAAAGAAGGGCAATAAGCATTACGCCTATTGCCCTTCTTTATTGTGATAATTATTACTCAATCACAGCCCAAATGTATCCGCGGGCCGGTATTTCAAATTGACATGTTGCATTGTACTCTCGATCAAGACTAAGCTTTTTCTTTGTTCCGTCGTCAAGAGTCAACGAAGCATATTGTGTAAGTCCGGTATAGTAGAGCGGGATTCTGATTGCTCTACTAATAGGCTTGTCGGTGGGGTTATACAACATGATCATCGCCTTCTCATTCAAGGTTGGATTCACATGCATGATGCCATCCCAATCGTTTCCATCGGGACGACGCAAGTGTATCACTTCACTATTGAGAATGTTTCTGTATTTTTTGTACCAGTCTACCACCTCTTTTACGGTAGCTTTCGTTTCCGGCGAATCGTACAAGCGGAAACCGCGATAACATGCCTGCACTCCGGTTCCGTAGTTTTGCATCATATGC
Organism: Tannerellaceae bacterium; assembly: GCA_051656605.1. GTDB lineage: Bacteria > Bacteroidota > Bacteroidia > Bacteroidales > CAMTPD01 > UBA12018. The sequence continues at coordinate 82,449 of JBOGCF010000019.1, read as the reverse complement.
GCTTTGTAGTCTACAAGGTGGTCTTTCAATGGTTCGAGTGTAGCCTCTGCTCCTCCGCCGTGATATTGCACCAACGGTACAAACGTCCAGCACATTCCCGGCATGCGCTCCCAAAGTCCGTCGTACATTACTTGTCGCCCCAATACAAGCTGACGCTCTCTTGGCAACGACCAGTTTACCTCGCGATAACCAATGCCAACTTTGGTTCCGCCGTTCAACATATAACCATAGTCGGGAATATTGGTATAAATACCGTTTTCGCACATCCACTGATATAGCTCGGCGATACGCTGACGTTGTTTCCATTGCGAATCATACAAACCGTTGTGATGAGTATGTGTGGTAGAGGCGCAAACATTTCCGGGGTATGAACCGTCGTTTTCGAACACGGTCATTCCGGTTTTTTCAAAGAAGGTTTTTACTTTGCGGAAATAATCTACTCCCCAATCGGAGCAAAGACACGGCGAACTACCAAAGATCATTCCTCCTCGCTTGCCTGTTTCGGGATTGATTACGTCTACATCGTCGCTAATCCAACGACTCGACAACAGGGAATATCCTCCTAATTCAATTCCTTTTGACTTTGCATAATCAACAAGGGCTTTGAACTTACGAATGTTTGCATCCGATTCGTCTTCCATGTTAAGACCTGAGCCAAAACTAAGGATTACCATTTCGTATCCCACCTCGGCGCATTGATCGATTGCCTCCTTCACTACGTTGTCGTCTGATGATGTGCAGTGCATAAAGATCGGATTCTGCGTTACCCACGGTGCTATTTTGCGTTGCATTCGTCGTACAAACAAGCCTTTGCGCTCACGATCGTCGCTATCAAATGGCATGATCCAATTCTTGAACGATTCGAAACGTCCCTGAGGCTCGATCTTTACATCGGGTCCCATTGGTAGCTTCACCTCGAGTAAGCATGGTGTGATTAGGGGATAGTTGCATTGAGATGTATAGCGCGGATCTTTTTCCCAATATTCGGTACGTTCGGCCGACTTTTCGATAAATCCTAAGAAAGCCCAGTCGCTCTCTACATGTATGTTTGGTTTTCTGAAATGGTCGGGATTTTTTAGTTCGACCGGCGACTCTGGCTCGGCCATTGCCAATTGCTCTAGTTTGAATTCATCGAGATTGACAGACAAAGGCGTCGTATTGATTATCTCAAACCATTTGTTGATACATGGGAGTCCGTCATAGAGTACATAGTGAAGGTTTACTTTTATACCGCTCAATTCGTTAGGACCTTGAAGTGTAAAGATGAGTTCTTTTCCTGTTGTTTTCGCTTGTTTCTCTAACGCCCAACGCGTATTTTTCCACTTCATCTGAGGAGTAAAGTCTTGCACTTTGAAGTCGACTACTCTGAAACTTTGCGGATCGACTGTCATATCATCCACCCAATTGTATCTTGTGTAGCCATACTCTTTTTGTCCTTTTAGTCCTCCCAATGGATAAACCTTGCCGTCTATTTTCAAAACCCCTTCATTAGACACGGCACGAATCAAACTTTGATTGTCCATGTGGTTCAATAGGTCTATGGTTGCAAGATTGGGAGTTATTCTAAATACGCGGCTTATAAGGCCGTTGCTTAAAACGATGTCTTTTCCATTATTCGCACTGTATACGTTTGCTTTTGCGTGGTCACTATTGAGCAACCAGTCGTAGCTTGTTTGCTCAATCGGTAACGAAACTTTTGGAAGAGAAGAAGCTTTCTTCATCACGTCCTTAGCTTGGGGAAGCTCCGCTATAGCAACATTAAAATCGGAAGGAACGAGCACCGGCTTGATCTCATTATAGTTTATCACAGGATCAATTAATGTCACGAAGTCTCCACTAGGACCATCTTTTCCTTCGTCTGCAATCAATTCTAAAACCTGAACTCCTTGTACGGGAATGTCAATTTCAACAATCCCGTTTGATGCTGTTAACGCTTTGCTTTCATACAAAACTTTACCATCTCCGATAATGCGTATAATAGCCGAACCCTTATCTACAGTTCCATTTTTACCACACACTCCTGCAAACTCTTTTGTATCGTTGCGTTGCAGATACAACATCATCGTGCCATCTGTCAAAGGAATCTTTACCAGATCTTCTAAAGGATATGCACTTGATTCGATTCGAAGCTTCGTTGTAAAACGCGAGGCGTTTCCATTTAGATTTAGCTTTGCCACCGCAGGAGCATGTAATCCGATTGCATTTTCACAAACTTGGTTGTTTAACTGAATCTCTTTTGCATTCGTACTTTTACCTTTTTGCGCAGAGCCATATTGCTGGTAAATAAGTCCTAGATCCATGGAGGAAAGCTTTTCTATATTCTGACCTGTTGCCGCACTACAGGCAAGCAATCCGGATAGGAAAAATAAGTTAAGTTTCATTCTCAAATTTATTTAAGGATAAGCATTTGTTTATTATTGAGCAAACATAGCCATTCGAATAGTTACAAGAGAATCTCATTTGTTTACATTTTAGACTCATTTGTACAAATCACTCGTATACAATAAAGTTAAACCTTGAGAAATACATTGTGTTTATAGCAGAAACGTAATATAAGAAGTACCAAAAGAGCTTTCCCGAGTTCTATTATAAAGTTTTGATAACATCCGGTAAACTGTGCCAGTCCGTGCAGCCAATAAGTTACAGGATAGGTAACATCCAAAAGCTGATACATCATGTATGCAAGAATAGAATTCATTCCATAAAACTTTAGCCACATAAAACCTTTCGTATATTGCTTTACGTCGATAAGCCAATAAAATAAGGCGATCAGAAGAAAAGACCAACCTCCGGCATAAAGTGTCATCGAACTTGTCCATAGTTGTTTAATAATAGGCTCTATGAATGACAATGCAAATGCAGAAACCAACATTACTATTCCGACTCCGCCTAACAGCTGTAGCTTTTTTTCGTCAGAGGTTTTCTGTTTTACAATGAGTCCGCTAAAAACACCTAACATAACCGTTACAATAAAATTCAGACTGCTAAATATCCAAGTATACCTATAATAGGATGCAAAATGCCAGTCTCCCGCTTCATCCCATGAAACGCCGTCTCGAAAACGTCCTAATACGAATTGATCAACCTGCTCGGCAAAGTTATTTTCAGCAGAGAAGTCGCCTCCTATTTGCATGACAATACTATAGATAAAAAGCAATGATATCGTTATGATCACTTGTGTTTTTAGTTTGCAAAACATCAACAACAGTGCTGCAAAAAAGTATCCGACAGCAATTGCTTGCAGCGTATTGCTAAACAAACGCAGCGAATGTAGATCAAGATCTAAAAGATTTCCTTGCACCAAGGCTCCAAAAAGCCACAATAATGCAACCCGCTTTATGATTCGTTTCAACATATGAGAAGTAGATACTTGACCTTTGTGATAGCCCGAAAATGCAAACGGCATTGATGCTCCTGCCATAAACATAAAGAGAGGCATAATTAAATCCCAAGGGTGAAAGCCAATCCAACTGACGTGTGTAAATATGGAAAAGTAAAGCGAGTTCAATGTTTGGTTATCAATGCAACGTACTAAAGGCGCTATTACGGGCTGTAAAAACACGAGAAAAAACAAATCAATTCCTCTTAATACGTCTAATGATTCTAATCGCTTATAGGTTGTTGTGTTTTTCATTATTTTAAAATTATTCTTAAATTAGTAGTAGACAAAGAAAAATAAAATATTCGAAATTTGTTAAAACAGAAGGTTTTTATTTATCTTCGTTCACAAGAAACCCTTTTATCTTTAGAATCAAACAGAATTGAAATGAAACTCATAAACAATGAATTGCTAGACTGTATCACAGAAAAAGCAAAAGAGAGCAGCAGAAAGCGCATGAATCATAATTTCCATGAAACACTTGATGATCCGATTAACAGACTAATCAATGTGATAGAACCTGACAGTTATGTGCCTCCTCACCGACATTTAAATCCAGACAAACCAGAAATTGCTATCATCCTAAGAGGGAAAGCAGCATCTTTAACGTTTGATGACAACGGCAACATTTTAGAATGTATTATCTTAGATCCGTCAACCGGAAATTATGGAATGGAAATCGAACCTGGCACTTGGCATTCATTATTAGTACTTGAAAGTGGTACTGCTATGTATGAAGTAAAACCAGGACCTTTTGCTCCTCTATCTCCTGACAACTTTGCCGCATGGGCTCCTGCTGCATCTGACGAACAAGCTGCAAAAGAGTACATGGAAAAAATAAGAACCTACGTCAACAATAAAGCGTAGTAGATATAACTCAACCTTCAAGGTTCCACTTAAGCAATATGTTCAAAAAAGCCCTTTTCGGATTTGGAGTTTTGTTTTCTGTACTATTTGCCATATTACAAATAGGATACAAGTTCCAATTATATTATATCGAACAGCAACAACTTTTCCTTTACGGAAAAGAACATTTACTGAATGCCCTCAAAACAGCCGGAGGGCTTTCAATCTATTTGTCTCATTACTGTTTGCAATTCTTCGCAATACCCTACATGGGGAGTTTGATTAGTGCATCTATTCTTGCTTTTACTGCTTTCTTATTGCACTTTATATTTAAAAGTTATGCTCGTAAGACCTCGAATCAATTCTTTTTTGAGGTGCTTATAGTTGCAGCTCTTCTAATATGCCAACTCGATTTTAATTATCTATTTTCGGGCACAATTAGTTTCTTGCTTTTAAGCGTCTTACTCTTTATATATTCCGGTATACACAAATTTAATCATCGACTTTTTTCGAATCTAGCATTTGCTGCTATATTGTACTGGACAGCTCAACCTATCAATATTTTATTTGTCATTTGTGCTTTAATTCTTGACCTAAAGCGTTATGGTATTCGATACGGGCTTCCACTTATACCACTGATAGCTTCAATTATTGGTTATGGCTACTATCAGTCCGAAGGATATGTTATTCTCTCTAGACTAACTTATACACCTGCACGATACTATTATCCTGATTTAATGCCGAATGCCATTATTTATGCGCCTTGGGTGTTACTTATCATAGGATTGCTTACAAACAAGTATTTAGCGATATTGCTTCGCCGACTCTTCAAACATGAATACATCCAATTTACGACTCAAATAGTATGTATCTTTTTCATCGTATTTTTTGCACTCAAACAATACGATGATCGTAAATCATATCTCTTTAAAGAATTAGATTTCTATGCCAGAAACGAGGAATGGCAAAAGATCATCGATTGCTTCGACAATCAAAAGATTAATAATCTGCTTTACCTAAACTATCTCAATATGGCTTTAGCTCAAGAGGAAATATTAGTTGATTCGATGTTTAATTACAATCAAAAAGGCGCTGCCGGATTATGTGTGCGATGGAACAATACTCAGTCAATTTCTTCAATACTGAGCGATATTTATTATAATGTAGGCAATATTGCTTTGGCTCGAAGGTTTGCATTTGAGAGTAATGTATGTTCTCCATATAATGGAAATCCAAGATCTTTGAAACGATTGGTGGAAACTAATATTATTTATGGAGATTATAAAATAGCAGAAAAATATATATCATACCTAGAACAGTCATTTATGTATAGTGATTGGGCTAAAGAGAAAAGAGAGCTTATATACAAACCTGATTCAATTGAGTCAATTCCGGTATATGCAGCTAAACGTAAAGATCTAAAATGTACCCCGCATTTCACAGCAGCGGAGACTTTAGATCGTGATCTTATATATATCATCAACGCTAACAAAGACAATAAACCTGCAGAACAATACTTGTTTGCATCACTGATGCTCAACAAAAATATACATGGCTTTATCGAGGAGTTACAGAAAATACACCCGGGAGCTAAACTGCAAACAAAAGGAAGGAGTCGTAAAAAAGAGGCGATTGGAGAGAAAACCAAATTACGTCCTATGTATGAACAAGTGGTTATTGCTTATGCTCAACAAAATCCCGATATATTAAAGCAATATGATATTTCAACATCTTCCATTGATTTATTTAAGGCTTATAATACGACGCTAGAGCAACATGCACAAGCAACAAACTTAAAGGATATTATGCAAAATCAATTTGGAAACACTTACTGGTTTTACTATCAGTTTAAATAAGCACATTTAGAATGAATTATATATATAAGATTATTGGATTCTTTAGTTTGTTTCTATTCATTGCTTGTGGAGGAAACGAATATAAACCATCCTTATCAACTGGGACAACCCCGATCTTTCCCGACTATGCAGATGTTACAATACCTGCTACTATTGCTCCGCTCAACTTTAAAGTTAACAGTGAGTCTAGTAAAGTTAAAGCCGTATTTCAAGCGAAAGAGGTGAAATTGGAAGTAATGGGTATAGACCGTGAAATTATGATTGCTCCTCAAAAATGGAGTAATTTAATTGAAAATGCTGGTGAAAAACCAATAAAGATCACTGTTTTTGTATCCAAAGACGGTGAGTGGGAAGAACATTATGGATTTAAAATTAATATCTCGAAAGATGCTATTGACCCATATCTTGTATATAGATTAATAGAACCAGGCTACGAATTGTGGCATAAGATGGGTATTTACCAACGTAATTTATCAGACTTTAAAGAAACGGTTGTATATGAAAATGAAAACACTGGTCATAACTGTGTAAACTGTCATACACCAAATAATAGAAAACCTGATGAATTCCTTTTGCATATGCGCGCTAAGCATGGTGGAACTATTCTTGTAAAAGATGGGATCGTTAAAAAACTAAATACGAATTATACCGAAAAGATTAAGGGCTTAGTATATCCTTCTTGGCATCCGAATGGCGAATATATCGCTTTCTCTGTTAATGATACGAAGCAAACCTTTCATGCAAACGACAGCAATAGAATAGAGGTTTTTGATCTATATTCAGACATTGTGATATTAGACATTAAAAGTAATAAACTGATCACCTCTGAGAAACTATCTGCTGATTCAGTCTTTGAAACGTTTCCTACATTTTCTCCTGATGGAAAGAAATTATTCTTTTGTGCAGCTAATGCTATAGCTATGCCCGACTCGATCATGGATATCAGGTATGGATTGTATGCTGTTGATCTTGATTTGCAGAAGGGATATATATCCAATAAAATAGACACGCTTTACAATCCTATCTCTCAACCAAAGAGTGTTTCTTTTCCTCGCGTGTCTCCCGATGGAAGGTTTTTGATGTATACTTTATCGAAATATGGAAACTTCTCTATATGGCATAGAGACGCAGATCTAAGACTGATTGATTTGACTACAGGAGAAGATATCGATATTTCAAGACTTAATTCTGACGAAGCAGAAAGCTATCACACTTGGTCTTCGAATGGAAGATGGGTTGTTTTCAGTAGTAGACGAATCGACGGATTATATACACGTCCATATATTGCACATATCGACAGCAATGGTGTTGCAAGCAAGCCATTCCTTCTTCCTCAAGAAAAAGGTCAATATTATGATATGTTCAATAAATCGTATAATATACCTGAGTTTATCACTGGCAAAATAAACAGAATAGATCATAAAATAAGACAAATTGCACAATCTCAGGGAGAATAAAACAAACAATATATATCACTGTGTGTTAGAATTGTATAGACTAGATTTCTAATTAATACAATTAAATTAATGGGTAAACTTCGATTATATATTGCATGCACACTTGATGGTTTTATTGCGTCTCTAGATGGAGGTTTAGAGTGGTTAGACAAATTAGCCGATTCTGAACATAATGATTACGGCTTTGAAGATTTCTACAAAACAGTCGACTCTATCATTATGGGTGGAAATACTTATAGAGAGGTTATAGGTTTCGGAATAGAATGGCCTTACAAAGACAAGCTTTCATATATTATTACACGCAATATCAATACAAAGAAAGTAGACGAGAATATTGAATTCATCCACTCTGATGTTATTGAAGTCATCAAACAAGTTAAAGAAGATTCAAAGAATGACATTTGGCTTGTTGGTGGAGGTGAAATTATAAGCTTAATGCTAGACCACAAACTAATTGATGACATAACATTATTCATTGCTCCCGTTATTTTGGGAAAAGGTGTACTTTTATTTCCTAATTCACCGAAAGAACGAGAGCTTAAATTGAATAGTTACAAAAGTCATACTTCAGGTCTAATCGAGATAAATTATGAAGTAGTTTATCCAGCAGAAGGCATGAAGTCTGTCTTATAATTACATTATTATATGTGAGCTTCAATTACTTTTCTTGCACCTTCCATTGCATTATTATCGTCTGATATAATTAGCATTATATCTCCAAGCATCAATTCCGAATTTCCTCGAGGTATAAAGAATACTCCTTGACGTTTAATCATAACAACAAGTGAGTGTTCTGGCATATCAATATCCATAAGCCTATTCCCTTTTCTTATGGTATCAGCACTTACTTCAAACTCAGACATAACAGATCGTATTTCTTCTGGCAATTCTATTCCGAAATGATTTGTTTCTTTAGGTTCTTCTGTTAGCCCAAGCCAGTTTGCAAATAAAGAAACAGTGGTTCCCTGTATCAATAAAGAGAGAATTGTTATAAAGAAAACAATATTAAAAAACATATTGGCATGCTCGATACCTGCTATCAAAGGATAAGTTGCAAAGATAATTGGTACTGCACCACGTAGTCCAACCCAAGCGACGTAGAGCCGACCTTTAAAGCTGTAATTTTTAAATGGAATTAAGCATATGAATACGCTTATTGGACGTGCTAATATTATCATAAAGACACCGATACTAAGTCCGATACCAGCAACAGGAAGCAACTCATGCGGATTAACAAGTAGACCTAATGTCAAAAACATTACAATCTGCCAAAGCCAAGAAAAACCATCAAAGAAGGTACTAATGCTCTTTTTATGAATGATTTTATGATTCCCAACAATAAGACCAGCAATATAAACAGCCAAATAACCATTCCCTTTACATAACGTTGTCGCAGCAAAAGTAAAAAAAGCAGCTGCTAATAATAATAACGGATAGAGAGACTGATTCTGAATATTAATTTTGTTAATCGTCCACACTGTTGCTTTTCCCAACAAAAAGCCCCCTACAATACCTACTCCTAATTGAACAACAAACGAAAGAATAGCTTCAGCTGTATTCATTCCACCTTGCTGGATATATGCAATTAATAAAATTGTGAGCATATAGGCCATAGGATCATTACTTCCACTTTCTAGCTCTAACGTTGGTCTTAGCTGTTCCTTTAAAAATATTCCTTTAGATCGTAATATGGAAAATACGGATGCAGAATCGGTTGATGACATTACAGCTGCTAATAATAATGACTCTGGTAGTGTTAAAGTCACATATGAGTTTATTGATAAAGATATCCAATAAATAAATAGTCCAGTAATGAATGTTGTAATCAAGACTCCAATCGTAGCCAAGACTATACCTGGAACAGCAACTGGCCTTATTTCTGAGACCTTAGTATCCATACCTCCAGAGAATAGAATTATACTTAATGCCAACATCCCAATAAATTGAGCTGTACTCGAATCATTAAATTGAATCCCTAAACCATCGCTTCCAAAAAACATACCAACTCCTAAAAAAAGCAATAATGCAGGCAATCCAAATCTAAAACCAGCCTTACCTGCAAGAATACTGAGAAACAATATAATTGCTCCAATGAATACAATTCCTTCTGCACTATGTATCATAATTTCATCTGTTGTATTTAATGTAAATCTTTTTTATAGCTCCTTCAAATGTATACAATCTTAGGAAATTTGAAATCACCATTTCAAAAAATTTGATCAAAAGTAAATACCCTATCTAATAATGATGTCAAAGAAATGCAATCTAATCATTATCAATATCAGCAAAGGCTAAAGAAATATCATCTAAAACCAAAAGAATACAATACACGTTTATTCAGTTTAATTGTCAACCGAATTATTTATAAATGTCAATTAACAAAACAATAGCAGCCAACACGTGTTACTTATCAATAATCTCGCATACACCATTTATCGTATAATATTTGGAAATTAAAAGAATAACTTAAAGCTATGAATTCAAAAAACATCTTATTAGCTATTGCATGCTCCTTTGTATTTGGAAGCTTCTCATGCACAGATAAAGACAAAAAAACAGACAACAAAGCTGTACAAGCAGCTTTTGATAGTCAATATCCAGGAGTTAAAGACACTGAGTGGAAAATGAAAAATTCATCTTATGTTGTCGAGTTTGATAAACCCGGAGTTAAAGATGCAGAAGCATGGTATGATAAGGATGGTAAATGGTTGTTGACTGAATATGAAGTAAAGTTTGATAAACTACCACAAGCAATCCAATCTTCATTCAATGAGAGTAATTATAAAGCTTGGAAAATTGATGATATTAAAATCCAAGAGCGTCTTAATATGGATAACTTATATATTGTTGAAGTTAAAAATGAAGCTGATAAAAATGAGATGAGCTTATTCTATGCAGAAACAGGTTTATTAATAAAAGAAGAGCCTGAGTTAGATAGCCAAAAACTTGAGCCGAATATATTACCTGAGGCAATTTCTGCATTCGTTCACAACAACTATCCTAATGCAAGAATAATTGATACTGAAAAAGTTTATGACAATCTTGAAATAGATATTATCAATGATAAGCAATCTATCGAAATCATGTTCAATAAAGACAATCAATGGTTATATACACAATGGGATATTACTTTTAACCAGCTACCAGATACTGTTGCTACAGAGTTTAAGAAAACAGACTACGCTGATTATAAGATTGATGAAATTAAATATAAAATCCAGCCAAATACAATTGCTCAATATCTTTTCGAACTTGAAAATGATCATGGAGTAGAAGTAAACCTGACTATTAACGAAGAGGGTACAATTGTAAACAAATAATACTAAGCTACCAAAAGCGAAAGAGCCTTGCATTAAATGCAGGGCTCTTTCGCTTTTTATATATCTAATTATCTAAAATCTTTCAATTTACCTTGAAGTGTTTTTCGTGCAAAGAATATTCTACTTTTGATTGTACCTAAAGGCAAATCTAATTTATCAGCAATCTCATTATACTTGTAACCAGTAAGAAACATTGAAAAAGGAATCTTTAATTCATCATTCAAATTATTGATTGCTTTATTTATCTCATTCATTGCATATGCACCATCTGGAGATTCAAACCCTGTTTCTGTTGTTACATTTAGATTGTATAAATCAATATCCTGATCTACTACTGTCTGTGTACGCAATACTTTATGATAGTTATTAATAAAAGTATGGCGCATAATAGTCAATACCCAACCTTTAAAGTTTACATTATCAACAAATTTCTCTTGATTATCAAGAGCCTTCAAAGTTGTGTCTTGAAGCAAATCTTCAGCATCATCTCTATTTGCTGTAAGAGTCAAAGCAAAACTCATCATGTTTCCTTGTAGACTCATTAATTTTTGTTGAAATTGTTGCGCGTTCATAACATTATAAATATAATGGTTTGTAATCTTGTTCTATTATATTGTCATATATTTCGTTGATGACTCTGCAAATATAAAGGCAAATATTGGTGTAAAAAACAGCCTTTGACTTATGCAAATGCAGAACTGACTCAAAAGTTCAACTGCTCAAAAGTATAAAAAGAAACAGCAAGTCAAACAAACAAATAACTTTATATAAAACAAACACTTACAACATTCCAGACTCTTTCCAGAATTCAAAACATTACCTAAAAAACAAACTTTTATAGGTGCATTTTATTTAAAATCAATGTATCAATCCACACTCCAAGGCAATATAAACCACTTCATTCATCGAATGAACATTCATTTTATGAAAAATACTTTTCTTATAATGCTTCAACAAGCCAATGGTTATATTCAATCGAGATATAATCTTCTGCTCTGTACAACCGTCTGCTGTGAGCTGAATAATATCAATTTCTACTTCTTTCAATTGATACTTATCTTCCAGTGTAAATGCACGCTTTCTATCAGAATAAATATAGGTATTACCATTTGCAAGTATTCGAATCGAAAAACGGTTGATACCTACAGCAGATACAGGTTTGAATATATTTAAATATACATCGGGATTATCGTCTTGATTAAACAATACAGGTCTCGATAAAGCATTAAGCCATAACAAAGAGTTCAACTCCTTTACAACCCTAAAATTATAAGCAACAACATATTGTTTATTATTATCCACGCGAAAGCTAGACTTTGCAATCTGAGCGGCATAACTAGTTACGGCATCTAAAGTTGAAAGATCTCGTTCATAAATATGCTCTCTAAAGAACGACCCGATATCATTCAAATCTCCAACGCCATCATAATTAATCAAATGAAGAAATGTCTTCGAAGCGTAAATAACATTCGATTGAGAGTCCGTTAAAAGAATTGCCGTATTCTCGGCCTCACTAAGGAGAAAAGCAAATCGGATTAAGTTGAAAACTCTCTCGTCTTTAAATGAAAGCTCCGGAATTGGAGATAAAGACATACTTTCTTTGGATGGCCGATCCAACAAGCCCAAGCGATATACCTCTCTCAGAGCTTTTGAAACAGAGTTAACTCTTAACTTCTCGAACAGAAGAATCTTTGCTTTCTTGAAAGCAGATGGAGTAAAGCTTATTCTTTCTATTATCTCAGCCTCTGTATATCCTTCTCCCGACAAGCGAAGCATTTCTACCTCATCATCAGAAATATTAATACTACACGCTGTTATAAATCCACCTTCCTTCTCATCATAAATATATCGATTCGTTTTTGTAACAAGATTCAATCTTGAGTCTTTCTGCCTAAAACATGGACGAATAACATAAAGCATTTTCGCTAGTTGCTTCCCAGAAGTAAAGCTAAAAGGAATAACATCAATTTGCAAATCAGTAATGATTCCCTCTAAAGCAAACCTAAAATAATAAAACCCGTCATTATCATCTTTATCCGTAAAAGCGTAATCCAAAATCATGCTATTAAACTTTTGCAAGACATTCAGATCGAAACCACAGTCATCTTTATCTATAAATAAGTGATGTACTGCTCGCATCTTATAACTCGTAGAGATACTTAATTTGGAGTTTAGGTTTTCATCGCAACAACACTCATATAAAACCTTTTTATTATAATCAATCAATATAAAACTAAAGTTTTCAGCTACTGCAAAAGAGATTAGATCCTTTACTCGATCCTCATCTACTTGCTGCTGTCGGCCTTCCTTAATAAAGTTATAATTACCAAAGAATCCATACCTATCTATAACTTGCTGTTTACTCATCACTACTATCCTTACTATTTATTCATCGAATCTTTAATTGCAGTAATAAAACATCTATATAATAACAGTTACATACAATTTGAAGTTCTTATTTCGTTAGAATGGGAAAGACATAATAACCTTATTATCAGTTAATATTCACAAAGATAAAAACGAGATCGATTTAGACAAAGACTCCAAGACGAACACCAAATCATAAACTAAAGTAAATACTATCTTATTGTTATAAAAAAGTGGGACTTTAAAGAGTCGAACAACAAGTTACCGTGCGCAAAAACAAGATTAGGAACACAATCTAATCCAATAATTCTGAATTTATATCGAGAATTTCACATACAATTATTATAGACTTCACTTTTAAATTCATCGAGCTAATAGACTTTATTTTATCCCATAAGCTAAAAAAGATAACCCTCTGAAGAATTATTTTTCTCGAAGAATACGTGAAACAAAAAGTTCCCACAAGTGTTTTGGATATAGAATCAACTAAAAGCATTTGCGCTATGTGTACTAGAGCTGTTTATCACGGGCTAAATAATTTGATTATCACTGGCCGCTCAATGGATTGGAAAGAAGATCTTCGGTCCAACATTTATGTATTTCCTAGAGGCATGCACCGATCTGGTTACGACAAAGGTCCAACGATTGAGTGGATATCTAAATACGGAAGCGTAATTACAGCAGGATATGACATTGGCACAGCCGACGGAATGAATGAAGCCGGACTTGTTGCAAACTTACTTTACCTTACCGAGTCGGAATATACACGGCCAAACGATACGAGCCCCATCATGGGTGTCAGCATTTGGACTCAATATGTACTCGACAACTTTGCAACCGTAAGCGAAGCAGTTCTAGAACTAAAAAAGGAGAACTTCCGCATTCATGCACCGCAAATGCCAAACGGAGAATTATCAACGTTACACCTTGCCATTTCTGACCCCACTGGTAATGCTGCAATCTTTGAGTACATCGAAGGAAAACTCGTGATACATGAAGGAAAAGAGTATCAAGTAATGACCAACTCCCCTATTTATCGCAAACAGATCACGCTCAATGAATATTGGAAGCAGATCGGAGGATTAGTTATGCTACCCGGCACCAATCGACCAACCGACCGCTTTGTGCGGGCATCGTTCTACATCAATTCGATTGTTCACACCGATAATCCCTCACTGGCAGTAGCGGGAGTGTTTAGTGTGATGCGCAATGTTTCGGTACCATTGGGCTTATCTACGCCCGATCAACCCCACATATCATCTACACGTTGGCGCACAGTCGCAGAGCAAAAGCACAAAGTATATTACTTCGAGTCCACTATCACTCCGAATATATTCTGGATTGATCTTCGCAAATTAAACTTTGAAGAAGGAGCTCCAATTCTAAAGCTCACGCTTTGCCATGGCGAGTTTTACTCCGGCGAATGCTCAAAACAGCTGCATGAATCCGAAGCATTCAAGTTCATGCTCTAATCATTTACTTTTCGATCTTACGACTATAAAAGCAACGGCCTGTTACTCTTTCTTTCGAGTAATGGGCCGTTTTTTATTCATTCCCTGTGAATAAAAAGAAACTATTCCTACATTTGGATTATTGAACTAAACCAATCTGATCCATGAAACATCAAATCTTGATAGGAACCCTACTTGCGGGAGGTTTCCTAATGAGTCAATCATCGTTTGCGCAAGTGCAACTGGTAAAGAACAGCAAACCGACCTCGCGTATTATTGTAGCCGGTAGTGACTCTACAGACATGAAAGCGGCAAGTTTATTGCAAGACTTCATTCATAAAGTAAGCGGCGCACAAATACCCATTGTAAAGAACACAACGGCAAAAAAGAATGATATTGCAATTGGCACTGCCTCAAATCCGACATTAGCAAGCAATAGTAGCATAACAAGTCAGCTAAAAGAAGACGGATTTCTTATCTCCACAAACGACGGAGTATTACGCATCCTGAGCGGAGGAGACAAGGGTAGCATCTACGCCGTTGTAACATTACTCGAGAACGAACTAGACATCCAATATTTCGGAGAAAACGAATACAATGCACCTAAGCAACAAACCATTGAAATCCCTAAGCTTGAAGTCATAGACAACCCTGCCTTTCGATACAGACAAAGTCAAAACTACGCAATGGGAACAGACCCTGTTTACAAACTTTGGTATCGCCTCGAAGAACCAAGCGAAGTCTTTGCCGGCGGATACTGGGTACATACCTTCGACAGACTGCTTCCATCCGAGATATACGGAGAATCACACCCCGAGTATTATTCATTCTTTAATGGCAAACGTCATCCGGGCAAAGCAAGTCAGTGGTGTTTGTCAAACAATGAAGTATTCGAGATCGTATCACAACGCCTCGACTCCATCTTCAAAGCCAATCCGGGCAAGAACCTCATCTCTGTGAGTCAGAACGATGGAAACTATACCAACTGTCAGTGCCCCCAATGTAAAGCAATCGACGAAAAAGAAGGCGCGCTATCGGGCAGTGTAATTCATTTTCTCAACAAATTGGCGACTCGTTTTCCCGACAAAGAGTTTTCCACGCTCGCCTATTTGTACACGATGAATCCGCCTCAACACGTAAAGCCTTTGCCCAATGTAAACATCATGCTTTGCGACATCGACTGTATGCGCGAGGTGGGACTTACCGAAAACAAAACCGGAAAAGAATTTGTCAAAGCACTCGAAGGATGGTCGGCGATCTCTGATAACCTATTTATTTGGGACTACGGAATCAACTTCGACAACTACGTGGCCCCATTCCCCAACCTGCATATTCTCAAGGACAACATCAAGCTCTTTAAAAAGAACAACGCGACGATGCACTTCTCTCAAATAGCAAGTAATCGCGGAGGTGACTTTGCCGAGCTACGCACCTACCTCGTTTCTAAACTAATGTGGAATCCCGAACTCGACACCGACTCACTTACACAAAACTTCCTCCAAGGATATTATGGCGACGCGGCACCGGCTATCTATAAATACATCAAACTAATGGAAGGAGCACTGCTTGGCAGCGGCGTAAACCTTTGGATTTATGACTCGCCCGTTACGCACAAAAACGGAATGCTAAAGCCCGAGCTTATGCGCCGATACAATCAACTCTTCGACGAAGCAGAAGCAAGTGTAGCCGATGACAACGTACTCCTTACACGCGTACGCCGTGCACGCTTGCCTATTCAATACTCTGAACTAGAGATTGCCCGCACCGAGCAAAAGAAAGACTTAAAAGATATCGTCAAGAAACTAGACTTGTTTGAAGAGCGAGTTACCGAGTATAATATCCCTACACTCAATGAGCGAAACAACTCACCGGTAGAATATTGCAAGCTATACCGCCAGCGTTATCTTCCGCAAGCTGCCACAAACAAAGCGGCAAATGCAAAGATTTCGTTCTTGAATCAGCCGGGACAACGTTACGTTCCCGTAGCCGAGCAGGCACTTACTGACGGACTTTTCGGAGGCTCAACCTTTGTAGAAAGTTGGATAGGTTGGGAAGGACAAGACGCCTCATTCATCATTGATCTGGGAAGTGAAAAAGAAATAAACTCAATCGAAGCCGACTTCCTGCACCAACTAGGCGCATGGATTCTTTTGCCTACGCAAGTAAAGTATTCGGTATCTACAGACAACAATACCTTTACCCAACTTGCAACGAAAGACATACCTGAAGACCGCTCGCCACAAGTAAAGTTTGTCGGCATTAAGCACGAAGCAGCATCACCTGTTTCTGCTCGTTACATCAAAGTGGAAATCACGGGAACCAAAACCTGTCCGCACTGGCACTACGGCGTAGGACATCCATGTTGGTTCTTCCTCGACGAAATAACTGTTTTATAATAAGTCAAGAATACAATTCGATATTCATCAAAACGATTAAGTGGGCTCATAGTGGGCTCATAGTGGGCTCACTATTTCCTTATATTATAAACTTTACATTTCAGATTAATCGTTCCTGGCAGACAAATAATAAAGCTTCAATAGTTACGGAAGACAATCACCAAAGCATCTGAGCCGGATACCTGAATTGAAAAGCGGGTATCCGTTGCTTCGTTGAGCGTACCTTGCCACCACGAAGTCAGGCGCCTGTCGACAATCGGAAAGCGAAGTCCGCTTACCGTGATCGCAACCTCGGTATTGAGGGAAAAGATCGACACCTGTTGGCCGCGGAAAGACGAAAAAGAAGTATTCCTTTTGATGGCATTAAAAACACCGTAATCCGTTTCCATTTGCAAGCAGGCAAAGCGATGACTATGCTCGCCGAGCAATGAAATATTCCCCAACGCATGATCCTCGCGCAGTCCCGTAGCGCCAAATACGGCAACCTCGCGGTAACCTTTATCCTGCGCAAAAAGCAACGCTTTTGTCAAATCATTAATCTCCTGATCGGGATTGCAATACACCTCTCCCACAAACGACTGTCGCAATTCCTCGTCTACACTGTCAAGATCGCCCACAATCGCATCAGGCATAATACCGTGTGCCAATAACTTCATTGCCGCACCATCGCAAGCAATAATAAACTGCGCCCCGGCCAGTCGCTTTACCACCGCTTCGTTTTCGGGAAAAGCACCATTCGCCACCACGGCACACGTAATCTCCTTTATATCCATTTCATGCATCATGCGTCAAGATCTTTATAAGTCCCTTTCTTCTTCCAGTTGAAGTATCCCACCACGGCCAATACCATGTAGCAAAAATAAAGAAAAGCCGTCGGATGCAATCCGCGCTTTATGTACAAGTACACGCAAATAGCGTTGATACCGATCCAAAACAACCAATGCTCGATAATGCGTCGTGCAAGCATCCACGTAGCCACAATGCCCAGCGACGTAGTAAGCGCGTCACCATATGGCATCGGTGAGTCGGTAAAGTGATCGAGGCCGTAAGCCAAGATTGCGTAGATAGCCACGAAAGCCCCCGTAACTCCCAGCAATACACGTGCACGCAGATGCTGAAACAACAGCGGTTCGCTTTCATCTGTTTTACTCGAAACCTCCGCACGTTTGTTTTCACGATACCAAGCAATAAAGCCGTAGATACTAATCAAAACATAGTATATGTTCAATCCCATATCGGCATAGAACTTCGAGTTATAAAACACAAAGACATAGATCAACGAGGTTACAAACCCCACGACCCACATAAAACGGTGTTGCTTTATCTCCAAAAAGAGATAAAGCAACCCTGTTAGTACACCAAAATACTCAAGTATTTGATCCATATAAATTCTTGTTATCAGAAACGCAATACCACGCGCCCCATCATGTTAGTTCCCGCTTGGGTAAAGTAGCCATCGTCTTTCTTGCGCTCGCCACCTTCGTAGTATGAATATACCCACGCATTGGTTTCGTATTTCGCGTTGAAGATATTGTTTACGGCAAAATCCACTCTGATCTCTTTCATAAACGACGGCTTAAACGTATATCCCAGTTGTAAGTTATTTACAAAGTAAGGATTTATTTTGCGATCATTGCTCGAAGTGTTGTCGATATATTGCTTGCCAACATACGTAGACATGAAAGAAGCGTCGAAGTTTTTGTATATAAACGTAAAGTTACTGTTAGCGATAACATCCGGCGAAAACGCGATGTTCACGTCTCCCAGGTATTGTTCGCGTTGCTCGCCCGTATCCCAATCATCCACAAACTCGGTAAAGTTCTTGATGCGGTTGCGGCTAAAGGTAGCGTTACCCGACCAGTGTAACCAGCTCAAGGGCTGCACTGCCGCGCTCAACTCGATACCCATGCGGTAACTATCTTTGATGTTAGAAGTAAGCGCCTCCCCAATCTCGCTGATCTTTCCTGTAAGAATCAACTGGTTGGTATAGTCCATGTAATACATGTTTACGCCCGCCTGGAAAATCGGCGATGCAAACTTATATCCCGCTTCGTAGTCATAAAGCGTCTCGTGCGTAGGACGCTCGTTTGCCGCAGCCTCTGTAAAGTTGTTGCGGTTAGGCTCCCTGTTTGCCACCGCAAACGAAGCATACGTGCTGTGCTTCTCGTTGATCGTATAGTTTAATCCCACCTTCGGATTAAAGAAGTTATAGTTTTTGGTAATGTCGAGCATGCCCGCCTTATCATCTTCACCCTTGATCGTATAGTGAATACCACGGTATTGAAGATCCACATACCCGTTAAGGCCATCTAGCAAATGAATGTTTGCCTTCGCAAAAGCATTGTAATCGGTTTTGTCGCCCTTGCTTCTGTAATACTCATGGTCTACCGGCAAGTTTTGTACATTCTTTGCCCAAATTACTTTACCGAAGTGATCGCCATTGTAACGGCTGGCAGCCGCTCCCATTGTTAGTTGCAATCTATCGGCCGTATAGGTGGTGTTTGCCACTACTCCGTAGAAATGATTATCGAGCCACTTGCGGCGCACCAAGTCAGAACGCTTCACCTCTTGTCCCTCTGCATCAATAAACGAAGGAAGCTTGTAGGAACTAAACTTCGCGTCGGCCTTGTAGTCTTCGTAGTATCCTTTACCACGCGTATAGTGCAGCGTCGCGTTCAAGTCCCAGCCGTTGCCCAACAACTGCGTAAGCATCAAGTGATAATGTTGCTGATTATAATTGTCCGTTTGGTTGTCGTAATACTTCGTCTCTCCATTTTCTACGTATTCACCACATGGGTTGTAGGTACGATTCTCATCGAGCATGTAGGAAGGAATACCCGTCCAGGCCTGATAAGTCTTTTCCTTACTTCCGAAAGTCTGAAACTTCAACTTGGTTGTTTGTCCGTAATACGCCGCAGAAGCATAATACGAATCCATATTGGCCGAGGCGCGGTCTATGAAACCATCGCTACTGATCTTTGTATAGCGAGCGTCGAAAACAAAGTGATCGTTGATCAACCCCGTACCACCCATAAATGTATTCTTAAAGGTGTTATACGATCCGGCAGACGAAGAAACCTCTGCGTATGGCTTCGACTGTAGGCCCAAAGTCTGCATCGAAACGGTTGCTCCGAAGGCAGCAGCGCCATTGGTCGACGTGCCCGCGCCGCGCTGTATCTGCACGTTTTCGACAGACGAGGCAAAGTCGGGCATATTTACCCAAAACACCGTATGCGACTCAGAGTCATTTACAGGCACCCCGTTTACAGTAATGTTGATGCGGTTTGCATCCGTACCACGCACCCTGAATCCGGTATAACCAATTCCGGTTCCGGCATCGGAGGTAACAATTACAGACGGAGTTTGTGACAAAAGGTGAGGAATATCTTTACCGAAGTTGCGTTTGCCAACTTCCTCTTTCGATACGTTTGTATAAGCAACAGGGGTTTCTTTCGATGCTGTGATAGCGGTTACGACAACCTCATCCAGCTTGATGTTGCGGATGTTCTGAAGAGAATCGGGTAGTGAGTTCTGCGCGTTTAGTGTTTGTAGTGCTACTGAGAATATAAATCCCAAAGCTAAAGAAGTTTTGCCTTTCATTGTTTCAAAATTGCGTTTAAACTAGTTACGGGTGAAGCGATCTCTATGAAAAAAGGGAAAGCTTCTTACCAACCGGTTTACTATTTGAAATGATAGATAGGCGCACTTCTGCATACATATTTTTCCATTCGCGGCATTACCCGCGCAGGTTCGAAGGGTATAATCTCAGCCTTTGCGCCCAATGGAAGGAAACAAAAGCACCCCTAAATAACGTTTTCAAATAAACCGTGACGGCGGCAAGCCTCTTCGTTTTGCAACGGAGCTGATACCGCAATCGACACTACAAAATAAATGTATTTTCTGCAAAAGAGCTGTAATAACATTGTTATAAAAATGTAATCACTCCATATGTAGTAGATTAACAGACATATCGCATTGCCTAAACTTCGGCATTGTAACAATTAAACTTAGACACGTACCTGTCTAAGCTTAACACTCACGAAAACGGAAACTAACGTATGCATATCATATCACTAATCAATATCGAGCCCCACTATATCAACCGTGGCGAAGAGCCTCAAGGTAAAGGGAGAAGGGAGAACCTACACACAGGGATTAAAAACAACAAAGCCGAATCTCCCGATCCGGCCCAGTTTAATTTATTTATATTATACCATTTAAAGAATATTCGATTTCAGAATCATGTCGCCAAGTTCGCTCTTCCAATTTAAATCCATATTACAATGAAAAGAAATAGGTATTACGAACATTAAATACAAGGTTTTCAACCACATAAACGACACCCTGTTGTTTATAGAAAAGTTTTGCGTTTGATATTGTTCTATTTTTAGTGTTTATTCACTAAGAATTAAGAGAAGATGATCGGCTATATGTACATTCATCCCATCTTTTTTGCACCATGGGTGTAACAAAAACAGGGAATGATCGTCTTGCATACAGAAGTACATCTTCGGCGCGACGCAGATAGACCAACTGAAATATACTAATACATTAAAGACATGAAAAAGATAAGTCTTATACTAACATTTGTAATGCTTTGCTTCATGCAAGCGAAGGCCATAGACGTAGAAGGTATGTTTGCTAAGTACAAAAAGGCAGACAATGCATTTAATGTTCGTCTCGGGTATCCGATCATGAAGCTATCAGGACTAATCATATCGGCTAGATATAAAGAAGCTCGTATAGTGAGATCCATAAATAGTCTTCGTATGGTGGATCTTAGCGATTGCTCTAAAGAGACACAAAGTCAATTCCGTCTCGACGCAGACTCTTTACTCGACACAAAATACAAAGAATTGGCTCAAGTAAAGACAGAAGACGACAACATTAGGGTATTAGCGAAATGCAACGACAAAGTCATTAAGGATATGATTATTATTCTAAGTGGTGAAGACGTTTTACTAGTTCGATTAAAGGGAAACATGGACTTGAAAAAATACATGGAATATGTAATCAAGTATACAGAAAAGAAGAAATGATGAATGCCGATACGTTTAAGAAACGATTGCTTCCATTTCATCGAAAATTGTACTGCATAGCATTCCATTACCTCGAACGTAAAGACGAGGCCGAAGACATGGTACAAGAGGCTTACTTGAAACTATGGGAACGAAAAGAAGATCTCGAGGCAATTGCCAACATTGAAGCCTTTGCCGTGAAGATGATTCGCAACCTTTGTCTCGACCGCATCAAGAGTGCGTCTTTTCAGACAGGCAGGAATGAGCTAAGCAGCATGCACGAACAGGCGTCGGCCGACTTATCGGAATCGTACGAAACAACCGACGATCTGCGGCATGTGAAACAGCTTATCCATCAATTGCCCGAGCAGCAAAAACAGGTAATGCAACTGCGACATCTCAAAGAGTGCAGTGTGGAAGAAATCGAACACATTACCGGTCTTAGTGCTGTTAATATACGAGTGCTCCTTTCGAGGGCAAGAAAAAAAGTACAAGAACAATTTAAAAAGCTGAATTGCTATGAACCGCAATAATATAGATCTTCTCATTCAAAAGTATTACGACGGTGATACGACACTCGACGAAGAGAAGCAATTACTTGATTACTTCACCAACGAAACGGTTCCGCCTCATCTTGAAAAAGAGAAAGCGTTGTTTCTTGCACTGCATACAAAGGATACGATCGAGGTTCCACATGATCTTGAATCACGTCTCGCTTCCATGATCGACTGCCTCGACAAAGAAGCGATGCCGCGTAAAACTGCCCTTCCGCGCCAACGAGCAATGTTTGCCACTTGGGCTAGTATTGCTGCCGCACTCGTTGCGATTGTTTCCATCGTCGTTTATACGGAGCATCGTCAGAATGCACAAGCAATTGCAATGCAAACAGAAGCTCAAAACGCTGAAAAGCTTTATGAGCAAACCCGACAAGCTCTGGCTTTGGTCTCGACCAAGCTCAATGCCGGTATTGATCAGGTGC
Organism: Tannerellaceae bacterium; assembly: GCA_051656605.1. Taxonomy (GTDB): domain Bacteria; phylum Bacteroidota; class Bacteroidia; order Bacteroidales; family CAMTPD01; genus UBA12018. Next base: position 59,380 of record JBOGCF010000019.1, on the reverse strand, counting down.
AGCAATCGAAGGCTGAACTTGAAAAGGCCAACAAGGTATTGAATCAACAATTTGAAATAGACAAACAACAAAAATAGCTTCATCATGAAACGACAAATATTATTCCTGCTTATAGCACTCTGCTCACTCCCGTCTCTTTCTGCCCAAAACGACTTGTACAAAAAGTATTCGGGAAAGAAGGGTGTTACCTCCGTCTATGTATCTCAAGCCTTGCTCGAAATGATGCCTTCATTTGATGTAAAGTCAGACAACATAGATATCTCAAATATCCTTTCCAAACTCACAGGCATCTACATATTGAGTTCTTCTGACACTTCTATAACAGAGCAACTAATCAAAGACTCTGAGCATTTTGGTAAAGACCAGAACTATGAATTACTGATGCAAGTAAAAGACAGTGGTGATAATGTAGACTTCTTTGTAAAGAAGAACAAATCGAATAGTCTGTTTCAAGAATTTGTTATGGTTGTAAATGAACCAACTGAATTTATGGTAATACAACTGCTGGGCAATATGACGCTAGACGATATTAAAAACATCACAAAGACCAAACCAACTAAAAAGTAAGACGAAATAACGTTCGCATTTGTGTGTTTGCGAATACAATAAAGGCTGCTTCATTCACATGAAGGCAGCCTTTCTCAATTTATAGTTATAAGAATCCAATGTTTCCGTTTATAGTCGGCCCGTTGCTATGCGATACTCTGTAAGTTTTAGCTGGTATGCAGCACAAGCATCGGTAAACAGGTTGCGACTTTGTTGCAACAACGTTTGCGCATCGAGCACATCCGTAAGGGTAGACAACCCAACTTCGTAGTAGTCGGTATTGAGACGCATGTTTTCGGTAGCCGAAGTAATAGACGATTCTGCCAATACGATTTGTTGATAGGCTTCGTTGAGTTCGCTCCATATTTTGGTAATCTGCACTTCGAGCAACTCTTTTGTGTTGTCTCTGTGGTTCTCGGCTTGTCGCACCTGAATCTTTTGTCGCTTCACGGCGTGCGAACCGCCCCACCATTTGGTAATCGGTACCGATACACTGGCAAATACCATTCCGAATTTGTTGTCTTTGTCGGTAAAGTCGTGATAAGCATACCCTGCCCCTACTCCTACACTGGGTAAGTTTTTCCCCATTTCGATACGAGCTTTGAGGTTTCCCGCCTCAACGCTTTTTTGCATCAGCTTAAACTCGCTGCGTTGATACACTGCCTCTGTGGGCGAAACGTAGTAATCGGTCGGAGTTGCCGGCTTAACGAAATCGGTGTATTCCAGATCAACCACGGAATCTTTCACTCCAATATACTGAGCAAGAGCTAGGGTAGTTACGGTTATTCCATTATCTAGTTTTAGTCGGTTGCTTTTGAGTTGCTGCTGTTGCAGCTCTACGCGCAACAAGTCGTTGCGGGTAGCTACGCCGGCATCAACGGCAGTTTTTACTTCGTGATGAATTTGCTTGAGTTGCTCATCAAGCAGATCCAGCGTCTTTAGCTTCTCTTTCATCGAAACGATTTGCCAGAAGTAAGTTTCGGTTCCTTTAATCACGTCATCTTCCGACATGGCTTTCTTCAGCACATCTGCCTCCTCCCCGATTCGGGCAAGCTTGTTACTATTTACGATTTGCCCGCCCGCAAAAACCGGTTGTACCGCGGTTACGGCTGCGATCGTTCCGTTCTTCAAGGCAGCAACGGGCAAACTTCCTACGCCGGGTATGGGAACAGGGATGTCCATTTGTGCCATCGACGTGTTGGCATTTACCGTCATTCCGGCCGCGCTTACGGTAGGAAAGTAATGGGTAAAAGCTTCCTTGCGCATTTGCTTCGCCGCATCGATTTCCAATTGCGCGTTTTGAAGCTGATGGTTGTTCTCAAGTGCCATTTGGCGACATTGCTCCAGCGTGTAGCCTTGCGCCATTAGGCCCGAAGGCAAAATCAGGCTTGTCAATGCAAGCACTAAACTATATTTCGTTTTCATTTCGATTGCTTTGTTTTTGATGGTTCGTCTCCATAAATCTTCCAATACAAGACCGGCAAAATCGTTACTGCCATCACCATAGAAAGAACCGTACCTGAACAGATCACGATACCCATAGGCGACCACAGCGAACTGTTGCTGATGATCATCGGAATCACACCTACAGCCGTAGTGGCCGAAGTGAGAAAGATGGGCAACATTCGGCGCGAACCTGCATCGTAGGCTGCATCGCGTGCCGAGTAACGCTTGTTGCGGTGTAAATCTTCCGCATGCTCAAACATGATGATTGCATTACGCACAATAATCCCGAGCAAACTAATTACACCCAATACGCACGTAAGCCCGAAGTTTACATCAAACATCCACAGTCCGATTACCGCGCCTAGCGAGCACAGTGATATAGAACCCAATGCCGTAGCAGCGATACTTAGTTTCTTAAAGTTCAAGACTAAGAATATAAAGATGATGCAAATTGCAATAAGCAAACCGCTTGCAATGGGCGTAATAATCTCTTTGTCGTTTTCGATGGTTCCTCCAAACTCCATCTCAACACCATCGGGCAATTGAGGTGCGATCTGCGTATTGGCAATCTCGATTACCTTCTTGAATGCATTGTTTTCGTTCACATTGCGACGTACATTTGCCATTACACTCACGGTACGTACCCCGTTGCGACGCACAATCTGGCCTTCCTCCCATTGTGGATTTACATCAGCGATCTGACGCAAAGGCACCATCACTCCCGGCACTGCGGTAGAGATGTATCTATCGCCCAGTTGTGCCGCTTGTTCGGTTGGGTGATCTGTTTTTAGTTTCACCTGCAAAGGGTAATCGCCTTCCCATATCGTACCGGCGCTGAGACCGTTGGTATGAACCGCCACTTCGGCCGAAGCCATCATCTTGGTGATACCAAGACGAGCCGCTTGTATCGGGTCTATTTTTACCTGCACCGCAGGAAGCATTTCTTCGTAGTTGGTATGCACCCAAACGAGTTCATCCATCTCGCGCATGGCTTCCATAAGAGAATCGGCCGCTTGCTTGAGGTCGTCGATGTTCTCTCCCATGAGGCGTACTTCGATCGGACTCTGTACCGACTGATAGTCTAGCTCCTTGAATTTCACGTATGCATTGGGAAAGTAATTCGCATACATATCAGTGTATTCATTGAGTAGCTGCTTGGTTGCGTCGATCGACTCGGTGTTTACGATAAACTGAGCGTAGTGTTTCGACGGCATATTGGGCGCATACGTGGTTTGAAAACGAGGCGAAGCCATTCCGATAAAAGAGGTTACCGACTTTACGCGTTCGTCGCCCGAAAGTATAGAATACATCGAATCGGCTACCGAGGCAGTGCGATCGAGCGATGTTCCTTGCGGCAAATAGATTTCTACTGCAAACTGATCTCGGTCGGCAATAGGCATCATGCGTCGGTTGAGATTCATCATAATCACAACAGCTATACCTATTGATAGCGCACCACCTGCAATGGTAAGCCAAGGATATTTAAAGGTAAAATCTAGCACACGATTGTATCCCGACTGTACGTTATCTAGGAGATTGAATTTCTTCTCTTTCCCTTCCTTCGCTCCCTGAAGGCCTTTCTTGATCAACCAAAACTCGAAGATCGGAATGATTACCATGGCTACCAGCAACGACACCATGAGAGAGATAAAGATGGTCCACGGGAAAAACTCGAGGAAGTCTCTAAACTGTCCGGTCATTGTAAAGAGCAATGGGAAAAAGATAATCGAGATACAGAGCGTAGCCAAAAAGATAGATCCGAAATAGTCTTTGGCACTCGAAATTGCGGCATGCCAGCGAGACATTCCTTTATCGAGACGCTCCAGATAGGCATCTACCACAATAATGGCATTGTCTACAATCATTCCCAACACCACAATAAGGGCAGCCAGTGTTACGGTATTGAGCGGAATACGACACACATACATGATACCGATCGAAATAAAGATGCTGATCGGGATGGATGTTGCCGCTACTACGGCCGAACGAAATGGGAAGAGAATCATCATCACCAAGATCACGACCACAATGGAAATAACCAGGTCGCGCAAGAAAGAGGTAACGGATTCTTCTACCACTTTGGGTTGGTCGGCAATACGCTTAATGGATACACTCTCGGGGATTTGTTGCTCGAACGAAGCCAAAACTTCGTCTACATCGTTTCCATAAGCAACGATGTTGTTTCCTTCGCGCATCTCGAGCGAAAGGATAATCGACTTGGTTCCGTTGTTCTTCACATAACTGTTGTCGAGATCATATTCTCGCTCTATGCGCGCGATGTCTTTTACGCGAACAACTTGCCCGTTTGGGTCTTGACGAATGATTTGATCGGCAATTTCCTTTTCGGTACTCAGCGGAGACTCAAAGTGTATAGGCATGTTTACGTCTGCGTTTTCGATCTCGCCCGATACCGTTGTGAGTCCTTGACTAAACAGGTTTGCAAGCAACCAACGGGTATCGATGCCGTAAACGGCCATTTTGTCTTTATCGAGGTATACGCTGATTTGTTCTTTTTGTACACCATAACGACGCAGGTTTGATACCGACTCGATGCGACGAAGCTTATCTTCTAGCTGCTCGGCATAGGTGTCGAGTTCGCGATAGGTCTTGTCTTTCGACTCTACAGATATCAAGAGTGCCGACGTGTCGCCAAAGTCGTCTTTTGCGATTAGTGCCAATACTCCCGACGGAAGTTCTGCTTTGAAGCCGTTGAGTCCGTGCTTGATCTTGGACCAAACCTCGTCTTTGTTTTTTATATTGTCGTTGAGCTCTACCATGACATACACAATGCCGTCTTGCGACATCGAGTATGTTTTCTGCTTTTTGATCTCATTGAATGTAAACAGATAGCGCTCGAGCGGTTTGGCAACCTGCTCTTCTACTTGTGCAGATGTGGCTCCGGGATATACTGCCACCACTACCCCCTGACGAATGGTAAAGGGGGGAAATTCTTGTTTTGGCATGTATTTGATACCGAGCACGCCTAGTAGTACCAGCAAGGCGGTGGCAATGAGCGTTATCTTTCGATAGTGCATTGCCGATTCGATTATGTTTCTTCCTCTTTTCATCGTACTTGTACATTCATTCCTTCACTTACTTTCTGATATCCGTCTGTAATGACTTCGTCGCCTGCTTGCAATCCGGAAATCACAACCACGCCACCATCGGCAAGTTCGCCGGTAACTACCGGTTTTGCCATTGCTTTGTCATTCTCAACCACCCACACAAAACGGCTGCCATCACTGTTAATTTGCAATGCTCTATTCGGCACGATGATTACAGGATTTGATTCTGCTCTGTCGACAAGAACTTTACATACCATCCCCGGTAAAAGGGTGCCGTCGGGATTTTGAAGTTTTACTTTTACTCCGTATCCGTGGCTCAACGATGAGGTCATTACACCTTTTTCGGTGATAGGCCCAGTGTAGCGTTTGTCGTTCATGCCGGTCATGATTACTTCGGCCTCGTTGTGCTTGTTGACTAATGCAATCTCTTTTTCGGGAACTGAGAATGTTGCGTGAACGCTGTTTGTTTTCAAGAGTTTGAAAACGGGTTTACCGGGTACTGCGTTTTCACCGGGTTCGATCGTACGCTTTCCTATTACTCCATCGAAAGGTGCGGTAAGTGTTGCGTCTTGCAAGTTTTTAGCTGCAATCTGCGCCATTGACTTTGCTTGCTGTAGTTTGGTTTCTACTTCTATAAACTTTATTTCGGGCAAACTTTGTTTGTCGTATAATTTCTTCATTCTGTCGTAAGCATCTTGCGCGTGCTTCAAGGATGCTTGAGCTGCATCATTGGAGCTTTGCAACGAAGTGCGGTCGAGCTGGGCCAACAATTGCCCTTTCTTTACATTTGCTCCTTCCGATACATACACGCCGTTTACATTTCCGGCTACTTGAAAGCTTAGGTCGGCTCCGGCTTCTTCTTCAATTACTCCGATGTATTCACCGGGAAGTCCGGCCGCTTCCGATACCACTTTCATCGTACTTACAACGATTGTTCTTTTTTTCTCATCGGGAGTCTTCCCTTTGTCGGAACACGAGGATAAAGTCCCAACTACGAATGCGCACAATGCGATGTGCATCCAATAGAAATTCATTGTTTTCATACCTTCTTACTTAAACAGTCTTATTTTTTATGCAAAATTGATGGAAACTAAACGGAGTGGAAAGATCTTTTGGACGGCAGAGATGTTCTAAAAGTCGGATAATTGTACTTATTGAACATTTAAACCTCATAATTGATATATATTCGTATTCAAAACATGGCAAAATGAACAACGAAGATCTAAATCTATTCTCCATAGCCCGACTGAAAGAGTTATTTGGAACACCCGAGCAAGGCAACGATGATTTTATTATTTGCGATCCGCATGAGCCCTTGCAGCAATCGATGTTTCGGTTTCCTAGTAAACTGAATGCGTATATTATCGGTATATGCATGGGTGGGACCGGCAAGCTTAGTATCAACTTGAATGAGTTTGAAGTTTCGGCGGGTATGATGGTGATTAATTTTCCGGAAAACATCATTCAAATCAAAAGCATTTCGGATGATTTGGAGATGCGTGCCTTTATCGTATCGGAAAACTTCTTGCGTGAGATGCATATCGATATGCGTAATTTGGTTCCGATCTATGTGGAGTTTAAGAACCGGTCTTATCTAAAACTGAACGACCAAGAGATGCATAGCTTGAAACTCTATACGGAATTGCTCGAAGAAGCGTTGACTATGCCCGAAGCGAAATATACAAAAGAGGTGATTCAAAAGCTCAGTGGTGCGATGGTTTACCGCATTAGTTCCATCTTAAATAAAGAAGAGTTTATACATCAAGCAGACGACAGTTCGGCACAAAGCAGACGGGAACTCATTTTCAAACGCTTTATGGAGCTAGTTTCTGACCATCACAAAGAACAACGGAATGTAGGCTTTTATGCTTCCAAACTTTCGATCACACCAAAGTATTTATCTACACTTATAAAGGAGGTAAGCGGAAAAACTGCTGCAGACTGGATTGATGAGTTTGTGATACTTGAAGCAAAAGCGTTGCTCCGCTACTCGGATAAGAGTATACAAGAGATTGCGTATATTCTCAACTTCTCAACACAATCGTTTTTCGGTAAATACTTTAAGCATCATACAGGAATGTCGCCCGGTGCATATAAACTGCAAGAAAGCTGATTTATTTCGTTCAATCGGATTATCCCTCTTTCTTGAGTTCTAATTCTTCTATTGCATGTGGAAAAATAAAATAGATCGGAATGCAAAAGTACGTAACAAAAGAAATTACAGGATCGACAAACGACAACAATGCTCCCGCAATGTATAACAGCGGTCCGAAAGCTATAGAATAGATGGTTTTATATTTGAACCGAGGCACATCAATATCAGGATCCAGAATCTCAGGATGCATGAATGCATAGATTTGAACTGCCGAAAACATTCCATTGCATAGAGCCATGGAGAATCCGTAAAACAACACAGCGGTTTCGTTGTGGTGGTAATCTCCCAATACGGCTGTTGGGAAAGGGGTAAAAGAAACAGTCAATAGCAACAATGCATTGCCCCAGAACAGACCGTTATTGAAAACTTTGAACATCTTGAATAGTCGGTGGTGATTGACCCACATCACACTTACGGTAAGGAAGCTGATAATCCAACTGATGATCTTAGGCATGAGAAGCCAAAGTCCATTTAATAGCTCTGCACGATTGGTAACATCTTTAATTACGGGCACTTTCAACTCTAGAACAAGTACCGTTATTATGATCGCAAAGATTCCGTCGGAGAAGGTTTCGACACGGGTTTTCTGAAAATAATTTCTGACTTGCTGCATATGCAAACGTTCTGTTTCTTTTCTCAAAAACAAAAAACGACAACATTCTGTTGCCGTTTTCTTTGTCTATTATTTATTGCAGACTGTCTTGAAAGGACAATATTCGCAGTTTTTCTCGTTCAAGGTCTGGTTGAAATTAATATCCGGATTAAAGATATCGTCTAAGCATGACCGCAACTTTTCTTCAAACTCTTTCGCATACGGTGCAAACGAATCTACTTGATGTTTGATTTTGGGCGCCGTTTGATGATAAATGGCCGGATCGAAAGCGTCCGTAAATATCTGCCGTACGGTATATATACCGGGAGCAAGATCTCTGCCTCTGAATTCGTCCATCGTAAGCAGTGCATAGGTAAACACCTGCATGATAGCCTTTGGTCGGTCTTTTAGTTCCGAGTCGAACAAGTCGGCTATTTCCTTAAATGTCTTTTCGGCTTTCCCTGTTTTATAGTCGATGATACGCACTTGCTTATTTACTTCATCTACCCGGTCGATAAATCCTTTCATCCGCACACGTGTACCATCCGACAATGCGAAATGTGTTTGAATGAGCTTTTCGCTTTCGATATAAGTAAAAGGTGTTAGCTTGGCATCCTTAGCCAGTAACTTGTCGATGTATTTATAAATAACCTGACTAATGAGGTAGTTCTCTCCCTCGAGCGGTCGCACGGTATCACTCTTGAAAAAGATCTCGGCGAATGCTTTCTCGATCTCATGCGTTATTTCTTTTTTGTCTTTTCGAATCTTATGCAATAAATCGGCCGTTACCACATGACCGACTAATGGTTTGTACAACTCCTCGAGGACTTTGTGCAGAATACTACCAAAGCGATCGGCTTCTACGCGCTCCGTTACTTCTTCATCTTCTCGCATTCCCTCTACCGTTGCAAAAAAGAAACGAAGCGGACAGTCTATATAATTACTAATCGAACTTGCAGACAGTGATTTGTATCCTCCTTCTTTATAGACGCTGAGTTTCTTTAGAATCTCTTCATTCTTCTCTACCGTTATGCTTGGTGTATCACCTTGCGAGATGTTGTAGACAAGAAGCTTATCTTGGATTGGTGTTTTGTAATGGTAACGAAGCTGATGAATGTAACGACTCATTTCGCCCGTCTTCATGCCGTCGCTTCGTGTATCATATACTAAAGAGACGTGCTTGGCTCTATAGATAAGACGGTAGAAGTGATAGGCAAGGACACTATCTTGGTGCTCGTAGGTAGGAAGTCCGAAACCGCGACGCAGGTTGTAAGGAATAAATGTATTGGCTGTTTTCTTTACCGGAAAGATACCTTCATTCATCGAAAGAATAATCAAGTTATCGAAATCAAGCGCACGCGTTTCGAGTACCCCCATGATTTGAAGTCCCGACAACGGCTCGCCCCTGAACGGAATCGAAATACCATCGGTCATTCGTTTCAAGAGTCGGAAGTAAGTATCGAGTTGAATGTTGAGCCCGTAACGTTGCATTACATCTTTCATTCGGTTTACCATCGTAAAGTAGTGAAAGATAAATTCGCCGTCCATGGCTTCTCTTCCCGAAAGTTGTGCCTCTTCGTCCGATGCGTGTCTGGCTTCTTCAAACAAAGACAATTGTACGGAATCTTCTTCCTCCATTTGCTTTGCGACAGCATTCTTGCGCGAATTCTCAACCAGGATCTTTGCCAACTCTTCCAGTACATGGATCAAGTAATCTGAAACTTCTTCTTTATTCTGAATCGGCTTAAATAGAACCCGAAGCAAAGGAGACTTATCTAATTCGGCTTCGGTTACATAGATTCTGTTTTTCTTTACAATGTCTGAAGCTATGCCGACTACTAAATCGGGATTAGATGCAGCAACGTATCGATGATTCAATACGGGTAACACATATTTATAATAGAAGCACACGCCACCATTAACCATACGGATGTTCTTCTGCAGGTCGAGAATGTTTTCCATCAACAAGGCTATCGGCGTAGATGCTAACGGATAACCCATGGTTACATTGATGCGCTGAAAGTTGTCAGGTATGGAGTGAAGTACCGGCATCAGCAATGTTTCGTCTGGTAATACTACCGCGGTTTTCATTGCCTCTAATGAGGTTACACTATCTTGCTTGTATATATCGCTCAGTAAAGAGTACACGTATTTTGCTTGTCCTACCCCCGAAGGCACGCCAATCACTTCGATGGTTTGATCGCGGAGTGGCTCCTCTACAATCTTATATGCCGACGGATAAATGAGTTTGTTTTTATCTACGAAATAAGACGAACGGTTGTTGCGGTCTGTTATCTTGTCCGAATCGTAATCCCAATAGAAGTCGGCAAGGTTTCTGTTCTTTAGGTACAATAGGAATTGCTCTTCACTTGTAGACAATGCATTGAGCCCTACAAAAACAATCTTTTTATACGGCAACGCAAACTCTTTTCCGGCTTTAGCTTCTTCTACTACTTCGCGAAAAATCATCCCGTCGTAACCAATCTTATCTTCGCCCAGGCTTTCTTTGAATTCTGTATAGATCGCAAGAAGAACTTCCCACACTGCCAAGAATTCTTTTTGATTACCACTCAAACGCTCCGGGTTAAATGTAGACCAGAACTTGCGAATTGCTGCAATTTGCTCTTCGGTAAGAAAGTCGAAATCGTTATCAATGTTCTTAAGATCTGAGATGTTGCTAAACAAACGTGCCGCATCGACCATGTATTTGTCAATGTCGTCAAAGTCGGACAAAAGCATCTCTCCCCAATATAGAAACTCATCAAATGTTTCTTTCGAGCCGCTATGTGCAATAAAGATATCATACAATCGAAACAACATCCCCACTCTATCGGCTGTTTGCTTGCCCGACAACTTCTGAAACAAGTCGTTGATTGTTACAATCGTAGGAGAAAACATAGGCTTTCCTGCTACCTGTACCAAGTATTTTTGAAAGAAAATACCTGCACGTCTGTTGGGAAAGACAAACGCATATGAAGTGAGTTCGTCTTTGTGATGTTGATAAAAAACTTCGGCTACCTGATAAAGAAACGGTTTCATATTGTTGGATTTTTTGCAATACAAGTATACGCAAAAGTATCACAACAATGAAATGAAACAGCAGCGACCTTATACTTGCTCGAAATAAAATTAACAGAATTGTAATATCTTAAATCCTTTGTTAGCGGATATTTTTTAGATATTTGTAACGCAGATGTACAATCTATGCGATTTAGACCATCGTTATAGTTATCTGTAACAATTTTGACTCACATAATTCAAAACGTTTATAAATGGCAACAACTAGAATTTTGGTCGTTGATGATGAAGAAGATCTTTGCGAGATCCTTAAATTCAATCTGGAAATAGAAGGTTACGAAGTTGATACTGCAAATAGTGCGGAAGAAGCCCTTACACTTGATCTTACAAAGTATAATTTATTGCTTCTTGATGTCATGATGGGTGAGATTTCAGGATTCAAGATGGCTAATATGCTTCGTAAGAATGACAAAACGGCTCGTATACCAATCATCTTCCTTACAGCCAAAGATACAGAAAACGACATGCTTACCGGATTCAATCTTGGTGCTGACGACTATATCTCAAAGCCTTTTTCGATCAAAGAAGTTATGGCTCGCGTAAAAGCGGTTGTACGTAGAACTGCCGCGGCAAAACCGAAAGTTGAAGAAAGCGAACTCCTTACTTACGAAACATTGAGCCTTGATATTAAACGAATCAAAGCGAGTATCGATGGAGAAGAGGTAACTCTGACCAAAAAAGAATTTGAAATACTAAAGCTATTGCTCGAAAACAAAGGCAACGTTTTCTCTAGAGAAGAAATATTGTCTCGAATATGGAAAGATGAAGTCTATGTACTTGACCGTACCATTGATGTTAATATTACCCGCCTTCGTAAAAAGATAGGCCCATACGGTAAGAACATTGTAACACGATTGGGCTTTGGTTATTGTTTTGAGGGTTAATGCCTCTCAAAACAATGACGAATAATTATACTCTTTCATTATCTTCTGACAAGAAAAAATCAGACTTCTATAGAACCGATGACTAATTTAATGGATACAAAACCGAGAGTTTCATTTAACCAAAAAATATTCTGGGCAATTCTTACAATGTTTTTGTCTTTTGTCTTGTGCGTGGTTACGTTTCAGTATAACCGAGAGAAAGCATTTGCACAGGAAAAGCTAGACAGCGTTTTGCTCAACTACAACAATCAATTGTTTCAACGTGTCTCGAAAAACAAAGACATGAGTGAACAGTGTACACAGTTCGTTTCGGAGATACCGCAAAAGGAGCTGCGTATTACAATTATGAATACATCGGGCAAAGTGCTGTATGATAATACAGGCGATGCTTCGAAGTATGATAACCACATCAACCGTACGGAGGTAAGAAAAGCTCTCGATACCGGAAAGGGTAATGCTATTCGAGATTCCGACACGAACAAATTGCGCTATTTCTACTCGGCAAGTCGTCTTGGTGGATATATCATTCGTACAGCTCTACCTTATAATACTTATGTTCGTGACGAACTTAAGACAGACAAAGGTTTTATCTACTTTATGGCCACGCTTATCGTGCTGTTTATTTTTGTGCTATTGCGATACACCCGCAGTATTGGCCGTACAATCTCTGAACTAAGAGACTTTGCTCAAAACATTAAGTCAGAAGAAGCTCCCGAAAAGATTGCATATAAATTCCCAAATAATGAATTGGGGGATATCTCTCAACTTGTTGTTTCGCTTTACAACAAGCAAGTTAAAGCAAAAAAAGAGCTTTCTATCGAACGTGATAAAATCATGAAGCATTTTAAATATTCAAAGGAGGGATTCGGAATGTTTAAAAGTGATGGTAAAGAAATACTTTCAAATATCTTGTTCTTACAAATGGCGAATGTTATTTCTGACAAATCTGTTGTAAGTGCAGAGGACGTTCTGACAATTCCTGAATTTGGTCCGCTTTATGCGTTCTTATCCAAAGGAATGAGAAATACAGAACATCGAGACAAAGTGCTTCGTGACACGCTCACTATCGACAAGAATGGCAAGATATATCAAATAAAGACGATTCTCTTTCTAGACAACAGCTATGAAATATCAATCAATGATATTTCTAGAATGGAAGAAGAAAGTCGCCTAAAACGCCAGCTTACTCAAAATGTTGCTCATGAGCTAAAAACTCCGGTGAGCTCTATTCAAGGTTATTTGGAAACTATTTTAGCTAATCCGAACTTAGATGCAGAGAAAATGCGTTTCTTCCTTGAAAGATGTTTCTCTCAATCTACTCGATTGGCCGATTTGTTACGTGACATCTCTGTATTGAATCGAATGGAGGAAGCCACAGAGATGTTCGATCTCAGCGATATTAATATATCAAATATGGTGCATGAGATTGTTCGTGAATGTGGACAACAAATAGAAGCAAAGCATATAAAGACAGATATTTCATTACAAAATAATCTGATAATACATGGTAATCATTCTTTACTTTACTCTATATTCAGAAATCTTTTTGATAATGCAATCGCATATGCCGGAGATAATATAACCATTGAAGTAGCTTGCTTCAAAGAAGACGAATCATATTATTATTTTAAATTTTCAGATTCAGGTTGTGGTGTACAAGAAGAGCATTTGAACCGCTTGTTCGAACGATTTTATCGTGTCGACAAAGGACGTAGTAGAAAAATTGGAGGAACCGGACTTGGACTTGCCATTGTAAAGAACGGAGTCAACTTTCATAAAGGAGAGATTTCTGCGAAGAATAGAGCCGATGGCGGCCTTGAGTTTATCTTTACTTTAAAAAAGAAAATATCACATATATCCTAAGATTATTCCTTTTTCAGCATAGAGAAGCTTATCAGAGTAGACGATATTTATGAAGATTCTACTTTGGTAAGCTCTTCTTTTTAATGCAAATTCATAATCAAACGACTTTCTTCACATCAGACTATCACTGCGACATTTTCTTAAATTCATAAAATCTATCGACTTATTTCAATTTAATTGTGTAGTTTTGTCACATTAGGAAGATTATTTTTTATGAAAATTTTAATCATTGAGGACGAAGCTGGCCTTCGCGAAACAATTAAGAAATCACTCGAAAGAGATCGTTTTATTGTAGAAACTGCAGATGATTATCAATCTGGATTATCTAAAATAAGCGATTACGATTACGATTGCATACTATTAGATATCATGCTTCCGGGAGGTAGCGGACTTGATTTGCTCGAACAATTAAAACACATGAAAAAGAAGGATAGTGTTATAATTGTTTCAGCCAAAGACTCTATAGACGATAAGGTGCACGGCCTTGATCTTGGAGCAGACGATTACTTACCCAAACCTTTCCATCTTGCCGAGTTGCACGCACGCGTAAAATCTGTAATTCGACGAAAACAAAGTGATGGCGATAACAAAATAGAACTGGAAAATGTTACCGTTTATCCAGACAAACATCGCGTATATATCAATACCGAAGAGCTTATTCTAAATCGTAAAGAGTTTGATCTTCTTTATTACTTTGCCATCAATCCAGATAGAACCATAAGCAAAACAGCATTAGCTGAAGCTGTATGGGGTGATAATATTGACCAAGCCGATAGTCTAGACTTTATCTATTCACAGGTAAAGAATCTTAGAAAGAAGTTAAAAGCTTCTGAAGCAAAAATAGAAATCAAAGCCGTATATGGTTTTGGATATAAACTTGAATTATTAGATTAAACCTCATCACGAGCGCCAACTTTAGCATGAAATTAATTCATTATACCCTTTTACGAATAGCACTAGCTCTATTCGTTATTGTTTCTTTTTGGGCCTGCATCTTTTTCGTCTATGTAATTGACGAGATTGACGGGGCTATGGATGAAAGCTTACGCATTTTTAAAGAAACAATTATACGTCGCAAACTGACAGATGAAAACAACACGTTCAGCGACAATGGTATCATGAATTTATATCAACTTCGGGAAATACCTCGCGAAGAAGCAATGCAATACAAAGAACAGTACCTCGATACACTTATATTTTTCGAATCTGCTTTGCAGTACGAACCTATCCGAATGCTAAAGTCTGCCTTTAAAGGTAAAGACGATTCATTTTATGAAGTTCAGGTAATGACTTCTACAGTCGAAAAAGATGATATGATTGCTACATTCTTAAAGCAAATATCATTCCTATATATCGTTCTACTATTAAGTATTGTAATAACGATTTATTATATATTCAATAAGAGTTTGGCTCCATTATACAAGCTCCTCGACTGGCTCAATGTATATACGTTGGGTAGAAAAAATGAAGCACTCCCAAAAACTACTCCTATTGAAGAATTTACCATTTTAAATAGAGCTGTTATTCAAATGCGAAACAGAAATGAAGAAGTATTTGAGCAGCAGAAAGAATTCCTGGAAAATGCCTCTCACGAACTGCAAACACCTTTGGCAATCGTAATGAATAAGCTAGAATATCTAGCTCAAAGCCCCGATTGTACTGAAGAGCAGATGAAAGAGATGTTTGAAATGCACGAAACCTTACAACGCAGTGTGAAACTAAACAAAACACTACTACTGCTTTGTCGCATCGAAAATGGTCAGTTTCACAACACTGTTGCAATAAATGTAAATAGTTCGATACAGCAAGTAGCTAAAAACCTCGAGGAAATCTATGAGTATAAGAATGTAAAGGTCGAGATCGAAGAAAATGCATGCATCATTTGGCAAATGGATGAAACACTTGCACAGATATTGGTAACAAACTTAATCAAGAATGCGATGGTGCATAATGTTCAAGATGGCTTACTAAGAGTAACAATAAATGAGCATCAGATTATTTTTGCCAATGCCGGTGATCCAGTTTCATTAGATGAGGAAAAGTTATTTAAGCGTTTTTCATTTGCCGGTAAAAGAAAAAGAGAGTCTACTGGCCTTGGCTTATCTATCATAAAATCAATATGTAGCGTTTATCAGGTTGATATAAAATATCAATATGCAGATAATATGCATATGTTTATTCTAAACTTCTAAGACTAATCCAAAACAATGTTAAATATTTAAATTTGTAGCATTTCTGTTCATTTTTCCCATTTTATTCCCAATTGTGGTCTCACCTTTGCAATGTATTAAAACAACAGAGTTATGAAAAGCAAGGTATTACTAACAATGGGAAGCGCATTGATCATGCAAAGCACTTTTGCTGTGACCATTCCTTCATTAGCTCAAAACTATATTGAAAAGAATTTTCCTCATTCCGATATTGCTCATGTAAGCACAACGCGCGGATTTTGGGGAATTAAAACCTACGATGTCATTCTTACAAACGGATTCTCAATAGCCTTTGACAAAGATGGCACTATGGTCGAAATAGATGGAGGAACCAAAACACTTCCTAAACGAGTAATTCCAAAACCTATTGCAACATATTCTGATAAAAACTTTCCTTCACTTCAGATCGTATCCATTGGTAAATACAATTGGGGATATGAAGTAAAACTTACCGACGGAATCCTGCTAGATTTCGATTCTTCATATCGGTTTATTGAAGTTGAGTTATAGAAAGAAGTCTTTTATTTTAAACAAAACCACTGGTTTAAGAGACCACCACTATGAAAGTATTTTACATATTTATTACACTCTCTAGTTTGTTTCTCATTACATCATGTATTTCTGAGTCAAAACCCGGAAAGAGAGTACTTGATACATTCAAAGCAATGTATCCTGAAGTAGAATATGTTGATTGGGATCAAGAAGGAAGTTATCTTGTTGCCAACTTCAAAATAAATCACAAAGAAACAGAAGCTTGGTTCGATAAAAAGGGATATTGGTATATGACTCAAATAGAAATAACTACCGACTCATTACCTCAACCCGTTATACAAAACATGAACAATAGCAAATATAAATACTGGCATATCGAAGATATAGAGATGGTCAGATATCACAACCTTCATACAAAATACTGTATTGAAGTAGAAAAAGAAATTCAAGGATATCCACATTATTTATATTTAGTATATACGGATGAAGGAGTTCTTGAGAAAGTGATCAATTATAACGAACAACATCCGGAAGACACCCCGGATTTAGATATAATTGCCACTACAAACTTTGATGTTAAGCATTATACTGCCTAGCATACACACCTTAAAACCTCTATATATATCATTGTTGATACAGGTCAACAATCAAACTTACTGCTTTTATTCTATTGGATTTAGAAACATTCAAGAAACCAACGCCAAGACTAGATCTTACTTATTAAAATGGTTTCAAAAAAAGGGAAGATTCGTTGAGAACCTTCCCTTTTTTATTAAATATCTAATTGTAAAGTATCATAGGCTATATACACATTAGAAGGCATTTGTTTCTGCATCTCTTCATGCAAACCAAAATGATGACTCATATGCGTAAGAAAAGCTCGTTTGGGAGCAATACGTTCTATCTGGGATAAAGCCTGGCTAATCGTTTGGTGAGAGATATGCTCTTGCATACGCAGTGCATTAATCACCAACACCTCGAGACCTTCTAGCTTCTCATATTCTGATTCCGGAATCGTTTTAAGGTCGGTCAGATAAGCAAAGTTTCCTATTCGATATCCGAATATAGGCAATTTATGATGCATTAGTCTTATCGGTGTAACACAAACATCGTCGACTTTAAAAGGTTGCAATACTTGCGGCAACAAATCGAGACGAGGAATTCCCGGATATTTATGTTCTACAAAAGCATAAGGCATACGTTTATGCAATTCCTCTGTCACATATCTTTCGGCATACACCGGTATAGCTCGATCTTTACAAAACGGCCTCAAATCATCTAATCCTCCTACATGATCATAATGCTCATGCGTAAGAAGAACTGCATTGATATCAAAAGTTTGCGAACGCAACATCTGAAAACGAAAGTCGGGTCCACAATCAATCAAGATACGTGTACCTTGAGCCGTCTCCAGAAGTACTGAAGCACGCAAACGACGATCTTTACGATCGCTCGAAGTACACACTTCACAGCAACATCCTATCTCAGGATTACCGGTAGAGGTACCTGTTCCTAAAAATGTTATTTTCATAATTCTATTCTAGCATCTTATTAACCGTATATAACCAACAGCAAACCTTGAAACATCATCAAACCTATTCTTATCCTATGTAATTCACTTCCGGTTCGAGCATTATCTCAAACTTTTCATTCACGGTAGATCGTACCGCCTCAGCAAGCAAAGCAATTTCTGTACCGGTAGCACCGCCAAGATTAATCAACACCAACGGTTGATCAATATGGACAGCTGCATTTCCAATACGCACTCCCTTTAATTCAGATGTATCGATAAGCCATGCTGCAGGAATTTTATAGCAATCGTCAGAAACCTCGTAGTAAGGTATTTCAGGATACTGCGCTTGTAATTTAAGGAATTTAGCTTTATCAACAGTAGGATTCATAAAAAAGCTACCGGCATTCCCCTGTATCTTCGGATCTGGAAGTTTACTATTTCTAATAGAGATCACAGCATCTCTTATATTTGCCAACGTAATACCATCGTAAGTTTGCATTGTACGCTCCAGAGCACCATATCCCAATTGAGGATTTGCAATCTTACTAAGTTTGATTGTTACATACGTAATGATGTACTTGCCTTGCTCCTCTTTTTTGAACTTGCTCGAGCGATAACCATAATCACAAGCCTCATTCGAAAAGATATGCTTCTGCTTATCTTTGGTCGAGAACGCTTCAACCTGTACAATTACATCTTTAACTTCACTTCCGTATGCACCAATGTTTTGCAAAGCAGCCGAACCGGTTTCTCCCGGAATAAGAGATAGGTTTTCAATTCCCCACCAATTATGTTCTACTGCATACGCTACTAGGTCATCCCAATCAACACCGGCACCAACACGCAACGTTACATCAGTGTCAGTTTCCTCTTTCACTTCAATTCCGGATATGCCAGAGTGAAGGATTATACCTTCATAATTATCAAGAAAAAGAAGATTGCTACCTTTCCCTATGTGCAATTTTGTTTGCTCAATAAAGAATTCATCATTCAGGATCCTCATCAACTCCTCTTCGGTTGTGTACTCTACAAACCACGCAGCCGAAACATCAAGCCCGAAAGTATTGTAATTTATTAGTGAAAAGTTCTCTTCTATTCTCATTGTAAAATATCTTTCTTCTTAAAACACAAAAGAGGATATTCCGTTTCACACAGAATACCCTCCGGTAGTATCTTTCGCGCTACAATAAATTAGTATTGTCTCTCAAGAATCCAAGCATCTTGGAAGTTAGGAGAAAATTTACGCTTGATTTGATCACGAGCTTCAGCTGCATCGGCCTTATTGTCGAAAGTAGCAACAATAACACGATACATACCTTGTTCATTTTGTGCGATTACTACGTTGTAGCCTGCATCTTCCATGCGTTGTTTCAACGACAGCGCATTTGTTTTGTTCATGAAGCTACCTACAACTACGCTAAATTGTTTTAGTTCTTCTCCGAATACCGGAGTAACTTTTTCTTTTTGCACAGTTGCATTTGAAGTTTTAGGCTTAGCCACTACTACTGGCTCTTCTTCCACCTCTTCAACTTCAATCATTTCTTCAACTTCTTTTTCCTTAGCTTTCTCGTAAGCCGCTTTGTAAGCACTTTGTTTTGGCTTACATGAGCCCATGCCGAGTACTAAACACATTGCTGCTCCAAATAACCAAATCTTATTCATTTGTATGCTATTTAGTGTATTGACTTCTGTAGATTCCTTATAGAATCTACCTTTATTAATGAATGCAAATATATAAATAAATTAAATGCTACAAATGATTAATTATCAAAACTTACGAAAGTTATAAATAATTTTCTCACTCTCAAGCACCAACTGCTTCGAGTCTAACTTTTTAATTGTAAAAACCTTAGCTGTATCGCCCCAGTTGGTATACGTATCAACGAAGCTTTTATCAAGTAATTCGAGCAGTAATTCATCATCACCGACTACAGTTTTATAGCCATACGACAGAGGCATTTCACCATTAGGCAAACGTACCTGATACATAAACAACGCATTTTGGAAGTTGTAGTATACTGTGTCTACAGGTGTAGATACAAGGTCTGACTCAACACTTCTCAACTGCCATTTCCCGGCCAGCTTTCCGTCGGTATCCATAAAAGCATTACAGCTCATCAAGCATACCATCGATAATAATAAAACGACTGCTTTTTTCATTGATTTTTATAAAACTCCTTTTGTACTAGGTAATTCATACTTGAAAATATCACGCTTGATTGCAGATTTAATTGCTCTGGCCAGTGCTTTGAAAACACCTTCGATCTTATGATGTTCGTTCTCTCCTTCGGCACGAATAAATAGATTCATTCTTGCCGCATCACTAAAGGATTTAAAGAAATGCATAAACATCTCGGTAGGCATATCACCTATCTTTTCTCGTTTGAATGAAGCATCCCATACAAGCCATGCCCTTCCGCCAAAGTCTAGCGCTACCGTACACAAACATTCGTCCATTGGTAGCACATATCCATAACGCTCAATTCCGCGCTTATTACCCAACGCCTTATACAAAACCTCTCCTAGGGCAATACCGGTATCTTCGATCGTATGATGTTCATCAACGTATAAGTCTCCTTTTACGTTTACCGTAAGATTAATTCCGGCATGCTTCGCAATTTGATCAAGCATATGATCAAAAAATCCAATTCCCGTAGAAACATTACTTTTTCCGGTACCGTCGAGATCCATCTCTACATAAATATCTGTTTCGGATGTAGTACGACGTACCGAAGCCTTACGCTCACCGGCAAATAGGAATTCGCTTATTTTATCCCAGTCTTCTGTAATAAGCACACAAGAGGACAAAAGGTTGCGTTGCTCAAGCATTTTATATTTTTCAGAATCGGGCGTTGTAAGCCAAATTGCTTTGCATCCAAGGTTGTGAGCCAACTCGACATCGGTCAATCGATCGCCAATCACATATGAATGAGCCAGATCGTATTCGTCCGAAAAGTATTGGGTCAACATACCTGTACGCGGCTTTCTATTGGGAGAATTCTCCTCCGGGAATGATCTGTCGATGTGAACATCGGCAAAACGAATCCCTTCTCCCGCCAGCGTTTCTAGCATCTTGTTTTGTGCAGGCCAGAAATCTGTTTCCGGAAACGATGCCGTTCCCAGTCCGTCTTGATTTGTAACCATCACAAATTCGTAGGGCAACTTCTGTGCGATAAAATAAAGATTGCGAATTGCTTTAGGATAAAACTGAAGTTTCTCAAGGCTATCAACCTGAAAGTCGACTGGTGGTTCGGTTATAATTGTACCGTCTCTGTCGATAAATAGCAACTGTTTCATCCCAATATATCTTTAAGTGTATCTAAAAGCACGTCATTTTCAGGCTTTGAGCCAATTGTGATCCGCAAACAACCACTACACAAAGATACACTATTTCTGTTACGAACAATTACACCTTCGTTTACCAATTTTTCATAAACATCATTGGCATCATCAACCCGAATCAATAAGAAGTTTGCATCTGAAGGATATATGCGTTTTACACCTTTCATGGTTGCTAACTCTTCCGAAATACGCTTACGCTCAGTTCGTGTCTCATCTACCCACTGCAACACGACCCCTTCGAAGTCGGTTATTTTCATGGCATACTCCTGCGTAAGTGCATTGATATTGTAAGGATATTTAATCTTGTTCAAGATCGAAATCAGCTGTTCTGAAGCAAAAGCCATACCCAATCGCACTCCGGCACTAGCCCAAGCCTTCGAGAAAGTTTGCAACACCACCAAATTCTCATAGTTTGCCAGTAGACTTAAGAAGCCGTTCTTTTCAGAAAAATCTATATAAGCTTCATCCACCACAACAATACCTTCAAATGCATCGAGCACTTTGAAGATTTCCTCTTCGTTCAAACTATTACCGGTGGGGTTATTAGGCGAACAAAGGAAGATCAATTTGGTATGACGATCGGTTGCCGCTAGAATCTTTGCCGACTCAATATCAAAGTCTTCATTTAAAAGAACCTTTCGATAGATTACATTATTGATATTTGCCGCAACCTCATACATTCCGTACGACGGATCTATGGCCACGATGTTGTCAACTCCCGGCTCACAAAAAGCACGTATCAACAAATCGATTGGTTCGTCGCTGCCATTTCCCAACAGAATATTTGACTTATCTACACCTTTCAGGCGAGCAATTTTTTCTTTTAATTCAATCTGCAAAGGATCTGGGTATCGGTTATAGGGTGCATTGTTCGGACTTTCGTTCGCATCTAAAAAGATAGATGCATCGCCACAATACTCATTTCTTGCCGACGAATAAGGTTTAAGGGCAAGAATATTTGCTCGTACAAGTTGTAGAATATTCATAGTTATTTCAATCTTATGGTTACTGCGTGTTTGTGCGCGCCCAGTTGTTCTTCCTGAGCCATCAACTCAATGGTAGGACCGATGTGTTGCAGGCCTTCTTGCGTTATTTCCTGAAATGTGATTTTCTTCACATAACTATCAAGATTGACACCGCTATATGCTCTCGCCGTACCGTTGGTTGGTAATGTATGATTCGTACCCGAAGCATAATCGCCGGCACTCTCTGGGGTAAACGCCCCTAGGAATACAGATCCGGCATTCACAATATGTTCGGCATAGGTATAATAATCTTTCGTCTGAATAATAAGGTGTTCGGGAGCGTAGTAGTTTGTAAACTCAACAATCTCCTCTTTCGTTGGAAACGAAATCATAAAGCTTCCTTTCAAAGCCTTCTTTGCAATCTCCATACGAGGCAATACGGCAAGCTGCTCTTCGATTGCTTTTGCCACATTGTCTAGTACCTGCTGAGAAGTTGCAACTAGCACCGACTGACTGTCTGCGCCGTGTTCGGCTTGTGATAACAAATCGGCCGCTACAAACTGCGGATTGGCTGTTTCGTCTGCAATCACCAATACTTCGGAAGGACCGGCCGGCATATCGATTGCCGTACCATGCAAGCTTACCAATTGCTTGGCCGCTGTTACATACTGATTGCCCGGTCCGAATATTTTATACACCTTCGGAACTGTGGCCGTACCATAAGCCATTGCTCCGATCGCTTGTACCCCTCCGATTTTATAGATCTTATCTACTCCCGCTACAGTAGCGGCAAACAAGATGGCTGGATGTATCTTTCCTTTCTTATCGGGCGGAGTGCACAATACAATCTCTTTACATCCCGCAAGCATAGCAGGCACTGCAAGCATCAATACGGTCGAGAACAAAGGAGCTGATCCTCCCGGAATATATAAGCCGACCTTCTCGATTGCCACTGCTTTTTGCCAACAGATTACGCCCGGTGATGTTTGCACTTTGATCTCTTCAAAGCGTTGTGCCGCGTGAAACTTCTCAATATTGGCTTTGGCTGCATAAATGGCATCCTTCAATTGATCCGTTACCAAAAGGTTTGCTTCGCGTATCTCATCGTCTGTTACCAAGACATTCGCCGGTGCAACTCCGTCAAACTTTTGCGAGTACTCCTGCACGGCACTGTCGCCTTTGAGCTTTATATCGATCAAGATGTTTTGAACAAGATCAAAGAGTGTGGTTGTGTCTTGAAGCGGACGTTTTATAATCTCGCTCCAATCTGCCTTAACCGGACTTGTATATCGTTTCATAATAATTTGAATTGCTGGGGTTGTGTATTATAGAATCATTTTTTCGATCGGCATTACCAAGATACCTTCTGCACCTAATTCTTTAAGTTGGCCAATGATTTCCCAAAAACGTTTTTCTTCGATTACTGCCTGCAACGAACACCATCCTTCTGTAGCAAGGTGTGTAAGTGTTGGGCTTTTCATACCCGGCAAGATACTGCTTATTTCGTCTAGTTTGGCAGTTGGGGCGTTCATCATGATGTATTTCTTTCCTTCGGCCGCTTGTATCGAGTCGATTCTAAACATCAATTCATTCAAGATGGCACGTTTGTCGTCGGTCAATTTATTGTTGCCAATGATCAAAGCCTCCGACTTCATTACCACCTCTACTTCTTTCAGGTGATTGCTTACAAGCGTACTGCCCGAACTTACGATATCAAAGATTGCATCGGCCAAGCCAATGCCCGGAGCTACTTCTACCGAACCGCTAATCTCATGCATCTCTGCTTTGATGCTGTTCTTTGCAAGAAACGCAGACAAAATACCCGGATAAGAGGTAGCAATCGTTTTGTTCTGGAACCAATCGAGTCCTTTATAGTCGGCTTCTTTAGGGATGGCTAGCGACAAACGACACTTACTAAACCCAAGACGTTTGATAACTTCAACATTTTGCGCCTTCTCGGCCACTTCGTTTTCTCCCACAATACCTACATCGGCTACACCATACGCTACAGATTGTGGTATATCGTCGTCGCGAAGAAATAGTATCTCTGCCGGAAATGTGCTTGATGAAAGCAATAGTGTTCTCTTCGAGCTGTTCCATTTCACTCCTGCTTCTTCAAGCAACTTCATTGTCTCTTCATATAAACGGCCTTTGGCCTGTACTGCGATTCGTAACATGTCTTATCTATTTTTTTATTAAACAATCGGAAACAAAAAAAGGCTCACCATACGGCAAGCCTTTTATATTTTATAATAACATGAGTTTACTATATAATTCACCTGCCCCCGAATGGATATCCGTGGTGATGATGATGAATCATATTTAAAACTACTTGTTTCATATTTCTCTTTTCTTCGTTGGCAAAATTACGATAATATTTATAACAACCAAATCTTGTTTCATTTTTTATCGCAAATCCCTACAAAAGATTACAAATTAATTTTCTATATTATTTACAAAAGCTGCACACTTATTGTATTTTATCTGAAAACAGCCCTCTTTTTTAGTCCGCTCAAGAATCAGATCTTCTAACCGTTTTTTCGTCGCTTTTTCTCTGGTTTGATCAAAAAGTGTGCAACCCCAAATATAGCATACTGCTCATTGAAAGCAAACTTTACCTTACGCACATCTGATGTTTCTTACAAAGACTTCTCTTCTATTGTTTCATTTTGCCGGCACTCGGCTTTATACGCTATCTTCTAGCATTTGTCAACTCCGCGAGACTGCGTTTTGCTGCAACGGCAGGTACATAGTCCACCTATGACACATAGAGTTCAAGTTGAGCTGTAAAAGTATTCGTGAACATTGCAAATAGTTATTGCGGTGAATGTATTTACTCACGGTGAATACTTTTTGCATTCACCGTGAAAACTATTTACAGTATTCGTTATAACGGAAAACAGTCTTCATTGAAGACATTTTGCATATTCATCGAAGACATAAATCGTGTTTCAGAATCCCAGAAAACGTTGTCACAACAACCAAACAAGCTTTTTTTATAAACAATGCTTGGTTTTTAGACAAACTAAACGAGCTTTTTGTAAGAACCAAGCATGGTTTTTACAAAAAGCACACTTGGTTTTGAAGGCAATCTTATTTTATGGCTACGTTTACCTCCTTTGATGTAGGCTTCAATCTCATTTTCTGAAAGTAAAAAACAGGACAAATTCGTCAATCTAGAGCGCAAAAGTGCCATAAATACATAAAAATCTCCTCATTAAAAGTCTGTTTGAATGTCACTAAAAATCTGCTTAGTGTATATTTTGAGCAAAAGAAAAGCCTCACCGAAGATCGAATGATCGATATCGGTGAGGCTTTTGTATAATGACAGAAACTTATTGCCTCTGCTTGTAAAACAATTAATAGTTGTTTACACCCACTGCTTTTTGGTAATCAGCGATAGAAACCTTTTGTTGTAAATGAGAGTTTACAAGGTTTGTATAGGCCTGAATCCATGTTAACTGTGATTGCAACACGTCTAGAATAGTTAGACGACCTTCTGCGTAGCTGAACGTATTGATGTCTAAGTTTTCTTGTGCAATGTTTACGGTTTGGTTTGCTACATCAACCAAGCGAGTGTTTTCTTGCAAGTTGGTCCATGCATTCGACACTTCGTTTGTCACTTGATCTCTGGCAATTTGATAACCAAGTTCTTGTGCAATCTTTTGAGCCTTCGCTGCTCTTACGTTTTGCAAACGACCTCCCCAATGGAAGATTGGAACCTGAACAGACGCATATGCAATCGAGTTCCACATGGTTTCTCCACTTACGTTAATCATTGTAGTTCCCCAAGTTTGTTTAAAACCAATTGCAACGTTTGGCAAGTATTTACTTTTTGCAAGGTTTACCTGACGGTCTGCCAATGAGATCTGCAAGTCAGAGATCTTCATCTCTGGACGATTTGCATAAGCAGAAGTCACACCAACCTCCATTGGTAATACAACTGCTGTAGTAATCGAGTCTCCTAAAGCTACCGGTGCACTTGGGTTGTTACCGATAAGAATATTGAAGTTTTCCAACGACAATTGATATGCTTTGAGTGCATTTACTTTTTGAAGTTGTGCTTCTTGCAAACGAGACGATACTTGAAGCAGGTCTGTTTTACTGATGAGTCCGTCGTTGAAACGTTCTGCAATAAGATCGTATGTTTGTTGAATGATCTGAACGTATTCAGTCATAATTTCATACATCTCTTTTTTTGCCGCCGTAGACCAGTAAAGAACATCAGCCGAATATAGCACATTGTCTTTGGTCAATTTCTGACTTTCAATGGCGATATCGTTTTGCAATTGGGATGCTTTATATGAGTTGTAGATTGCTCCCCCTGCATAAATGCTCTGAACAGCTCCAACCTCTGCCGAATAAGAGTCGTGTGCCATCGGTACACTTGCTCCACCCAATGCCATATCGTACTTATTGATACGATATTGATAACTACCAGCTGCATCGATTTGAGGTAAGAAGGCTGATTTTGCCGACTTTACTCCCGCCTCGGTTGCAATACGTTGCTGTTCGGCTTGCTTATACTGCTTACTATATTCTAATGCTCTTTCTTTGTATTCAGACACCGAGATCGCAGAGTTTTGTGCAAAAGCACAAAACCCCGACTGAGCGATCACAAGTGATAACACTAGTTTCTTTATCATATTATTTTTCTGATTTAATTCTGAAGAATACGCAATATGTAACAGGAAGAACAAAGATGGTAAGGATCGTAGCCATAAGCAATCCACCCATGATTACTGCGGCCATACCACCAAACATTGCGTCTCCCAACAATGGTAACATACCTAGAATTGTTGTTCCCGAAGCCATGGTTACAGGCACAATTCTGGTTTTGGTTGCCTGAACTACTGCATCTAGAGGTTTCAATCCGGCATCCATTTCAATACCAATCTGATCTACTAACACGATAGCGTTCTTAATGTTCATACCAATCAGACCAAGTAATCCGAGAATACCAAAGAAGTCGAACGATTTACCGAACACAACTAGTCCAAATACGATACCGATAAAGATCAGTGGCAGCATCGCCATAATGATCACCGGCTTGCGATATGTTTTTGGGAACAAGAATAGCAAGGTTATGTAGATTAGAATAAAGGTAAGTGGAACGTTTTCTGCAATTGCAGAGTTACCTTCGTCCTGACTTTCTTTTTCTCCAAAATATTTCATTTTATAACCTTCTGGCATTACCATCTGCTCTTGCATTTTTGCCCACACATCATTAAAGGCAGCAATACGGTTTACGTCGCGACGAGGTTCACACTGAGCCATCATCACACGCTCACGATTATAGCGTTTAATCACATTATAATCATAGTTGAGAGGGAATTGATCAACAACCTGCTCTACATTGATTGGTTTACCTTTCGTACTAAATACCGGCAATGTATAAATATCGTTCAATCGCATCGAATCGATGTCTTGATCTTTCAGCAAGATCGGCATAAACAAGTCTCCTTCACGATATTCACCCAATGGAAGTCCGTTTGTTGCCGAACGCAATGAGTATGCCAACTGCTGACGAGTGATACCTAAACGAAGACCTTTTTCTTGCGAGAACAATGGATCCCATACCGGCACTTTGTTACCCCAGCTGTCGCGTACTTCTTTTACCATATCTGAACTGCGCATGATTGCTTTAGCTTGCTCGGTAAGAGCTACTAATGTGTCAATATTGTTTCCGATAAAACCAATTTCAATTGCAGCATCAGGCACCGGCGAAAGCATAAACAACGACGAACGAATTAGGATATTCGGATAGTTGTTGGATACATAATTATAGATGTAATCTTCAAGTCTTGTCGATGATTCAGAGTCTTCTGTCTCGATAAGAACATTGGCAAAGTTAGGTTTTGGACCGTATGATGAACTTGCAAGATAATAACGTACCGGCGAACCACCCATTGTGATTGATACGTTCTTAACTCCTGGTTGTTCCATCATATGCGCTTCAATCTTCTTCACATTTGCTTCCACATCTCTGATGCCATAACCTTCAGGGAAGATCAAATCGGCACGTAAATATGGTTTATCCAATGAAGGGAAGAAACTTTGAGGCATTAAGCCCATTACAACCAAAGCGATAAACAAGCCGGCAAATGCACTTAATAGTGTCAAGTAACGGAACTTGATCAGCTTAGTTATGATGTTCTCAAATTTATGATAGAACTTTGTATCGTATGGATCTGATCCTGCTCCGTCTTTGTTTTCTTTAAGAATAAACATACCGAAGGTTGTTGTTTGCATAAGAGCCAACACCCAACTCAATCCCAGTGACACAGCTAGTACGATAAACAATGGTTTTACAATCTCAGCTACAGAAGCAGGTGCCAAATACAATGGAAGAAATGAACAAATTGCAATAAATGTGGCTCCTAAAAGCCCCCATTGCGGAATAGTTGCTCCATCAATAAGAGCTTTCATTTTTGGCAAACCTTTCTTGATACCGATCTGAGCATTGTCTGTTACCACAATAGCATTATCCACCAACATACCCATCGCAATGATGAATGCAGCTAGTGACGTACGGTTCAGACCGACCCCCATAAATAGCATAATCAGCAATGTTCCCCCAACAGAGAATAATAGCGAACTACCAATAAGCATACCTGCGCGAGCCCCCATAACCAAGAATATTACTACAATTACGATGATAATAGATTCAATCAAATTGATGATAAATCCATTATTAGCTTCGTTTGCAATTACATCCTCAGGATAGATCGGTTCTAGCTCAATTCCAATAGGTAATTGAGATGTCATCTCTTCTAGTTTCTCACGAACAAGTTTACCTACGGCTACAACGTCATCTTTGGCTCCGGTTGCGATACCAATACCAATTGCTTTCTTACCGTTGATGCGCATTAGGTTGCTCGGAGGATCCATGTAGCCTCGCTCTACAGTAGCAACGTCTCCTAAACGAACTTCATTCCCGTTACGGGTAAGGATTATTTGATTTCGAATATCATCAAGATTCTTATAGGTACCTGCAGCCATTAATCTCAATTGGTATTGACCTGTGTTTATTTCACCTGTATTAACCAATAAGTTTTGGGTCTGCAAGATTTGCATAATTGAATTAGGGTCTACACCTAGAGATGATAGTTGAGAAGTAGAAATAAAAACATTTACAACTTCATATTGCTCTCCATACAAAAACACTTTTTGTACCCCTTGAATTGGTGTTACTTGGACTTTGATCTTTTGTGCCCAGTCTCTCATATCTTTGTATGAGAAACCATCATCTGCTGCTAGCCCATAATAAATACCAAATACATCACCAAAGTCATCATTAACGGTAATTTGAGATGCTCCCGAAGGCAATTTTGGCTGAATACTTAAAGTCTTACGGCGCAACTCATCCCATTTCTCGGGCATTCGTTCCGGCGCAACAGTTGGTATAAATTCAATTGTAATTTTTGATAGGCCAAAATAAGATTCTGATTTCAGCTTGTAAACATCAGATACACCTTGAATTTCACGCTCAATTGGCTCTGTTATTAATTCTTCTACTTCAGCAGGCGTAGCACCAGGATATTGTGTTATAATAACACCTTGTTTAATCACGAAAGGCGAGTCTTCTTTCTTTCCTAACTTAAAGAAGGATAGCACTCCACCAAAAAGGAGGATTACTAAAAAGAAGTACACTACTTTCGGATTGTCTATCGAATATTTTGGGATATTCATATTAGTCAATCTTATTCAGTTAATAGTTTTACTTTTTGTCCGTCGATAATAGAGAAAACACCTGCAGTTACTACTGACTCGTTTTCTTTTAATCCTGATGAGATCACTACACGGTCTGCATCAAATAATCCGGCAGTTTCGATTGCTCTTTGCTCAACCGACTCTGTTTGAGAATTAAAGACAAAAACACATTTTTGGTTAGTTTTAGGATCGCTGAAAATAGCTGACAATGGAACTGAATATACGTTCGTATAATTCGAGTTGAATGTTTCTAGCAAAATAGTACAAGAATAACCTACAGACACTTTAAATAGATCGATCTTAAATGCAGGATCATCAATCAACAAAGTTACAGGTAAACCGGCACCATCAGGAGAAGCTTCAACAAAGTCTCTGATTTTAGCACTGAATAGCTTTCCTTTATAACTTTCAAACTCTACATAGATCTTATAATCGCCTTGTAATGCCGGAGCGTTTGTTTCTGGCAATGTAAAGTTTACCAACAGCTTACTTGGATTGATCAAAGAAACAATACCTTGTCCTGCTTGCACCTTTTGATAGTTTTCTACGTATTTCTTTGCGATAAATCCATCGAATGGAGCGCGAAGTTTTGTATCGCTTAAAATACTTGAAGAATATTCATAGTTTGCTTTTGCACTAGAATATTTGGCCTCTGTTGTTTCATACTCTTGAACAGAGATTGCTTGTTTTGCCAACAAGTTTTTTGCACGTTCCAACTGAGACTTCGCTGTCTGATAATTGGAATAGTCAGCTTCGTTTGTAAGCTTAAAATCGTTCGGATCAATCTCTGCAATTACTTGGCCGCGCTTTACGGTTTGACCTTCATCTACATTTAATGATACAAGTGGTCCGCTCATTCTGAATGCCAAGTCACTAAACTGGTCTGGAGCAACAACACCACTAAATGATTTTGTTACAACATTTAATGGCATAACTTTCTCGACCTTTACCGGACGTAATGGCAATTCTTTCACCTCTTTATTGCCGCCACAAGACACTAATACACCTGTAAGCAGCAATACTGGAATAAATCTAACGTTCATAATAAATCAATATTTACACATTTCACTTTATATTCTAATTCTTAAGATATTTATTTTTAGTTGATCCAATATTTGGTATCTATAACTGACTCAATATCCTCTTCAATATCATCAGGTAGTGCCGGAAAAAAGTCTAGCTTTGTCAAAGACTCTACACTATCTATTGTTACTGCATATTTTATAAACAAATCTCGTTTGTTATATTCTTTGTTTTCAAAGACAAAACCAACTCCTTTAATATTTTTTTTATACGGAGAAAGTATAACCTTATAAAAATACTTTGGCACAACAACCTTATTAGGCCCTATTCGTTTCACAACAGAATCAGAAACGGGGCCGGTTACTATCCAAATCGCACTATCTCTGATAGCTAAACGTCGGATTTGTTCTTCGAGCTCTTTCCAGACTCCTCTATTTAAAGATGGAGACTGAGGACAGATGTTTGTAAAATAAAATGACTCTCTCATTATATCTTCTCCCCAACCCATATCTGCCGCCGGAGCCATATGTCCTCTATCATATCCAGAGTTTTTATAATCTACATTTGTTGCTGAGCGCCCTTTTATCGTAGGGTCAACAGTAAACTTATTAGACCTTTTTTCTTTTCCATTTGCTTCTTCACGAGTAAGTTCATAAGCAACCCATTCAGGCAACAGGGTATTTTTGTTGTATAAAACGGTATATCCTTTGTGCTTAATAAGCTGCTTTTGTCCTTGATTTACCTCTGTAATGAACGGCAATTCAGAACCATTCTCCCATGAACAGCTGTAACCACTTTCTTTTTTGTTTGTGTTATAATATTTTTTTTTAGCATTATTAACCGCAGGCTTTTCCTTGTCTTGAGGCTTTTTAGGAGCTTTATCTACTACCAAAGGCTTCGATTCTGTAACTAAATTCTTTCCCTTTGGGATAAGTCCAGTTCGATTCAGCATAAAGCCAACAAGCAGAACTACTCCAACAAGTACAAGTGCAGCTTTAAGTACCTTCAAGATTTCGAAACGTTTAGACTTCTTTTTCGATTTCCTTTTTTTTCTTTTTTGCTTAACCATGTCTTTATTTCAATCACGACAAATATAGTGTGTACTTCAACGTAATCAAAAGCAAAAAAAACATTTTATGAAAATATAATTAATTAAATTACAATCAACAACTTCGTTCCTACATAGAGACAATTACATTAAGATTGAATTGAGGAATAACTCTACAATCATTACAACCATGAAATCAACTACCCATACGTATTTCTGTACTAATTTAGAATGATTCCATATTCAACTTCCTTGTCACACAAATTCTAACCAAAATGTTATATCGAACTCATTTTTTTCTTACAATATAATGAGCGACAGCAACACTACGACATGTCTATTTATCAACCACTTACAAATACAAATACGCACAGACATCAAAAATCCTTATGGAGAGTTTTTTACACAAAAAGAAACAAAATAACATACAAGACTACTGATCAACACTTTAAACAAATACCAACATCAAAAAAAATGATGATTAAAAGAGTCTTTTAAAACAAAGATTGCCTTTATAACGCATACTAAGCATAAATATTTAAACTTTATCTTATCTTTGCACCCCAAATTAGAGTGCATAACAATTATGGACGACGATAATCCGAAATATTATTAATCTAGATCGGGGGAAACAGCAATTGACTTATTGATTCCTCAGATCAATAATCTATTGAGTAAAGGAGGAATTAATTATGAAAACATATCTTTGCTGCGAAGCCGGATTTGTAGAAAGCCCTGTATGGAAACCAAACTGCTGGATTAATATTGAATGTCCTTCACCTGAGGATCTGGTTTACCTCACACAAGTATTAAAAGTTCCTGTATCATTTTTAAATGACATTGCCGATATCGATGAGCGCCCTCGCATTGAGTGGGAAGATGAATGGCAGCTTACAATTATTCGTGTACCACTTCGTCATGGAGAAGATGGTATTCCTTTTATCACAATTCCTCTGGGAATTATCTCTAAAGGAGATATTTTTGTTACCGTATGTCATTACAAGTCTGAGATGCTACCGGATTTCATTAAACACTCACATCGTAAACAATTTAAAATAAACAACAATTACGAATTAACACTCAGACTTCTTCTCTCTTCATCTGTATGGTTTCTCAAATACTTAAAGCAACTAAACAATGAAGTAAAAGATGCAGAGAAAGAGCTTGAAAAGTCGATAAGAAACCAAGAGCTACACCGACTAATGAAGATTGAAAAAAGTATGGTTTTCTTCAATACTTCCATTAGAGGAAATGAAGTTATGCTCTCTAAACTTCACAATATCATTAAACAACAACATCAAATTAATTACGAATTAATTGAAGATGTTGAGACTGAGTTAAAACAAGCTCACATAATGGCTAATGTCTATAGCGATATCCTTACAGGTACTATGGATGCATTTGCCTCTATCATCTCGAACAATGTGAATACCATCATGAAGCGGATGACTTCGATTTCTATTATACTAATGATCCC
Source organism: Tannerellaceae bacterium (assembly GCA_051656605.1). Taxonomy (GTDB): domain Bacteria; phylum Bacteroidota; class Bacteroidia; order Bacteroidales; family CAMTPD01; genus UBA12018. Next base: position 25,968 of record JBOGCF010000019.1, on the reverse strand, counting down.
AACATTAATAGCAAGCTTTTATGGAATGAATGTTCCAACCGGCTTTGAAGATGCACAGTGGGGATTCTTATTTATTGTAGTCTTGTCATTCACACTCTCAGCTATTGGATTCTTCTTATTCAAGAAGATCAAATGGTTTTAATCACTATACACACTTTTATTAAATAAAATACAGCTTTTAAGCATATTCTTCAAACGTTCAAGATTGAACCTTCTCAGAAAAAGCGTTCATTTCTTTATGCGAATGAGTCAATGAATATGCTTAAAAGCCTTTATTTTATTAGGACAAACAAACATTACAGCTTAAAAAGACAACTTATCAACAATCCATAGATCAAGACCTTACAACCTCACACGTTGTAACAAATTAAAACATCTGTTATACAACATAGAATATTTATTGGACAGAAAAACAAAAGCTTGCTAATTTTACGACGTTAGTTAAAACAGAATTGCTACACTGTAGCAAAAAACAGTAATAAACACACGCTACAACAATGGAAAACAGTAATACATTGTCAGGACTTCAAACAGCAAAGTTTGAAACGACTGTAGACGGCAAAAAAACTCAGCTATTCGTTCTAACAAATGAGAACGGTTGTGAGATGACAGTAACAAACTACGGTGCTAAAATTGTATCGTTAATGGTTCCGGATAAAAACGGTAAACTAATCGACGTTGTTACAGGTCATGATTCCATTGAAGACTACCTTACTTCTGAAGAACCTTATTTCGGTGCAATTTGTGGACGTTATGGAAATAGAATTGCAAAAGGAACATTTACTATCGATGGAAACACCTACAACAACCTTGCGATAAACAATGGACCAAACAGTCTTCATGGTGGGATTAAAGGATTCAATGCCGTAGTTTGGACACCTAAAAATATTACTTCTGATTCTATAGAGTTAGAGTATACATCTACCGATGGAGAAGAAGGGTTTCCTGGTAATCTCACAACAATTGTTACTTATACTTTAACAAACTCGAATGAAGTTGTTATTGACTATAAAGCAACAACAGATAAACCTACAGTATTAAACCTAACAAACCACTCCTACTTCAACTTATCGGGCGAAGGAAATGAGACAATCAATGATCATATCCTAGAGATTAATGCCTCAACATATTTACCTACTGACAACACAGCTATACCCTATGGTGCACCTGAAAAATTGGAAGGAACACCCATGGACTTCAAAACGCCTGAATTAGTAGGAAAAAGAATCGACGAAAACTTTGAACAGCTCATATTTGGCAAAGGCTATGATCATACATATATTATAGATAAGCCATTGAATGAGTATGGCTTCTGTGCAAAGTTTACTTCTCCAATTAGTGGCATTGTGATGGAAACATTCACAACAGAACCCGGAATACAACTTTACACAGGCAACTGGATGACTGGCAATTTACGAGGAAAGCACGATCATAGATACCCAATGAGATCTGCTCTTTGCTTAGAGACTCAACATTACCCAGATAGTCCTAATAAACCTGAATATCCTTCGACTGAACTCAGACCCGAAGAAGTTTATACAAGTAAAACTGTATACAAATTCACAACGAAATAACAAACAATTAATAAAAACTCATCATGACTAAAAATCAATCAACAACAAACTACTTAGGCCCATTTATTACAATGGTGTTCCTATTCTTCGTAGTAGGTTTCCTAACAGTAGTAAATCAACAATTCCAAGCACCTTTGAAAGCAGCACTTCTTTCAAATGCAGGAAATATTCAAAATACATTAGCAACCTTGATTACATTCTCTTGGTTCCTTGCCTATCCACTAACTGGTGGCATCGCAGCTTCATTGGTAAATAAGCATGGATATAAAGGAGCAATGATCAGAGCTCTTATGGTTATGGTTGCAGGTCTTGGAATCTTTGAAATTTCAGTTCTTCAAGAAGTTTACGCTCCATCATCATTATCTTTCGGAGACGTTCAAATACCAGTTTCATTCTTTATCTTCCTTCTAGGTTCATACGTTGTAGGTGCTGCAGTTACAATCATGCAGGTTGTAATCAACCCTTATCTTGTAGCTTGTAACGTAAAAGGAACAAGTGACGTACAACGTCAGAACATGGGTGGATCAGCAAACTCGATCGGTACAACAATTGCACCTTTCTTTGTTGCAGGTGTTATCTTTGGCGGAGCTGCCGTTACATCAGTAGAAGCGTTGATCATTCCATTCATTGGTCTTATGGTAACAATTGCTATCGTAACTTTCATTGTTAGCAAACTACAATTACCAAATATTGAAGGTACAACAGGTGGAGAAGGTGAAGTATTGGAAAGAAGTATTTGGTCGTTCCGTCACCTTACTTTAGGTGTAATCGGTATCTTCTTCTATGTAGGCGTTGAGGTTTGTGTTGGTGCAAACATCGTTCTATTTGCAGAAGACCTTGGTGGTTCATTTGCAGAAAGAGCTGCAACAATGGCATCTATGTACTGGGGCGGTATGCTTATCGGTCGTTTAGTTGGTGCTACATTAAGCAAAGTTCCTGCAAAACTACAACTTACAATCACATCAATTGCTGCTGCAGTTCTTATCGCAGCTTCTATGGCAACTAAAAACCCATGGTTACTTGTTGGTGTTGGTCTTTTCCACTCAATCATGTGGCCAGCAATCTTCTCATTGGCTGTGACAGGTCTTGGCAAATACACTTCTAAAGGATCTGGTGCTCTTATGATTGGCGTAGTTGGTGGTGCAATCCTTCCTCTACTTCAAGGTATGATGGCTGATGCAATGGGCTGGGATATCACTTGGGCTCTAGTTATTGCAGGTGAAGCATACTTGCTATACTATGCATTAATTGGTTGCAAAATCAAAGAACAAGCTTAATATCTGCTTTAAATATATTAGGCCAAGAGGTAATATTCATATTACCATCTTGGCCTTTTTTTAAAACGAACATTAAACATATTATCATAAAAACATAAAACTATAATATCATGGAAATTTCAGGAATCAGAAATAAGTTTGCCGAACTATTCGGAACTGAAGGATCTGTATTTACATCTCCAGGACGTGTAAATATTATCGGAGAACACACAGACTATAATGGAGGATTTGTACTTCCGGGAGCTATTGACAAAGCAATGGTTGCTGAAATCAAGCCAAACGGAACAGACAAAATCAGAGCATTCGCACTTGACCTTAATGAGTATGCTGAATTTGGCATGAACGAAGAAGATCTACCATCACAAGGATGGGCTAAATACATCTTCGGTGTTGTGCGTGAAATCACTAAAAGAGGCGGAAAAGTAGGTGGCTTTGATTGTGTTTTTGCCGGTAATGTACCTCTAGGTGGAGGGATGTCTTCTTCTGCTGCATTGGAAAGCACATTTGCATTTGGCCTAAATGAACTATTCGATCTTGGTATTGACCGCTTCGAAATGGCTAAAATTGGACAAGCTACAGAACACAACTACGTAGGTGTAAAATGTGGTATCATGGACCAATTTGCTTCTTGTTTTGGCAAAGCAGGCCACTTGATGCGTCTAGACTGCCGCTCACTAGACTTTGAATATGTACCTTTCAACCCAGAAGGCTACAAAGTTGTACTACTCGACTCTGTTGTTAAACACGAATTAGCATCGTCTGCATACAACAAACGTCGTGAATCTTGCGAGAACGTTGCAGCTGCAATTCGCAAAAACCACCCGGAAGTAGAACACCTTCGTGATGCAAACATGGAAATGCTTGCTGAGGTAAAAGACGTAGTAAGTGCAGAAGACTATATGCGTGCAGAGTACGTAATTGGTGAAGTATCTCGTCTGCTTGACGCTTGCGAAGCACTAAACAGAGGCGACTACGAAACACTTGGTAGAAGAATGTTTGAAACACATCATGGCATGAGCAAACTTTATGAAGTAAGCTGTGAAGAGCTTGACTTCCTAAATGACATCGCAAAAGAATGCGGCGTTACTGGCTCTCGCGTTATGGGCGGAGGCTTTGGTGGATGTACAATCAACATCGTTAAAGAAGACCTTCACGACAACTTTATCGAGAAAGCAAAAAGCACTTACAAGGCAAAATTTGGCTGGGAACCTAAAGTTTACGACGTTGTTATTAGCGACGGAGCAAGAAAAATTTGCTAATTAGCACATTTATATAAACATATTAATAGAAAGCACTGCTTTCTGTGTTATTTACTGAGTCTCAATACAATTATCACACCTTTATAGACCCTGTAAATAGCCCGGAATAGCAGTGCTTTTTTTTATTTAACTCTATTTAGCTGTTATCATATAGTACAAACAGCACACAAAATAAGTCTAGAATCCGTATATTTGCAGAAAATTTTAATCAACTCAAGATGAACGACATTAAAATATTGAACAGAGCAGCTGATAACATCCGAATTCTCGCTGCTTCTATGCCCGAAAAAGCAAAATCGGGTCACCCTGGTGGAGCTATGGGCGGAGCTGACTTTGTCAATGTCCTATTCTCTGAATTCCTTGTCTACGATCCAGCCAATCCGAGATGGGAAGGCCGCGACCGTTTCTTCCTTGATCCAGGTCACATGTCTCCAATGCTTTACTCTGTATTAGCATTGACAGGTAAATACACTTTAGAAGAACTTAAAAACTTCCGTCAATGGGGCAGCCCAACTCCTGGTCACCCAGAAGTAGACGTTATGCGCGGAGTAGAAAACACCTCTGGTCCTCTAGGACAAGGTCACACTTACGCCGTAGGTGCTGCGATTGCCGCTAAATTCTTGAAAGCTCGTTTTGGTAACATCATGAACCAAAAAATCTACGCTTTCATTTCTGACGGAGGTATTCAGGAAGAGATTTCACAAGGAGCCGGACGTATTGCCGGGCATCTTGGTTTGGACAATCTTATCATGTTTTACGACGCAAACAACATTCAGCTTTCTACTCAAGTAGACGAAGTAACGAGCGAAAATGTTGCGTTGAAGTACGAAGCATGGGGATGGAATGTTGTAACAATCAACGGTAACGATGCTGAAGCTATTCGCGGTGCACTATCTGCTGCGATTGAAGAAAAATCTCGTCCTACCCTTATCATTGGTGAAACCATCATGGGTAAAGGAGCTAAAGGCGCAGACGGCTCTAGCTACGAAGCAAAAGTATCTACACACGGACAACCACTTTCGGCAGCTGGCGCTTCTATGTCAGAAACGATCAAAAACCTAGGTGGTAACCCAGAAGATCCATTCCAAATTTTCCCAGACGTTGCAGAATTGTATGCAAAACGTGAAGCTGAATTGAAAGAAATCGTTGCTCAACGTTATGCAGAAAAAGAAGCATGGGCTAAGGAAAACCCAGAGTTGGCTGTAAAACTTGAACAATTCTTCAGCAACAAACTTCCAAATATCGATTGGGCTGCTATTGAACAAAAAGCAAACCAACCTACACGTGGAGCATCTGCAAAAGTACTTGGTGTATTGGCTGAGCAAGTAGAAAACATGATTGTTTCTTCTGCCGACTTGTCAAACTCAGACAAAACAGATGGATTCCTTAACAAAACAACAGCATTCACAAGAGGAGATTTCTCTGGTGCATTCTTACAAGCAGGTGTTTGTGAGCTTACAATGGGTTGTATTTGTTGCGGTATTGCACTACACGGTGGTGTATTCGCGGCATGTGGTACATTCTTTGTATTCTCTGATTACATGAAGCCTGCAATTCGTATGGCTGCATTGATGGAACTTCCGGTTAAGTTTATCTGGACACACGACGCATTCCGCGTAGGTGAAGACGGACCAACTCACCAACCGGTAGAACACGAAGCACAAGTACGTTTGATGGAGAAATTGAAAAACCACAAAGGGCACAACTCAATGTTGGTTCTTCGTCCTGCTGATGGCGTTGAAACTACAGTTGCATGGAAAATGGCAATGGAAAACATTTCAACTCCTACAGGTTTAATCTTCTCTCGTCAAAACATCACAGATCTTCCTGCTAAAGAAAACAGATATCAAGAAGCATTGGGCGCTGAAAAAGGTGCTTATATTCTTGAATGCGACGGCAATCCTGATGTAGTAATGGTAGCTTCTGGTTCGGAAGTTGCAACATTGGTAGAAGGCGCTAAACTTCTTCGTGCCGATGGTATCAAAGTACGTATCGTATCAGCTCCATCCGAAGGTTTGTTCCGCAGCCAAAGCAAAGAATATCAAGAATCAGTAATTCCTTCTACTGCAAAAGTATTCGGTCTTACAGCAGGTCTTCCAGTTAACATGTTAGGTCTTGTTGGTCCTTTCGGAAAAATCTGGGGTCTTGATTCATTCGGGTTCTCTGCTCCATACACAGTATTGGATCAAAAACTAGGCTTTACAGGCGAAAACGTTTACAATCAAGTAAAAGAGCTTTTAGCTTAATACATATATGAACACCATAGACCGGCATGAATATGTTTGGTCTATGGTGTTTTTTATTTCCATAAAATCCAAAACAACAATCCACTACGATTGTTTCTATAACAAAGCACATTTCCGACTACAAATAATAAAGCATACACAATATGAAAACAGTAGGTCTTTGCTGCGACCACGCAGGCTATGAACTAAAAGAATATCTTAAAGAATACTTAAACACAAATGGAATTGAAACACGCGACTTCGGTACCAATTCGACCGACAGCTGTGATTATGCAGACTACGCGCATCCATTGGCCGAAGCTGTTGAAGCAGGCGAAGTTTATCCGGGTATTGCAATTTGTGGCTCAGGAAATGGTATCAACATGACCCTAAACAAGCACCAAGGTATCAGAGCTGCGCTTTGCTGGGGAGAAGAACTTGCAATGATGTCACGCGCACACAACGATGCAAACGTATTAGTACTTCCAGGTAGATACATTTCGCAAGAAGAAGCAGTGAAAGCAGTAGAAACATTCTTCAAAACACCATTTGAAGGAGGAAGACACATCGACCGTATCAATAAGATTCCGGTAAAAAACGAATGTAAATAAGCTAGGCTATATCCTAAAAAAAAGCATGCTTACTTTTTCTAAAAACCTCACTTAGTTTTTCCACAAACCTCATTAGGTTTTTCAAGAAACCATGCATGCTATTTTTCAGAAGCAAATATCGACCTCTCGATTAGTCTGGCCAAAAAATAAACTGACATGCAATCGAAACAATCGATTCATGTCAGCACAAAAAAGTCCCATATATAAGCTCTAGGCTTCATATATGGGACTTTTCATATTATCTCGTTTGAATCAAAAGGCAATATTCACCAAAACACCTTCACTCTTATTCGGATATTTCAAATGTAATGTTTTACTTACCACGTCATAAGTGTGAGAGAAGTCGATAATCTCACCGTTGATCGTTTTCAAAGTTAACTTATATGGTGGAAAAGGCACATAAACACGCTCACTATTGATCGTTTTATCAGGTCCTTTTGCCAAATAAGTAAGAATCCAATCATCTGCATCATACGTTTCGTGCGCAATACGAGCTCCACCACAAAGCACATGCGGAGTGTTCGTTTCATAAACATCTTTAAGCATATACACAAAAGCCTGTTCACCGGGATTCACAACCTTCTCTCTACAAATCGGAAGTTCGGGATTAAACAAGTCAATACACAAACTATCGATTACAAATGAATTCTTAGGCATATTCTCCGACTCATCCATCACGGCAACTACCTTATAATTTCCACGATCTACGGTGAAATAGTTACGCACATCAATAGGCATACCCGTTTGTTCGATATAGTCGCGCATCACCGAGCTGATATATTGTATATCACCATAAGGAGCCATAACAAAATGCTTCGGATCAGTGCGAATGATTCTCAGTGTACCTTTACCTACATTGTAAACACCTTCATGAGCATTCCATAGCCCCATCAAAGCAAAAAGCTGATCGGCAGGAGACCGATAAGAGCGTCCATCCGAGTTCCACCACTCCTTTACTTGCTGAAAAGGATCGTTGTCCGTACCACAATAAATCAAACTTCCTCCGTCTTTGATCCATTTTGCCAGAATCGAATTATACTTCGATTCCAAGGGCTTCATATCGGAATAACTCATTATCAAAACTTCAATATCTTTGAGCGTATTCTTCAATTCTAAGTGATTCATATGAATGATCGAAATAGGAATCCCCCTCTTAACCAACGGAAGCGTAAGACCATAAAAGTTTGACAAGCGAGGATCAGAATAATTATCAAAGTCTGGATAAGTCTGAAACATCATCGAATTGGCAACCAACACCCCTACCCCATGTGATCCGGAACATGTATCTCCCTTGGGGATCAAGTTTAGTGTATTATTTAAGATTTGAACTTGCGTTGCATATTCTTCATTAATCTTCGTACCTCCCCAGTCACGTTGAGAAGCAGTCTCTTGATTTACCTGAAACACATTCTCGGGCCAAAGCATAACCTGAAAGTTATTAACTTCAGGATATAACATTTGCGCAGCAAAAGTAGAACGGTATCCTTTCTCATAATTGCTCCAAGCATCAGGAGCATTATCCATTGGGTCGGACAAGAAGAATAGCTTTTTATTTTGTGGAGCTGCCAAACCAAACAAGGAGGCGTATTCGATAAAAGCATTCTCGAAAACACGTCTTTTCTGAATTCCATTATAAAATACAGGCTGACCGGTGGTTCCCGCCAAAACCTGTCCAATGTATCCGTCGCATCCTTTTATTGAGGAAACGCGAACTTCTGGACTTACAATCTTTGATGCAGAGTAGTTGATTATAGAGTGTGTTGGAACATAGCATTCGATGGAATGACTCATCGACTGAGCATGACTCTTTGCATAATCAATCAACTCTTCCAACACTTCGAAGTAAAGTCTATACTTGAGTTTATTCATTTGATAAGCAATGCTAGGAGAAGTATCCGGCGAAATCCATTTTGTTCCGCTATTTAGCTGCCATTCTTTTACAAACTGCTTACTGTATCCTGCACGAGCCCAAAATTCAGGCTCTTCAAAATGAATTGCATCAACGCCCAGACTAATTGCTTTTGTTACAATCGTCTTTAAATAATTCACATAGTTTGGAGTAGGAACAACATAAGGAAGAGAATCTTTTTCATTGTACCAAATTATATTACCCAAGCTATCAGTTTGAGCCTCATCCCAGTGAGTTACGCCATCATATCGGCCATCAAAATATTCTTTATAATCTCCATGAGATACCCCCATCATAAAGTGCACTACATATCCCTTTGTTCGCCATTGAGAAATCTTAGATGCATAATCTTGAGTGTAATAAATCACAGCAACATCTGTTCGCAAATCGAGTTCGGGATGCCATGACGCTGCCGTTTGCAGCGAAGTCTTAGCTACATTTTTCACCTGAGCAACAACAGACGAACAGCATAAAAGAAGAAAAATAACAAGCTTTGCATTCATATCATTAGCCTTTCTTACGATGCAACAAAGTAAATATAATTCACGAATATAAATTTCATAAATTATTACAATTAAAATATTTTATCTCCAATCACTTTAAGCTACAGATAATATAATCACAGTCAAGAAACATATCACTTGCAAATATTGTTTATAAGATAAGATTTAAAGAAAAATTGCATACATTTAAAAACAGTAATTCACTATCAATCAACTTGTAGTTACCTATTAAACCAATATTTATGTACAGAACGCTATTTACAACAATCGTACTTTTTCTTTTTACTGCATTAAATGCTCAAAACATTATACAAGATAGTATCCTAGCCGATTCGTCGACTAAAGTAACTCAAGAAGCTGTCATTAAACAAACAATACAAATGATGGCCGATGCCGAAAGATTAAGGATACAAGACTCTTTGCGTCTGGCTCAATTAGAAAAACAACTTGAAAGATTACATAATAGCGACTCTAAAGAACATTTCAAACTACAATACGAACTTGATAGTATTCGTTCGGTCGATTCTTTACGCAAAGCAAATCTCATGGCTAGCGTCTCAATCTTACGAAATAATGTAAACGGTGTTCCTATCACATTAGGCACAGATACAATTTGTTTCGTCTACACAAGTCTGGGACAATTCTCGCCAACAGATAGAGCAGAAGCTAGTATGGCTAAGATTAAAGATATTGCCAAAAACTATGGTCATCCTATCGATTCTCTGCGAATTATTGATGCAGGTAGTAATACCATGATTGCATATGGTGATCAAGTTTTACTTAATATAACGGATACCGACGCTGCATGGTTAAATCAATCAAGAGACCAATTAGCACACACCGATCGAGCAAACCTATATGATGCCATTAAGTTATATCAAAAAGAAACAAGTTTCACCAATCGATTGAAACAAGTAGCACTTTGCTTGCTCGTGATTGTCGTGCAGATTTTACTGGTTAAAGGGGTAAATTATTTATTCTCACATGTCATCGATTCCCACATAAAAGCACAAAGAGACAAGCGACTTAGCGGTTTAAAGATTAAAAATTTTGAAGTTTTAAATTCAGATCGAGAGGTAAACACCTTACTCATTGTCTCTAAATTATTTAGATACTTTCTTAATTTGGTTCAGTTTTATATTTCGATACCTATCCTATTTAGTATTTTTCCGGCAACCTCACATTGGTCGGCTATTCTTTTTGGCTGGGTATTAACTCCTGTCAAAAAGATTGTCACTTCTTTTATTGAATATCTACCGAATCTCCTTACAATTATCATTATCGTAATTGTCGTAAATTACATCATCAAACTACTTCGATATTTTACAAACGAGATTGCAGCAAAACGTCTTGTTATTCCAGGCTTTTACTCAGACTGGGCACATGCAACATTCAATATATTGAGATTTTTAATCTATGCCTTTATGTTTGTTGTCATATTTCCATATTTACCAAACTCGCAAAGTGAGGTATTCAAAGGGGTATCCGTATTTATCGGTTTGGTATTCTCTCTCGGTTCATCTTCCGTTATATCTAATATTATTTCAGGATTGGTGATTACTTACATGCGTCCATTTATGATGGGCGATCGCATTCGCATTGGAGATATACAAGGTGATGTTGTTGAGAAAACTCCATTTGTAACGCGTATCAAAACCGTGAAAAATGAAATTGTCACTGTACCAAACTCTTCTATCCTTACATCAAATATTATTAATTTCACGAGCAACTCACAAACAGAAGGATTGATCGTCTATACAACAGTTACCATTGGTTATGATGCACCTTGGAAACAAGTACATCAATTACTTATTGAGGCTGCACTCAGATCAGAATACATAGAGAAAGACCCTCAACCTTTTGTTCTACAAACAAGTCTCGATGATTTTTATGTATCTTATCAGCTAAGTGCCTATACAAAAACACCATCTAAGATGGCATATATTTATTCTCAGATTCACCAGAATATACAAGATACATTCAATGAAGCAGGTGTTGAGATTATGTCTCCACACTATAGAGGACAACGTGATGGTAATGAAACAACCATTCCGGCAAGTTATAGACCCGAAGATTATGAAGCTCCGGAGTTCAGAGTAAAAGCTTCTTTTGACGAACAAAACGAAATGGATATAACCAATGCCATACATCCGAATTAATAAGACTTGTAATTTACATATAGCATAAAACTAGAAGTAAACGAAGTTACAGCTAAAAAAAGGAGAGTTTATCAAATCAATGACAAACTCTCCTTTTCATTTACTATATACTATTAATCAACTTCGGCTTATTTTCTTTCGCCTCTGTTTTTACCTCCACGCTTTCCATCGCGAGCTTCTCTTTTCGCTTTGGCTGTTGCCTTTTTTTCTTCCCATTTTGTTTTTTGGTCAGAATCTAAAATCTTAGACAGTTCACTCTCGCGATCTGTGTTTAATTTTTGCATCTTCTCGCGTGCATTGGCTTTATCTTGTTTCATTTGCTCACGATCAGCTTGCATTTGTTTTGCATACTTTTCATTTACAGCTTTCCACTCTTTTTGTTGCTTATCATTTAAGTTAAGATCTTGCACAAGTTTCTCAAATTGTTTTTGTTGTCTTGCCTCAATATCTTGGCGATTCTTAGATTGTGCAAAAGCTGCTGTAATGCTTAAAAACAACACAAGTGACAATGTAACTAATTTTCTCATAGGATTTTACTCTTTTCTGTTTATACTTAATTTCTTTTCTTGAAGCTTCTATACCTAAGACGAGAACAGTAGATAAAGGTTTAATCCAGACTTGAAAAAAATTAGTTTTGCGCATACTTTCTTGGATAACCAAACCAAATTGCAAGTATAGATCCCAAGCCTAATAAATAAGGGTAGTACAAGTATTCCATAATTTCGATAGGAGAAACACCTGATAATCCAGCAGCCATCAGCAACTGTGCTCCGTATGGAATAATACCTTGCACAAAACAAGAGAAGGTGTCCAAAATACTTGCCGAACGACGTGGATCTACATTGTATCTTGTCGCAATGTCTTTTGCGATAGGACCAGCCATAATCAGAGCAATTGTATTATTCGCAGTACACATGTTTGCAAAACTAACCAATGCTCCAATGCTAAACTCAGCCCCACGAGTTGATGAAATGCGAGAAGTTAGTTTTTGTATAATCCAGTCAATACCACCATTGTAACGAATCATTTCAAGCATACCTCCTGCAAGAATCGTAACAATGATCAACTCCCCCATACCATTTATACCTGATCCCATTGCAGCAGTCCAGTCCCACAAAGTAAAACTACCTGTAATCAGCCCTACTATACCCGACAATAAGATTCCCATAACCAATACAGCTAATACATTAACTCCGGCTACAGCTCCAACCAATACTGCCAAGTATGGCACAACCTTGATCCATTCAATCGGTCCTGTTTGATACGTAGTATTCATACTTTGACCAATAAATACATAAAGTAGCGTCACGATGATCGCAATCGGCAAAGCGATACGAATATTTACTTTAAACTTATCGGCCATTTTACAGCCTTGAGTTCGTGTAGCTACAATTGTAGTATCGGAAATAAAAGATAAGTTATCTCCAAACATTGCGCCACTCACAACAACTCCTACCATTAGTGCTGTATTTAGATCTGTTTTTGAAGCAATACCTACAGCAACCGGTGCTAAAGCAACAATTGTCCCCACAGAAGTACCTACAGATATTGAGATAAAGCATGCGGCAATAAAAATACCGGCAGCCAACAATTGCTCAGGTAATATAGATAATGCCAGATTTACCGTTGCATCGATAGCACCCATACTTTTTGCTGTTTGAGCAAAAGCTCCTGCCAGAATAAAAATCATAATCATCAACATAATGTTATGATTTGCGGCACCTTTACAGAACAACTCGATTCGTTGCGCCAACTTGCCACCCTTCGACATCAGAATAGCTACGATAGAAGAAAGGCCGAACGCTACCGTAATAGGCATTTTATAAAAGTCTTGCGCAATAACGGATATTACGACATACGACACTAAGAATACCAACAAAGGTATTAGAGCCCAAGGATTGGGTTGATGTTTTAATTGTTCCTGCATCTGTATTTAATTTGTCTTTACTGTTATTATCTCATGAATATTTGTTGAGTAAGCCGGCGTAAGGTTCTCTCGCTTCAACTTCCACCCACTTAGGTTTCCTTGAAGAGCCGATGTTATCGTACCTCGTCCTTGAACTCTATTTATCTTATCTACCACTTCGGCCAATGTTCTTTGTTTTTCTCGCGGAATAGGATCGAATAAATTTCCTTGTATCATAGCATCACTTACCAAGTCAAATACAATAACTCCGGCCTTTTTATAGTTTAATCCGGCTTTGAAAGTACGCGACAGTGCTTCTCTCGCATATTTTATTAATTCTGCAGAATCGTTGGTTGCTACCGGCAACTTTACCGTAATCCCTCCATTATAATATGTGTCTTTATCAAATCGATTTGTATAAACAAACACATACATACTACGAGCCAACTGATGCTGCCGCCTCAACTTCGTAGCACAAGAATCGGCAAAGTAAGCCAACGCTTCTTCTAGTTCTTGCTTCAACTTCACAGGAGAACCAAAGCTTCGAGATGTACATATACTTTTTCGCTGGTCGGTATCGCTATCTATATCGATACAAGACTCTCCATGAAGTTCGAGCCAAGTACGCTCCCCCGTAACGGTAAGGTATTTTTTTATCCAAGAGCGAGAAGCTTTGTAATAATCTGCAACCAGATGCTTACCATTGCTTTGAAGAAAATTTCGCGACCTACGTCCTACTCCCCAGATCTCATCAATAGGAAGCATACATACATCGGAATAATGTAGAAGGTCTTGTTCAAGCATAAAAACGCCCTGTGTCGATGCATTTTTCTTAGCAAAAACATTTGCCAATTTAGCCAACGTCTTAGTTTGCCCTACACCCACACCAACCGGAATACCAACCGACTGCTCTACAATTCGCTTCAGTTTTAACACAAACTCATAAGCATGCTCTTCTATCCCACTCAAATCAATAAAAGCTTCGTCAATTGAATAAACCTCTACCGAAGGAGCATGCTGATACAATAGGGTCATTACTCGCGACGACATATCGCCATACAATTCATAATTTGACGAAAGCACTTTTATATCATGCTGTTTGATCAACTCTCGTATTTTAAATACCGGTACCCCCATAGGTACACCTAGGGCTTTCGACTCATTGCTCCGAGCAACAACACATCCATCGTTATTACTTAAAACAACAACGGGCTTATTTCGCAACAATGGATTAAACATCCTTTCGCACGAAACATAAAAGTTATTACAATCAAGCAGTCCGATCATTTGAGAGCTCTAAATAAAGTTCTTTTTAATAAGATGCAAATTTAGATAAAATGAGAGTTCACTCCCATTTAATGTATTCTAATTAACTAGAATATCTCCTATCTTACTTTTTACTCTATTTTTCAACCAAAAACGACTCTTAGTCGATCAATATCAAAGAACGAAACCTTATAATCTTTCAATTTGATTGATCACAAAACCTAACAGACATCTTACGTTATATAAATAATACTAAAAACCACAACAAACCTTATCAAATAGTGAGCTACAAACCTGTCAATACTTGTTATATAAATAGTTAAATTTGCACGTTGAATTTTTTAAATCATATAGAATATGGATAGTAAATGTCGCTTTTTGGGACTAATCGAAAATGGAATAAAAGACCATTGGGATTTGCCTGCATTTTCAGACTACAAAGGAGCTACTTATCACTACAAAGATGTAGCTCGTCGTATCGAAAAGATACATATCCTTCTTGAGAAGGCAGGAATCAAGAAAGGTGACAAAGTAGCTTTGGCAGGACGCAACTCATCAAACTGGGCAATTGCTTTCTTTGGTATACTCTCATACGGTGCTGTTGCCGTTCCGATCCTTCACGAGTTTAAACCAGACAATATTCATCATATTGTCAATCACTCTGAAGCAAAGTTTTTATTTGTGGGTGATGGCGTTTGGGAAAATTTAAATGAATCACAAATGCCCGAGGTCGATGTTTTCATGCTACTTAACGACTTCACATTACTGAAAAGCCGAATTGAAGGAATTCAAAGCTTATTAAATCATATTAATGAAGCATTCGGACATAAATATCCAAAAAGCTTCAGACCTGAAAACGTAAAATATCACATCGAGCAACCTGATGAACTAGCTGTTCTGAACTACACTTCAGGGACAACTGGATTTGCGAAAGGCGTAATGCTTCCTTATCGCAGTCTTTGGTCAAATACTAAGTTTGCGGAAGACAATCTGCAGTTTATCGATTCGGGGTCTAACATTGTATGTATGCTTCCAATGGCACACATGTATGGCTTAGCATTTGAGATTCTCAACTCTTTCAACAAAGGATGTCATGTACATTTCCTTACTCGTACACCTTCTCCAAAGATTATCGCTGAGTCTTTTTCGGCAATTCGCCCGAAATTAATCCTTGCCGTTCCGCTTATTATTGAGAAGATTGTAAAAAACAAAGTTTTCCCGGAATTGGAAAAGCCTTGGATGAAGATGCTGATGAAAGTTCCATTTATCGATACGAAACTACTCGAAATAATCGGAGACAAACTAAATAATGCATTCGGCAATAACTTCGAAGAAATTGTTGTAGGAGGCGCCGGATTAAATAAAGACGTGGAAGATTTCCTTAGCTCAATCAACTTCAGATATACAGTTGGTTATGGAATGACTGAGTGCGGACCTCTGATCTCATACGAACAATGGGATACCTTCAAAAAAGGCTCTTGCGGAAGAGTGGTAGACCGTATGGAAGTGCGTATCGACTCAGAAGATCCGGCAAATAAAGTTGGGGAAATTCAAGTGCGCGGAATGAACGTAATGCTTGGTTACTATAAGAATCCGGAAGCAACAGCCGCCACCTTCACCTCAGACGGATGGATGAAAACCGGAGACTTGGGTATCATAGATCCGGATGGCTTTATATTCATCAAAGGAAGAAGCAAAACAATGATCCTTGGACCTTCGGGACAAAACATTTATCCGGAAGAGATCGAAGATAAGATCAACAACTTACCTTGCGTAGCAGAGTCGCTTGTTGTAGACAAAGGAGGTAAGCTTGTCGCTTTGATTTATCCCGACATCGAATTACTTAAACACGAAGGTGTAAATATTGACGATGCAGAAAACTACATGAAATCTCATATCAAGACACTCAACAACGAGTTGCCGGCATATAGCAGAATCACAGATGTTCGCATCATGACCGAAGAGTTTGAGAAAACACCTAAACGTAGTATCAAACGCTTTTTGTATCAATAAAATAGTTTTTCAAGCCTAATTATAAGGGATATGACACGTAAAAACGTTCATATCCCTTTCTTTTTACTCAAATAAGCACCTTAAATCTATATATTTTTTAAATTTGCTTCAAATTACAAGTGCTAACACCACGACAACACACAAACTGATCTTATTTATGTATTTTGAAGAACAAATTGAAACCATGCCACGCACAAGTCTTGAACAGTTACAGCTTTCAAGATTAAATGGCATACTACAACATGCCCTCAATTCGGCATACTACAAGCAACTATTTCAAGACAATCCGCACTATCCACAAGAACTCTCTTCGATAGACGAAATCACAAAGCTGCCTTTTACAACAAAAGACGACCTGCGCAACAACTATCCATACGGATTCGTAGCCGTCCCACTCGACAAATGTGTACGTTTACACTCGTCAAGTGGCACAACAGGTAATCCTACGGTAGTACTTCACACACAGAAAGATCTCGACGAATGGGCCAATCAAGTAGCTCGTTGTATGTATATGGTTGGTGCACGCAAAAGCGACGTATTCCAAAACACATCCGGCTATGGTATGTTTACCGGCGGACTCGGATTTCAATACGGAGCCGAAAGACTGGGTGCACTTACCGTTCCGGCCGCGGCAGGAAATAGCAAACGACAAGTAAAGTTCATACAAGACTTTGGTACTACATGCATACATGCCATACCGAGTTATGCCACTCGCCTAGCTGAGGTTATGCACGAAATGGGTTGTGATCCGAAAAAAGACACCAAACTTCGCATTCTTTTCATCGGTGCCGAACCACACTCTGAAGAGCAACGCCAGCGCATAGAGTCTCTATTGGGTGTAAAAGCGTACAACTGCTTTGGTATGTCTGAGATGAATGGTCCGGGTGTCGCCTTTGAGTGTCAAGAACAAAACGGTCTTCACATCTGGGAAGATTATGTAATTGCAGAGATTATAGATCCCGTTACCTTGGAGCCTGTAAAAGATGGCGAAATAGGCGAACTTGTCCTTACAACGATCAATAGAGATGCTATGCCGCTAATTCGTTATCGCACCCGTGATCTCACCCGTTTTATACCCGGCACATGTGCTTGCGGTAGAACACACCGCCGTATCGATAGATTTCAAGGACGAAGTGATGATATGATAATCTTGAAAGGTGTTAATATTTTTCCGATACAAATAGAAAAAATTTTAATGCAATTCAAAGAGCTAGGCAACAACTATCTTATCACGCTCCACACTGTAAACAACAACGACGAAATGCTTATAGAAGTAGAATTAAACGACTTGTTTACAGACGACTACTCTACATTACAGAAACTCACCCGAGATATTACGCGTCAACTTAAAGATGAGCTTCTACTCACTCCGAAAGTTAAATTAGTAGACAAAGACAGTCTGCCCATAAGCGAAGGAAAGGCTGTACGTGTAAAAGATCTGAGAAATTTTCTTTAAATTTGCAACATCAAAACAGAACGAAAATGACTGTTAAACAAATTTCTATCTTTCTTGAGAATAAATCAGGAAGATTGAACGAAATCCTAAGTATACTCGGCGGAGAACAAATCAAGATTATAGCTGCCACAGTAGCAGACACCTCTGAGTTTGGGATTTTACGCATGATAGTAAACGATCCTGAAAAAGCGATCGCGATATTAAAGCATAATAAAATAAGCGCAAACTTGTCTGATGTAATCGCCATCAAAACCGATTCATTTGCAGGTGCTTTCGCCAAAACCATTGAATATTTCTCTGCTGCAGGTGTCAGCATAGAATACATGTATTGCTTTTCTCTCAATGACGCAGCTATACTTATATTACAAACCAACAACAAAGAAGCTGCGCTAGATGTAATCAATCAAAATAGATTGGATCTTATTCTCGCAAACGATTTAAAACAACTCTAACAACGAATGAAACAATTTCTATGCCTGCTATGTGTGCTTTTGCTTACTACAGGATGCAACACTACCAATAATTCAAAAGAAGATACGATAGACGTTTATGCGCTACGCGGACCTTCTGTTCTTACAGTTGCACAGTTTCTCGAAGGCAACACATACGTGGATGGAAAAAAGATAGAAGTGCGGATTCTCGACAGTCCGCAACAAATACAAGCTGCGATAATCAAAAAAGAAGCAGACATTGCTCTTCTTCCTTTGATTAGCGCAGCTAATCTTTACAACAAGCAAATAGACTATAAACTACTTGGCTGTTCGGTATGGGGAAGCATCTATCTGATTGGTCGCGTCGATTCTATTCAGAAATTGGGCAATGAATCGGTATATATGTTTGGAAAAGAAACAACTCCTTCGATCCTAGCAGAAAACTATTTTCAGAAAAACGGATTTCCTTCCGGCATTACCAATTACAACTATTCGGTCGAATCTCCTCAAGAACTAACCGGTTTATTGTTGAGTCGCCGAGCAAATGCTGCTATTTTAAGCGAACCGTTCATATCGGTTGCACTACGTCAAGACACCTCTTTGTCTGTCATTGCCGACTTGAATCAACTCAACGGAGAGGAAGGTTTTCCACAAACAGCCATTGTGATTAATCCCGCTATGCAGAAGTATGCCGATACATTGACAACACTGTTTGAAGAAGCTGCTCTTGCCACAACGCAACATCCCAAAGAGGTTATTCGCATTATTGAAGAAAGCAGAACCTTCGGTGTTGGCACCATTACAGAAGAAAGCATTAAACGTTGTAAGATCGATTTCAAAAGCAGTCGCGAAGCAAAACAAGACTTTATCAAATACCTAAATACAATTCTGAACTTAAATCCTAAATCGGTTGGAGAGAAACTACCCGACGAAGGCTTCTATATCTATGCGGAGTAAACTTCTAATTCATATCCTCACATTTGCAATCGTTTTATTAGGATGGCAATACCTGGCAAAATGGATCGACAACGATCACCTTTTTCCTACATTGCAATCACTCGCAAACGAACTGATTCACCTATCGTCTACCGAACATTTCTTTAATTCGGTATTGAGCACGACCCTACGCGGTTGTGTCGGAATCGTAATCTCTTTGGTTGCAGCACTAAGCATATCTATTGCGTTTGTGAAGATTCCATTTATCAAAGAACTACTCAGCCCATTGATTGTTATGATGCGCACCATCCCAACAATCTCATTTATTCTTTTAGCAATAATCTTTCTCAATGTAGAGACCATTCCGATTGTGATCGCATTGCTGGTAATGTTTCCGATCCTATGCCAAAACCTTACAGGCGGATTAGAAAAACTAAACTCCGACCTCACCGTGATGGCACATCAGTTTCACATTGGTTCGGTCAATAAGTTTACACAAATCATTTATCCGCAAATAAAGCCGTATCTTTTTAGTGGACTTGCTTCGTCGATGGGATACGGATGGCGAGCAATTATTATGGGAGAGGTTCTTGCCATGACCGACTTTGGTATCGGCAAGCAACTCAAAGATGCGCAATATCACCTCGATGTATCCTCACTCGTAGCATGGACCATCGTCGCCATTGGTATTAGTTATATTTTTGACGTACTAATCAAGAAACTATCCCGCCTCAACTTTCCCATTTTATTTATCAAGCAGAAAAGCAGCGACATCATCCCGTCAGACATCGTATTAGATAACATCTCCTTCAGTTATCCGGAGCGATCTATTCTAAAAGACTATTCATTGAAATTGGAAAAAGGTCATAGCTATGCGCTATTGGGTAACTCAGGTGTAGGAAAGACAACACTAATGTCTATTATCGGAGGATGGAGAAAAGCCTCGAAGGGCTCTATAAGTTCGATTCAAAATGCTGCTGTGGTATTTCAATCACCCATGCTAATAAATCAGCTCAATCCCGTACAGAACATAATGCTTACATTGGCAAATATCTATCCGAAACAACAGGCACAGAAAATAGCCATTGATATACTTCAAACCGTAGGACTGGGCAATCACCTCGATGCCGCAGTAACTCACCTAAGCTACGGACAGCAACAACGCGTAGCAATTGCACGCGCATTGAGTTTTCCGGCAGAAGTAGTACTTATGGACGAACCCTTCAAAGGGCTGCAACCCTCACTTACCAATCAACTGATCGACCTTACGCTCGAGTTGCAACGCAAGCACAACTTTGTGTTTCTATTCATTACGCATCACATGCGCGAGGTAGAATACATGCAAGCAGAAACCATTTGCTTGAACGAAGTTATTTAGATGTATTGTATTTCCCTTTTACATTGATCTTCTCATCTACAATATATTCGGGTCGATGTTTTACTTCATCAAATAAAACCCCGATATATTGTCCCAAGACTCCAATAGTAAGCAGTTGCACACCTCCAAAGAATATTACGGTAATCATCAAAGAAGTCCACCCCGGGATAATAGTGACACCAAAAAACTTCCCTCCTACCGACCACAAAGCCAACAAAATTCCTACAACCACAGACAGAAAGCCCATAGATATAGCAAGCTTGAGCGGTTTCTTTGAGAAGTAAAGAAAGGCATTCGTAGCAAAGCCAAACATCTTACTAAGCGGATATTTTGTAGTTCCCGCCCAGCGTGCATCACGCGAATAGTAAAAAGGAACCTGCTTAAAACCCATCCAGCTAATCAACCCTCGGATGTATTTCCCACGCTCGGTTAGTTGGTCAAACTGATCAATAATCTTTCGATCTATCAAGCGGAAGTCGCCCGTATCAACCGGAAAGTTTGTATCCGACATTGAGTTAAGCATACGGTAAAACCACTTTGCCGTAGTTTTCTTAAACGTACCCTCTCCTTTGCGTTCTTTACGTACGCAATAAACCACATTCGCCTGCTCTGCTTCTTGCATACGCAACATATCCGGAATTACTTCGGGAGGATCTTGTAGATCGGCATCAATGATAATCGCAAAATCGGTGGTGCAATGATTGATTCCGGCACTCACAGCTGCTTGATGTCCGAAATTACGAGAGAAACTTAATACGGAAACGCGATTGTCTTTTTCGGCAATACCTCTTAATATCTTCAAAGTAGCATCTGAGCTACCATCGTTTACAAACAAGATACATGAATCATAGTCTAACGAAGAGAGTACCGTGCTAATACGTGTATACGATTCGAGTATCACCAACTCTTCATTATAGCATGGTACGATAACGGTAACACTTTTCATACGCATCATTCATTAAAAGTAAAGTATTTATTACACACAAAGTTAAGAGCAGTATAAAACACCATTGCTAACAGTTGATTGTAATAGGGTTCGAAGAAATTGAAATCATTCAATTCTATCAATACGGCAAGCTGCGCCGCATAACACACAGCAAAACTAATACCAAATTTTAGAAAAGCCTTACGCATCGACGCATTACTTCGAAACGTCCATCGTCTATTCCACACAAAGCTATTGATAAGACCAATCGCATATCCCACTACGTTAGACACGACCGGATCCCATAAAAAAAGCTCCATACAGACCCAAATAACCAGAGCAGTAAGGAGCGTGTTGGCAAGACCTACAACTCCATACTTAACTACTTGCCTTAGTGTTTGACTTGTTATCTCCATCTCTATCTATAATCTTTGCAATCTCTTCATCGTCTAATATCTTGACATTTGTAACGGTATATACCGAAGACAAAAAGTCGCCATATTGATTACATTCGTTTATTATTGAGTCAAAGATACCTTTTATATTGCAACCGATAGGAACGAGCACAACCATTTTAAAGAAATTTGTCGCAATCTTGAAGTCTTCCAATTCACAACCATTCTTCTTCAATGCATACTCAAACTCATGCAATACGATATCTTCTTGATATTTGACAAGAGGATGTTTATCCTTTGTCTTTACCAATACAAAGAAACGTAACTTTTCGTCTTTTCCGCCCAGCCCGGTCGAAATAAATATCTGCTGTTCTTCAGACAACTCACTTTCAAGTGCTATTTTACATTCGAGCAGTGCCAATTGAGACCAATCGCGCAACTCCTCATCGGGATTCTTGCTATAATCTTCAAGAATACGATAAGCCTGTGCATTGATCGAAGAAGCCAATGCAACCAAAGCCTTTCGTTTGTTATCGAGCGACTCTTCAAGATCGGCCAAAACCAATGCAGAAGAATCAATATCAATTTGAGCACGTTCACGCTTCAAAGACTCAGAGTATTTAAAGTATTTCATCTGCTCTTCGACCGACACACTACGTTCCAAGACATGGAAATGCCCGTGGAGTCCGTTAAATGAGTTCTGGAACTGTTTAAATATATCGTCTTTATTTTTCATAAATAGCTTCATAATTGTATCGTTGTAAAGAGAAAACAGACATGACAAGAAATAAGTTCGTAAAATACAGATTGATTTCGAATCTATCCCGCTGCAACTACGTAATTGTATAAAAATAAAAAGATACCCAAAAGAAGATGTATTAATTGTAACTTCTATTACATAAACATCCTTAATCGAGAAAGCACGCTCCTTGTAAAATAAGTTATTAAAAACTACCTTTACGTTACTAAATAAAGGCTATGAGATTATCAGAACTAAAGACCGGCGAAAAGGCACTGATTGTAAAAGTTTTGGGGCGCGGAGGTTTCCGCAAACGCATCATTGAGATGGGATTCATTAAAGGGAAAACGGTAGAAGTAATTCTAAACGCTCCACTCAAGGATCCGATCGAATACAAGGTAATGGATTATCACATTTCATTACGCAGACAAGACGCGGCCCTTATTGAGGTAATCAACCTAAACGACATCAACGCTACAAATGCTTTTGTAGATGCAAATGCCTCCCACTCTGCCGACGAACATAGCCTTACTCAAACCCCTTCGGACGATGAACTGCGTGAAATAGCCTTTCGCGAAGGAAAAACAATCAACGTAGCCCTTATCGGTAATCCCAATTGTGGAAAGACCTCTCTGTTTAACTTTGCATCCGGCTCGCACGAACACGTAGGAAACTACAGCGGTGTTACCGTTGATGCCAAGCAAGCCACCTTTAAGCAAAACGGATACACCTTTAAGATCGTAGACCTTCCGGGCACCTATTCGCTTTCGGCCTATACGCCCGAAGAGATTTACGTACGCAACTACTTGGCTACCGAACAACCAGATGTGGTGATCAACGTAGTAGACTCATCCAATCTCGAACGCAACCTTTACCTTACGACTCAATTACTCGATATGGATGTGCAAATGGTAATTGCGCTCAACATGTATGACGAGCTCGAAAAGCGAGGAAGTCAGTTTGACCATACCTCCCTTGCCGAAATGATCGGAACACCTATTGTACCAACTGTAAGCAAGACCGGTCGTGGCATCGAGGCCTTATTTAATCAGATCATTAAAGTATACGAGCACGAAGAACCCATCGTGCGTCATATTCATATCAACTACGGCGAAGCACTCGAACAAGCAATCTCGAAGCTAAAACCCATCTTACGCAAGAACAAAAGCTTGGGTAAAAACCTATCGAAACGTTACTTGGCGATCAAACTCCTCGAGAAAGACCGCGAGATCGAACAGTTTGTATCAACTTTCCCCAATGCGAAAGAGATCATTACTACCCGCAATCAAATTGTAGATAAGATCGAACATCTACTCAACGAAGATTCGGAGACGGCATTTACCGATGCCCGCTACGGATTCATTTCGGGAGCACTGCGCGAAACGTTTCAAGAGAATCAGATCGAGAAAGTATCCAATACGCAAATCATTGATACGTTTGTTACGCACAAACTACTCGGCTTCCCTATTTTCATTCTATTCATGTGGCTCATGTTTGAGACCACATTCAAACTGGGCGCATATCCCGTAGAATGGATCGAATGGGCGGTAGACAGCTTCGGCGAACTCATTCGTACGCACATGCAAGAAGGGCCGGTCAAGGATCTGCTCGTTAATGGTATCATTGGCGGCGTAGGCGGTGTGATTGTATTCCTTCCCAATATTCTGATACTTTATCTGTTTATCTCATTTATGGAAGACTCGGGCTACATGGCGCGAGCAGCTTTCATTATGGATAAAATCATGCATAAGATGGGATTACACGGCAAGTCTTTCATTCCGCTGGTAATGGGCTTTGGCTGTAATGTACCCGCTATTATGGCGTCGCGCACCATCGAGAGTCGCAACAGCCGCATGATAACCATGCTTGTAAACCCGTTGATGTCGTGCAGTGCCCGACTTCCGGTTTATGTACTGCTTACCAGTGCTTTCTTTCCGCGACATGCCAGCCTCGTAATGCTTTGTCTTTATGCCACCGGCGTACTCTTGGCAGTGCTTGCTGCAAAGGTTTTCAAGAAATACTTGTTTGCACAAGAAGAAGTGCCGTTTGTAATGGAGCTTCCTCCTTATCGCATGCCTACCATGCGCTCTATCCTTCATCACATGTGGGAAAAAGCACGCCAGTATTTGCAGAAGATGGGTGGTGTAATCCTATTGGCATCTCTGATCATTTGGTTTATGGGATACTATCCTCAACACAATGAATATACCGAAAAGATTGATCAACAAATCGAGCTGCTAGAGCAAAACAAACAAACCGGTGTCAACAACGAGGCTATGATTGCTTCGATCGACTCTCTCAATGTTGAGAAAAGCATTCTGCAACAAAAGCATTCTTACATTGGTAAAGTAGGACAATTTGTAGAGCCTGTGATGCGACCTCTGGGCTTTGACTGGAAGATCAGCGTGAGTTTGCTTTCGGGAATGGCAGCCAAAGAGGTTGTGGTAAGTACGCTCAGCGTTCTTTACACCGGACATACCGACGAGACGACTTCGCTACAACATCGCCTACAAACCGAGAAACAGGATGACGGACTTCCGGCTTTTACTCAGTTGACGGCTCTTTGTCTGATGCTGTTTGTATTGATCTATTTTCCTTGTATCGCAACGGTATCTGCCATCAAGCATGAATCGGGTTCTTGGAAATGGGGAGCATTTGTTATGACCTATACAACAGTGCTGGCTTGGGTAGTTGCTTTTATTGTAAAAACCGTAGGTACCCTTATTTTATCGTTGTTCTAAGGTAGTTTATTCGACATAATAAAATCACAAAGCCCGCTGAGAGCATAATCGTTCTCAGCGGGCTTTGTTTTTGATTATAGTGTCATGCATTTCCATTTCTAATGAAAAGGAAATCGTTCCATCGCCATCAAACAATTCCATCTTCACTATGTTTAAATCGTTCGATGGGCATCAAACGATTCTGTATTCATTAGTTTCGAATCGTCAGATGGCGACCTGACGATTCAGTCTTCACTATAACGGAATCGTCAGGTCGCCATCTGAC
>JBOGCF010000018.1:0-25150 GCA_051656605.1 Tannerellaceae bacterium | reverse complement strand
CGGTCGCTGTCTGCGGCCGCCTTGCATGTGGTATTTATTGTATCTTGCGTAATCAGTTTCATGCTTGTTCGCTCCAAACTACTCGTTTGATATAATCGGTATAGGATAAGATAATACGTACTACTTTGTCGCTTACGTTCGGCATCGAGTAATCGGCTACCGGACGGAGGTTGCGGGCTGCGCCGCGCTCTTGATATTGCAATTGTACCAACCCTTGCATCACACGCTCCGGATTTAATCCTACCATCATCACCGATGCTTCTTCCATTGCTTCGGGACGTTCGTGTGCTTCACGAATGTTTAATGCAGGGAAGTTTAGAATGGATGATTCTTCTGAGATGGTTCCGCTATCGGATAGTACAGCTTTTGAATTTACCTGTAGTGCCAGATAGTCTGACAAGCCCATTGGTTTCATCAACTTCACGCGTTCGTCAAATTGCACACCATGCTTTTCGATCATATTGCGGGTACGTGGATGTGTACTTACAATCACAGGCATATCGTATTTTGCAGCTACTTCGTTCAGTATACGTACCAAGTTGAAGAAGTTGCACTCGCTTGAGATGTTTTCTTCGCGGTGTGCCGATACTACGAAGTAGTTTTCTTTCTGCAAACCTAATGTTTCAAGGATTGTTGACTTCTCAACCTTCGGAAGGTAAGTGGTCAAGACTTCAAACATCGGACTTCCGGTTTTGATCACACGATCGGGACGTAGGCCTTCAGATAGCAGATATTCGCGAGCGATATCGCTATACGTAAGGTTGATGTCTGAGGTATGGTCTACAATCTTACGATTGGTTTCTTCGGGTACGCGCTGATCGAAACATCGATTCCCTGCTTCCATGTGGAAGATCGGAATGTGACGTTTCTTTGCTGCTATAGCACATAGGCATGAATTGGTGTCTCCCAATACTAGGAAGGCATCCGGTTTTACCTCTTCCAACACCGGATCGATGTTGATTAGGATTTTACCGGCTGTAACCGTTGCGTTGCCTCCGGCTGCGTTCAAGAAATAGTCGGGACGACGAAGGCCCAGGTCTTCGAAAAATACTTCATTGAGTTCGTAGTCGTAGTTTTGTCCGGTATGTACCAGTATATGTTCGATTGCTTCCGATTGGTCGAGTTTTTGCAACACACACGCCAAGCGAATGATCTCCGGACGTGTACCTACTACGGTTAGCACTTTCAACTTTTTCATATCAATAGTTTACTTGAGTTTGAATTCTTTTGGGGTTATACCGGCAAGAAAAAAGTATCCGGGTTTTCCGGGTCAAACACTTCATTTACCCACATTACAGTTACCATATCGGTGTCTCCGAGGTTTTCGATGTTGTGTGTATATCCTGTTGGAATATCCACCACTTCGAGTTTATCACCGCTTACCACGTATTCGATTACCTGATCGCAATCGGGCTTACGGAAGCGAATGGCTCCCTTACCGCTTACAACCAAGAATTTTTCATTCTTGGTATGGTGCCAGTGATTGCCTTTGGTGATGTTGGGTTTGGAGATATTGATGGATACCTGACCGCGATCGGGACTTTTCAAGAATTCGGTAAACGACCCTCGGTTGTCTACGTTCATTTTTAGCGGATAGCTAAACTGATCTTCGGGCAAGTAGCTCAAATAGGTTGAATAGAGCTTCTTGGTAAAGTGATTGCTCATATCCGGAACTTGAAGCGTTGTACGGCTTTCTTTGAATTCGTACAACAACTCTACGATGCGCCCCAGGGTAACTTCATGTACGGTACGTACGTAACAGAAGTTGCCTTCACGATAGGCTTTGCCTTCCATCGCGTGGATAAATTCATCTACCACATCATCGATGTAAACCAAACTCATCTGTACCGACGGATCGTTTACTTGAATAGGTAGATCGTGTGCGATGTTGTTGCAAAAGGTTGCTACGGCACTGTTGTAATTGGGACGACACCATTTGCCAAATACATTGGGCAAACGATAAACGTATGTAGCCACATTGTTTTGAATGCCATAGTTCTGAATCAACTCCTCTCCTGCTCGTTTGCTTTCTCCGTAAGGATTGTTCAAATCGGCTTGAATGGAAGATGTGATCAATATGGGTGCCTGGTTGTTGTAGGCTGCCAGCTTTTCAAGTAGTGTGCTTGTGAATCCGAAATTACCAGTCATAAACTCTGCCGGATCTTTCGGGCGGTTTACTCCTGCCAAGTGGAATACAAATTCGCAATCGGCAGCATACTGATCGAGCAAAGCCGGATCGATATCGATATCATAGGCATAGATATCGGAGTAGCCACGGTTGTTCAGTTCGCAAATCAGGTTTTTTCCTACAAAACCCTTTGCGCCTGTTACCAATATTTTCATAGATTATTCTTAAACGTCAAAATAAGAGAAAGGTCTAAATTAATTAACGCGAAGGTCTTCTTGAATAAATGATAGTTTCATCAACAACTTAACCATTCCATCTACATCCAATTGATTGGTATTGTGTGAATGATAATCATCGATACGAGAAACATCTTCTTGTCCTTCGCTAAAGAACTTATCGTAGTTCAAATCACGGTTATCACATGGGATACGGTAATATTCGCCCATGTCAATAGACTTAGCCATCTCTTCGCGTGTAACCAGTGTTTCGTATAACTTCTCTCCATGACGTGTACCAATCACACGTACAGGCGTTGCTGTATTATACAAAGACTTCAATGCATCAGCAAGAACATCCAAGGTTGCAGCCGGAGCTTTTTGCACGAATAAATCACCGTTTTTGCCGTGTTCGAATGCATACAACACCAAATCAACCGCATCGTCTAGGGTCATCATAAAGCGAGTCATATTCGGATCTGTTACCGTAATATCGCCTTTTGCTTTGATTTGATCTACCCACAATGGAATAACAGAACCACGGCTTGCCATTACATTGCCATAACGTGTACAACAAATCGTTGTTGTTGCGTCATCACCTAATGAACGACCTTTGGCAATCGCAACTTTCTCCATCATCGCTTTGGAAATACCCATTGCATTGATCGGATAAGCAGCCTTGTCTGTAGAAAGAACTACAACGTTCTTTACTCCATGCTCAATAGCTGAATCAAGGACATTTTCTGTACCTTCAACATTGGTACGAACCGCTTGCATAGGGAAGAACTCACACGATGGTACTTGCTTCAACGCTGCTGCATGGAATACATAATCCACACCACGCATAGCTGTATCCACACTACGTTTGTCACGAACGTCTCCGATGTAAAACTTCACCTTTGAATTTTGTAATTGATGACGCATATCATCTTGTTTCTTTTCATCACGCGAGAAGATACGGATCTCTTTGATATCCGTGTTTAAAAAGCGGCATAATACCGCATTACCGAACGAACCTGTTCCCCCGGTAATCAATAACGTTTTTCCAGAAAAAGGCATAAATATAAATATTTGTAAAATTACAATTTCCCTAACCAAGGTAAGATTTTATAAACTTGTCCTTCAATCCGACGTAGTTGTTTTGCGAACCCTGTCCCCATTATTTTTTTGACCGACAAAGTATAATAAACGTCTTCAACTATAAACTTAGGATTCTGTAATGGTAACAAGATCTTATGTGTAGACATATAAAAGACCTTTCTAATACCTCTTGGCAACATATGAAGCTTAGAAACAGCATGAGTACTATCTTCTGTAAGACCAATATTGCTAATTAAATTCTTAGATGGTACTATATTCAATCTATTTTGAGACAATTGTGCAATACCATGCTGAAATGACCAAGCGCTTAATTTTTCACCTTTCTCTAATTTCGCTAACACCGTTGAGGTCATAGATTTAACTTCCCTTCTTATATCTTTGTTTCTAATAGAAGAGTATAGGAGTTCTCTCTTAGAAATATCTTTTAAATCTATACAGTTATAATCAACATCATTCCATGCTCTTTTCCAAGTTGCCCATCCCCAAATAGACCCAGTTGTAGAAAAAAAATAACTATCTCCAGCAATAGGAGAATATGTACCTAAATGATTCATACCTGAAATCATCTGAATACGGTCATCGTCTTTATATCGCTCAAGAAGATCAAAACAAAATTCAAAAAAAGAATTATTCACAACAATATCATCTTCTATAATTACTAGTCTATCGACATATTCAAATGCCCAAGATATTCCAGAAAAAATTCTCATCCCACAACCGAGGTTATCAGATGAATAATTAGTCATGACTTCGCACTCCCAATCTATGTTGGAAACAATCCCCCTACATGCGTTAATATTAATCGAATCAACAGGGTTCGATAATCTTGCTCCATCTTGTATTAAAAAGAGTTTGGATGGACGAGCTGATCTAACAGCTTCAAAAACTTTTTTCAATGGCTCTGGCCTATTAAAAAACACGAGCGCCACAGGAACATCAATATTATATGATTGCATATTGATAAATTTAACCTATTCTTAAATAATCGAAATCTGACAGCTCATCTTTTGAGTAAATATTTCTCCCATCAATAATAACGGATTTCCGCATTGCTCTTTTGATCACATTCCAACTTGGCATACGAAATTCTTTCCACTCTGTAACATGAAAAAGAGCATCTGTATCTAAAACTGCATCATACATATCTGTCGCAAAAGTAACAGTATCACCATATTTCACTTTAGCCTCCTTCATTGCAACAGGATCATAAGCTTTAACATGACAACCCGCTGCAAGTAAAGCATCTATTAATACAAAAGCTGGAGCTTCTCTTAAATCATCTGTCCCAGGTTTAAAAGAAAGTCCCCATATTGCCACACTTTTACCTGATACATCACCATTAAAATACGAATAAAACTTCTTAAA
The DNA here is from genome assembly GCA_051656605.1 of Tannerellaceae bacterium. GTDB lineage: Bacteria > Bacteroidota > Bacteroidia > Bacteroidales > CAMTPD01 > UBA12018. The sequence continues at coordinate 20,341 of JBOGCF010000018.1, read as the reverse complement.
TAGCACATGTTTTTGACGCTCGTTTACACTTTCAACAGCCTCTAATACTTCCATTTTATAATCAACATTATTTGCAGACTTAATTAAAGCCTTAACATCCTTAGGAAAACAGGATCCTCCATATCCGCATCCTGGATATAAAAATTTGGTACCAATTCGAGAATCTGTACTAATCCCATGCCGAACCATTTGTGCATCTGCACCAACAATTTCGCAAAGGTTAGCTATATCATTCATAAAACTTATACGAGTAGCCAACATGGCATTCGCTGCATATTTAGTCATTTCAGCAGAAGGTATATCCATAAAAAGAACACGAAAGTTATTCAATAACATCGGCTTATATAAACGAGTCATTAATTCTTGAGCTCGCTGAGATTCAACACCAACAACAACTCTATCTGGCTTCATAAAATCATCAATAGCATCACCTTCTTTTAGAAACTCGGGGTTAGATGCAACATCAAACTCTATGTTTACTCCTCGGTTTTGTAATTCCTGCTGAATTACATCTTTAACTTTTTTTGCAGTGCCAACAGGCACTGTACTTTTTGTTACAACAACCAAATATTTATTCATATTTGCACCTACTGTACGCGCAACATCTAAAACATATTGAAGATCAGCACTACCATCCTCGTTAGGAGGTGTCCCGACTGCACTAAAAACAATTTCGACCTCATCTAATACAGATATAAGGTCTGTCGTAAAGCATAATCTATTAGCCTTTACATTACGGAGAACTAGAGATTCTAAATTAGGTTCATAAATAGGAATACCTCCTTGATTTAGATAATCTATTTTCTCTTGATCAATATCAATACATGTCACTTTTGCACCTAATTCTGCAAAACATGCTCCACTTACTAAGCCAACATAGCCTGTTCCCACAATTGCAATTTTCATAACTTATCAACTATTTATATAGGTTTACATAACACTAAAAGTCTTGAAAAAAGAAAGAATATCCAGAACCAATATTTGATTTAAATATTAATACAATTAACATCATGACAGCTGAATAGTACACTAATCTCCTTAGGTCTTTTGACGTTATATATAACTGATCAATAGACAAAGGTAGAATCAACAATAAGAATATCGAAAAATATTGAACAACACGCATTGCAGAAGGATTAACCCATGTCAACGGAGTCAGCAAAAAAGAAAAAACTAATGCATTTATCAACATCGGTTTCATTATGGTTTTCTTCTTAGAGATATTATATGACATTAAGACAAAAATATACACTAAAAACATCAATAATGTAAATATAAAAGTGCCAGCACCATCATATTGACCTGCATAACTATCAATATAGCCTGAAGATTCCTTAAATAAATTGGCTAAAGAAGATCTAAAGCCCATAGTTATAGGAAACAAAAATAAACCAATATATAATGATGCCTTAATACTCCTAAACTGAGAAAGATAATAAAATGGTATGAATATTAAAGCCGATTTATGAATAGTTGCCGCGACTATTATCATTATAAGGAACAACAACAACCGACGTTTCTTTATTAGTTCAACTGAAAATAATAAAATTGCAGTAGCAATAGTTTGTCTATGACCCGTTATTGAAAAAAAACTATAAAAAAGAGTAGAGTATAACACATATGCGAATGCTATTTGAGATATCGTATAAAGATTCTTATACAAGAAATGAGCTAGCGAACTAAAGAATAAAATAGCAATACTTAATAAATATAATTGATAATTACCACCTAAAATAATCGAAAATACTTTTTCAACAAGCATGTAACCTGGATCTTTCCCAATACCATCAATATAAACTATTTTGAAATTTCTAAAAACAAAGCCTAAATCTATAGAACTTACGCGTTCGAAAGAATAGAGATATTCTAATGTATCTGATCCAACTTTTACACCTCTCAGCCCAGACTGTAATACTAATAAAACAGAAACTATCAATATATAATTAAGATTTCGTTGTTTTCTACTTTTGAATGACAATTGAGATTTTGAATTTATAACTGAAACAACGAAGACTATAAAAACAATGAATAAATTTAACCACATAAATCACATATAAAATTGAAGAATTTGATCAATATTTCTTGATTTATCAAATGAAGATAACACATGGTTACGGCAACTCTCAGAAAACATAGACTTTGATTCTGTTTTAATCTTTTTAATTGCTGTAAAACATTCTTCAACATTGCGTGCAGGTACAACGAAACCACAACCACAAACTACTAATTCAGGACAAGCTGTAGACTCATATACGACAACAGGTGTACCGCAACTCATCGCTTCAGCGATGACTAATCCAAAAGTATCTTCGGTTGAAAGATGTACATAAACATCTGCAAAAGAATAAATCTCCGCCATATCTTCTATTCCATGCACATAATCAATGTGAAAAATATTATCCGGCAGTTTCATATTATCTAATCGACCAACAACAATTAATTGCATATCTATATCCAACATTGATGCAAGTTTTAACAAATCTATTGACCGTTGCATCGATTTTGACCACATTGCGCTTACACAAACAATTGAAAATTTGCAATTATCAAAACCATATTTTTTATCAAGCTCACTATCTATATATCTAAACTTACTATGATCAACCCAATTATAAATAGAAGTAATTGGATAATCTCCTAACATAGATAGAGAAGCTTGTTGAGCTAACCAATTTGAGACAGTATGAATTTTCAAGTTAAATAAACGGCTAACCCATTTTTTCTTATTAGCAAATAAACTATATGATCTATCAAAAAATATAGATGGAGGATAAGCATTAATTTGTGGACAATTACAGCAGTGACTCTGCCACTTATAGCATTGTACATCAGTAAAATGTGCACACTTGGCTGTAAATGCCCAACAATCGTGTAATGTCCATATTATTGGAATTTGCAATGTCGCTAAAAACTCAAACAACATTTCTAGATTTAGATAATTTCCATGAAGATTATGCAAATGAATCACATCTGGTTTTGTATTTAAAATATAAGAAATCAAGCTCTTTGTTCCATTATTCGAAAAATAACCTTGAGTTCCTAAAATCCTAGATCCAAGATTATGAAACTTATTCTCAAAGTAAGATCCGATTTTAAATGATTTATTATAATCCGTCGAACCTTGTCCATATGCAATAAAGCATTCATCTCCTCTTGCTTCAAGTTCTTTAGCAATATCAAGAGTAATACGACCAGTACTACCATGACCACATACAGTATTTATTTGAAGTACTCTCATAATAAACCTCTTAATTGTAATTTAAACTTTGTATTCTCCACATTAATCCGATATCGTATAAACTCTTTATCTCTTATTTCCATATTTTTAATGGCAATTGCTAATGCGTCATCTGAATCATCTGAATAATACGTCACTAAATCTCCAATAGCAGATTCTCGAACACACTTTATATCACAAGAAACCACATTAAGTCCTAAACATAAATAAGATAGAATTTTGCTTGGAAACGAACTATTTAGATAGCAACCAACCATATTTTGGGTACTCAGACCAATATGAAACTCTTGAGTGTATTTAATGAACTCTTCTCCAGTTTTGATGCCATCATATTGAATTTGGCATTGCGTTTTCTTTTTTACACTTTCGATCCTATCGAGCAATAAATCAACTTCACCAAATCCTACAATATGTAAAACATAATTTTCATCTAAATATTCAGCAGCTTTTATAGCATTAAAAGCTCCTGCTTTTTCTGAGTCAATAATGCCTGCATATAAAAGATGAATTTTGCTATCTAATTTTGGAGCACCTAAGTTCGGAGCTACATCATATTGACCATAAAGTACAACCGTTTTTTTTTGAGAGTTAAGCTTTACTTTGATCAAATCAGATGATATTAAATAACAATCGCTGTTTTCAATTAAGTAATACTCTAATTTATCAAATACTGAATTTATAGAGCTAATGTCGGCGTAAATTTCTTCGATCTCTAATAAAACATCAAAACCACGTAACCACTTTGCAATCTGAATTGGCAAAGCCAACCATGGAGAATGGTATACAAGTATTTTCTCGCCTCTCCTCACTGCTAATAATTTAACAAAAAGCCAGAAATAAGTATATAAAATCCTAAAATACAAAGAGATTCTATTATTCACACCCCAACTTAGACATTTTGTCAATATAACTTTTTCAAATAACCTCTTAGTTGTCCCAAACTCAAAACCATTACCTCCTTCAATATGAGATAAAGAAATTATATTTACTCTATAACCTAATTCACTAAGAACTTTCGAAATATATGTCATCTTTGCAACAGCAGCCAAGCTTGCGGAACGTTTATACTTACTGTTAGAGAGATAATCCTCGAAATAACCAATATATTTAATTTCAACGCACATTTGATTAGTTTATTTAAAATACTTGTTTTTAACTACATTATAATAATAAACTCTTTCATTCTTACTGAACCCAATAATTAGAATCAAAGACAAAATAACAAATTCAATAGTAGAAACCCTGAGAACAAAACCAATAATACCCTCGACTTCTACAATTAACAACAAATACCTAAGTAATATAAACGAAAACAAACAAACTACAGACACCCTGAATACAACTTTGTATAAATATATTTTCAGGTTAATAACATTAAGTTTAGAAGCTATTACCAATTCTGTAAATAGAGACATGCAAGATATAACAATCATCACATATAAAACTATTTGTGGAGGAAATCCTATATTTAGAAATATATATGAAACTGGGATATTAGTCATTAAAAAGATTCCTGTAGTTAGCTGATACATTTTAATTCGACCAGTTGCTTGTACAGAAGTAGCCAATGTAACAGATAAGGATTTAATCAAAGAATTGGCTAATATCAATATAGTAAAAATAGATGTGTAATCTGGCACATTTTCAAGCCATATTTTTAATATGAAGTCAATATTATATATCACAGGCAAAGCAACTATCAATAATAAGAAAAAAGAAAGCTTACTTCCTTGAAGTATGAGATTACGCATAAAGAGAAGGTCTCCACTTGCATAAGATTTTACAATTTGTGGATTTATTGCAGTCTGAAAATTTGCAACAAAAGAGCTGATCGCAGAACTAACTTGATTCCCGATTCCATTAGTTGCATTCAATGAAAGACCAAAAAATATATTTAGGAAGAACGATATTCCTTGTGAGTAAATTACCCATGATAAGTTTGTGAATAGATTCCAGCCTGCATAATGGATTAATTCAATTGATTTACTCTTATCATTTACCCATATAAATCTACACTCTGAGAATTTTCTACTACAATAGATCCCATAGAAAACACGAACACATAAGGCTATTCCGAAAAGCATTCCTGCATACCAAATTAATCGTTCATTCTTGGTTAAAAGTAAAATATATACAATTACTAATTTACCCAATACCTCAATAATGCTTACATAGGCATATACGCCCATGCGTTCGTGCGAAATGATAGCTGCATTGTATGGAACACTAATCACAGTAAGAAAAAAGGTTGCAATAGAAAATTGGAATACCCAATTGGCTTCGTACATCTTATCTGCCGGTATGTTGAGCTTGGTATTTAAGAACCACAACCCTATTGTTTCGGCAAGGATAGTAATAACTATGGCAATCAGGAAATGTATGTTTACCGTTATGGAAAATAACTTCTTTAATTGATCTGTATTTCCTTGTCCGAGTTCGAACGAGAAATAGCGTTGCGTAGCAGATGACATGGCGCTGTTCAAAAAAGAAAACATCACAACGATCCCTCCTACTACATTGTAGATACCAAAGTCTTCGACCCCTAGTGTATTCAGCACGACACGAGAGGTGTAGAGTGATACAAACATCGTGAGCAGTGTACGGATGTACAGCAGTCCGGTGTTTTTGGCAATTCGTTTGGTATTGGCTGAATTTGACATTTAAAAGTTTATAGGGTTAGTGAATTTTCAGAAATGGTTTCGGATGGGTTGGCTCAATCCAACTGCTCGTAAACAGAGTTTTTGGATTTGAATTCGGGTACCATCGCTTTCATTTGCGAGACTACGTGCATGTTGTGCGCGAAGGTGTCGCTATCGTTGGTGGTGCCGATGCTCATATTGCCGTCTACCACAAGGGTGCGGCCCAGCTTGATCACGCTGTCGAAGCGGGGTAGTACTTCGTCGTAGTCGTAGTGACGTACTTGTGCTACCTTGATCTTGGGGTGGTGCGTAGGCAGGGTGGTCTCGGAATCGTTGAGCAGCTCTTCGTAGAGTTTCTCTCCCGGACGTAGCCCTGTTTCGCGTATCTCAATATCTGTGCCCGGGCGTAGTCCGCTCAGGGTGATCATGCGTGCGGCAAGGTCGTAGATCTTGATGGGTTTGCCCATGTCGAAGATGTAGATTTCGCCTCCCTTGCCCATGCAGCCGGCTTCGAGCACGAGGTTGCAGGCTTCGGGAATGGTCATGAAATAGCGGGTGATGTCGCGATGGGTGAGTGTAACGGGTCCGCCCTCGGCGATTTGTCGCTTAAAGAGGGGTACTACGGAGCCGTTGCTGCCCAATACGTTGCCAAAGCGGGTGGTAACGAAGCGGGTGTGCTTCCCTCCTGCCGCGTGCAACTTGTGGAAGAGGCTTTGTACGTAGATCTCTGCCATGCGTTTGCTGGTGCCCATCACATTGGTAGGGTTTACGGCTTTGTCTGTAGAGACCATCACGAATTTCTTTACGCCGTATTCGACAGAAAGGTCGGCGATGTTGCGTGTGCCGCCTACATTGACGCGGATGGCTTCGCTGGGATAGCGTTCCATCATGGGTACGTGCTTATAGGCCGCGGCATGATAGACGTATTGTGGGCGATACTGCTCGAAGTAGAGTTGCATGTATTTGCGATTGGTAATATCGCCAATAAGGGCTTCTACTTGCAGATCGGGGTATTTCTTGCTGATTTCGAGGTGTATCTCGTAGAGGGGACTTTCGGCCTGGTCGAGCAATAGCAGGGTGGCCGGAGTAAAGGAGGCTACCTGACGGGCGATCTCGCTGCCAATGCTTCCGGCTGCTCCGGTTACCAGCACCACAGTTCCGGTAAGGATACTGCGTAGGTTTTCGGAATCGGTAGTGATGGGTTCGCGCCCCAGGAGGTCTTCGATTTGTATGGATTGAATATGTGCAGAGGGGCGACGCTCGGTCTTGCCTGTGTATTTTTCGAATTGTGATACGGTGAGAATCTGGATATCGAGCTCGAGTAGCGTGCTTGCCAGTTCTTTGAGCCGTGGCTTGAGGCTTACGGGCACTACCAGGGTGTTTGCGTGGTAGCGGGCAAACAGGGCTGCGAGGTTGGTATGCCAACTTTCGATGGGTAGCCCGGAGATGGTTTTGCCTGCGGCGTTGGTGCCGAGATCGATCAGAGCTACGGGTTCGTATTTGCCTTCCATCTCGTTGCGTAGGGCCGATGCCAACATGAGTGAGTTGGTTTCTGCGCCTAAGATCAAAACTTTTGTACGGTGCTTGTTGTTATTACGTACGTAGCGTAGATAGCTTATCTTAACAGCCAGACGCAACAAGAACAGCATCGCAAAGATGATGAACGACTCGAATACGATGAATATGGGGTGATAGAATGTGAAGCCGAACAGGCCGGATGCTACCAGATTGAGTAGCAAGAGCAGGGTTGTGGCAGTGAGGATCATCCATGAGAGACGAAGGGCGTCTTCTACTCCGGTGTAACGTATAATGCCCGAATAGGTGCGATACAGGAGTTGCCCCAGGGTGAATACGCTGATGTAGAGTAGAAAGGCTTGCAGCGAGTGCAGTCGTGACGGCTCTATGCCGGTAAGTAAGGTTTGGATGTACCCGGTAGACAGGTAAACAGCACTGATGATGCTGAGGTCGAGCATAAATATACACCATCTCGGGGTGTATCCGCTGCGCGAAATCTTGCGCATGATAGTTGCGATAAGTCTCATTACAAACAAGTTATAAACATCCTTTTATCCGCTAAGGGATACAGCAAAGCTTCCGTGAGTAACAGTTGCTACCCCCTATTTTATTTGAAAGAATGTTTTGTTTACGTCAAATACATTAACAGAAAAAGAGCATGCTTGTATAGATCTGAGCATGTTTGGCGCAAAAGTACATATAATTTTTATATTTACAAGTTTTACCACACTATTTTCAAATTTCTACAAAACAATCTATAGCTTGAAATTAAAACTTCACAGATAGAGCATATTGCGCTCTTGCATAGGAAAAAGTAGTATAAAATTACTACCTGAAAAGTAAGCATCGATGTAGGCCGGTATCTTTTCCATCGCTGCATTGTAGGATGGGTTGTGACGGCGACTCATCACGAAGACCAGGGCGTCGTTGCTGTGCATTTCTTTGGCTACAATAAGCATGTCGTCGTAGGCGGCCAGGGTGTGGGTGGTGAGGTCGACGGGGTTGTTTTCGTTTACTCCCTCGAGGATGCTTAATGTGGCTTCGCTTCCGTAAATAACGAGTTGTGATCCGGTAGAGCGTGCCATGTTCCACAGACGATTGACCCAGAACGGAAAGCCGTTTTCTTTTTCGGCTTCGGGTGGTACGATGACGAAGATGCGCTTGATGGTGGCCAATGGTTGCTCGGCGCGGTAGATATATACATTGCCGGTGCTTTCGTTGATCACGCCTTTGATCACGTTGCCGAGTGTGGATTTGGAAAGATAGAGGCTTTTGTCTACTCCGAGTATGAGGTCGGTGGTGCGGTATTCGCGCATGGCTCCTACGATGCCGTTGATGAAGTTGACGTCGTAGCGCAGGCAGGTGTTGAGTACCATATCGGCCGCACTGGCTACTTGCACGGCATGATCGAGCATGCGCTTGGAGCGTTTTTGCTGCACTGCGTCGTTGCCGCGGTTGTCGATCACGTTTACGGCTACCATTTCGCCTACTGCTCGCTTGGGACGCATGGCTCCGGCCAGGTTGATGAGTTCGTCTACATGCTTGGGATTGTGCACGGAGATCATAAAGCTGTTGTCGGCAGCGGCTACTACAGAGGCTTCGTCTCCTTCGGCGGCGTCGGCCTCGTGCATCGAGAGGGTGTGTGCTCCTTTTTGCGCACATAGGGTGGCAATGGTGCAGGTGATGAAAATCATCACAATGGTTCCATTCAGCACACTATCGTTGAGCAGACGGATGGGGTCTCCCTCGGGTGTATGTCCTAAGATAACGTTGTAGCCTACCATTACGGCGGCAAGTGTTGCGGCTGCTTGGGCATTGCTGAGTCCGAACATGACGAGCATCTCGGCTTTGGTATATTTAAAGGTGCGCGAGGCTGCCCAGGCGGCAAGGTATTTGGCCAGCGTGGCTACTACGGTCATGGAGAGGGCTACGAGTATGGTGTTCCATCCGGCAAAGAATACGCGGTAGTCGATGAGCATCCCTACTCCTATCAGAAAGAAGGGTATAAAGATGGCGTTTCCGATAAATTCTACACGGTTCATGAGCGGTGATGAGTGTGGAATGAGGCGATTGAGGGCCAATCCGGAGAGGAAGGCGCCGATGATGGCTTCGATTCCGGCTGCTTCGGCCAAGACGGCTCCTAAGAATACCATGGCCAGGACGAAGATGTATTGGGATACATTGTCGGAATAGTGCTTGAAGAAGATGCGGGCTATAACGGGGAATCCGAAGAGGACGATGCATCCGAAGAGTAGAATGCTGCCAGTGAGTCGGAGCCAGAATGCGCCGTCGACATTGCCTTGTGTCATCCCTACGATTACGGCGAGCACGAGCAGGGCCAGCGTGTCGGTAATCATGGTGCCGCCGATGGTTACGGTTACGGCGCGGTTGCGCCCTACCCCTAGCTTGTTGACTATGGGATAGGCTATGAGGGTGTGCGAGGCAAACATACTGGCCAGCAATACGGAGGTGAGCATGCTGAAACCGAGGATATAGTAGCCGAGCAGGATGCCCAGTGTCATGGGTATACAGAAGGTGTAGAGGCCAAAGAGGGCACTCTTGTGGGAGTTTTTCTTAAATTCGGTAAGGTCGATCTCTAGTCCGGCCAGGAACATGATGTAAAGGAGTCCGGCTGTACCCGAGAGGATGATGCTGCTATCGCGCAGAATGAGGTTGAACCCGTTGGGCCCTACGATGGCTCCGGCTATGATGAGCCCCAAAATAGACGGAATGCGCAACTTATTGAGCACCATGGGTGCTACAAGGATAATCAACAGGATTATGAGAAACTTTACTACGGGATTCTCAATAGGTAATGTCATGTTGAATGGAGAGAATAGCAGCGTATGCAGCAGCGTTTCTTGGATCATATAGCCTTCATTTTAACGTTCTCTTGCAAGATAGTATAATTTTCTAACTATCTTTACACCATAAAAGAAAAAACAAAGCAAATAAATATGATTCGAAATGCAATCATGACGCTGGCCGGTGTGAGTTTGTTGAGCTTCGCAGCTTCGACGGAATGCTTCGCAGCCTCGGCAGAGACGAGTAACCCACTTGAGACCAATCCGTTTATTACCGACAGTATCGGACTACATTATGCAGCACAAGCCTATGGTGGCTTTTCTACGAGTGGCACCACTCCTTTTTGGCTTTCGGCCAATCGCTACGGCGTAGTGCCGGTGGAGAGTGGCAACACGTATTTTCGCGCAGCAGGATTCTATAATGGCACCTTCGGTCGCGGCGGTGATTTCCGTTGGGGTGCCGGAGCCGACCTGCTGGCTGTGTATCCGCGCTACAAGAATGTATATACGCAACAACTTTATGCTCAAATAGGCTGGAAAAAAGGTTTGCTCACTGTGGGCAGCAAAGAGCAGCCGAGTACTTTCTTAAATAACAACCTGAGTTCGGGCGACATCTGCGAGAGCAACAACGCGCGTCCTATCCCGGGCATACGTCTCGAACTGGATGAATACGTGACCATCCCTTTTACCAAAGGTTGGTTGTCTTTTAAGGGTTTCATGACGGTAGGACGTTCTTTTGACAAGGCCTACCTGAAGGACTTCACTGCAGGTACGGGACAAAACTATGTGGATGATGTGATGTGGCATACCAAATCGGGAACGCTACGTATCAAGGATACGGAAGGCGGTAAGCCGTTTTGGGGCGAGATCGGCCTATTCCACGGCGCACAATGGGGCGGCACATCTACGGACCCGGCTTTGGGCAAACAGCCTTCGTCGTTCAAAGACTTCCTCCGCATCTTTATGGGTAAAGAGGGAGGTGCAGATGCTACAGTATCTGATCAAATCAATGTACTGGGAAACCATTATGGTAAATACCAACTCAAGCTTGGATACGAACACCGCTTGTTTGACATCGAAGGATACGTGCAGCACTATTTCGAAGATAAGTCGGGTATGGAATTGGCCAACTGGAAAGACGGCTTGTTTGGCATCGAAGTGAAACCTAAAAACTTACCTTGGCTATCAGCTGTAGTGTTTGAGTATTTCAATTCACGTGATCAGAGCGGACCTATTAATTTTATTGAATATGATCGTCCTGCCAGAGGAGGAGGCTTTGATAATTATTATAATCATGGAGAGTATTTTACAGGTTTAACTTATTTTGGACAGACTCTTGGTAATCCATTTATTCAATCTCCAGTTAATAATAAAGATCGTTCTATTGCATTTAAAAACAATAGAGTTAAAGCTTTTAATTGGGGAGCTGAAGGTTTTATCCTTCCGGAATTGAGCTATATTGTAAAAATGAGTCATATCAAAGGTTATGGCACACATTATGCACCATTCGCAAATCGCAATTATGGCTTCTCGGGAATGGTAGCTGTGCAGTATAGTCCGGAACAATTCGCTGGTTGGAGTGCCGGTTGTCACCTTGGTCTCGACCATGGCACCTGGATCGGCAACCAATTCGGAGCTGCCTTCACCATCACTAAATCAGGAACTATTTTTAAGTAACCAGCTTATGAACGTAATAAAAACTGAACTTGAAGGCGTTGTGATCATAGAGCCGCGTGTTTTTGGTGATCACCGAGGATACTCAGAAACCGCCTCATTGTCAATCTAAACTGGTACGTGTGGTGGATGGTGAGGTGCTCGATGTGGCTGTAGATATTCGCAAAGGCTCTCCTACTTTCGGCAAATACGTAGCTGTGTTTTTGAGTGCCGAAAACAAGCGCCAAGCATTCCATCGTTGCAATTTGAAGAAGGCATCGAGAAAACCATTCGCTGGTACCTCGACAACGAAGCTTGGGTTGATAACATCACCAGCGGAGAATACGAGAAGTACTACCAAGAAATGTACAAGTAGATACAACGTCTATACTACACAGAAAACGCCCGAAAGCTTCATTGCTCTCGGGTGTTTTCGCGATATCAATACCACTTTAAAGTTACAAATAGAACATCTAGCAAACTTTATAGTGCCAATTGTTGTTTTAAGACAAATAGTTTCTACATTTGCAATAAAAATAACCTATGATCAATACAAAAGATGAAGTGGAGGCCTTTATACGCCAATTTAAACCAAAACTCAAAATTTGGGGAATTTTCTTTCTCAATAGAGAGAAAAACACAAATGCTTTAAAATCATTAGGTATTACCCCTAATATAAGAGAAGAAATAATTCACCAAATTGAAACAGCAGATTATATTGAAACGATTCACGATGCATTAAGTTTTGGAGATTTATGGGTATTTGGAAAAGACTTTGACAATGTAGAAGTATACATTAAGATTTCGATCGGAAATCCAAATAATAAAACAATTTGCATTTCCTTTCATGAAGCAGAATTTCCATTACGTTATGCATTTAAACAACACAAATAATTATGGAAAAATATGTAGCGATAGAAAGTCCTTTTACCGGTGGTAAGGTAAAGGAAATTACAAAAATAGAAACTCATACTTTCAGAAAAGAATCTTACAATGTTCATGTGAGGTATTACGAATGTGTAGATACAGGCGAAAGATTTACTACAACAGAGCAAGATCAACTTCTTTTCAACGATCTTTATGCGCAATACCGTATAAAACATGGAATTCCTTTTCCGGATGAGATCAAAGAAATTCGCCTTCGATATGGTCTTAATTATGCCCAAATAGCTAAGATCTTAGGATTTGGTGTAAATCAATATGCCCAGTATGAAAACGGACAAGTTCCATCCGAATCAAATGGAAAGATGATTCTGGCAATACAAAAGAAAGAAACAATGCTTAGCTTGTTAGAAGCCAGCATGGATGAATTCGACTCTCAAGAATATGAAACGCTAATACATAAAGTAAACTTAGCTATAAACCAACCGGCTACATCTACCAAAGAAGCTTGTCTGTTCAATATCGGCAATAGATCTATTTACAATGGATATACAAAACTCAACATTGAAAAGCTACGCGAGATGATCAAGTTTTTTGTAAGTCGAGCCAACTTTCTTTTCCCTACCAAATTAAATAAAGAAATGTTTTATGCCGACTTTTACCACTATCAGCAATACGGTACATCGATTAGTGGGCTCTCCTATCAAGCGATACAGTATGGACCTGTACCCCTCCATTATAACACGATTTATGACAATATCGAAGGCATCAACAAAGAGGTAATCGTTGCGCACGAAATGGAAACCTCTAAACTTACTACTGACAATTGTGATCTATCTGTTTTTGATGAAAACGAAATAGCAACGCTAAATACAATCGACAAACTTTTGCGTCCGCTGTCGACAAACGAAATTGTAGAGTTAAGTCACAAAGAAGATGCTTGGCTCAATTATAAGAGCGATAAGCAAATAATACCCTACTATGAAGCTTTTGATTTAAAGCTGATGCAATAATATAAAAAAACGCCCGGGAGCAATGAAGCTTTCGGGCGTTTCTTGTTATAGCGTCTAACACACTATTATTTCATATTGTTGATAATCGAAGTTACCATTGCAGCAATTGAAGTTGTTGAACTTGCTACACTCATAACTTCAGCTAAACCAACACCTTTGTTGTTTGCACTCTTGGCTGGGATCAGAATCTCTGCTCCCGGTTCTACCTTCGGATAAAACTTCCAGAACAGCTTTTTCTTCGTAGTAGCTACCGTACCATTTGCATAGATCACAATAGGACGTTTACGAGACATGTCGTTGTAGCCTCCGGCCTGATCAAGATACTCTCCTACGTCCATTCCTTTTTTGTATGCTACCGTATTCGGGTATACTACAGCTCCGCTGATCTTTACAGTTCCTTGGTATTGCGGAATGGTAAGAATATCTCCTTCTCGTAGCGTAATATCGGCTTCACCACCTGGTTTCTTCATGGCTGCTACTAAATCGATACCCACCATGTAGTTATCCAGATTCAAACTCTCTACACTGATCGAGTCTTTCTTGCTCATCGAATTCTGGCTGATACGCAATAATGTTTCTACACGTGCTTTCTCAGCATCACTCATTTTACGTTTCAAGCTAGCACCTTTGATATAAGCATCGCGTGTAAGTCCACCTGCTTTTTTGATCAAGTCACTCAAGCGTTCGTTCTTTTTACTCATCACGTATTGCCCTTTGAACAATACTTCGCCATCAACCGTTACAGATTCTTGCTCCTGATAAGCCGGAGAGAAACGGACATTCACGACATCAAATGGATGCAATGTAAAGTTTTCATTACCGCGCACTTGAAGCCCGTCTGTAATATCTAAGTTGAATGTTTCGGCAATACGACTCGACTCCGACATTGCTTTCGGATCTTTGATACGACGCGAAACCTCTACTTTTACAAGCGACGCTGCTTCTTTAAGTCCGCCCGTTTGAAGAATTACATCCTCTATCGTCAAGTTGTCGCGATAAGGCAATGTATCGGGCTTGTTTACTGCACCCTGCACAATCACATTGTACGATTCACGGGTATCGTAGATAGAAGAAATGGTCAATATGTCTTCACGCTTGAGTGGAATGTCTTTTACTTTTCCTTGCATCAAAGCACCCAAGTCGATCGTGATCACCTCTTCGGTATCATCCGGATTGAGACGTGTAAGGATTGCACGATTCTTAAAAGCGTCCGGCATCAATCCTTCAGCTTTTTCTACCAATGCTTTTACAGTGTTTACATTTCCACCCAATGCATATTCGCCCGGACGGTATACCGCTCCTTCGATCGTGATACGATTGGAGAAACGATTCAATACAGAGTCTACCTTTACAGCATCTCCATCTTGCATCGGAAAATTGGCGAATTCGGCACGATCTACGTTGTAGATGGAGTGCATGCGACCGTTTTTACGTTTTACGGTGATGTTGTTGGTATAGGCATCTCCTTTGAAGTCTCCGGCAAAACGGACCAAATCGGCCAAAGTTTCACCTTCGGTCATTTCATAGATGCGTTCACGTTTGAGTTTCCCTTCGGTAGAAACCAATCGCTTGTAGGGTTCTACCACAATCATATCGTTATCTTCGAGGCGGATGTTGGTATCGTATTTACCGTTCAGTAAATAATCGTACACATCAAGTTTGCCGATCAGTTTGCTGTTGCGATATACTTTGATTTCACGAAGCGAACCAATGTCGCTCACCCCTCCTGCCATGTACAAGGCATTGAATAGAGTAGCCAACGACGGCAATGTATATGTACCCGGTGTAGCAACCTCTCCGGCAATGTTTACCTTGATGCTGCGAATACCTCCTAACGTAAGCGACATATAGGTAGAGGGCATGTCACTTACCAAGTCTTGGTACATACGGCCCAGTTCTTGCTTCACGTGCTCTTGAGCTTGCTCTACACTCATACCGGCTACATACACCGGACCTAAATCTTGAATCAAGATCGCTCCCTCAGGTGTTACAGTATAGGAATCGTAGTTTTGAGAAGCACCCCAGATATTCACGATCAACTCATCTCCTGCCGCTATGCGGTATCCTTTCGGAGTGGCAATGTTAAGGTTTGGAGCAAAGGTTAGGTTCTTGTTGGAGAAGATCTCACGACCAAATACGGTGTTCTTATCCCAAACCGGTTGTGCTTGTTTCGTTGCAAGCGCTAACGAGTCTACATACAATGAATCTTGCTGAAGAGCAAATTCTGTTGTATTATTACGCATGCCACGCTGCGCATTTCCACGTTGGTTTTGACTTTTTGATCCGTTAGTTCCTTGACCGTTTAATTTATCAAGACCTTCGGCGATCTGCTCATCACTAGCCCCTGCTGCTTTTGCTTGCTGGATTGCTTGTTGACGCGCGCGTGGATCATTTTTGATTTGATTTAGTTGTTGCGGGCTAAGTCCCTGAGCCGCTTGTTTCAATTGGCTATTGCTCATCTGTGCCTGCATAGGCATAATAGAGAGTGTCAACAACGCAAATGAAACATAGCTAAATCTCTTTATTTCCGTCCAATTCATTTGTAAATGAGGATTAGTCAATTTCATTATTTATAAAGTATAATCACATTGGTCTGCAAAGATACAATAAATCAGCATAGATAAAAGAAAAAGAGCTACAGTTGATCTCTGTAGCTCTAAATCATTCGATATTTTTTATTTGTACATTTCTTGATAGTACTTTTCGTATTCTCCGCTGGTAATGTTATCTACCCAAGCTTCGTTATCTAGGTACCAGCGAATGGTTTTCTCGATGCCTTCTTCGAACTGTAGAGATGGCTCCCATCCTAACTCATTCTTTAGTTTGGTTGAGTCGATCGCATAACGCAAATCGTGCCCTGCACGGTCGGTTACGTAGGTGATCAGTTTTTCCGAAGTACCTTCCGGACGTCCCAATAGACGATCGGCAGTTTTGATCATTACCTTGATAAGGTCGATGTTGCGCCACTCGTTGAATCCGCCAATGTTGTAGGTGTCTCCGTTTTTGCCTTGGTGATAAATAACATCAATAGCACGTGCATGGTCTACTACATACAACCAGTCGCGTACGTTTTCGCCTTTTCCATATACCGGGAGCGGTTTGTTGTGGCGAATGTTGTTGAGGAACAATGGGATCAACTTCTCAGGAAACTGATAAGGCCCGTAGTTGTTAGAACAGTTTGAGATAACGGTAGGCATGCCATACGTATCGTGGAAAGCACGCACAAAGTGATCGCTTGATGCTTTCGATGCCGAATAAGGTGAGTGAGGATCGTATTTTGTCGTTTCAACAAAGAAACCGCCGTTGTCTAACGAACCATACACTTCGTCGGTAGAGATGTGATAAAACAGCTTATCTGTATAGTTGCCATCCCATTGAAGTTTGGCCGCTTGAAGCAAGCTCAAAGTTCCCATCACATTGGTTTGCGCAAATGAGAATGGATCTTTGATCGAACGGTCTACGTGACTTTCGGCTGCCAAGTGAATCACTCCTGTGATTTGATATTTGGCAAAAAGCTTTTTCATTGCTTCGAAATCACAAATATCTGCTTTAACAAATGTATAGTTAGGCTTGTCTTCGATATCTTTTAGGTTCTCAAGGTTCCCTGCATACGTCAGTTTATCCAGGTTGATGATGTTGTAGTCCGGATATTTGTTGACAAATAAGCGTACCACGTGCGAACCGATAAAACCGGCTCCTCCGGTGATCAATATATTTTTCATGTGAAATGTCTTTTAGTATAATTCGTCTGTATAATTGAATGTCCAAGCATCTTCTAGCAACGGACTTACTTTGTCTTTATCGGATAAAAGAACCTCATCAAGGTTGCTTTGCCAATCGATTCCGATAGCCGGATCGTTCCAGGCAACTGATCCTTCGAATTGTGGAGCATAGTAGTTATCGCATTTGTACTGAAACGTGGCTGTTTCACTCAACACAACAAATCCATGGGCAAATCCACGTGGCACAAACAATTGGCGCTTGTTTTCGGCCGATAGATTCACGGCTACATATTTGCCAAATGTTGGCGATCCTTTACGGATATCGACTGCTACATCTAGCACCTCTCCTTCAACCACACGTACCAACTTAGATTGACAATGAGGCGGTTTCTGAAAATGCAACCCTCTCAATACTCCTTTTGTTGATTTGGATTCGTTATCTTGTACAAAAATGGTTTTACATACTTTCTCCTCAAATTCTTTTTGGGAAAACGACTCGAAGAAGTAACCGCGATGATCGCCAAAAACACGTGGTTCGATGATCACAACTCCTTCTAGTTCTGTTTTAATTACGTTCATCTTTTATTTACGATTTACAAGATTCATCAAATATTGACCGTATTGGTTTTTGAGCATCGGCTTGGCAAGCTCTATGATTTGCTCCTTTGAGATCCATCCATTGTGATAGGCAATCTCTTCAAGACATGCAATCTTAAGGCCTTGACGCTTTTCGATAGTTTCTACAAATGTTGAAGCTTCGGAAAGCGAATCGTGAGTTCCGGTGTCTAACCATGCAAATCCGCGACCTAAGGTTTGCACTTTAAGTTCGGCATCTTTCAGGAATTCTTGATTCACCGTTGTGATCTCGAGTTCTCCTCGTGGACTTGGTTTGATATTTTTCGCCACTTCAACTACTTTATTCGGATAGAAGTAAAGCCCAACCACTGCATAGTTTGATTTCGGCTCTGCAGGTTTTTCCTCTATCGAAAGCACTGTTCCGTTCGCATCAAACTCTGCGACACCATATCGCTCAGGGTCATTGACCCAATAACCAAATACTGTCGCCTTATGATCTTCTTCAGCTGTACGAACACACTCTTTAAGCGTTTTAGAAAAACTCTGACCATAGAATATATTGTCGCCAAGTACCAAACAAGCCGAGTCGTTACCTATAAACTCCTCACCGATTATAAACGCTTGGGCGAGTCCGTCAGGACTTGGCTGCTCTGCGTATTCAAAATGTACACCATAATCTGACCCATTGCCCAAAAGTCGTTTAAATCCGGGAAGATCATGAGGTGTAGATATTATTAAAATCTCACGGATACCCGCAAGCATCAACACCGAGATAGGATAAAAAATCATCGGTTTGTCATAGATTGGAAGCAACTGCTTCGAGATACCTTTCGTAATCGGATACAAGCGTGTACCCGATCCTCCGGCAAGAACGATTCCTTTCATAGAATATTAATTTCGACTTTCAAATAACTGGGCAAGTTTATTTAGTTGATCTATTTTTCTAAAACAAGAATAGTAACAATATTTTGCATTGTCCCCTTTTTGATTTAAATCGGTCCGATCCAAGGTCGATACAATATTTGCAGCCCTTTCTATATCTCCTGCCTTACATACGTATCCACAATTATATTCTTTTATAATATTAGCAGCTTCTCCATTAATCATTGCGAGAACAGGTTTCCCTAATGCCAAATAAGATTGCATTCTTGCTGGCACTGTTAATTCAAATATATATGAATCCTTTAAGGTTAAAAGCATCAAATCTGCTTTTAAGTATAAAGTCGGCATCATACCTAATGGTAAACGACCTAATAAATACACACAATCATTTAAATTATTTTCATTGACATATGATTTTAAAAATTCATATTTACGTCCCTCTCCAACAAATATCCATCTAACATTTGAATGTACGCTTTTAGAAATAAGCTTAGTAATACTTTCGAAATCCTGTGCTTCTCCAATATTTCCAGCATACATTATATTTATTTTTGAATCGTTAAATGGAAAGGGTGGAATATATGAATTATCGATCAATTTATTTTCAAAAACATCTTCAGCCCAATTAGGAAAATAAATAAGTTTATTTTCAAAATTGCCTTTTGAATTAATTGATTTGCGAAAACCATTTGATGATATTAATATTTTATCAGAATTATAATATAGCCAACAAACCAAATGATTCAATACATTAGTTAAATATTTATTAGATATCTTTGTTGTTGCAACTATACTTTCTGGCCATAAGTCTAACACCCAAAAATATAATGGAATTTTCTGGATCTTCTTTACAAGAACCGCTGGAATACCTATAAATATTGGTGATGTTTCATGCACGAGCACAGAATCAAATTTATATCTGAATAACAAAAACGGAGTGAATATTAAACATGATAAAAAATATGATATATAATTAATAATTAAACGCAAACTTTTACCACTACCTCTTGGAATCAGTGGTAGACGATAAACTTTTACTCCATTGACAAATTCTATATTTCGTTTAAATAATCCATATGATGGAAAGATACGTCCTACTGGATAATTGGGTACACCGGTAACAACAGTTACATCATATCCTTGTTGAGCGAAAAAAAAAGCAACATCATTAACTTTAAAAGACTCAGGATAGAAATGATTTGTTATAATTAATATTTTCTTCATATTGATAGTTATAACAAATCAATTTCTAAAAACGGAATATATGGTCCTTTTTTTACCTCGATAAACACAGTATCGGGTTCAAGGATCTCTAGTGTATGCCAATCATTGGGCTCAATCTCTGCAATCAGATTACCTGATCGATGAGACAGCTCCACGCGTTGTTTTACTGTTTTATCATCGTTGTAGATCACCA